>JBKBHU010000091.1:0-500 GCA_046299715.1 Tepidisphaerales bacterium | reverse complement strand
GCGGCCCTTGCCGGCCTTGCGCTTGGAGGTCGAGAAGGTGCCGAAGCCGACCAGGCGGACTTCCTGCTTCTTCTTGAGCGACTTCTGGATCGCCTCGAAGACGGCGTCCACGACGTCGCCGGCCTTGGCCTTCGGCAGATCGGCCGCCTCGGCGACGGCGGCAATCAGGTCCTGCTTGTTCACTGGGGTATCCCTCCGTTGATCCGCGGATGACAGGCCGGCGAGTCGTCCGACCGGGTCGGCGCGGAGAGTAGGAGCGCGGATTTTCCAGCGTCAACGAGAGACCGCCCGATTCGCGGCGGAAAACCGCCAGTTTCGCGACGCGATGCGGCAGGAATGCAACGGGGGCCAGGGTTTTCCACAGGCCGGCCCCGGCGAAGCGGCCTTCGCCGGGGCTTTGCGATGCGCCCCCGCGGGCGCGACTCGCATCAATGCGGCAGCGCGGGCCCCATCGAGCCGGCCTCGCCGCCGCGAGGCGCCGGGGTCTCCTCCGGCTCCTC
>JBKBHU010000090.1:0-501 GCA_046299715.1 Tepidisphaerales bacterium | reverse complement strand
CTGCCTGCGGGCAGCTCAAGGGGCAGGTGATGGACCGGACACGGCGGCAGGCGGAGTTCCGCCGCCGGCTCGAGGGAGGCGCCGATGCGGCGGCCTGAGCTCCGGCTCACCGTCGTGCTCCTCGCCCTCCTGCCGCTGGCGCTGGCCGGCTGCGCCTCGACCCCGGCTCCCTCCCGGGCCAGCGGCTCGGCCGTGGCGCAGCGCTCGATCAATGCCGCCCAGGGCCTGCTCGACCAGGGCGATGCGGAGGCGGCGCTCGCCGAGGCATCGGCCGCCGTGCGCGCCGATCCGCGCAATGCCCTGGCATACCTGGCGCGCTCCCAGGCGCTGGAGGCCCTGGGCCGCGGCGAGGAGGCGGCGCGCGACCTGCAGCGGGCCTTTGCGCTGGCGCCAAAGAGCGGCCCGGTGCTGAATGCCTACGGCGCCTGGCTGTGCCGCAACGGGCGGGCCGAGGAGGCCATGCAGCGTTTCGTCGAGGCACTCGCCGACGAGACCTATGCC
>JBKBHU010000089.1:0-502 GCA_046299715.1 Tepidisphaerales bacterium | reverse complement strand
CCAGCTCCTTCAGGTAGCCAGCCATTTTGCCCCGCACCTCGGCCAGCTCGGCCTCGATTGTGTTGATTTGCTTCTGCAGGGCGGCGACGTCGATTTCCTCTTCCGGCTCGAAGGTATCGACGTAGCGGGGGATGTTGAGATTGAAGTCGTTCTCGGCGATTTCTTCCGGGCTTGCGCGGTGGGAGTATTTCTCGATCTCTGCCCGCGAGGCGTAGGTTTCCAGCACCTTATTGATATGCACCTCGTCCATCACGTTCTGGGTCTTGCCCGGCGTGAATTCCTTGCTGGCGTCGATGAACAGGACGTCGCGGCGTTCCTCGTTGGCGCCGCCTTGTTCGCGGGAGCGGTCGAAGACCAGAATGGCCACCGGAATGCCCGTGGTTGTGAACAGGTTGGCGGGCAGACCCACCACCGCGTCGAGCAAGTTCTCCTCGATCAGCGCCTGGCGGATACGCCCCTCGGCCCCGCCCCTGAACAGCACGCCATGCGGAACGATGACGGC
>JBKBHU010000088.1:0-503 GCA_046299715.1 Tepidisphaerales bacterium | reverse complement strand
GCTTCAATGGTCTGGCCCAGCTTTAGATATTTCTCGCTCAACCCTTCGACGGTGCGGCCCTGGCGGCCCAAGAGCGCCACCTTCTCGCCCAGCAGACGATGCGCGTCGCCGGCCGCTCCCGCGCGCATCTTGAGCCGCTCGATGTTCTGCCCGAGCGACTGCAACACGCCGTGCGCGGCCCCTGCGGAAGCCGTGATGAGCAGGCCAAGACTGATCGTACTGCCGGCCATGTGCTACAGTGCCCTCATGGATGACGGTTTCGTTTTGCGCTGGCTGCTGCTGTCCTGGCTTGCGCCCGCAGCGCTGATCTGGATGACCGGCGCGCCGCTGGCGTCTGCCTTGCTCGGCGGCATTCTCGCGCTGCCCGTGACGCTGCCGCTGGCGGCCCTGCTGGCGGGGATCACGCGCGCCCTTCGTCCCTGATTTGCCGCCGAGCCTGCTTCACCCATTCCTGCAGCTCCTCCACTTCCAGTCCATCGATCTCGCTGGGCTGAAAGCGGAAC
>JBKBHU010000087.1:0-505 GCA_046299715.1 Tepidisphaerales bacterium | reverse complement strand
AGCCCCACCGCCGCCATCCCCACCGCCAGCACCGCCCCGGCCAAACGCCTGCTGCTCCGCTTCATCCGCCCTCCCGTCGCTCGTCGCGTCAGCCTTCCAGCTCCCGCCGGCCCTCGAGCACGCGCAGTTCAGCGCCGAGTGGCTGACGAAGGCCGCCGGGGTCCTGACCGATGTCGCTGCCGCCCGAGCCGAGCTCGCCCGCGCCGAGGCCGCCGCCGAGGCGCTGATGGCGCTGGACGAGCAAGAGGTCGGCGCCGCCGAGCAGGCCGAGGTGTTGGCCGCGCGGCTGGAGGAGCTGACGCAGCGCCTGCCCGCGCTGGAGGGTGCACAACGCCAGGCACAAGCGCGTCTGGTCCAGCAGCGCCAGCGCGTGCACGAGGTCCAGCAGGCCATTGGCGTGCTGGCGGCCGAGCAACGCGCCCTGGACGAGCAGGCCCGGCAGTGGCGGCAGCGCCTGGACCGGCTGCACGGTGAGCGTACCGCCGTCGCCCCGCCCGATGCCGAG
>JBKBHU010000086.1:0-506 GCA_046299715.1 Tepidisphaerales bacterium | reverse complement strand
GGGCGTCCCGGCTGCGCGTGAGCGCATTGAACAGGGTGCTCTTGCCGACGTTCGGTCGACCGACCAGCGCGACCAGCGGCAGCATGCAGGCTTACTCGGCGATGCGGAAGGCCGCGAGACGGCCTTCGTCGGTGACGGCGATGACGGTGCCGGAAGGCGTGGCGAGCGGCGTGGCGAGGACCCGGGCCCGGCCCACGCGCTCGCGGGCGCGCAGCACGCCGGTGAAGGGATCGAACCAGTGCAGGTAGCCTTCGAGGTCGCCCACCACCGCCAGCGAGCCTGCCAGCACCGGGCCGGTGGGCTGGCGGCGCAGCAGGGCGTCCTGCTTCCACAGGGCGCTGCCGCTGGCCCGGTCCAGCGACCAGAGCACGCCGTCGCGGTCGGCCAGCAGCACGCCGTCGGCAGTCAGGTCGAGGCGGTTGCTGCCGCCGTTGTCGCGGGTCCAGACGACCTGGCCGCTCGCCAGCGCGATCGCCGCGGTGATGCCGCGCACGCTGCTGGCATAG
>JBKBHU010000085.1:0-506 GCA_046299715.1 Tepidisphaerales bacterium | reverse complement strand
CGCCGCATCCGCAACCACCACAGCCATCGCGCGACCCCGGTTGAATTCGCCGGGGCGGCCTCGTATATCCTCGCCGCACCAGAGGATGCCGAGGATGCAGAGCCCGAAACGCTCCAGCCCATCGTCATCGCCGAGATGGAGACGAAGATCCCTTCGATCACCGTCGGCGAGGCCGTGATGCAGATGGAGCTGGCGGGGCAGCGCATGCTGGTTTTCCGCAACGAAGGCCATGGGGGCGTGAACGTGGTGTACCGCCGGGATGACGGCAACATCGGCTGGATCGATCCCCGCAACAGCAAGTAAAGGCGCGCCCCCTGGCGCAGGAACATCGCCCGCTCATGGAACTTTCCAAACTGCTTACCCCCGCCGCCGTCCGCGTTGTCGGGCAATTCACATCGAAGAAGCGGCTGTTCCAGGAACTGGGCGAAATCGCGGCGCAGGTCTACGGGCTGTCGGCGGCGCAGGCCATCGACGGCTTGCAGGAACGCGAGACGCTGGGGCCCACC
>JBKBHU010000084.1:0-507 GCA_046299715.1 Tepidisphaerales bacterium | reverse complement strand
CCAGCCGGTGAAGGCGCGGGCGACCTCGTAGACGTCCAGATCGAGATAGCCCTCGGCCAGCCCCTCGACAGCACCCGGCACCCTGCGCCAGTCGGAGGTGCGGTCGTTCAGATAGTTGCCCGCGCCCAGCGTGTGCAGCTCCAGAAGCTCGCGCGCGTAGTTCTCGTTGGCGGGGCTGGCGATGCTGTCGGCGTTGTCGAGGTAGTAGAGCATCGCCGGAGACCGCGCCACCTCGCCCAGAAGCGCGCGGAAGTTCCCCAGCGCATGGGCGCGCAGCGCGGCATCGTGGGCGGGAAAGGTCGACGCCGTGGTCTCGTCCTTCATCGCGTTCACGTTGAAGTGGTCGTGCCAGAACTGGGTCATCACCTCGCGCAGCTGCCCCTCGGCATGAACGGCGCGGATGAGCGAGGCGGCGATCACTTCCTGCGCCGGGCGGTTGCGTTCGGCATAGTTCATGCCCTTGCCCGGCCCCCAGTCCTGCAAGGGCAGCCGGTCGACCGGGTCGGC
>JBKBHU010000083.1:0-510 GCA_046299715.1 Tepidisphaerales bacterium | reverse complement strand
CAGCCCCAGGCCCCGGCATTCACCTTGCCCGGCATGGATCAGATCCTCGCCGACCTGGTCAAGAAGTACCCCATCACCCAGCCCACGCCCATGCCGCCGGCGCCCCCGCAGCCGAAGCCTGAGCCCAAGCCCGAACCGAAGCCCGCCCCCAAGCCCGAGCCCAAGCCCGAGCCGAAGGCGCCCGGCGGCACCGTCACTGTGCAGAAGGGGGACTCGCTCTCCAAGATCGCCCAGCGCGTGCTCGGCGACATGAACCGCTGGCGCGAGATCTTCGAGCTCAACCGCGACAAGCTGTCCGACCCCAACAAGATCTACCCCGGCATGGTGCTCAAGCTGCCCGGCGGCGGCAACAAGCCCGCCCCGGCACCCGCTCCGGGTCCCGCGCCTTCCGGCAACGCCCACGATCGCCGCAACAACTGGTACATCAGCCAGTACGGCAGCAAGTGGAACACCAACTAGGACGTGCCCGGCTACGACAACGGCAACTGCGGCCCGACCTCCTTGACCATG
>JBKBHU010000082.1:0-510 GCA_046299715.1 Tepidisphaerales bacterium | reverse complement strand
GGTGTCGCAGAACGAGCGGAAGACGCGGAAGAACATCCAGTCGGCCTACGCCTACCGGCACTTCGAGGAGGAGTTCGGGGAACGGGTCAAGGAGTCGGGGACCCCGCTGGAGCCGGGCGACCACTACTACTTCTCCCTGATCCTGGACAACCGCCACGTCGCCGAGCAGTTCCGCTCGTAGGGATTCCGGGCCGCCAAGCTCGACGGCACCATGGACCGCGGCGTGCGCAAGCAACTCGTGCGGGACTTCGGCCGCGGCATCATCCAGGTGCTGACCAGCGTGGACGTCATCAGCGAGGGGTTCGACGTGCCCGGCATCGTCGGCGCCATCCTGCTGCGCCCGACGCAGTCGCTGGGCCTGTACCTGCAGCAAGTCGGCCGCGCGCTGCGCACCGCACCTGGCAAGGAGGCCGCGATCATTCTCGACCACGTCGGCAACTCGCAACGGCATGGCCTGCCAGACGATCCGCGCGAGTGGTCGCTGCTGGGGCGAGGTGCGCGCAAGGCGAA
>JBKBHU010000081.1:0-511 GCA_046299715.1 Tepidisphaerales bacterium | reverse complement strand
AAACCCGGTGTCCAGCCCCGAGTACACGGTACCGTACACGCGCCCCGTGGCGCCCTTGGGCGTGGCGCGACGGATCAGCAGGTCGCGGCTGGGGCCACCGATGCCCACCGCCAACCCCGTCACGGCCAACGCGGCCATCGACCCCACCCCACCCAACCAACCCGTGGCGGCCAGCAGCATCAGCAGGGCGCCCGCCGCCATGGTCAGGGCCACCACGCGGTCCACGGCCGCCGCACGCGCCGCCACCCAGCCCCCCACCGCCATGCCCACCGCGCCGGCCAGCATGTACGCCGTCACGGTCAACGTGGCCGTCGGCAGCGGCACCGCGTGCACCACCTGCAGGATCGACACCGCGTAGGTCTGCACCACCGCCAGCGTCATCGTGGACAGCAGAAAAAACCCAAAACACCACCACACCACCGGCAAGCGCAGAAACGCCAAGTCGTCGGCGACCCGGTGCTCAGCGCCGCGGCGCACCACGTCGGTGCGCAGGTGGTCGCGCTGCCACCAC
>JBKBHU010000080.1:0-512 GCA_046299715.1 Tepidisphaerales bacterium | reverse complement strand
TGATCAGCTCGCCGATATTGGGTTCGTTCCGCGCTTCATAAAGATCGTAGAAGCTAGCGCCCTGGGGAAGGACGAAGCGTTCCCGCTCCAGCCGGCGGCGGATCCGGGCTTCATCCCCGCCATATTGCTTGCGGTAGGTTTCGAGGTGATCGTTCCAGTGGTCTGAAATGTACTTCAGGAACAACATCACGAGGATGTAATCCTTGTATTGTCCGGCATCGACGACGCCCCGGAAGGTGTCGCAGGCGGCCCAGGCCGTCTGGTTGACCTGTTGCTGGGTGAGTTGATCGGTCATTTGGACGTCCTTTCCTGCCTCGTCTTGGGGCGCATCCTGCTCGCTCGCTCGACGAGGATCAGGCTGATCATCTTTCTTCGCGTCTCGGCGGCGAGCTGGGACAGCTCCCGCTCCCTTTCGGCCAGCGCATCGACGGCGACGATTCTTCTCTGTGTCTCGATGTCCGGGACGTCGAGTTCGAGGTCGTCGAGGCTGGATCGGGGTATCATCCGGATGT
>JBKBHU010000079.1:0-516 GCA_046299715.1 Tepidisphaerales bacterium | reverse complement strand
GACGAAGGCACCGAAGGCCTCGATCATCTCGCGCACCGCACGGCGGGTGGCGGAATAGGGCGCGATCGGCGCGCAGATCGCGATGCCGCCGTTCTTGGTGATCTCGGAGGCGACATAGCCGATACGTCGGATGTTGATGTCGCGGTGCTCCTTCGAGAAACCCAGTTCCGAGGACAGATGCTTGCGCACAACGTCGCCGTCCAGCAGCGTGACGGGACGCCCGCCCATTTCCATCAGCTTGACCATCAGCGCATTGGCAATGGTGGACTTGCCGCTGCCCGACAGGCCGGTGAAGAACACGGTGAAGCCCTGTTTCGACCGTGGCGGGCTGGTCCTGCGCAGTTCGGCCACCACTTCGGGGAAGCTGAACCACTCGGGGATTTCCAGCCCCTCGCGCAGGCGGCGGCGGAGTTCGGTGCCGGAAATGTCGAGGACGGTGGAGCCCTCGGGCACCTCGTTCGCGGGGTAGTACTGCGACTTTTCCTGCACATAGACCATGTGCTTGAAGTCCACCAT
>JBKBHU010000078.1:0-517 GCA_046299715.1 Tepidisphaerales bacterium | reverse complement strand
GGTCGCGGCATCCGGCGTGGGGAAGTCGACCACGGTGACGTCTTTGGTCAGCTCGGGCGGCAAGCGCAGGACGGGCGAGAGCAGAATCAGGCTCTTGGCGCTGCTTTTCAGGGAGGCGCCCAGCTCGCGGAGCTTCCTCACCACGGCGGGGTTGCCGAAGTAGGCATGCATGTCGCGCATGACGTAGAGCGAGCGCGTGTCCGCCGACCCGATCGCCTCGAGGGCTGCCAGGGGGTCCGAGAGGGTGCGATCGCCGCCCAGCCCCTCGGTGAAGGACCAGGTGACCACGTCTTTGCGCAGCGTCGTGGCGAGCGCCTTCACGGTCGCCACCGCCCGCTCCTCCTCGTACGACACCAGGTAGATCAGGGGGTAGCGGGCGCGGATGTAAATTTCGAGCTCAGTCATCGGCATCACATAACCAGGGGCCCTTGCAGTGTAGGATGTACCCGCCATGAGCGCAATAGAAGCAGCCGAGAGCCATGCGGGGTTCGGGAACTTTTGCTCGCCTCGCTGGTCA
>JBKBHU010000077.1:0-518 GCA_046299715.1 Tepidisphaerales bacterium | reverse complement strand
ACCATTCAAAGAGTGCGTAATAGCTCACTGGTCGAATGACGTTGCGCCGTAAATTCACGGGGCTAAGCAGAGCACCGAAGCTTCGGAAGGCCGCAAGGTCTTGGTAGGGGAGCGTTCCATGCGGGGCGAAGGTCGACCGGAAGGACGGCTGGACTGCATGGAAGTGAGAATGCCGGTATGAGTAGCGAAAAGACTGGTGCGAATCCAGTCCACCGAAAGCCTAAGGTTTCCTGAGCAAGGCTCGTCCACTCAGGGTTAGTCGGGACCTAAGCCGAGGCCGAATGGCGTAGGCGATGGCAAACAGGTTGATATTCCTGTACCACCACCGGTCGTTTGACCGAAGCGGGGACGCAGGAGGCTAGAGGGACCCGGCCGTTGGTCGTGCCGGGGCAAGCGGGAAGCGTGGACCGGTAGGGAAGTCCGCCGGACTAAACGTGAGCCGTGACGCCGACCGAAATCAAGTAGGGAAGCCCTTAACGCCAGGCTGCCAAGAAAAGCCGCTAGGGAGACACGGGGTG
>JBKBHU010000076.1:0-518 GCA_046299715.1 Tepidisphaerales bacterium | reverse complement strand
GCCCCGCGACACACAGCTGCCGCCAGCCGCCGTTCTCCACCGTCAGGCCGGGGTCGGTGATCTGCACGAACGTCGAATAATCGACGCCCGAGGCCACCAGATCCTCGCTGAAGGTCGCGCAGATCCGCGGGCGGGCGAGGTCGGACTGCACCACCGTCTCGGCGATACGGAACCCGTACTTGCCGATCGCATCGTCCAGAAGTGCGGCCGTATCCACCCGCTCTTGCAGCGACTGCGCCAGACGCAGCGCCTGAACCGTGTCGCGCCCGCGCCCATTGCGCTCCAGCACCTCGCCCATCACCACGAGAATCGTGTGCCGCAAGGCCGGGTTCCCGGCCCGCAGGTAGCCGTTGATCGAGGCGTTGAGGGCCTGGTTCAGGAAGAACCACTGCTGGTTCGCGTCCACCTTCGCGGCCTCCAGCGACCGGCGCGCAAACTCGCCCCAGGTCGCCGCGTCATCCGTCAGGTTCAGCGCCGCGCCCGTATAGGCCGCAGCCCCCGCCCAGTCGCGGCGCGCC
>JBKBHU010000075.1:0-518 GCA_046299715.1 Tepidisphaerales bacterium | reverse complement strand
GTCATACACCCATTTCGCATTCATCCAGACCGCGGCGGCGTACCAGATCGCCACGATCCCAGCGAGGACGGTCAGAACGGGAAGCGCCCGGCTCATGCCCTGCCTCCCTGCGGCCACGCGATCATCGCCACCGCCACCACACCCAGCGCCATGCCGGCCAGTTGCAGCGGCGAGGGGCGCTCGCCAAACACCACGATCGCCATCAGCGAGATGGCAACCAGCTGGAAGATCGCCGACAGCGCAATCGCCAGCCCCAACCCGTTTGCCCGCATCACCTGCACCATCAGCCAGTTGCCGACACAGAACATTGCCAGCGCGCCGACCAGCACCGGCCAGCCGCCCTTGACGGCATAGGTCTTCAGGACGCCATTTGCCGCCACGAACACCGCCGTCGCCGCCGAAAGCCACAGAAAGCTGATCCCGCCCATCTAGAGCCCCCGGTCCTTGTCACGCTTTTCCTTCACGTTGATCACCACGATCACCGCATACATTGCCAGAAGCCCGACAAACATCAGCCC
>JBKBHU010000074.1:0-521 GCA_046299715.1 Tepidisphaerales bacterium | reverse complement strand
AATTCGCGCACCACAAGGACAACCGCGCGCTGTGGCGGGCGCTGGTGCCGGTGGTCTCCAAGCCGGGCCTGAAGCTCAGGGTGATCTCGACCCCCAACGGCAAGGGCGACATGTTCCACGAGATCATGGCCGATGGGCTCGGCGGGCTGTTCAGCCGCCACACGGTGACGATCCACGACGCGGTGGCCGACGGCCTGCCGCGCGACATCGACGAATTGCGCAAGGCGGCCCGCGACCCGGACACCTGGGCGCAGGAATTCGAGTGCGCGTTTCTGGACACCGCCGGGCGCGAGTGGCTGGCCTTCGACGAGATCCTGGCCGCGCTCGATGCCCCGCCACTGCCGCCCTACGAGGGGCGGCCGGTGTATGTGGGCATGGATATTGCCGCGCGCGGCGACCTCTCGGTGATCGCCGTGCTGGAGGACGTGGGCGCGGGCGCGCTCGCATTGCGTGAGATGCAAGTGATGCGGGGCGAATCCTTCGCCGTGCAGCTGGCGCGCCTGGATGCCGTGATGCGCGCC
>JBKBHU010000073.1:0-541 GCA_046299715.1 Tepidisphaerales bacterium | reverse complement strand
TGGGCTAGGATGAGTCATGGTCATCCGCACCCGGCGCCAGCGCATCCTCCAGATCCTCGGCCTCTATGCCGTGGCGGCTTCGGCCATTGCCTATTTCGGCTTCCACGCCTGGCACGGCGACCACGGCATGGTCGCCAAGCAGCAGCTGGTCGCCGAGATCGCGGCGCTCCAGGGCCAGCTGGACCGGCTCAAGGCCGAGCTGGAGTCGGCCCGAACCGCCCTGGCCGCCGCCCCGGCCCTGGCCGACCCCGAAAGCTGGGACGTCACCTGCACTTCCTCCACCCCCGCCGCCGACGGCGCGATGATCTGCAACGAAGGCAGGATGCTGGAGGTCAGCGCCCCCAATGCCGGCCAGAAGATGCTGCTGCGCATCGGCGCGCCGACGACGCATTGCTCGGACATCACCTATGTCATCAACCGCTTCCCCGGCGGCAGCACGCCCATCGCCATGACCCGCCGCCTCGCCCCCGGCGAGGATCAGATCATCGAACTCGCCGAAGGCTGGGCCGAGGAAGGCACCTACATCACCGTCACGGCCATG
>JBKBHU010000072.1:0-548 GCA_046299715.1 Tepidisphaerales bacterium | reverse complement strand
CGGGGCGACGATTGCCGAGGTGGCGGGGAAGGTGCGCTTTGGCGGGCCTTACGTCCTGAAGGGCCTGGGCTTTGCCCACAAGACCGAGGCGGGGGCGGTGCGGCTGGGGCTGGCCTCGCTGGGGGATCAGGCAGAGATGCCGGGGGCGACCGGCTATCTGGTCGAGGAGATGGTGACGGGTGCGGTGGCCGAGGTGCTGGTCGGCCTGCGCCGCGACCCGGTCTATGGCGTCACGCTGACCCTGGGGATGGGCGGCGTCACGGCCGAGGTGCTGGCCGATACAGTGACGCTCGTCTGGCCCGTCGGCGAGGCAGAGGTGCTGGAGGCGGCGAAGGTGCTGCGGCTCTGGCCGCTGCTGGACGGCTATCGCGGGCGGCCCAGGGCGGACATGGGCGCCGTCGCGGCGATGGCGGTGCGGCTGGGGGGGCTGATGCTGGCCGACGAGAGCCTTGAGGAAATCGAGATCAATCCGGTCATGGTGCGCGAGACGGGCGCTGTGGCGGTGGATGCACTGGTCAGGAGGGTATGATGCCAGAGATGCAGATGCG
>JBKBHU010000071.1:0-549 GCA_046299715.1 Tepidisphaerales bacterium | reverse complement strand
AATAGACCAGCGGCGGGAACGCCACCGGGCAGCGCACGATGCGCACCGGGAACTGGCCGACGTAGCGGCTGCAGAACAGCCGCCCCGTCGTCAGCACCAGCCGCGAGCGCGCGACCATCAGCGGCACCAGCCCGAAGTGCGGGCTGCGCACCACCACCTGCCGCGCCAGGCCCTGCGCGGCCAGCCATGCCACGCCCTGCGCGGCGAGCCCCGTGGCCTCGAACCCGTGGTTGACGATGAAGAGCCCGATGAAGAGCAGCAGCAGCGGCCAGTCCACGAGCCCCATCACCTCGGCCGAGTGCAAGCGGCGACTGAGCAACAGCACGCCCGCGGCAACCAGCGCCACCACCTCGCGCGGCCAGTCGGTGAACAGAAACGCCACCAGCACCGCGGCCGCCACCGCCATGCGCGCGTCCCGCGGTGTCGCTCCGAGCGAAGGCATGCGCCGCAGAAACCGCAGGAAATCCTCGACGATCAGCGGATCGGCGCCACCATGGGTGCCGTCGCTGTGCGGAATCCGATGGACCTCATGGCCAAGAACCGAATGCC
>JBKBHU010000070.1:0-550 GCA_046299715.1 Tepidisphaerales bacterium | reverse complement strand
CCTCTCCCCATCCTCCAGCGTCACCCGCCCGAAGCCGAGCGGCGGCGGGATGTCGGCGAGGAAGGGCCCGATGGCGGCGGCGGGCAGCGCCCAGATCTCGCCCGCGATGGCCGCCCCGCCGCTCGCCGCGCGCAGCATCCCGGGCCGGTTGCCGAGGTCGAAGAGCCGGTAGCAGGGCGCGGTGCGCGCCGCGCGCAGGAAGCGCCCGCCATGGCCGCGAAGCTGCGGATTGAGCGGCAGGCCCGACATGTGCGCACCGATGGCGAAGAGCGCGATCTCGCCCGCCGCGAGCGGCGCGGGGGCGGGCGGCGCCGGCCCCAGCCCCGCTGCGTGGTGCATGGCCGCGCCAATGCCGGCCAGCCGCCCCTCGCCGAAGGCGGGCCCGACCAGCGTGACACCCGCGGGCGCGCCATCGGCGCGGAAGCCCGCCGGAATGGCCAGGGCCGCGAGGTCGCAGAGATTCACGAAGTTCGTGTAGGTTCCGAGCCGGGTATTGGCGCCGATCGGGTCCGCCAGCACCGCCTCGAGCCTCGGCACGCCGGGGCAGGTG
>JBKBHU010000069.1:0-553 GCA_046299715.1 Tepidisphaerales bacterium | reverse complement strand
TGGCCACGCCATCGACCAGCCGGATCGCCCGCAACTCGTAGCGATGATCTTGTCCGGTGCCGAGCGAGGCAAGGTCCTCCATCAGCATCTCGAAGACGAGACGACTCTCCACCGTCGAGGACAGCATGCCCTTGACGTTCTCCATGACGAAGGCCGCGGGACGCAGGCGGTCCAGCACCCGGATGTACTCGCGGAAGAGGTAATGCCGCTCGTCCTCCTCGGGGACGTATCCGACCTTCCCCTTCGCCCGGGCGCGCCCGACAAGCGAGTAGGCCTGGCAGGGCGGGCCGCCGATCAGGATGGTATCGTCGAACTCCTGGCGCAGCGCGCGGATGGCATGGTCGATGGCGGCGGCGGCAGCCTCGGTCCCGAGCTCGAGGCACTGCGCCTCGGCCGTTGCATGCTGCCACGCCGCCGCATCCACCTCGCTCCAGTCGGGCTCCGGGATCAGCCCGGCGTGGAAGTCGATGAAGGCCTTCGGCAACACTTCATGACGTGTCTGATACGCCCGCAGGAAGGCGCGCAAGGTCAGTGTGCGATGCGCCGAGGCCTC
>JBKBHU010000068.1:0-554 GCA_046299715.1 Tepidisphaerales bacterium | reverse complement strand
CCGGCATCGTGGCGCCATCGCCCGCCAGGCCCTGCAGCAACGCCTGGCGCACCCGCTCCGACCACGATGGCGCTGCGGGGCCAAGACGATCGAGCAGACTGTCCGCATACGCCGTCACGATGCGCGACAGCTCCGCATCGGCCGCAGGCACGGGGTGCTGCAACACGGCCGCCGCCAGCAGCAAGCGCGAGCGCGGCGCGCCAAAGCGCGGTGTGACGCCAAACAGGGCACGGTGCGTCGGGAGGTTGCCCGCGGCCTCGTGCGCGAACTCCACGGCCACCGCCTGCACGGGGCACGCCCCGATCTGCGCCGCCACCACCACCAGCGACGCCAGCGTGAACTCCACGGCATGGCGGCTGGCACGCGCACCAGGGTGGGTGAAGCGGTGCTCGATCGACACCACCGGGCCTTGCCGCTGGATGTCGAACGTGGCCGCGTCGTGCAGCAGCCGGTTGTAGCGGACCAGTCGTTGCAGGGCCACGCCCAAGGTTGGCGCGGTGCGCACCGCGTAGTCCAGCACCTGAAACAGGCCCGGACGGATCGCCGCCGCCGCG
>JBKBHU010000067.1:0-554 GCA_046299715.1 Tepidisphaerales bacterium | reverse complement strand
GAACGACCGGGCCTTTGATGAACGCCGTCTTGAACACCGCCAGGTCGTCGATGAAAGCGTCCAGCGCATCCAGCCAGCCACCCTCGACCATCAAGTCCTCGATCTCGCGCTCAGCGCGAGCAGACTCCGCGCGGGCCTGTTCGTCGATGCGGTTCTCGACCTCCGTTTTCATGTCGATGAGGCGACGTCGTATGTCGTCCGTGCTCATCGGCATTCCGGCCATCTCGGCCTGAGCCGCTTCCTCGTACACCGACGCCAAGATCGTCTCAACGTCTTTTGGCGGCAAATCCGGCGCCGGGGTGGGTTCTAGCGCCCAGGGCTTTTCGCTGCCGCTGCCAATGAGCACGTCGTACAGCAGAGCTTTCAACTGCCGCGCCTTGGTCGCAAACAGCATCATGTAAATCTCGCTGCCACCCTGCTGCCGGATTTTTGCCAGCTTGTCCGGGTCGTACTCCCCTCGCCGGGAGCGCACGGCCGCCAGCATATCCTGCTCCACCTGCTGCTTAGCCTGCTTGGCCAACTGCCAGTGGCGCTTGATATGTGCTGCCAGCGAA
>JBKBHU010000066.1:0-556 GCA_046299715.1 Tepidisphaerales bacterium | reverse complement strand
CGGCTTTCGGAAGCGGGAGGCGTCGCGATCGCTGGTGGCGATTCTCAGGTCCGTCCGGCCGGACGACAAGCAGCCATTCGCGCCATGCAGGTTATTCACGCGCGTCCGCTGCGGTTCTCACTGCGGCCGACCGACCGGTTGCGAGGTCATTCCACCCCCGTTAGGCTCCGGCGTTCACACCAGACGCGTCTATAAAGAAGCCCGTCCGCATCATGCCCACGACCGCCGCCCAAGACACGATCGAAATCCGCGTCGGCCACAGCCCGGACCCCGACGACGCGTTCATGTTCCACGCGCTCGCCAACGACAAAATCGACACGGGCCGATATCGCTTCACGCATGTCCTTCAGGACATCGAGACCCTCAACCGCCGGGCCCTGAACGGCGAACTGGAGCTGACCGCCGTCAGCCTGCACGGTTACGCCTACATGACGGACAAGTACGCCCTCTGCGCCTGCGGTGCGAGCATGGGGGACGGCTACGGCCCGATGGTCGTCGCCCGCGAACCTTGGTCCGTCGACGACCTCCGCGGCAAGCGGATCGCCGTCCCGGGCAC
>JBKBHU010000065.1:0-560 GCA_046299715.1 Tepidisphaerales bacterium | reverse complement strand
GTGCAAAGGGACGATTTCCTCGGGGAAATCCCATCGGAGCCTTTGCCGGCTCCGGTCCGGAATTCTTCAGGTTCCGGCGCCCGGGGAACGCCCCGACCGCAGGAAAAGATAGAGCGGCAGGCCGCAGCTGACGCCGATGCAGAAGGTCGCCGGAATCGCCACCAGATGCGCCCAGGCGCGGCGGCTGATCGCCTCGGCCAGCACCCAGACGGTCAGCGCGATGGCGGCGATGGTCAGGTCCCAGGTCAGCCCGGTGGTCGAGGCGTTGACGTACCAGGCGTCGATCAGGCCGGAAAGGCCGGTCCCGGTCTCGCGCATGTGCCTGAGGAACCAGTACATCGGATGAACCGCGCCCCAGATCGCCAGGGCCAGGAACGCAAGGCGCAGCGGCGTCATTTCTTCACGACCACGCCGACCTCGGCCTCGCCGGAGATCGTGAGTCCGGGCTTGGTGGGGGGCTGCGGCTCGCCATCGGCGCCACAGGCCGACAGGACAAGGCAGGACAGAAGGGCGATCAGGCTGAGGCGGGGCATGCGGTCCTCGGGTTCAGGGTGTGATGT
>JBKBHU010000064.1:0-566 GCA_046299715.1 Tepidisphaerales bacterium | reverse complement strand
GGTGATCTTGGCGCTCTTGAAGGGGCGATCCTCGTTCATGTCGAAGTCCTTCATGAGGATGTTCAGCTCGCCTTGCGTGTTGCCGAAGCCGTCATCGGAGGCGTTAAAGCCCATGCTGACGTCCCGGTTCGCGTCCATGAGCAGGAACGAGCCGCCGCCGGACACGGTGGCCTTGCACCCCTTGGGCGAGGCGGTGGCCGAAGGCGTGGAGACGGCCGCGCAACTGCATGCGCTGCGCCAAATCGGCTGCGACGCGGTGCAGGGCTTTGGACTGGGGCGGCCCATGCCGGCCCTGCAGGTGGGTGGCCATCTGCAGCGCGTGGCGCGCGGCGAGCACCTGGCGCTGTGGCGGGCCGCCGGTCAGTCCTCCGGCGCCAGCGAGGTGGCGTTGGCCACCAGCGTGTAGTCGCCGCTCTTGTCGATGGAGATGCCGGGGAAGGAGACCGCCCCGCCGCTGGCCTCGACCACCGTGGTGCCGGAGAGCACCGCCCCGGTGGTGCCGGAGGAGATGGCGATCTGCACCGCGTGGGTGGAGGAGGTGACGGTGTTGCCGAAGGCGTCCTGCA
>JBKBHU010000063.1:0-566 GCA_046299715.1 Tepidisphaerales bacterium | reverse complement strand
GCCTCAACACGCCTACACCCAGAAGATCCTGTCCAGCGCGGACGCCCTGCTGGCGCTGATCGAGGACCTGCTCATCGTCAGCCGGGTTCAGGCCGGCAAGTTCTCGATCAGCCCCCAGACGGTGCACATGGACGCGCTCATTCGCGACGCCCTGGAAACCCAGGGGCCCGCCGCCGCCAAGAAGGCCATTGCCCTGAGCCACGAGGTGCCCGCGGACCTGCCGGCGTTCGTGGCCGATCCCCTTCGTGTCACCCAGGTCATCAACAACCTGCTGAGCAACGCCATCAAGTTCACGCCCGATGGGGGGCGGGTCGTCGTCCGGGCGAGGGTCGAGGGGGACGTCTTGCGGTGCGAGGTCGCCGACACCGGCATCGGGATCGCCCCACACGACATTCCCAAGCTCTTCCAGCGCTTCATGCAGCTCGACATGTCCAACACCCGCGCAGCGGGCGGCGCCGGCCTGGGGCTTTCCATCGTCAAGGCGATCGTCGACGCGCATGGGGGCGAAGTGGGTGTGGACAGCCAGCCGGAAGCCGGCTCGACGTTCTGGTTCACACTGCCGCTCC
>JBKBHU010000062.1:0-569 GCA_046299715.1 Tepidisphaerales bacterium | reverse complement strand
GTCGCCCGTGCTGCTGACGCAGCCGTCGCCGGCGGTGCTCGATCAGGCGCACCTTCCAGGTGTCATCCGGGGCCTTGAGGTTTTCCAGGTTGTTGTCGCCGTTGACGTAGATCAGGTCGAATTCACCGTCCTTGCTGGAGTAGCCCTGCTTGCGGAACCACTCGTCCAGCACCAGGTTGTCGCGCTCGATGCCTTCCGGGGTCTCGCCGCCCGGGCGCTTGCGCCAGATGACGAGCGTGCGGCGGCCGTCGGGCGTGGTGCCGGTGACGGTGCGAAACCACCACGGGCCGTCCGGGTCCTCCTTCAGGCGGCCGTCCAGCAGCAGCCGGCGCGGGGCATCGGCCGGCAGGTCCGGATCGGCGTCGCGGCGGAACGCGGCGCTGTAGGTGCGCGGCGCGGCGATGTGGTCCACCTTCAGGCCGATCAGCCAGTTGAAGGTCTCCAGCAGGTCGACATTCACCTCGCGGGACTCGTCCGAACCCGGGCGCTTGACCTTCAGCCTGTAGGCCGTGGGGTCCATGAAGGCGGACACATTCAGCAGCGACTGGCTGCCACGCGTTTCCACGTCC
>JBKBHU010000061.1:343-574 GCA_046299715.1 Tepidisphaerales bacterium | reverse complement strand
TGGGGGCCTCAAGTGCTGGGGGGCCGATTCCTACGGCCAGCTGGGCAACGACGCTGCTTTGACGAACCAGCCGACCCCCGTAGACGTGCTGGGCCTGACCTCGGGCGTGGCCAGCGTTTCAGCGGGCTTCTACCATACCTGCGCGGTGACCACGGCTGGCGGGCTCAAGTGCTGGGGGCTCGACGACCGGGGCCAGCTGGGCGATGACGCGGCTCTTACGAACAAGCCCAC
>JBKBHU010000061.1:0-333 GCA_046299715.1 Tepidisphaerales bacterium | reverse complement strand
CCCGTGGATGTGCGGGGCCGGACCGCGGGCGTGGCCAGCGTGTCGGCAGGCCAGGCCCACCACACCTGCGCTGTAACCACCGCTGGGGGCCTCAAGTGCTGGGGGAGTGACGATAGCGGAGAGCTGGGCAACGGCCCTGTTTTGACGAACCAGCCGACCCCCGTAGACGTCCTGGGCCTGACGTCCGGCGTGGCCAGCGTTTCGGCAGGTGTTCATCACACCTGCGCTGTGACCACCGCTGGGGGCGTCAAGTGCTGGGGGCGTGGCGATAACGGACAGATTGGCAACAACGCTGCTATGACGTACCCGACCCCACCGACGTACCTGCACACC
>JBKBHU010000060.1:0-576 GCA_046299715.1 Tepidisphaerales bacterium | reverse complement strand
GACCGTGTGGGCGCGCCGATGGCCAGCCTGCTGCACCCTGGCCACCCGCTGATGCAGTCGGTGACCGACCTGGTGCTCGAAGCCCACCGCAACACGCTCAAACAGGGCGCCGTGCTGGTGGACCCCGCCGACATGGGCCTGACGCCGCGGGTGTGCTTCATCATCGACCACTCGGTCAAGGAAGGCGCCGATCCGGTGCACGTGGTGTCGCGCCGCATGCAGTTCGTCGAGATCGACGCATCAGGCAACGCCACCAATGCCGGCTGGGCGCCGCACCTGGACCTGGAGCCGCTCGCACCTGCTGACATGGCGCTGATCGAGGACGTGCTGGCGGCCCCCTGGATCGCCAAGGATCTGGAGCAGGTGGCCCTGGCCCACGCCTCCACCCATTTGGTCCCTGAGCACTTCCACGAGGTGCGCACCCGCCGCGAAGCGATGGTGGACAAGACCCTCGCCGCCGTGCACGAACGGCTGGTCAAGGAGATCAACTTCTGGTCCGACCGCTACATCAAGCTGCAGGACGACATCGCTGCCGGCAAGGACGTGCGCCTGACGCTGGAAAACGTGCGCCGCACC
>JBKBHU010000059.1:0-580 GCA_046299715.1 Tepidisphaerales bacterium | reverse complement strand
GGCCTGTGCCTTTGCCTTGCAGGTGGGGCTGTCGGTGGCGTATTCGCTGTGGCAGGTACAGGACAGTGTCCGGCAGACCGCGCGCGAGCTGTTGTCGCACCGCGTATCGGCCCTGGCCGTCGCGGCCGAGCGGGCCATGCGCAGCGACCCTGCGCTGCCAGCGGAGCTGATCAGCCTGAGCGGTGCCGAGTACGGCGTGCTCTATGCGGCCTTGCTCGATCCCGTGGACACGGTCATCCACAGCACGGCGCTGGAGCACCGGGGGATGAAGGCATCGGCGGTGGCGTTGCGCACGGGGCGGCCCCTGGCGGACTACCTGCTGTCCGACGGGACGATGCATGTGGCCGGGGACGTCGGCTTCCAGACCATGCGTTTCCCCTGGCCGCCGGATGCCCACAGCCTGCGTAGCGGGCAGTTCGGGCGCGTCGTGATGCTGGTGGATATCGGGACGTTGCGCACTGCGGCGCTGCCTCAGCTGTGGCGCGAGCTGCTGGTGCTGTTGCTGGGGCTGTCGGCCGTGCTGGTCTTGACGTATGTGCTGCTCGACCGCTGGCTGTATCGGCCGCTGCGCGGGTTGCAG
>JBKBHU010000058.1:0-581 GCA_046299715.1 Tepidisphaerales bacterium | reverse complement strand
ATCCCTTCGCCGCGCAGATCAGCCGCAATGCCGTGGCTGCCTGCGAGGCTGCGGGTGTCCCCCTGATCGCGCTGGAACGGGAACCGTGGCAGGCAAGGCCTGGCGACCGCTGGACCCATGTGCCGGACATCGCCGGGGCCGTCGCGGCGCTGGGAGAGGCTCCGCGCCGGGTGTTCCTGGCCATCGGGCGGCAGACCCTCGACCCCTTCGCCGCCGCGCCGCAGCACCACTATCTTCTGCGCCTCGTCGATCCGCCGACCGAGCCACTCCCCCTGCCCCGGGCCGAGGCGGTGATTGCCCGTGGTCCCTTCACGGTCGAAGGCGACCGGACGCTTCTGGAACGCCACCGGATCGAGGTGATCGTTGCCAAGAACGCGGGAGGGACCGGGGCCGAGGCCAAGCTGATCGCCGCGCGCGAGTTGGGCCTGCCGGTGGTGCTGATCGACCGCCCCGTCGTGCCGGAACGCCCGGTGGCACGCAGCGTGTCTGATGTCATGGCCTGGCTGAACGATTGAACCGGGGCCAAGACTTTTCGAAAAGTCTTGCAAAATCCTTCGAAGGATTTTGGCCCGGTTCATCTG
>JBKBHU010000057.1:0-589 GCA_046299715.1 Tepidisphaerales bacterium | reverse complement strand
CAGGAGTGGACGTGCGAGCCGAAGCGTTTTCAGTCGAAGTCACGCAACACACCGTTCAAGGGCTGGAAGCTGAAGGGCCGCGTCAAGCTGACGCTGGTCGACGGAAGGGTGGTGTACCGCGATGCGTAAGGCGATTCTGGCGCTGGCCGACGGCACGACTTTCGAAGGCGAGGCGTTCGGCGCGCCCGTCGAGGCGATCGGCGAGGTGGTGTTCAACACCTCGATGACCGGCTACCAGGAGATCCTCACCGACCCGTCCTACGTCGGGCAGATCGTGTGCATGACGTACCCGGAGATGGGCAACGTCGGCACGAACGTCGGCGACGAGGAGAGCGCCCGGCCGCACGCCGTGGGCATGGTCGTCCGCCACCTCAGCCGTGATGCGTCCAACTGGCGGAGCGAGCGCACGCTCGACGGCTACCTCGCCGACAACAAGATCGCCGGCATCGCCGGGATCGACACGCGCAAGCTGGTGCGCCACCTGCGCACGGCGGGCGCGCAGATGGGCGTGCTCTCCAGCGACGGCACCTCCGCGAAGGCGCTCGTGGACCGGGCGCGCAGCGCGCCCGGCATGGAAGGCCGCGATCTG
>JBKBHU010000056.1:0-591 GCA_046299715.1 Tepidisphaerales bacterium | reverse complement strand
AACTCATCCGGCTGGAGCCGGTCCCCGGCGGATGCTGAACGACCCGGCCATGCGCGCGGCGCTGGAGCGCGCCTGGCGCCGCAGCCGGGAGGAGATGCGCGCGGCGGCGGTGGATGCGGCGCGCATCGTCGCGGTGACGGCGGGCGAGGAGAAGGGCGCCATCGGCGTCGCGCGGGCGGAGGGCGCGCTGCGCGCGGAGGCCGCGATCCGCCGCCTGCCCGTCCGGCCCTTCGACGAGGAGTGCGCCTGACACGCCGGCCGCCCCGGGCTACCCGCGCCGCAGGTTCCACACGAAGGGGTTCGGCCCCTGCAGCACGCCGGTGATCTCCCGCCGGAAGGCGGTGCGCAGGCGGAACAGGCCGGTCGGCGCGAAGGGCACGGCATCCCAGGCGAGTTCCTGCAGCCGGCGCATGGCCCGCGCCTGGGCCTCGGCATCGGCGGCCATGATCCAGGCCTCGACCTGTTCCTCCACCGCCGCGTCGGTCGGCCAGCCGGGCCAGGCGCGCTCCCCGTTCATGCGGATGACGAAGGAGACGGCCGGGTTGGCGATGGTCGCGGCCGGGCCGTTGGTGTTGTGCAGGTTCCAGCCCC
>JBKBHU010000055.1:0-596 GCA_046299715.1 Tepidisphaerales bacterium | reverse complement strand
TGCTGCGGCGCGTCCTGCGCGGGCTGCTGCCGGCCGGCCTGGTGGCGCTGGCGCTGCTGGCCCTGGCCGGCTACCTGCTGACCGCGGGCGTGCTGCTGCGCAATTTCTGGCTCAGCTTCCTGCTCGTGCTCGCAGTGGCGCTGCTGCACGGACTGGTGTCGCGCTGGCTGCTGCTGGGCGAACGCCGCCTGGCGCTGCGCCGCTATGAAGCCCGACGGGAAGCGGAAAGCGAGGCCGGCGAGGAGCGCTCCGCCGATACCGGCGAAGCGCTGCCGGAGGTGGAGCCGGAGGAGATCAATCTGCACAGCGTGAACACCCAGACCCGCCGCCTGCAGCGCGCCTTCACCCTCAGCCTGCTGGCGGCCGCCCTGGTCTGGGCGTGGATCGACACCCTGCCCGCCATCAGCCGGCTCGACGAGCTGGCGCTCTGGCACATCGCCGACGTCGACGCCGAAGGCCGTCCGGTGCGCCTGGCCGTGAGCCTGCAGGACCTGCTGTTCGGCGCGCTGGTACTGGCGCTGACCTTCGTCGCCGCACGCAACCTGCCCGGCCTGGTCGAGATCGGCCTGCTGGCGAAGATCCAGGTCGATGCGCCG
>JBKBHU010000054.1:0-605 GCA_046299715.1 Tepidisphaerales bacterium | reverse complement strand
AACCTGGCCCTGGCCCTCTTGCAGGAGGGGGCCAGGGTGGGCCTCTTGGACGCGGACCTCTACGGACCCAGCCAGGCCAAGATGTTCGGCCTGGAAGGGGAGCGGCTCAAGGTGGACCAGAACCGGAAGATCCTTCCCCTGGAGGCCTTTGGCCTCAAGGTTCTCTCCATCGCCAACATCGTTCCCCCCGGGCAGGCCATGATCTGGCGGGGGCCCATCCTCCATGGCACCATCAAGCAGTTCCTGGAGGAGGTGAACTGGGGGGAGCTGGACTACCTGGTGGTGGACCTGCCCCCGGGGACCGGGGACGTGCAGCTAAGCCTAACCCAGCTCACCAAGGTTTCCGGCGGGGTGATCGTGACCACCCCCCAGGAGGTGGCCCTTATAGATGCGGAAAGGGCTGCGGACATGTTCAAAAAGGTGCAGGTGCCCGTTCTGGGAGTGGTGGAGAACATGAGCCACTTCCTCTGCCCCCATTGCGGCAAGCCCACCCCCATCTTTGGGGAAGGCGGAGGCAGGCGGCTTGCGGAGAAGCTCAAGACCCGTTTCCTAGGGGAGATTCCCCTCACCCTACCCTTGCGGGAAAGCGGGGAGCGGGGTAGGCC
>JBKBHU010000053.1:0-605 GCA_046299715.1 Tepidisphaerales bacterium | reverse complement strand
GGGCGGCTGAACCGGCTGGTGGCAAAGCTGCAGGGCCGCTTTGCCGGGGTCGCGCATCTCTGGCGGTAGGCCCTACAGCACCAGCCGCCAGAACCGCCACATCAGGCTGGCCGAGGCACAGACCAGCCCCACCACCAGCCCCAGCCAAAGCCCCACCCCGCCCAGGCCCAGGGGGAAGGCCAGCACATAGCTGCAGGGGATGCCGATCAGCCAGTAGCTGACCGCCGCCAGCACCATCGGCACCCGCGTGTCGCGCACCCCGCGCAGAAGGCCCAGCGCCATGACCTGCATCCCGTCGGCCAGCTGGAACAGCGCCGCCACGATCAGCAGGACCGAGCCATAGGCGACGATCGCCGCGCTTTCCGGCTTGGCCATGTCCAGGAAGACCGCGATGATCGCCTCCGGGAAGGCCAGGAACAGCGCAACCGACACCAGCGCCACCCCCAGCGAGATCACCACCGCCACCTTCGCCGCCAGCCGCAGCGCAGGCCGGTCGCCGTGCCCGTCGAAGCGCGCGATGCGGATCGTCGCGGCGCTCGACAGACCCACATGCAGCATGAAGGTCAGCGCCGCCACCTCCAGCGCGATCCCGTGCGCGGCAAGTT
>JBKBHU010000052.1:0-609 GCA_046299715.1 Tepidisphaerales bacterium | reverse complement strand
CTACAAGTTTCGTACTCAGGTCACTACCACCTGCACCGCCCCGAGCCCTGGGAGGGGGTGTGGACCAGGCTGCCGCGGCTTCCGGCCGCCCGCGGCATCGCCTGAGACGCTGCCGGGCGCGCCGGCGCTGCGGCACACTGCGCGCCTCCGCCGCCACGATCCCCCGCCATGAGCGCCAGCCCCTACGTCCTGCCGATCCTGCTCCTCATCGGCTCGAACCTCTTCATGACCTTCGCCTGGTACGGGCACCTCAAGTACAAGGCCGCGCCGCTCGCCACCGTGGTGCTGGTGAGCTGGGGCATCGCCTTCTTCGAGTACTGCCTGATGGTGCCGGCCAACCGCCTCGGCCACCAGGTCTATTCGGCAGCGCAGCTGAAGGGCATGCAGGAGATCATCACCCTCACCGTGTTCGCCGGCTTCTCGATCAGCTACCTTGGCGAAGCCATCAGGTGGAACCACGTGGCTGCCTTCGTGCTGATCGTGGCGGCGGCCTTCCTGCTCTTCCTCGAATGAGCGCGCACGGCGCCCACGCGGCGCCGGCCTAGAACGGGATGCGCCCGGTGAGCACGTCCTTGAACATCACCCAGTCGCCCATCAGCGAATACAGCG
>JBKBHU010000051.1:0-611 GCA_046299715.1 Tepidisphaerales bacterium | reverse complement strand
CAAGACCGGGAACGTCATCGGCGTGGCGATCATGGCCGAGTTGACCGGGCGCTCCATCCCCGAAACCGGCACCACGATCTTCCGCCCGCCCTACACGCCTGTCGCCATGGGTGCGCTGGCCGGCCGGTCGCGCGGCAAGGAGTTCAAGCCCTACCGTCTGACTCCCTCCCACCACTGGGCCAGGGAACAGGGCGCGGTCTTCGTCGAGGTCGGCATGTGGCTGCGCACCCAATGGGTGCCGAAACCGGGCGAAACCGAATGGCGGCAGTCGGTGGACCGCGAGGTCCTGGCGACCCGCAAGTCGGTGGGCATCTGCGACGTCACCACGCTCGGCAAGATCGACATCCAGGGCACCGACGCCGGGGCCTTCCTTGACCGGGTCTATGCCAATACCTTCTCGACCCTGCCCGTCGGAAAGTGCCGCTATGGTCTGATGCTGCGCGAGGACGGGATCGTCTTCGACGACGGCACCACCGCCCGGATGGGCGAGCACGAATATGTCATGACCACCACCACGGCCAATGCCGTGACGGTGTTCCGGCATCTGGAATTCTGCCGGCAATGCCTCTGGCCGGAAATGGACGTCCAGCTGATCTCTACCACCGAGGCCT
>JBKBHU010000050.1:0-613 GCA_046299715.1 Tepidisphaerales bacterium | reverse complement strand
CTTCGAAGCGGAAGAGGCCGATCTGGGCGAGGCGGGTGTAGAGGTTGGGCAGGATATTGATAGCCTGCGTCATCTCGGCCAGCGAGTAACCGCCAGCGTCAAAGGGATTGCGGACGAGGGTCATGGGATGCTCCGGGGGATGAAGGAAGGGGCGACGGCGGATGGGCAGCGTCAGACGCCGTCGCGGGCGATGATGCCTGCGGCGGCCAGCTGGCCGATCTTGGTGGTGATCTTCGCCGCGTCATCGACGGTGGCGTCGTAGGCGAGGCCTGCGCGCGAGACGATGGCCGGGCCGCGGGCGACGACGATTCCGGTGGCATCGGCCAGCGTGGCATCGACGGCATAGAGCAGCACGGCCGAGGCGGTCTGCGCGCCATCGGTGCCGCCGCTGGTGGCCAGCGGCGTGGCCACCTTCCACGACTGGGGCGGCGAGTGGCTGGAGGAAGTGCACGAGTTTTTCGGCAACGGGATGCTGGCGCTGGTGCTGGCGCACCTAGGGCTGCTCGCCGCGCTGAGCGTGTGGCGGCGGCAGAACCTGGCGCGGCCGATGCTGACCGGCCGCACCCCGGGCCGCGGCCCGGATCTGGTCACGCGCAACCACGGCGCGCTGGCG
>JBKBHU010000049.1:0-614 GCA_046299715.1 Tepidisphaerales bacterium | reverse complement strand
GCAAGCCCGAGCAGACGATCATCTGGCGCGAGGAGATCGACGGCGTCGAGGTGTGGTGCCGCGCCCGGCTCGACTGGAAGCCGCACGAGGGGAACGTCTTCGACGACTTCAAGTCGACCGGCGTCGCCGCAAGCGCCGGCCAGTGGGGCAGCCGCACCTTCTGGGAAACCGGCTGCGATGTGCAGGCCGCCTTCTATGTGCGCGGCATCAAGGCGCTGGGCCTGGCTGCCGACCCGCACTTCCGCTTCATCGTCGCCGAGAATGAGGAGCCGTTCGCGGTCGCCGTGCACACGCTCAGCCCGGCCGCGCTCGCCATGGCCAGCCGCAAGGTGGACTATGCCCTGCGGATCTGGGCGCGCTGCACCGCGCGCGACTGGTGGCCCGGCTATCCGCCCTTCACCAGCTACCTCGATCCGCCGCCCTGGCAGGAGCGCCGCTGGATCGACCGCGAGGAATCCGGCGAGACCGACCCGGCCAACTGGAAGCATTTCTATCCCGAAAACGAGCGCAAGCCCGGCACGGTCATCACCGAGCCCGGCCGGCCGTTCGATGATGCGGAGGTGCTGGCGTGATGCCGTACGAATTCCGCCCTGCGGTCCGCACCAAGACAAGCG
>JBKBHU010000048.1:0-615 GCA_046299715.1 Tepidisphaerales bacterium | reverse complement strand
CGCCTCGCGCTTGAGGATCGCGGGCTCCAGCGGCAGCAGGTCGCGCTCGACGAATTTCGCCACGAGATCCCGCAACATCCGGGTTTCCTCGCTGGCGGCCTGTGGCTGGTTGTGGTCCATGGTCCGATCCTCCGACGTGGGCGAAGCCGACCACCCGGGGGTGGTCCCGTCAAGCGCGGCCGCCGCTCAGCGCATGTAGCGCCAGCGGAAGCGTTCGCCCTGCGTCTCGATGCGCCCGACCGTCGGATCCGGGAAATGGATCGGCAGGATTCGTGTGTCCGTCCCGGCGACCTGGCCGAAGAACCGCCGGCGGCTGACTTCGGCCTCCGCCGGATCCCAGCAGAAGATCGTGGACCAGTCTGGCTGGTGCACCTGCAGGGCGTGGTGCATCAGGTCGCCCGTGATGACCGCGTGCTGCCCGCCGCTGCGGATTTGCACGCAGCAATGGCATGGCGAGTGGCCCGGCGTGGGCTGCAGCGTGATGCGGTCGTCGAGCTGGAAGTCGTCGTCCACGAGAAGGGCCTGGCCGGCCTCGACGATCGGCTCGCAATTGAAGCGATGGACGTTGCCGCCGCCGCCCGGGCGCTCGATCCCGGCCTTGGTCGTCGCCTCCCA
>JBKBHU010000047.1:0-625 GCA_046299715.1 Tepidisphaerales bacterium | reverse complement strand
CTCACCCGCGGCGCCTTCGTCCCCGTGCGCGCCCGCGCCCCGCTGCGCATCGGCCTTGCCGGCGGCGGCACCGACCTCTCGCCCTTCGCCGACACCCATGGCGGCTGCGTGCTCAATGCCACGGTCAACCTCTACGCCTACGCGCACATCCTGCCGCGCGAGGACGGGCGGCTGGTCTTCGAGGCCGCCGAGACGGGCGAACGCTTCGAGGGAGCGGCCGACGAACCGATCCCGGATGGCGAGGCGGCAAGGCTGCATCGCGGCGTGCATGCCTCGATCGTCAGGCGCTTCCTGGGCGGCAAGCCGCTCGCGGTCACCGTGCGCACCACGGTGGACGTGCCCGCGGGCTCGGGCATGGGCGGATCCTCGGCGCTGGTCGTCGCGCTGATCGCCGCCTACCAGGAGTATCTCGGCCTATCCCTCGGCGAGTACGACCTCGCGCGGCTGGCCTTCGAGATCGAGCGCATCGAGCTCGGCCTCGCGGGCGGGCGGCAGGACCAGTACGCCGCGGCCTTCGGCGGCTTCAACTTCATCGAGTTCCACGCGGGCGAGCGCGTGATCGTCAACCCGCTGCGCGTGCGCCCGCCGCTCGTGAAGGAGCTCGAGGCCTCGCTGGTGCTCTACT
>JBKBHU010000046.1:0-632 GCA_046299715.1 Tepidisphaerales bacterium | reverse complement strand
CCCCTTAGCAGACGAAGAGGAGTGGCTTCCCGCTTTTGAGGCCGGGGCCAGGGATGTCCTGGGGGTGCAGCTTGTAACCATGGGGGAAGAACCCTCCGGGAAAGCGCGGGCCCTTTTTGAAACCGGGGCCTACCAGGATTACCTTTTCGTGCACGGCTTTAGCGTGGAGATGACGGAGGCCCTCGCGGAGTACTGGCACAAAAGGATGCGGCAGATGTGGGGCATCGCCGGGAAGGACGCCACGGAGATCCGCAAGCTCTTCCAGCAGGGTTACCAGGGAGCCCGCTACTCCTTCGGCTACCCCGCCTGCCCCGATCTAGCCGACCAGGCCAAGCTGGACCGGCTCATGGACTTCAGCAGGGTTGGGGTGCGCCTCACGGAGAACTTCCAGCTGGACCCTGAGCATGCCACCAGCGCCATCGTGGTCCATCACCCAGAGGCGCGGTACTTTAGCGTGGGTTGAGGATACTTAAGAGGGTGCCGCATACCCCGGCTACCACCCAGCTCCCCTGGCCGAAGGCGATGGCCTCTGGTTCCGTGGCCAAGGGGTATACCTCTTCCCAGGTTAGGCCGTCTTCGGAGAAGGCAACGACGCCGTCACCAGGCCGGGGGTGTCCCACAAGAGCAAAGCG
>JBKBHU010000045.1:0-644 GCA_046299715.1 Tepidisphaerales bacterium | reverse complement strand
GGCGGCCCTGCCGCCGGTGCTGGTGATCCTCTTCATGCAACGGCTCTTCGTGAAGGGCCTGACCGAGACGGAGAAATAAGGAATGGCAACCGTCAAACTCGATGGCGTGCGCAAGGTCTATGCGGGCGGCGTGGAAGCGGTAAAGGGTGTCTCGATCGACATCGCGGACGGGCAGCTATGCGTGCTCGTCGGCCCTTCGGGCTGCGGCAAGACCACGCTTCTGCGCACCATTGCCGGGTTCGAGGACATCTCCTCGGGCGTCGTGATGATAGACGGCAAGGACATGGCCGGCGTGCCGCCGAATGTTCGCCCCACGAACATGGTGTTCCAGTCGTACGCGATCTTTCCGCACATGACGGTCGCTGAAAACGTGGGCTTCGGCCTGCGCAAGGATCCACGCTCGAAGCAGGAAAAGGCTCGCGCCGTGGCCGAGGCGCTTGAGATGGTGGGGCTGAAGGGCTTCGGCAATCGCGCGGCGCATGCGCTGTCGGGTGGACAGCGGCAGCGGGTGGCGCTGGCGCGCGCGTTGATCCTGAAGCCCAAGGTCCTGCTTCTGGACGAGCCGCTGTCGGCGCTCGACAAGAAGATGCGCGAACACATGCAGGTGGAGCTGATCAAGCTGCAACGCCAGGTCGGCATCACCT
>JBKBHU010000044.1:0-649 GCA_046299715.1 Tepidisphaerales bacterium | reverse complement strand
CCAGTTGCACGATCACGCGCCCCGCCGCGTCGTCGCCACGGCGAAAGTCAATGTCCGCCAAAGGCGCCGCGCTGGCGTCGGGCGCAGCCGCGGCGGCAAAGGTCGGGCCCGCGTCGGCCGTCGGTGCCGCGGCCACCGGGGGTTGCAGGGTCACCAGCAGCACGTTGCCTTCGGCGCGCGCCTCGTAGGGCACCGACCGGTTGAGGTTGAGCACGACGCGGGTGCGTTCGCCGGCTTCGATGACGTTGACGGAGCGCAGGTTGCCCTGGTTGACGTCGATGGCGGTTTTGCCGGTGGCGTTGCGCGTGCCGGCAAAGTCCAGCGCGATGCGCGCCGGTGACTGAATCGTGAACGTCGGTGGCACCCCGGGCAGCGAGGCCTCGGTCTCGATGCGCACGACTTCGACGCCGCCGCTGACCTGGGCGCTCACCGCCCGGATCGCACCCTGCGCCCACGCCCAGCCGTGCGAACACAGCACGCCCAAGCCCACGGCCCACGCCACCCAGCGGCCGGGCCGCCGCGCGGTCGCTGCGGGCCGCCGCCCCTGGTACCCGAGTCGCTCGTTCATTTGCCAGTTCCTTCCTGCAGCTGCAGCGTCGTGGTGCGCTCCACCCATTCGCCAGCGGCGTCCTGCACGATTTCGCGCAGG
>JBKBHU010000043.1:0-676 GCA_046299715.1 Tepidisphaerales bacterium | reverse complement strand
GGCCTTGAAGTGTTCGGCGACGAAGAGAAGGACACGTCCTCGCCCGCCGATTTCTCGGACGCCGACAGCTTCTTCAACCTGCCTGCGGGTGGGCACGACGACGACGAGGACGAGGACGATCATCGCCGCTGAGGCCGGCTTTGGCAGGAAGGTGTGATGGCCATCACCCTGACCTCTCTGACCGATCTGTTCGCGCCGGGCTTCGATGACATCATCGACGTCCGGTCGCCTGCCGAATATGCCGAGGATCATCTGCCCGGCGCGATCTCGCTTCCCGTGCTGGACGACGAGGAGCGCGCGCGCGTCGGCACGATCTACAAGCAGGTTTCGCCCTTCACCGCGCGCAAGGTCGGTGCGGCGCTGGTGGCGAAGAACGCTGCCCGGCACCTGGAGGGGCCGCTGGCCGACCGGCCGGGGGGCTGGCGTCCACTGGTCTATTGCTGGCGGGGCGGGCAGCGATCGGGATCGTTCGCCACCATCCTGTCGCAGATCGGCTGGCGGGTGGAAACCCTTGCCGGTGGCTACAAGGCCTGGCGGGCGCTGGTGGTGCGCGAGGTCTATGACACCCCGGTTCGTGCGCCGATTGTGGTGCTGGATGGCAATACCGGATCTGCCAAGACCGAGGTGCTGAACCTTCTGCCCGGCTTCGGGGTGCAGGTCATAGATCTGGAAGGGC
>JBKBHU010000042.1:473-702 GCA_046299715.1 Tepidisphaerales bacterium | reverse complement strand
AGCCGACCGTGTCAGGGATGTTGATCGTCGTCGCCCCGGCCTTGATCGCGATCTCGACCACGCGGCAGAGATAGTCGGGTTCGGTCCGCGTCGCGTCCATCGGCGACCACTGGACGTTGTCGCAGAGGTTGCGGGCATGGGTGACCGTCTCGTGGATCCGGTCGGCCATCTGGTCCATGTCGAGGTTCGGGATCGCGCGGTGCAGCGGCGAGGTGCCGATGAAGGTGTG
>JBKBHU010000042.1:0-463 GCA_046299715.1 Tepidisphaerales bacterium | reverse complement strand
GGTGTGGATGCGCGGCGATTTCGCGTGGCGCACCGCCTCCCAGCAGCGGTCGATGTCCTTGAAGTTCGCCCGGGCAAGGCCGCAGATGGTGGCGTTCTTCGCGCGCCTGGCGATTTCCGTCACGGCGGCGAAATCGCCTTCCGAGGCGATGGGGAAGCCGGCCTCGATGATGTCCACCCCCATCTCGTCGAGGAGGCCGGCGATCTCCAGCTTCTCCTCGTGGGTCATGGTCGCGCCGGGGCTCTGCTCGCCGTCGCGGAGGGTGGTGTCGAAGATCACCACACGGTCTTGCTGGGTCATGTCACTGGTCCTTCATGTCTTAGCTTTCGAGCGTTCGGGCGCTGGTCACCTCTGAGCGGTCGCGCCCGGGGGCACGCTCAGAGGCGGCTAAGAAGGAGAAGGCCAAGGGGCAGCGCCGGGCAGAAGGCCCGGTCGGCGGCGCGGATGTGGGGTCCCTTGGTCA
>JBKBHU010000041.1:0-782 GCA_046299715.1 Tepidisphaerales bacterium | reverse complement strand
CCGACCGACTGGCTGATCCAGACCGGGGTTCATCTGAACGAAGGCCTGCCGCCCGCGCCCGCGGTGGCGCTTCTGGCGGTGAAGCCGCAGATGATGGGCAAGGCCCTGCCTGCGCTCCAGGCCCTTGGAAACGGCAGGACCCTGTTCGTCTCCATCGCCGCCGGGACCACGATCGCCAGCCTCGAGGCCGCCCTGGGCGCAGGGACCCCCATCGTTCGCACCATGCCGAACACTCCGGCCATGGTCGGGCGCGGGATCACGGCGCTGTGCGGCAATGCCCATGTCTCGCCCGATGACATGGCCCTGGCCCGCACGTTGATGGCGGCTGTCGGCGAGGTCGTGGACCTTGAGGGCGAGCATCAGATCGACGCGGTGACCGCCGTCTCCGGCTCGGGCCCGGCCTATGTCTTCCATCTGATCGAAGCGATGGCCGCCGCGGGCGAGGCCGAGGGCCTGCCGGCCGATATGGCCATGCGGCTGGCTCGCGCCACGGTCTGCGGGGCGGGGGAACTGGCCTTCCAGAGCCCGGAGACAGCGGCGCAACTGCGGATCAACGTCACCTCGCCCGGGGGGACGACGGCGGCGGCGCTGGCGGTCCTGATGGACGAGGCGACGGGCTTCCCTGCGCTGCTGAAGCGGGCGGTGAAGGCAGCCGCCGACCGGGGGCGGGAGCTCGGGAAATGACGATCACCTATGCCGATTTCGAGAAGGTCGACATCCGCGTCGGCCGCATCACCCGCGCCGAACCCTTCCCCGAGGCGCGGAAACCCGCGGTCAAGCTC
>JBKBHU010000040.1:0-824 GCA_046299715.1 Tepidisphaerales bacterium | reverse complement strand
CGACTCTCCTAGTCTCCACCATAGATTATAGAACTTAGTAAGTTAAAGCTTATTAACTTCTGTGATTTATCACAGTTTCCTGACCTGACGAAGGCTGGAAAAATCATTAACAGAATATATTTGAGTTGAAATAATTTGTTCATACTCGTTTTTAAGATCGACATTAACAGTGATTTATTACTGATTGATGAAGATTGAAGAAATGAGTTACTAGCGAAATTAACTGAATCAAGCGTTTTGGTATGTGAATTGAATTGAAGCTGTACAGTGTTTAAGTACACAGAACAACAAACTGTAAGGAAGTGATGAGAAATCATCATAGACTGTCTTAATCCTACTTGTAGGGATTAACGACTGTTTGGGGTTGTATAGTCAAGTAATTAAGTGCATGTGGTGGATGCCTTGGCAGTCAGAGGCGATGAAAGACGTAATAGCCTGCGATAAGCTCCGGGGAGGCGGCAAATATCCTGTGATCCGGAGATTTCTGAATGGGGAAACCCACCTGTCATAAGGCAGGTATCGTATGATGAATACATAGTCATACGAGGCGAACGAGGGGAAGTGAAACATCTCAGTACCCTTAGGAAAAGAAATCAATTGAGATTCCCTCAGTAGCGGCGAGCGAACGGGGAAAAGCCCATTAAGTCATATAAGTTCTAGTGGAATGCTCTGGGAAGTGCAACCATAGTGGGTGATAGTCCTGTACACGAAAGGGCTTATATGATGATGTCGAGTAGGGCGGGGCACGTGAAACCTTGTCTGAATATGGGGGGACCATCCTCCAAGGCTAAATACTCCTGACTGACCGATAGTGAACCAGTACC
>JBKBHU010000039.1:0-886 GCA_046299715.1 Tepidisphaerales bacterium | reverse complement strand
GACCCGATCCGGGGCGACAGGCATCCCCTTGCGGGGGCCACCAACACCAATGAAAAGCCCCGGGGTCTCCCCCGGGACTGGCGGGCTTATAGAGGCTGGCGCGGCAGAGTCAACAGGGCCTCAGGCGTTCACGTCCACCACCACCCGCCCCTGCACGCCCCCCTTCAGGATCGCCGCCCCGAGTGCGGGCACCTCTCCCAGCCCCACCTCCCGGACCATCGCCTCCAGCTTCTCCATCGGCAGGTCGGTCACCACCCGCCCCCAGGCGCGCACCCGCCGCTCGTAGGGGACGGTCACGGAATCGATCCCCAGGAGGTTCACCCCCCGCAGCAGGAACGGGATGACCGAGGCCGGCAGCGTCGCCCCGCCCGCCAGCCCCACCGCCGCGACCGAGGCCCCGTGCTTCATCTGCCCCAGGATCCGCGCCAGCATCGCGCCGCCCACCGCGTCGATGCAGCCTGCCCAGGTCTCGCTTTCCAGCGGTCGCTTCACCGTCTCGGCCAGGTCAGCCCGCGGCACGATCCGCGAGGCGCCAAGGTCGCGCAGATAGCCCTCGGTCTCCGCCCGCCCCGTCACCGCCGCGACCTGGTAGCCCAGACCAGCCAGCACCGCGACCGCCACCGACCCCACGCCACCCGAGGCGCCCGTCACCAGCACCTCGCCCTTGTCCGGCGTCAGCCCATGCTCCTCCAGCGCCATCACCGCCAGCATCGCCGTGAACCCCGCCGTCCCCACCGCCATCGCCTGCCGCGTGGTGAGCCCCACAGGCAGCGGCACCAGCCAGTCCGCCTTGACCCGCGCCTTCTGGGCATAGCCGCCCCAATGGGTCTCTCCCACCCGCCAGCCGGTCAGCACCACGCGGTCCCCCGGCCTGTAGCGGGCATCG
>JBKBHU010000038.1:0-988 GCA_046299715.1 Tepidisphaerales bacterium | reverse complement strand
GGTTCCATCCGCCAGCGCGGTCTTCGCCACCGTTGCCGCCTTGGCATAGCCGATGTGGGGCACCAGCATCGTCGCCAGCACCAGACTGTTTTCCAAGGCACCCTCGCACTGGGCGACATTCGCCTCGATCCCGGCGATGCAGCGCTCGGCGAGGGTGTCCATCGCCTGCCGCAGGATGCGCATGGACTGCAACACGTTCAGCACGATCACCGGCTCGAAGGCGTTCAGCTGCAACTGCCCGGCTTCGGCCGCCATGGTCACGGTCAGGTCGTTGCCGATCACCTGGAAGGCCACCTGGTTCACCACCTCGGGGATCACCGGGTTCACCTTGCCCGGCATGATCGACGACCCCGCCTGCACCGCCGGCAGCCGGATCTCGTTGAACCCCGACCGGGGACCCGAGGACAGAAGCCGCAGGTCGTTGCAGATCTTCGACAGCTTCACCGCAATCCGCTTCAGCACGCCCGAGAAGGTGACATAGGCCCCGCAATCGCTGCTGGCCTCGATCAGGTCGCCCGCCAGCTTGACCGGCAGGCCCGAGACGCGGGCCAGTTCGGCCACCGCCGCCTCGGCATAGCCGTCAGGCGTGTTCACCCGCGTCCCGATGGCCGTGCCGCCAAGGTTCACCTCCAGCAGCAGCGCCTTCAGACGCCCGATGATCTCGACATCCTCGGCAATCGTGGTGGCGAAGCTGGCGAATTCCTGGCCCAGCGTCATCGGCACGGCGTCCTGCAACTGGGTGCGGCCGATCTTGTGGACATGGGCGAAGGCGGCGGCCCGTTCCTGCAGGCGGGCGATCAGCCGGGTCTGCGCCTCGGCCAGCCCGTCGCATTGCGCCACCATCGCCAGCCGCATGGCGGTCGGGTAGACGTCATTCGTCGATTGCGAGCGGTTCACATGGTCGTTCGGATGCAGATGCGCATAGTCGCCCGGATCATGCCCCATCTTCAGAAGCGCCAGGTTCGCGATCACCTCGTTCGCGTTCATG
>JBKBHU010000037.1:0-1024 GCA_046299715.1 Tepidisphaerales bacterium | reverse complement strand
GCACACACCGGCGTGGGGGGGCCCTCCAGGCGGTTCCTTTCCGTGCTCTCATGAGCACGGCTCCATTGAAGCGTGCTGGAATACGTGCATGCGGGATCGGTTCGCGTGTCTTTCCGTGCTCTCATGAGCACGGCTCCATTGAAGCGTTGCCGGCAGCGTCCCCTCGGACGCTGGACGGCGCTTTCCGTGCTCTCATGAGCACGGCTCCATTGAAGCACCATGATGGCGTAGCGGCCCGCGACGGAGACCCGCACTTTCCGTGCTCTCATGAGCACGGCTCCATTGAAGCGTGGCGCGTGAGTCCGGCGTGGTGGTGCTGGTGGAGGCTTTCCGTGCTCTCATGAGCACGGCTCCATTGAAGCCGGTGTCTGTGCCGGCGGACAATTTGCCGGCGTGGGCGGCTTTCCGTGCTCTCATGAGCACGGCTCCATTGAAGCCCGATGGTGGCGAACGTGCCCGTCGGCGTCGTCGTCCTTTCCGTGCTCTCATGAGCACGGCTCCATTGAAGCGGCTCGCGATGCCACTGCGGCAAGAAGTCACCCGGCTTTCCGTGCTCTCATGAGCACGGCTCCATTGAAGCCGAGCTTTGTATCGCCGTCCACAAAGCCGTAAGCGCCCTTTCCGTGCTCTCATGAGCACGGCTCCATTGAAGCACAAGCCTAGGGGGGTCGGCTAACCTATGGGCAAGGTTCTTTCCGTGCTCTCATGAGCACGGCTCCATTGAAGCGTGGGCGTGGGCGTCGCGGGAAGCGGGCTTGGTGAGCGCTTTCCGTGCTCTCATGAGCACGGCTCCATTGAAGCAGCATCCGAGGCATCGGACCTCCTTTGTTCGGCCGACTTTCCGTGCTCTCATGAGCACGGCTCCATTGAAGCTTTCCCATCCGTAGGGGAGCACGGTGACCCCCTTTTCTTTCCGTGCTCTCATGAGCACGGCTCCATTGAAGCGGAAAACGCCCTGGGCCTCGCACCCGGCGACGTTTGACTTTCCGTGCTCTCATGAGCACGGCTCCATTGAAGCACCATC
>JBKBHU010000036.1:0-2345 GCA_046299715.1 Tepidisphaerales bacterium | reverse complement strand
GGGGGGCGGGTTTGACCGGGCCGTGGCGGGGGCCGATACTTGGGGTCTACAGAGGTCCGGACCGGTCCTCCGTCTGGTAGCGCCCCGGTTGGTGTGGCTGCTCCGGAGGACGCCGGGTGCCCGCGTCGGGCCGACGCAACGTCGGCCGATCCGCCCCGTGAACCTTCCCCCCCCTCCGTGCGCGATCGGTCCCGGTCGCCGGGGCATCGTCGGGGAGCTTCGCCGGACCCTTCCACCGCGAAGGATTCGCCCATCGTGTCCAAGGAAATGCTGATCAACGTCTCCGACGGCGAGGAGTGTCGCATCGCCATCGTGGAGAACGGACGACTCGAAGAAATCTACATGGAACGGGCGAGCGCCACCTCGCACGTCGGGAACATCTACAAGGGCCGGGTGACCAACGTCGAGCCGGCCATTCAGGCGGCGTTCGTGGACTTCGGGCAGGGCCGCAACGGCTTCCTGCATATCTCGGACCTGCTGCCGACCTACTTCGGCAAGCGCGGCGAGGACATCTCCGAGTCGGTGGGGCGGAAGCTCTCCCGACGCGACCGCCCGCCCATCCAGAAGTGCCTCAAGCGGGGCGACGAGATCACGGTGCAGATCATCAAGGAGGGCATCGGCTCGAAGGGGCCGACGCTGAGCACCTACCTGTCCATCCCGGGGCGCATCCTCGTGATGATGCCGGGGATGGAGAACTTCGGCGTCTCGAGGAAGATCGAAGACGAGGCCGAGCGTCGGCGGCTGCGGAAGATCCTCGACGAGCTCGACCCCATCGAGGGCGTCGGGTTCATCATCCGCACGGCCGGCATGGGCAAGACCAAGGCCGAGATCGAACGCGACCTCAAGTACCTCACCCGGCTCTGGGAGACGATCAAGAAGATCTCGGAGACCACCCGCGGACCGGTCGAGCTGTACACCGAGGGCGACCTTGTGACGCGGACCGTCCGCGACGTCTACGGCCCGGACATCGACCGCATCATCATCGACTCGCGGGAGGTGGCCCGGCGGGTCAAGGAGTTCGTCCGCCTCACCGCCCCGCGCAGCAAGACGCGGGTCGAGTACTACGACCAGCCCATCCCGCTGTTCCATGCGTACAACATCGAGCGGGAGATCGAGCTGATCCACTCCCGGCACGTGCCCCTGCCCAGCGGCGGTTCGCTGGTGATCGACTCCACCGAGGCGATCGTCGCGATCGACGTCAACTCGGGCAAGTTCCGCGAGCACGCCGACGCGGAGACCACCGCGTTCAAGACGGACATGGAGGCCGCCGACGAGATCCCCCGGCAGCTCAAGCTGCGCGACCTCGGCGGCGTGATCATCTGCGACTTCATCGACCTGCGCTTCGAGCGGCACCGTCGCGCGGTCGAGCAGCGGCTGTTCGAGAACTTCAAGAAGGACAAGGCCAAGACGCGCATCCTGCGGATGAGCGAGTTCGGCATCATCGAGGTCACCCGGCAGCGGATGCGGCCGAGCCTCAAACGCAGCATCTATACCGACTGCCCGCACTGCCGCGGCCACGGGCTGGTGAAGACGCCGGAAAGCATGGCACTGGACGTGATGCGCAAGCTCACCATCGCGGTGTACGACGACCGCGTGGCGCGGGTGCACCTCGCGGTGGCTCCGGAAGTGGCCACGTACCTGGCCAACAAACGCCGCAGGCACATCGCGGAGCTGGAGGAGAAGCGGGGCGTGCCGATCACGGTCGCGCCCGCCGCCGACCTGCCGCTGGACGACATCCGGCTCGAGCTGTTCGACGAGCGCGACGGCCGGGTGTACATCGAGACGCTGGGCATGGCTCCCGAGGGCGACAAGGCGCACCGCTCGGCGTCGGCCCGCCGCGAGGAACGCAACGGCCACGCCCGCCGACATCCGCCCAGGCTCCGCACGGTGGACCCCGACGACGGAACGCCGTTCGACGACGACATTGACGAAGCCGACGACGCCACCTCGGCCAAAGCGCGGAAAGACCGGCCCGAAGACCACATCCGGCCGCTGGGCATGGAGCCGCTGCGCGAAGGCGCCGGCCACCGCGGGCCGCGCGTCGTCGTGCCCGCCGACCCGGCAGACGCGGGTGCCGAGGGAGATGCCGAACGGTCTGCGGGGGTGGCGGGCGTTGCCGCCGCGGACGAGGCCGAGCCAGCCGCGGCAACCGCCGACGCGGGCGACGCCGTCTCCGACGCCGCTGCGGACATGCACGCGGGGGAAGAGGCCCAGTCGGCGCTTGCCGCCGACGAAGAGAGCACCCAGCCCGGAGAAGCGACAGGCCAGCCCGGAGAGGGAACGGGCCAGCCCGGAGAGGGAACGGGGCGGCGACGTCGCCGGCGCCGGCGGGGCGGTCGGGGTCG
>JBKBHU010000035.1:0-3625 GCA_046299715.1 Tepidisphaerales bacterium | reverse complement strand
CCCGCGCCGGTCGGACCGGCGCCGCGCCGGCCTGACCGGCGGGATGCAGTGACGGGAACCATCCAATCCACAGCTAGGGAGCGCCGAACCTCGGCGAACAATCCACCATGGCGGACAAGAGCGTTTCTACGGAATCGCTGGCAATCGAGAAAAAGACCGAATACAGCGGCAAGAAGTTCCGCGTCGCCTTCGTCGGCTGCGGCGGCATCGCCCAGACCCACGCCGCGGCGCTGCAGAAGATGCCCGACGTCGAGATCGTCGCCGGCGTGGACATCGAGCAGTACCGCCTCGACCACTTCCGCGAAAAGTGGGGCGTCACCAAGCTCTACACCGACTGGAAGAAAATGCTCAAGGAAGTGCAGCCCGACGGCGTCTCGGTCTGCACGCCCAACGGCGTTCACGCCGCCCCCACCATCGACGCCCTCAACGCCGGCGCCCACGTCATCGTCGAAAAGCCCATGGCCATGACCCCGGCCGAGTGCCAGAAGATGATCGACGCGGCCAAGAAGAACAAGAAAAAGCTCACGATCGGCTTCCAGTACCGCTACCACCCCAACACCCAGTTCCTCAAGCGCGCCGCCGACGACGGCCAGTTCGGCGACATCATGTTCGCCCGGGTGCAGGCGCTGCGCCGCCGCGGCATCCCCAACTGGGGCGTCTTCGGGCAGAAAAAGCTCCAGGGCGGCGGGCCGATGATCGACATCGGCGTCCACGGCATCGAAATGTGCCACTACGTCATGGGCTCGCCCAAGCCCGTCGCCGCCGTCGGCAACATCTGGACCTACTTCGGCAACAAGCCCTCCGACGTCGTGTGCCAGTGGCCCAACTGGGACTACAAGACCTACACCGTCGAAGACCTCGCCATCGGCCACGTCCGCTTCGACAACGGCGCCATCCTGCACATCGAAGCCTCCTTCGTCGCCCACATCGCCCAGGACGTCTGGAACTTCGAAATCATGGGCACCAAGGGCGGCGCCCGTTGGGACCCCCCGGGCATCTTCCGCGACAGCGCCGGCACCATGGTCAACTGCACCCCCGGCTTCCTCCCCAACGAAGGCTCCTTCGGCGGCCTCTTCTACCACAAGCTGCGCAACTGGATCGACGCCGCCACCAAGGGCGTCGAGCAGGTCGCCCCGGGCGAAGCCGGCCTGATGGTCCAGAAGATCATCGACGGCGTCTATCGCTCGGCCGAAGCCGGCGGCAAGGAAGTGGCCATCAAGTAAGGGCTCCCGCGGACCCACGCCCGGCCCTCCCCGAGGCAGCCGTGCGAACCCGGACAGGCCCATGGCCACGACAGGGTCCGCACCCCATCACGAACAACGCTCGCGGGCGTGTGCGCCGACAGGGCACGCACGCCCGCTTGCTTTTCGTCCCACGCCAGGCGGATACCAGCCTTCAGCTCACGCCAGCCTGCCGTCGAGCGCCGCCTGCACGTACGGGTTGGTCTCCCGCTCCTCCCCCAGTGTGGACGGCCGGCCATGCCCGGGCAGCAGCCGCGTCGCCGGCGGCAGCGTCATCACCCGCCGGATCGACGCCTGCATCTGCACGATGTCGCTGTCGGGAAGGTCGGTCCGCCCGATCGACCCGCCGATGATCAAATCGCCCCCCACGAGCAGCCCCACCTCCGGCAGGTGGTAACACACATGTCCCGGCGAATGCCCCGGCGTGTGGAGCACGTCCACCTGAAGCGTCCCCAGCCGCAGCGTCTGGCCGTCGTCCACCAGCGCCGTCGGCTCGCCCGGCGGGATCACAAACGGCAGCCGGAAGATCGTCGCGTCGGGCCGGCGGAGCTTGGGCACGTCCAGCGCGTGCATCCGCAGCTCCGCCTGCGGAAACCGGCCCCGCACCTCCGCATGGTCGGCCAGGTGGTCGAAGTGCCCGTGCGTCAGCCACAACCCCGTCAGCGTCCAGCCCCGCCGGCTCAACTTTTCGAGCAGCGGGCCGACCGTGTGGTCCGGCGCATCGAACAGCACGGCCTGACCCGTCGTGGCATCGGCGATGAGGTAGCAGTTGGTGACCGCCAGCCCGCCGGTGGCCGGGAACACCTGCACGCGCAGCTCGCTCATGCGGAAAGCATACGGCCGGGCGGCGACCACAACAGCTCACGCGGCGCCGGCGACTCGACCGTCCAGCGCGGCCGGCCGCTGCGCCCGTGCGGAAAATGCCGCAGCTCCTCCAGCATGGCCCGCAGCACCTCCGCCAGCACCCCCGTCGCCTGCTCGGCCGGCAGCTCATGCAGACGCAACGCCGGACCGTACGCCACCGTCACCGGCGACGGCCGGAAGACCGCCCGCCCTCTCGGCCACGCCGCGAAACTCCCTTCGATCGCCACCGGCACCACCGGCACCTTCGCCCGCCGCACCACCAGCGCCAGCCCCGGCTGCAGCGGCTGCAGCTCGCCGTCCTCCGTCCGTGAACCCTCCGGATAGATGTTCACGAGATAGCCTTCTTCCAGCCGCTTGACCGTCTCGACGATGGCCCCTCGGTCGCCCCGGCCCTGCCGGATCGGATACGCGTGCAGGTTGCGGATGAGCATCCCGAAGTAAGGGTTGCTGAACAGCTCCGCCTTGGCCATGAAGCTCACCGGCCGCGTCAGCGGGGCCGCGATGACCGGCGGGTCGAGAAAGCTCTGGTGGTTGGCCGCCAGGACCGCGCCGCCTGCCTGCGGTACGTTCTCCACGCCGTACGCCCGCAGGTCGAACAGCGTCGCAAACGCCAGCTTCGCCAGCGGCTGAAGCGTCCGCCACAGCAGGGAACGACGCAGAGGGTCGGCCTCGGCCAGCACGGCCGGCCATGCCGCTCCGCTCATCGCCCTCCCCCTCCCGCAAAGCCGCCCCCGCCCTTACCGCCGCCCTCCGCCCCGACCACAGCACCACGCTCGCGGGCCAACTGGACGATCCTCTGCACAACCTCGTCGATGCTCAGCCCGGTCGTGTCCAGCACCACCGCGTCCGCCGGACGCTGCAGCGGCGACGCCTGCCGCGTCGAATCCCGCGTGTCGCGGTCCACGAGCTGCGCTCGCAGCACGTGCACGTCCACCAGCTCCCCGCGCGACCGCAGCTCCGCCGCGCGACGGCGCACCCGCTCCTCCAGCGACGCCTCGAGGTACACCTTCAGCTCGGCGTCGGGGAACACCACCGACCCCTGGTCACGTCCCTCGGTCACCAGCGACCCCCGCTCCTGCCCGATGCGACGCTGCTGCTGGACCATCATCTCCCGCACCGCCGGCACCACCGCCACGAAGCTCGCCGCCCGTGTCGCCTCCCCCGACCGAAGCTGGTGCGTCACCACCTCTCCGTTGAGCAGCACCTCCGGCGGCGACGTCGCCCAGTTGAACTCGATACGGCAGTGCCGCGCCACGAACGTCAGCTCACGCGGGTCGTTCAGGTCCGCGCCCCGCCGCAACGCCTCCAGCCCGACCGCACGGTACATCGCCCCCGTGTCCAGGAACGCAAAACCCAGGGCCTCGGCGACGCGTCGCGCGACCGTTGACTTCCCCGTCCCCGCCGGCCCGTCGATCGTGATCACCGGCACGTGGTGCGGCTCGGTGCGCGCGAGCGCGAACAGCGCCTCGAAGTAGTCGGGAAAGGTCTTGCCGACGCACTTCGGGTCGCGGATGCGCACC
>JBKBHU010000034.1:0-4709 GCA_046299715.1 Tepidisphaerales bacterium | reverse complement strand
CCCCCCTCCACCCATTACCCCCCGACCCGGACGTTGCGGTATCCTTCCCCGTCTCGACCTGACCCCGCACGACCATGACGCAACGCACGCTTCACTGGGGCCTTCTGGGCACGGGCAACATCGCCAGGACCTTCGCCCGCGGGCTGGCCCAGTCGCAGTCGGGCAAGGCCATCGCGGTCGGTTCGCGTGACCAAGCCAAGGCGAACACGTTCGCCGACGAATTCGGCATCCCCAACCGGCACGGGTCGTACGAGGCGCTGCTGGCCGACCCCGACGTGCACGCGGTGTACATCTCGACGCCGCACCCCCTGCACGCCGAGTGGGCCATCAAGGCGGCCAAGGCCCGCAAGCACCTGCTGGTGGAAAAGCCGTTGGGCATGAACCACGCCGAGGTCATGGCCGTCGTCGAGGCTGCCCTCGAGAACGACGTGTTCCTGATGGAAGCGTTCATGTACCGCTGCCATCCGCTCACCGCCAAGCTCGTCGAGCTGGTCCGGAGCCGCGTCATCGGCGACCTGCGGCTGATCGCCGCCGACTTCTCCTTCCACTGGCCGCGGCCGTGGAACCCCGACTCGCGTCTGCTCGCCAACGCCCTCGGCGGCGGCGGCATCCTCGACGTCGGCTGCTACACCACGTCCATGTCGCGTCTGCTCGCCGGCGCCGCCACCGGCAAACCCTTCGCCGAACCCGAGCACGTTTCCGGCGCGGCTTGTCTCGGCAAGACCGGCGTGGACGAATACGCCGTCGCGTCGCTCCGCTTCCCCGGCGGCATCCTCGCCCAGCTCTCCTGCGCCGTGCAGCTCTCCCGCGAGTCGGGCCTCACCCTCTACGGCACCGACGGCAAGATCCACTGCCCCAAGCCGTGGGTCCCCGGGCAGTCCGAAAAACTGTTCGTCCACCGACAGGGGCACGAGGTCGAGGAGATCGTCGTCTCCGCCGACGCCCCGCTTTACGCCCTCGAGGCCGACACCGTCGCCCGCTACCTCTGCCAGCGGCAGTCGCCCACGATGAGCTGGGAAGACTCGCTGGGCAACGCCCGCACGCTCGACCGATGGCGGCATGCCGTCGGGCTGGTCTACGAGTCGGAAAAGGTGGAGAACCTGAGGCCCGTCCCCCCCCGCCGCATCACCCGCCGTCCCGACGCCCGCATGACCTATGGCGACATCCCCGGCGTGGGCAAGCCCGTCTCCCGGCTCATCGCCGGCGCCGACTGGGCCGGCGGCAACCCGCGCGACGCCTTCCTCGTCTTCGACGCCTTCTTCGAGCACGGCGGCAACTGCTTCGACACCTCCCACTGGTACGGCCTCTCCGACAAACATCTGGGCGCGTGGTGCCGCTCACGCAACGTCCGCGACGAGGTCGTCATCTTCGGCAAAGGCGCCCACACCCCCTTCTGCACCCCCGACGACGCCGACCGGCAGATCCGCGAGTCCTGCGACCACCTCGGCCGGCTCGACATTTACTGCTACCACCGCGACAACCCCAAGGTCCCCGTCGGCGAGTTTGTGGATCTCTGCTCCATGCACATCGCCGAAGGCCGCATCGGCGCCTGGGGCGGCAGCAACTGGACCATCGACCGCCTCCGGCAGGCCATCGAATACGCCCACCGCAACAACCGCGTCCCGCCCCGCGTGCTCTCCAACCAGTTCTCTCTCGCCCGCATGCTCGAGCCCATCTGGGGCGGCTGCATCGGCGCCAACGACCCCGAATCCATCGCCTTCCTCAAGGAAGGCCACGTCGCCCTGCTCCCGTGGTCCAGCCAGGCCCGCGGGTTCTTCGTGGACGGCATGGCCCACCCCGAGAAAAAAGACAACCCCGAACTCGTCCGCTGCTTCTACAGCGACGACAACTTCAAACGCCTCGCCCGCGTCCGCGAGCTGGCCGCCAAACGCAACGTCCTGCCCATCCACCTCGCGCTGGCCTACGTCCTCTGCCAGCCCTTTCCCACCTTCCCCCTCATCGGCCCCCGCAACCTCCGCGAGCTCCGCACCTCCCTGCCGGCCCTGGACATCCAGCTCACCCCCGACGAGCTCGCCTACCTCAACCTCGAATCGGACACCCCGCCCCGCTGATGCCGTCCTGATGCCCCGCTCCTCACCGCCCCGCTCCTCACCGCCCCGGCCCCGTTGCCCATGCCGTGCGACCCCGCAGCGCCATCGTCCTGACCCTGCTGCTGCTCGGCCTCTACGCCCTCTGGGCCGGCTCGGCCGTCTCCACCCTCTCCCCCACCGTCGATGAACGCCTCCACGCCGTCGGCGGCTGGTGGGCCGTCCACCACGGCGACTTCCGCGTCAACCGCGAAGACCCCCCGCTGTTCCTCTACCTCGCCGGGGTCACCACCGCCATCGACGACGTCGAGCTCGTCCACCCCGAACGCTGGTCCGGCGGCGCGCTCGGCTCCGCCGCCGACCTCGACATGACCCGCGAACGCGACCCGGTCGGCCTCGTCCACGCCGCCCGACGCCCCTTCTTCCTTCTCTCGCTGCTCCTGGGCGCCGCCCTGGCCGCCTTCGCCGCCCACGTCGCCGCCGCCGTTCACCCCGCCACCTCTGCCGCACCCGTCGCCGCCGTCGCCGCGGCCGCCGCCTTCGCCCTCGAGCCCCTGCTCCTCGGCCACGGCATCCTCGTCAAAAACGACGTCCCCTTCGCGCTGGCCACCCTCCTGACCCTCTGGTCGCTCTGGCGGCTCACCGTCACCGGCTCCGCCCTCGCGCTCATCGCCCTCGCCGCCGCCGCCACGTTCGCCGTCACCGTCAAGTTTTCCGGCCTGCTCCTGCTGCTGGGAGCGCTACCCGCCACGCTGCTCCTCAGGGCCCTGACGTCAAAGCCCTGGCAACTCGCCGGGCTGCCCCTGCCCACGCGCCGCCGCCGCCTTGCCGCCGCTGCCGCCGCGTACCTCGTCGTGCTCGCCACCGCCTACGCGGGCGTCTGGGCGGCCTACCAGTTCCGATTCGCCCCCACGCGCGACCCCGACGCCGGCCGCTTCGACATCCCCGGCCTCGTCGCCCGCGCCAACCGCATGGCCGCCGTCGCCGAACTCGCCCGCACTTCGCCCACCGTGGACGTCACGCTCGACGAGGCCGCGCTGGCCGCCGCCGCCCAGCGTCCCCCGCCCGCCTTCGTCCGCGCGGTGGTCTTCGCCCACACCCACCGGCTCCTCCCCGAGTCCATGTGCGCCGGGCTCATCTTCACCTACGCCTCCACCCTCGCCCGGCCCGCCTTCCTCCTCGGCCGCTACTCCGACGTCGGCTTCCCGTGGGTGTATTTCCCCCTCGCCTACCTGTTCAAAACCCCGCTCACCACACTCGCCCTGCTCACCGCCGCCGCCCTCTCGCTGGCCCTTCGCCCCCGACGCTGGGCGGACTATGCGTTCCTGCTCGTCCCCGCCGCCGTCCTCGCCGCCGCCATCCTCCCGTCGCGGCTGAACATCGGCCTGCGTCACCTCTCGCCGCTGTATCCGGTCTTCCTCACCGCCATCGCGCTGTTCGTCGCCCACCTCTGGCACACCACCCCCCGCCGCCTCCACCTCCCGCTCTCCGTGCTCGCCCTGCTCCTGCTGGCCGCCGAGGTCCTCCCCCACCGCCTGCAGTACATCCAGTTCTTCAACCTCGCCGCCGGCGGCCCGGCCGGCGGGTTGCACCTGCTCTCCGACTCCAACCTCGACTGGGGACAGGACCTCTACCGGCTGGTGGCGTGGCAACGCGACCACCCGCGCGAACGCCTGTTTTTCATCTACTTCGGCTCCACCGACCTCGCCGCCGCCGGTTTACGCGCCATCAACGCCCCCGGCTCGTGGGCCGGCGGCCCCCAGCGCGCCCCCACCCCGGGCAGCGTGCTGGCCATCTCCGCCTCCCACCTGCAGGGAACCTACTACCGCGAGCCGCTGCGCAGCGACGTCGTCGCGTGGCAGCGCCGCACGCCGCTGGCCGTCCTCGGCGGCACGATCTACCTCTACCGCGTCCCGGCGCCCCCCGAACCGCCCCCAACCACGCCCTAGCCCCCGCCCGCCCTAGCCCCCCATCGCGATCTGCACGTTCGGCGACGCCACGCGGACCTGTTTCTGCGGGCCGACGATCTTGGCGATCTCTTCCTTCGACTTGCCCGCGTCTTCCGCGAAGTGCCGCGCGTCCGCTTCGGAGATCTCGCGGATCTCCACCTCGCCCTCCACGATCGCCAGCTTCCCCGCCGCCTCCATCGGCACGATCCGCCCGCCCTCCGGCGAGCAGGTGAACTTCACAAACAGCTCCCGCCCCGACGCCCCGTCCTTCAGCGTCACCCAGCAGCCGCGTGTCTCGCACACCTGGTCGATGGTCCCCATCACCCGCACCGGCTTGCCCGCGTACGCCGACGGGTCCGCCAGCACGACCGACACCGGCACCGGCGTGAGATGGGTGAGCTTAGGCGCATCGCCGATCTGCAGCACCTTGCCGCCGCTCGCCACCATCGGCTTGCCGTCCCCCTCGGTCGCGCACGCCGCCGCAGGCAGCCCGCCCGCGCTGGCGGCCGTGGCCTTCTCCGACTTCGCGCACCCCGCCGTCACGCCGGCCACCGCCACCGAACCCGTCAGCACCGCCAGCACCACACGCCGCATCGCCGTCTCCTTTCGCTATCGTTCTCCCGGCCGCATCATACGTTCCCCCTGTCCCCCCGTCGCTCCCCCCCTTCCCCCCCTTCGTCGCTCCGTCGCTCCGTCGCTTCCCTCCCTCCGT
>JBKBHU010000033.1:0-7635 GCA_046299715.1 Tepidisphaerales bacterium | reverse complement strand
CCGCGCCAGCATTGCATCGCGCATCGTGTTGCTGATCGCGCTGACCGGCAGGTAGCCGTCGGAGTTGACGAGATCGGCGTAGAAGGCGGGAAGGTCGGCGATCGGCTTCGTGGCCGGGGCGGGGGTCGCCTTGGGCTTGCGGCGCTTGCGACCGGCATCTTCGACCTTGCGCTGGGCAGCACGCTGCATCGCCCGGTCCAGCGCCTTCGGCCCATCGGGCGGTTCGGGATGTTCCTGGCGAGAGGCTTCGGCCGCGGCGATGATCTCCGCCTCCGTCAGCCCCAGCTCGTCGCGCCAGCGCTGGACGTGCAGCCGGGGCGGCCAGCCTTGCCACCAGCCGGGCAGGGCGGCGGGGGCTTCTGACAAAGCCCGTCATGACCCGTCGCGGCTTCACCCTGATCGAACTGCTCGTGGTGCTGGGGATCATCGCCACGCTGATGGCGCTGCTGCTGCCGGCGCTCTCGGCCGCGCGCGAGTCGGCCCGCGCCACACAGTGCCTGAGCAACCTTCGGCAGATGGCGCTGGCGGCGCAGGTCTACGCCAACCGCTACGGGGGCCGACTGCCCATCGCGTATTACACCGCCGCCGAGGGCGCGGGCCGTACGGTCGTCTACGCGTGGGATCTCACGAGCGTGGAGGAAGGCGGCGTCGTCCGGGAAGTCGTTCCCGGGCTGCTCTGGCAGGGCACGGGCACGGCGCGGGTTCAGCAGTGCCCGTCGTTCGATGGCGGCGCCAACTGGCTGGCCGATCCGTACACCGGCTACAACTACAACGTCAGCTACCTCGGGCGGGGGCAGTACGAGACGATCCCGTCACCCGTGAAGATCACGCAGGTGCGCGACCCCTCGCGCGTCGCGATGTTCGGCGACGGCCAGTGGGCGGGGGGGGCCAACAAGTTCATGCGGTCGCCGTTTCCCAGCCCCGGCGACGACGGCTTCTCCGGCCGCTGGGCGGGCACGCAGGGTTTCCGCCATCGCGGGCGGACCCACGTCGCCTTCGTGGACGGCCACGCCGAGTCCCTGCGCGACCGCCACACCGACAACGCCGACGGGGCCGAGCACGTGGCCCCGGGCACGGGATTCCTCTCCAGAGACAACACGCTCTACGGTGGGCCGTGAGGCTTCCGCTGGCGGCGTGAAGCGGACGACCCCACGCTGTGCGTGATACGGCAAGCCCCGTCACCCCCAAGCCCCATGCCAAACCGCCAGGGAAGGCTCTGATCATGCGCATCATCTCGCTGCTGCCGGCCGCCACGAGCATCGTCGAAACGCTCGGCGGAGGCGCTGAACTCGTGGCCGTGAGCCACGCCTGCCGGCCCGCCCACGCGGGCTTGACGCGGCTCACCCGCTCCCGGGTACCGGAGCATCTCGACGCCGCCGAGACGGACGCCGCCGTCCGCCGGCTTCTCGCGGCGGGCACGCCGCTGTTCGAGCTGGACGAGGCGACGCTCGTGTCGCTCCGGCCGGACGTGGTGCTGACGCAATCGCTGTGCGAGGTGTGCGCCTACGACGGGCGGTCGCTGTCGCAGCGGCTCCGCTCCGACTGCCCGAACACGCTGGTCGTGCAGTGGTCGCCGACCACGCTCGATGATGTGGTCGGCGGGATCGGACGGATCGCAAACGCGGTCGGCCGTCCGCGCGAGGGCATCGAACTCGTGCGTCGCATGCGGTTGCAGCTCTTCGACCTGTGCCTCGAGAGCACACTCGACGGCCCCGCGGTCACCGTCGTCTTTCTCGAGTGGCTCGAGCCGCTGTTCTGCGCCGGGCACTGGATCCCCGAGCTGGTCCAGCTCGCCGGCGGACGCGAGCTGCTCGGCCGGGCCGGTGAGCGTTCGACGCCGATCACCCCGCAGCAGTTGCTCGCCGCCGACCCCGACGTGCTGCTGGTGGCGTGCTGCGGGTGGCCGGCCGAGCGTTCGCGGGCGAGCGTGGAGCGCCTCGGCGAGCGGCCGTGGTGGCGGCGACTGCGCGCGGTGCAATCGGGCAGCGTGTATGTCCTCGACGCCCAGCAGTCGCTCACGCAGCCCGACACCACGCTGGTGGACGCCGCCCGCATGATGTCGGCAGTGCTGCGGCACGCGCGAGGCCGGGGTGCCGTGCGTCCACGCGAGGTCGCGTCAGCCCCCGCCGCCGGCTCGACGCAGCCCCGGGACGCCCGCGGCACGTCGGAACCGCCGAACTGACGTTGCGGGGGCCGACGCCCGGAAAAGAGCGGAGCGAGCGTTTGCCAAACCGCTGGGAAATCGGTGTAATGCCGGGCCGTGGGGCAGTCTTATAGAATAAGGAGCGGGGCATGAGCGGATGGAAGCCGTGGGTGGCGGCCGCCGCCATTGTCGTTTTCTTGTGGCTGCTGTACCCCAGCCGGCAGCTCGCCCCGGTCGCGGACTCGGCCGACGTCGTCGAGATCATCTACATGGGCCCGGGGGGCCCGCTGGCCGGGGCACTGGATGATGCGGTGCGAGAGTTCGAGCGCCGGTCGGTGGAGGCTCACCGCAAGGACCCGACAAAGCCAATTTACCGGGTGGTGGCCGGGCAGAACGCCGCCCGGGACCAAGTGGGCGACCCGCAGCGGTTTCTGGTGTCGGTGGCGGGGGGGGTGCCGCCGGACGTGATTCATTTTGACCGGTATGCGGTGGCGGAGTGGGCGGCGCGGGGGGCGTTCGTGCCGCTGGACCCGTACATCGAGCGGGACCTTGCCGAGGGGCGTCCGGACGCGGTGCGGGCGGAGCGGTTTTACCGGGCGGCGTGGGAGGAGGCGCAGCTCAACGGCCGGCAGTACGGGATTCCCAACTCCATCGACAACCGGGCGTTGTTTTACAACAAGGACCTGCTGGTCCGCGCCGGCTTTGTGGATGACAAGGGAGAGGCCGTGCCCCCGCGGACGTGGGACGAGCTGCGGCTGTACACCGAGCGGCTGACGGAGCGGGACGCGCGGGGGCGGCTGGTGCGGGCCGGGTTTCTGCCGAACTACGGCAACGCGTGGCTGTACATGTACGGCTGGATGAACGGCGCGCGGTTCATGAGCGAGGACGGGCGGAAAGTCCTGCTCAACGAGCCGGCGGCGGTGGAGGCGCTGACGTTCATTAAGAGCCTGTACGACGTGGCGGGGGGCTACAACGAGGTGATGGCCTTTCAGGCCGGTTTCCAGGGCGGCGCCCTCGACCCGTTCATCACGGGCAAGGTCGCGATGAAGATCGACGGCTACTGGCAGATCGGCAACATGACCAACTTCGGGCGCGACCTCAACTTCGGCATCGCCCCGCCGCCCAGGCCCAAAGAGATCCTCGAGCGCGACGGCAACATGTCGTGGACGGGGGGCTGGTCGTACGCGATCCCGTCCACCGCGCGGAACAAGGAGGCGGCGTGGGAGTTCATCCGGTTCATGGTCTCGCCCGAGGCGATCAAGATCCGCTTTGAGGCCGAGCGGGCCAACGCCGAGGCACAGGGCCAGACGTTCATCCCGCCGCAGGACCCGCAGCCGGAGATCAACCGCTGGGCTTACGCGACCTACATCGAGGGCAACCGTCAGCTTCCGGAGAAGTTCGCCGACGCGGTGCGGGCGTTCAACGCGTTGCTGCCGGTGTCGCGGTTCCGGCCGGTGACGCCGGTCGGCCAGCTGCTCTGGCAGGAGCATGTCACGCAGACGGAGAACGCGCTGTACGGCAAGCTCACGCCGCAGCAGGCGCTGGACGAAGGCACGGCGATCGTTCAGCGCGCGCTGGACCGCTTCTTTCTGCCGCCGCGCGGCTGGGAGATGCGTAACTGGACGGCGTTCTTTGCGGTGTACGGGGGGCTGCTGGCGGTCCTCGCGGTGGGGGTGTACTGCTTCGACACCAAGGTGGGCTTCCGGCGGTCGGTGGCGAAGCTGCTGCCCTGGGTGAAAGGCAAAGAGGGGGTGATCGAAGGGTCGCTGGGGGGCTACATGCGAAAGCAGTGGGCCGGGGGGCTGGTGTGCGCGGCCCCGTGGCTGGCGGGGTTCATCATCTTTGGCGGCGGGCCGATGCTCTTCGCCCTGCTGATCAGCTTCGCCGACTACGACATCCTCTCGGCCCCGCGGCTGACGGGGCTCGACAACTACACGCGGCTGGTGACCGAGGACCGGCTGTTTTATGTGAGCTTGTGGAACACGGTGTACATGGTGATCGCGGTGCCGCTGGGGATGGCCGCGTCGCTGGCGATCGCGCTGCTGCTGAACCAGTCGATCCGGTTCATGGCGATGTGGCGCACGTTCTTCTACCTGCCGGCGATCGTGCCGCTGGTGGCCGCGAGCGTGCTGTGGATCTGGATCTTCAACCCGCAGGGCGGGCTGCTCAACGGGCTGCTGGCGCTGGTGGGCATCGACGGCCCGCGCTGGCTGCAGGACGCCAACTGGAGCAAGCCGGCGCTGATCCTGATGGGGCTGTGGGGCGCAGGCGGCGGGATGATCATCTGGCTGGCGGGGCTGAAGTCGATCCCGCCGAGCCTCTACGAGGCGGCCGAGGTGGACGGCGCCAGCACGTTCCAGCAGTTCATCCACATCACCATCCCCCAGCTCACGCCGTACATCTTCTTCAACCTGATCATGGGGATGATCGGCACGTTCCAGATCTTCGGGCAGGCGTTCATCATGACCCAGGGCGGCCCGGTCAACTCGACGCTGTTCTACGTCTACTACCTGTTCAACCACGCGTTCCGCTTCGGCAACATGGGCTACGCCAGCGCGATGGCGTGGGTGCTGTTCGTCATCGTGCTGGCATTGACGATCCTGCAACTGCGAACCAGCAAGCGATGGGTGCACTACGACACGGCGTGACCCCCGCGCACCCGTTGCGGCTCAGGCCGGCTGGTCCGGCCTGCCGTCGCCCGTCCCCCCCCGCCCCCCCCGCCCCCGCCGGACCCCCGCCGGACCCCCCGATGAAAGCACGTCCCCTGAGCCTGGCTTTAACCTACCTGGTGCTGATCGCCGGCGCGGTGATGTTTTCGTTCCCGTTCCTGTGGCTGGTGTCCAGCAGCATCAAGGTGGACCGCGAGCTGTATACGCCGACGATCCGGCTGCTGCCGCAGCAGCCGCTGCCCCGGCCGAAGAGCCCGTACTTCGAGGACCGCCGGCTCACGCCGCTGTCCGGGTCGGCCGAGCGGCTGGAGGCGGTGCTGCCGGCCTTGCAGCGGCTCGTGCTGGAGCGCATCCCGCAGCGGCTGGACGTACCGGGACAGACGAAAGAGCAAGCCGCGCGGGCGGTGGCGGAGGAGGCGTACGCCAGTCTGGAGTCGCGTGCGCCGGCCGACGTGTTCCGCGGCCCGGTGGAGGGGCTGCTGGCGTTCGCCGAACGCGACCTGACGGCCGAGCGTCTGGAGGAGCTGGCCCGTCGCATCCGCCGGGAGCTGCTCATCGGCCCGGTGCGCATGCGGAGCAACGAACTGCAGGACGTGGAGGTCTTGCGCGAGCTGCCGCCGACCCAGCGATGGAAGGTGACCGCCGGCGGCGACGCCGTGACGCTGGCCGACGGCGAGGACGGCGGCGTGAAGGTCGCCCGACTCGCCTACGACCTCACACGCTCGGACCGCTTCGCGCTCACGCTGGAGACCGCGTTGCCGTTCGACGGGGCCGAGCTGCAGCGGGTGCAGGTGCGTCTGCGGCCCGACGACACGTGGCACGGGCTGGAGGCCGTGCTGGAGGTCAACGGCCGGCGGTACACCGGGGTGCGTCGGTCGGTGCTGGGCAACGAGCAGTGGACCACCATCACCTGGCAGTTCCCCAGCCCGGACGACTACTCCACGAAGCTGCGGACGTGGGTGGTGCTGCGGGAGGCGGGCGGGTCCGACGTCAGCGGGGCGCGAGCCCGGCTGACGCTGACGGTGCAGCGGGCGTCGGCCTTGGAAGCGGGCTATGCCAAGGTCGCGATGAACTACCAGCGCGTGCTGGATCAGATCCCGCTGGGCCGCTACATCCGGGTCTCGCTGTTTCTCGTGCTGGCCAACATCGTCCTGACGCTGCTGGCGTCGTCGCTCGTGGCGTACGCGTTCGCGCGGATCACCTGGCCGGGGCGCGACTTCTGCTTCGTGCTCATGCTGGCCACGATGATGATCCCCGGTCAGGTGACGATGATTCCGCACTTTCTGATCTGGCGGAGCGTGGGGGCTTACGACACGCTCACGCCGCTGTGGCTGGGGGCCGCGTTCGGCAACGCGTTTTTCATCTTCCTGATGCGGCAGTTCATGATGGGCATCCCAAGGGACCTCGAGGACGCCGCCCGAATCGACGGCTGCGGATTCCTGCGCATCTACTGGCACGTCATCCTCCCGCTGGTCAAGCCGTCGCTGGCGGCGATCGCCATCTTCACGTTCATCGGGGCGTGGAACGACTTCCTCGGCCCGCTGATCTACATCGCCGACCAGCGGCTCTACCCGCTGGCGTTCGGCCTGTACGCCTTCTCGGTGCAGGTGCAGAACAACCCGACGCTGACCATGGCCGCCAGCGTCATCATGACCGCACCGGTCATCGCGGTGTTCTTCCTCGCCCAGAAGTACTTCATTCAGGGCATCACGCTCACGGGGATGAAGGGCTGAGCGGTTGGCCGCGCCGCGGACGGCCTGACGCGGTCCGCCCGGCCATCGCGACGGGACGTTTCAACCGACGGAGACCGGTGCCGGCCGGCGTTACTGCCCGAAGAGCTCCTGCAGGAACTGCCGCATCGCTGCCCACGAGCGTCGGTCGGCGTCGGCGTTGTAGGCCACGCCCCGGGTCGGATCGCTGCCGGCGGCCGGGTTCGTGAACGAGTGCACCGCGCGGGCGTAGGCGATGAAGATGTAATCTGCGCCCACCGCGTTCATCTCCCGCAGGAAGGTGTTCACCTGCTCCTCGGGCACGAACGGGTCCATCGCCCCGTGCAGCACCAGCACCTTGCAGCGGATGTTGCGGGCGTCGGCAGGGGTCGGGTTGGTCAGGTCGCCGTGGAACGAGACCACCCCCTGCAGCTCGGCCCCGGAGCGGGCCAGCTCGAGCACGGTGGTGCCCCCGAAGCAGTAGCCGATCGCCGCGACCCGCTGCCCGTCCACCTCGGTCAGAGTTTTGACGCGGTCGAGCACGCGGCGTGCACGGTCGCGCAGGATGTTGCGGTTCGTGCGGTAGAAGGTCGCCAGCTGGGCGGCCTCGGTCGTGTCGGCGGCCAGTTTGCCGTTGCCGTACACGTCGACGGCGACGGCCACGTAGCCCATCTCGGCGAGCTGGCGGGCACGGGCCTTGGCGTAGTCGTTGAGGCCCATCCACTCGGGGAAGACCAGCACGGCGGGCCGACGGGTCCGGGCGGCGTCGTCCCAGACCATGAAACACTCGCCGACGATCATGTCGCCGGTGGCCGGGTCGGTGGCGTACTGCACGGGAAGCGTGCGGGTCTGGATGGCGCCCAGCGTCAAAGCCGGAAGGAGCAGGAGCACGAGCAGAGCGAGCGCGGTGGTAGTCATGGCGCGCTACCTTAGGCTGCGGGGCCGGGGACGGGCAGGGGAGGGGGAGGGGGGAGAGGGGCATGGCGGGTCGGCCACGGCGGTGGGGTGACGGTGGTGGGGTGACGGCGAGCGGCGCAGCACCGGACCGGGCGCCGTACTGGGCGACGGCCCGAACGATGGGCCGGGCGACGGTTCGGGCGAAGGCAGCGGCCGT
>JBKBHU010000032.1:0-9999 GCA_046299715.1 Tepidisphaerales bacterium | reverse complement strand
CCTCCCCCCCCCCCCCCCCCCCCTCCCCCCCCCCCCCCCCCCCACCCCCCTCCCCCCCCCCTCTGTCCTCAGAGCTGGTGTGCGATGAAGGCCGTCTTCGGGACCAGCGAGGCGTGGCGGGCGGTGGCGATGCTGCATTCACAGCGGCCCCGGTTCTCCACGGGGCTGCCGGCTTGGGACGACCTGGCCGCCGGGGCGGAGCGGGCCGCCGGGGCGGAGCGGAAGGAAGCGGGAGGCGGGCTGGTGTGGGGGGCGGTGCACGAGCTGCTGTACGGCCGGGCGTTTGGGGAACGGCCGGGTGGGGCGGGCCAAGCGGAAGGCGCGGGGATCGCGGTGGGAAGGGGGAGTGAACGCGGGGGGGGGCCGCCGTGGTTTGTGGCGGCGGTGCTGGCGCGGGCGGCGTTGCGGCAGTGCGTGGACGCCTGCAAGCCGGTGGTGTGGTTCGACGGGATGGAGGACGTGGATGCCGCTGGGAAGGGCGGAGGGGGGAAGGCAGGGGTAGAGCGGGTGTTTCCGCCAGCGCTGGTCGACATGGGGATCCCTGAGGGGCGTCTGGTGGTGGTGCGGACGCGGACGGTGTCGCAGCGACTGTGGGGCATCGCCGAGTGCCTGCGGTGCGAGGCGGTGGCGGCGGTGGTGGCGGAAGTAGGGACGCTGTCGCGGCTGTGGGCGAGGCGGCTGCAGTTGGCGGCGGAGCGGGGCGGGGGCGTGGGGCTGCTGACGCGGCACGTGCGGAAGGCGGGGGTGTACGCGGCGGCGACGCGGTGGCGGGTGTGGCCGATGCCGGTGAAGGAGGTGGAGGGGGGTGGGGAGGTGGAGTTTGGGGGGGGATTGGGGGGCGAGCTGGTGCAGCGGTGGGCGGTGGCGCGGGTGCGGGGGACCCTGCGGGGAGGTGTGTGGGGGGGGATGGAGGATGGGGCGTTGGTGCTGGAGGTGTGGCGTGGGCTGGGAGACGCTGGAGCGGCAGGTGATGTGCGTGCGGTTCCCCTGGTGGCCGGTGGAGCGGCGGGAGCGCAAGGGGAGGCGGGCCGGCGGTTCGGGTAGGGATCAGGGGCAACCTGGGGGGGTGTTGGTGCGATCGACGGCGTCGCGGCAGACGGTGGTGTTTGCGGGGAGGGCGGCACGTCGTCGGGGGATTGTGCCGGGGATGTCGCTGGCGAACGCGCGGGCGGTCTGGCCGGAGGTGGGGGTGTGGGAGGCGGACGAGGCGGGAGACGAGCGGGGGTTGCGGGCGATCGCGCGGTGGATGCTGCGGTATTCGCCGGTGGTGGCGCTGGAGGGGACGGACGCGGTGCTGGTGGACTTGACGGGGACGCAGCGGTGTCTGGGCAGCCCTGCGGAGGTGATGTCGCGGGTGGAGGTGGAGGTGGGGCGATGGGGGCTGACGGTGCGGCTGGCGGTGGCGCCGACGGGAGGGGCGGCGTGGGCGATCGCGACAGCAGGCCGGCACGGGTCGGTGGTGGGGTCGGCGGAGCTGGAGGAGGCACTGCGGCCGTTGCCGGTGTCGGCGTTGCGGATCGACGCATCGGCGGCGGACGCGCTGCACCGGCTGGGGGTGACGACGGTGGGGGCGCTGCTGCGGCTGCCGAGGGAGACGTTGCCGGCGCGGTTCGGGGCGGGGCTGCTGGCGCGGCTGGACCGCGTGCTGGGTCGGGTGCCGGAGGTGTGGGCGACGGTGAAGCCGGAGGCGGCGTTGCGGGAGTCGGTGCGGTTTGAAGAGCCCACGACGTCGCTGGAGACGCTGCACGCGGCGATGGAGATGCTGTGCGAGCGGCTGACGGCGGGGTTGCGGCTGCGGGGGCGGGGAGCACGTCGGCTGCGACTGTGGCTGCACCGGGCGTACGGCGGGCCGGTGGAGCGGGAGGTGTGGCTGGCGTCGGCGTCACGCGAGGTGAAGCGGTGGATGGAGCTGCTGCGGCACGCGACGGAGTCGTTGCCGACGGGCGGCGAAGCGACGGGCGATGAGGGGTTCATCGCGGTGGAGCTGCTGGTGGAGCGGGAGGAGGTGCTGTCGGACCGGCAGACCGACTACCTGGGGCTGGAAGCGTCGGTGACGGAAGAGGCATGGTCGCGGCTGATGGAGTCGCTGACCGTGCGGCTGGGCGGGGGCGATGCCGGACGTGGAGGTGGAGAGGTGGACGCGGGGCGTGTGGTGCGGCCGAGGCTTCGGGAGAGCTACGTGCCGGAGCGGTCGGTGGGGTATGGGGAGAGCGACGAAGCGACGGAGCGACGAAGCGACGGAGGGGGGAGGGGGGGGATGGGGGGGTGGTTCGGGCGGAGGCCGGTGCGGGTGTTTGACCCGCCGCGGGAGGTGCGGGTGATGGTGGCGCCGAACGACGACCGGGAGGGTCGTCCGGTGGCGGTGTTCGTGGGCGAGGAGGTGTTGCGGATCACCCATGCGGCCGGCCCGCAGCGGGTGGGCGGGGAGTGGTGGCGCGGGCACTTCCGCACGCGGGACTACTTCGATGCGCACGAAGAGAGCGGGCGTCGGCTGTGGTTGTTCCGCGTGCTGGAGACGGGGCGGTGGTTCTGGCAGGGGGAGTATTGAAGGGGGAAGCGACGGAGGGGGGAAGCGACGAAGCGACGGAGGGGGGAAGCGACGAAGCGACGGAGGGGAGAAGCGACGAAGCGACGGAGGGGCGGAGCGACGAAGCGACGGAGGGGCGGAGCGACGGAGGGGCGGAGCGACGGAGGGACGGAGGGAAGGGATGGGGGGCGGGGGGGAAGGAGGAGGTGAGCGATGCCGGAGCAGCCCAGTCCCCGGCCCAGGCGGGAGCCGCCGGTGCCGGTGCGTTCGGACGACGGCGGCGGCGACGGGTGGGGCTACGCCGAGCTGGACGTGACCACGAACTTTTCGTTTCTGCAGGGGGGCAGCCACCCGGATGAACTGGTGTACCGGGCGGCCGAGCTGGGATACCGCGCGGTGGCGGTGACGGATGTGAACACGATGGCGGGGGTGGTGCGGGCGTGGGAGGCGGCCAAGCGGGCACAGATGCGGCTGTTGATCGGGACGCGGCTGCGGTTTCGGGACGGCACGCCCGACCTGCTGGTGTGGTGCGCGGACCGGCGGGGGTATGCGGGGCTGTGCAAGCTGCTGACGCGGGGCAAACGGCGGGCGCCCAAGGGGGAGTGCTGGCTGGAGGTGGGGGATGTGCTGGAGATGGGGGCGGCAGTGGGAGAGGGGTGGTGGGTGGGGGTGGCGTGGGAAGCGACGGAGGGGATGAGGGAAGCGACGGAGCGACGGAGCGACGAAGCGACGGAGAGGGGAGAGCGACGAAGCGACGGAGCGACGGAGAGGGGAGAGCGACGGAGCGACGGAGCGACGAAGTGGCGGAGGGGCGAAGCGACGGAGCGACGAAGCGACGGAGGGGTTAGAGCGACGAAGAGGGATGAGGGGTGGGGGTGGTTGGGGGGGCTGCGGGAGGTGTTCGGGCGTCGGCTGTCGCTGCTGATGTGGCCGGGGTATGGGTACGACGACCGGGCGCGGTGGGCGGCGCTGGCGCGGGTGTCGCGGCGGTACGGGGTGCCGCTGCTGGCGTGCAACCATGTGCGCTATCACGACCCGTCGCGTCGGCCGCTGCTGGACGTGCTGACGTGCGTGCGGGAGAAGTGCACGGTCCACGAGGCGGGGTATCGGCTGTTGCCCAACGCCGAGCGGTATTTGAAGGACCCGGCGCGGATGCACCGGACGTTCGCGGCGTTTCCGCGGGCGCTGATGCGGACGCTGGAGGTGGCGGAGGCGTGCCGGTTTTCGCTGGACGAGCTGCGGTATGAGTATCCGGACGAGATCTCGCCGCCGGGGATGACGCGGACGGCGTATTTGCGGCAGCTCACCGAGGCCGGTGCACGGGAGCGGTATCCCGTCGAGGCGGGGGGGGTACCGGAGAAGGTGCGAAAGCAGATCGAACACGAGCTGGCGCTGATCGAACAGCTGCGGATCGAGCCGTATTTCCTGACGGTGTACGACATCGTGAAGTTCGCCAGGTCGCGGGGGATTCTGTGTCAGGGGCGGGGGAGTGCGGCCAACTCGGCGGTGTGCTACTGCCTGGGCATCACGGCGGTGGACCCGGCCCGGATCGACCTGCTGTTCGAGCGGTTCGTGTCGGCGGCGCGGGACGAGCCGCCGGACATCGATGTGGACTTCGAGCACGAGCGGCGGGAGGAGGTGATCCAGTACGTCTACGCAAAGTACGGGCGTGAGCGGTGCGCGATGACGGCGGAGGTGCACACGTATCGCGGGCGATCCGCGGTACGGGACGTGGGCAAGGCGCTGGGGCTGGGGCTGGACGCGGTGGACGCGCTGGCCAAGCGGCTGGACGGCTGGCACGGGGGCGTGCTGTCGGAAGCGCAGATCCGCGAGGCGGGGCTGGACCCGGCCGACACGACGGTGCGGAACCTGGTGGTGCTGACGGAGCAGTTGCTGGGGTTTCCGCGGCACCTGAGTCAGCACGTGGGCGGGCTGGTGATGACGCGGACGCCGCTGGAGGAGATGTGCCCGATCGAGAACGCGAGCATGCCGGGCCGGACGGTGCTGGAGTGGGACAAGGACGACATCGATGCGGTGGGGATGCTGAAGGTGGACTGCCTGGGGCTGGGGATGCTGACGGCGCTGAGCAAGGCGCTGGCGTTGGTGAATGGGGCGGGTAGGTTAAGTGGAAGCAGCGACGAAGCGACGAAGCGACGGAGCGACGGAGCGACGGAGGGGAGCAGCGACGAAGCGACAGAGCGACGAAGCGACGGAGGGGAACAGCGACGAAGCGACGAAGCGACGAAGCGACGAAGCGACGGAGCGACGCAGGGGAGCAGCGACGAAGCGACAGAGCGACGAAGCGACGGAGGGGAACAGCGACGAAGCGACGAAGCGACAGAGCGACGAAGCGACGGAGGGGATGGAAACAGCGACGCAGGAGGGCAAGGTGGTCAGGACCTTTCGCGATCTGGTGGCCTGGCAGAAGGCGATGACCCTTGCACGGTCCGTTTACGAGGTAACAACAACGATGCCGGATGCCGAGAAGTTCGGGCTGACCATGCAGATGCGGCGTTCGGCAGTCTCCATACCGTCGAATATCGCCGAGGGACACGGACGTCAGAGCAGGGCGGATTATCTTCGGTTTCTTCGATTGGCTCGCGGGTCTCTTGCCGAGTTGTCAACACAGGTGGAACTGGCGAGTCAGATCGGCATGTTGAAGTGTCCGGCTGCCTTGACGGAGCAACTGGAAGAGGTGGACCGTGTTCTGCAGGGCCTGATCCGCAGTGTCGAACGGCTGGCCGATCCACAATAGTTGAGTCGGACCCTGTCTCTTCTCCCCTTTGTCGCTGTGTCGCTGCGTCGCTTCCGCCTCCTTCCCTTTGTCGCTGTGTCGCTGCGTCGCTTCCGCCTCCTTCCCTTTGTCGCTTCGTCGCTCCGTCGCTCCGTCGCTCCTCTTTTCCCCCCCTCCAGCTCCACACCATCCCTCCCGAGGACCCGGCGGTGTACGACATGATCTGCCGGGCGGACACGGTGGGGGTGTTTCAGATCGAATCGCGGGCGCAGATGTCGATGCTGCCGAGGCTCCGGCCGCGGTGTTTTTACGACCTGGTGATCGAAGTGGCGATCGTCCGGCCGGGGCCGATCCAGGGGAACATGGTGCACCCGTACCTGCGTCGGCGGAATGGGGAGGAGCCGGTGACGTTCCCGTCGAAGGAGCTGGAGGCGGTGCTGGGCAAGACGCTGGGCGTGCCGCTGTTTCAGGAACAGGCGATGAAGGTGGCGATGGTGGCGGCGGGGTTTTCGGCGGAAGAGGCGGACCGTCTGCGGCGGTCGATGGCGGCATGGCGGTACAACGGGGCCATCGAAACCTTCCGCCAACGCATCGTCGAAGGCATGGTCGCCAACGGCTACGACCGCGCCTTCGCCGAGCAGACCTTCGAGCAGATCCGCGGGTTCGGCGAGTACGGCTTCCCGGAAAGCCACGCGGCGAGCTTCGCGCTGCTGGTGTACGCATCGTGCTGGCTGAAGCGGTATCACCCGGCCGCGTTCTGCGCGGCACTGCTCAACAGCCAGCCGATGGGGTTCTACGCCCCGGCGCAGCTCGTGCGGGATGCCCGCGAGCACGGGGTGGAGGTCCGCGGCGTGGATGTGAACGCGAGCGGGTGGGAGAGTGGGTTGGAGGGGGGGAAGCGACGAAGTGACGGAGCGACGGAGCGACGGAGCGACGAAGGGGCGAAGCGACGGAGCGACGAAGGGGCGAAGCGACGGAGCGACGAAGCGACGAAGGGGCACGGCGACGAAGGCTGTCGCTTCGTCGCTTCTCTACCTCCCCCTTCCACCTGGGGCGTGGGCGGGCCGGCGGTCCGGCTGGGGTTTCACATGGTCAAAGGCATGCAGCGGGCGTGGGCGGAGGCGATCGTGGCCGAGCGCGAAGCACGGGGGGCGTTCGCGTCGGTGGACGAGTTTCACCGGCGGACGGGGCTGCCGCGGGCGGCGGTGCTGCTGCTGGCGGAGTCGGACGCGTTCGCGTCGCTGGGCATGCCCCGGCGGCACGCGACGTGGGATGCGCTGGCGGCGCATGGGGGGATGATGTTGCAGGGAGGAAGCGACGAAGCGACGCAGCGACGGAGCGACGAAGGGGGGCGGTGCAGCGACGGAGCGACGCAGCGACGCAGCGACGGAGGGGGGCAGGGTGAGGCGGCGGCAAAGCGCATGCTGCCGGAGATGCCGCTGGGGCAGGAGGTGCTGCTGGACTACGCGACGACGGGGCTGTCGCTCAAGGCGCATCCGGTGGGGTTGGTGCGGGAGGCGCTGACGCGTGAGGGGGTGCTGCCGGCGCGGGTGGCGACATCTCGGCGGAACGGCTCACGCGTGAAGGTGTGCGGGCTGGTGCTGGTACGGCAGCGGCCGGGCACGGCGTCGGGCATCGTGTTCATGACGCTGGAGGACGAGACGGGCGTGGTGAACCTGATCATCCGCCCGCCGGTGTGGGCGAAGTACCGGCCGGCCGCACGGCACGCGGGGCTGCTGCTGGCGCACGGGGTGGTCGAGACGCACTCGAACGTGACGCACGTGCTGGTGACGAAGCTGGAGGACCGCTCGCCCCTGCTGGCGGGGTATCGGCTCACGTCGCGGGACTTTCACTGACGACGCCGGGTCAGGGCGCAGCCCGCCAACACGCCCCAAACGCACGCGAACGCGGGTTCGGGGACGGGCGTGCCCCACCACGCCAAGCCGAACGGCACGGCGGCCCCGATCTCGCTGCCGAACTCCAGCCCGCCGTAGCGGACTGCGATGGAATAAGTCCCGGTGTCGGGAAGCGTGAGGTGGAGGTGCTCGACGTTGTTGCGGACGGTGTCGGAGCGGGCGACGACCTGCGGGCCGGCGTCGGTGTGGCGGAGCAGCTCCAGGCTCAGGTCGGCCAGAGCGGTGATGCTGCCACGGTCGAGGGCGTCGTCGTAGCCGGCCTGCAGGAGCCAGGTGAGGGTGGCGGTAAAGGCGGTGCCGCCGAGCAGTGGCGTTTCGAGCGTGTAGCTGAGGGTGGGGGAGGTGAGGGAGATGTGGTCGAAGTCCCAGCCGATGGCAGCGACGTGGGCCGAGTCGCCCGTGAAGGTGATGCCGGTGGTGCCGGCGGTGTACTGGTGGTAAGCGCGGTTGAGATCGAGTCGGCCGGCGCCTGCGGCGAGGTCGAGGGCTTGCGTGGTGGTCCAAACGCCGTCGTGGTCAACGGCGGCGTTGTGCCAGCCGTCGGTCTTGGCGGCCGAGTTGAGCAGCACGGCCCGGACGGTGCGGGTGTCGATGGCGGTGCGGTCGGTGGGGGTGACGAAGCGGTCGTAGCCGACGTCCACGAGCAGGGCGGCCCCGCCCGCGACGGCGGCGGAGGCATAGCTGGTGCCCGAGCGGCCGCCGAAGTACCAGTTGGGGGGGGTGTCGGGGCCGATGTAGCCGGCGACGGTGTAGTGCACGCCGGGGGCGACGAGGTCCACCGCGGCGCGGGTGAGGATGGTGGTCTGACCGGGGAAGTAGATGTGGGTGGGCGAGACGCTGGAGAAGGGGGCGACGGTGTTGTAGGCGGGTGAGATTTCCGGGGGCGATTCAGAAGTGAGCGCGCCGACGGTGATGACGTTCATGGCCGCGCCGGGGGGGCCGAAGCGGTTGGGGTGGGGGCCGGAGTTGCCCGCGGCGGCGACGACGACGGTGCCGGTGCGGTAGACCAGCCCTTCCATCTGTTCGACGATGGGGTCGTAGCCGGTGTAGGTGCCGATGCGGCCCCAGGAGGAGTTGATGACATCGGCACGGACGGTGGAGGTGCCGCCTTGCGGGATGAAGCCGCGCATGGCGGCGTCGTAGGTTCGCCCGACGGAGGGGCCGTCGAAGGCGATGGAGACGTCGCGGAGTTTGTTGACGGTGCCGGCATAGAGGCGGGCCCCGGGGGCGAGGCCGCGGCGGTGGGGGAGTGTGCCCCGTCCGCCGAGAACGTGGACGATGCCGGTGGCGTGGTCTTGGGTGTGCGCTTGGGTGCCGGCGTAGAGGGGCATGAGGCCGACGTGGGGGAGGGTCTGTTGGCCGAGCCACGGCTGGCCGCCCTCGATGTTGACGACGGTAGCGCGTCGGCCGTCGTAGCCGGCGGCGTAGAAGGCGGTCGCGCCCAGCACGTCTTCCAGCACGGCGCCGGTGGGGCTGGGGCCGGCGGTGGAGGAGTTGAGGATGATGGCGACGGCGGGTGCCGCCGCGGCCCCGAACCCCAGCATCGCCACGCCGCTTGCGACACGCCACGTCCAGTTCACTGCACGTCTCCGACGGTCGAGAACGGTTCCGCAGCAACATACCTCAGAACCGACTTCGCGGCGTGGGCGGCGACGGTTTAGACTCGCGGCATGATCTACCGGGTGGACGTGCTCACGAGGGCGACATCGGCAGGACAGACCGACGGGGAAGACGGCGGGGCGGTCGTGCGGCTGGCGCGCGAGGCTGGGGTGGCGGTGGACCGCGCGTGGACGTCGAGGGTGTTTTTCATCGATGCGGATGAAACCGAAGCAAGGATCCGACAGCTTGCTTTGCCCCTGTTGGTGGACGAGGTGGTCGAGCGGGGGGAGTTGACGGTCGCGGGAGGGGGCGCGGGGGGGATGGCGGGTGGGATGGCAGGGGGTGGGGCGGGGGGTGGGGCCGGGGAGACGGCCGGACAGGGGGTGCTGGAGGTGCACCTCAAGCCGGGCGTGATGGACCCGGTGGCCGCGAGCACGGAGGAGGCGCTGCGGGCGGCGGGGTTGAAGGTGTCTGCGGTGCGGACGGGGCGGGCATACCGGTTCGAGCCGGTGCCGACGCCGGAGCAGCTGACGTATCTGGGTTCGCGGGTGCTGGGCAACGCGGTGATCGAAGCGGTGCACCTGCGGCGGTTTTTGCCGATGGCGTTTCCGCAGCCGCGGGTGGCGCCGTTCGAGTTGCGCCGGGTGCCGATCCGGTCGCTCGGTGACGATGAGCTGCTCAGGTTGTCTCGGAGCGGCCACCTGTTTCTGAACCTCACGGAGATGAAGGCGATTCAGGCGTGGTACCGCGAGCAGGGGCGCGAACCGACGGACATCGAGCTGGAGACGCTGGCGCAGACGTGGAGCGAGCACTGCGTGCACAAGACGCTCAAGTCGGCGGTGGAGGTGAGCGACCCGGCCAGTGGCGATCGGCGGTACGGCAACCTGATCCGCGACACGATCTTCGCGTCCACGCAGCAGCTGATCGCTCAGGGCAAGGGGGCGTTCTGCCTGTCGGTGTTCAAGGACAATGCGGGGGTGGTGGCGCTGGACGAGACGGACGCGGTGTGCTTCAAGGTCGAGACGCACAACCGCCCGAGCGCGATCGATCCCTACGGCGGGGCGGCGACGGGGGTGGGCGGGTGCATCCGGGATGTGATTGGAACGGGGCTGGGGGCGAAGCCGATCGCGAACACGGACGTGTTCTGTGTGGCGTTCCCGGACCACTGGCGGCAGGGAGAATCGCGACAGGGGGAACGCGCGAGCGCGGGCGGTGCGGAGGGG
>JBKBHU010000031.1:4703-18046 GCA_046299715.1 Tepidisphaerales bacterium | reverse complement strand
CCCCCCCCCCCCCCCCCCCCCCCCCCCCCCCCCCCCTCCCCCCCCCCCCCCCCCCCCCCCCCCCCCAGCCGGCGGTGTAGTTCATGGCGATGGGCATGCGGCGGCCGAAGCCGAAGGCGCGGGAGGTGACTTTGAGGCCCGGGGCGGCCTGCCGGCGCTTGTACTCGCTGCGGTCCACCATGCGAATGACTTTGCGGACGGTGGCTTCGTCGAAGCCTTCGGCGACGATGTCGGCGAGTCCCTTTTCCTCTTCGATGTAGCGGTGGAGGATGTCGTCGAGCAGGTCGTAGGGGGGGAGCGAGTCCTGGTCGGTCTGGTTGGGCCGCAGTTCCGCGCTGGGGACTTTTTCGATGGACCGGCGGGGGATCACGTCGCGGCCGAGCAGCTCGTTGTGATAGCGGGCCAGCTGCCACACCTGGGTCTTGGGCACGTCGGAGAGGACGGCCAGCCCGCCGCACATGTCGCCGTAGAGCGTGCAGTAGCCGGTGGCGAGTTCGGACTTGTTGCCGGTGGTGAGCAGGAGGTGGTTATGTCGGTTGGAGAAGGCCATGAGGGTGACGCCGCGCAGGCGGGCCTGAAGGTTCTGTTCGGTGAGGTTGTCGCCCAGCGGTGAGCCGTCGCCGCCGGGTCCGAGGACGGGAGCGAGGGCAGCTTCGAAGGCGTCGTGCAGGGGGGCGATGGGGACGAGGTGGAAATGGATGCCGAGGTTGGCGGCGAGCTGACGGGCGTCCTCGACGGAGTGGTCGGAAGAGTAGCGGGAGGGCATGGCCACGCCGGTGACGTTCTCGGGGCCGAGGGCGTAAGCGGCGAGGGCGGCGGTGAGGGCGGAGTCGATGCCGCCGGAGAGGCCGACGACGACCGAACGGAAGGCGCACTTGCGGACGTAGTCGCGAAGGCCCAGCACGAGGGCGCCGTGCAGGGCGGACATGCCGTTGCCGGACCACGGGTCGGCGGTGCCGGGGCGGGCGAGGTCCACGACCAGAAGCTGCTCTTCGAAGGGGCGGGCCTGAGCGATGAGTCGGCCGTTTGCGTCGAAGACGCAGGAAGCGCCGTCGAAGACGAGTTCGTCGTTGCCCCCAACCTGATTGACGTAAACGAGGGGTTTGCCGACGGTCTGGGCCTGCGACCCGAAGAGGGCGACGCGGAAGGTGTGCTTGCCGAGGACGAAGGGGCTGGCGGAGGCGTTGACCAGCACATCGGCGCCGGCCTGATGCAGGTCGCGGATGGGGTTCTGGTGGTAGAGGCGTCGGGCGATGAGGCGTTCGTCGTTCCAGAGGTCTTCGCAGATGCTCAGGCCGACCTTGACGCCGCCGGGGGCGGTGTAGACGTTCTGGTGCTGGCCGGGACCGATGGGGAGGGGCTCGAAATAGCGGCTCTCGTCGAAGACGTCGTAGGTGGGGAGCAGGGTTTTGAAGCAGCGCGCGTGGACATGACCGCCGCGCAGGACGGCGACGGCGTTGCGGAGCGGGCGTCCGACCGGCTGGGTGTTGCGGTCAACGTAGCCGACCACGACATCGAGGTCGGGCGGGCATGCGGCGGCGATGCGGTCGAGGGCGGCGAGGTTGTCCGCGACGAAGCTGGGCTTGAGCAGCAGGTCTTTGGGCGGGTAGCCCACGAGGGCGAGTTCGGGGAAGACCACGAGCTGGGCGTTTGCGGCGCGGGCGTCGTGGGAGAAGCGGAGGATCCGCTCGCTGTTGTAACGGAGATCGCCGACGACGGGGTTGATCTGGGCGAGGGCGACACGCATCCGGCGTAACTCTAGTCGGTCGGGGCCATGACGACGGGTACGGCTTTGCGATAAAACCGTTGAATGACCGCAGCGGGTCGGGTGGTGACGTTCGGGCTGACGCCGGCATGGCAGCGGGTCATGCGGTTCGGCCGCTTCGATCCCGACCGCGTGAACCGTGCCCGGGAGACGGCGGCTTGCGCGGCGGGGAAGGCGGTGAACGCGGCCCGGGCGGCGGCGACGGCGCTGCGGGCGTCGTCACGCGGTGCCGACGCCGGCGTGGTGGCCGGCGAACAACGCCCGGTGGCCACTGGAGGACGCGCGGTGGCGGCGGTGGCGCCGCTGGGCGGGCTGACCGGAGCGCTCGCGGCCGCGCAGCTCGTGGCCGACGACGTGGAGGTCGTGCGCGAGGATCCGGGACACGAGCTGCGTGTGTGTGTCACGGTGATCGACGACGCGACGGGGGCGGTGACGGAGCTGGTGGAGGAGACGCCGGCGATGACCGGGGCGGTGGCCCAGCGGCTGGTGGAGCGTTGCCGGGCGCTGGGAGAAGGCGCGGACGCGGTCGGCGGGACGGGTGGAGCGTTGGGTGGGGCGGTGCTGGTGTGCAGCGGGACCTTGCCGCCGGGCGTGGGGGCGGAGGTGTACGGGCGGGTCATCGGCGGAGGCGGGGGCGGTGGCCGGGTCGGCCGTCGGGGAAGCTGGTCGTGGGTGGTGGTGGATGCCAAGGGGGAGCCGCTGACCGCGGCGTTGGCGGCGGCGGCATCGGCGAGCGTGGCGGCGGTGGCCAAGGTCAACCGCGAGGAGCTGGAGCAGACGACCGCGTGTGGGGCTGCGCTGGAGGAGGGGATCCGCCGGCTGCACACGCTGGGCGCGCGGTGTGTGGTGGTGACGGCGGGCGGCGGTGACGTGGTGGTGTCCGACGGCGATGTGCTGCGGCGTTACCGCGTGCCGGAGGTGCGGCGGCTCAACACCACCGGCTGTGGGGATTGCATGGCCGGCGTGCTGGCGGCGATGCTGGCGTCGGGGCGGGACTTTCTGGACGCGGTGGTGTGGGCGGTGGCCGCGGCCAGCGCGTCGGCCGAGACGCTTTTGCCGGCGGTCTACGACATCGAGCGGGCGGCGCAACTGGAGCGGGAGGTGCGTCAATGGGCGGCATGAATGAGGCTGCCGGGACGGGCACAGGCGGTGAGGTGCCCCCGGTGCAGGGCCGCAACCCGCGGCTGGTCGTGGTGGGCTACGGCTACGCGGGGCGGAGTTTTCACTGCTATCTCATTTCGCTGGTGCCGGGGCTGACGTTGCACGGCGTGATGACCCGCAACCCCGAGACGCAGGCGAAGGTGAGGTCGGAGCGGCCGGGCGTGAAGGTGTACGCGTCGCTGGAGGAGGTGCTCGGCGACGATGAGGTGGACGCGGTCGTGCTGGCGACGCCGCACGACACGCACGCGCCGTATGCCCTTGCCGCGCTGCGGGCGGGCAAGCACGTCGTCACCGACAAGCCGATGTGCCTGACGCTGGCCGAAGCGCGGGCGATGTACGCCGCGGCCGAATCGGCCCGGCGGCACCTGACCGTGTTCCACAACCGCCGGTGGGACAGCGAGTACCTCACGCTGCGCAAGCTGATGTCCGAGGGCGTGCTCGGTGAAGGGCCGGGGGGGGTGCGGTGGCTGGAAATGGCGTGGAACCGGTTCGGGACATGGCGGTCGTGGCGGGCGTCGGCGGCCCGGGGCGGGGGGCGGCTATACGACCTGGGGTCGCACATGCTGGATCAGGCGTTGACGCTGTTCACAGAGCCGGTGGTCAGCGTCTACGCGCGGACGCACTACGACTTCCCGGACACAGACACGCCTTCGCACTGTCAGGTGACCGTCGGTTTCGAGGGCGGGCGGACGGCCGTGGTGGACTGCACGTCGATGTCGCGGTTCGAGAAGCCGCGGATGCTGGCGATGGGCATGGCGGGCACGTTCGTGAAGTTCGGCGTGGACCCGCAGGAAGCGGCGATGGTCAAGGGGGACATCGACGCCGCGGTCGTGCCGCCCGAGCAGTGGCCGCGGCTGATCACCGCCGACGGTGCGCGAATGGTGCCCCCGGTACCCGGCCGGTGGCGGTGTTTTTACGAGCACGTCGAGCGGCTGCTGCGCGGCACGGAAGGGCCGGTCATCCGGCGGCACGAGATGCTGCGGCTGCTGTCGGTGCTGGACGCGGCACACGAGTCGATCCGCACGGGGCAGGTGGTGCGTCCTGAGGCGGTGTGACCGGCGCGTCGCTAAGCGTACGTGACGGCGACCTGTCGCACCGGCGGTGTGAGCGGGATGTCCAGCACGACGTAGGTGCTCGCTTCGACGGTGTCGGTGCGGAAGGCGTTGGGCAGGCCGTCGAGCATGACGGAGGTGGCGGTTTTGCCGTGGGGCAGGAGCAGGCGTAGGAGGATGTGCTGGCCGCCGCCGGTGAGGGTGAGGCGGAGGGCGTGGCCGTCGTCGTGGAAGTCGTAGGCGATGTAGCCGTCGCTGACGCCGTACTTCACCACGACCTGAACGTGCCGGGAGGCGGCGGCCGTCCAGCGGGGGGAAAGTCTCACGTGTCGGAAGCGGGTGGCGAGGTCGGTCGCGCCGGCCAGGCCCTGCAGCAGAGCGTGCATGCAGGTGCCGCCCGCCCAGTTGTCCGGGCCGCCGTAAGACAGGAAGTCGGCGCGATGGTGGGGCATGCGGTCGGCAACGGTGAGGGCGGCGAGCACGTAACTGCCGCCGTCCGCGGGGGCGTCCACGCGGATGGCCGCCAGTGTCCTGGTGGCATCCAGCGGCAGGCAGCACCAGCACAGCCCGACGCCGTCGGTCATCCGGTTGCGGACGAGGTAGGCGACGCCGGCGTGCTTGCACTTGAGCTGCGGGTACCACCAGCCGTCCACGTGCTTGCCGCGCAGCAGGTAGTGCACGTCGGCGGAGCCGTCGTCGTAGGTGAGCGTGACGAGCGCGGCGACGCCGGACGGGCCGGTGCGGGCGGCGGTGTGCAGCAGGTAGAGGGCGCCGGCCTGCCGGCCGATGGGGAGGTCGGCGGAGCGGGGCTGGCCGGGCGCGGCCGGCCCGACGGCCAGCAGGGCGCGGCGTCCGTTGGAGGCGGGGTCGATGAGGAGGAACGGCGCGTCGCCGCTGCCAGGGAATCGGTGCAGCCCGGCGGGCAGGGCCGCCAGGTCGTTCCCGGCGTCGCTGCCGAGGAAACGGTCGGGACTCACGCCGTCGGAGGCGGTGTCCATGTTGGCGGCGGCGGTGAGGTCGATCGGCTGGAACTGCTGCGGGGGCGGCTGCGGGTCGTGGCCGCCGGTGTAGGCGAAGGCGACGATGCCCTTGGGGTGGCGAGCAGCAAGGTCGGCGAGGCGCAGCAGGATGTCCACGCCGTAGGTTTCGAAGCCGTGTTCGAAAGCGCCGCGCGCCAGTTCGCCGGCCGCGTGCCCGTGGACGCCGCCGTTCATGTATTGCCACCGTTCGGAGTCCTTGCCGAAACCGCGTCCGAAGGGGGGAAAGATGGCGTACCACTCGGCGAGCGGCTCGGGGGCGCCGGAGACGCGGAGCTGCTGGTAGGTCCGCAGGATGGCCACGCCCTGTTCATGGGGTATGCCGCGGTTGAGCGCGTAGGCGTTGCTCATGGCGACCTGCGTCTTTTCGTCCACGCCGAGGTCGCGGACGACGCTGTCGTCTTCCTCCACGCGGTGGGTGAAGAACCGTCCGTTCCATGCGACGGCGTCGAGCCGCCGGCGGACGTCCGCTTCGCGCTCCCGCAGGCGCTGCGCCTCGGCCGTGCGCCCGGCGCGCTCGAGCATCTCGGCGGCCGCCGCGCAGGCGTTCGCGTAGCCGTGGTTGTCGCCGAAGAAGATGCCGAACTTCGTCTCCGCGGAGATGTTCTGTGCGGTGCCGAGGGGGAAGTGCACGGTGTAGCGGTCTTCGACCTGAAAATCCCACGAGTCGATGGTGTAGCCGCGCTTGAGCAGCCCGAACCGCCGGGAAAACCGCAGCGGGTCGGTGACGGAGTAGTCGAGGGCGCGGAGGACCGAGTCGAGTTTGTCCATCATCCACGCGTCGTCGCCGCTGGCCTTCCACGCGAGATGGACGGTATCGACGTAGTTGTACTCGTTGTGGTTCTCACAGGGCTGCCGGTTGAAGTTGAGCCCGCCGTCCACCTTGGCGAAGCCGTAGGGGCCGAGGGCGGCCATGAAGTAGGGGTTGGTTTCAGCGGGGAAGGCGTTGGAGTAGACCATGCCGTCGTCGCGCTGCACGGTCTGCCAGAGGTCGAGAAAACTGGCGGTGGGGTCGATTCGGCGGCCGTCGGCGTCGCGGTCGGCGACGATGTACTGCATGCCCTTGGCGGTGTGGGCGTGGTCGAGGATCCAGTGGATGTAGGCGTGGTACGGGCGGCCGTGGTAGAGCAACGTGCTGTAGCCCGTGGGGCTGTAGCACAGCAGGGTGCGGCGGAGCTGCTGGAAGAGCCGGGTAAACCGGCCGTCGTCGTCGCGGAGGTCGGTCTCGGCGACGACCGTGAAGGCGGCGGGTTCGTGGCCGGGGGCGATGGCGGTGTGGCGGCCGAGCGCGCCGCCGACGGTGAAGGTGAAGCGGCCGTCGGGACCGAAGTGGCCGAGCGCGTAGGGCTGTCCGCGCGCGTCGCGGACTTCGACGGAGGTGTCCGGGGGGCCCAGCAACGTCACGCGGTCGAGAGGGCGGGGGTGTGGAGACTGGTCTGGAAGCAGGTGCAGCGCGGGCGGCATGATGGGCAGCGGGAGGTGACGGGAGGTCTAAGGCGATGGAACGTTTTCTCTCCGTCAGACTACCCGACGGACGGCGTGTCTGGATAGACTGCCGCCCATGACCGCGGTGAAGCTGGAGCGGATCACACGCGACTTCGGGGCCACGCGTGCGCTGGACGGAATCGACCTGACGATCGAGGCCGGCGAGCTGTTTTTTCTGCTCGGGCCGTCGGGATGCGGGAAATCGACACTGCTGCGGCTGATCGCCGGTCTGCATGAGCCGACGTCGGGCCGGATTTTCTTCAACGACCGGGACGTGACGGCGCTGGGGACCAACCAGCGCAACGCAGTGATGTGCTTTCAGTCGTACGCGCTCTGGCCGCACATGACCGTGTACGACAACATCAGGTTCGGGCTGGACGTGCGCGGGGTGAAGGGGGCGGAGGCGAAACGACGGATCGACGAGGTGCTGTCGCTGGTGAAAATGCAGGCGTATGCACAGCGCAAGCCCAACCAGCTCTCGGGCGGTCAGCAGCAGCGTGTCGCTCTGGCCCGTGCGCTGGCGGTGCGTCCGGACTGTCTGCTGCTGGACGAGCCGCTGAGCAACCTCGATGCCAAACTCCGGCACGAGATGCGCTCGGAGATCCGGCGGATCTGCAAGACGGCGGGCTTCACGACCATCTACGTGACGCACGATCAGAAGGAGGCGCTGTCGGTCGCCGACCGCATCGCCGTGATGAAAGACGGCCGGCTGCAGCAGGTCGGAAGGCCGGCGGACCTTTACCACCGCCCGGTGAACACGTTCGTGGCGGACTTCATCGGCCAGACCAACCTGCTGGAGGGGAAGGTCGTCCAGCAGAACGGGCAGCTGGTGGAGGTCGAGACGCTGGCCGGGCACCTGCGTGCGGTCAAGCCCGCCGGGTCGCTGCCGTCGCGTGTGATGGTGAGCATCCGTCCGGAGCAGGTGCGTCTGGTGAGCACGGGTCCGGGCGGTGGGACGTCGGCGGGGATGGCGAACCGCGTGCGCGGCCGGACGCGGGAGAGCACGTTCCTTGGCGAGGCGAGCGAGGTGGTGCTGGATGTGGGCGGGTTGGAGTTCAAGGTGATCACGGCGCCGCCGCTGTTCGAGGTGCCGGAGGAGCTGTCGGTGGAGTTCGATCCTGAGGACGTGGTGGTGCTGGCGGAGTGACGCCGGCGGCGGAGTGACGCGGGGGGGGGTGACGGCGGCGGCGGAGTGACGCGGGGGGGGCTGGTGAGCGGAAGCGGACGATGATGCGATACCTGCCGCTGGTGGCGTTCGTGCTGGTGCTGGTGCTGCCGTTCGTGGTGCAGCGGTTCGTGCGGCCTGCGCCGCCGGTGGCCCGCGCGGAGGGGACGATCCGGCTGACGATCATGACGTCCCACAACCAGGACATCCGCAACGAATTCGCCCGGGCGTTCGACCGCTGGCACCGTGAGCGGTTCGGCAAGGCGGCGGAGCTGGTGTACATCGCGCCCGGCGGCGGCGGCGAGGTGCGACGCTATCTGGAGGCGATGTACGCCGGGCAGCTCCGCGACGGCAACGTGCCCGAGAGCTTCAAGTCGGACATCGACCTGGTCTGGGGCGGCGGCGACTTCTTCTTCGATGTGGAAATCAAGCGGTTCCTGCAGCCGGTGGACCTTCCGCCGGCGCTGCTGGAGGAGGTCTTCCCCGAAAAGACGCTCGCCGGGGTGCGGCTGTACGACTTCTCGACGGACAAGGACGGCCGGCCGGGGCCGATCCGCTGGGTGGGCATCTGCATCTCGTCGTTCGGCATCGTCTACAACCCCAACGTGTACCGCTCGCTGGGCCTGCCGCCGCCGACCACCTGGTCGGACCTGGCGGATGAGCGGCTGTTCGGCTGGGTGGCGATGGCCAATCCGGCCAGCTCGTCGTCGGCCGCGGTGTCCTACAGCATGGTGCTGCAGCGGGCGATGGCGGATGTCGAAGAGCCGCTGTTGAAGCAGCGCCCCGAGCTGGCCGCGCTCAGCGGCCCGGAACGGATGCGCGATGCCGGGTACAAGGCGGCGGTGGCCGAAGGGTGGCGGCGGGGCAACGGCACGCTGCTGCGGATCGCCGCCAACGCCCGCTATTTCACCGACTCCGGTACGCAGCCGCCCAACGACGTGGCCAACGGCGAGGCGGCGGTGGGCATGGCCATCGACTTTTACGGCCGGGTGTATGAAGAGACGGCCGGCCGCGACCGGCTGCGCTTTTTCGAGCCGCCGGCGGCGACCGCGATGAACCCGGACCCGATCGCGATCCTGCTGGGCGTACGCGGCGAGCAGTACCGCCTGGCCAATCGGTTCATCGAGTTCTTGTTGTCCAAAGAGGGGCAGCGGATCTGGATTCAGAGGCCGGGTTCGCCCGGCGGGCCGACACAACGGGCGCTGCGTCGGCCGCCGATCCGGCGCGACCTGTATCCGCCTGCCGGGGACGTGTCCGACTGGACCGACCCCGAGCTCAACCCGTTCGAGTCGGCCGGGGGGTTCAACATCCGTCGGGAGTGGGACGCGCTGTTCACCGACACGCGGATGATGTGGGCGGCGGCGTGGATCGACGGCCGGGAGGAGCTGCGGCGGGCATACCGGGCGGTGCTGGCGGTGCGGGATGAGCGGCGACGTGGCGAGCTGATGGCCCGGCTGAGCGATTTTCCGATGACCTACGCCGAGCTGGAGGCGGTGCAGGCGGAGCGACGGGGGGTGCCGGGGCCCCGGCTGGGGGAATGGCGGGCGAGCAAACGCGTGGAGCTGGCGCGGCGATTTCGCGAGCACTACCGGGCGGTGTGGCAAGCGGCCCGCGAGGCCGGGGCGGTGGCGACGCGGTAGGTGTGAGGGAGAAGGTCACCCGAGGAAGCGGACAGGCGGGCTCGCGGGGGGCGCGGGACGAGATCGGGGCGGAGGCGTGGGACGGCGATGAGCATGCTGGTGGGCACGGAGACGAGGTCGCTGTGGTCGAGACTGCCGCTGGTGGGCAGGGCGACGCCGCTGCACACGGCGCTGCTGGTGGCGGTGTACCTGTTTTTTGCGGTGTTTCTGATCTGGCCGATCGTGCAGATCGTCTACACCGGTTTCTACCGGCCGGCGGACGAGGCGGCGGGCACGCCCGGCGCGGTGACGTTGCAGTATCTGTACACGATTTTTTCCGACCCGCAGCTGGTGGCCGGGTTGCGGAACTCGGTGACGGTGGCGGTGCTGACGACGGGGCTGGCGCTGCTGATTTCGCTGCCGCTGGCGGTGTTGTCGGTGCGGTTTGATTTTGCCGGCCGGGGGCTGATGACGGCGCTGCTGCTGGTGCCGCTGATTTTGCCGCCGTTCGTGGGGGCGATCGGGATGCGGCAGCTCCTGTCGCGGTTCGGGCCGCTGTCGCAGCTTCTGGGCTATGGCGAGGTCGGTTTCGACTGGCTCGGGACGTTCCGTTTTGCCGGGATCGTGCTGATCCAGGCGCTGGGGCTTTATCCGATCATGCTGCTGAACCTGCAGGCGGCGCTGGCGAACATCGACCCGGCGATGGAGCAGGCGGCGTACAACCTGGGGGCGAGCCGGCGGCGGGTGTTTTTCCGCATCACGCTGCCGCTGATGCGGCCGGGGCTGTTTGCGGGGTGCACGCTGGTGCTGATCTGGTCGTTCACCGAGCTGGGCACGCCGCTGATGTTCGACTTTTACACGATCACGCCGGTGCAGGTGTTCAAGCAGATCACGGACGTGGCGGGTTCGCCGCTGCCGTACGCGCTGGTGGTCGTGATGCTCGCGGCCAGCACGGTGCTGTATCTGGTGGGCAAGGTGGTGCTGGGGCGGTCGATTTCGGCGGCGACGACCAAGGCGTCGGTGCAGGCGACGCCGCGGAAGCTGACGGGTTGGCAGGGCGTGGCGGCGCTGCTGCCGTTCGTGGTGGTCTTCGCTCTGGCGGTGCTGCCGCACCTGACGGTGGTGCTGACGTCGGTGACGGCGGTGGGGGGGTGGTACCGGGAGCTGTTCCCGTCGGAGTTCACGAGCACGCATTACATCGAGGCGCTGCGGGACAACCTCGCGATGCCCTCGGTGCGGAACAGCGTGATCTACGCCTCGCTGGCGACGCTGGTGGCGTGCGTCGTGGGGCTGACGATCGCGGTGCTGCTGGTGCGGAGCAATGTGCCCGGCAAGACCGCGCTGGACTCGCTGGCGATGCTGCCGCTGGCGGTGCCGGGGCTGGTGCTGGCCTTCGGCTACCTGTCGATCTCGCTGTTTTTCACGCAGCGGTATCCCGAACTGACCCGGCCGGGGGGCGTGCTGGTGTGGCTCAACGCCCGTGAGTTTCCCGTGGTGCTGCTGGTGCTGGCGTACGCGGCCCGGCGGCTGCCGTACGTCGTGCGGTCGGCGGTGGCGGGGCTGCAACAGACGCCGCAGGACCTCGAACTGGCGGCGGCCAACCTCGGGGCGTCGCGGTGGACGGTGATGCGGCGGATCACCATCCCGCTGATCGTCGCCAACCTCGTGGCCGGTGCTTTGCTGGCGTTCGCCTTCGCCATGCTCGAGGTGTCCGACTCGCTGATCCTCGCCCAGCAGCCCGTGTTCTACCCCATCACCAAGGCGATCTGGGAGCTTAGCCAGCGGCTGGGCGACGGCATGTACATCGCCAGCGCGCTGGGCGTGTGGGCGATGGTGCTGCTAGGGCTGACCATCCTGGGGGCCAACCAGCTGCTGGGCCAGAAGATGGGGGCGATCTTCCGGGCCTGAGCAGGTCGGGCCTGAGCAGGTCGGGCCTGAGCAGGGCGGGCGTGTGCAGGGCGGCGGTGAGCAGGGGGCGGTCGACGGGGTAGACTTCGGGCATGGCGGACGGCGAGCCGGTCAAGGCGTCGGTGCTCATCGTGGACGACGAGCGGGAGCACGCGCAGGTCATGTGCGAGGCGCTCGAGCGGGTGGGGCACCGGTGTGAGGTGACGTACTCGCTGGCGGAAGCGCGGTCGCGGCTGCACCGGCGGGACTTCGACGTGGTGGTGACCGACCTGATGATGGACGGCCGACCCGACGGTCTGGAGGTGCTGGCGGAGACCCGGAAGCTTCCGCCGCCGGCGCCGCCGGTGATTCTGGTCACGGCGCACGCCGACATCCCCACGTGCAAGCGGGCGCTGGGCGAAGGGGCGTACGACTACATCGAAAAGCCGCTGGACCTGGACTACTTCCGCTCGCAGGTGGCCCGTGCGGCGGAACGCAGCGCGTTGCAGCGGGAGAACCGGGCGATCCGCGCCCAGCTCATGGAGGCCGGCGGCGGGGGTTTCGAGGGGATCGTCGGGCGGTCGCAGGCGATCCAGCGGGTGGTGCAGACCGCCCGGCAGGTGGCCGCCAGCGACATCCCGGTGCTGATCATGGGCGAGTCGGGGACGGGCAAGGAGCTGGTGGCCCGGGCGATCCACAACAACTCGCGTCGGCGGCACAAGCGGATGGTGGCGCTCAACTGCGCCGGGCTGTCGGAGTCGATCCTGGAGGACGAGCTGTTCGGGCACGTCAAGGGGGCGTTCACCGGCGCCCAGTCGGACCGCGAAGGTCGCTTCGAGCACGCCGACAAAGGCACGCTGTTCCTCGACGAGGTGGGCGACATGCCCGCGTCGATGCAGGCCAAGCTGCTCCGCGTGCTGGAGAACGGGGAGGTGGTGCGGCTGGGCAGCAACGAGCCGATCCGTGTGGACGTGCGGCTGATCTCGGCCACCAACCGCAAGCTCGAAGAAATGGTCGCGGAAAAGAAGTTCCGCGAGGACCTGTTCTTCCGCATCAAGGGGGTGACGCTGAGCATCCCGCCGCTGCGCGAACGCCGCGAGGACATCCCGCTGCTGATCCATCATTTCATCAAGCTGATGTCGGAGAAGTACGGCAAGCACATCGAAGGCATCGCGCCCGAGGCGCAGCAGAAAATGATGGCCTACCACTGGCCCGGCAACGTGCGGCAGCTCCGTAACGTGGTCGAGAACATGGTGGTGATGAGCAACAAGCCCGAGCTGACGGCCGAGGTGCTCCCGCCGGAGATCAACCCCCCGCGGGGCGGGTCGGGCGGAGGCCCCGCCGGCGAGCACAGCGGGTTCGACTCGATCGCGGGCATCCCGCTCGAGCAGCTGGAGAAAGAGTCGATCGTGCGGACGTTGCGGCTCAACGGCGGCAACCGCGAGATGACCGCGAAAATGCTGGGGATCGGCGAGCGGACCCTTTACCGTAAAATCAAGGAATACGGCATCGAAGAGTAGCGGCAGCCCGGCGCGGCGGCGTCACAGCAGACCGCCGCCCGCCGACGGCGACGTCTGGGAGCAGCGCGTGGCGGAGCTTCGCATCGGTTTCGGGCACGACCTGCACCGCCTCAAGGACGGCGGGCGTCTGGTGCTGGGCGGGCTTGTCGCGGCCGAGGGGCTTTCCGCCGTCGCCCACTCCGACGGCGACGTGGTCCTGCACGCTTTGGTCGATGCGCTGCTCGGGGCCATCGGCGGCGGCGACATCGGCACGCTCTTTCCCGACACCGACGACCGCTACCGCGGGGCCGACTCGATGCAGTTTCTCGACGAGGCGTTGCGGCGTGTCCGCGAGGCGGGCTGGGCGGTGGCCAACGCGGACGTGCTCGTGTCGGCCGAACGCCCCAAACTCGGGCCCCTCAAGGCCGACATGGCCCGCCGGCTGAGCGAACGGCTCGGCGGCCCGTGCAACGTCAAGGCGGGCACCAACGAAGGCTGCGACGCCGTGGGCCGCGGCGAAGCGATCGCGGCCACGGCGGTGGTGTTGCTGGTGAGGAGGCCGTGAAGGGAGGGGGGAAGCGACGGAGGGCGGAAGCGACGGAGCGACGAAGGGGGGGAAGAAAAGAAGACGGAGGCGACGGAGGGGAGGGAAGGCACGGGAGCCGCGTGTCCG
>JBKBHU010000031.1:0-4693 GCA_046299715.1 Tepidisphaerales bacterium | reverse complement strand
CCCCCCCCCCCCCCCCCCCCCCCCCCCCCCCCCCCCCCCCCCCCCCCCCCCCCCCCCCCCCCCCCCCCCCAAGGCCCGGGGGCCGCGTGTCCGGGGCTACCATGAAGGCCCATGACTTTGAGGGTTTATTCGACGCTGACGCGTACGAAGGAGCCGTTCGACACCGTACAGCCCGGCCGGGTAGGCATGTACCTCTGCGGCCCGACGGTCTACAAGTCGCCCCACATCGGTCATCTGGTCGGGCCGGTCGTCTTCGACGCCGTCAAACGATACCTCACCTTTCTTGGATACTCGGTGACGTGGGTGATCAACATCACCGACGTGGACGACAAGCTCATCGACGCATCGCGAAGGACCGGCGTCCCGATGGCCCGGCTGGCCGAGAAGTACACCGCCGAATACATGGACGCGCTCCGCCGACTTGGCGTGGACACGGTAGACCACTTTCCGCGGGCGACCGACCACATCGACACGATCATCGAGCTGTGCCAGCGGCTGATCCGTCGCGGCTACGCCTACGTCGCCGACGGCAGCGTCTACTTCGATGTGACCCGAGACGAGGACTACGGCAAACTCAGCCGGCGGAAGATCACCGAGCAGTCGGGCGACGGGGGCGAAGGCAGCGGCAAACGCAACCCGGCGGATTTTGCCCTGTGGAAGGCAGCCAAGGAGGGTGAGCCGGCGTGGCCGTGCCCGTGGAGCGAGCGGGGCGGCCGGCCGGGCTGGCACATCGAGTGTTCGGCGATGGCGATGTCGCTGCTAGGGGAGAGTTTCGACATCCACGGCGGCGGCATGGACCTGCTCTTTCCGCACCACGAGAACGAGCTGGCCCAGAGCGAATGCGCGACGGGGAAACCGTTCGTCCGCTACTGGATGCACAACGGCCTCACCCGCATCAAAACCAAGCTCTCCAGCGGCGAGTGGGCCGACGAGAAGATGAGCGGTTCGCTGGGCAACGTCGTGAGCGCCGGGGAACTGCTGGACCGCTGGGGCCCGGAAGTGCTGCGGTACTTTCTCCTCAGCACGCACTACCGCTCGCCGATCGAGTTCACCGACAAGGCGCTGTCGGATGCCGCAAAAGGTTATGGTTCGCTCGCCCGCGCCGTCGGCCACACCGCCGAAGCCACCCCCGCCGAGACGGCGGCGTCGCCCAAAGACCCATGGCCCGACGACGCCCTCGAGACGCTTCGCGGCCAGTTCCTCGCGGCCATGGACGACGACTTCAACACGGCCGGCGCTCTCGCCGCACTGCACCAGATGGCCGGCGAGCTCAACAGGCGTCCCGACGGGCAGGCCAAGTCGGCACTGCAGGCGGCCGTGAGGCGCTTGGCGCGGGAGGTGCTGGGGCTGATGCGGTTCGCGCCGGGCGTGCCTTCGGCAGGGGGGGGGGACGACGCCCTGACCGAGCAGCTCATGCGGCTGCTCATCCGCCTGCGGGCTGAGGCGCGATCCGTGAAAAACTTCGCGGTGGCCGACCAGATCCGCAAGGAGCTCGACGGCATCGGCGTCGTCCTCGAAGACAAGCCCGACGGCACCGTGTGGCGGCGGAAATAGATCCCGGCCGCACGAGGGCCGTGCGGTTGGGCGGCCGCGACGGCGACGGGGTACACTCCCGGCCGTATGGCGTTGACGCACCGGTGGACGGGACGGAACGACGCGGAGCTGCTCGCCTGGCTGCGGCTGCACTGCTACGGCGGGCATACGGCCGACTACGCGAAATACCTGGCTTCGGTCACCGACGACGACCGCGCTCGCGACGGCCAGTTCCTGATCGTCGAACGTGACGGGCGGCCGGTGGGCACGGCCACCTCCGTGGACCTGACCATGCACCTCCGCGGGGCAGGTCTGCCCTGCCACGGGGTGGCGTACGTGGGGACGATCCGGACCGAGCGTCGCAAGGGCAAGCGTGGCGGCGAACGCGGCGTGGCCAGCGAAGTGATGTGGCGGACGATCGAACGCGGACGCGAACGTGGCGACGCCGTCTCGGCGCTGATGCCGTTCCGGGCCAGCTTTTACGAGCACTTCGGCTACGGCATCGTCGAAGAGCACGCCCGCTGGACGTTGCCGATGGGCGTGTTGCCCGCCGGCGGCGAGGCCGGCAACTACACGCCGTTTCAGCCGTCGCACCTGCCCGACCTCAAGCGGCTCCGCCAGCGGATCGTCGAGACCGGCGCCGCCGACCTGCACCGCACCGACGGCGTGTGGGCAAACCTGCTCAAGGCGGTGGACGCCCCGGGCGGCGGCTTCCTGTTCGTCGATGAATCGCCTACGTCGGATGGACAGCTCCCGCTGCGGGCGTGGGTGCAACTGGTGACGGAAACCGACGGCACCGGGGCGGCCGTCGCCCGCGTGGCCGACTACGGCGTGACGGAAGCAGCGGCGATGCGTGGATTGCTGGGCTTTCTTGGTTCGCTGCGCGATCAGTACGCGAAAGCGGTGGTGACCACGCCGGTGGACTGGCCCGTCCCGCGTCTGCTGCTCGAGTCGCAGGTGCCGCACCGACCCGTCTCGCACGCGACGGCGGGCGTCAGCCGCTACACGCGCATGATGGTCCGCGTGCTCGACCATGCCCGGACCCTTGAGGCGATGGCGTGGCCCCGGCACGTCCGCGGCGCGGTGGTCGTGAGCATACAGGAGTGCGAGGGGCACGAGAGCCGATTCCACATCGAGGTGGCGGACGGCCGGGCGGCTGTGAAACCCGCCGCGACCCCGGCCGACCTGACCCTTCCCGACCGCACGTGGGCTGGCGTGGTGTGCGGAGACCTGAGCATCAGCCATGCCCTGCGCTGGGGCTTGGCGGAAGGCGAGGACCGTGACGGCGTGCTGGCCTGCCTCTGGGGCGGGCCACGGCCCTTCACGTGGGAGTACTTCTAGCGGAGGGGCGAAGCGGCGAAGCGACGAAGCGACGAAGCGACGAAGCGACGAAGCGACGAAGCGACGGAGCGACGGAGGGACGGAGCGACGCGGCGACGGAGGCGCGGGGGGCGATGTCGCGGGCCGCCGCAAAAGGACGACCGGCCGGACCCGTCGCGCCTTCGCGCAGAGCCGCGGCGTGAAGCCCTACCATCCCGTCTCCGGCCGCCCCCGGCTCAGCGGGGCCAACGCCCACGACGACCATGGACCATTTCAACTACCGCAACGGAGAGCTGTACTGCGAAGACGTTCCCGTGGCCCGCATCGCCGAGCAGTTCGGCACGCCGGCCTACGTCTACTCGGCCGCAACGCTGCTCCACCATTACCGGCAACTGGAGGAGGCGTTCGCTCCCGTCAAGCCGACCATCTGCTTTTCCGTCAAGTCGCTGGGCAACATCCACATCTGCCGCCTGCTGGCACAGGAGGGGTGCGGCTTTGACGTCACCTCCGGCGGCGAGCTGTTCCGTGCGATGGAGGCCGGCGGCGATCCGAGAAAGATCATCTACGCCGGGGTCGGCAAGACCGATCACGAAATCGCCGAGGCCCTTCGCGCGGGGATCGCCGCGTTCAATATCGAGTCCGAGGCGGAGCTGGAGAACATCGACCGCGTGGCCGGCCACCTCGGGAAGACCGCGGTTGGCGCCCTGCGCGTCAACCCCGACGTGGACCCCAAAACCCACGTCAAAACCACCACCGGCAAGAAAGAGACCAAGTTCGGCGTGGACCTCGAACGGGCCGAACGCGTCTTCGAGCAGTACCGCGGGCTGAAAAACCTGCGTCTGGCCGGCCTGCACATGCACATCGGCTCGCCGGTCTACACCATCGAGCCCTACGTCGAGGCGTTGCGGAAAGTGACGGCCACCATCGAGTCGCTCATGAAGCGTGGCCACGTCATCGAATGGCTGGACCTCGGCGGCGGCTTTGCGGTCAACTACGAGCACCCCGAGCAGGCCTTGCCGGTGACCGAACACGCCAGGGCCATGCTGCCGATGCTGCTGGGCAAGCCCTACCGCGTGGCGCTCGAGCCGGGGCGGTACATCGCCGGGAACAGCGGCATCCTGCTCACGCGGACCCTGTACCGGAAACAGGGCGGCGAGAAAAAGTTCGTGATCGTCGACGCCGGGATGAACGACCTGATGCGGCCGACGCTCTACGAGAGCTACCACCACATCTGGCCGACCCGTCCGCGCAACCCGGCAGACGTGCCGGCCGCGGGGCGTCGCCGGCAGACCACCCCGGCCGACGGCGGCGAGGTCGTGGACGTGGTCGGGCCGCTGTGCGAGTCGGGGGACTACCTTGCCAAGGACCGTCTCCTGCCTCGGCTGGAGCGTGGTGACCTTGTGGCCGTGTTCACGGCCGGCGCGTACGGATTTTCGATGTCGAGCAACTACAACAGCCGCCCGCGGGCGTGCGAAGTGCTGGTGGAAGGGGACAGCTACCGGCTCATCCGCCGCCGCGAGACCTACGAGGACCTCGTCGCGTGCGAGCGTGTGTAACGCCGAGCCGGCGGTAACCTAAGCCTCGATTCAAGGCCGCGCGCCCACGAGAGGTGCCCGCAGCCAGATGACCCCGAGGGGATCCGAACTACCGGCAAAAACTGACTTAAAAACGCGAGAAGTGGCGGCAGTGTACGCAAAAACGTACGCGCGCGACGATTCCGACATCGCGGAGGTGGTGGAGCTTTGGTCGAAGCTCACGCGGGCACAACGGGCGGCGGTGCTTGCTATGGTGCGGACGATGGCGGATTAGTTTCGAACATCCCGGCGGCTGGAGTAGCTAC
>JBKBHU010000030.1:0-20383 GCA_046299715.1 Tepidisphaerales bacterium | reverse complement strand
CGCCTCGTCCCCCCTCCGCCACGCCCCACCGCTCGCCGCCTCTCTGCCTCGCCGCGTCGCCGCTCAGCCCCCCGGATGGACCTTCCCCGTCGCCGCCCACCGGAAGCCGCGCCGCAGGATCGTCAGGTGCGGCTCCATCGCCACGATGTTCGCCTGATGACCCAGCGCCGAGTAGAACACCCGTCCCTTGCCCCAGCCTCGCGTCCAGATCGTCGGCATCAGCACCGGGCCGTTCACTTCGTAGTTGCCTGGGGCGTTGGGAAACCGCGTGTATGCCAGCACGGTGTTGGCCGGGTCCACCAGCATGTAGTACTGCTCCGACCTGACGTCGAAATCGCCGATCCCTTCCGTGATCGGATGCCGCACCGGGCCCATGTGCACCCGGTAGGGCGTGCCGTCGTTCCCGGGGTGGCCGACGAACTGCCCCCCGGTCATGAACAGCCACTCGGTGTGCTCGCGGAACGCGTCGCACATGCCCCCGTGGCACCCCGCCAGGCCCACCCCCGACGCCACCGCCGCCGCCACGTTGTTCCCCCAGTTCCAGTCGATCTTCCCCATCGTCCACACGGGGATGATCAGGCTGAGACGCTTGAGCTCCTCGACGTCTTTGAATGCTTCGAGCGTGTCGCTGACGCTGACCTCAAACCCGTCCTCCCGCAGCACCCGGGAGAAAATCTCCGACACCTCTTTCGGCTGGTGCCCGTCCCAGCCGCCGTAGACGATCAATGCCCGCATCGGTGCCTCACCCTTTTCCCCCATTGTCCCTCTGCCGCCCGGCCTGCTCTGCTCACGTCCCGCCCCGGAATCCCACCTACTGCGACGACTTGAGCTTGTCTCCCTCCAGGTTGTACACGACCCACTCGCGCTTCCGCAGCGGCGACCAGTAGTCGATCCGATACCCCTCCGGCACGGCCCGGCCGCCGCGGATGATCGAGTTGGGCTGGTCGCGCCGGAACGACGCCAGCACCTCCGCCGGAACCCCGCTCACGTCCACCTCCACCGGCCGCCGCTTGCTCGGGCCGCACCCCCCCGCCGCCAGCACACCGCCGAGCACGGCCGCCGCGAGCACAGCCGACAGCCCGGCCATCCCGCGGCGTCCCCCCGCTCCGCACCTTCCCACGCCGATGGCCCGCTTCTCCTGCACCGCCCAGCTCCTCTTTCAGGCCCCCCGCTCAGGCCCGCCCGTCGCACGCCCCCTTCCCCCCGCGCCTCCCCCAACGCCTCCCCCAACGCCTCCCCCAACGCCTCCCCCAACGACTCCCCCAACGACTCCCCAGGTCAAACTACCGCTTCGGCTCTGGCGGCCAGCCCCGACGCCGCAGCACCGACGCCTCCGTCCGCGGGTCGGTCTCGAAGTCGTCCGGGCCCAGCACCTCCTTGCCCGCCAGACTCGCCCGTGACAGCCGCTTGAACTCGAGAAACACGCCCCTCGCCACGCGGGCTTCGGGGCTGCGGATGTCCACGTCCGGCCCCACCAGATGGTCAGGGTTCACTTCGAAGACGAGGTCCACCCCCTTGCCGCCTTCCATGATCAGGAAGTCGTCAGCACGCTGGTGCACCGCCTGACGCGTCCCCCGCAGCAGCGCCACGGGGTAGTAGTTCTGCCCGCCCGCCACCAGCCGGAAATTCGCCAGCGAGAACCTCACCCGGTTGTCCGAATCGGTCGCGTCGTTGCGGACGATCACCCTCACCATGACCAGCGTCTTCCCCGGCTCGGCCCGCAGCACCGGCTCGAACGTCGCCCCCGGCGGCCGGAACTCCGGCAGCTCGCCGTCGATCTGCGGGACGCCGGTCTCCGGCAGACGCGCCAGGCCCAGCACTTCGATCTGATCCTGACCGTCCTGCGGGAAGGCCGTCCGCTTGGCACCCGGCTGCAGCCCCAGCCGCTGCGCGAACAGCTCGTTGACGTAGTCGGGGTGGACCGCCGACCAAGGCGTGTCCCCTGCCAGCGACCCGCTCGACACCATCGACACGAAGCCGATGACGAAGTCGTCCAACGGCAGCAGCATCCCCGACGCCCGCGAAGGCTCCAGCCGCGCGTCCTTCAGCTGGTCATACATCACCAGCTTGTCCACGATGTCGCCGCTCCGGCCCACCCGTGCCCAGTCCGGAACCCCGACGAGATTCACCCGGTTCTCGTTCACCTCCCACCGGCTGTACCCCAGAATCGACGGCGAAAACGGCAACGCCTGCGTCGCCACCGCCAGCGTGCCCACCCCGAAGAACGCCGCCACCAGCCCCATCACCGCGCCGCCGATGCGGTTGGGCCACACGCCGAAGTTCACGTTCCCCGGCACCAGCGCATCGAACGCGAACCGCAGCCCCGCGTACACCGCGCCGAACAGCCCGCACATCACCGCACCGTGTGCGATGTCGGCCAGCTGCCCGCCCGCCAGCCAGAACACCACCTGCTCGTGGAAGCCGATCGCCACCACCGCCGCCACCGCCGCGATCACCGCCGACAGGAAGCTGCTGAACAGCCCCTGGACGTAGTGAAAGAACACAATCGCCGCGACCAGCACCAGCATCAGGAGTGAAAAAAGCATCGTCCGCGACCTCGCTGCCTGCCTTCGACCCGCTCCCGCACACGCCCCCCCCGCCCCCCCCCTCCGCCGCACCCCTCGCCGACCTTACCACGCCCCACCCCACGCCGACGCGTCACGACACCTTCGCCGGCTGCTGCGACGACGACTTCGCCCCGAACACCCGCTGCACCTCTTTCACCGACGTCTCGCCCCGCTGGATCAGGTCGAGCGCGGCCTCCTGCAGGAACGGGATCCGCTGCTTGCGGACGATCGTCCGCACCTGACTCATGCTCGCCCCCGACAGCATCGCCTCTTTCACTTCGTCGTCGATGATGACCACCTCGTAAATCCCCGTCCGCCCCTTGAAGCGCAGGTCCTGGCAGATGTCGCACACGATCGGGTTGCCCTTCGCGTCCACCAGCGGCTCGGTCCGCTCCTGGAACAACTGCGTCACCTTGGCCGGGTCCAGGTTCATCTTCCGGAGCTGCTCCGGGTCCGGCGTGATCGCCACCTTGCACTGCACGCACAGCTTCCGCACCACCCGACCCGACACCGCCATCAGCAGGTGCCGCAGCGCCTTGGCGTCGTCACCGACCCATTTCCGCCACACGTTCACCGCGTCGAGCGCGCTCTCGGCACGCACCGCCACGTAGGCCTTCTTGCCCGTCGCCGCGAACTTGATCAGCTCTCTCGCGCTCGCCGGCTCCTCCAGCGACGTGAGCATGATCACGTCCGGCTCCTGCGAGCACACCCAGCTCACCTGCTTGAGCTCCTCCGCCGGTGGGGCTCCCGGCGGCAGCTTGTTCTGCGTGATCCCCTCCAGGTCCTGGTCCGCGTTGCGCTCGATCGTCTGGATGTGCGTCAGGAACGCGTCGTGGGCCCGCAGCACCGCATAGCACAGGCTCGTCAGCCCCTGCCCCTTCGGCGCCGCCAGCAGCACGATCCCCTCCCGCACCTGAATCGAATCGCGAATCGCCGCCTCCTGCAGCTCGGTCATCCCCAGCTCTTCCAGCCGGTACCGGTGCCGCTGCTTGCTGTCCACGTCGATCTGCAGCGCCTCCCCGGCCGACGACCCCGCCGTCTGCACGTCCAGTTCACGCTTCTTGCCACCCAGCGTCGCCTTGAGCTTCCCCTTCTGCGGCTTGCGCTTCTCGTCGAGGTTCAGCCCGGCGTGCGTCTTGATGAAGTCGATCCCCGCCTGCGCCGCCGCCTTCTCCGGCGCCGTTCCCACATACGCGAAACCGTCCACCACAAACGTCAGCCGATACCCCTCGCCCGACGGCACCAGTTGAATCGTCTCCGCGTTCTTCTTCAGCGGCTCCACCAGCATCGCCTGCACCGCGTCATACCCCGGCCGCATCAGGTCGTCGTCCGACGGCGCCGCGATCAGCCGGCCCTTGGCGTCCAGCACCTGCACCTCGGACACCACTTCCTTGACCTTCCCCCCCTTTCGAAACCCGGCCAGCCAGTTCTGGAACTGCTTGCTCAGGTCCTTCACCCCCACCTGCGACGCCCGCAGACCCACGTACCCCCCGGCCGCCACCAGGTTCAGCGCCAGAAGCACGCCCGTGGCCAGCCAGAAGTTCGGAATCAGGAAAAACAGCGCAAACGCCAGCACGCCGATGCCCATGATCGCCAGATTCACCGGCACCCGCGGCAGGTGCGCCACCTCGCAGTCCTTGTCCGCCCACGTCGCCAGACGCGCAAACCCCAACAGCAGGACCAGCAGGGGAATCAGCTTCCACGGGTTGATGAACCAGCCGACGTCCACGGCGGCAAGCAAAGTCATCTCCGGCATGAGACGCGAGAGTGTAACCAACGCCGCGACAAGCGAAAGACCCCCGCACGCCGGTCCACGCCCGCACCGCCACGACTCCCCACACACCGTGTCCCGACCCCGGCGGGCGCCGTCACACCCGCCGGCCGCAGCCGCCCACCTTTCCAACGCGGCCGTTGCACAGCCCCCGCCGCCATGCCTACCAAGGGCACCGCCCACCCACGGCTAACGTTCCAAAGCTCTCGCGTCCCGGCCGCCGCGAACGCAACGCACACCGCCCCGCCCCCCCCAACCGCCACCGCGACGCAAGTTTCAGACACCGGCGAGTGGTTTCGCTGGCATCAACATATCGATGCCGTTACACTGAAGGTTCACCCGCCGGTTTCACTCAGGAGCCCCCCATGCGACCACCGCTCAAGCTCTCGGCCATCGACCAGGAGCACCTTCAGGAGCTATACGACGAAATCGGCATCTCCCGCGACGAACTGCCCTACACCGAGGCCTTCGACCGGCTGTGCGACGGCTTCCAGGCCCGCACCTTCAAGAACGCCGAGAAGGAACAGATTTACGTCGCCTTGTGCAAACACGTCCGCTCGAGCACCGTCGTCACCAAAGCCCCCGCCGACGACGACTTAGGTCTGACCCCCGAGCAACTGGCCGAGCTGAAAAAGCTGCTGCCAAAACACTGTCGCGGCGGCAAGCTCCTGCCATATTCGGACGAGTTCGAAAACTGCCGGCGCGAGTTCGTTAAACTTCTCGGTCAGAACATCGACGACCCACGGTTCTGGAAGGCCGTCTGCCGCGTGCAGGGGGTCAAGCGGGTCGCCCCGCCACGGCGACGGGCCGTTTCCACCCGTGCGGACGACGGCGACGATGAGTAAGTCGTCCCCGGCCCCGGGGTGACGGCAGCGTCCACGGGTCGCGCGTGATCGCCTCCTCTGTGCCCGTCGCGGCAGGCACCACCGGGTTCGAGGCTGGTTTGTCCCGGCCGCGGGCGTCGCTCCAACGTCCGACACCTCGGCCGATGTCGGCACGCCGTCGGCTCGCTTAGCCTTGGCGCGCGCGGCGCTGGCCGCCGCCCCTCGACCACGGCAACTCATTTCTGCGCTCCCGCGTTCGACGCCTTTGGCTCCGCCCGCTGCCATGACCACCACCGCCCCCCTTCAGCCGCTGCTCCGCAAACTCGAGTCGATGAGCCAGCGGTACGACGAGCTGCAGCAGTTGCTCACCCAGCCGGAGGTGCTGTCCAACAGCACCCGGATGATCGCGCTGTCCAAAGAGTCGGGTCAGCTCGCGCCGGCCGTGCAGCGGTACCGCGCGTACCTCAAAGCCCGCACGCAGGTGGAGGAGCTCGAGCAACTCGCGGCCGGCGCCGACGCGGAGATGGCCGAGCTCGCCCGCGGCGAGCTGCCCGCGGCCCGGAACCAGCTCGCCGAGCTGGAAGAGGCCATCAAGGACGAGTTCCTCGCCGCCGAGGACAACGCCGTCGATTCGTTTTTCCTTGAGCTGCGGGCCGGCACGGGCGGCGAAGAAGCGGCGCTGTTCACGCGCGACCTCTTCGAGATGTACCGCAAATACTGCGAGAGAAAGGGCTGGTCGTTCACCGTCTCCGACCTCTCGGTCTCCGAGCGGGGCGGCTTCAAGGAAGCCATCGTCTCGGTCCGCGGCGACGGGGCCTACCGCCGGCTGCGGTTCGAAGGCGGCGGACACCGCGTCCAGCGGGTCCCCGAGACCGAGGCCGCCGGCCGCATCCACACCTCCGCCGCCACCGTCGCGGTCCTGCCCGAAATGCCCGACGTCAAAATCGAAATCAACCCCAAGGACGTCGAAGAGTCCGGCTGCCGTGGCGGCGGGCCGGGCGGGCAGAACGTCAACAAGGTCGAAACCGGCTGGCAGCTCCTGCACAAGCCCACAGGGCTGCGGTTCAAAATGACCGAGCACAAGAGCCAGAGCCAGAACAAAGAACGCGCCTGGGCCCTGCTCCGCGCGACCCTCTACGAAATGGAGCAGGCCAAACAGCACGCCGCCACCATGTCCGCACGCAAGTCGATGATGGGCTCCGGCAACCGCAACGAACGCATCCGCACCTACAACTTCCCGCAGAACCGCTGCACCGACCACCGCCTCGGCGGCGAAGGCGGCGGGGAGAAAAACTTCAACCTCGACGCCGTCCTCGAAGGCGACCTCGACCCCATCATCGACGCCCTGCTCGCGCTGGACAAAGCCCAGCGCCTCGAAAACCTCTAAACCGCGCCCACGGGCAGTCTCCCGCACGTCACGCGCTGGTACGTCCCGCCCCGTTAGCCCCCCTTCTCGGGCCGCTCAGTCGTCCACGTGACGCTGCAGCTCTTCGCCACGCCAAGGCTGCTCTTCAACCGGCCGCCGCTTCGTGCCCGGCCACGCCGGGGGCGACTCGTCCCGGAAGCTCGGCGGCACCTCTTCCGACTGCCGCCACGCCGTCAGCAACCGTTCATAGCCGCTCCAGCTGCGGTCCTCCCGCACCTCCAGCGCCGCCGCGCGCCCCGCCAGCGCCCGCCGCAACCGCCCTTCCAGCCCGGCCCGACGCCCCGCGTAATAGCACAGCCGCGCCAGCCCCTCCCCGTACAGCCGCGCGACCGCGATACCGCCCTCCCCGTCGCCGATCGCCTCATCCACCGCGGCCTCCACGGCCTCCCACATCGGAAAGTCCGCTTCCGGCGGCAGCCCGTTCCCATCGATGCGATCGAGCGCGCAACGCACCGTCACCGCCCACGGACGCTGGACGTCGCGGTAGCCCGCGCCAAACCGACCGTCGAGCTTCACCAGCAGCGGCATCCCCTCCGATTCGCCGACAAACACCACCCACCGCGGCCCGTCCGACATGCCGGCATCCTACCGCCGCCACTTCGGGCCCCCCACTGCGTTTTGCCCTTCACGGACGCTTGCGCCCGACTCACTTCAGCTCGACCGTCCAGTACGCGTTGTCGAGGAACTGCTTCCAGCTCCAGTACCGCTCGTCGGCCAGACGGATGCTGATCACCGGGGACCGCTTGGGCTTGGCCGGTTTGCTGATCAGATGCATGTGGGCCTGCTCGGGCGTGCGCCCGCCCTTGCGCACGTTGCACTTCACGCAGCAGCACACGATGTTGTCCCACGTCGTCTTGCCGCCCTGGCTCTTGGGGATGACGTGGTCGAGTGACAGTTCCGTTGTGGGGAACTTCTTCCCGCAGTACTGACAGCGGTTGGAGTCGCGCGCGTAGATGTTGCGCCGGTTGAACTTGACATCCTGCCGCGGCAGCTTGTCGTAGCCCAGAAGCCGGATGATCCGCGGCACGGCGATCTGCAGCCGAACCGTGTGGATCCAATCGTGCGCGTCCGGCTCGAACTCCCGCTTGAGCTGGCTGATCTCGCACCACTCCGCAAAGTCGAGGTTCTGCCAACGCTTCTCGCCCGCCTCGTCCGCCTCGATGTGCACCACCTCGGCCAGGTCGCGGCACAGCAGCGAGAACGCCCGCCGCACGTTGACCACGCGGATCGCCTGGTAGTAGCGGTTGAGCACCAGCACGTTGGCGTTGAGCGCCGCCACACCCCCACCGCTACCGCCCACGCCCCCGCTCGCGACGCCCCCGTCGTCGTCCCCCGCCTCCTCCTCACCCCGCCTCGACGGGCCGCCACCGTAGACACCGCCGCCGTCGGCGGCCCAGCCGCCCGTCCCGCGGTCGTCACCCGTACGCCCGTGCGTCAACACGCCATCACACCCTTTCCCGACCCTCCTTGACCCGACGCACCGCCCCGGCTCTTTCCCGTCTAAGTTACGGCCCGCTCGGGGAAGCACCGCGCCGTCTCGCGCTACTCAACCCCTGACCCCCCCACCGCGGCTGCCCAAGTCTATCGACCGACGGCAGAACCGGCCAGCCGAAGCCTCTAATCTTTACCGGTCCATAACACCACCCATCCCCGCATCCGCCATGACCACCACAACCGGCAGCGTCCTACGGCCAACGCACCCACCCGCTCGCCGAGTCGCCTGCTTGAACGTCGCCGCGATCGTTCTCCAATCCGCCATGCTCCCCGCATCGCCCCCGCCGCCGGTCGACCAGCTCGTCACCTCCCGGCTTGCCGCCGAAACCGCCTACGCCACGCCGGGCCGTCCGGTCACCCTTGCCCTGACCTTCACGCTCGCCCCCGGCTGGCACATCTACTGGCTGAACCCCGGCGATTCCGGCATCCCCACACAGCCCACGCTGGAGCTGCCCCAAGGCTGGTCGGCCGGCCCGTGGCAGTTCCCGCTCCCCAAAACCTTCACCCAACCCGGCGGCCTCGTCGGCTACGGCTACAGCGATACCGTCACGCTGCTGGTCGAAGTCACCCCGCCCGACAGCTTCACCTCCGGCGACGCCGAGCTGGCCGTGGACACGACGTTTCTCGTCTGCGAGACCGTGTGCATCCCCGGCCGGCAGCGGGCGACCGTCCGGGTGACCGCGGCCGGGACCGACCTCCAGCGATCCGCGCGTGAGACGCCTGAGCTCGCACGGACCGCGCCCGAGGGGCGGACCGACTTCGACCGCTGGCGTGCCCTCATGCCGTTGAACGACCTCTCGGCCGCGATTCCCGCCAAACCCGTCGGCCCAACTCCGCCCGCCAAGGCCGGGACGGCCGCCCAGCGCCGCTGGAACGCCCCCCTGCCCCCCCTTCCGGCGGGCCGCTCACCGTCGAGCGTCGAGGTGTACCCCCTGCCCGGAGAAGGTCTGGACCTGTCCGACGTGCAGGCGACGACCGGCGAGTCCGGGGCGGATGTTTCGTGCACGGTTCGGATTTTTGCGGGAACAACGGTTGTTCCGCCTACTATTCTCGTGCTGCTTGTCGTGGAAGATGCGTCGGGCGACCGACGCGGACACTGGGTTGAGTTGCCCCTGCTGGGGCCTGAGGGACATTGACCCTTTTTCTTCAAGGAGGTTGTTCCGATGATCCGTCTCATGTTCGTTCTTGCGGCCGCCTGCTCGCTGGCCGCGCTGGCCGTCTCGCAGCTCTCGGCTTCGCAGCCCGCGCCGACCGCGGCGATCGGTCAGCCCGCCCCCGCCTGGACGCTGGAGGACCAGGACGGCAAGACCCACTCGCTCGCCGACTTCAAGGGCAAGATCGTCGTGCTCGAGTGGTTCAACAACGAGTGCCCGTTCGTGGTCAAGTTCTACCGCGAAGGCCACATGAACCGTCTGGCCGCTCAGTACATGGAGAAGGGCGTCGTGTGGCTCGCCGTCAACTCCACCAACTGGCACAACAACGAACACAACCGCAAGATCGCGCAGGAGTGGAACATCCAGCGGCCGATCCTCAACGACAGCAAGGGTGACGTCGGCCGCGCCTACGGCGCCCGGACCACTCCGCACATGTACATCATCAACCCCGAGGGCGTGCTGGTGTACGCGGGCGCGATCGACTCCAACCCGTCCAGCAACACCGCCGACATCTCCGGTGCGACCAACTTCGTCGCCAAGGCGCTGGACGAGCTGCTGGCCGGCAAGCCTGTCAGCCAGCCGGAAACCCGCCCCTACGGCTGCTCGGTGAAGTACGCCAAGTAAACCCGCGTCACCCGTGGACGCCGCCGGACCGCACCGGTCGGACGGCGTCGACGAACGCGACCTTCCCGCACCCCGCCGGCCCAACCGGCGGGGTGCTTTGCTTGGACCGGCCCGCCCGCGGGCGGAATCACGGCGGCTTACAATCCCTCCCGCGGACGTCGCGGCCGCCTCATGAAACGGCACGTCCCCAACCTGCTGACCGGCCTTCGGCTGATCCTCGCGGTCGTCTTCTTTGTCCTGCTGTCGTTTTACCAGTACGAGGGACGGGGCAGCCCGGCCCTGCTGACGGTGGCGTTTTTTGTTTACATCGTGGCGCTGGTGACCGACTTCCTCGACGGCCATCTCGCAAGAAAATGGAAAGTTGAAGGGGCGTTTGGGCGCATCGTGGACCCGTTCGTGGACAAGATCCTCGTGCTCGGCTCCTTCGCGTTCTTTGCGGGCAAGAACTTCATCATCGCCGACCACGAAGCCGCCGGACCGGGCTTCGTCGCCCGCACCATCACCGGTGTCGTGCCGGCCGTGTTCGTCATCATGCTCGCCCGGGAGCTGCTGGTGACGGCGATTCGCGGGGCGGCCGAGTCGTCGGGCGTGCGGTTCGGCGCGGAGATGGCCGGCAAGGTCAAGATGGTCGTGCAGTCGCTGACCATCCTCATCATCCTTGCTTACGTGAACTATCTCCCGGCACTGAGCCGTTACGACGACCGGCACGGCACGTCGCTGCTCACCTACGCCACCTACGTCCGCGACCTGTGCATCTGGACCACCGTCACGGTGACGGTGGTCAGCGGGCTGGGGTACATTCACCGTGCCGCGTGCATGTACCGACCGGGCGGCAAGGCGTGAGGCCCCTCGGGTGCGTTGAGCCGCCCGCCCCGAACCGGCAGAGGCTGACCGGGGCGGAGGCCCGTCCAGGGCGCGATTTTGCCCGATACGCTGGCGTAGCCCTCGCTTCCGCCCGATAACGGGGTTGTGAACGACCTGCTCAAGGCTGTCATCCTCGGCGTGATCGAAGGTGTCACCGAGTTTTTGCCGGTGTCGTCCACGGGTCACATGCGGCTGGCCGAAGCGTGGATGGGCTCGATCGTCTCGCCGGCGTTCGCCAAGACGTTCGACATCTTTATCCAGTCGGGCGCGATCGCCGCGGTGCTCGTGTACTTCCGCCATCGCCTGCTGGACCTGGTCGGCTTGCGTCGCCCCCCGCCGAACTACACCGACCACGCCCCGCTCGAGCCGACGCAGCGGAGACACCTGCTGCTGATGCTCCTGCTGGCGAGTTTGCCGCTGGCGATCGGCTATGTCGCGGCCAAGCGGGCCGAAGAGTTCTATCTGGCCCGCGGCGACCTCGAGACGCACGTCATCGCGTGGGCGTTGCTGCTCGGGGGCGTGCTGATGATCCTTATCGAGCGGTTCCGACCCGCCGCCGTCATCGAGCACATGGAAGAGATGCGCTGGCCGCACGCACTGGTCATCGGGCTGTGCCAGATTGTCGCGGCCGTCTTTCCGGGAACCAGCCGCTCGGCCGCCACGATCGTGCCGGCCCTGGCGATGGGCATGTCCCGGCCGGTCGCCGCGGAGTTCAGCTTCTTCCTGGCGATTCCCGCGTTGCTCGGCGCAGGGGCGATCAAGCTGGCGCGGTTTCTGCGTTCGCCGGACGTCAGCCTTGAGCAGGTCGGCTACCTCGCCGTCGGCACGGTGGTGAGCTTCGTGGTGGCCTACGCGGTCATCGCATGGTTCATGCGTCTCATCCGCCGCTACAGCTTCACCCCCTTCGGCGTGTACCGCATTCTGGTGGCGCTGGTGGTCTTCTACCTGCTCTACCGCTGATTCGGGCCGGTGAGCCGGCGGTCGTCGCCCGGCGTGCGGTTGCCTACGCCGCCGGACATCGGATTGCCCGCTTTCCCAACCTTTGCGTAAACTAGGCGCTGGAGAGAGGCTGCGGTACGGCGGGGCGCCCAGAGGACCTCCCGTCCGCCCCGGGGGTCGGAGTCGTGCCGGGCGCGACCTGAGGTGACCATGATTCTGCACGTCCTGCGCACGCTCTTCATCCTCCTGATGGGGGCGGTCGGCTGGTATTACGTGCAGCACCCGACGCAGTTCCTCGGGCGGTTCACCTGGCTGGCGATGTCGGTGGCGCTGGCGATTGCGGTGTTCACCGTCTGCGTGGACATCCTCTCGCCGCGGCGCAAGCTGGCGGTGTTTTCCGGGGCGTTCTTCGGGCTGCTCGTCGGGCTGTTCATCGCCTACGCCTTCTCGTTCGTCGTCCGACTGGTCATCGAGCAGCAGATGGTCCCGACGGACATCAACGCCCGCGTGGACCGCGAGCAGTTCCTCGCCCGTCGCGAGGCCGTCATCGACTTCGTCAACATCCTCATCGGGCTCACCACCAGTTACCTGGCCATCAGCTTCATCCTGCAGACGAAAGACGACTTCCGGTTCATCATCCCCTTCGTCGAGTTTTCCAAGCAGACGCGTGGCGCCCGTCCGATGGTGCTGGACACGTCCGTGCTCATCGACGGCCGCATCGCCGACATCGCCGCCACCGGTATCCTCGAGTCGCAGCTCGTGGTGCCGCAGTTCGTCATCGACGAGCTCCAGCACATCGCCGACTCGCCCGACAAACTCAAACGCAACCGCGGCCGCCGCGGACTGGACGTGCTCGCCCGGCTCCGCTCGGACAAGCGGCTGGACGTCGTGCTCTACGACGGCAACCCTCGCGACGACACCGGCGAGAGCGAGGTGGACGCCAAGTTGCTCCTGCTGGCCAAGGAGCTCAACGCCCGCGTCCTCACCAACGACTTCAATCTCAACAAAGTCGCCCAGCTCCGCGGCGTGGACGTCATCAACATCAATCAGCTCGCCAACGCGGTCAAACCCGTGGTCCTGCCCGGTGAGCGCATGTCCGTGCGGCTGGTGAAGGCCGGCGACCAGCCGGGACAGGGCGTCGGCTTCCTCGATGACGGCACCATGGTCGTCGTCGAGCAGGGCCGCGGCCACCTTCACGAGGACGTCGAGTTCGTCGTCACCTCGGCGCTGCAGACCTCGGCCGGCCGGATGATCTTCGGTCGCCTTGTAGACGGCGTCTCCCGCCCGGCGGACCTCACCGGCCCCACGCCGCCGCTCACCGACACACCCCCGCCGACCACGACGGCCGTGGCCGAACCCGACGTCGAGACGCGGCCCCCCGTCAACCCGCGACTGGCCCGCAGCGAGGAGTCCAGCACTGCCGCAACTGCGCGAGGTCGTCGGGAACGGTCACCTTCAGGTTGACCGCCTCCCCGGGCACGAGCCACGCCTCCAGCCCGGCCAGCTCCAGGGCCATCAGCTCATCCGTCACCTGCTCCAGCGGCTGGGCACACCCCTCGAGCGCCCGTCGCAGCACCTCCCTACGGGCGATCTGCGGCGTCTGCATCGCATACAGCGTCTCGCGGGGCACCGTCCGCCCGGCCGGAGACGGCAGCGGCCCCGCGGCCGTCCGCACCGTCAGCGTCACGGGCAGCGCGGGCGCCGCCGCTCCCCACCGCCGGGCCGCCGCCCAGACCTCATCGATAAGCCCGTCCGACAACGCAGGTCTCGCCGCATCGTGCACCGCGACCCACGCCGCATCCGTCACCGGCGTCCGCGCGGCCTGCAGGCCGGCCAGCACCGATGCCGCCCGGCACGCCCCCCCCAACGTCAACGTCAGCCTGGGGTCGTCGGCCAGCTCGCCCAGAAGCGCACGGCACGACGCGATGTCCGAGGTCGCCACGACCACTTCCGACACGTCCGCCCGCCGGAGAAACGCCGCGACCGACCACGCCAGAACCGTCCGCCCGTGCAGGAGTTCCGCGAGCTTGCCGTCGGGGTGTGCGGGGGCGGCCGCAGCGCCCGCCGCCCTGTACCTCACCGAACGGCCGGCCGCTGGAATCACCGCAATCAGACGAGCTTCGCTCATCGGCAGCAGTGTAGCGGGCCGTCGGCGGCCGCCCGACTCCCCGCCGTGTGCAGCCCTGCGATACCATGACGCCGCCGCGCCCCCGTGGCGAAACGGCAGACGCTGCGGACTTAAAATCCGCTGACCCACAAGGTCGTGCGGGTTCGATTCCCGCCGGGGGCATGGTGGGGCACAGCGGCCGCCGCGTGCGGTCTTGCCGTGCCGCGAGCAGTCTTGCCGTGCCGCGAGCGGTCTTGCCGTGCCGCGAGCGGTCGTGCCGTGCCGCGGGCGGTCGTGCCGTGCGTAGTGCGTTCTTGTGTTTTCGACGTGCCCGGCCGACGCGGGTCGGCCACGCCGGCTACCGTTGCGGTCAACGTTTGCTTCAGCCCGTCTTCGTTTGACGTGGGCGTCGTCCAGGACCTCTCTTCTCCAGGAGCTTCCATGTCCGCACCCGCCACCAACCCGCCGTCGATGTCGCCCGCCACCAACGGCTCGCCCGCCACCCACGCGACCGCCGCGCGCTGCCCGTTCCACGCCGCACCTGTGGCCGGCGGGGGCAAGAGCCTGCGCGAGTGGTGGCCCAACCAGCTCAACCTCAAGATCCTGCACCAGCGCTCGCCACTGTCGAACCCGATGGGCCGCGACTTCAACTACGCCGCCGAGTTCAAAACGCTCGACCTCAAGGCGGTCAAGAAAGACATCGAGACCGTGCTCACCACGTCGCAGGAGTGGTGGCCGGCCGACTTCGGCCACTACGGCCCGCTGATCATCCGCATGGCCTGGCACGCCGCCGGCACCTACCGCATCGGCGACGGCCGCGGCGGTGCCGGCACGGGCGCCCAGCGTTTCGCCCCGCTGAACTCCTGGCCGGACAACGTCAACCTCGACAAGGCGCGGCGTCTGCTCTGGCCGGTCAAGCAGAAGTACGGCCGCAAGCTCTCGTGGGCCGACCTGATGATTCTGGCCGGCAACGTCGCGCTGGAATCGATGGGCTTCAAGACCTTCGGCTTCGGCGGCGGCCGCGAAGACATCTACGAGCCGGAAGAAGACACGTGGTGGGGCCCGGAAGACACCATGCTGGGCGACCAGCGCTACAGCGGCGATCGTGAGCTGGCCAACCCGCTGGCGGCCGTGCAGATGGGCCTGATCTACGTCAACCCCGAGGGCCCCAACGGCAAACCCGACCCCGTCGCCGCCGCCCGCGACATCCGCGAGACGTTCGCGCGCATGGCCATGAACGACGAGGAGACGGTCGCGCTGATCGCCGGCGGGCACACCTTCGGCAAATGCCACGGGGCGGGCGACGCCGCCCTGCTCGGCCCCGACCCCGAAGCTGCACCGCTCGAACAGCAGGGCCTGGGCTGGCAAAGCCGCTTCGGCACCGGCAAAGGCGCCGACACCATCACCAGCGGGCTGGAAGTCACCTGGACCAAGACGCCTACCCGCTGGAGCAACGACTACTTCGACCACCTCTTCGGCTACGAGTGGGAGCTGACCAAAAGCCCCGCCGGCGCGTGGCAGTGGAAGCCGAAAAACGGGGCCGGCGAAGGCACCGTCCCCGACGCCCACGACCCCACGAAGCGTCACGCGCCCACGATGCTCACGACCGACCTCTCGCTGCGGTTCGACCCGGCCTACGAGAAGATCTCCCGCCGCTTCCACGCCAACCCCGACGAGTTCGCCGACGCCTTCGCCCGCGCGTGGTTCAAACTCACCCACCGCGACATGGGCCCCAAAGCCCGCTACCTCGGCCCGGAGGTGCCCGCCGAAGACCTCATCTGGCAGGACCCGCTGCCCAAGGTCGATCACAAGCTCATCGACGCCGCCGACGTCGCCGACCTCAAGGCCAAGCTCCTCTCCAGCGGCCTGAGCACGGCGGAGCTGGTGTCCACCGCGTGGGCGTCGGCCTCGACGTTCCGCGGCTCGGACAAGCGCGGCGGGGCCAACGGCGCCCGGATCCGCCTCGAACCCCAGCGCCACTGGCCGGTCAACCAGCCCGAGCAGCTGGCCCGGGTGCTCAAGACCCTTGAGGGCATTCAGTCGGCGTTCAATAACGGCCGAAGCGACGGCAAGCGGGTGTCGCTGGCGGACCTCATCGTGCTCGGCGGCTGCGCGGCGGTCGAGGCCGCCGCCAAGGCCGCCGGCCACGCCGTCGAGGTGCCCTTCACCCCCGGCCGCACCGACGCCACCGCCGAGCAGACCGATGCCGCCTCCTTCGCCGTGCTCGAACCCGTCCACGACGGCTTCCGCAACTACCTCAAAACGCGGTTCTCCGTCCCCTCCGAGCACCTGCTCGTGGACCGCGCCCAGCTGCTCACGCTCACCGCGCCGGAGATGACCGTGCTCATCGGCGGCCTGCGGGTGCTGGGGGCCAATCACAACAACGCCCCGCACGGCGTCTTCACGCACCGCCCCGGCCGGCTCACCAACGACTTCTTCACCAACCTGCTGGACATGTCGGTCGAGTGGAAGCCGATGGGGCCGGACGCCGAGCTGTTCGAAGGTCGCGACCGCAAGACCGGCCAGCGTCGCTGGACCGCCACGCGCGTGGACCTCGTCTTCGGGTCCAATTCGCAGCTTCGGGCGTTGTGCGAGGTCTACGGGGCCAGCGACGGCGAGGCGCACTTCGTGCGTGACTTCGTCGCCGCGTGGAACAAGGTGATGAACCTCGACCGCTTCGACCTGCACGCCTGACCGGCCGTGGCAGGCGGCCGAGCGGTCCGACGGCGACCACGCCGATGCCGCTCAGGACGGTCGGCCGTTGCTGACGACCACGTACGGCCGTCGAGACGACGTGCGTGCCGCTACGCGGCCTTGGCCGTGGCCCGACGCTCCACCGCCAGTGCGCACACCCGCAGGAGCCTCAGGCGGTCGATGGGCTTGGTCAGGTAGTCGTCACAGCCCGCGTCGAGGCACTTCTGCGCGTCACCCGCCATCGCGTGGGCCGTCAGCGCGATCACCGGCCCGTCGTAGCCGCCGTCCCGCAGCCGCCGCGTGAGCGTGTAGCCGTCCATCTCCGGCATCTGCATGTCCGTCAGCACAAGGTCCACCGCGACGGGACCGGTGGCTTCGCCGGCCGTGCCGGTGGCTTCGCCGGCCGTGCCGGTGGCTTCGCCGGCGGTGCCGCTCAGCAGACGCCCGTCCGCGCCGCGCCCCAGCGCGGCCAGCGCTTCCAGCCCGTTGCCGGCGATGGTCACCCTGGCCCCGGCACGCCGCAGGTGCAGCGCGATAAGTTTCTGGTTGTCCGGACCGTCCTCCACGAGCAGCACGTGCCGCCCCTTGAGGCAGCCGGGCTTGGATTCCCGCGAGCCGCGGTCGGCGGCAGCTCCCGCCGCTGGTGGGGTCGCCCCGTCCGCCGACGTCATCTGCTCCGCCGCCGTCGCCGCCGGTGCCACTTCGGCCGGCACCGGGTCGGCCGCCACGCGCAGGACGAACAGGCTCCCCTTGCCCGGCTCGCTGGTCACCCTGAGGTCGCCGCCCATCAGCACCGCCAGGCTCCGGCTGATCCGCAGCCCCAGCCCGGTCCCCCCGAAGCGACGCGTGGTGCTCGAGTCGGCCTGGCTGAACGCCTCGAACAGCCGCCCGAGCTGCTCGTCGGTCATCCCGATGCCCGTGTCGCGGACCTCGACCCGCAGCAGCCGCTGGCCGCGCTGCTGCTCGATCGTCGCCGTCACCACGACCCGCCCCTGCTCGGTGAACTTGATGGCATTGCCCACAAGGTTGACCAGCGCCTGCCGCAGCCGCAACGGGTCGGCGAAGATCTGCTCCTTGGGCAGCTGCGATCGCTCCACCTGAAGGCCGATGCCCTTGTCGGCCGCCTTGATCCTCATGAGCTGCTCGACGTCCGTCAGCACTTCATGCACGTCGGTCGGCACGCGCTCCACCGTCAGCTTGCCCGCTTCGATCTTCGAGAGGTCGAGGATGTCGTTGATCACGGCCAGCAGGTGTTCGCCGCTCCGCCGGATCGTCCGGATGCACTCCTGCCGCTCTTCCGCCGGCAACAGACCCTCGCGGTCCTCCGCCAGAAGGTCCGCGTAGCCGAGGATCGCCGTCATCGGCGTGCGGATCTCGTGACTCATGTTCGCGAGGAACTCGCTCTTGGCCGCATTGGCCCGCTCGGCCAGGCTGCGCAGACGCTCCAGCTCCTCGGCACGCCGGGTCAGCTCTTCGCGGTACTGATGCTGCTGAGTGACGTCGCTCTCGATCGCCATGAAGCCGGTCAGCTCACCCGACGCGTCCCGAAGCGGTTCGATCTCCACCCGGATCCAGTACTTCGTGCCGTCCTTGTGGTAGTTGATCAGCTCCGCCGTCACCGACCGCCCCGCCCGGATGGCCGCCCGCATCTTCGCGACCTCTTCCGGCTGCGTCTCCGGCCCCTGCAGCAGCTCGCCCGGCCGACGACCCTTCACCTCCGCCAGCGTGTAGCCCGTGATCCGCACGAACGCCTCATTGACCCACTCCACCCGGCCTTCACGGTCGGTGATCACCACCGCGTTGGCCGTGCGCCGGGCGATCTCCGCCAGCCGGTTCGCCTCGGCCGTCCGAACGGCCACCAGCTGCTCCAGCTCGCGGTTGCGGCTCTCGGTCATCTCCCGCAGTTGCCGCTCCAGACGGTCGGCCGAGAACACCCGCCCGAACGGACCGAGATTCACACAGAACTTCCACGCGAAAATGTTCAGAAGCAGCAGGAAGAACGCCAGCAGCCGATACCCCGGCCACGCGAACATCAGGATCGACATCGCGTAGCCGCAAATCGCGCATAGCAGAAACACCGCGGCCAGGTCGAACAGTTTGATGTTGCGGTCCTGCGGCGACTCCGAGAAATACGACCGCATCCAGAACACGAAAATCCGCAGATATGCCCCGATCACACCGGCCGTCAGCAGCACCAGCAGACCGATCCACGGCCAGTCGATATGGCCGTCGGCGGTGATCAGGCAGTGCGTGCGGGGCATGTAGCCGCCGCCGCCCGTGAAAAAATCCAGCAGCGGAATTCCCGTCCGGGAGGGCAACTCACCTCCGGCTACGGCGGCGTGCATGGGGTCGTGCTGTGGATGGCCCGTGGCCGAAAGCACCGTCGGGCCCGACATGAGCCCCAAGGCAAGGGCCGACCCACAGGCCACAGCCCGCCGAAAATGCGGCTTCCCTGTCGGCCGCCCCGCACGTCGTTCCCGAATCCACCGCACCGACTGACCCTCTGTCCAAAGCCGCCATCGACGTACGGCACGTCAACGACAAAACGAACGGGCGGATGTTGCACATCCACCCGTGGCCATATCGGACAGCCGGCGGCTTTCAGTGAACGCAAAAACACACCGCTGCAGTTTGAGGTTTCGTACGGCGCACAACCGTTGGCCTCGCCGCCGTCTGTACAGGGCCCCCGACACTTTTTATCGCTTCTTGCCACCCCGGGACTGCTTCGACCCGGAGGCCCGGCGGGTCTGCCGTGGAAGGTGCAGCCGGCCTTCGCCCCCCCCACCCCCTACCCCCCCAGAGTCCCCGGCCGGCGTGGTCGGTGTGGGCCGCCGCATCCGCAGGGCCGATACCGGGCAACTAAAGCGTTCCGACGGCCGTCCGATGTTAGCTGAGCGTAGCGAATCCGACACAGCGGGTGCGGTGGTGTGCACCCGGGTGACCGGCGGACTCGCGACGCGATGCGCGTGGCCCCGGGTGTGCAGCGGACTCGCGTGCACCCACCGGCCGGCCGCCAGCGCAGCGCCTGCCCGCCCCGCGGAGACATCCATGGCCACCACGAAGCTGAAGGACGTGCTCACGACCGGCGAGGTCGCCAAGATCTGCAACGTCGCCCCCCGCACCGTCTCCAAATGGTTCGACTCGGGCGCGCTCAGCGGCTACCGCATCCCCGGCTCCAAGGACCGCCGGATACCCCTCAACCAGCTCATCCGGTTCATGAAACAGCACGGGATGCCGCTCAACGGCCTGCACACCGGCTGCACCCGGGTGATGATCGTCGATGAGGAGCAGGACATCGTCGAAGTGCTCGAGAAGATCCTCGAGGACGAGGCCAAATACGAGGTCGAAGTCGCCCGCACGGGCTTTGTCGCCGGCGTGACCGCCGAGAAGTTCCGCCCTCACGTCATCCTGCTGGACCTGCACCTGCGCGACATCGACTACCGCGAGCTGGTCAAACACGTGAAGTCCAACCCCGACCTCCAGCTCACCAAGGTCATCGGCATGTCCGGCAAGATGACGGAAGACGAACTCAAGGGACTGGTCAACCCGACGCACGCCTTCGACGGCTACCTTCGCAAGCCGTTCCACGTCCGGCAGGTCATCGAAGCCATCGAGGACGCGATGGCGGTGGTGTACTGACCCCGGCCCCCCCCGCGAGAGCCGCCCGACGGCCCGCCCGCAACCGCACAAGCCGTCAACGACGTCGCCGGGGCCTCTCGGAGGGGAGGCCCCGGAGCGTTGCGCAACGCCGTCAACCGCCGGCTAGACCGGCTCTCTCGGCACCGCTGCTCCCGTCACCTGACCCGGCGGGCCTGAGCGAAACCGCCCGTCAGGGCCGTCTCCCCGGCGGGAGACCAGGGGGCCGAAGGGGAAAAGACAAAATAAAAAAAAGAGGCGAAGAAAGGGAAAGAAGGGGAAA
>JBKBHU010000029.1:0-24815 GCA_046299715.1 Tepidisphaerales bacterium | reverse complement strand
TTTCTCCTTTTTCTCTTTTTTTTCCTTTCTTTTTTGTGTGAGCGATGGGACACGTGCTGGTCATGATGCCCACCTGGTCCGCCCCCAGCGAACGCTGGCTGTGGCGGATGGTGGATGCCCTGGGCGGGATGCTCGGCGGGCTGGCGTGCTACGACGCGCCGGCGTCGGTTCACCATACCGCCTGGGGCGATGTGCCGGTGCTGGACCTGGGCCGTCGGGCCGACCCGGCTTCGGTGCAACGCGGGGTGCTGGCGGTGCGGCGGTTTCTCGAGGCGGACGCGGGGCGCGTAGCGCTGGTGCATTACCTGCCGTTTGCCATGCGGTACGGCGAGGCGTGGGCCGGGCTGCCCAACCGCATCTACGTGCACGCGCACGGGTACGACCTGACGGAAGACCTTCGGCGTCCGGGCCCCGACGGGCTCCCCGTGAGGTTCCATCCCCCGGACTATGCCCGGCAGGTGGCTCAGCTGGCCGGGCGGCTCAACGGCGGCGTGCTGCTGGCCAACTCGCACCGGTCGAGGGAGAAACTGCTGGCGATGGGGGTGGCGCCGGAGAAGGTGATGGTCAAGTACCTGGGGGTGCCGGTGCCGCCGTCACCGCCGTCGCGGCGGTTGCGGCCGGGGGGGATGCGGCTGCTGTTTCTCGGTCGGCTGGTGGATTTCAAGGGGCCGGGGGAGACGGTCCGGGCGTTTGAGATCGCGCGGGAGCGTGGGCTGGCGGCGGAACTCACGCTAGCAGGCGACGGCGACCGGTCGCTGCTGCCCGAGCCGTTGCCGGAGGCGGTGCGGTGGCTCGGGGCGGTGTCGGGGGAACGGGGCGACGTGTTGCGGGCGACGCATGATGTGTTCGTGAGCCACTCGCAGGTCGGGCCGGTGAGTCGGCAGGAGGAAGCGCTCGGCGTGGCGTACCTGGAGGCGATGGCGGCGGGGATGCCGGTGGTGTCGGCGTCGGGCGGGTCGCTGGCGGAGGTCGTTGAGGACGGGGTCTCGGGGCTGCTGGTCGCGCCCGGCGACGTCGAGGCCGAGGCGGAGCGGCTCATCGAGCTGTCGCGGGACGAGCGGCTTTACCGGCGGCTCGCGGAAGGGGCGTGGGCCGCCGTGAGAGAGCGATTCTCCATGGAGCGCGAGGCACGGCAGTTGCGGGAGCTGCTGCGGAGCGGTTTGCCGGGAAGCGGGTAGCCGCGGCTAGTGTGCGGCCATGAACCTTCGTCCTGCCCTTTTCACGGCGTCCGCGGTGTTTCTGGCCGTGCTCGTGGCTGCTCGGGCTGCACAGACACTCCCGGACCCCACAAACCGCGTCCCCGAGGCCGCCTCACGTACCGCCGAGCCGTCCACCCGTCCGGCCGAGCCGGTGTCCACGACCACGGAGCACACGCTGACCGTGGGCACGACGACCTACCGCTACGCCGCGCGGCCGGACTTCATCACGCTGCGCGATGACACGGGTAAGCCGCTGGCGCGGTTTTTCCACATCAGCTACACGCTGCTGGAGCCGAAGGTGCCGGTGGAGCAGCGTCCGGTGACGTTCGTGTTCAACGGGGGTCCCGGCTCGAGCTCGGTGTGGCTGCACCTGGGCGCGGTGGGCCCGCGGCGGGTGGTGATGACCGACGCGGCCGTTCCCCCGCCGCCGCCGGGACGGCTGGAGTCGAATCCGGACTCGTGGCTGCCGGCGACGGACCTTGTGTTCATCGACCCGGTCGGGACGGGGTTTTCGCGAGCCGAGCCGGGCGTGGATGCGTCGCAGTTCTACTCGGTGGACGGGGACGTGTCGTCCATCGCGGAGTTCATCCGCATCTACCTGTCACGTAACCAGCGCTGGGCATCGCCGAAGTATCTGGCCGGCGAGAGCTACGGCACCACGCGGGCGGCGGCGCTGTCGCTGCACCTCTCACGCCGGCAGGGGATCGATCTGTCGGGGATCATTCTGGTGTCCACGGTGCTGGAGTTCGCGACCATCCGCGATGTCGAGGGGAACGACCTGCCGATGAAGCTGTTCCTGCCCGGCTACACGGCAACGGCGTACCACCATCGGCGTTTGCCGGCGGAACTGCTCTCGCGGCCGCTGGAGGACGTGCTGGCGGAGGCAGAGCGGTTCGCCGTGACCACGTATGCGCAGGCGCTGGCCGCCGGGTTCACGCTGCCGCAGGCGGAGCTGGACGCGGTGGCGGCGGAGTACGCCCGGCTCACCGGGCTGCCGCGCGACGTGGTGGTGCGGAACCACCTGCGGGTTGCGCCCCGGCGGTTTTTCTCCGCGCTGCTGGCGGACCAGCTCAAGGTCGTCGGCCGCTTCGACGGCACCATCACGGGCTTCGATTCCGACCCGGGCGGGGTCACCCCCGAGTACGACCCGAGCTACACCGCGTATCAGGGCGCGTACACGTCGGCGATCAACGCGTACCTGCGGGGCGAGCTGAAGTTCGAGTCGGAGCAGCGGTACGAGGTGCTCGCGGGGCTGCCGTGGACGTTTCCGCAGGGGCAATTCGTGAACGTGGCCGGCCAGCTGGCCGACGCGATGGTGCAGAACCCGCACCTGCGTGTGCTGGTGGCCTCGGGCTACCAGGACCTTGCGACGCCGTACTTCGCCGCGCGGTACACGCTGCAACGGATGCTGCTTCCGCCGGAGGGGCGGTCGCGCGTGACGGTGAGGGAGTACTACGGCGGACACATGATGTACCACCATGCCGAGTCGTTGCGGCGGCTGGGGGAAGATGTGCGACAGTTCATCGAGTCAGCCGCGGAAGCCCCCTAAGCCAAGGCCGGCTGCGGCAAGGCCGCGTCGCGTCGCGCGTGGGGGTGAAGAGCGACGCCATGCCGCACGGGTGCGACAGCTTGTCTCTCGCGGACGTCGGACGTGTGAGCGATGATGTGGACGTCCGCCCGGGGAGCTTTCGCAAGGGGTGCACTATGGTGGCAGCAGGCGCGGAGACGCGTGCCGGGGTCCTGCTTTGGCTGAGACACGGCGGGGCCCGCCGTCACCCCGATTATGTCGAGGTGCTGCACGAGGTGGGCCAGGCCGACCCCGACGTGCGGGCGGTGGAGCAGTTGCTGGCGCGGGCACAACCTCTTCCGGAGTGGGCGGTGGCGGTGGACGCCCTGGTGGGCAAGCCCGGGGTGTGGGCATGTCAGGCCGGCTGGGAGGACGAGCTCGAGCGTCTGGTGGTGATGATCGGCGCTTCGGTCGGCCCGGCGGATTTTCTCCCCGCGACGTCGCTGGCGCTCGAGCCGTGCGACCCGGTGAAGTGCGGATGCGGTGAGCTGTCCGGCCGCCGGCGGGCATGGGGGATGGAGGTGATCTCGCGGCTGGAGGACTACCTCGCCGGGGTGCTGTCGATGGCCCGCGACCCGCTGCACGCGGCGCTGGGCTGGCCCACACCGGACAAGCTGGGCGCGGTGCGGCTGCTGGTGGGAGCGCTGTCGCTGGTGACCAGCGACGACCCGTCACGGTTCGACGTCGAATACCCCAAACTCCCGGCCAGCACCGCCACGGCTCAGGCGATGCGCAAGCCCATCGCTTTCGTCCGTTTCGCCTGCGCGTACCGGTGGGAGCGGACGATCGAAGAACTGTGCAGGGCGATCGCCGACCCGGCCTTCCGCGACGACCCGCAGCGGGTGTGGGCACTGTGCGACCCCGAGCGGCACGGCGGATGCGACCGGCAGGTGGCACTGTGCGTGGCGGAGGACGGCCAGCGTCTGCAGCGTGTGGCCACGGTGCTGCTGGGGACGTGGTCGTGGCTGACCGGACGGGCGTTGCCGATGGAGTACGCCGACTTCGCACGCCGGGCGACCCGCGTCCGGCATGCGCTGGGCGAGCCGTCGGCGGTCAAGCGGTATCTGGCCGGGCGCGTGTTCATCGCCGCCAAGGCGTGGCTGCAGTTCACGGACGAACGCTCGGGGCTGCCAGTGCTGCGGAGCTATCCCGCGCTCGACGCGGGCGTGTCGGCGCCGGGCCCGTCGGCGTGAAGCGCGCAGGCGCACCGGGCCGCTGGACTGGTCGCGGGGAAAGCGGGGCGTGGCGGCCGGCCGGGGCGGGGCACGCGGGGGGGGGGCGGGGAGGGGGGGGGGGCGGGGGGGTCAGCCCTCGAGGATTTCCTTCTGCTTGGCGGCGACGAGCTCGTCCACCTTGTGCTCGTAGTTTTTGGTCAGCTCGTTGATCGCTTCCTTGCACGCCTTGAGCTCGTCCTCGGTCATGTCGCCGTCCTTTTCCTCGGTTTCGGCGGTCTTGTTGGCGTCGCGGCGGGCGTTGCGGATCATGACCTTGGCGTGCTCGCCCATGTCCTTGCACTGGGCGGCCATCTGCTGGCGACGCTGCAGCGACATCGGCGGAAGGTTGAGCCGGATGCTCTTGCCGTCGGAGTGGGGGGCGAGCCCGAGCTTGGAGTCGTTGATGGCCCGCTCGATGGCCTTGATGTCCTGCGGCGAGAACGGCTTGATGAGGATCTGCGCCGCCTCGGGCACCGAAATCGCCGCGATGGACTTCAGCGGCGTCATCGACCCGTAGTACTCGACCTGAAGGTGCTCGACCAGCGCGGGCGAGGCCCGTCCGGTCCGCAACCCGCGCAGCTCGTGCTGCAGGTGCGTGACGGCCTTCTCCATGTGCTCTTCACATTCCAACAGGATGTCGTCTTGGGGCATGGCTGTCAGGCTCCGTGTGCCGTCGGTTCAAGTGTACCCGGTCGCGGCCGCCCGTGCGGCAGCGGCCGCAGACGTCGGGCGGCCATGCAGGCCCGGGGGATGAGGTGGCACCCGGCCGGGCAGGGCGGCGGTCGAACCGGGAGGGGGCAGTCGGTCCCCGGGGCGGGCGGCTCCGATGGGGGCTAGAGGGTCTTGGGGACGATGCGGGTGCCCACGTGCTCGCCGCGGACCACCCGCAGGATGTTGCCCGGCACCTTGAGGTTGAACACGACCAGCGGGATGCGGTTCTCCTTGCACAGCGTGATCGCCGACAGGTCCATCACGCGCAGCTCGTCGCGCAGGACCTGTTCATAGCTGATTTCGTGGTACAGCCGGGCGTCTTTCACCTTCTTGGGGTCGGCGGTGTAGATGCCGTCGACCTTGGTGGCCTTGAGCAGCACGTCGGCCTGGATTTCCGTCGCCCGCAGTGCGGCGCAGGTGTCGGTGGTGAAGAACGGGTTGCCCGTGCCGGCGGCGAGGATGACGCAACGCCCCTTCTCGAGGTGGCGGATGACCCGGCGGCGGATGAACGGCTCGCACACCGCCGTGATGGTGATCGCCGAGCACACGCGGGTCGGCTGGCCGAAGCTCTCCATCGTCTCCTGCAGGGCCAGCGCGTTGATGACGGTCGAGAGCATGCCCATGTAGTCGGCGGTGGCCCGTTCGATGTGGCCGTCTTCCGCGAACGTGGCCCCGCGGATGAAGTTGCCCCCGCCGACCACGACCGCCACCTCCACCCCGGTCCGGCACACCTCGACCAGTTCGCGGGCGATGCGTTCCAGCGGCTCGGCCTCGAGGCCGAAGCCGCCTTCTTCACAGAAACCTTCGCCGGAGATCTTCAGGAGAATGCGTCGGTAGGCGGGTGCGGCCGGAGGGGTCTCGGCCGCCGCGGGCGTGGCGAGCGTGGCGTCGGGCGACATGCGTTTCCACTATACGGGGGCCGTGCTCCCCTCACCAGAAATCGGGGTGGGCGTTGAACACCCCCGCCGATCAGACCGCTACGCCCGGGGCGTCTGGACGGTTGGGGCACGGCATGCCGGGACCCGGCTTGCGATGAGGTACACTGCGGCGGCGTATGGCCGTCTTCCTGCTGGGGTACCGGGGCTGTGGCAAATCCACGGTGGGGCGCCGACTGGCGTCGCGGCTGTGGCAGGACTTCCACGACACGGACGTGCTGGTGGAGCGGGCGGCGGGGATGTCGATCGCGGAGCTGTGGCGGAGCTCGGGCGAAGCGGCCTTCCGCGCCCTGGAAGCCCGTATCGTGCAGGACCTGATCCGCCTTGACGAAGGCGTCGTCGCGCTGGGCGGGGGAAGCGTGCTGGACGTGCACACCCGCGACGCGCTCAAAGCGTCGGCTCACAAGCGCATCTACCTGCGGTGCGAGGTCGATGAACTGGTCCGACGGCTTGCCGCGGACCCCAACACCGCCCGGACGCGGCCGTCGCTCACGGGCGGCGACGCGGCCGGGTCCGAGGAAGTCCGGCAGGTGCTGGCGGTGCGCGAGCCGATCTACCGCGAGGTGATGACCGCCGAGCTGGACGTCACCCGCCTCACGCCGGACGAGGCGGTGGTTTACATCGTGCGGCTGCTGTAACGTCTACGCCCCTTCGCGAACAGGACCAGGTCGTCACCGGGCCGACGGCCGTCGCGGAGTGGACGCAGCGGATCGTGACGCATGCTCATTGCGGTGCTGGTTTTCGTGTTCCTGCTGGGCCTGTGCGTCGGGTCGTTTTTGAACGTCGTGGTGTACCGGCTGCCGCGGGGCGAGAGCCTGATCCACCCGCCGTCGCGATGTCCATCGTGCGAGCGTCGGCTGGCGTGGTATGACAACGTGCCGGTGCTGGGGTGGCTGAAGCTGCGGGGGCGGTGTCGGTGGTGCCGGCGGCCGATTTCGCCGCGCTACCCGATCGTGGAGGCGGCGACGGGGCTGTTGTTCGCCGGGTACGCGGCGGCGGTGTTCGTCTGGGGTTGGGGGCCGTGCCCGGCCACGGCGTACGCGGCGTTCGATGAGGTGGGGCTGCCGGTGCCCCCGCCGCTGCCGGACGTGACGCTGCACTGGCCGCTTCTGGTGCTGCATCTGGGTCTGCTGGCGGTGCTGTTGGCGGCGTCGCTGATCGACCTCGAAACCTTCACCATTCCCGGGTCCTTGCCGTTGACGGCGGCGGTCATCGGGCTGGCCGGGCACACGCTGCTCATGTCTCCCGGAACGCCGGGGCAGCTGCACGTGAGCGCCTCGCTGGCCTTGCCCGCGGCCGGGGCCGTCGCGGGGTATCTCGTCTCGCTGGGGCTGTTCCGACTCGGGGTGATTCCGCTGTCGTTTCCGGACGGCGAGCCGATGCTGCTGGACCTTGCCGAGTGGGAGGCGGAGATGGCGGCGGCCAAGGCGGAAGGTCGCCCTGCGACCGTGCCCGAGACGCCCCCGCTGGTGTGGACGCGTCGGATGCTCGCCCGCGAGATGCTCAAGGAGATCGCCTTCTTGCTGCCGCCGGTGGCGGGGTTTGCCGTCGGGGCGGCGGCGCTGGCGTGGGTGCCGGCGGCGTCGTCGTGGTCGGCGTGGCTGTCCGGGCAGTCGATGGTGGCCGGCTTTCTGGGGGCGGCCCTGGGGGCGATGGTGGGCGGGGGGTTCATCTGGCTGGTCCGCATCGCCGGGACGCTGGGCTTTGGCAAGCTGGCGATGGGGCTGGGCGATGTGCACTTGATGGCGGGCGTGGGGGCGGTGGTCGGCGGGGTGGTGGCGACGTCGGCCCTGTTCCTTGGGGCGGTGGTGGGGCTGGTCGTGGTGGCGTACGGGGCGATCGTGCACCGCCAGCGCGAGGTGCCCTTCGGGCCGTATCTGGCGGCCGGGACGCTCCTGGGGATGGTGCTGGCCTGCCCGCTGAGCCGGCACGCGAGTTCAGCGTGGGACGGGTTTGTTGTGAGTTTGCGGCAGCTGGGGGGTTAGGGGCCGTGGGCGTGCCGAGCAGCCGCTACAGGCGGTGCGACTGGTGCAACTTCACTTAAGCGGGGGCCGCGGACGGCCGAAGGTTGCAACAGGCAGGGCCGATGCGCCGGGGCGTGCCGACAGAGGTCTGTCGGGTTCGACGCGGGTCGACCGGGTCGAAGGGTTGTCCCTGAGGGGGCTTTGCCGAGAGGCGGCCGGGGTGCCGCGTTGATTCAATCGAGAAGGAGTGAGCCATGCGTTTCGTTGCCGCCGCTGCCGTTGTGTCGCTCGTGACGGCCGTCGCCACCGGGTGTCAGGACAAGAAGACCGCTGCCGCCAACCGGGCGCTCTGGAACGAGAACCGGGCGCTGCAGGCGCAGGTGGAGCAGCTCCACGCCAAGCTTGTGGCGACGGAGACGGACCTGGCCGAGCGGGAGGCGCGGATCGCCGAGCTTCAGAAGTCGCTGAACACGCCGACGGAGGGAGAGGACCCGGGCATCGCCGGGATCGAGGCGACGTATGACGCGAAGACCAAGACGCTGACGGTGAACCTGCCGGGCGACGTGCTGTTCGCCCCGGGTTCGGCGCAGCTGCGGAAGTCGGCGATCCCGACGCTGGACAAGATCGTCGCCGCCCTTCAGGGCGACTACGCCGGTCGCAAGGTCCGCGTCGTGGGTCACACCGACAGCGACCCGGTGCAGCGGAGCGCCAAGCTCTACAAGGACAACCTCGAGCTGTCGCTGGAGCGGGCGGCGACGGTGAGCCGCTACCTCAAGTCCAAGGGCGTGGACCCCAAGCTGGTCGAGACGGTGGGCTTCGGCGAGGTCTTCCCGCGTGACCCGGCGAACAAGGCGGTGAACCGCCGCGTCGAGATCGCCGTGGTCCTCGACTAGCCGTGGTGCGGTGACGGCGTTCGTCAGGTCCGACGGCGGGCGTGGCGTCGCGTCTCGGGCATAAACTGATGGCACTCCCGGGCTTTGCCGGCTCGGGAGTGTCTTTTTTTCAACCGAGTCGATGATCACCATCCTTGACTACGACATGGCCAACCTGCGTTCGGTGCAGAAGGCCATTGAGCACGTCGGCGGCGTCGCGCGGATCGTCCGCGAGCCGGAGGAGGTGGACCGCGCCGAGAAGCTCATCCTGCCGGGCGTGGGGGCGTTCGGCGACTGCGTGCGCGTGCTGCGGGAGCGTCAGCTCGACCAGGCGGTGCTGCGGTTCATCCGCTCGGGCCGCCCGCTGCTGGGCATCTGTGTAGGGATGCAGGTGCTCTTCGCCCGCGGCCATGAGGACGGGTTGCACGCGGGGCTGGGGGTGTTCGACGGCGACGTGGTCCGCTTCGAGGTGGACCGCACGCACGGCCTGAAGATCCCCCACATGGGCTGGAACACGCTCGAGCCGACGGGCAACCGCTGGGCCGAGCGGCTGCTGCGTGACGTCGCGCCCGGCAGCCACGTGTACTTCGTGCACAGCTACCACTGTGTCGCCGCCGACCCCACGCTCGCCGCCACGACCACCGAGCACGGCATCCGGTTCATCTCGTCCATCGCCCGCGAGAACGTCATGGCGACGCAGTTCCACCCGGAGAAGAGTCAGGCGGTGGGGCTGAAGATGCTGGCCAACTTCGCGGCCCTGTGACTCCTGCCGCAGGACATGCACCGTGACCTTGAAGACGAGCCGCCCGCCGACCATGAAGCTTGCCTTCGCCACCAACGCGTTCTCCCGCCACAGCCTCGACCATGCACTCAGCGAGATCGCCGCGGCCGGTTACACCGCCGTGGAGATCCTCGCCGACGCACCGCACGCCGACCCGAACCATCTCGCCGGCAGCGAAGGCGTCCAGCTCGCACGGCAGGTCCGCCGGCAGCTCGATCGACTGGGGCTGAGCGTGTCCAACGTCAACGGCAACTGCTCGTTTTCCTACTGGCGGCACGCTCCGCCCGAGCCGTACTTCGAGCCGTCGCTGATCTCACCCAACCCGCAGTACCGGGCCGACCGGGCGGAGCGCATCCGCCGCACCATCGACTTCGCCGCGGCCGTCGGGGCGCCGGCGGTGTCGATCACGTCAGGCAAATGCCTGGACATGGTGTCGCCGGCGGTGGCGGCGGGGCTGCTGGCGGAATCGCTGCCGCCGCTGCTGGACTACGCCGACCGCCGCGGGGTCAACATCGGCATCGAATGCGAGCCGGGGCTGTTTCTGGAGTGGGCGACGGAACTCAGGAGCTGGATCGACCGTCTGCAGCACCCCCGGCTGGGCGCTAATCTCGACACCGGGCATAGCCACGTGCTGGGCGAAACGATGTCGGAGGTCTTCGCCGTCCTGCGCGGGCGGATCTGGAACCTGCACGTGGAAGACCTGCCCGGCCGCAAGCACTACCACATGGTGCCGGGCACGGGCAGCTTTCCGTTCGACCAGCTCATCGCCGCCGCCCGCGACACCGGCTACGACGGCTACGCCACGGTCGAGCTGTACACGCAGGTCGAGACGCCGTCCGAAGCGGCACGCCGGTCGCTGGCCTTTCTAGGCCCGCTGTTTTCGCATTAGAGGTCCAGCCGTCATGCACGGACGACGCCACACGCTGGAACTGTTCGTCCGCCGGGGATGCCATCTCTGCGACGCGGCCCGTCAGGCGCTGGCCCCGCTGGCCCGCCGCCCGGACGTGCGCTATGTGGAGCACGACGTCGATGACCCGGCCACCGACCCGCTGCTGAGGGCCCTTTACGACACGGCGGTGCCGGTGCTGCATGTGGACGGCACGCAGGTCGCGGCCGGTCGGGTCGAACGCCAAATGGTGGAAGCCCACCTGGCGGCGGCCGACCGACGCACCGGCCCGACCCACCCACAGGTCGATGACGGGTGCGGTCCGTCCTGACCAGCGCCGGCGCCGGCGACCAAGGCCGGGGCACTGTGGGGCTCGGCAGGAGACGTTGTGTGTGCTGGCTTACAGATGGGGTGTTGTTGAAGAAGGCGGGGCTGGACGTGGTGGAGCGTTTGCGGGCGGGAGGGTATCCTGCCCCAAGGCCGTGGGGTGCGTCGGGCTGTCGCCGTGGAGGCGGGGGGTATGAAGTTAAACCCCTGTCCACGTGAGTCTTATGACTGAATCTGTCGATCCATTGAAGAACCCGCATTCGAACGGGACCCGCCCGGCGGCGGGGTCACTGGGCACGCTGGAGTCGTTCATTCCGCAGTCCACCATTCTGGTGGTGGACGACAACCCGCAGAATGTTGAGTTGTTGCTCGCCTTCCTCGAAGAGCTTCCGGTGAAGGTGGTGACGGCGGTGGACGGTGTGGACGCCCTGGACAAGGTGGAGCAGCACAAACCGGACCTTGTGCTGCTGGACATCATGATGCCGCGGATGTCGGGGTTTGAGGTGTGCCGCAAGCTCAAGTCCGACGAGCGGACGCGGGACATCATGGTGCTGATGGTGACGGCGCTCAACGAGCTGGGGGACGTGGAGGAGGCGGCGGAGTGCGGGACGGACGACTTCGTGTCCAAGCCGGTGAACAAGTTCGAGCTGCTGACGCGGGTGAAGTCGTTGCTGCGGGTGCGGCATCTCAAGTCGGAGCTGGAGCGGGCGCTGACGTACGTGAACGAAGTCGAGCAGGAAGAGGAAACGCAGTAGGAGAGGGCGCGGCGTGAGCGGGTCCGGCGTGAGCGTGTCGGGTGTGAGCGGGTCGGGCGTGGACGTGGTGGGGGTGGACACGTCCGTCCGTGCTTTTCTGGAGGCCGCGGCGGCGCGTCGGCCCACGCCGGGCGGCGGGGCGGTGGCGGCGCTGACGGGGGCGCTGGCCGCGTCCATGCTCGAGATGGTGCTGAACTACTCGGTCGGGAAGAAAGACCTGGCCGCGTTCGAGTCGGAGCTCCGCCCGGCGCTGCAGCAGGCGACCAACGCGCGGCGGCTGTTCGAGGGGCTGGTGGAGGAGGATCAGGCGGCTTATTTGCTGATGTCGCAGCTGAGAAAGCTGCCGGCGGAGGACAACCGCCGCAGGGAGGAGTGGCCGGCCGCGGTGGCGGCGTGCATCCGGGTGCCGCAGACGGTGGCGGTGACGGCGATGTCGGTGCTTGAGCTGTGCGACCGTGTCGTGAACTTCGTCAACCCGTATCTGCTTTCGGACCTTGCGGTGGCGGGAGACTTGGCCATGGCGGCGACGCGGTGCGGCGTCTACAACGTGCGGGTGAACCTTGCGGAGCTGACGGACGCGGAAGCGCGGCGTGGCGTGGAGTCGTCGCTGTTTACGCTCCTGCAGCGGGGGCCGGCGGTCGTGCGGCGCGTGAACGAGCGGGTGTGGGAACGCATGGGTGGGGGTGGCGGCGGGGCGTAACGAAGGGGGCACATGGCCGACCCACGGGACTACAAGCTGGACATCACCGGGCTGTCGGCGAAGGAAACGTCCGCCCCGGAGCAGGCGGTGTCGGGGGGGCGTCCCTATCTTCGGGTGCACTTCGCGTGCTGCCACCAGTACGTGAGGATCTACCGGTCGCCGGACGGCCAGCGTTATGCGGGCAACTGCCCGCGGTGCGGAAAGCCGGTGCGGTTTATTGTCGGGCCGGGCGGCACGTCGGCACGCGAGTTCATCGTCTACTGAAAGCTGAGCGCCGCATGGCACAGGCAGGAGCACGGAGGCGAGAGGAAAGGTCGCAGCCGCCCGCGACGGGGCCGACGACGCAGCCCATTTCTTCGACCGGGGGGCCGTTGGGCGGTACGGCGACCAGCGCGCGGCCGGGGGGGGGGGCGGGTGCGGGGGCGGGCGGCGGCGTGGCCCGGCCGAGCGGCCGGTGCGCGGTGAGCGGGTCGGCCATCGAGCCGGGGACGCGCTTTCATGCGGCCGTCCGCGAGACGCCGGCGGGTCTGGAGCGGCTGGACGTGCTGCCGGAGCACTGGCCGGCGTTCGCGTCGGCCCACGAGCTTCTGGCGCACTGGGTGACGACGATGCCGCAACCGGAGCGTGCGAAGAAGAGGCTCTTCGTGGACGATGAGACGCTGATGACGCTGTTCGAGCGGCTGGAAGGCGTGGGGGAGCCTGCCAAGCAGCGGTTCCGGTTTGTGCTCGGACTCGTGCTCATGCGCAAGCGGCTTCTCCTGCACGAGGGGCAGCGGGAAGCGGGTGGGGTGAGCGTCTGGACGGTGCGGCTGCGCGGGCGGGAGACCACGCTGGAGCTGGTGGACCCGCACCTGACGCAGGAGCAGGTGGGGGACGTGTCGTCGCAGTTGTCGGAGATTCTCGAGACGGACCTGTGAGGGTCCGTACGGCCGACGCGGGGAAGGAGAAGCCGGTGCGGGCAGGCGTGTGGCGGGCGGTGACGGCGGTTGCCTTGCTGGTGGCAGGGATGGGTCTGGCCGCCGGCTGCCGGTCGCGGCCGGCGCCGGCTGCACCGGTGCGTCCCGCATATGACGGCCCGCTGCTGACGGTTGAGCAGGTCGTGGCGGAGCTGGCCGCGCGGGCGGGTGCGGTGCGGACGGTGTGGGCGAGGCACGACTATGTGGTTCGGCTGCTGGAGCGGACGCGCACCGGCGAACGGGTGCGGACGTTGGACGGCGACGGCGTGCTGCTGATGCGCAAGCCGCCGGCCGGGTCGGCGGCGTCAGCGCCGGTCGAGCTGCGTTTGCAAGGCAGCAAGGACGTGCTGGGGACGGTGTTCGATCTGGGCAGCAACCGCGAGCGTGCGTGGCTCGTGCTGTATGCCGACATCGACACGATGTACTGGACGACGCTGGGCGAGGCCGACGCGTTCGATGCGGACGACGGTGCCGGGGACGCGGGTGAACCCGCTCGCATGCCCGCGCGGCCGGAGCTGCTGGCCGAGGTGCTGGGGGTGTCGGACTGGTCCACCGACCTCACGCGGTACCCGACGCCGGTGATGCGCTACGAGTCGGAGGCCGACGCCTACGTGCTGACGCTGGTGGAGCCGGCACCGACGGGTCTGCATCTGGTCGGTCGGCGGGAATACTGGGTGGACCGGGCGACGTTGCAGGTGCGGCGGGTGGTGCTGCGGGGTCGGGACGGCCGGGAGGTCGTGCGTTCGGAGCTGGCGGACTACGGGGAGGTGGAGGGGGCCCGGGGCGGTGCGGCCGAACCGGGCGCGGCGGTCGGGGCCGGGCGTCTGGCACGGGACATCACCGTGGTGTTTCCGCAGTCGGGAACGACGATTCGACTGACGCTGAGGTCGGTTTCGGCGCGGCGGGGGGCGTTGCCATCGGACGCGTCGTTCCGGTTCCCCGACCCGCCGCCAGTGCAGCGGGTGGTGCGGGTGCGCTGAAGGTGTTGGCGAAGGGGGGGCCAGACGCTCCGGGCACACCGTTTGAGGTGGGGTCGAACCGGAAAGGCCGTGGCCCGGCGGGTCGATTGCCCGGGTGCTTCGCGATTCCAACAATGCCGCCCCGGGGCCGCGGGGAGACAAGGCGGCCGGAAAAAGGGTGTGGCGTTGGCGAACGAGCGACGGATGACGGTGTGGTGGCCCCGGCTGGCGTGGCGGGTCGTGCTGGCGGTGTGGGTGCTCTGCGCCGGGGCGGTGCCCGCGTCGGGGCAGGTCGCAGCCGGCGGTGGCGTGATCGGTGGTGATGACACACCGTCGATGCTGCACGTCGAAGGGGATGCCGAGCAGCTGTATGTGGTGGTGACGCAGGTGCTCCCGCAGCAGGGCGGCGGGGGCGGTGCGCGGGGGACGGGGGGAGGCGGTGCCGGCGGGGGCGAGTCGGCCGTGGTGTATCGGCGACAGGCCGGGTCGGCGACGTGGCAGCTTCTGGGCGTGCTGGCCGGCCGGCCGCGTGACGTGGCCATCTGGCGAGGGCAGCTGGCCGTGCTGATGACCGACGGCACGTGGCGGACGGTGTACGAGGGCGGTTCGTCGGCGGGCGTGCGGCCGCGCGAGGGACAACTGTTGCGACTGTCGGGGGACGGACTGGCTCTGGCAGGTCTGCTGCGTGTGGGTGAGACGCTGCGCGTGGCGCGCTTGACGTCCGGGGAGTGGGAGACGCTGACGGAGACGCCTGCGGGCGCGGCGACGGCCGGGCCGCTGGCGGTGGACCTGCTCGTGCAGGACGGCGCGCTCTATCTGGCGTGGCGGGACGGAGAGGGGCCAGCGGTGCGGGTGGCGGCGGGCGGTTCGTCGTCGGCGGGTGGCCGTGAGGGGGCGACGGGCGGGGCCGGCGGGGGGGCGGAAGGGGCAGTGGGGGGGGCGGGAGGCTGGGCGTGGGCGGAGCTTGCCTCGCTGTCGCCCGCCGAGCCGGTTTTTGCTGTCCGCTGGCTGCGGCTGGGCGAGCAGCGATGGCTCTGGTGCGACCCCGGCACCACGTCGGGCGGTGAGGTGTTCACGCTGGACGGTGGCGTCTGGCGCGGTTTTGCCCTCGGACCGGACGCGGGTGAGGCGGCGGCGTTCGCCGGGCGGCTGCGGCTGTTTTTCCAGGACACGGCGGCGGCGACACGGCCGAGCCTGTGGTCACCTCTGGCGGTCCCGGCTCTGATGGAACGGGTGTTCACACCCGAGGGGGAGGAGCTCGGCCCGCCGCAGCGGGTGGAGCTGGTCAGCCGGCCCGGCCAGCCGGAGATGCTGAAGCTGCTGGCGGTGGGGCTGGCGATGGGGGGGCTGATGTCAGCGCTGCTGATGTCATGGCGGCGGCGTGCGGAGCTCTCGCCGGAAGTGATCATGGGGGCGTTCCGCCTGCCGCTGGCGTCGCGGATGAAGCGTCTGGCGGCGGGGCTGGTGGACGCGGCCCCGTTTGTGGCGGTCTCGGGGTACGTGGTGGCGACGGAGGGCATCACGTGGAGCGAATATGTGCTCACGCCGCGCGTGATGTTTTACGAGCTGGTGGGGATTGCGTTTGTCGTCACGCACGTCGCACTGGGGGAGGTGGTGGCGGGGCGGTCGCTGGGGAAGGCCCTGTTCGGCCTTCGCGTCACGGACCTGCAAGGCAAGCGGCCGCCGCCGGGACGCGTGGTGCTGCGGAGTCTGTTCCGGGCGGTGGACCTGATGCTGGTGGTGCCGCTGCTGACGGTGCTGATTTCGCCGCTGCGGCAGTCGATCGGCGACGGCGCGGCGGGCACGGTGGTGGTGGACGACACCCAGGCTGACGCGGGGCGGCCGCAAGCTCCGCAGGACGACGACTAGCCGAGACGCTGCGCGGTTTGCCGGAGAGGGGATGCCAGCGCACAATGCCGCCCGCGTGAGCCGGGAAGGTGTCCAGCGGTGGCTGTTTTTTGCCCTGCGGTGGGGGATTGCGGTCCTCGGGATCGGCTATGTCGTCTGGAACCTCAACCTGCGTGACCACGTCTGGGTGCTGGACGAGGCGACGTCAAGGCCGGTGGTGGCGACGGTGGTCGGCAGCCCGCCGGAGGACACGTGGCCGCTGCGGGTGGTCCTGCCCGACGGCTCGGAGCGGGAGGTGCAGCGGTCGGAGGTGCTCATCCGACCGGACCGGCGGTTCGTGGAGCTGGCGGCGGACGGGCAGCGCGTGACGGTGCTGGCGCTGGACGTGCTTCCCGGGGCGACGCTGCCGCGACGCGTGCTGGTTGCGGGGGGACGTGCGGAGCCGGGGCGCTGGGTGGAGGTGCAGGCGCTCAAGGGCGGCTACCCGGACCTGGTCGCGTTCCCCGCGCGTGAGATCGGCCTTCTGCGGATGGTGCGGGAGGCGGAGACGCTGTACCTCGTGCTGGCCGTGGCGGTGATTCCGGGGATTTATCTGCTGACGGGGTACCGGTGGTGGCTGCTGCTGCGGGGGTTGGAGGTGCCGCTGACGCTGGGGAGGGCGATCCAGATCAACCTCGTGGGGGCGTTTTACAACACGTTCATGCCGGGGCAGACCGGCGGGGACCTGCTCAAGGCCTACTACGCGGCCAAGAGCGCGACGAGGCACCGGACGCGGGCGGTGCTGTCGGTGATCATCGACCGGGCGATCGGGCTGCTGGCGCTGATCATCCTGGGGGGGGCCTGTGCGGCGCTGCAATGGCACGTACCGCAGTGCCGGCAGGTGGCGGTGGCGGCGGGGGTGATCCTGCTGCTGGTCGCGGCGGGGCTGGTGCTGGTGGGGTCGGGGCGGGTGCGGTCGGCGTTGGGGGTGGCGTGGGTGCTGGGGAAGCTGCCCATGCAGGAGAAGGTGCAGAAGGTGTGGGGGGCGATGAGTTTGTATAAACGGCGGCCGATGCTGATGGCGGGGACGCTGCTGCTGAGTTTCCCCGTACACGGGACCATCGTGGTGTCGGCGACGTTCGCCGGGTGGGCGTTCGCGCTGCCGCTGGAGTGGACGTACTACTGGGTGCTGGTGCCGACGGTGGTGCTGGCGGGGGCGTTGCCGATCTCGCCGCAAGGTGCGGGGGTGATGGAGTTTTTCGCGATCCTGCTGACGAGGCCGCAGGGGGCGACGGTGGGGCAGGCGTTCGCGCTGACGATGTCGATCCGGCTGGTGCAGATCGTCTGGAACCTGCTCGCGGGGGTGCTGGTGCTGGCCGGCGGCTACCACGCGCCGACCGAGAAGGAGCAGGCGGAGCTGGAGACGGCGAACGACGACCTGCCGGCAGGCGGGGCGGGGATGGTGGCGGCGGCAGGGGAGGCAGCGGTCAGGACGCAGGCCGGGCATGGCGGCCGGGCGGGCTGAGGCTACCATGACGCGACATGGGCCTGGCGCTGACGACGTTGTCCACGACGCGGCCTTCGCCGCCGAGGTCTGCTTCGACATTCGACTTCCACCGGCTGTCGGTGTCGGCCGCAGCGGACGACCGGCTCAAACGCGCGGTTCAGAACGCGGTGGTCAAGCAGGACGTGGCGCGGGCGCGGGGCTTGACACTGCTGCCCGACAGCGACGGCCTGCGCACGCTGGCCGGTAAAATCAAAGCGCACACGCTGGCGTACCTCGACCACTACCTCGAGCAGTTCGAGCGGAACGTGCGGGCGCGGGGCGGTGTGGTGCACCTGGCGCGCGACGGCGCCGAGGCGAAGAAGATCATCCTTCGGCTGGTGGCGGCCGCGGGCTGCAAGCGGTGCATCAAGAGCAAGTCGATGGCGTCTGAGGAGATCGAGCTGGCCCACGCGCTCGAGCAGGCGGGCATGGACGTCGTCGAAACCGACCTCGGCGAGTTCATCGTCCAGATCAACCACGACAAGCCGTCGCACATCGTCACGCCGATCATCCACATGAACCGGCAGGCGATCGCCCGCCTGTTTTCGGAGTACTTCGGCACGCCGTACAACGACGACCCGGTCCATCTGACCAAGCAGGCGCGGGCGTACCTGCGGGAGAAGTTCCGTCAGGCGGACTTCGGCATGACGGGGGGCAACTTCCTCATCGCCGAGACGGGGCAGGTGTGCGTGGTCGAAAACGAGGGGAACGCGAGGCAGTCCACGACGACGCCGCGGGTGCTGGTGTCGCTGGTGGGGATCGAAAAGCTCATCCCGCGGCTCTCGGACCTGTCGGTGATGCTCAAGCTGCTGGCGCGGTCGGCGACGGGGCAGCCGATGACGGTGTACACGTCGGTCTTCGGCGGCGTTCGACGCGAGGGCGAGGCGGACGGGCCGGAAGAGTTTCACGTCGTGCTGCTGGACAACGGCCGCAGCGACATCCTGGCCGGGGAGTACCGCGAAACGTTGCAGTGCATTCGGTGCGGGGCGTGCCTCAACGCGTGTCCGATTTACCGCAACATCGGCGGGCACGCGTACGGCAGCGTGTATCCCGGGCCGATCGGGGCGCTGGTGACGCCGCTGATGCACTCGCTGGTGACGTTCAAGGACCTGCCGCAGGCGTCGTCGTTGTGCGGGGCGTGCTACGAGGCGTGCCCGGTGAAGATCAACATCCCCCGACACCTGATCAACCTTCGGCGGGACATCGTGGAGCGGCAGATCTCGCACCCGGTGGAGCGGCTGATCTACCGCGTGTGGGCGTGGACGCAGTCGAACCCGGCGCTCTACCGGCTGACGGCGTGGGCCCAGCGCGTGGAGCTGCGCCGCCGGGCGGGCGGGGGCGAGTGGGTGGAGAAGCTGCCCTGGCCCGGTTCGGGCTGGACGGAGGTGCGGCCGATCCCCCGGCCGGCGGCGAAATCGTTCCGGGCGATGTGGGCGGAGCGTCGCGGCTGAAGGGGGTCGGCAGCGGCCGCAGGACGGAGAGGAGCGGGGCGGTCATGGCGTCGTTTTCGAAGCATCCGGTGATGCGGGCCGTGCGGCGGGCGCTGGGTCGCGACCGCACGCCGGAGACCGTGCCGCCGCCGCCGGAGCTGGCGCAGCCGCTGATCCGTCTGGTGCATTCGGAAATCGGGTTGCCGGAGCTGTTCGCCGCCCGGGCGAAAGAGAACAAGCTGCAGGTGCACTGGAGCACGCCCGACGAGTTGGCGGCGTCGGTCGTGGGGCGGGTGAAGGAGCTGGGGCTGACGTCGGTGCTGTGCGCGCGGTCGCGGGTGCTGGAGCAGCTGGCGGTGGGGCCGGCGCTGGCGGCTGCCGGGCTGGAGGTGGGTTACTGGCCGGGGGGCGGCGATGAGCTCAAGGCGGAGGTTCTGGGGGGCAAGCTCGCGTTGCAGGCGTCGTACGACGTGGACGCGGGACTCACAGACGCGTGGGCGGCGGTGGCGGAGACGGGGTCGGTGGTCATCAAAGCCTCGGCCGGGCACGGCCGGGCCCTTTCGCTGGTGCCGCCGTATCACCTCGTGGTGCTGGAACCGAAGGTGTTCGTGCCGGACCTGTTCGATCTGTTCGAGAAGATGGGCCGGGAGAACGACACGTCGGGGTTTGTGATCATCTCCGGTCCGTCAAAGACGGCCGACATCGAGATGAATCTGGTCACGGGCGTGCACGGGCCCGGGCAGGTGGAGGTGTGGATCCTCCGGTAGCGGAAGCGAGCGGTTCTGCTAGAGAGGTCGCCGGGCGGGTCGGGCGAAACCGCGGAGGATGATGCCCCGCGTGGTGTTCCGGACGAGCGGCCCGACCAGCCGGACGGCGCAGGCGGCCACGCGCCGTTTCAGCCCGCCGGAGAACGGGATGTGCGTGTCGGTGTCGATACGCACGGGCGACAGCCCGGCGAGCTGGAAACTTCGGCGGAGCGAAGCGGCGGTGAAGTAGTTGACGTGAACGGGCGGGATGAGATAGGGGTCGCGGGCGCCCAGAAGCCGGTAAAGCCCGCCGAAATTGGGCAACAGGACGACCAGCAGGCCGCCCGGGTCGGCCTCCGACGCCGGGACGAGCAGCCGGGCGGCGCGGGAGAGCCAGTCCAGCGGGTCGAGCGCGTGCTCGAGCACGTGCGACATGAGCACGAGCCGGTAGGGCCCGACGTCGGAGAGGCCTTCGAAGGTTTCACGGGCGGCTGTGGCGCCGGGGATGCGGGCGGCGGCGTCCTGCACGCGGGGGTCGAGGTCGATGAGGTGGGGCCGCAGACCGAGCGTGGACAGCCCCGCGGCGTAGGCCCCGTCGCCGGCGCCGACGTCGAGCATCCGGCCGGACAGAGGCTCGCCGGCCACCTGCCGCACCGCCCGGACCACTTCCGCGACGTCGCGGAGCTGCAGGGCCTGCGGCGGCGTGGGCGGCTGCAGGGCCGATGCGGCGGTTTCCGAGGCGTTGGCGGCGACGACCTCGTCGAGCGTCGGCCGCGGGTGAACAAAGCCGTGTCCGCAGGGGCCGTCGGGCCGGGCTTTCCCGCCACAGCGGTAAATGGCCCAGTTCCGGCCGTCGCGGGGTTTGCTGCAATACAGCGTGGCCGGGCCGCCGCAAACGGGGCAGGTCGCGCCCTGCGCGTCCACGTCAGTTCTTCCCTTTCTGGCAGAAGTCGATCAGGCGGGCGATTTCGCTGCGGAGGTCCTTGCGGTGGACGACGAAGTCGATGAACCCCTTCTCCTGGAGGAACTCGCTCCGCTGAAAGCCTTCGGGCAGTTCGACCTTGATGGTGTTCCAGATGGTGCGTGGCCCGGCGAAGCCGATGAGCGCTTTGGGCTCGGCGATGATGAAGTCGCCGAGCATGGCGAAGCTGGCGGTGACGCCGCCGGTGGTGGGGTCGGTGAGCAGGGAGATGAACAGCCCGCCGGCGTCGTCGAAACGGGCGAGGGCGGCGGAGGTCTTGGCCATCTGCATGAGGCTGAGCGTGCTCTCCTGCATGCGCGCCCCGCCGGAACAGGAGACGATCAGGATGGGAAGCCGACGTTCCGTGGCGGTTTCGACGGTGCGCGTGATGCGCTCGCCGACGACAGACCCCATCGAGCCCATCATGAACGTCGGGTCCATGACGGCGAGCATGAGCGGCCGGCCCTTGATGAACCCCTTGCCGCACAGGACGCCGTCTTTTTCGCCGGTCTTCTTCTGCTCGGCCCGCAGCCGCTCAAGGTAGCTTTTCTTGTCCACGAAGTTGAGCGGGTCGACCGGCTCGATTTCGTTGAACATCTCCTCGAACGTGCCCTCGTCACAGAGCTGCTCCACCCGCGTGCGGGCGGAGATGCGCGCGTGGTACTGGCACTTCGGGCACACCGAGAGGTTCTCCTCGAAGCTCTTGCGGAAAAGCATCTCCCCGCAGTCGGGGCAGGACAGCCACAGGCCTTCGGGGATGCCCTCGCGCGCGGGCGTGGCGGTGGGACTGGGCACGGCGGAGGCCGCGGCCGGGCCGCTGGTGGCCGATGCGCTGCCGGGGGGCACCTTGGCTGCTACATCTGCAGGAGCTTGCTCAGCCATAGGCGCAATGATAGCGGCGCAAGGGGGGGGGCGGGGTGTCAGGTACGGTCGACGGCGGCGAGGCCTCTCCGCAAGGCGTCGATGGCGGCCTTGCGGTCGCGCTGGTCGAAAATGGCGCTGGCGACGACGAACCAGTCCACGCCGGCGGAGCGGGCGGAGGCGATGGTGTCGGGGGCGATGCCGCCGTCGATCTGCAGGCGCTGATCCGGGCGGAGGCGCCTGCGGAGGGCCTCGCATTTCGGGAGGACCTCGGGTTTGAACTTCTGCCCGCTGAAGCCCGGTTTGACCGACATGACCAGCACGAGGTCCACCTCGTCCAGGGCGGGGTAGACGCGTTCGACCGGGGTTTCCGGGTCGAGGGTGATGCCGACGTGGCGGGCGCCCAGCGAGCGGATGAGCCGGGCGACGTAGCCCGCGTTTTCCACGACCTCGACGTGAAACGTGATGCCGTCGGCCCCTGCCTGAAGCATGGGCATGGCGTACTTCACCGGGTCGGTCACCATGAGGTGGGCGTCGAGGTAGGCGGATGTGGAGCGGCGGCAGGCGGCGGTGAAGGCGGGGCCGAAGGAGATGTTGGGGACGTAGTGGCCGTCCATGACGTCCAGGTGCAGGAAGTCGGCCCCGGCCCCGAGGGCGTCGTCGATCTCGGCTTTGAGAAAGGCCATGTCGGCCGACAGCACGGAGGCGCAGATGAGCGGGCCGGGCACGGCGTAGGGGTCGGAGGTCATGTCAGTGCGCAGTGTATCGGCGACGCCGAGCGCGGGGCGTCAGAAGGGGAACGCCGAGGGGCATGCGAGGGGGGGCGGCGGGTTCAGTCGAGGATGTCGAGGGTGGCGAAGTGGCCTTTCTCGAGGAACTCGAGGCTGGCGCCGCCGCCGGTGGAGACGTGGGTGACGGCGTCGGAGAGCCCGAGCTGCTCGATGGCGGCGGCCGAGTCGCCCCCGCCGATGACGCTGACGGCGCCGGTTTCTTCGGTGGTGTCGGCGACGGCCTGCGCGACGGCCTTGGTGCCGTTGGCGAACTGCGGTTTCTCGAAGACGCCCATCGGGCCGTTCCAGATGATGGTTTTGGCCAGCGACACCTCGTCACAGAACAGCTCGATGGTCCTGGGGCCGATGTCGAAGCCGGCCTTGCCGGCGGGGATGTTGCCTTCGACGACGGTGGTGGCGGTGGAATCGATGCCGTCGGCGATGACGGTGTCCACCGGGAGCTTGAGCTTGCCACCGGCTTTCTTGAGCAGGTCTCGGGCCAGCTCCACCTTGTCGGGTTCGACGAGGCTGCTGCCGACCGACTTGCCCTGCGCGAGGAAGAAGGTGTAGGCCATGGCGCCGCCGATGAGCAGCGTGTCGGCCTTTTCCAGCAGCCGTTCGATGACCTTGATCTTGTCGGACACCTTGGCGCCGCCGAGGATGGCGACGAACGGCCGCTGTGGCGCGTTGAGCGCGTCGCCGAGGTATTTCAGTTCCTTTTCGATCAGAAAGCCGATGACGCGCGGCTTGCCGGCCATGAGCTGCGGCACGCCGAACGTGCTGGCGTGCTCGCGGTGGGCGGTGCCGAAGGCGTCGTTGACGTACGCGTCGCCGAACTTGGCGATGGAGGCGGCGAAGTTGGGGTCGTTTTTCTCTTCCTGCGGGTGGAAACGGAGGTTTTCCAGCAGGAGCACGTCGCCGGGGCCGAGGTTGTTCACGGCGCGTTCGGCGGGCAGGCCGATGCAGTCGGTGGCGAAGTCCACCGGCCGGCCCAGAAGCTGGCTGAGCCGCTTGACGCAGGGTTTGAGGGAGTACTTGGGGTCGGGGCCGCCCTTGGGACGGCCGAGGTGGCTCATGAGGATGACCTTCGCGCCCTTGTCCACCAGCGCCTGGATGGTGGGCACGGCCTGCACGATGCGGCGGTCATCGGTGATGTGGTCCCCCTCCAGCGGCACGTTGAAATCCACCCGGACGAGCACGCGCTTGTTCTTCACGTCCTGCAGGTCGGCGACGGTTTTCCTGGCCATGGCGGGTTTCCTCCGTTCGTTGAGGGTGTTCACACGCTCCGACGGGCGAATCTATGCGCCGTGGCGGCGGCTCACAAGCGGCCTGGAAGGACTGCGGCGCGGTGTCGCGGCGTCGCAACGATTGTCTTGCCCGTGGGAGGGGTTCAGGTCTGTGTCCAGCGGCCGGACGTCGCATCCGGGGGGCGGCAATCCCTACACTCCGCGTCAACATGAACGCCGCCGACCCCATGTTCGCCGGTCTCAAGTGGGACGCCCATGGACTCATTCCGGCCATCATCCAAGACGCCGCGACCCGGCAGGTGCTGATGATGGCGTGGATGAACGCAGACGCCCTCCGCCGGACGCTGGAGACCGGAAAGACACACTTTTACTCGCGCTCGCGGAACAAGCTGTGGCTCAAGGGGGAGTCGTCCGGGCACGTGCAGCAGGTCGTTTCGGTCCGGACGGACTGCGACCGGGACTGCCTGCTGATTGAGGTGCGACAGACCGGGGCGGCCTGCCACGACGGCTACTACTCCTGCTTCTACCGCCGGCACGACCCGTCGCGCGGGGAATGGGCCGTGGACGGCGAACGCGTCTTCGACCCGGCCAAGGTGTACGGCCAGGGCGGCTGACCGGGGGCCGCGGCCCCGGGACGACACGCAGGGTGCGGGAGGGGGCGAGCGAGCCTCGCGACCATGACCCGTGATGACACGCCTCTGGACAAGGCCGGCCGGTCGGCGGCGTGGTGCGTCGCGGCGGCGTGGCTGTGGATGATGGGCCTGCTGGTATCGGCAGCGCTGCTGCTGAGCGAGCAGACCTTGCCGGGCGGGATTCGGCTCTCGGCCGTGCGTGCCGTGTTTCAGGCCGTCTCCGCCGGCACGCTCACCGGGTATGCCACCGTCCCCGCGCTGCGCGAGCTCAAGCCGTATGGCCAGGGTGTGCTGGTCATCACGGCGTATCTGTCGGCCACGCTGACGTTCGTGTTCGGTGGGCTGCTGGCGCGGCGGGTGGCCGGGCTGTCGGTGAGCCGATGGGCGGTCGCGGCCGTGGCGGCGGCGATGCCGGCCGTGGGGCTTACGCTGGGCGCGGTGTGCTGGCCGTCGCGGCCGTGGGACGGGGCGGTGCTGGGGTTGTCGGCCGTGAGCCACAGCGGGCTGGCGGTGGAGGTGTTGCCTGTGGGCGACGTGCGGGTGGTGGGGGTGTTGCTGCCGCTGGCGCTGGCCGGGGGCGTGGGGGCGGTGGTCGTGGTGGACGTGTGGCTGGGGCTGACCCGGCGCGGGCATCGGTGCACGGCGCTGACGCGGTGGACGGCGGTTGGGGCCTGTGTGGTGCTGTGGGTGCTCACGGCGGCGGTGTGGCTGAGCGGCGGGGGGGAGTGGGCGGAGCTGCCGCGGGCGGTGGTGCGGGCGGCCGCGGACGGCGGCTGGGGCTACCCGGTGGAGGGGCGGCTTGCCGGGGGGCGCGGGGTGGTGGTGCTGATGATGGCGGCGATGTGGTGGGGCGTGGGGGTGGGGGCGGCGTCGGGCGGGGTGAGCCTCTACGTGGCAGCGGCGTGGCTGAGGGGGGCGGTGTCGGCCTTGGGTGGGGGGGCGGCCCACCGCGCGGCGCCGCGGAGTTGG
>JBKBHU010000028.1:0-32559 GCA_046299715.1 Tepidisphaerales bacterium | reverse complement strand
CCCTCCGTCGCTTCCCCCCCCTCCGTCGCTTCCCCCCTCACACCCACCCCCGTTCTTTCAGCGCCGAGATGATGCGCGCGGCGCCGTCGGCCACGCTCGTCTCGGTCGTGCGGATGTGCACGTCCGGCGTCAGCGGCGGCTCGTAGGGGTCGCTCACGCCGGTGAACTGCGGGATTTCGCCCCGGATCGCCCTCGCGTACAGCCCCTTGACGTCCCGCCGGGCGCATTCTTCCACGCTGGCGTCCACGAACACCTCCAGCACATGGGCGTAGGTGCGTTTGATCTCGTCGCGCACGTCGCGGTAGGGCGAGATGGCCGCGACGATGGCGATGCCGCCGTGCCGGGCCACCAGGTCGGCCACCCAGCCGATGCGCCGGATGTTCGTGTCGCGGTCTTCGCGGGAAAAGCCCAGGCCCTTGCTGAGGTGCGTCCGCACGACATCGCCGTCGAGCAGCTCGAGCCGTCGTCGGGTGTGTCGGGGCAGCTCGTCCATCAGCGCGTGAGCGAGCGTGCTCTTGCCCGCACCGCTGAGGCCCGTGAGCCACACGATGGCGCCGCGGTCGGTCATCGGGTGCTTGGCATCGCTGTAACAGTTCATCGGTGTGTTCCGGCAGGATGTCCTTCGGGTCAGATGCGGTCGCCGTCGCCGTGTACGGTGAGCGTCGCGGGCACGACCGCGGGCGTCGTGGACGGCGCCGGACGGGCATGCAGCCCGCACTCGACCTTCCCCGTGCCCAGCCAGCGCCCACTGCGGCTGCCGCCGACCGCCTTGCGCGTGCACGGTACGCAGCCGATGCTGGTGTACCCCGCCCCCACCAGCGGGTTGGCCGGCAGGTCGTGTTCGAAGGCGTAGTGCAGCACCCGCGCTTCGTCCCACGCCACCAGCGGGCACAGCTTCCACAGCCCGAACTGGCCGTCCCACGACAGCCGCTGCGCCGACGCCCGCGCCGACGTCTGGTCGCGGCGGATCGCCGTCACCCACGCCGCGTAGCCCGACACCGCCCGACGCATCGGCTCGACCTTCCGCAACGCACAGCACCGGTCCGGGTCACGCCGCCAGAGCATCTCCCCTTCGTCCAGCGCCTGCTCGGCCACCGTCCGCAGCGGCCGCACCCGCCGCACGGTCACTCCGTACCGCCGCTCGCACGCTTCGATCAGCCGATACGTCTCGTCGAACAGCAGCTCGGTATCCAGCACGAACACGTCCGGCGGCGCCGCCCCCAGCTCCCGCGTCACCCGGCTGAGCAGGTCCAGCAGCACCAGCCCGCCCGTCCCGCCGAACGAGCACGAGAGCGTGAGGCCGTCGCCGAACCGGGCGACCGCCCGCCGCAACAGCCCCTCCGCGTCCAGCTCGTCGGCCGGCAGCTCCAGCGGCAACCCCTCCGACCGGCCGTTCGCCGCCGCGCCCGCCGCATCCCCTGACGTCGTCTCCAGCATACCCATCACCACTCCGCAACGCCGCCGTGCAAGCCGCCTTGGACCTGCAGCCGGCTCAAATGACGTAGTCTTCCAACGCTTCACCGCCCGCGCCGAACACCCGTGCCGCGCGCGGCCGCACGTACATCCGATCGCCCGCCGATACCCCCAGCCGCCGGTACGCGTCCACGCTCAGCTCCACTTCGACCCGTCCCGCATCCCCGCGCCCGTTGACCGCCGCCCCCGCATCCGGCAACGCCCGCGCCTCCACCTTCACCACCAGCCCCGCCGGCCGCACCCGCTGCACCACCACCGGCACGCCGTCGTGCGCCTCCCGGGTCAGCTCCAGCTCGTGCGGCCGCACATAAACCCGCGCCGGCCCCGCTTCATCCCCGCCCGCCCCCGCTACAGCGACTCCGCCCGCTCCGCCCGACGGCGGCGGCCCCACGACCACCCGCCCGCCCTCCAGCCGACCGTGGAACAGGTTCACGCTCCCCAGAAACTCGGCCACGAACGCCGTCGCCGGCCGGTGGAACAGCTCGTCCGGCGTCCCCTCCTGCTCGATGCGCCCGCGGTGCGTCACCACGACCCGGTCCGCCAGCTCGAGGGCTTCGTCCTGGTCGTGCGTCACGAACACCGACGTGATGTGGATCTCCTCATGCAACCGCCGCAACCACCGCCGCAGGTCCTGCCGCACCTTGGCGTCCAGCGCGCCGAACGGCTCGTCCAGCAGCAGCACGTTCGGCCGCGTCGCCAGCGCCCGCGCCAGCGCCACCCGCTGCCGCTGGCCCCCCGAAAGCTGCGACGGGTACCGCCCCTCCAGCGTCTCGAGCTGCATCAGCGACACCAGCTCCAGCACGCGACGGCGGATCTCCGCCTCCGGCGGCCGCACCGACCGCTTCATCACCCGCAGCCCGAAGGCGATGTTCTCGAACACCGTCAGGTGCCGGAACAGCGCGTAGTGCTGAAACACAAAGCCGATCCGACGCTGGGCCGCCGGCATCCCCAGCACGTCCCGCCCGCCGATGAGCACCTGCGGCGGCGGCCGCCCCGGCAGCACATCGGGCACTTCCAGCCCCGCGATGATCCGCAGCAGCGTGCTCTTGCCCGAACCCGACGGGCCCAGCAGCGCCACCAGCTTCCCGTCGGGGATGGTCACGCTCACATCGTCCAGCGCAAGGAACGCGCCGAACCGCTTGCTCACGTTCCGCACGTCGATGCTCATCCCGCCCCCCCTTCACTGCCGCGCGCCGCGCCACCGCGCCCCGCTACCTCCGCCCCGCCCCCGCCGCCGCGACGCCGGCCCACCAGCTCTTTGAGCACCAGCGTCACCACCCCCAGCCCCGCCAGCACGCTCGCGCACGCGAACGCCGCGGCCGAGTTGTACTCGTTGTACAGCACCTCCACGTGCAGCGGCAGGGTCGTCGTCGCCCCGCGGATGTGACCCGACACCACCGACACCGCCCCGAACTCGCCCAACGCCCGCGCCGTGCACAGGATCACCCCGTAGAGCAGCCCCCACTTGATGTTCGGCAGCGTCACCCGCCAGAACATCGCCCAGCCGCTCGCCCCCAGCACCAGCGCCGCCTGCTCCTGCTCGCTCCCCAGGCTCTCCATCAGCGGCACCAGCTCCCGCGCCACATATGGAAACGTCACGAACATCGTCGCCAGCACCAGCCCCGGAAACGCGAACACCACCTCCACGCCCAGCGCCGAGAGCACGCCCCCGAAGTAGCCGTTGACCCCCAGCAACAGCACCAGCATCAGCCCCGACACCACCGGCGACATCGCCAGCGGCAGGTCGATCAGCCCCAGCAGCAGCCCGCGGCCCGGAAACCGGAAGTGTGCCAAAGCCCACGCCGCGCACACCCCGAACACCACGTTCAGCGGCACCGCCACCGCCGCCACCATCACCGTCAGCCGCATCGCCGAAAGCGCATCGGCGTCCGTCACCGACGCCACATAAACGCGCCAGCCCCGCGACAGCGCCTCGGCAAACACGGCCAGCAGCGGCAACACCAGCAACACCCCCAGCACGACGAACACCAGCCCGATCAGAACCCGCCTCACCCACGCCGGCTCCGACACCACCGCATTCGCTTCCCGCACGACCGCCGGCCCGTTCATCGCACGCCCCCGTTCCCGCCCGAGAGCCACGCTTCCGACCGCGCCTGCAGCACGTGCACCCCCGCCATCAGCACGACGCTCGCCGCCAGCATCACCACCGCCAGCACCACCGCCCCGGCATCGTCGAACGACTCCAGCCGCATCATGATCAGCAGCGGCGCGATCTCCGTCTCCCCCGGCACGTTCCCCGCGATGAACACCACGCTCCCGTACTCCCCCAGCCCCCGCGCCAGCGCCATCCCGAACCCCGTGAGCATCGCCGGCATCACCACCGGCCGCACCACCCGCCACAGCGTCTGAAAACGCGACGCCCCCAGACTCATCGCCGCCTCCTCCAGCTCCCGCTCCACCTCCGACAACGCCGGCTGCACCGACCTCACGACGAACGGCAGCCCGATGAACATCAGCGCCACGACCACACCCAGCCGCGTGTACGCCACCTCCACCCCCGCCGCCGACAGCCACCTCCCCAGCCACCCGTCCGATGCGTACACCGCCGTCAGCGCCAGCCCCGACACCGCCGTCGGCATCGCAAACGGCAAATCCACCAGCGCATCCAGCACGCCCCGGCCGGGAAACTCGTACCGCACCAGCACCCACGCCACGAGCGTCCCCAGCAGCACATTCGCCGTCGCGGCCACCGTCGCCGCCCCGAAACTCAGCCCCAGCGCCGCCAGCGCCCGCTCGCTCGTGAGCACCTCCGCAAACACCGCCCAACCCGCCCCCACCGACCGCGCCACCAGCGCCGCCAGCGGCAGCACCACCAGCAGCCCCACCCACGTCGCCGTCACCCCAAGGCTCAGCCCGAAACCCGGCAACCGGCCCCCCACACACCGCACCCCCAGTGCCGACCCGCTCACGAGCCACCCCCGGCCGACGCCGCGCCGGCCGAACCCCGGCCCCGCACGTTCGCCCCCGTCTGCGACATCACCCGCTCCGACACGCCCCCCGGCCCGAAATGCACCGTGTGCCCCTCCGTCCAACCGCCAAAAACCTCCTCCATCGTCACCAGCACCGCAGGCCGCGGCAGACCCACCTCCGCCGCCACCGACGCATCCCGCGGCCGGAAAAAGTGCGCCGCGGCCAGCGCCTGACCCCGCTCACTGAACATCCACCCCACGTACGCCTCCGCCACCGCCCGCCGCAACGCCCCGCCCCCGTCCACCCCCACCTCCACCACCGCCACGCTCGGCTCGGCCAGCACGCTCAGCGACGGCACCACCACCTCCACCTCCAGACCGCGACGGTCCGCAAACTCCCGAAGCAGCAGCAGCGCCTCATTCTCCCAGGTCACCAGCACATCGCCGATCCGACGCTGCGCGAACGTCGTCGACGCCCCCCGCGACCCGGTGTCCAGCACCACGACGTTGCGAAACACATCCCGCACGAACGCCTCGGCCGCCGCCGCATCCCCCCCCGACCGCCTCAAGCCGTACACCCACGCCGAAAAGTAGTTCACCTTCGCCCCGCCCGACGTCCGCGGGTTGGCCATCACCACCCCCACCCCCGGCCGCGCCAGGTCGTCCCAGTCGGCGATCCCCTTGGGGTTGCCCTTCCTCACGACGAACACCACCGACGACGTGAACGGCGAGGCGTTGTGCGGAAACCAGCTCCGCCAATCCGCGGACACCCGGCCGGACTGCCGCGCGATCGCGTCCACATCCACCGGCAAAGCCAGCGAGACGACGTCCGCCGCCAGCCCGTCGTTGACCGCCCGTGCCTGTCGGGCCGAACCGCCGTGGCTGGCGCGAATCTCCACGCGCTGGCCCCGCTGCGTCGCCCACCACGCCGCAAACTCGCGGTTGAACGCCCGGAACAGCGCCCGCGTCGGGTCGTACGACACGTGCGTGATCCGCACCACCCCCCCACCGCGATCACCCCTGCCGCCGTCCTCAGGCCCGGCTTCGGCATCACCCGGCGCGCAGCCGCCCCCCACGCCGCTCACCACCAGCAGCAACAGCACCGCCAGCCCGGCCCACGCCGGCCACCTCTTCGCCGACCGATCCCACCGCAAGCACAAACTCCTAGTAATCCTGCCGACTTACTAGGATATCCAGAATCAGCCGCGGTTGTCTACCCCTCTACCCGCATCGCCCCCCCCTGCCCTCCGTCGCTCCGTCCCCCCGCCGCCCCGTCGCTCCGTCCCTTAACCTCTTCGTCGCTTCGTCCCTTCGTCGCTCCGTCGCTTAACCTCTCCGTCGCTCCGTCCCTTAACCTCTTCGTCGCTTCGTCGCTCCGTCGCTCCGTCGCTCCGTCGCTCTCCTCATCAAACAACATCCGCACCGCCGGCGTGTCGAGGTCGTCGAACTGCCCCCGTTTGACCGAGAGCAGGAACGCCACGAGCGCGACCCCGGCCATGACAATGGCCAGCGGTAGCACGATGAACAGCACGCTCATGACCCGCTCCCTTCCGGGCTGTTGTCCGGTCGTCAACGCTTTCGCGACATCGCCCACGTCGCGAACGACACCACCGTCAGCGACGACATCGGCATGATCACCGCCGCCATCAGCGGGTTCATCCACCCGGTCGCCGCCAACGTCCCGGCCACCACGTTGTAGGTCAGTGAGATGCCGAAGTTCGTGTAGATCACCCGCATCGCCCGGCGGGCCGTCTCCACCAGTTCCACCACCGCCGACAGTCCGGGGCGTGCGGTGTACACGTCCGCCGCCGCCAGACTCACGTCCGAGCCGCCGTGCACCGCGATGCCCACGCCCGCCGCCGCCAGCGCCGCCGCGTCGTTCACGCCGTCGCCCACCATGACCGTCCGGCCCTGCCCGCCGTCCAGCCGTTTGACCACCGCCAGCTTGTCCTCCGGCGACACCTCCGCCCACACCCGGTCAGCCGGCACGGACAACGCCCTGGCCACCGCGTGCACGGCCGAACTGCTGTCGCCCGAGCAGATCACCGGCGTGAACCCCGCGCTGTGCAGCCGTTCCACCGCCGACTTCACGTCCGCCCGCAGTCGGTCGGCCAGCGCGACGCGTGCCACCACGCGCCCGTCCACCGCCGCGTACACCCACGTGCACCCGTCGGCCGCCGCCGGCTCGCCGGACGTGTGCGGCAGGCTCGCCGCCGCGACCCCTTCCCGCGTCAGCAGCTTCTCCGACCCGACCACCGCACGCCCACCTCCGTGCAGCGATGCCACGACCCCCAGCCCCGTGAGCTCCCGTACGCAGGCCGGATCGACCCGCCACGCCGCCGGCGGCTCGACGTCGCCGAACGCCTCGACCAGTGCCCGCGCCACCGGATGGTTCGATGCCGACTCGATGGCCGCGATGAGCCCGCGGGCGTCGGCGTCGCCCTCGAAGGCCACGACACGCAGTCGGCCTTCGGTGAGCGTGCCGGTCTTGTCCAGCACCAGCGTGCCGCCGCGCGCGAGCTTCTCCAGCGCCCCGCCCGACTTCACGAGGATGTCGCGCTTGGCCAGCCGGCCGATCGCCACCGCCAGCGTCATCGGCGTCGCCAGCCCCAGCACACACGGGCAGGTGACGATGAGGAACGCCACGGTGTGGTCGATGGCCATCGCGAGCCCTCCGCCCGCCTCCGCCGGCCGCCACGCCCAGTACCCCAGCACCGCCGCCCCCAGCACCGACACCGCCACCGTGAACGCCACCGCCACCCGGTCGGCGAAGCGGACGATCTCCGGTTTTTCCGACAGCCCTTTCTCCAGCAGCCGCATGAGCTGCCCTACGCGCGACGCCTCGCCGACGCGCGTCACCCGCACATGCAGCACGGCCGGGCCGTTGTGCGAGCCGCCGTACACCGTCGTCCCCACCCCCACCCGCACCGGCGCCGATTCGCCCGTCAGCAGCGCCTGGTTCACCATCGACTGCCCATGCTCGACCACACCGTCAGCCGGGATCAGCTCGCCCGGCCGCACCACCGCCACATCCCCCGGCCGCAGCCCTTCCAGCGGTAGCTCGTTCACCTCGCCGTCCGGCCCGAGCACGCGGCAGGTGCTGGGCGTGAGCGAAAACAGCAGCTCCACCGAGCTCTCGGCCGACCGCTGCTGCCGGAACTGCAGAAACCGCCCCACCAGCAGCAGGAACACCAGCGCCGCCAGCGAATCGAAGTACAGCTCGCCCCGCCCCAGCACCACGTTCACCACCCCGGCCACCCCGCCCACGCCCAGCGCGATGCAGATCGGCACGTCAAGGTTCACCGTGCGGTGCCGAATGGCCCGCCAGGCCGAGCGGAAAAACTCCCCGCCGGGCCACGCCAGCGACAGCATGCCCAGCCCCAGGCTCACCCACCGCAGGAGCTGCTCCGACGCGCCGTCGATGTGCCCCGTCCACCCGGCATACAGCGCCGCCGCCAGCAGCATCAGGTTGCCCGCAAGGGCCCCGGCCACGCCCAGATGGATCAGCCGCCGCCGGAACTCACGCCGGTACGCCGCCTCACGGTCCCTTCCCTTCGACGGGTGCACCGGGTAGCCAAACCGGTCGAGCGTCCGGGCGACTTCTGACAACTTCACCCGCGTCGCGTCCCACGTCACCCGCACCGTGGACCGCCCCAGCGACAGCCGCGCCTCCACCACGCCGGGCAACACCTCCGGCAGCTTCTCCACCAGCCACACGCACGCCGCGCACGTCACCCCCTCCAGCTGCAGGTCCACCGTCCGCAGCCGCTCGTCCTCGGGGTGCCGCTCGACGTACACCGACTCGAACGCCGACGAATCCAGCGCCGCATAGCCGCTCCGGCCCGGCCTGGCCGGGGTCAGCGTCGCCGCGGCCGCATCCCGCAGCCGGTAATACCCGTCCAGCCCGCAGCCCGTCACGGCCGCGTACACCGCCTCGCACCCGGCGCAGCAGAACTGCACGTCCGACCCCGGCCGCACCAGCCCCTTCGGTACCGGCAGCCGGCAGTGGTCGCACAACACGGCCTTGTCCGTCGCGCTGCTCACCGCCGGGCCTCCCCTTCCTCAGCGCCGGCCCCGTTCTGACTCGCCTCGGCCGCCGCGGCCGGTGCTGCCGCATCGGCCTTGCCGCTGCAACACGCCGGCCGGACCGGTTGGATCACCGGCTGGGCCCCTCCGGACGCCGCGTCGCCCGCCGCAGAGTCATGCGCCGCCGCTTCGCCCGGGACGCTCACGGCCGCGTGCGTCCGCTGCAGCACGTTCTCCACCGACAGCATCGACCGCCCCGTGAGCGTCCAGACGCCAAGGGCCATCATCGCGACGCACGTGAGCTGCGGCACCCACCGGCCCATCGCGCCCAGCGCCGTCCGCACCCCCACCCCCAGCGCCACCATCACCGGCAGCGTGCCCACCCAGAACGCCGCCATCGCGGCCATGCCCGTCAGGACGTGCCCGGTCCCGGCCGCCGTCGCCACAAACGCGTAGAGCCAGCCGCACGGCAGCAGCGTCGTCAGCAAACCGATCACCGCCGCCCGCGGCACCACCGGCAGCGACATCGCCTTCCCCACCGCCGCGGACAGCCGACGCGTCCACCCGCCCGGCAGCGTCGGCATCCTCACCTTCCAGCCGCGAAGCTGCAGCAGCGTCACCGTCCCGAAGGCCAGCATCGTCATCCCCGCCAGCACCGCCGCCACCGGGCCCACCCCCGACAGCACCCCGCCCAGGTTCAGCAGCGACCCCGCCAGACCCGCCGCCGCACCCATCACCAGGTACGTCGTCAGCCGCCCCAGGTGATACGCCACCTGCGGCGCCACCTTCGGCGACTCGCCCGGCGACGACACGGCCACCGCGAGGAACGCCCCGCACATCCCGGCGCAGTGCAGCGAGCCCAGCACCGACGCCACCACGATCGCCGCCACCAGCGCCATCATCGCCGCACCGCACCCTCTCCCGCCTCACCGCGATCCGCCCCACGGCCCACCAGCGGCCCGTCCGCCACGAACGGCCGCAACTCGGCCACGAACACGCCCGCCTTCGGCCCGTCCGCCGACGCCCCGCCCGCACTCCCGTCAGACCCCTCCCCACCAGACCCCTCCCCACCAGACCCCTCCGCCCGCTGCACCTCCGCCCGCACCTCCACGTGATAAAACCCGCGGAAGCCCATCGGCAGCCGGGTCTCGAACACCCCGGGCTCCGTCGCCTGAATCGTCAGCTCATGCCGCACCGCCGGCACCGCTTCGTGGTACACCAGAACCTCCGCCTGCCGTGCGGCCACCGGCACGCCGTCCCGACCGACCACCCGCAGCACGGCCGGCCGCATGCCCCGCTCGTCCGCCGAGGCCCCCAGCCGAAGGTCCAGCCGCCACCCCGCCGCCGCCGTCGCCTCACGCTCGGCCTTGCGACGGTCCCACTCCAGCGACCGCGCGTAGCTGTTGGGGATCACCACCCCGTCGCGGTCGCGCGTCGCCAGCAGGATCGCCCAGCTCATCAGCAGCACGTGCCCCAGCAGCAGGCCCACCACCAGCAGCGGCCACCGCGCCCGCAGCCACCACCCGCCCCAGCCCCCGCCCCCCGGCAACGGCAACCCACGCCCCGGCTCCACCCGCATCGCTTCCGCCACGCTCATCGCTCCGCTCCTTCCGTCGCCCCCGCCCGGGTCGCCCCGCCGTTCACTCCGCCGCCTCCGGGGCCGAACAGCTCCACCGACCGCTTCAACCGAACCCCGTCTTCCGTCGTCACCGTCAGCTCGACCCGCCGCTTGCCGCCCGCGAACGCCTCCCGCGACGCCAGCAGGTGCACCGGAAGCTGCGTCTTCTCCCACCCCGCCAGCGACGACCGCTCCAGCGGACGCACGGTGATGGCCGGGTCGCTGGTCTGCACCGACACCGTCCGCGGCTGCTCGGTCCGGTTGGTCAGCTGCAGACGCAGCGTGTTCTGCACCAGCCCCTCGGGCGTGAGCACGAACGGCAGCCCGGGGTTGCGCACCCACAGCACGTCCAGGTTCACCATGGTCGTCGCCCGGTACACCAGCACCGACAGCAGCACCGTCAGCGCCCCGACGTACGCCAGCACGCGCGGCCGGATGATCGGCGAGGGCTGGCCCTGCAGCTCGGCCAGCGACGCGTACCGCACCAGCCCTTTGGGCTTGCCCAGCTTTTCCATCACGCTGTCGCAGGCGTCCATGCACTGCGTGCAGTTGATGCACTCGAACTGCACGCCGTCGCGGATGTCGATGCCCGTCGGGCACACCTGCACGCACATCGTGCAGTCCACGCAGTCGCCCCGCGTCCGGGCCGTCTCCGTCGCCGCCAGCGGCAGCGACACCTTCCGCCCGCCGCCCTTGCCGCGCGGCTCGCCCCGCGCCGAGTCGTACCGCACCGTCCGAGAGTGCCGGTCGATCAACACCGACTGGAACCGCCCGTACGGGCAGGCGATCAGGCACATCTGCTCACGGAACCACGTGGCGTTGAGCATCATCGCCGCCGTCGCCAGCGCCACCACGAAAAACCCCCACGGGTGCTCCAGCGGCGACCGCGTCACCCACACCCGCAGCTGGTCCACGCCCACGAAGTACGACAGGAACGTGTGCGCCAGGTACAGCGCCACCAGCAAATACACCGCGTACATCGCGATGTACCGCCAGGCCGGCTGGTTGGGCGCCGGCTTCCCGCCCACGCCCGCCCTCCCGAGGAACAGCCGCTCGATCGGACGGAACACGAACTCCATGTACACCGTCTGCGGGCACGCCCACCCGCACCACGCCCTCCCCCACACCGCCGTCGTCAGGAACACCACCAGCCCGAACGACACCGCCAGCAGCGCCAGCAGGATCGTGTCCGTCGGCAGAAACGTGTGCCCCAGCAGCGTGAGCCGACGCGCGGCGATGTCGATGAGCACCATCGGCTTGCCGTCCACCTTGATGAACGGCACCACCGTGAACACCGCCATCAGGAAGTAGGCGAACCAGCGGCGCGCCCGCCAGTAACGCCCTTTGGCCAGCCGCGGATACAGCCACCGCCGCGAGCCGTCCGCCTCCAGCGTCGGCAACACCCGTCCTTCCGGCTTGAGCAGTGTCTCGGACATGGCCTCACCTCATCCCACGTTGCTTGAAACGTCCCCGCACCCCTCAGCTCACGTCGCGTCCCGACCTTCCGACCGCGTCGCCCTCGCTTGGCGGCCCTGAGCGATCACGTGAGGCCCGCGGCCCCTGACGCTCCGCGCCGCCGGCACACGCCGCTTGGAGGCCACGCGCCGGCCGCCGGTTCCGCATCGACGCGCGCGGATGTCACGCCGACGCACGCCGAACTCAGTTCGACGCCCGTGCGTTGCTCCACTCCGGTGCCGCCTCGCCCTCCGGCGGGCGGTTGCCCGCCGACGGCAGGTTCTTCCCGCGCAGCGACGCCACGTACGCCGACAGCAGCGTCACCTCCACCGGCTGCAGGCGGTTCTCCCACGCCGGCATCGCCCCGTTCTTCCGCCCGCGGTTGATCACGTCCGCGATGTCCTCGGGCTTCCTGACGTACAGGTAGCGGTCGTCGGTGAGGTTGGGCGCAGACACGCCCGAACCGTCCGAACCGTGGCAGGACGCGCAGTTGGCCAGGTACAGGCTCGCGCCCACCTTCACCCACTTCTCGTCGCCCGCCAGCGCGAGGACCTTGTCCGCCGTCGGCGTGGGGTCGCCGATCTCGCCGTACTGCTTCCGCAGCGCCTCGGTGTACGCCCGCTCATAGAACCCCTCCGGCCCGAGGTAGCCCATCGAGAGGATCATGATCGGCGTGTAGATCGCCGAGAACGCGATGGTGGCGATGAACAGCCACGTCCACCACCCCGGCGTGGGGTTGTCGTACTCCTGAATCCCGTCGTAGCAGTGGTCCGTCAGGACGTCCTCCTGCTCCACCGCATTCGGCTTGGTGTTCGGCTCGGCCATGACCTAGTCGCTCCTTCCCCCGCGCGCTCCCCCGCGTCCCGTCGTCATTTCGTCCACCGACGCGTCCTCCAGAGGCAGCATCGACCACGCCGCCACCTCCGAACGCTGCCGCGTCATCACCCGGATCACCACCGCCACGAACACCGCCAGGAAGATCAGCAGCCCGATCTCCGCCAGCACGGTGTACTGGCCCAGAAAGTTGAGCACATCCTTGATCATCAGCGCACCTGCCCTTCCGGCTTGACGTCGCCGCCGTTCACCGCCGCCGCCGACGGCTCCTCACCCGCTCCCGACGGCTCCGTCGCCGAAGCCGTCCCGTCCTGCGCGGCGCCCGACGTCGGCTTCACCGGCGCCGGCTTGTGCAGGTCCGTCCCCAGCCGCTGCAGGTACGCGATCACCGCCGTCACCTGCTTGTCCTTGAGCGACTCGGCCAGGCTCGGGTCCTGCGCCTGCTCGGCGATCGTCGCGGCGATCTCGGCCGCCTGCTTCTTCGCGTTCTCGATCGATTCGGCCCGGTCGAGCTCGCTGTACGGCACGCCCAGCGTCTGCATCGCCCGGATCCGCAGCGGGATCGACGCGAAGTCCAGCGTCTTGCGCTCCAGGTAGCCGTACTGCGGCATGATCGACCCCGGCACCAGCTCACCCGGCTTGCGGAAGTGCAGCAGGTGCCAGTAGCTCGACTGCTTGCCGCCCTCGCGGGCCAGGTCCGGGCCGATCCGCCGCGAGCCCCACTGGAACGGGTAGTCGTAGACGAACTCGCCCGCCTTGGAGTACTCGCCGTACCGCTTCACCTCCGGCACGATCGGCCGGATCATCTGGCTGTGGCAGTTGTAGCACCCTTCGGCCACGTAGATGTCGCGGCCGATCAGCTCCAGCGGCGTGTACGGCTGCACGCTGGCGATCGTCGGCACGTTGCTGCGGATCAGGAACGTCGGGATGATCTCGAACAGCGAGGCCACCACCACCGCCACGGTCACCAGCACCGTGAACTTCACCGGCAGCCGCTCCCACTTGCGGTGCCACCACAGCGTGGACCACACGTCCAGCTTCTTGGCCGTCTCGGTCACGTTGTCGAGCTTGCTGACCGGCTTGACCTCATCGGCCGTGTACACCTTCGACAGCGGCGGCGCCCGGTGCACCGTCTCCACGTACTGCGCCGGCCGCGACTGCCAGGTCTTGTAGTAGTTGTACGCCGCCAGCACGACGCCACTGAAGTACAGCATCCCGCCGAGGATCCGCATGTGGTACATCGGCAGGATCCGCGTCACCGTGTCGATGAAGTTGGGGTACGCCAGCTGCCCCTCGGGCGTGGTCGCCCGCCACATCAGCCCCTGCGTGATGCCCGCGACGTAAATCGGCACCACGTACATCAGGATCCCCACCGTCGCCAGCCAGAAGTGCGCCGTCGCCAGCTTCTCGCTGTACAGCTTCGTCTGGAACAGCCGCGGCAGCAGCCAGTAGAACATCCCGAAGGCCATCAGCCCGTTCCACCCCAGCGCCCCCGAGTGCACGTGCGCGATCGTCCAGTCGGTGTAGTGGCTCAGCGAGTTCACCGCCTTGATCGACAGCATCGGCCCTTCGAACGTGCTCATCCCGTAGAACGTCACGCCCACGACGAAGAACTTCAGCACCGGGTCGGTCGCCACCTTGTGCCACGCCCCGCGCAGCGTCAGCAGCCCGTTGATCATCCCGCCCCAGCTCGGCATCCACAGCATCAGCGAGAACACCATCCCCAGCGTGCTCGCCCAGTCCGGCAGCGCCGTGTAGTGCAGATGGTGCGGGCCCGCCCAGATGTAGATGAACACCAGCGACCAGAAGTGGATGATCGACAGCCGGTAGCTGAACACCGGCCGCTCCGCCGCCTTGGGCAGGAAGTAGTACATCAGCCCCAGGAACGGCGTGGTCAGGAAGAACGCCACCGCGTTGTGCCCGTACCACCACTGCATGAACGCGTCCTGCACGCCCGCGTAAATCGGATAGCTCTTGATGAGCATCCCCCCGAACACCGGCACCACCAGGTTGTTGAACACGTGCAGCACCGCCACCGTCACGATCGTGGCGATGTAGAACCAGATCGCCACGTACATGTGACGCTCACGACGCTTCAGCAGCGTCATGAAGAAGTTCACCCCGAAGAAGCCGACCCACACCACCGCGATCGCCAGGTCGATCGGCCACTCCAGCTCGGCGTACTCCTTGCTCTGCGTGATCCCGAACGGCAGCGTCAACGCCGCCGACACGATGATCGCCTGCCAACCCCAGAAGTGCAGCTGCGACAGCGTGTCGCTCCACATCCGCGTCTTGCACAGCCGCTGCGTCGAGTAGTACACCGCCGCGAAAATCGCGTTCCCCGCGAACGCGAAAATCGCCGCGTTCGTGTGCAGCGGGCGGATCCGACCGAACGACAGCTCCGCGATCCCCATGCTCACCGCCGGGAACGCGATCGCCACCGCCACGTACAGCCCCACCAGAAACGCCACCACCGCCCACACGAACATCGCCAGCACGAACTTCCGCACGATCGCGTCGTCGTACGTGAAGCTCTCCAGCACCTCCGAGACCGACTCCCGCTGCGCTCCCGCCAGCGGCCTGCTCAGCACCTGGCTCATGACCTGCCTCTCCTGGATTGCGTGTTCCTGACCCGTGTCCTGCCCTCATCCCCCGCCGTCCCCAGCTCCGTCCCCCTCTCCCGCCGCCGACCCCCGCTACGCCGGCCGACTACCCCGACCGCAGCTCCACCCGCCGCCGCCCGCTCCGCCCCGCCTCCGCCGCCGCGTCCGCCAACCCCGCCCCGCCCGCTTGCACCGCGGCCGGCTCGACCTCCCCCGGCTCGGCCGCACCCAGCTCCGCCCGGGCCAGCGTCCCCGCCTCCGCCACGCCGCCGAAACCGGTTCCCGTCGCCCCCGCCGCCTCGCACAGCGGCCGCATCGACGCCCCCGGGCCCACCAGCGAACCCACCGTCACCGACGCCAGCGCCTTCTCCACCCCCGCCATCACCCCGTCCAACGCCCGGTGGAGCCCGCACACCCCCCCGGCCGTCGTCCCCGCGCCGGCCCAGGCGCCCACGTGCGCCGGGTTCCGCGCCGGGCACGTCCGGAACCGCTGAATCGACTCCACCGCGCTCACGACATCGAGCAGCGTCAGCGTCCCCGGGTCGTGCTCAAGCACGTACCCGCCCCCGAGTCCCCGCTGCGCCGACACCACCCCCGCCCGCGCCAGCGGCTGCAGCACCTTCGAGAGATACCCCGCAGGGACACGACACCCCTCCGCAATCTGCTGCGTCGTCTGCGCCTCGCCGCGGTGCTCCGCAAGGAACACCACCGCCCGCAACGCGTACTCCGCCGTCTGCGAAAGCTGCATCGCCACTCCCACGCCAAAACCGAGATGCGGACCCACTTGTCCGCAATCAACGTACTTTCCATCGGATTGCAGTCAATCAGATATACTTGTCCAGATGTATGACAAAATGTCGCACCCCCGGCGTTGATGCGTGTAACCAACACGCAACAAAGGGCTTACGCTCGTAAACACCCCCTCCGCGACATCGCGTCGCACCCCCAGCCCCTTGAACACCCCCTCCGCCCTCCCCCCTCCGTCCCCCCTTCCGCCCCTTTCCCTCCCCCCCGCCGCCCGCAGCCTCCTACCTCGACCGCACCAGCTCGTGCTCGGTCACGCCCAAACGCCGCCGCACCCCGTCGATATCCACAAGGAACCGCATGCCGTCCGTGTAGTACCCCGCCGTCGCCCTCAGCCCCGGCACCTGACGGCCCCACCATGCGTTGAGCCGCGCCATCAGCGCTTCGCGCACGTACTTGCACACCATCGACGCCAGCGCGGTCGGCAAACTCACCGCCTCCGCCTTCTCGCGGAACCACACCACCGCCCGCCCGGCCCGCCCCGCCGGACCCGCCCCCGAGCGGCTCAGCTCGTAGACGCCGGCCAACTCCGATTCCGACAACACCGCAAGGTCCCACTCCGGGAACATCGTCCGCAGCGGCTCGACGTAGTGGCTCCGCCCGCCCTGACGGTCGCACACCACCACCGCCCCGCCTTCCTCACGCTGCGCCAGCTCCAGCACCCCGGCCAGCAACTGGCCCACGTGCATCATCAGCACCGCCGACTTGTTCCGCGTCGTCTCCACGAGGTCGTTGTACCGCCCCTCCGGAACGACCCGCGCTGAAAGTCCCCGGCACGGCCAGCCGACCCCCGCACGCTGCATCGCCGCGGACACGCCGTTGCCCAGCGGCCCGACGGCAGCCTTCGACACCGACATCGGGTGAGGCGTCGGCTCGCCGTACCAGGGGTGCCGCGCCAGATGCGTCGCGGCCGTGGGGTCCAGCCCGGCAAGCAGCGTCTCCAGCGTGGACACGTCCAGTCCCGCGCTGGCGGCAAACGCCAGCACCGACTTCTCCAGCTCCGCCACGCCCGCCGCCGGCGTGTACACCGCCTTCGAGTCCGCTACGTGCAGCGTCCTGCCGCGCCGGTCCCGCTGCCGGGACACCGCCCCACGCAGAGCCTCCCACAGGTCGGGGACGGCGGCGTCCGCACACTTGCCTCCGCGGCACACCGCCTCAACAACCCGCCCCACGTCCCCCGGCACGCTCAGCGCGACGCAAGCCGTCACCAGCGGCCCGAGCACCGGCCCGTACCCGGCCTCGTCGATGCCCGCGACGATCATCTCCGCCCAGCCTTCCCAGTCGGCATCGCCTTCCCTTTCACCCGCCGCCGCTTACAAAACTTTTATTTCTTTTCAGGTCCCCGCCACGCGAAGCAGCGCGCCCCCACGGCTAGACTCCGCCTCCTTCGTCCCGCCGTCAACACCACGAGGCAGCCGATCCGCGTGGCAAGCGCTGCGCGGCCGAGCCTTCGTCTGTCCCCGAACCTGCGCCCCCAACGAGAAACTCAGTGAACCCGCCCCCCACGCCGACCGCACCCCCGTTGCCGCTGCCTGCCCACCTCACCCCCAGCCTGCACGATGAGCCGCCGCTGGCCCCCGACGCCGGCGACGACGCGCCCCCCCACATCACCATCGGTACCCAGCTCCTCAACGCCGCCGCCATCGTCATCCCGTTCCTCGGGCTTCTCGCGGCCATCGCCATCACCTGGGGCTGGGGCGTCGGCTGGGGCGAACTGGCCGTGCTCGCGGTGATGTACCTGCTCACCGCCGGCGGCGTGACCGTCGGCTTCCACCGCCACTTCACCCACAAGTCGTTCTCCACGTCACGGCCCGTGCAGTGGCTGCTCGGCATCCTCGGCAGCATGTCCATGCAGGGCACGCTGCTCGGCTGGGTCGCCACCCACCGCTGCCATCACCAGTTCTCCGACCGCCCCGGCGACCCCCACTCCCCCCATGTGGACCACGACCACGCCCACATGGGCGGCGGCCTGACCGGTCTGGTCAAAGGCTACCTTCACGCCCACCTCGGCTGGCTCTTCCACGACGACCCCGCCAACCTCGCCAAGTACATCCCCGACCTGCTCAGCGACCCCACCGCGCAGCGAATCTCCCGCCTCTTCGTCCTCTGGGTCGCGCTGGGCATCCTTCTGCCCGGCGTCGCCCTGGGCCTGCTCACCGGCACGTGGTGGGGCTTCTTCTCCGGCATGCTCTGGGGCGGGCTGGTCCGGCTGTTTCTGGTCCACCACGTCACCTGGAGCATCAACTCCGCCTGCCACCTCTGGGGCCAGCGCACCTACAAGTCGCACGACCACTCCCGCAACAACGCCCTCTTCGGCGTGCTCGCGCTCGGCGAAGGCTGGCACAACAACCACCACGCCTTCCCCACCTCCGCCCGCCACGGCCTGGAGTGGTGGCAGTTCGACCTCAGCTATCTCCTCATCCGCTCGATGGCCGCCCTCGGCCTCGTGTGGGACGTCAAAACCCCGTCCCGCCACCGTCTCGAAGCCCGCAAGCTCGGCGACACCGTGGTCGGCCCGCACGGCCAGCCCGTGACCTACACGCCCCGCGACGGCTGAGCCCGCCCGGCCGCCTGCGCCTCAGGCGGCCACCACGAACGTCATCGGCCCCTCCGCCACCCCACCGAACACCACGCCGCCGCCACGGCCGCCGCAACTCACGGCCACCCGCCGCTTCGCGAGCGTGAGCGCCACTGCCCGGCCTTGTAGCGCTCCAGGGTCTGCTGGAAGGCCGCCTTCATCTCGGGGTCAGTGGCCTTCTCCACCGCCTCCGCCTGCACGGCTGTCGCCTTGTCCTTGGCGCCCATCTCCCAGTGCACGCGTGCCAGCGTGTCGAGGATGTCGGCGTCGTTGCGGTTGGTCAGCTCCGCCGCGCGCTCCGCGCACCGCAAGGCCAGGGGCAGGTCGCGTCCCGGCTGGCCTTCCGCGATCGCGATGCCCCACGCGAACTGGTTCAGCCGCATCGAGTCGTCCTTCATCGACGCGAACACGTCGTCCGCCAAGGCCGCCGCCTTGTCCGACGCCCCCATCGTCTGCAGCACCTGATACCGCACGAGGGGCGCCTGCTTGGCCATCGACGGGTCCACCTCCAGCACCTCGTCGATCACCGCCATGGCCTTCTCCGCGTCCCGCGCCGCGATCGCGTCGCGCAGCCGGGTCTCCAGCGCCTCCATGCGCTCGGCCCGCACCTTGGCCGCCGCCTCCTCCGCCTGCGCGTCGTACTCGCCCGCGACGATCTTCGCCAGCGGACCGTCCATCCTCATCGGGTGACCGATCCACGCGATCTTCCCCTGCTGGTCCACGATGAACGACGCCGGAATCCCGCGCTGACCCGCCGCCGCCATCCACGTCGTCGCCATCGCCCCCTGCGGGTCCGACGTCTTGTCGTCCAGCACCACGCGGTAGTCCATCTTGTCCCCCATCTGCTCGACGAACGGCGCCACGCGGCTCTCGTCCTGCTCCCACACGTTCTGGCCGATCACCACCACCTTGCCCGCATACTTCTTCTGCAGCTCCGTCACGTGCGGGATCGCCGCCACGCACGGCCCGCACCACGTCGCCCAGAACTCCAGCACATACACCGTCCCCGGCTCGAACGACGTCACCGGCTCCCCTTTCACCCACGTCCCCACCTTCAGCGGCGGCGCCGGGTCGCCGACCTTGAGCGACTGCGCTGCAGCCACGCTCGACGCGAGCATCACGCCCAGCACCGCAGGCGCCCCGGCCATCCGACGAACCGTTCGAGTCCAACCCATCTGACGTCTCCTGGTAAGGGGAAAGGTGCGGAGCAGTGTAACCGCAAACGTGGCCAGCGTGGCAACATCTTGCCCCAAGGCGACACACCAGCCGTTTCACCCCACCGTGCCCGGCACCGGCTCGACGCCCGTCGGACGCCGACATCCACCCCCAACCGGCGGCATGGGCCCCTCCACCGCGGGGGCCCCGCCGCGCGTCAGCGTGCCCACCACACGCCGCAAAAACATGTCCGCGCCCTTGTCCCCCCCTTGTCCGTCCCGTTGCCCCCCCTGTCCGTCCCGGCGCAGGACGACATGGCAAAAGCGGCTTCCAGCGCCACCCGGAGGCTGCCCAGAGCGTCGGCCCTCTCTCCAGAGGGTTCCACCTGGAGCGCCGCCGAGCGACGCCGGCCATGACGTCGGGTCGGGCAAGACGCCACCACCCTTCGGTCCTTTGCAGAGTGGGCAGGAGGTACCACTCAGGTCGTGGTTTCACGCTTTCACCCGGCAACACGCGTACCCCCGCCCACGTCCACGCCGAACATGGCAGGCCACGCCGCCGTCCATCACAACGGCCGTCCCGTGTCCACACCGCTGGGTGCAGCGCCCAGGTCGACCACACGACACCTGCTGCGGCCGTACCACACCATGCCGCGGCCACACATCGCTGCATGGGACGCGCCTTGCCCCCCCCACAAACAGGGGGTCACACGGTGATCTCGCGGGGTTTCACAGAAAGGTTACGACAAAAAGTCCCAACAACGTGCCCACGTGCTGTACATTCGGTACCGAGATGTTGGTTGACCCGGTAGCTGTCGATGTGTCGCTGGCGCGCCAGGGTGACCGTGCCGCACTTGAACGTCTGCTCGTGCTGTTTTTCGCGTCGGTCCGCGCGACAGTGCAGGCCGTCCTGCCGGCGAGGTTGCGGGGCGAACTCTCCGAAGACGACCTGGCTCAGGAGGCCTGCATCGAAGCGATCCGTTCCATCTCCACACTCGCCTCCGACGACCCGCGGGCGTTCCGTGCCTGGCTGCTCCGCATCGCGCGGCGACGCGCCATCAACCAGGTACGGCTTCGCCTCACCCGCAAGCGCGGCGGCGAACACGTTCACCACCCCCTCGCCGCTCACGCCTCCCACGGCGACCTCGTCTCCGGCCTGCTTCCGCTGCTCACCCGCAGCACCCGCTCCCCCCGCTCGGCCATGGCCCACGCCGAAATGCTCCAGCAGCTCCGCACGGCCGTCAACAGCCTCGAAAGCCAGCAGCGCGAGCTGCTCAAGCTCCGCTTCACCGACCAGCTCCCCTACGACGAGATCGCCCGCAAGCTCAACAAAAGCCCCGAAGCCGCTCGCATGATGGCGTTTCGCACGCTTCGAATGCTTCGCTCCCTTCTGCTGCCCCCGTAAGTCGCGGACGGAGCGCCTCTCCGTCAGCTCCGACCGCCACCCGCCCGCACCCGCCACGCTGTTCTGCACGGGCCCGCCCACCATGTCCCCCGACGCGACCCATCCGCCCTCGACGCCCGAAGTGCGGGCCCTCGTCGCCCGGGCCTTTCAACTCGCCGACGCCCGCTACGCCGGGCTCGACATCCCCGGCTACGTCCTGCTCGACGAGCTCGGCCGGGGCGGACAGGCCACGGTCTACCGCGCCTGCCGCGTGGGCGAGTCCGACGCCCGCTTCGCCGTCAAGGTGCTGCTGCCCGACGCCAGCCCCGACGCCGCCCGGGAACATCTCGCACGTCTTTACCGTGAAGCCGACCTGCTCCGACGCCTCGACCACCCCCGCATCCTCAAGCCCCACGACGTCGGACAGACCGCCCTCGGCCAGCCTTACCTGGTCATGGACTTCGTGGACGGCCACGTGTTCTGCCCGGAAACGCTCGCCGTCCTGCCGCTGGACCACCGCGTCGCGCTGCTCCTGACCGTCGCCCGCACCCTCGCCGCCGCCCACGCTCAAGGCGTGGTCCATCGCGACCTCAAACCGTCCAACATCATCATCGCCCGCGACGGTGCGCCCGTTCTGCTCGATTTCGGCATGGCCGCCGACACCGACCCCGACGTCGTCCGACAGACCCTCACCGCCACCGGCCGCTTCGTCGGCACCTGTTTCTGGGCCGCCCCCGAGCAGCTGATTTCCTCCGCACGCATCACCCCCGCCGCCGACGTCTACGCACTGGGCGTGCTGCTTCACCAGCTCGCCACCGGCGGCCGGTTCCCGCCGCAGGTCTTCGCCACGCTTCGCAGGCTCGTCGAACCCGCCGACCCCGACCCGCAAGCCGCGTCCGACCGGTCCGGCCGGCGCAACGACACCGCCCTGCTGGTCACCGAACCCGCCCTGCTGCCCATCCTCCGCCGCTGCCTGGCCCACGACCCCGCCGACCGCTACCCCACCGCCGCCGAGCTGGCCGACGACCTCGACCGCTACCTCCACACGCCCGGCCACCGGCACGCGCGTCCCGGGCCGTCCCGCCGCACGCTGCTCGGCGCGGGCATCGCCGCCGCCGCGGCCCTCGCCGCCGTCCCGCTCACGCTGCGCACGTCCCCTTTCCGCAGCTTCACTCCGACCCGGCGACGCCTCAACGGACGACTGGTCCGCACCCTGATCGGCAATTCGCTCGAGATGGTCTTCATCCCCCCCGGCACGTCCGTCATCGGCTCGCCCCGCAACGAGAACGGCCGCGTCCCCGACGAAACGGAACAAACCGTCACCTTCGGCCGCGGCTTCTACATGAGCATGCACGAAATCTCGCAATCCACCTACGAGCTCATCATGGGCACCAACCCCGCCCGCTTCGTGCACCCCGCCCACCCCGTCGAACGCGTCTCGTGGTACGACGCCAACAAGTTCTGCCAGCGGCTCGCGCAGCAGTGCGGGCTGCCCGTCCGACTCCCCACCGAACTCGAATGGGAATACGCCTGCCGCGCCGGCACCCGCACCGCCTTCCACTTCGGCAACGACCCCAGCCTCCTGCTCCGCTACGGCAACTCCGGCGACCTCTCCAACACCATCGACGACCTCCCCAGCCGCGCCGCCTTCAACGACGGCTACCCCCGCACCGCCCCCGTCGGCGCCTTCATCGGCAACGCCTGGCACCTCCTCGACATGCACGGCAACGTCTGGGAATGGACCGCCAGCGTCTACCAGCTCGACCCCCTCGCCCCCGCCCCCGACCCCGCCACGGTCGCCCCCGACCTCCTCCGCTACACCGCACGCGGCGGCTCCTGGTGGGACGTGTTCACCGCCCTCCGCTGCGCCAACCGCAATCCGCTTCCCCCCGACACCCGCACCTCCACCCTCGGCTTTCGCATCGCGCTCGACGACGTCTTCGCCGAATGAAGACCGCCCGACCGGCCGCGCCAAAAAAAGAGGCGGCCCCCGGCCGTGCGCCCGACACCAGGGGCCGCCCCCCCTTGACAAGCAGCGCCTCGCGTGACGCTCCATCCGAAGGGCAGGTGAGCGACACGACACAGCTGCTGTCGGTAAAGTCAGCGATGTGCCCGCTGTGTAACCTGACCGGCCGCCACGTCCGAACCGCTTCCCGGCCGCGGCTTCACCCCTGATACGACTTCAGGAACTGCACCAGATTCGTGAGAATCTTGTTCCCCGCCCGCTCGTGCCGCGCGTAGTGCTTCTTCGTCTCCTCGGCGATCCGGGCCACCCCATCTTCGCCGAGGACCTGCACCGCCGTCGCGCGGTCGGCCGCCACCACCCGCTCGATGTCGTCAGGCGTGAACTCGAAGTGATACTGAAAACCGAAGAGCTTCGTTTTGAATCGAAACGCCTGATTCCGGCACAACTTCGAGCTGCTCAGCAGCACGCTCCCCGTCGGCGGCGGCGGCCCGGGGGGTGGGTTGGGCGGCGCCGGCAGCTTCGGCAGGTCGAACGTGTCGAAGTGCCAGTGAAACATCGGCGTCCCGTCCACCAGCCCCATCACAATCGGCTCCGTCCCTCCCGGAAACGGGAACGTCACCGGGTGCCACCCGAACTCCGGCAGCGGTTCGGGCGGCGGGGGTGGCGGCGGAGGCGGCTCCCCCTCTTTCGCGGGCGGCGGGGGTGGCGACGGCTTGACGTTCCGGTACACCCGCGCGCCGCCAGCCGCCGCCAGAAGCTGCGCACCTAAGCAAATCCCCAGCACCGGCCGGTCCCGCGCCACCATCACCTTCAGCAGCTCCAGCGTCGGCGCCAGAAACGGGTAGCTCGCGCTGCCCACATCCGACACCCCCATCGGCCCCCCGAGCACCACCAGCAGACGGATCTCCTCCAGCCCCGGCCCCTGCGGCGACGGCACTTCATCCCCGCTGTACAGCCGGCGGACCTCCGTCGGGATCCCGAAGTCCCGAAACACCGGGACGATCCGCCCCGGCCCCTCGTGCTCCACGTTCTGCAGAATGATCGCCTTGCTCATCGGTGGGCAGCGATCATCGGCCGCCCGCCGGCCTCAGGCAAGCGGCGTTTCACCCCGCACACGCGGCCCGCCCAGGGCCACGCGCCGCGGCCTCCGCCGCCGCCATGTGCCGCTTCAGCCCCGACACGCCGTCCCGCGCCCCCGCTTCCGCCTCCACCACCACCCACCCGTCGCGGACGAGCAGCCCCTGCACGTCCGACAGCACGCCGCCCACGCCCGACGCCGCCAGCACGGCCGCGTCCGCGTCGCTGGCCGCGAAACACACCACCCGCCCCGACGCGCCGCACCCGCCGCACCCCGCCACCTCCGCCGACGGATAGCTCAGCAGCCGCACCGCCTCTCCCGCGTCCGGCCGACCCTGCCCCGCCACCGTGAACAGGTCCACCAGACTCGTGCGCACGGGCGGCCTCAAGGCCGCAAAGCCGACCCCGGCCAGCACGCCTTCCGCCCGCACCGCCGCCACGGCGAACCTCGAACGCGCTCGTGGCCGCCTGCTCCCCGGCGTGCGGGCCGACTCCACCACGCCCGCCCACCGCCCCTCCCCGCGCCACCCGCACACCACCGCCAGCCCCACCCCCGACCCGCCCAGCACCGCCGGGCACGTCCCATCCCGCACGCCCGACCACCCGGCCGCCCACACCCCCAGCCGGCCCGCCGCCGCAGCGCTCCGCCACCGCCCCCACCAGCGCCACGCTCCCCACAGGACGGGCAGCAGCCGAACGGACGTCTCTCGTTCGCCTGCGATCACCGGGCCGACCTCCGGTTGCCGATCCACACGCGACCTCCTCCATCACCGCTGTAGACTACCGCCCGTGCCCGATTACCAGCCCATCATCGACCAGATGAAAGCCGCCTACGGCGTCCGCGTCCGACGCTGGCGACGCAGCATGTCCGGCGTCGCCACCCGCCTGCGCTACCCCGACGGCCGCGAAGAGGCGTGGATCGAATCCCCCTATCCCAAAACCCCCGTCTCGCTGGCGATCTTCCTCCACGAAATCGGCCACCACGCCGTCGGGTTCGGCCGCTTCCCCACGCGGGCCGAAGAAGAGTACCGCGTCTGGGTCTGGGCGCTCAGCACCATGCGGCGCCTGGGCATCCCCCCGGACCAGCGCACCCTCCGACGCGTCGACCGCAGCATGCGTCACGCGGTGGGCAAGGCCCTGCGCCGCGGCGTCAAACGCCTCCCCGCCGAACTCACCCCCTATCTCCCCGACACGCACCGCCGCACCTAGACTCGCGCATGATGCACGCCCGACACGCCCCCGCTCCGGAACTCTCCCGCCGCGGCTTCGTCGGCCTCGCCACCGCCGCCCTGGCCACCGCCGCCTTCACCGCACGCGGCCTCAACGCGGCCCAGACCCCCGACGACCCGCCGTTCTCCCTGCCGCCGCTCGGCTACGAGTACGACGCGCTCGAGCCCTTCATCGACACCAAGACGATGCGCGTCCACCACACCGGCCACCACGGCGCGTTCGTCAACAACCTCAACCGCCTCGCCGCCAACCACCCCGTCCTCCGCGAGCTCTCCCCGAAACAGCTCCTCGCGGACATGTGCGCGGCCGTCCCCGAATCCATCCGCACCGCCGTCCGTAACAACCTCGGCGGCCACCTCAACCACACCAACTACTGGCTCGTCCTCAGCCCGATGGAGCGGCTCGCCGAGCCCGCCGGCGCTCTCCGCGAACACATCGACCGCGACCTCGGCGGCTGGGACAAAGCCAAGGCCGACCTCACCGCCGCCGCCATGGGCCGATTCGGCTCCGGCTGGGCGTGGCTGCTCTGGAAAGACGGCAAGCTCTCCATCGACTCCACCCCCAATCAGGACTCCCCCTGGATGACCGGCCACACCCCCCTGCTCGGCATCGACGTCTGGGAGCACGCCTACTACCTCAAACACCAGAACCGCCGTGCCGACTACCTCGCCGACTTCTGGCAGGTGTGCAACTGGCGGGCGGTGGGCGATATCTACGCCGAAGTCGCCGGCTGACCCTCTCGCTCCAGCCCCTTGCCTGCGGCCCGCTTGGCGGTGACCGGCCCGCGCGTGGCACCTGCAGAACAGGAAACAGGCCCGACACCAGCGTGTCGGGCCTGTTCATGTTCGTGAGCTCACCGCTGCGGTCCGACGGACCGCCGGTTACACCGTGAGGGGCTTGAACGTGGCGTCCGCCCGGACGGCCGAGTCGGCCTTGGCGGCCAGCTCGCCCTTCACCGCCGCGTCGCCCTTGACCGCCGGATCGCCCTTCGCGGACGGGTCGGCCTTGGCTTCCGCGTCCAGCGGCTTCATGCCCGGCCGCGTCCGCAGCACGCCGTCTTCCATGACCTGTCGGATCTTCTGCAGTGCCTTGTTCTGGATCTGCCGCACGCGCTCCTTGGTGACCCCGATGATCTGCCCGACCTCTTCGAGGGTCAGCGGCGTCTCGTCCTGGTGCTCCCAGTTGAAGCGACGCTTGATCACCGTCTGCTCGACCTGCGAGAGGTCGGCAAGGTTGCGCTCGACGATCTGCTTGAGCTCGTCGATGCAGTCCTCCTCCACCGCGTCGCGACGGCGGTCCGTCCAGTCCGACTTCTCAAGGTCCGGCTCGAACTCGACCGGGAACCGCGTGCGGTGCCGGCTGTGCTTGAGCGCCGTCCGCGAGAACGCCTTGAGGATCGCCCGGCACGCGTACGTGCTGAACTTGAACCCGCGGTCGACGTTGAACTTGTCCACCGCACGCAGCAGCGCCATGTTCCCTTCCGACACCACCTCCGCGAAGTCGATGTCTCCCAGCCGCGTCCGCTTGGCCATCGCCAGCACCAGCGCGAGGTTCGTCCGCGTGAGGTACTCCCGGAAGTGCTCGAAGCGGTCGTGCCACAGCACCAGCTCTTCGGCCAGCTCGCGGGTCAGCCCCGTCGCCTTGGCCTTCTTCTGCAGCTTGTTGAGCTTGTACTTGCAGTAGTTGAACCGCCGGAACATCAACTGCTCTTCCGCCGGCTTCATCAGCTGCGGCGAGGCCGTGTTCTCGTTCAGCACGTCCTCCCGGGTCGGCTGATACCAGTCGGTCTTCGGCAGCTCGGGGATCGGCTCGCTGAACAGCTCCTTCTCCACGCCCCGCTGCCGGAACAAAGGCGAATCCATAAACGCGTACTGAGTCTGCAGGATCTCCTCAGCACGCTCGCGCAGACCCTCCGGGATCCGGCGGGTACCGGCCGTTTTGCGGGTCTTTGACGCGGTGCCTGGCATTGTTGTTCTCCTTACAAAGTCAGACCTCGGGGTCCGCCGAGGGGCGACTTCCTACAACGAGTGTGTGTATTGTTCGAGAAAAAGGATGAGTCTTTTTTGCACCAACGTGTTCAGTTCGACGGCAATCGATACAACACCCTTCTCCGCCGTCGCCCCGCACCACGCCGTGCGGCGAGAGGTCGCATCCCACCCACTGGACACCTATCGTGCCCGTCGTTCATCGTGATCGACATGGGCCTCCCAACCCGACTCACACCATCCCTGAGGCACGGGCCGGTCGATACACCCCGTGCCTGCGGAGGGGCGGAGATTATGACACATGGGCGCCAGACCGTCTAGACCTTTGGTCGTCGGCGGCACCTTCGACCCCGTCCATCACGGCCACCTCATCCTCGCCCGGGCCGCCGCCGAACAGCTCGACGCCGACCGTGTCCTGTTCATCCCCTGCGCCCAATCTCCGCACAAAACAACACTTACATCCACCACACCGGCCCAGCACCGCCTCCACATGCTCCACCTGGCGGTCGCCGGCGAACCCCTTTTCGAAATCTTAGCAATCGACCTCGAACGCCCCCCGCCCTCCTACTCCTACGACACGGCACGCCACTTGTTCGACCTCGGCTATCCCAAACCTTGCTGGCTCATCGGCTCCGACCAGCTCCTCGCCCTCCCCAACTGGCATCGCGCCGAAGAACTGCTCCAGCTCGTCCACTTCGTCGTCGCCCCGAGACCGGGCCACGACGCCACACGCCACCAGCTCCCCCCCGCCTTTCAGCACCTCGCCGACCGCATCCTCGACCTGCCCCGCTTCGACATCGCCGCCAGCAACATTCGGCAACGCGTCGCCGCCGGACGCTCCATCCGCTACCTTGTCCCCGACCCCGTCCTCCAGTACATCCACACCCACCAGCTTTATCGGACCGCCCCTTCTACCACACTTTAACCCAAATATCAACCCATCGATATCCGTTGAGTTGGGCCATCACCACCATGCTCCGTCGCATCCCGCCCGTCGAGCGGGCGGCCGCGGTCTCGGCCGTCGGCGTGAGCGCCCTGCTGACCACCGTCAAGTTCCTCGCCTACGCCCTGACCGGTTCGGCCGCCGTCTTCTCCGACGCCCTCGAGTCGGTCGTCAACGTGGCCGCCAGCGGCTTCGCCCTCTACGCCGTCGCGCTGGCCCATGAGCCGGCCGACGACCGTCACCCCTACGGCCACGGCAAGATCGAATTCCTCGCCGCCATCTTCGAAGGCGGGCTCATTCTCGCGGCGGCACTGGCCGTGCTCTGGAACGCCCTTGCCACCGCCTGGGCCGGCACCCCCCTCGTCCGCCCGGGGTGGGGGCTCCTGCTCATCGCCGCCACCAGCCTCGTCAACCTCGTCGTCGGCGGCCTGCTCGTCCGCGTCGGGCGGCGCTGCGGCAGCCTCGCACTCGAGGCCGACGGCTGGCACCTGCTCACCGACGTCGTCACGTCGCTGGCCGTGCTCGCGTCGCTCTCGCTGGTGTGGTGGACCGGCCAGCGCTGGATCGACTGGGCCGTCGCGCTGCTCATCGGCGGCTACCTGCTCTCCACCGCCTGGCGGCTCATCCGCCGCGGGGCCGCCGGCGTCATGGACGAGCAGGACGACGACGACGACGCCCTCATCCGCTCCATCCTCGACCGCCACCTCGCCGGGCCCGGCCGACCCGGCGTGTGCTCCTACCACAAGCTTCGCCACCGCCATCAGGGCCGCCTGCACTGGGTCGACTTCCACCTGTGCGTACCCGCTGGGCTCTCCGTCCACGACGGGCATGAACTCGCCGGCGCGGTCGAGGGCGAGATCGAACGCGCGCTCGGCCACGCCGACGCCACCGCCCACGTCGAACCCTGCCCGGGCTGTCACCGCTGCTCGCCCGCCGACATCCCCGGCAGCGCCAGCGCGTCGCGATGACGCAACGCCACCGCCAGCTCGTCTTCCCGCACCGGCCGGCCCCGGAGCGTCCCGGCATAGACGCACCACCCGCCCAGCCCGCGGTTGACCATCACCGTCCGGACCCGATACTGCCCGCCTTCGGCCGTGAACCGCAACACCTTCAGCCCGCTGGGCAGAACATAACCCGCTTCCCGCTCGAGCAGTCGCGCCTCCCCCTCCGCCCGACGCATCTCCCGCAGAAACCCCCACAGCGCCAGGTCGTCGGTCACCGGCAGAGGCAGCCGGAAGCGGATGACCCCGTAGGCCGTATCGCCCGTCGGCGACACCCACGTCTTGTGCACGTCGCGGGACGTCCTGCGCACCGTGTCCAGCCGCCAACCCGCCGGCGGCGCGACGTACAGCTCGACGTCCGGGTCGAACACGGGCTCGACCGCCCACGAGCCGCCGTCCTGCCCGGGCATCGCAGCGCTGCCGGCCAGCGCGGACGCCGCCGCACCGACGGCCGAACCTGCCGCCCGCCCCGACCCGGCCGTACCCGACGGGTGGCACGACGCCGCGCCCGCCGCCGTCATCAGCGCAGCTACACACCGCCACAGACGGCCCATCGCCGCATCGTAGCGGGCACCGCCGGAGCAGACCGAACGTGACCGTGCTTCGTCCCGCCCCCCGGCGGACGTCACTTCTTGACGGCCGACTTCTGGAACGAATAGGTCCCGCCGAACTTCTTCGAGAACCGCTCCACGCGGCCGGCGGTATCCACGAACTTCTGCTTGCCGGTGAAGAACGGGTGACACACCGAGCAGATGTCCACCGCCAGCTCCGCCCGCGTCGAACGCGTGGTGAACCGGTTGCCGCACGCACAGTGCACCTGGCAGACCTGATACTTCGGGTGAATCTTCGGCTTCATGGACGCGTCCTTTCCCGTCGGCGTGCGGGCGGCAAGCTCGCCTGGCCCGTCAGCCGCGGCGTGAGCGGTCTTCGCCAGCGGAACCTCTTCACGGCGGCGACCTCACGGCCCCAGCCCGTCTCGCCAGCGGACCGGGACGTTAGACCCCCACCCACGCCGCGACAACCCACCCGACAAGCACATCCGCCCGCCTTCCGACCACTGCCGCAACCCCAAACGTCACCCCCGCCCTCATGTTTACCGGACCGCGTTTCCACAACCGCGTGCGTGCGAACGCGTTGCATCCACACCGGGTGAATCGTACGTCGTCCCTGTGCGTCGTTCGTGTCGGAGACTCAAGGAGTGCCTGATGGCTCGTGAACGGGCCGTCGCGGACGTCGTTTTGAGCAAGGAGTCGCCATGATGCTGGTGGGCAGCACCCGCGGGGGCCACAGGACGGTCAGCAAACGGGCGGATTGGCCGCCCGAGGCCGACCTGATCATCTCCGCCCTGGAAGCCGGACGGGCCGGCGGCACGGCCGACCGGCGACGCACCCGCCGCATCGGCTACCGCGTCCCGGCCATCCTCCGCCTGTTTTCTGACCTGCCGGACACCGACCCGTGGACGCTCTACACCCGCGACATCGACCGTCGCGGCATCGGTTTCATCACCCGCCACCGGCTTCCGCTCGGCTACGGCGGCATGATCCGCCTTCCCCTGCCCAACGGCGACTTCCTTGAAGCCCATTGCACGCTGCTGCGTTGCCGTGAGGCCGCACCCGGCTGGTACGAGGGTGCGCTGTACTTCAACCGCGAACAGGACCTCGGTTTCGCGGAAGAGTTCGTCGGCAGCGTCGAAGACGCCGACCCGACGGATTGAACCGCATCCCCCCCTTCGCCCCGCCGTTCCCCCCCCGTTTGGCCACCGGCGCCCACGGGACACCGCCCGTGAACCTTCGAACTTTCTGAGGGCGGCACGCCGCCGGTGCGTCAATTCGGCACACCCCGGCTTTTTCGTTGGACAGCCGGCCCCCGCCTGCTAAGGAAAGGGCCATGGACAGCGGCGAGGGCGGCGTCGGGACGGGTGCGGGCGGGGCCGGTCGAGCGGGCGCGGCCGACCCGCATCCGGTCGTGGTGTGGGTCGGGGTCGGGGCCGTGGGGCTGCTCTACGGCGCGCGGTTGGTACGGGCGGGCGTGCACGTGCACCTGCTGATGCGGTCGGGGGCACAGCAGGCGCGGGAGCGGGGCCTGCTCATTCGCTCGATCGACGGCGACTTCGCCGTCCGCCCGGCTGACGGCGGGGGGTTCACGGTCCACGCCTGCCCCGACGAGCTTCCCGCAGCGGACGTGGTCATCGTTTCCACGAAAACCACGTCCAACCGCCACCTGCCCACGCTGCTGCGGCGGGCCGTCCGGCCGCGAACGGTCGTGCTGACGCTGCAGAACGGGATGGGGAACGAGGCCTTCCTGGCAGAGGCGTTTCCCGAGGCATTGGTCTGCGGCGGCACCGCGTTCGTCTCGGTGCACCGGCTCGACCCCGTGACCGCCGACCACCAGCACGGCGGACAACTGCACATCGGCCGGTACGGCGGGCCGCCCGACGCGACCACCGACATGCTCGCCGGCCTGCTGCGCAAAACCGGCTTCCCCGTCCGCGTGCTGGATGACCTGCTCCGCGGGCGGTGGGAGAAACAGCTCTGGAACGTCCCGTTCAACGGGCTGGGCGGTGCGCTGCTGGCGGACACCGACAAGCTGTTGTCCACGCCCGCGGGGGTCGGGCTGGTACGGGGCATCATGCGGGAGGTTCTGGCGGTGGCGGCGGCGGACGGGCGGCCGTTCCCGTCCGAGCTGATCGACCACAAACTCGAGTACACCCGGGGGATGGGCCCCTACCGCACGAGCATGCAACTCGACCGCGAAGCCGGCCGCGAGATGGAGGTCGATGCGATCGTCGGCTCCGTGGTCCGTCGGGCACGTGAACTGGATATCCGCGTTCCCCTGATTGAGACGCTTTATCAGGCCTTGCTGGCGGTGAACGTCCGGGGGAGCGAGTGACCCACAAGTGCGGGCCGTCTGGTAGGAGGTTGCGGTTTCACGTCCGAGTAACCCATTGCTTCTGGCCTCCCCACAAACCCGGGGTAGCTTGTCTGCGGAGGGCGAGGAGGTGCTGGAGACAGGCCTCTCGCCAGAGACCGTAAGGCGTGCCGGGAGGCAGAGAGATGAAAACGTCGCGTCGCAAAGCACAGGTGGGTCTGATTGCGGCGTTGTTGCTGATGGCGGCCTGTCTTGGCGTGTTGTTGCTGCAGGAGCGGGATGCCGGGGCCCAAGTCCCGGCCGGGCGAGGTTCGCCCCCGGCGTTGCAGGCCAAATAGGGGCCGAGGCCGTTCGTGTAACCGCCTGAAGGGGCGGTGGAGCCGGGCGGGAGCGTGCCGCCACGGACGTGGAGTGCCGGGCGGCGTCAGGCACGGGATGAGTCGGCGGCGCTGGGGCCGCTTGGGGTTGTCGGGCACAAGGGATTCGATCGACGGGTCGCCGGGCCGGAGGGGCCCGGCGGCTCTGTTTTTGGCGTCGTTCAAGGTCTGCGGTGACGGCTCGGCGTATCGCGACGTAAGGGGAGCGGTGGGCGGGAGCGGTCGGCGGGAGCGGTGGGGGGGGCGGTCGGAG
>JBKBHU010000027.1:12506-32827 GCA_046299715.1 Tepidisphaerales bacterium | reverse complement strand
GGATCGAGATCAGCAGCGCGATGATGCCGATCACCACCAGCAGCTCGACGAGGGTGAACCCTTTCACCACACCGCCGCCACGCAGTCCGTTCCGACGCGTCATATCGGTACCCTTTCACCTTCACCCGCTTGAACGGGCCCTTGCCGAGCCCACGGGCTGAACCTCAGGAAGATGTGCTCCTCACGACCGACGGCCCCGCCAGAGATGTGACAGGTGGTTCGGGGTCAACCGTCAATCGTTCTCTGCACTACTCTACGGCAAAAACGCCAAAACGGAACGCCCAATTCCGCCGAAACAACATCGATTTCTCTCGATAACCTCCGCACAATTTGACTGTTTTCTTGAGATTGTCAGAACATTGTGCATAATTACTGCTGAAACGTTACGCATCCAACGGAAAACGTCACACCACGTGTTAAAATAGGAAAAATAGACGCTGCGCAAACGCTTCAAGGTCTCCGCGCACAATCGTTGTCGAAACGCGGCACAACGTCGCACGACGCGACCCCGACCCGCCCTGAACCCCCTTCCGCCCCCTCCCCGCAACCCCCCCGCCGCCCCCTCCGCCGGCCGCCGCCCCCGGACGCCATACCGACGCTCCGCCGCTGACTCAGTGCCGCCCCCGCAGCCGGCCCGGCTCCTCCACCGTCATCCCCGGCCCGCGCGTCCCACCCGGCCCCGTCGGCCCGTCACGCACCACCAGCGTCCGGCCGGTCCCCACCGCGTGCACCGCCCAACGCCGGCCCGCCCCGTCGGCCGCCAGCGGCTGCACCAGCACCAGTGAAAACAGCCCCTCGCGGTCCAGGTCCAGCCAGCCCACCGTGTCCGTCACCACCAGCGCGGCCGTCTCCGCCCGCATCACCCCCGCCAGCAGCGCCGGCCCGGGCGCGTAGCGCCGCACCGCCATCAGCTCCCCGTCCGGCTCCTGGCCTGGCTCCCCGTCTGCCTTGCCGGCCGGCTCCCCGCTCGGTTCTTTGTCGAGCTCCCCTGCCGGACCGTCCGCCGCGCCGCCGGCCCGGGGAGCCATCACGTCGAACGTCCTCACCAGCACGTCCGTCCACTCCTCGACCGCCGCAGAAGCACGGCCCGAACCGTGAGACGAAGGCTCCCCGCCCGCCGGTGAGGGCGCAGTAGCTGCCGGTGAGGGCTCCGCGCCACCCACCTCCGCCAGCCCGCGCACCTGCCACGCCACCGCCACCGTCCGCACCGACCCGCCCTCGCCCCCGCCCTCCCGCAGCCGCTCCGTCCTGAGCAGGCGGTGCGGCCAGGGGGTCTCGCGCACCACCTCCAGCGTGCCCGAGATGTTCAGCTCCATCGTCCCCACCGGCGGCGTCCCCGCTCCCGCGCCCGCTGCCTCCAGCACCCACCGCATCGTCCCGCCGTCCGCCTCACCGGCAGGCCCGGCCGAGCCGGCACGGAGCTGCGCCGCCAGTCGCCCTCCCGCTTCCAGCAGCGACGACAACTCCTCCGCGTGCGGGACGAACGTCACCCGCTCGGCCACGCGGCTGAGCGCCCGCAGCAGCCCCGTCCCCCCGCCTCCCGCCCCCCCCGGTGCCCCGCCCGCTGCCCCGCCCGCCGCATCGCCCTCGCCCCGCGCCACGAGCAACGCCGCCAGCGGTCCCAGCCCCGCCCCTTCCGACCCCACCAGCATCGCCGCCACCGGAAACTCCCCCGCCAGCAGCCCCACCTCCTCACCGCCTCCCCCATCGCCGGCCGTCGAGTGGGCCGACTTCGGCGTCACCAGCAGACGCGTTGCGGTCAGCCGCTGCACGTGCCCCTCCAGCAGCCGCGCATCGTGTCCGCCGGCCATCGTCCGCAGCGCCCGCACGGTCGGGTGCTCCGTGCCGTCGGCCGTGTCCAACGACTGCGGCCACCCTGGTACGACCACGGGGAAGACCTCCACCGTCACCACGCCCTCGCTCGGGGTCCCCCGCCCCCGGCCGCCCAGCACGACCACCTGCTTGAGCCTCGAACCCAACCCGTCCCCCGCGCGCTCGCCTCCGCCTTGCCGGGCCGACGCCAGCCCCCACTCCGCCAGCACCGATGTCGGCATCGCCAGCGGCCGCAGCGACACGGCCGCCGCATCCAGTGTGGCGCTGGCCGCGGAAGCCCACTCCGCCACGTCGATCCGCCGCAGCACCCCGCGAACGAGCACCGCGTCCGCCAGCTCGCCGCCGCCGGGGCCGCCCAGCCGCACCACCAGCGCCCGCCCCGACGGCACGACCGTTACCGCCACCCACTCGAACCGCTCCGCCCCCCGCCCGCCCCCCGACTCCACGCTGGCCCCCTCGCCGCCCGATCGCGGCCCCCGGCCCGACGTGTACCGCACCCCCGCCACCGCCCACACCGTCCCCGCCTCCTCCACCCGCTCGAACCCCACCGTCACCCCCAGCCGGCGGACGAGAAACGCCGCCGGCGGCAGCACCGCCACCTGCGGGTACACCTCCACCGTCAGCTCCCGCCCGCGTCCCCAGACGCCCCCCTCTCTCGCCCGGACCAGAACGCCGCCGCGCCAGGCGTCGGTCGAGAGCGACTCGGCACGCCATCCCGCCGGCAACGTCAGCGAAAGGCCGCCCAACCCGTTGACGTCCCGCGACGCGTACGTCGCCCGCGGGCCCCAGCCTGCCGTCCCCAGCCCCTGTTCCAGCCCGACGGCCCCGTCCCACGCCGCGATGCCGGCCCGCCCCCGGCTGATCCACCACGCCCACGCCAAAAGCAGCCCCAGCACCGCGGTCAGCACCGCCACCCGCGCCCACGCCGCTCTCCCGTCACGCACCGGCATCGTCCGCCATCGTACCCCCGGCCCGCCCAACACTACCCTTGGGCCGACATGGCTCCCCCCGGCCGACGCCGCCCCGTCGTCCTCGCGAGCGTGCTGGTCGCGCTGCTGCTGGCGGTCTACGCCGTCTCCGCCGACCTCGCCGCGCGACGCACCTCCGTCACCTACGACGAGCCGCTGCACCTCGTCGCCGCCTACCTCATCCGGCACCACGGCGACTTCCGCATGAACCCGGAAGACCCCCCGCTGTTCCAGCGGTGGCTGGCGCTGGCCCTCCCCCGCGACGCCCTCGCCCCCGACCTCACCGCCCCGGAGTGGGACGACGTCCGCCTCAACCTCGCCGCCCACTGGACCTTCGTCAACCGCACCCTCTTTCCCCCGCCCGAGTCGCTGTCGCCCGGCGTGCAGGTGGACAGCCACGCCGTGGTCGCCACCGCCCGGCGGATGATGCTGGCGATCGCCGTGGCGTTGGGGGCCTGCACCGCGGTGCTGGCGGCGGTGGTCGCCGCCCGCCTTGTGCCGCGCGACGGAAGAGGCCCGGACGCTTCAGCGACGCCGACCCGCTCGACCAGCTGGCGGTCGGTTCCCGCCGCCGCCGCGGCCGCCGTTCTCGCCGCCGCCTTCTTCGCGTTCGAGCCGACGCTGCTCGGCCACGGCCCGCTGGTCAAAAACGACATCTCCCTCAGCCTCGCGTTCACGGCCACCGCGCTGGCGCTGGCGTCCATGGCCGACCGCGTCACCGCCGCCAACTTCGCGCTGCTCGCCCTCGCCGCCGCCGCCGGCGTCACCACCAAGTTCTCGGGGCTTCTGCTCGGGCCGTTCGTCGCCGCCCTGCTGCTGCTCCGCGGACTGCTGCCGCGGCCGTGGTGTGTCTTCGGCCATCCGCTGTCGGGTCGCGGGCCACGCGTCCTCGCCGCCGCCGGGCTCACGGCCGCCGCGGCCGCCATCTCCATCACCGCCATCTGGGCGGTCTACGGCTTCCGCTTCTCCTTCTCCCCGGACCCGGCAGTGCGGGCCGACCTCTCGCCCGAAGTCGCGATGTCCCGCACGTTCGTTGCCCGGCTCACCGACCCCACGCGCATGCCCACCACCGCGGACATGCACGCCACGCCCACGCCCCGCCCGGTCGCCGCGGCCGTCCGACTGCACGAACTTCAGCTGCTCCCGGAAACGTTCCTCAAGGGCTTCGCGTACACCTACGCGACCACGCTCCTGCGCTCGGCGTTCCTGCTGGACGAAATCTCCGAATCCGGCTGGTGGTACTACTTCCCGCTCACGATGGCCTTCAAACTCCCGCTGGGCGTGCTGGCCTTGCTGGCGGTGCTGCTGACTGCGCTGCTGGCGGCGCTGCTCCGCCGATACCGGCAGGCCGTGCACGGCTCACCCGCTTCGCCGTGGTCGTGGGTTGACCCCTGGCCCCTGGCGGTGTGCCTGCTCATGGCGGGCGGCTATCTGCTCGTGGCCATGAACGGCAACATGAACCTGGGCATCCGCCACCTGTTGCCCATCCTGCCTCTGCTGCTGGCAGCAAGCTCGGCCGTCGCCGTGCACCTCGTTCGCCGATTCGGTACGCCGCTGCTGGCGGTCGTGGTGGTCGCCGTCCTTGGCACCGCCGCCGAATCGCTCGCCGCCCGCGGCAACTACATCGCCTTTTTCAACCTCCCTGCCCGCCACCGCGGCCCGCACCACCTGCTCACCGACTCCAACCTCGACTGGGGGCAGCACCTCCCAGCGCTGGTGGACTGGCAGCGGCGTCATCCCGACATCCCGCTGGCCGTCTCTTACTTCGGCACCGCCACGCCGGAGGCCTACGGCCTGCGGTATACGCCGCTCAAGGGCACCGCCTTCTCGTGGAAGCCGCCGCAGGTGCAGCCGCCGGTGCCCAGTGTCGTGGCCATCTCCGCGACGTGGCTGCAGGAGGTGTACATGACCCCCTCGGCGCGTGGGGCGTACAGCCTCTTCCGTCATCTCCGCCCGCGGGAGGTCCTCAAGGATGCCATCTTCCTGTACGACTGGCCTCCGCGTGCCGAAGATGTGCTCGCCGAGCCGTGGACGATTCACGTGCGGGCCGGTGATTCTCGCTATGCCGTCCCGCTCCGCTCGGCCCTGCCCACGCAGTGAGCCCTCCCCCCCCTCCGTCGCTTCCCCCTTCGTCGCTTCGTCGCTCCGTCGCTTCCTCGCTTCCCCCCTCAATCCCCCTCGTCCGGCGTTTCCTGCAGGCGGTAGCCCACGCCGCGGACCGTGTGCACCAGCCACGCCGCCGCGCCGAGTTTCTTGCGGATGGCGGTGACGTGCACGTCGATCGCGCGGTCGGTGACGAACACGTCCGCCCCCATCGCCTTGTCCATGAGCTGGTCGCGGGTGAGGACCCGGCCGCGGGCGGCCGCCAGGGCGCTGAGCAGCTTGAACTCGGTCAGCGTCAGCTTCACGGGCTCGCCGTCCACCGTCACTTCATGCTTGGACGTGTCGATCGCCAGCGGGCCGGCCCGCAGCACCGAACCTTCCGCCCCCGATTGCTGCTGTTCGCTGCGACGCAGCACGTTGTTGAGCCGGGCCAGCAGGATCTTCATGCTGAACGGCTTGGTCACGTAGTCGTCCGCGCCCAGCGTCAGCCCCACCACGACGTCGGTCTCTTCCCCCTTGGCCGTGAGCATCACGATGGGGATCGCGGACGTGGCGGGGTCGGCCTTGAGCCGCCGGGCCACCTCCGTGCCGTCCAGCCCGGGCAGCATCAGGTCCAGCAGCACGAGGTCCGGCTTCTGTTGCCGTGCCAGCTCCAGCGCTTCCGTCCCCGACGACGCCGTGATGACGCCATAGCCCGACCGCTGCAGGTTGTACGACACGAGGTCCACGAGGTCCTTCTCGTCGTCCACCACGAGCACGGTCTTCCGCTTGGGCGCCGGCGTCCCGGCACGCATGGGCTCAGCAACGCGACTCATCTTCGTCCTCGGTGGATGGGCCGTCAGCATGTCCTGCTCCCCGCACATCTCGCATCCGGTCAACGGCTGCCCCGCCGGCAGCGTCCTCCCGACACGGTCGCCACGGCCCCCGCCACCGCCCGGCCCACAACCCACGCCTCACGCACCCCACCACCGGACACCCCCGACACGCCACCGCCCCACATCCGCTCCGCCCTGACGACCACGCAAAATCTACCCCACCCCGCGGCTCGAGCGTCAAGCCGCTAACACCCCCTTAGCGCAAGCCGCGCACGCAGGCGGCTCGTTTGGCGACCACGCCCCGCCCTCCCCCCTCCCCCCCGCCCCTCGCCGCCCCCCCCTTTCGTCGCTTCGTCGCTCCCCCCTCCTTCGTCGCTCCGTCGCTTCCCCCTTCGTCGCTCCGTCCCTCCGTCGCTCCGTCGCTTCCCCCTCCGTCGCTCCGTCGCTTCCCCCTTCGTCGCTCCGTCGCTTCGTCCCTTCGTCGCTTCTTCCCCCATACCCTCCCGCCATGAAGCTCTACACCCGCACCGGCGACGACGGCACCACCGGGCTCATCGGCGGGCAACGCGTCTCCAAGGACCACATCCGCATCGACGCCTACGGCACGGTGGACGAGCTCAACGCGACCCTCGGCATGGCCGCGGTCGCCGTCACCGACGTCACCCGCGAGCTCGAGCCCCTGCTGCGTGCGGTTCAGAACGAGCTGTTCGCCGTGGGGGCCGTCCTGGCCACGCCGCCGGGCAGCCCGTACGCCGCCTCCGCCCCGCCCATCCGTCCGGAGTGGGCGATGCGCCTGGAGCAGGAGATCGACCACGCCACCGGACGGCTCCCTCCACTGCGGCAGTTCATCCTTCCCGGCGGCACCGAGCTGGCCGCCCGGCTGCATCTCGCGCGCACCGTCTGCCGACGCGCTGAACGCCTCACCGTCGCCCTGCACCGCCTCGAACCCCTCGACGCCGTTCTCCTCACCTACCTCAACCGCCTCAGCGACTGGCTTTTTGTGCACGCGCGCTACGCCAACCATCTCGCAGGCGTCCCCGACCGGCCCTGGGAGAAGGGCTAACCCTCCCGTCCTCCCCCTCCTCCCGCTCCCCTTCCCCCAGCGGGCGCCACGCCACGCCGCAAGCTCGACCCAAGTCATCGACCCGTGTCGAATCCTTACAGGAAACTAATCAAACATTAACTTTTGCACTCCGGCCCCGCGCTAGCTTTTGCCGCACCCGACCCGGCCGCACCGGTCGCCCTTTCCGGCCGGTTCCGGGTTGTCGTCTTCTGGAGGTTCCCGTATGCGGCGGCAGCGCGGCTTCACGCTCGTTGAGCTTCTTGTGGTGATCGGCATCATCGCCGTTCTGATTTCGATCCTGCTGCCCTCGCTCAACCGCGCCCGCCAGCAGGCCCAGCAGGTGCAGTGCGCCAGCAACCTCCGGCAATGGGGCGTGGCGCTTCAGATGTACGTCAACGCCAACAAGGGCGCCCTGCCCAACGACGGGCCCGACTCGCCGGTGTGGAACTGCCCGTCGATGTGGTTCAACGTCCTGCCGCCCTACCTGAACCAGCCCGGCTACAACGACCTGCAGACGCAAACGCGCTGGCGTGTGAACACCGTCGGCTGGGAACCGCCCGGCGCCACCTCCAGTCTGCCCCGCCTCGGCGACAGCTCCATCTTCGTGTGCCCCTCGGCCACCGGCGTGCGCGGCGTCGCCTCCGACGTCTCCGACGACGGCTGGTTCCTCCGCGGCGGCGCGGTGATCACCGGCACCACCGCCACCCGCTACGGCATCACCCCCCCGCCCCCGGGCATGCCCACCAACCGGGCCATGCTGCTCAGCTACGTCATCAACTCCAAGCTCGCTCAGAGCGCCCGCACCATCACCCTTCCCTGGGGCGTCGAAGCCCCCACCTACCGCGTCAATAACCTTCGCCCCGCCCACCTCGTGGTCTTCATGACCGAAATGCGGCACGCCGTCGGCGAAATCCCCCGCGGCATGAACGAGTACTACCAGTCGCAGGGCGGCACCGCCAACCGCCTCACCACGCGCGACCTCAGCCGCATGAAGGCCGACTGGCAACGCTTCACTGGCCGCCACCGCGGCGGCGGCAACCTCCTGTTCGTGGACGGCCACGTCGAGTACTTCACCATGAAAGAGGTCGTCACCGCCTCCACCCCCGGCGACTGGAACCAGCCGTCGAAGATGATCTGGAACGCCTTCGGTCCGGCCACGCAGTGATGGGCTCCCGCGGCCTGTCCCGTCGCCCGAAACCGACGCCCGTCGCCCCCGACCAGCCCGGCCGCCCACCCCATGCCCAAACTCAAGATCCTGTTCCTGTGCACCGGCAACTCCTGCCGCAGCCAGATGGCCGAGGGCTTCGCCAGGGCCCTCAAGGGCGACGTCATCGACGCCTACTCCGCCGGGGTCAGCCCGCACGGCATGAACCCCTACGCCGTTGCGGTCATGAAGGAAGCGGGCGTGGACCTCTCTTCGCACACCAGCAAGCACGTGGACACGCTGAGAGACGTCCGCTTCGACTACGTGGTCACCGTCTGCGGGCATGCCGACGAGACGTGCCCGCCGTGGCTGCGGGAGGGCAAGGTGGTGCACCACGGCTTTGACGACCCGCCGGCCCTGGCGCGGGCGTTGGGCCCCGACGCCACCGAGGAGCAGCGCCTCGCCCCCTACCGCCGGGTCCGCGATGAAATCCGCGCTTGGGTCCAGACGCTTCCCGACAGCCTCCCCCCCCGCTGACCCCTACCGCCCCCCCCATCGCTCCCCCTCCGTCGCTTCGTCGCTTCGTCGCTTCCCCCCCTTCGTCGCTCCGTCGCTTGCCCCCCTCCGTCGCTTCCCCCCCTCCGTCGCTCCGTCGCTTCGTGGCTTCCCCCCTTCGTCGCTCCGTCGCTCCGTCGCTTCGCCGCTTCCCCCTTCATCGCTTCCCCCGCCCCATGTCCCCGCTGCCCGGCCTTGACCGTGCCTGCCTTGCCGAGTTTCTCGGGACGTTTCTGCTGGTGTTCGCCGGCACCGGCGCCATCGTCGTCAACGCGGCCACCGGCGGCGCCGTCACCCATGTCGGCGTGGCGATGTGCTTCGGGCTGGTGGTGATGCTGCTGATCATCGCGCTGGGCGACATCTCCGGCGCTCATTTCAATCCTGCGGTCACCGCGGCGTTCCTGCTGGCGGGTCAGGTGCGGCCGACGCGTGCCGCCGCCTACATCGTCACCCAGCTCGCCGCGGCGCTGGTGGCGTCGCTGGCGGTGTACATCCTCTTCGGCGACCACGCGATGCTCGGCGCGACGCAACCACGCGACCCCACGCCCGCCGGCGTCGCCCGCGTCTTCGCCCTCGAGCTGCTGCTGACGTTCTTCCTCATGACCGTCATCTTCTGCGTCGCCACCGGCCCCCGCGAGACCGGCATCCTCGCCGGCATCGCCATCGGCGGCACCATCGGCCTCGAAGCCCTCTTCGCCGGGCCCATCACCGGCGCGTCCACGAACCCCGCCCGCTCCCTCGGCCCCGCCGTCGTCGCCGGCCGCCTCGATCACCTCTGGCTTTACCTGCTCGCCCCGACCGCCGGCAGCCTGCTCGCCGTTCCCGTCGCCGCCGTGCTCCGACCCCGCCCCCGGCCTGCAGGGCCTCTGCCCGCCCCGCCCGCAGACCTCTAACCTTGCCGACACGATGACCGCCCGGCCCCCACACCCCCGCCGTCTCCTGCCCGTCGCGCTATGCCTTGCCCTGGCCGCGGCATCGCTCGCCGCGCCCGGCATCGCCCCGCGGCCCGCACGCGCTCACGCCCCCGAAGCCGCGCCAGCCCCCTCCTCCCCCCCCGCCGCCGCCGACGAGCACCCGCTCGACCTGCTCCTGCGCGTCTACGCCCCGATGTGCATCCCCGGCGACGACCTCTCGTTCCCCATGAAGGTCCTCGCCGCCTCCGAATCCCCCTCGAAGTTCTCCACCGCCACACGCGAGCTGTTCTACCGCTGGGCCGCCACCGCATGCGCCGACTGGCTCGCCGACCCCGGCAACTACGTCCAGTGCCACGGCGACGTGCACCTCGGCAACACCGGCTCCTACGTCGCCGATGTCCGCTCGGCACGGCTCGCACTGGGCCTGAAGGACTTCGACGACACCGCCTTCATGCCGTTCCAGATCGACCTCCTGCAGGCGCTGGTCTCGCTCCGCCACATCGCCCTCGACCGACGCGTCGAACTCGCCGACCCGGACGTGGACGCCCTCGCCGCCGACCTGCTCGCCCACTACCGAACCACCCTCGCCACGGGCCTGAGCCCCAGCGAACTGTTCCTCGGCGACCCGTATGTCGGGGCGCTGCTCAAGACGCCCACGGTGCCGGTGCGGCAGGCCGTGGACGCGTGGACCGCCGCCGGCCGCTTCAAACCCGCGATCGTCACACGGGCGGGCCGGCTCTCCAACCTCTTTCGCCCCCTGCTCCGCGAGCACGACCCCGAGCGGGGCGTGACCGACAAGCCCGCCCTGGCCGCCGCGCTTGCCCGCGCGGTCGCCGTCTCCCCGTCGCTCCAGGCCGTCCTGGCTTACAGCACCGCCGGCGAGTTCGAAGCCGCCATCGACGACGCCGTGCACCGCATCCGCAGCGGCTCCGGCGGCTCGCAGGGCCTCTACAAGATCGTCGTCCTCCTTCGCGCGGGCTTCAAAACCCTCGACGGCGGCACCTCCGACGTGCTGGTGTACCTCAAACAACAAGGTGACCGCTCCGCCGCCCAGCGCGTCGGCTTCATCCCCCCGACCGACCTTCCCGGCGGCCGACGCGTCGCCGGCGGCGCCGCCGCCCTCACCTCTCCACCGCTCGACGCCCACGGCTGGTGCAACCTCACCCTCGGCGGCCTCGAACGCTCTTTCCACGTCACCCTCCGCAATCCGTGGGAGGATGAACCGTCCGAAAACCTCAACTCCCTCGACCGCCTGCTCTGGGCCGCCCGCTACCTCGGCACCCTGCTCGGCGCCGCCCACCGCAACGCCGCCGAATCCCCCGACGCCGCCGGGCGGCTCGCCGACCGCGTCACCTCCACCCTCCGCCGTCAACTCATCGACCGCTCCGCCGCGTTCGTGGCCGAAAACCAGCGGCTCTACGACCAGTTCATGGCCGACCCGCGGACCGACGAGCTCCGCCGCCGCGCGCAAACCGCTCTGGAAGCCCACACGCCGCGCTGACCGCGTCTGACCGCGCCCGTACCTGTCGTTCCCCAGTCGCGGCTGCGAAGGCGGGTAACTTGGGGTATCCAGGTCGTTTCCGAGCTGCGGCAGCGTTTACCAAATCTTCATAACTTGCCCGACTCCTCAGCCGGGCATCCGAAAATCCCCATGCCGGAGGTCAAAGGTGGGCTACGTTGTCGCACCGGACCCGTGCGTTGTCGCCCGGGCGTCGCTTCCGGTGTGGACCCGTGCCGACGCCGGGGCAGAGACCTGAGCCCTGCAGGAGGAGAGAGGACCCATGAACCGCATCACGCTCGCCGCATCCCTTGTTGCCGCTGCCGTCGTGTCGGCCGCCTACGCCGCCCCGCTCACCGTGGGTAACCTCGCCATCTACCGCGTGGGGGACGGCGCTGCCCCTCTCTCCAACACCGGCGTCGCCGTCTTTGTGGACGAGTTCACTCCGTCCGGCGGGCTCGTGCAGTCGATCCCCCTGCCCACCGTGGCTTCCGGCCCCAACGTCGCCGCCATCGCCAACGGCACCGCCACCTCTGAAGGCTTCCTGACCATGGCCGCTAACGGCTCGGCCCTGATGATGGCCGGCTACAACCGCCCGCTGGGCGGCAGCGGCGCGGTCTCTGGCACCAACTCCGTGGACGTGCCCCGGTCCATCGTCCGCGTCGGCCTCGACGGCTCGGTCACCTCGCGCGGCTTCAACATCCACTCCAGCGGGAACATCCGCGGCATCGCCTCCACCGACGGCGACAACTTCTGGACCAGCGGCTCCAACGCCGGCGTCTTCGCCGGCTCGCTCTCGTCGGCCACCGCCGTCAACATCTCCCCCGCCTTCGGCACGACCGCCGTCACCAACACCCGCACCATCCAGGTCGTGGACGGCAACCTCACCCTCACCCTCGCCCAGGGCACCCTCCCCCGCGTCGGCGTCATCCCCGGCACGCCCACCGCCGGCCCGACCCCCTACCTCGGCCTGCCCGGCGTGAGCTTCCCCATGGGCAACTCGCCCTACGGCGCCCTGTTCCTCGACCTCGACTCCAGCATCCCGGGCGTGGACACCCTCTACGTCGCCGACGACGGCAGCACCACCAACGGCGTCTACAAGTTCTCCTTCGACGGCTCGAACTGGACCGCACTGGGCAACGTCTCCCTCGCCAACGCCCGTGGCATCGCCGGCTACGTCACCCCCGCCGGCGTGCAGCTCTTCGTCACCAACGGCACCGGCCTGCACGCCCTGCTCGACACCGCCGCCCCCACCGCACCGATCGCGGGCAGCTTCACCCTCCTCGCCTCCGCGGGCACCAACACCGCCTTCCGCGGCATCGCCGTCATCCCCGAGCCGGCCGCCGTCGGCCTGCTCGCCCCGCTGGCCCTGACCCTGCTCCGCCGCCGCTGAGCGCCACAGCCCGCCCCGCACGCCGCCGGCGGGCGTGGAGAACGTGCCGGCATCGAAACCCCCCGACGGCCCGGACGCTATCGTGTCCGGGCCGTCGGTTTTCCTTTCCCCGCGTTTCGTCTAACCTGCCCGGCCCTCACCGGAGACCCCACCGCCATGCGCATCCTCGTCGCCGACAAACTCGCCGACGAAGGGCTTCAGGTCCTTCACCAGTCCGGCGCCGACGTCACGGTCAAGACCGGCCTGAGCGAGGCCGACCTCGCCCGCGAACTGGCCAGCGGTAACTACCACGCCCTGATCGTCCGCTCGGGCGCCAAGGTCACGGCGCGCGTGCTCGAGAACCCCGGCCCGCTCCAGGCCATCGCCCGCGCCGGCGTCGGTGTGGACAACATCGACCTCCACGCCGCCACCGCCCGCGGCATCCTCGTCCTCAACACCGCCGAAGCCTCCACCCTCTCCACGGCCGAGCACGCGCTGGCCCTGCTCTTCGCCCTCGCGCGGAAAATCCCCCAGGCCCATCAGCACGTCCGCACCGGCGGCTGGAAACGCAACGACTACCAGGGCACGCAGCTGGCCGGCAAAACCGCAGGGGTCGTCGGCCTCGGCCGCATCGGCCGCGCCGTCGCCGCACGCCTGCTCGCCCTCGACCTTCACGTCCTCGGCTACGACCCGTACTTCGCCGACGCCACCGCCCTCGACGGCAAGGTCCAACTCGTCCGCGACTTCGACGAGTTCCTCGCGCGCCTCGACGTCATCACCTTCCACGTCCCCGGCGGCGAAGGCACACGCCATCTGCTCGACCGCCGACGGCTCTTCGAAGTCGCCCGCAAGTCGCTGCTGGTGGTCAACGACGCCCGCGGCGAAGTGCTCGACGAGTGCGCGCTGGCCGACGCCCTCAAGGAAAAACGCATCGCCGGCGCCGCCATCGACGTCTTCGCCGTCGAACCGCCCCCCAAGGACCACCCGCTGTTCGCGCTCGACAACGTCGTGCTCACGCCGCACCTCGGCGCGTCAACCGACGAAGCCCAGACCGCCGTCTCCGTCGAGGCCTGCCGCGCCATCGTGGCGTACCTCACCCGCGGCGAAATCCGCGGCGCGGTCAACGCCGGCGGGCTCCGACTCGACCTGCCGCCGGACGAACGCCCCTTCGCCGACCTCGCCTCCCGCATGGGCACCCTGCTCGCCGCCCTGTGCGACGGAGCCCTTAAGTCCGTCACCGTCCGCGCTTCGGGCACCCGCGCCCCCAGACTCCTCTCCACGCTGCTCCGCCTCGCCACCGTCGAGCTGCTGCGTCCCCACGTCGAAGCCGGCATCAACGTCATCAACGCCGAAGTCATCGCCAAGTCCATGGGCACCGACCTCGTCACCGTCCACGAGCCCTCGCCCCCGCAGGGCATGGTCGGCGACATCGTCTCCATCCGCGTTCAGCTCCACGACGGCTCGTCCCACCGCCTCCTAGGCACCGTCTACGCCGACGGCCTGCCCCGCGTCCTCCGCATCGACAACTACGCCATGGACATGGTCCCTGAAGGCCAGATGGTGCTCATCACCAACCGCGACCAGCCCGGCGTCATTGGCCTCGTCGGCACCAGCTTCGGCGACGCCAACGTCAACATCGCCGACATGGTCATCTCCCGCGACCTCACCGCCGAAGGCGGCCCCACCGCCCTCATGCTCCTCAAGGTCGACTCCCCCCCGCCCGACGCCCTGCTCAACCGCCTGCGCGCACGCCCCAACATCCTCCGCGTCCACTCGGTCGTGCTGCCGCCCCGCGGCAAATGAACGGCGGGCCGCAACGACCCGATACCGCCGCCTCCACGCCGCCCGCCGCCGATCATCCCCCTCCCCCCCTCCCCCCCACGCCCGCGCCCCCGCCGCGCAAGCCCCTTCTCCAAACCCGCCAGAAAACGTAGCTTCACACAGGTGAAACGGTTAAATGAAGGGCCCTTCATGCGACGTTCACGCCCGCCCGCGTCGGCGACGTGACGCGGCCCTGCCGTCGCCCGGGTCGGGCCGGGCCGGCGCGTCGCCTCAGGGACACCAGACCGGCCCGGCGTACGCCGGGGGCCAACCGCGTTACCCTGAGAACCTCATTGACAGTTGACGTTTGCAGAGTATTCTGGCGCGTCCGCCGTCGGGGGCGGTCCTGCCGAAGCGATGCGCTACGTCAGGTCATCGCCCGCCGCGGCGGCGTGTTCCGGAGGGGCTGAGGTGTTGTCCGCCGCCTTACGATTGAACCGGTTAAACAGCCGGCCGCGACGCGGCCCGTCACGCCCCCGTGGCGTGAGGTCCGGCCGGAACACGTTGTCATCTCCCGTCGAATCCGACCGCGTCCGTCCGGCCGAAACGTCCGGCCGGCGGGCCTCTTCGCGTTCGTGTCAACCCGGAGGATTCTCCATGCGTTCGCTTGCTCTCGTCTCGGCCGTCGCCGCCACCGTGCTCGCGGCCCCGGCCTTCGCCAGCACCCCCGTCATCGACGGTACCGCCGAGGCCCTCTACGGCGCACCTCTGGTCGTCCAGGGCGTGCAGACCGGGTTCGGCGACGCCAACCTCGGCCAGCCGCTCTTCGCCAACGGCTCCGAGCTCAACGCCGCCTTCGGCCTGGTGAGCAACGGCAAGCTGTTCCTCACCTTCGCCGGCAACCTCGAGTCCAACTTCAACAAGCTCGAGGTCTTCTTCGACACCATCGCCGGCGGCCAGAACAAGCTGCGCGGCGACAACGCCGACGTGGACTTCAACGGCCTCAACCGCATGGGCGACGACGGCTCGGGCAACGGCCTGCGCTTCGATGACGGCTTCGAGGCCGACTTCTACCTCACCGTCACCGGCGGCGACGTCGGCGGCGGCACCTACCGCCTCTTCTCCAACTTCGCCACGCTGCCCACCGGCGGCAACGGCGTCGGCACGTTCCTCGGCGGCTCCGACCCCAACACCGGGCTGCTCGTCGGGGCGCTGGGCATCACCATCGCCATCGACAACTCCAACACCGCCGGCGTGGGCTTCGGCAGCGGCGCCGCCTCGGGCGCGGGCGTCAACACCGGCATCGAAATCGAAATCCCCCTCGCCCTGATCGGCTCGCCCACCGGCAACTTCCGCATCACCGCGTTCATCAACGGCCAGGGGCATGACTTCCTGTCCAACCAGGTGCTCGCGCCGATCCCCCCGGACAACTTCAACCTCGGCGAACCGCGCAACGTCAACTTCGCCGACATCCCCGGCGACCAGTTCTTCACCATCGTGCAGGGCCCCAGCTTCATTCTGGGCGACTTCAACTTCGACGGCATCTTCGACAGCGACGACATCGACCCGTTCCTTGAAGCGCTTCTCGAGGACACGCCCTACGCCAACTTCATCGCCGCCTACGGCTCGCTCTTTACCGCCCAGTATGGCGGCACGCTCACGCCCGAGCTGGTCGTGGCCTTCGGCGACTTCGACAGCAACTCCATCTTCGACGCGGAAGACGTCGACCTGTTCGTTTCAGCGGTGCTGTCCGCCCGTCCCGGCGCATCAAGCATCCCGGAGCCGGCGATGCTGGGCCTGCTCGCCCCGGCCGCCCTGCTGCTGAGCCGCCGCCGGCGGTGACACCGGGCGAGTTCAGCGACGCGGCCGCCCCGCTCGCGCGGGCGGTGACGACGTGATGTCACGGCGGCGATGACATCACGAAAAGTCCGTGAGGTGAAACGCAATATCAGCCCCGAGCCCAACGCTCGGGGCTGATCTTTTTTCAAAGCCGCGACAATATAGCGCAGTGAAAAACGCGTCTGTTCAGTACAGTGGCGGCAGAAATCGTGAAATGAGGACGCGTGACAGGGTTTGGTGAGGTCGCGCAAACGTCGTCGGGCCTACACAACCTGAAAGAGAGGTTTGACATGAAAGACCATATTCTGCGTCGTGCATCGCTGACGAAGATGGCGGCTCTCGTATCGGCGACGCTGGCTGGCCCCTCGCTTGGCGCTGTGTACTTCTACGAGAACTTCGCTGAGCCGGACCCGAATTACCTGCAGCCCGCCGTTGGCTGGGTGTCAGTGAACCTTTCAGCGATGGTTCACCACCCGCCAGAACAGTGGACGTTCTGGGCGCCGCCGCCGGGTTCTTCATCTAACTTTGACGGTAATGGGCTGGTGAACGTGAGTTCCTTTGCAGGAAAACACTTCACGAATGTCGATGTGTGGCTGAAGTCGCCGGTGTTTTCTGCGCCTGCCGGCGCACGGGTGTCGTTCGTCTCCATGGGTGGACCCACGGACCGTCTTCAAGTTTGGACCTACGGGCGAAGCGGGTCCGGGGGGCCCTCGGGTCCGAACACGAGCCGTCTGCTGATGGACATCAATCGTGACTACGACGCTGACTGCTACCCGGATGGCGTCTACCGGTGGACACGGTACCAATACATCCTGCCTGATGCTTTTGAAGGACGGCTCGAGTTTCGCTACTACACGAAGTATGGCGGGAGCTGGGGATTCAATATGGGAAGCGTGGCGCTTGACGCTGTGCATGTGTCGGACATCGACGAACCGATGCCGCCCGGGAACTTTCCTCCCCCACTACCCCCGCAACCCCCTCTGCCGCCGCAACCACGCCCCGAGGCGAGGTCCGCACAACCCGGCGGCTCGCTCACTCAGTTCATGCCCGCAGGCACCCTCGTGAGCTGGTACAGCTTCTACCACGGGGGCGGCTCGTTCCATGTGGATACGCTCGGGTCGACCCTCCGCGACCCGGAACTCGGGCTGTATGACCGGCACGGCCAACGCATCGCATTCAGAGATGATTACGACGAATCAGGCCACGACCGTAAGGCCCGGCTCACGATTCCCGACCTGCCCGCGGGCCGTTACTATCTGGCCGTTGGCGACTACGACGTCCGGTTCCTCGCAACCGGCTTCAACGTGACGCGCCGAGACATTCCCGCTTGGGGCACAGTAGCCGGGCTCCTCGTGATCAACGGTCTTTCGGTCGCCCCGTCGTTCATCGCCGGCGACTTCAACATGGACGGTCTGCTCGATCCGGCCGACATCGACCCGTTCGTCGCCGCCCTGCTCGAAGGTCAGCCCTACACGCAGTTCATCGCCGACCACGGCGACGCCTTCGACCTGCGCTACGGCATCGAACTCAACCTCGACGTCGTCCGTCAGCTCGGCGACGTCAACAGCGACGGCGTCTTCGACAGCGGCGACATCGACCCCTTCCTCGAGCTGGTCCAGGGAGCGTCCGCCCGCCCCGGCGCGTCGGCCGTGCCCGAGCCGGCCGCGCTGGGCCTGCTCGCCCCCGCCGCCCTGCTGCTGGCCCGCCGCCGGCGGTAAGGCCTGCTCCGGCCATGAACCTGCGGCCTGCCGGCAGCGAAAGTTCACGGCGGTTATCGACAATTCAGCAGGTGGCCCGCGGACGTCTGTTCGCGGGCCACGTGTATTTGGCTGCTGCTGAGGCGAGGGCGAGGGAGCTGCGGGCGTTCGGATCGTCCGATTGTAAAATTTCGACGGTTGGGTCGTGCCGGGGATTTTCTCCCGAGAGGAGCATGCTCGCACGCCTCTCAAAGGCGTGCAGCGGTGCAGGTTTCACCGGTCCAGCTCGGCGGCGATGACGTTGATGCTCCCCAGCACCGCCACGATGTCGCTGATGTTGTGCCCCTCCACCAGCTTCGGGAACACCGAGTAGTTGATGAAGCTGGGCGGCCGCGTGCGGACGCGCCACGGCACGTTCTCCCCGGCCGAGACGATGTAGTAGCCCAGCTCGCCGTTGGCCGTCTCGATCGCCGCGTACACCTCGCCTACCGGCGCGGTGAACCCGCGGTTGGTCATGATCAGCTCGAAGTGGTGAATCAGCCCTTCGATGCTGGAGTACACCTGATTCTTCGGCGGCAGCACTTCCTTGCCCTCGGGGCTGACGTTCACCGGCCCCTTGGGCAGGTTGTCGATGAGCTGGCGGATGATGTGCGCGCTCTGCTTCATCTCCTCCAGCCGCACGAGATACCGCGCCAGCACGTCGCCGGTCTCCATCACCGGCACCTTGAAGTCCACCGCCTTGGCGCCCGCCCCGTCCCAGTTGTCCGCGAAGCACAGGTACGGCTCATCTTTGCGCAGGTCGCGCCGCACGCCGCTGGCCCGCGCCATCGGCCCGGTGAGGCCCCAGGAGATCGCTTCTTCCTTGCTGATCTGCCCGACGCCGCGGGTGCGGTCGAGGAAGATGCGGTTCTTGTTCAGCAGCCGCTCGAGGTCCGCGATCGCCTTGGGAAGGCTGTCGTCGATGAGCTTGTGCACCAGCCGGCGGAACACGTCCTCATCGGGCAGGTCCATCAGCAGCCCGCCGACGCGTGTCCAGCTCGTGTGGTAGCGCTGGCCGGACATGTACTCGACGATGTCGTAGATCAGCTCGCGCTCGTTGAAGCCGTAGAGGAAGGCCGTGTACGCGCCCAGGTCCAGACCCGACGCGGCGACGGTGAGCAGGTGGCTCTGGATGCGGCCCAGCTCGCCCGCGATGGTGCGCAGCGCCTTGCACCGGGGGGTCAGCTCGATGCCCATGAGCTTCTCGACCGCCGCGTGCCAGGCCAGTTCGTTGTACACCGGGCCGGAGTAGTCCATCCGGTCCACGATGGTGACGTACTGGTTGTAGTTGAGGTGCTCGCCGAGCTTCTCGAAACCGGAGTGCAGGTAGCCGATGTGCGGCGTGCACTTGACGATGCGCTCTCCGTCCAGCTCGAGCACGAGCCGCAGGGTGGTGTGGGTGGCGGGGTGCTGGGGGCCGAAGTTGAGCGTCCAGCGGTTTTCGGCGTCGCTGCCGGGCGGGGCGTCGGGCGGGAGCAGCTCGGCGGGGGCGGGTTCGAGGGTGTAGGGCATACGCGGCGATGGTATCGGCGGTGCGGCCGTCCGGAACGTCGCGGCACCGGGACTGAAAACCCGGAGACGTGAGCAATAAGTTAGGTATTCGGGGATAATGCGATGGCGTTCGCATCCGCGTTACAGAGGTGACACCGCATTGAACTGCACCGGCCACCGGATAAGCTCGTGGCGGTGGAACGCACTGTTCCACGTGGAACACGGATTGAGGAATCTTGCCACGGAGGTGCATCATGGCGTCGGCGAGCAGGAGTGGGGGTTCGCATACGCCGCAGCCGGCGGCGACGCCGGGCGCAGGCGGCGGCCGGAGCCGGCTGGGCCGGGGTCTCTCGAGCCTCATCCAGGTGTCGCTGCCCGAGCCGCCCTCCGCGGCGGCCGACCACCCCGCTGCCAACCCCCCCATCCCCTCCACCCCCCCGACCGCCGTACCCCACACCGGGCACGACCAGCTCGTCCCCGGCCGTCCCGCCCCCGCGGAGCTGCACAGCCCGACCGACCTGAGCGCACTGCCCGACCGGCAGCGCCCGGCCGGCCAGCCGCTCCGCATCCCCATCGACCACATCACGCCCAACCCCCACCAGCCCCGACGCACGTTTGACATGGCCCAACTGGCCGAGCTGGCCCAGTCGATCAAGGCCAACGGCATCATCCAGCCCCTGGTGGTCAAGCCGCTGGCCGACGTCGGCGGCGAACGGCGGTACGAGCTCATCGCCGGCGAGCGACGCTGGCGGGCGGCCCGGATGGCCGGGTTGAGCGAGGTCCCGGCCGTGCTGCAGGAGGTGGACGGCTGGACGCAGGCCCAGCTGGCGCTGGTCGAGAACATCCAGCGCAGCGACCTGCCGGTGCTCGAGCGGGCGGCGGCGTACCGGACGTTGCTCAAGGAGCTGGGGCTCACGCAGGCCGAGCTGGCAGGGCGGCTGGGTGAGGACCGCAGCGTCATCGCCAACCACCTGAGGCTGCTGGAGCTGCCGGAGGGGGTGCAGCAGTTGCTGGCGGCGGGGGAGCTGAGCTTCGGCCACGCGAAGCTGATCGCCGGCGTCGCCGACCCGGCTGAGCAGTTGCGGCTCGCGCGGCTGGTGGTGTCGCAGGGGCTGTCGGTCCGCAATCTTGAGCGGGTGATTCAGGCGGCGTCGGTGAAAGAAAGAGAGGGGGGGGGGGGGGGGGGGGGGGGGGGGGGGGGGGGGGGGGGGGGGGGGGGGGGGGGGGGG
>JBKBHU010000027.1:0-12496 GCA_046299715.1 Tepidisphaerales bacterium | reverse complement strand
CCCCCCCACCCCCCCCGCCGGGGCGGCCGCGGACAAGGGCAGGCTCGGCCGTGAGGCGCACTACGCCCGATTGGAAAAGACCATCTCGGCAGAGCTGGGCATGCGGGTGCAGCTCCGGGCGAACAAGGGCAAGGGCAAGATCACCATCCACTTCGCCACGCTCGAGCAGTTCGATGAGCTGATGGAGAAACTGGGTGTGGACGTCCGCGACGACGCCGACTGACCCCCCCGTCTCCTTTCCCCCCCCCCTCCTACCCCCTTCGGTCCCCACCTCCCCCCGTCTACTTCGGCGACGCTTCCCGACGTGTCGCCTAGATAGAGGCGGGCCGGCCCTAGGCGGTCTGCGTCGGGTCGGCATGTTCCACGTGGAACACGATCGAACCCGGCCAGCCGTCGGTAGCACGTCCGGCCCTGACGTGGCGTGGTGGGGCGTGCCGTGGCGGGGCGGACCGTGCCGTGCCGTGGCGTGGCGGCGCGGCGGGGAGGTGGGGGGGGAGCGGATGTTCCACGTGGAACATCGCGCTAGGCATCCTCGTCGGCGCGTGTCTGGGCAAGCTCCATGGCCAACCACGTCTGCTGCGGCGATGTCGCCACGGACCGCCCGGCCGCTCCGCGAACGTACATCCCAGTACTCGGTACTGCGATGGCGGCCAAGGGGGCCGGCCACAGGGGGATCACCGCCGAAGCTCGGCCACATCGGCCCGCAGGGCACGCGCCCAAGCCGCCTACCATCTTGGACTTATGTCCACGCCACCCCCCCCCACGCCACCCTCCCCCACGGCACCCTCCCCCACGCCACCCTCCCCCAAGTCATCCCCCGCTGCGCCCCCGCCAACCCGCCCCCCCGCCGCCGAGTCCGTCGTCTACGACACCGCCATCATCGGCGCCGGGCCCACCGGCCTCTTTGCCGCGTTCTACGCCGGGCTCCGGGAGATGAAGACGGTCCTGATCGACTCGCTCGATGACGTCGGCGGCCAGCTCACCGCGCTGTACCCGGAGAAGTACATCTACGACGTGGCCGGCTTCCCCAAGGTCCGCGCCAAGGACCTCGTGGCCGGGCTGGTGGAGCAGATGAACAGCTCGGGACACCCGCCGACGCTGCGCCTAGGGCAGGCCGTCTCGACCTTGACCCAGGGCCCCGACGGCGTCTTTCACCTCGGCGTCGGGGACGACACCGTCCGCACACGCACGGTCATCATCGCCGCGGGCATCGGCGCCTTTCGCCCCAAGACCCTGCCCATCCCCGGCATCGACGCTCTCGAAGGCAAATGCGTGCACTACTCGGTCAAGAACACCGAGATGTTCTGCGGGAAGCGCGTGCTGATCATCGGCGGCGGCGACAGTGCCGTGGACTGGGCCAACCACCTCGCCGGCGTGGCCGCGTCCGTCCACCTCATCCACCGCCGGGACGAGTTCCGCGCGCACGAAGGCAGCGTGACCCAGATGCGAGCCGGCCCCACGAAGATTCTCACCCCCTATGAGCTCAAGGCGCTCGAAGGCGACGACCTCGGGCTGAAACGGGCCATCGTGTATCACAACCAGACAAAAGCCGAACTTTCGCTCGATGTCGAGCATGTGCTGGTCAACATCGGCTTCCACAGCAGCCTCGGGCCGATCGCCGAGTGGGGGCTGACTCTGCAGAAGGGGAAGATCGTCGTTGATTCCCGCATGTGCACGAACCGCCCGGGCGTCTTCGCCGCCGGCGATGTGGTGACCTACGACGGCAAGCTGGCCTTGATCGCCTGCGGTTTCGGCGACGCCGCGACGGCCGTCTGCCACGCCAAGCAGTTCGTGGACCCCAAGGCCAAGCTCTTCCCCGGCCACTCGTCGGAGCGGAAGTGATGGTGGGAAGCGACGAAGGGGCGAAGCGACGGAGCGACGAAGGGGGGGAAGCGACGAAGGGGCGAAGCGACGGAGCGACGGAGGGGGGGCGACGGGGGGGGGGAGGGGGTTAGACGTCGAAGTATTTCGCCTGCGGGTGGTGGGCGATGATCGCGTCGGTGGACTGCTCGGGGTCGAGCATGAAGTTCTCGGTGAGGTGCACGCCGATCTCCTCCGGGCGGAGCAGCTCGAGGATGAGCTTGCGGTCTTCGAGGTTGGGGCAGGCGGGGTAGCCGAAGGAGTAGCGGCTACCGCGGTAGTGCTGCTGGAAGAGCCGGGGGATCTCCGGGGCGTCTTCGAAGCCGAAACCGAGCTCGATGCGGACGCGTTTGTGCCAGTATTCGGCGAGTGCCTCGGCGGTCTCGACGCCGAACCCGTGCAGGTACAGGTAGTCCTGGTACCTGTTCTCCCGTCGCAACTGCTCGGCGAGCTGGGTGGCGCGGTCGCCCACGGTGACGAGCTGGACGGCCAGCACGTCGTACTGCCCGGAGCTGACCGGCCGGAAGAAGTCGGAGATGCACAGGCGGCGTCGGCCCTGCTGGCGGGGGAAGGTGAAGCGGAGGCGTTCGCGGGGGGTCGAGCGCGGCTTGCAGCCGCCGGGCAGGTGGGGGTGGCAGTCGCAGGGCTTGAACGCGTCGGTGTCGTAGACGATGAGGTCGTCGCCGTCGGCCTGGCAGGGGAAGTAGCCGTAGACGACGCGGGGCTGGAGGAAGCCTTCGGCCTGGGCGCGGCGTTGCAGCTCGCGGAAGACGGGCCGGGCTTCGTTTTCGAGCGTGGCTTCGAACTGCTCGGGGGTGAGCTTGCCCTGCTTGAAGCCCCACTGTCCGCGGAAGAGGGCGTTTTCGTTGATGAACGGGAAGATGTGGCTCAGCGGGATGTCGCGGACGACGCGTCTACCCCAGAAGGGGGGGATGGGTACGGGGTTGTCGCGGGCGATCGGGGGTGCGTCGGCGTCGGCGCTGCCGGGCTTGACGGCGCTGGCGCGCAGCTGCTTGCGTCGCTGGCTGCGCTGGCGCTGTTCTTCGGTGAGCTGCTCGAGTTTGCCTTCGGCGAGGTGGTCCATGACCTTCAGCCCGTCGAAGGCGTCGCGGCAGTACAGCAGCGGGCCGCGGTAGAGCGAGGCGAGGTCGTCCTCGGCGTAGTCGCGGGTGAGGGCGGCGCCGCCGAGCAGCACGGGCACCTTCACGCCGCGCGCGTTCATCTCCTCGAGGTTCTCCTTCATCACCGCCACGGACTTGACCAGCAGCCCGGACATGCCGATGGCGTCGGCGCGGTGGGTCTCGGCGGCGCGGAGGATGTCGTCGATGGGCTGTTTGATGCCGAGGTTGATGACGGTGTAGCCGTTGTTGGTGAGGATGATGTCCACGAGGTTCTTGCCGATGTCGTGGACGTCGCCCTTGACGGTGGCGAGGATGATCTTGCCTTTGGTCTGGCTTTCGACGCGTTCCATGAACGGCTCGAGGTAGGCGACGGCGGCCTTCATCGTCTCGGCGGACTGCAGCACGAACGGAAGCTGCATCTCGCCTTTGGCGAACAGCTCGCCGACGACCTTCATGCCGTCGAGCAGGTGGTCGTTGATGATCTGCAGCGGCGTGTACTTCTGGAGGGCCTGGTCGAGCCGCGTGGTGAGGTCGCGACGCTCGCCGTCGATGATGTGCTTGCGGAGCGCCTCTTCGATCGTCAGGCCGTCGAAGGCCGATGTTCTGGTCGTGGTGGCCGGGCCGTCCTCGGGGAAGAGCGAGACGAAGTGGGTGAGGGGGTCGAAGCCGTCGCGCCGTCGGTCGTAGATGAGGTCGAGCGCGGCGTTCCACTGTTCTTCGGGGATGCGGTTGCGCGGCAGGATCTTCGAGACGTGCACGATGGCGGCGGTGAGCCCGGCCTCGCGGAGTTCGTGCAGGAAGGCGGAGTTGAGCACCACGCGGGCGGCGGGCTTGAGGCCGAACGACACGTTGGACAGCCCGACGACGGTGTGGCATTCGGGCAGGTGGCGGGAGATCAGCCGGGTGCCTTCGATGGTCTCCAGCGCGTTGCGGCGGTCTTCCTCGATGCCGGTGGAGATGGGCAGGACCAGCGGGTCGAACATGAGGTCCTGGTCGCGCAGGCCGTACTTGCGGACGGCCAGTTCACGGATGCGCAGCGCGATGTCGAGCTTGCGCTGGGCCGTGCGGGCCATCGCCGAGACCTTGTCTTCGTCGATGCAGCCGGCGACGACGGCCGCGCCGTAGGTACGGGCCAGTCGGCAGATGTGGGCGAGTTTCTCTTCGCCCTCTTCGAGGTTCATCGAGTTGAGGATGCAGCGTCCGCCGGCCAGACGCAGCCCGGCCTCCATGACCTCCGGCGAGGTCGAGTCGAGCATGAGCGGGGCGGGGATGGCGTTGACGTAGCGGCGGATGACCTCGTGCATGTCGCGGACGCCGTCGCGGCCGACGAAGTCCACGCACACGTCGAGCATGTGTGAGCCGTCGCGCATCTCGTCGCGTGCCATCGAGACCAGCCCGTCCCAGTCCTCTTCCTGCAGCAGGCGTTTGAACTGCCGCGACCCGTTGGTGTTCGTGCGCTCGGCGATGATGAGGTAGGAGTTGTCCTGCCGCAGGTCCACGGCGGAGACGAGCGAGGACACCTGCGGCCGGCAGACCGGTTTGCGTGGCGCGGGCGGCCTGCCAGTGCCGTTGCCGGCCAGGCCTACCGCGGCGCACAGCTCCTTGAGGTGCTCGGGCATCGTGCCGCAGCAGCCGCCGATGATGTTCACGCCCAGCTCGTCCACGAACCGCATCATGCCGCGGGTGAAGTCGGCGGGGTTCATGGGGAAGTGGGCCTTGCCGTCGACGTAGACGGGCAGCCCGGCGTTGGGCAGCACCGAGACCAGCCGGGGCCAGGTCGCGGCGATGTGGCGCAGCGACTCGGTGAGTTCGACGGGGCCGAAGGCGCAGTTGAGCCCGAGCACCTGCACGCGGTCGTACGGCTCGATGGCCGCGACCAGCGCGGTGGCGTCGGAACCGGTGAGCATCTCCTTGCCGCCTTGCTGGTCCATCGACGCCTGCACCATCACCGGCAGCGTGCGGCCGGTCTCGGCGAAGACGTGTTCGATGGCAGCCAGACAGCACTTGATGGCCAGCAGGTCCTGCTGGGTTTCGATCAGCAGCACGTCCACGCCGCCGTCGAGCAGCCCGCGGACCTGCTCGGCATAGCTGCGGAACATCGTGTCCCAGGTGGTCTGCCCGAGCGTGAGGATCTTGGTGCCCGGCCCGATAGCGCCGACGACGTAGCGCGGGCGGGCGGGCGTCTGGAAGCGGTCGCAGGCGGCACGGGCGATTTCGGCGGCGATGCGGTTGATCTCCCGCGTGCGGTCGGCCAGCTCGGCCTCGGCCAGGACGATCTCGTTGGCGCCGAAGGTGTTGGTCTCGACCGCGTCACAGCCCACGGCAAGGAACGACTCGTGGATTTCGCGGATGACCTCCGGCCGGGTGAGGTTGAGGACCTCGGAGATGTTCTCGTGGCCGAGCCAGTCGCGCTGGAGGTCGAAGCTGCGGCCCTGCAGGTTGGACCCCATCGCGCCGTCCAGGACGACGACGCGCTGCTGGCACAGGTCGAGAAAAGAAGGCTTGTCCGACACGCAGAACTCCTGTCGCCGACGGCTTTATTCTTTTATGCGAATAAAATAATAGAGTCTGGCGGGGCGGGGTCAATCGTTGTGGGTCCGGCAGGTCGTGTGCCGGGGGTTATCGGTCCTTGAAGAAGTTGGAAGCGGTGGCGGGGGCGGGGGGGTGTTTGTAACGTGCGGCGGGTTGGGGGCCTCGGAGGACAGCGTGTTCGGACAGGTCTTCTCGCTCGCGGACGTGCCGGTGGTCGGGCTGCTGGTGCTGCTCGAGGGGGTGATGTCGATTGACAATGCGCTGGTGCTGGGGCTGCTGGCGTCGCGGGTTCGGCCGGAGTTGCAGCGTAAGGCGTTGACGTACGGGCTGGTCGGGGCGTTTCTGTTCCGGGGGACGGCGATTTCGGTCGCGGCGTTTCTGCTGACGTGGCACATCGTCAAGCTGCTGGGCGGGGGGTACCTGCTCTGGGTGGCGGGGAAGCATTTTTCTGAAAAGTTGACGGAGGGGTCGGGCGGGGCGGCGGAGGCGGGGGCTGAAGGCGTCGGCGGCGCGGGTGAGTTGGCGATGGCGGGCGGGGCGGTTGCGGGAGCGGGGGCGGCAGTGGGGGGGGCTGCGGGGGGGGCGGCGTTCTGGCCGACGGTCGTGATGATCGAGTTGACGGACATCGCGTTCGCGGTGGACAGCATCGTCGCGGCGATCGGAGTGGTGGGGCCGCCGCCGGTGGTCAACGGCGAGGCGATGTCGCCGCACCCGAAGCTGTGGGTGGTGATCGCCGGGGGGATCATCGGGCTGGTGCTGATGCGGTTTGCCGCGGCGCTGTTCATCAGGCTGCTGGCGCGGTTCCCGCGGTTCGAGACGGCGGCGTACCTGCTGGTGTGCGTGATCGGCCTGAAGCTGGTGGTGGACTACGGGGCCAACGATCTGCTGAAGCTGGGCGGCGGCCACGCGGTGGATTTTCACTCGCCCGCGTCGCCCTGGTTCTGGGGGTTCTGGGGTGCGATGGCGGTGTGTTTCCTCTTCGGCTTCTGGGGAAGTCGGAGGGAGGAGGGCGGTGCGGCGGCGTCGGTCGTGGGGGAGGTCCGCGGGGGGTAGGTCTCCGGTGGGAGTCGGTCTCCGGGGGGCATTCTTCGGGGGGGCGGGTCAATGATGCGGCGGGGTGTCCGGGGGCAGCGGGGAGACCGGGTGGGGCGTGAGCAGTGGGGTGGGCAGAGGGTTGCGTTCGGCGGAGAGCAGCCGGTCCGGCGGGGTGAGGGGTCGTCGCGGGGGCAGGCCGGGGAAGTCGGCGGCCGGCGGCGGGGCGGCGGGTTCGGCGTGACTGCGGGGCTGCGGCGGGGGCTCGGGGAGCATCGGCCGGGTCGAGCTGTCGGTGGGGGTGTCGTCGGGGCGGTCGGGGTTGGCCGGCAGGATGTAGCGCAGGGCGGGCGCGGCGTTGAGCAGGCGGGTGGTGTCCACGTGGGCGAGGCCGCGGTAGGCGAGGACGCCGCCGACGCCGAAGAAGACGGCCAGCGCGAGGGTGGGTTTGGCGGCGCGTTTGTAGAGGGGTGCGCGTTTGACGGGGACCGGTCGGGCCTTGCGGGCGCGGTCGAGCAACAGGGGCTTGGGGGTGACGTCTTTGCCGGCGTTGCGCTTGACGGGCACGGCGGGGTTCCTCCGGGAAGCCGGGCGGTCGGCACGGGCCGACGGGTCGGCGGGTGTCGGGCCGGTCGGGGCCGACGTTGGGCGTATCGGGCGGGCTGAAGGCAGGGTTAAGATGCGGCCGGCTGCGGGGTTGTGGGCGGAGCGGGCGGGGGATGGTGAGGGCTGAGAGGGCGAACGGTGGAAGGGATGCTGCTGGCCGCTTTCGGGTTATGGGACTGGGCGGTGGTGGTGGGGTATTTCGTGGCGGTGGCGGTGGGGGGGGTGTGGGTGAGCCTGCGGCAGCGGCGTGCGGCGGCGGGGGGAGGGGAGGGGGGGTCGGTGGGGTACTTTCTGGGGGGGCGGTCGATGCCGGTGTGGACGGCGGTGGTGTCGATCGTGGCGTCGTCGCTGTCGGCGGCGACGTTCGTGGGCGTGCCGGACCTGTCGTTCGGGGGTGACCTGAGCTACTGGGCGATGTCGCTGGGGGGGCTGGTGTCGGTGCTGATCGTGGCGGTGGTGTTTGTGCCACGGCTGTACGCGGCGGGGACGGTGACGATTTACGGATTTCTAGCGCAGCGGTACGGGGAGGGGGCGCGTCTGGCGGTGAGTTTGACGTTTCTGTTCGGGCGGATGCTGGCGTCGGGGGCGCGGCTGTTTCTGGCGGCGATTCCGTTGTCGCTGTTGCTGTGGTCCACGACGACGCCGACGACGGGTCAGCTGGTGCTGGCGATCGTGCTCATCGGCGGGGTGGTGACGGTGTACACGGTGACGGGGGGTGTGCGGGCGGTGGTGTGGCTGGATGTGCTGCAGCTGGGGGTGGTGGTGCTGGCGGCGGGGATGACGGTCGCGGTGTTGCTGGGGCGTATTCCGCTGAGCGTGGGGGAGATCGGTTCGCTGCTGGCCAGTGCGCCGGTCGGGGAAGCGGGGGGGAGCAAGCTGACGGTGTTTTCGCTGTCCACGGATCCGACGCGGGCGTTTACGCTCTGGACGGCGCTGATCGGCGGGGTGCTGCTGTCCACGGCGTCGCTGGGGACGGACCACGACCTGGCGCAGCGGTTTCTGATCGTCAAGTCGGCGACGCGGGGGGCGGTGTCGGTGGTGCTGTCGCAACTGCTGGCGATCGTGGTGGTGGGGCTGTTCCTGGCGATCGGCCTGCTGCTGTACGTGTTTTACCGGCGGCCGGACGTGATGGGGGTGTCGCTGGAGCACCCGGCGACGGGGGTGTATCCGTATTTTCTGATGACGCAGATGCCGCCGCTGGTGGGGGGGCTGTGCATCGCCGGTTTTTTCGCAATCGCTCAGGGGTCGATGGACTCGGCGGTGAACGCCCTGGCGGCGAGCGCGGTGTCGGACGTGGTGAACCCGCTGCGTCGGCGGCTGGGGCTGCCCGTGGACGAGTCAAGCGAGCGGGCGGGCAAGTGGGCGGTGGGGGTCGTCGGGGTGACGATGTGCCTGTTCGCGATCGGCTGCGCGCTGACCTACGACCCGGCCAGCCGCACGCTGCTGGACTTTGCGCTGGGGGTGATGACGTTTGCGTTCACGGGGATGCTGGCGGTGTTCCTGACGGCCTTGCTGACCAGCCGCGGGAGCACGTGGAGCGTGGTGGCGGCGCTGGTGGCGGGGGCGGCGACGGTGGCGCTGCTGCAGGACTCGGTGCTGGCGTGGTGGTCGGTGCGGCTGCTGGGGGCGGAAAGCCCGTGGCGGCTGGCGTGGCCGTGGTGGATGACCGTGGGGACGGCGGTGGCGTTTGCGGTGTGTGTGATGGGCCGGCGGGCGGAGACGGAGCGGGCGGAGACGGAGCGGGTGGAGGCAGGGCGATGAATCAGACGGGCGCTGGTCACGATGAGGCGTCGGTGTTGGAAGCGGAGCTGCGGACGGCGATCGGCCAGCTCGGGGGCAACGAGCCGGGGCGGACGGTGGCGGTGGCGGTGGAGCGCCTGTCGGACGGGATGTCGGCGTTGGTGAACGGCTCGGCGGTGTTTCACCCGGCCAGCACGATCAAGGTGGCGTTGCTGGCGGCGGTGTACGACGCGATCGCGCGGGGGAAGCTGTCGGGGTCGGCACGGGTGACGGTGCACAACGGGTTTCCGAGTTCGATCGACGGGTCGCTGTTCGACCTTGACGCGGAGGACGACTCGGAAAAGTCGCTGTACGGGCGGATGGGGGAGGCCGTGGAGGTGCGCGAGCTGGCGCGGCTGATGATCGTGCGGAGCAGCAACCTCGCGACGAACCTGCTGCTGGAGGTGGTGCCGCCGGGCGAGGTGATGGCGTTTCTGGACCGCGTGGGGCTGGGGGAATCGGGGGGGCTGCTGCTGCGGAACCGGATGATGGACCTCAAGGCGTTCGAGCTGGGGCTGACCAACCGCGGCACGGCGGCGGGGCTGTGCCGGCCGATGGCGATGATCGGCCGGGGCGAGCTGGCGGGGTCGGCGGAGATGCTCGGCGTGCTGGAGGCGCAGGAACTCAATGAGGGGCTCCCGGCGGGGTTGCCGCCCGGCAGCCGGTGTGCGCACAAGACCGGGTCGATCACGGGGCACTACCACGACGTGGGCGTGGTGGACGGGGCGTGGGCGATCGCGGTGCTGACGCGGGGGTATGCCGACGAGAAAGAGGCGCAGCGGCTGGTGGCGACGCTCGGGGGGCTGGCGGCGAGGTGGATGCGCGGTGCGTCCGGGGTGGGCGGGAGGGCGTCGTGACGGGCCTGGCCGGCGAAGGCGACGGTGGGGGCGAAGCGGAGGTGCTGTGGCGGGGGTGCCTGCGGCCGGGGCAGGTGCGGTGTGTCCGAACCGGGCGGAGCTATGCGGTGCCGGCGGAGCTGGGGCCGGTGGTGGAGGCGGCGTGGGCGGAGGGGCTGCGGTCGGGCAAGCGGCTGTTTGACGGGGAGCTGGTGCGGCTGGAGGGGTGGCAGGCGTGGGGAGAGGAGGGGGGCGCCGCAGCGGGCGGGATGGAGTTGCGGCTGGGGCGGATGACGTACAAGCCGTTTTACGCGTTGCACATGGCGTGTCCGGCGTCGCTGCCGGATGACGACTCGCTGCGGCCGAACGTGCTGGGGGTGTCGGCGGCGGTGGTGCTGGCGTGCGGGCGGGTGGTGATGGGCCGGCGGGGGGCGACGGTGGCGTACTACCCCGGGCGGCTGCATCCGGTGGCCGGGGGCATGGAGGTGGGCGATGCGGACGTGTTCGCGGCGGCGGTGCGGGAGGTGTCGGAAGAGCTGGCGTTGCCGGCGGGGGTGCTGGGCGCGGCCGAGCTGAGCCTGGTGGGGCTGGTGCGGGACCCGGTGCTGCGGCAGCCGGAGGCGGTGGTGCGTGTGGCGGTGGGGGTGTCGGCGGCGGAGGTGGGGATGAGCGGCGACGAGCACACGGAGCTGCTGGCGGTGGAGCCGCGGCGGGTGCTCGGCGAGACGACGGGGCGGTGGGCCGAGCTCACGCCGGTGGGGAGGACGCTGGTGCGGCGGGTTCTGGAGGCCGGGCCGTAGGTTGAAGCACCGGATCGGAAGGATGGAGGTTGGGATGCGGCGGTGGCGGGTGACCTTCGACGGCGGGCGGTGGTCGGGTGAGGTGGAGGGGCGTCGGGTCGTGTGGCCGGGCGAGGTGCGGGGCGGGGGCGAGGGGGTGGTCGCGGTGGCGGGGTGGCCGGCGGGGCAGGGCAAGCGGATGGTGCGGGCGATCGAGTGCAGCAGTGCGGTGAAGGACGGGGCGTGGGGCGTGGTGGTGTGTCCGGAGGTGCGCTTGCTGCTGGCGGCGGCGGGGGAGGAGGGGGTCCGGGCGCTCCGGGACGAACTGACGGAGCTGGCGAAGGCGGGTCGGGCGGCGAGCCCGGAGGCGTGGCTGGCGGTGGGGGTAAGCCGGTGGGCGGTGTCGGCGTGGGGCGGGGCGTCGGCGTGGTCGGGGCTGGACTGGGCGGCGGTGGAGCGGGCGGGGCGGGAGAGCGGGATGGACGCGGTGGTGGAGCTGGCGGACGGCGGGTGAGGGGAGGGTCGGCGGGGTGGGGTCGGTGGGGGGGGGGTGAGGTGGGGGGGGTGAGGTGGGGGGGTCAGGCGAGGCCGAGGTCGGTGTAGAGGGCGGCGAGGGTTTCGCGGAGGCGTTTGTCGTGGCGGGGGTCGCCGGGCATGCCGTTGTAGAGCAGGGCGACGGAAAGGCCGTGCTGGGGGTCGGCGAAGCCGACGGAGGACTGGTTGCCGCCGTGGCCGAACGTGCGTGGGGAGGCGTGGGGGCCGAACTGGTAGGGGATGGGGCCCTGGTTGTAGTGGGAGGACTCGCAGATGAAGCCGAGGGCCCAGTCGACCTTGCTGCGGAAGGTGAGGTCGGTGAGGCCGACGCGGTGGCGTGCGGTGAGGGCTTCGCGGGTGGTGTGGCTGAGGACGTGGGTGGGCGGTTCGAGGTGGCCGAGGAGGAACTCGTAGAGCCGGCCGAGGTCGTGGGCGGTGCCGCGGAAGCCGGAGCCGGGACGCGGGACGGCGGCGACCTCGGGGGACTCCCATGAGAGGGGCGTGGGGGGCTGGCGGTCGGGGTCGGCGGTGGCGGCGGTGCCGGCGGACGGGGGGCCGGGGAGAGCGTCGGGGGGGACGTCCGGGGGGGCGGCGTGCGCGGGAGCGGGGGAGCGGATGACGTAGGACTTGCTCGTGTCGTGCATAACCACGCGGGGCGGGTCGGGGTTGTGCCACTGCTCGGGCGTGAAGGTGAGGCGGACCGAGGTCATCCCCAGCGGCGTGAGGACGAAGTCGCGAAGGAAGGTCTCCAGCGGCTTGGTGGCGACGACCCGCACCACCTCGCCGAGCAGGTACCACGTCGAGGCGACGTGGTAGCCGGCGGTGCGGCCGACGACCCAGCCGGGCTCGATCGGGGCTTGGCAGAGGGTGCGGAGGATGTCGCTGGGGGACTGCCGCGTCCATGCGGAGATGGCGTTGCGCAGCCCGGCGGTGTGGGTGAGGCAGTGGCGGAGCGTGATGGCGTCTTTGCCGGGGCCGGCGAAGTCGGGGATGAACCGCTGGACGGGGTCGTCGAGGCGGAGCAGCTTGCGTTCCCACAGCCAGGCGATGGCCAGTGCGGTCAGCGGTTTCCCCGACGAGAGGTAGGGGCAGAGGTGACGGTGGGTGAGCAGCTGGCCGGGAGCGGCTTCGCCGAGCACGAGGTCGGCGACGGTCTGCCCGCGGACGGACACGTACAGCGCAGCCCCGAGGTGCAGGTGGTCCTCAAGCCCCTGGAGCAACAGGTCGAGCGTGCGGGGGAGCGGGTCGGACATGGGGAAGGGATGGGGGGAAGGGATGGGGGGGGAAGCGACGAAGGGGAAGAAGCGACGGAGCGACGGAGCGACGGAGGGGGGGAAGGGGGGGAGCGACGGAGCGACGGAGCGACGGAGGGAGGGAAGCGACGGAGCGACGGAGCGACGAAGGGGGGGAAGGGGGG
>JBKBHU010000026.1:0-41424 GCA_046299715.1 Tepidisphaerales bacterium | reverse complement strand
AGGGCGTGGTGGGATTGTTGGGGGGTGGGTTTTGTCGATGTCGGGCGGCGCGGCAACGCCGCCATCCCCCCCCGCCCCCCCACCCCCCCCGGCCCCTCAGAACGGGAGTTCCCCATGACCACCGCCCCCCGTCAGGTCGTTGTTGAAGCCCGCTCGCTCACGAAGGTGTTCACGCGCGGACAGGTGACCGTCACCGCACTGGAAAACGTGGACCTGACGGTGCACAGCGGGGAGTTCATGGCCCTGATGGGCCCCTCGGGGTCGGGCAAGTCCACGCTGCTGCACCTCATCGCCGGCATGGACCGCCCGACGTCCGGGTCGCTGCGCGTGCTGGGCGTGACCCCGGCCGACCTGGGGGAGACCGAGCTGGCCCGCTGGCGCAACCGCCATCTGGGTTTCGTGTTTCAGGCCTTCAACCTCATCCCGGTGCTCACCGCCCTGGAGAACGTGGAGCTGCCGCTGAAGCTCACGCGGCTCTCGCGGTCGCAGCGACGCGAAAACGCCCGCATCGCCCTCAACCTGGTCGGGCTGGGCGACCGCCTCGACCATTACCCCCGTCAGCTCTCCGGCGGGCAGGAGCAACGCGTGGCCATCGCCCGCGCCATCGTCACCGACCCCGACATCATCCTCGCCGACGAACCCACCGGGAACCTCGACGCCGCTTCCGCACGCGATGTGCTGACGCTGCTGCAGAAGCTCAACCGCGACTTCGGCAAGACCATCGTCATGGTCACCCACGACATCCACTCCGCCGAAGCCGCCTCCCGCATCGTGCATCTCGAGAAGGGCAAGTTCGTGGAGGCCACGGCCGTCACGGCGCCCGAGTTCGCCGAAGACGCCGCGACGCCCGAGCGGCCGGCCGGAGTGTCTACCGCCGGCGCGACCGCCGCCACGGCCCAGTAACGTCGGCGGTCCCGGCCGCGGACCGCTGGCCCGGACGCCCTTGAGACAACCCCGCCGGCGAGGTCGCGCTACCGCCAACCCATCACCTCCCGAACCAGCGTCTGTGGTGAGTACGCCAGGCCCCGGGGGGTCGCTTCGGCAAATCGGACGATCACCACGCCGTGGTCGGGCAGGATGATCAGGTTCTGGTTGCCCAGCCCGGCCGCCAGCCACACGCGCACTTCGCGGCCGTCGGGGTCGAGCAGCGGGCCGCGTTTCTCGCGCATCATCTGGCGTCGCAGCCGCCCGGCGGGGCCGCGGTCGTCGCCGCCGAGCTCACCCGGTCCGCCGGCCGCCGGGAACGCGTCGCCCGCTTCTCGGGGCAGCCACCACGTCTTCCCGTAGACCGGGTTGGTCGCCGACGGCACGAACAACGCGTCCATCACGTCCCTGCGGACGACTTGCCGCAGTGTGCCGTCGTCCTGACGCACGGCCCCGCCCAGTCGGACGAACTCGCCGAACTTTGCCCACTCGCGGGCGGTGAGCAGCATGCCTCCGGGCAGGTCGGGCTTCCCGGAGCGGTCGAACGCCCAGAACGACACGTGCAGGCCGATCGGCTCGGCCAGCCGCGCCTCGAAGTACTCACGGAACGTCGGCTGGGGGTGCCCCGCGGCGGCGAGCCGCGACTCGAGATACGCCCCGAACGCGTAGAAGTGACTGGGCCCGTAGGCGAACTGCCCGCCCGGCCTGCCGGTCATCGGGAGCTCCAGAGCGGCGGCGAAGTGGTCCGTGGGCGGTGGCGGTCGCCGGTCCCCGCCGAGCCGTTCCTGCCGGGCCCGTGCCCCCGCGCCCAGCAGCCGTCCGCCGCCCCGGCCCCCCAGCAGCGGGTCGGCCGGGTCCAACCCCGATGACAGCTCCAGAAGATGCCGCACGGTGATCTGCCGTTTGAGCTCATCCGCTGCCCACGCGGCGATCGTGTCAGACACCAGGGCGTCCCAGCCGGGGATCAGCCCGTCCTCGATGGCGGCCGCCGCGACCACGCCAGTGAAGCTCTTGGTGCCCGACGCCAGCGGGTGCGGCAACCCCGGCCGCCATCCGTTGTCGTACCGCTCGAACACCACTTTGCCGTCGTGGAGCACCAGCAGCGCGCGGCCGGAGAGGTCGGCCGAGTAGTCCGCCGCGGCCTTGCAGCTGGCCGGCGTCGGGGCGGCCGATGCCACGCCGGCCGCCGTGGCAAGGCTTAGCAGCAGGCACGTCAGGAACGAACGCGGGAGAGCAGCACCCATGCACCACCTGATACGCCGTCGGCCGCGGACTATTCCGCGCTGCCCCCCGGCCCGCCGGGCGGCCAGGCCCGGACGTGCCGGCTGCCCCGACGGCCGGGGCCCGCTACGCTTGGCTGACATGTCCGGCCCGCTCGCCGCCCCCGCCGTGGACGCGCACACCGCCACGCCCGCCTCCACACCGTCATCGCCGTCCACGAGTGCACCGTCGCCTCCGCCGCGGGCAGGTCCGCCGCCGGCCGGCGACCCTTCCGAGTACAACCGGCTGGGGCTGGACTACCGCTCGCCGCTGCCCCGGCCCCCCGTCCGGGGCCTCACCATCGACTGGCACTCCCACCTGCTGGCGGTGCGTCACGCGCCGGGCTGGTTCGAGGCGGCGGACCATTACGGCATCGACTGTTTCGTGACCATGGCGCCGCTGGAAGAGGCCGTGGGCCTGCAGCGGCATTACGGCCCGCGTCTGCACTTCATCGCCGTCCCTGACTGGCGGGACAGCTCGCCCCACTGGCGGGACAACTGGCTGCGACGCATCGAGGCGTTCTACAACCTCGGCTCGCGCATCGCCAAGTTCCACATGGCCCCCGAGTCGATGGCCCGGCGGGGCTGGCGGCTCAACCACGAGGTCGCCCGGCCGCTGCTGGAGGAGGTCGCGGCCCGCGGCATGCTCTTCATGTCGCACGTAGGCGACCCCGACCTCTGGTACGCCACCCGCTATGCCGACACCGCACGGTTCGGCTCACGCGACGACCACTACGCCATGTGGGAGCAGCTGCTGGAGCGGTACGCCCCGACCCCGTGGATCGGCGCTCACCTCGGCGGCAACCCCGAAAACCTGCCCCGCCTGCAGCGCCTTCTCGACCGCTACCCGCACCTCTACCTCGACCTCTCGGCGACACGGTGGATGGTCAGGGAACTCTCCCGACAGCGCGACGCCGCCCGCGAGTTCATCCTGCACAACGCCGACCGACTGCTGTTCGGGACCGACCAGGTCTCGGGCAACGACCGCGGCTTCGATTTCCTCGCCTCACGGTTCTGGGCACACCGCAAGCTTTGGGAAACCAACTACATCGGCCCGACCAACATCCGCGACCCCGACCTCCCCGAAGAGGCCCAGCCCACGCTCCGCGGCCTGGGGCTTCCAAGTGAAGTGCTCCAGAAAATCTACCACGACAACGCCCAACGTCTGCTCGCATCGGTCGGGGCGGCCTTCCCGGAGTAGGGTCAGGGGGGAGGGCGGGGTTAGGTCGGGGCGTTGCACTGGACCCGCTGGTGTCGGGGAAGCGCCGATAACCCGCGTCAGGGTGTCTGGGGCTTGCCCGTGGGGTGACAAGCATCCGATATCGACAGATGCGGGCGACGTGTGTTCGGCCGCGGGAGTGGTGAACCCATGGCGTACATCCATCCACTGGCTAACGCACTGGCGCAGACGCCGCAGGTGCAGCGGATGCAGTCGGACGACAAGGACCGGCAGCTCCGCCGGGCGGAAGCGTTGCGAAAGAACTCGGCCACCCCGCGGGACGACACCGAGCACGAGGTGGAGAGTACGGACGGGGTCATCCTGCAGACGCAGGAAGACGAGCAGCACGCTCAGCAGCGTCGTCGCCGGCGGTCGCGGGGGCAGGCCGAGCCGCAGGGCGATTCCGCCGGGGGGGAGTCGAGCCTGAACGTGGTGGCCTGATGCGGGGCACGGGGGCGGGCGGCCGGCAGGTCGCGCCGCCGTCGTGACGGGGGCTGGGCAGGGCGACTGCCGAACATCGGCAACGCAAACCTTTGTGGTGAGGTAGACTCCCGGTGGGGAATAACACCGCTCTCCGGACGATGTAAAGGGGGGAGACGGTCATGGCGGCGGGATGCCATGACGTGCGGAGAGGGCTTGGCCCCGGGAGGACATGGTGCAGGCCGTCGCGACGCGAGCGTTGCATGCGATGCTGCAGCCGTACGTCCCGTCGGCGGCAGACCCGTTCGACCACGTCAAGGCGGCGCATCTGCTGCAGCGGGCGGGTTTTGGGGGGACGCCGGAGGAGATCGACCGGGTGGTGAAGCTCGGGCCGCGCCGTGCGGTGGACGAGCTGCTGGACTTTCCCAACGCGGCGGTGGAGGAACAGACGCGGACCGGCGGCCCGGACCTCTCGGCCATCGAGGGGTACCCGCGGACGTTCGCCGAGCAACGCGCGATGTTTCAGGGGCTCACCGAGCAGGAGCGGATGCGGCTGCGGCAGCAGCTCATGCGCAACAACCGCGAAGCGATCAACAAGACGATGGCGTGGTGGGTGCAGCGGATGGTGAGCGGGCCGTACCCGCTGCAGGAAAAGCTGGTGCTTTTCTGGCACGGGCATTTCACCACGTCGGCCCAGGAGGAGCGCCGGGCGGCGCTGATCTGGCGGCAGAACGAGCTGCACCGGCGGATGGCGGCGGGCAACTTCCGGGAGTATGTGCGGCTGATCAGCCGCGACCCGGCGATGCTGGAGTACCTCAACAACGCGCAAAACCGCCGTCAGGCCCCCAACGAGAACTACGCCCGGGAGCTGATGGAGCTGTTCACGCTCGGCCGCGACCAGTACACCGAGCGGGACATCAAGGAGGCCGCGCGGGCGTTCACGGGCTGGGCACACGACGGGGAGGACTTCGTCTTCCGCCAGCGGGACCACGACCCCGGCCCCAAGACGTTCATGGGCCGCACGGGGCACTTCGGCGGCGACGAGATCATCGACATCATCCTGCAGCACCCGGCGTGCGGGCCCTACATCGCGTCACGGCTGTGGAACTTTTTCGTCTACGAGCCGGACGACCGCGACCGGGAGATGCTGGCGTCTCTGGGCAACGTGCTGGTGAGCAGTGGCTGGGAGCTGCGGCCGCTGCTGCAGACGATGCTGACGTCGAAGGCGTTTTACAGCCCGCGGGCGATGGGGACGCAGATCAAGAGCCCTGTGCAGCTGGTGGTGGGGACGTGCCGGCTGCTGGGCGTGCCGCTGCCGGCGTTCCGTGTGATGCTCGCCCAGTTCAATCAAATGGGGCAGGTGCCGCTGCAGCCGCCGAACGTGAAGGGCTGGCCGGGCGGGCGGCTGTGGATCAACACGGCGACGCTGCTGGCGCGCTACAACACGGCGGTGATGCTGGCGTCGGGGCCGATCGACGGGCTGCCGGACCCGCGTCAGCCGACCGGGCCGGACGAGCCCGCGACGCCGCAGGCGGTGGCGGAGTACTGGGTGCGGCGGCTGATCCAGCGGCCGGTGGGGTCCGAGCGGGTGGCCGTGCTGGCGCGGAGCCTGGGCAACCGGCCCCGCGACCCGACGGCTGTGCGGCGGATGATCCAGCTGATCGTGTCGATGCCCGAATATCAGTTGTGCTGAGCTGAAGCGGGACCGAGTCAGGCGGCGGCGTGAGGGCCGTCAGGAGTGCGAGCGACCATGAACGACCATGTTTCGACGCGGCGGCTGTTCCTGCAGCAGGGGCTGACGCTTCTGGCGGTGACGCCGACCATCCCGACGTTTCTCGACCAGACGGTGCTGGCACTGCTGCAGCAGAACGACGGCTCGCGCGTGCAGCGCCCCAGCGGCAAGGACGGCAAGATCCTCGTGGTCGTGCAGCTCTCCGGCGGCAACGACGGTCTGAACACGGTCGTGCCGTTCGCCGACGACGTGTACCGCCGCGCCCGCGGGAGCCTCGCCCACGCGCCCGCCGCCGTGCACAAGCTCAGCGACTACCTCGGGCTCGCCCCCAACCTGCCGTATTTCAAGGAGCTGTACGATGAAGGGCGGCTAAGCATCATCAACGGTGTGGGCTACCCGAACCCCAACCGCTCGCACTTCCGGTCGATGGACATCTGGCACTCGGCCTTCCCCGACCGGGAGGTGGTGACCAGCGGCTGGCTGGGGCGGTACTTCGACAACACGTGCACCGGGGAGGACCCTCACGTCGGGATCGCGATCGCCGAGCAGACGCCGCTGGCGATGCGCGGCGAGCGGTTCTCGCCGCTGAGCTTCGAACGCCCGGAGAGCTACCGCTACAACGGCCGGGACACCGAGAACTACCTGGCGCTGAACCATCGTGACGACCTGGAAGCGTCGGCCGCGCCGCCGACCACCCGTCCGGTCAATGCGCCGCGGCTGGTCGTACCCGCGCGTCGGCGGGTGGAGACGGTGACGCGGGAGAGCCAGCTCGACTTCCTGCACCGCACGGCGATGGACGCTCAGGTGTCCTCCGATTCGATCCTGCGGATGACCCGCACCTTCCAGCCCGCCGGGCAGTACCCCAACACCGAGTTCGGCAACGGGCTGCGGACGGTGGCCGCACTGATCGGCGGCGGGTTGCCGACGCGCGTCTACTACGTCTCGCTCGGCGGGTTTGACACGCACGCCAACCAGGGCCCGCGGCACGCCCAGCTCATGCAGGAGCTGAACAACGGCATCCGTGCGTTCTGGACGGACATGCGTCGGCAGGAGAACGAAGAGCGCGTCCTGATGATGACGTTCTCTGAGTTCGGCCGTCGCGTGGACGTCAACGCCAGCGGTGGCACCGACCACGGCGCCGCCGCCCCGATGTTCCTCATCGGGCCGCGCGTGCAGGCGGGGCTGGCCGGGCGCTATCCGTCACTCAACGACCTCGATCAGGGCGACCTGAAGTTCTCCACCGACTTCCGCAGCGTCTATGCGACGGTGCTGCAGCGGTGGCTGGACACGCCGAGCCGGCCGATCCTGGGCCATCAGTTCCCGCTGATGAACGTGCTGCGGGCGTGAGCGGCCGGCGAAGACCTTCCGGGACAGCCGTGCACACGGTGTGCGGCGTCGGCGCCGGGCGGTGTCCCGGGCGGCTTCCCCTTGTGTGACGCGGTTTCGATGGTCGTCAGCCGCTGCGGGGGCGGACGGCTCCGCCTCGGCTACGCATCCTGCTTGGACACAAAGGGCCCGGACCGTGTGGGAGCGGTCGGGCCCGTGAATTGCCATCCCGTGGGGTGCCATCCCGTGCGGTGTCATCCCGGGGGGTGTCATCCCGGGGTGTGCCATGTGGTGCGGTGCGTCGCCGGATGCGGTAGAGGGGGGCCCGATCAAAACGGGCAGGCGGTTCGGTCAGCCGACCGCCGGCTGACCGAACCTGCCCGTGGGAACCAACCGCGCTCCATGATGACAAGAGCAGCTACCACAGCCGCTCATCGCCGCCACCGCGACGGCGACGCTGAAGGCATGGCGAAACGCGTGCCAGACGGCGGGACCGGCACAGAAAATCCGTCGCACACGTTTGCCGGTCGCGGGGAACGTTGCATCGCCCGTCCGAACGCCGTGGGCCGCGTTTTTCCCGGACGACCACGGGTGTCCACGCCTTCGGCACGGCGGGGTCGAACGCCCACGAAGTAAGCAGCGGGGCCGTCTGCGCGGGGTCCTTGCGGGGGCGTCTGGCGGTGGCCGCCGGGGCGGACGGGCAGGGGATGCAGGGCGTGAGGCGGATTGGGCGTTAGCCGGGGGCGGCGTTAGCCGGGTGACGCGGTGGCGGGGGCTGCCGCCGGACGGGGTCGCAAGGCGGCACGGGCTGCCCGGACGCCGCTCTCGAGCGCCCCCTCCATGTACCCGGGGAAGGCGCTGCTGGTGTGCTCGCCGGCGAAGAACAGCGGAATGGTGGCCCCGGGGGGCTGGTGGCCGCCGGCCAGCAGCGGACCGGCGGCGGTCACCTGACCCGGGGCGGGGAAGGTGTAGGAGCCGCGGGTGCGGGGGTCGGAAGGCCAGCTGTAGAACGCGGTGGCGGTGACCGCGGCGGTGAGTCCCGGCATGCCGCGCTCGGCGTCGGCGAGCACGGCCGCCGTCCGTGTGGCGGGCGGCTGCTGGGCCAGCGACCGGGCGGCTTCGGCTCCGCTGTAGAGGCACAGGGCCGTCCCGGCTTCACTGCGGGCGGCGACCCACGTGCTGTGGACCGGACCGGTGCCGGCCAGCTCGCTGGACACGCCCGCCTCGACCCAGACGGGCCGGGGGGTGACGGCGATGAGCTTGGTGTTCTGGCCCATCTGGACGTTCAGTCGCGGCGGCAGGGGCGGGGAGACCGTCAGCTCCGGCCAGCGGGTGGGCGGGATCGCCAGCACCACCGCCCGGGCGTCGAGCGTCTCGCCGCCGCGTGTGCGGACGCGGCCGGCCTCGAGGTCGATGGCCGCGACGGGCGCGGCGGTCCGCACGCGGTCGCCGAGGAACTCGGCCAGGCGTGCGGCGAGCGCGTCGGAACCTTCCGCGCAGTAGAGCGTCTCCGAGCGTGTGAAGAAGTCGGCCAGCCCGCCGCCCCGGACCATGGCCAGCACGGCCAGCAGCGATGCGCGTTCGGCCGGCACCCCGTTGTCGCCTTCACACTCCGCGGCGGCGATCGCTCGGGCGTCGTCAGAGATGGGCAGTTCGCTGAGGAACGTCGCTAGCGCCGTGCGGTCGAGCCGGGCGGCGTCGTCGGCGGTCCACGGGCGGTCGGCCGGGACGCGTCGGGCGGCGCGGACGAGCGCGGCGGCGTAGGCATCGATGTCGCGATAAAGCTTCTCGGCGTCGGCGCCGCGGAGCACACGTCCGCCGACGAGAACGACTTCGTCGCCTTCGTCGGTGATCACTTCCTTGAGCGTGAGGCGGTAGCGGCGGGCAAGGCGGTTCCAGGTGGGGTGGTTCTCGCCGATGAGGTGGCCGCCGCGTTCGACGCAGCCGCCGGGCAGGAGCGTGCGGTCGGTGTCCACGCGGCCGCCGACGCGGCCTTCGGCTTCGAGCACGACGACCGGGACGTTCTGGCGGTGCAGCGATTCGGCCGCCGCGAGCCCGCCGAGGCCGGCCCCGATCACCACCACGGGCCGGGAGTGGTCGTCGCGGCCGGGGCGGCGCGGCGTGGCGCAGCCGGCAACGCCCCCCAGTGCGGTCAAGGCCACGGCGGACGTGGCGGCCCAGCCGGCTTGGACGACGAAGTCCCGGCGGGTGAGCCCGACCGACGACGGCAGGCCCCGCGTGACGCCCCACTTGAGCACCGAACGGATCGCCCGTGACATGACGACAGCCTCCTGCGATGTGTGGTGTTGGCCGGTCTCGATGACGCCGGCCCGGCCGGGCGGCTTTCAGGATGTGTGAAACGGCGACGGCCGGATGTTCGCCGGGGAACTAGGATGAATGCAAATGATCAAGACCACGTTCGGAAAGACCGGGTTTCAGGTGTCGGCGCTGGGATTCGGGGCGGCCCCGGCGGCGTTCCTCAAGGCCGAGCGGGATGCCTTGGCGGCCCTGCTCAACCGCATGCTCGACAGTGGGGTGAACCTGATCGACACGGCCGCGATGTATCCCGGTTCGGAAGCGTTCCTCGGGGAATACTTTTCGAGCCGGCGCGGGCAGTTCGTGCTGGTGTCGAAGTGCGGCGGGAAGATCCCGGACCTCGCCGGCGAGCCGTGGACGGCGTCCTACGTCACGGCTCAGGTGGAGCGGGCGCTCACGCTGCTCAAGACCGACGTGATCGACGTCATGCTGTTGCACTCGTGCGACCTTGAGACCCTGAAGAAGGGGGAGGCGCTGGGGGCGCTGGTAGAAGCACGGGACGCGGGGAAGATCCGCTTCGTGGGCTACTCGGGCGATAACGAAGCGGCCGCGTACGCGGCGGCGTTGGACGACATCGCGGTGATCGAGACGTCGATCAACATCGTGGACCAGCGGAACATCGACGTCGTGCTGCCGGTGTGCGTGGAGAACAACGTGGGCGTGCTGGCCAAGCGGCCGATCGCCAACGCCTGCTGGAAGGACCTCTCGCAGCAGCAGGGGCTGTACAAGACGTACGCCAAGACCTACACGGAGCGGTTCGCCCAGCTCGGGCTCACGCCGAAAGACCTCGGCTTCGACGGCCCGCCCGAGACGGCGTGGCCGGAGATCGCGCTTCGTTTCACGCTCAGCCAGCCGGGCGTGCACTGCGCCATCGTCGGCACCACGAAATGGTCGAGCTTCGAGGCCAACCTCGCGGCGGTGAAGAAGGGGCCGCTGCCGTCGGACGTCATCGCGAAGCTGCGCGCGGCCTTCCGCAAGGCCGACCCCAAGGGCGAATGGCTCGGGCAGACGTGAAACGGCGGCCCGCAGCGCCGACGGTCAGTCCGAACCGGCGGCGACGAGTTCGTCCATCCACGGCCGTTGCCCGGCGGCGATGGCGGCGTCGTACTCGGCCCGCCACGCCCGGAAGTCGTCCAGCGCTTGGTAGAAGTCCGCCGGCGTGTCGATCAGCCGTACGCGCTCCTTGAGCATCGCGCACGGGTGCATGGTTTTGGCGTACCAGCTCACACGTTTGCGGAACTCGACGACCGCCGCCCGCTCGGAGCGGTAGTGGCAGAGGTTGTCGAAGTGCTGCCGTATCATCGCCAGCTTGTCGTCGAGCGTGGGCGGCGGCGGGACTGTTCCCGTGGTCAACAAGGCCCACGTGTCGCGGAAGATCCACGGCTGGGCGAGAGCGGCCCGGCCGATCATGACGCCGTCGCAGCCGGTGACGTCGAGCATGCGCCGGGCGTCTTCGGGGCAGCGGACGTCGCCGTTGCCGACGACGGGGATGCGGCCATCGACGGCGCGGACGACCTCGGCGATGCCGTCGAGACGGGCTTCGCCGGAGAAACGCATCTCGGCGGTGCGGCCGTGCACGGTGACCATCGCGATGCCCACCTCGGCCAGCCGGCGGGCTAGCCTCGGCGCGACGATGCAGGTGTCGTCCCAGCCCAGGCGCATCTTGGCCGTCACCGGAACGTCCGGAACGGCCCGGACGATGCGTTCGGCCATGCGGACGGTGTTGTCGGGGTCACACAGCAGCTTGGCACCGCCGTCGCGCTTGGTGATCTTGTCGACCGGGCAGCCCATGTTGAGGTCGATGACGTCGGCGCCGTGGTCGCGACACCACCGCGCGGCCTCGCACAGGCGCTCCACGTTGCAGCCGTAGAGCTGCATGGACAGTGGCGAATCGTCAGGACAGGTGGCGGCCAGTTGCATCGAGCGGTAGTTCTCGCGCAGCACCCCCTCGGGGCAGAGCAGGTCGGTGACGGCCAGCCCGACGCCGCCGCAGGCGCGGGCGATGAGTCGGAAGGACACATCGCAATATCCCGCGATGGGTGCCAGCAGCAGCGGGGTCTGCAGCGTGAGCTGGCGAATCCGCAAAGGTCGCATGCCGGGAGGAATGTAGCGTGGGTCGCACTAGGATGCCGTGTGCGGAGGTCGGGGTTTACGCTGATGGAACTGCTGGTCGTGGTGGGGGTGATCGCGCTGCTGCTGAGCGTGCTGCTGCCGACGCTCAGCCGGTCGCGTGAGGCGGCGGCCCGGACGGCGTGTCTGTCGAATCTGCGTCAGATTCATCAGATTCTTTCGATGTACGCGGCGGAGAACCGGCAGTACGTGCCGGTGGGCTATCGCGACGGCACGCCTGCGGGCATCAAGCAGTTCAACTCGATGGTGTATTCGGGCACGTCGCGGCAGCTCGTGCTGTGGGGCGTGCTGTGGGAGGCGGGGTGGTTCCCCTCACCGGCCGTGCTGTTCTGCCCGGCCGAGTCGGACCCGTCCCGGCAGATGGGGACGGAGGTGAACCCGTGGCCGCCGCCGCTGCCGCCGACGACGTCGACACGCAACATCCAGGCCGGCTACGGGGGGCGGCCGGGGTGGGCGATTCCCGACGACCGCTCGCTGTGGACGGCGGCGAACCTGCCGCGGCTGGGGGATTTCGCGGGCAAGGCGATGGTGGCCGACCTTGTGGCGGTGCCCGCGCGGGTGGAGTCACGGCACCGGCGGGGGGTGAACGTGGTGTACGGCGACGGGTCGGCGAGGTGGGTGGAGCGGGGGGTGTTCGACAGTCCGCTCTCGCAGTGCGCCGGCCTTTCCGCGGCGTTCAATCCGCAGCAGGATGCGATTTGGGCGGCTTTGGACCGTCCGTGAGTGCGGAACGTGGCTCAGGCAGGACGGGGCTTGGGCGCGACCGGGCGTGTGCGGAGCGACGCGGTTTTCGATAGATTGCCGACGCGATGGTGAACGGCTGGGGCGAGTGGCGGGGCCTGAAAGGGCCGTCGGCGGCGACGGTGACGGTGGCGCTGCTCGTGTGCGGGGGGTGTCAGGCGCCGCGGGGGCCGCTGGTGGTGGGCAGTCCGGACCCGGCGGTGAACGTGCCTGCGATGGTGGAGGCGGCGCAGAAACGTCGGACGGCCGACGCGGCCCGGCTGGTGGAGCAGTTGGAAAGCCCCGACCCGGCCGTCCGGCTGTTTGCGATCCGCACGCTGGCGGAGCTGTATGACGGCCAGACGCTGGGGTATCGGCACTACGACCCGCCGGCGGTGCGCCGGGAGGCGGTGGCGCGGTGGCGGAGCAAGCTGGGTCTCGTGGAGGCGAAGGAGGCGACGCCATGAGCAGCGACGCGCCGTTGCGGGCGGCGGGGGAACAGGTCGGCGGAGGGTTGGGGGGCGGGGGGGGGAGTGGGCCGCCGGCGCGGCTTCACTTTCGCCTCACGTCGGACCCCGCCGAAGTGAAGCCCGTGCGTCTGGCGGTGGAGAAGTGGGCGGTGTCGCTGGGCTGGGCCGACGACGAGGCGGGGGAGCTGGGGCTGTGCATCAACGAAGCGCTGGCGAATGTGATCGAACACGCCTACGGGTTCGAGGCCGGCAAGCCGATTGAAGTGTGGGCGGAGATGGTGGAGGCGGGCGTGGAGGTCCGCGTGCGTGACTGGGGCAGCGGGGTGGACCCGAGTCGGCTGCCACCCAAGCCGCGCGACCCGATGACGCCGGGGGGGCTGGGGCTGATTTGTCTGCGGGAAATGATGGACCGCGTCGAGTATGCTCCGCAACCGGACGGGGGCGTGTTGCTGACGATGGTCCGGTACCGCCGCGGGGGACGGGGTGAAGGCGACGGCGGCGGGAGTCATCGGGATAAGCAGGGGGATAAACGGGGGGGTTAGCGGGGGGGGCGGCGTGGGGTAGGTGCCCGGGGGGTGCTGATTCGGGCGCGGGGGGTTCGGGCCGGGGCGAATCGGTGTGGTCAGGGACGGACTTGAAGAGGGGAAACGCGACACATGAGTTCGATGCCATCTGAGCCGGTTCCGGTGAACTCGACGATGGTCACGTCGGCGCGACGCGTGGGGGACGCGCTGGTCGTGGCGGTCAAGGGCGATGTGGACCTGAACAACTCGCCGGAGCTGCGGGCGGCGCTGCTGAACTTGACCAAGGACGCGTTTCCGCGGCGGCTGGTGCTGGACCTCGCGAGCACGAGCTACATGGACTCCAGCGCGATCGCGGTCCTGGTGGAGATGCTGCAGAAGGCGAAGAAGGCCGGGGCGAAGGTGTGTCTGGTGCGGGTGCAGCCGCGGGTCAGGGGGCTGCTTGAGATCGCGCGGCTGGACACGTTGTTCACGCTCGCGGGGACGGAGGAAGAAGCCATCCGGAGTTGAACGGCGGAGTGGGATGCCGGGCGATGGTGTGGCCCGCGGCGGCGGCATCGGCTCGGGCGGGGCCGGGGGGAGGGTGAGGCGGCGAGCGGGTTATGCTGGCGACGGTGCGGCAGATTTTCGAGGGCATCGGCGGCGTGGGGCTGTTGCTGCTGGAGACGGCGCGGCTTTCGAGGATGGCGCTGCTGGCGGGGCAGTCGCGGCGGATGGGGTGGGGCAACCTGTGGGCACAGATGGACCGCGTGGGGGTGCGGTCGATCCCGATCGTGGCGCTGGTGCTGGGGTGCATCGGGGCTATTCTGGCACTGCAGACCGCGCCGATCCTGCGGGATTTCGGGCAGCTTCCCCGGGTGGCCGACCTGATCGCCATCGCGGTGACGCGGGAGCTGGGGCCGTTGGTGGCGGCGGTGGTGCTGACCGGGTTTGCCGGGGCGGCGATCGCCGCCGAGCTGGGGACGATGGTGGTCGGGGAAGAGGTGGAAGCGCTCGAGGCCCATGCGATCAACCCGGTGCGGTTTCTGGTGGTGCCGCGGGTGGTGGCGACGACGGTGATGACGGTGTGCCTGGCGGTGGTGGCGGATGTCGCGGGGATTCTGGGCGGGCTGCTGGTGGGGCAGCTTGTGCTGGGCATCGACGTGGACACCTACCTGCAGCGGACGCTGGACATGATCCGCGTGCGCGACTTCGTGACGGGGCTGGTCAAGGCGGGGGTGTTCGGGGCGATGATCGCGGGGATCGCCTGTCGGCTGGGGCTGTCGGTGACCGGCGGGGCGCTGGGCGTAGGCTCGGCCACCACGCGGACGGTCGTGTACACCATCGTGGCGCTGATCGCTGTGGACCTGCTGTTCACGGCGGCGTTTTATTTCCTTGGCTGGTAGGGACACCGCGGGCGTGTCCGTTTCCGCGGGGCGACTGGCCTTCGACCTCACCTTCCAGACGGCGACACCACCTGTGGCGAGTGCAGCGATCCAGGTCCTGGACGTGGTCAAGCGGTATGGCCCGCGGACGATCCTCGACCGCATCCGGCTGGACGTGCTGGAGGGCGAGACGCTGGTGATTCTCGGCGGGTCGGGCTCGGGGAAGTCCACGCTGCTGCGGCTGATGGTGGGTCTGGTGCCGTTCGACGAGGGGGAGATCATCGGTCTGGGCCGTCCGCTTTCGAAGATGTCCACCGCCGAGCTGATGGAATACCGCAAGTCGGTGGGGGTGCTGTTTCAGTCCGGCGCGCTGTTCAACTCGATGACGGTGGCGGAGAACGTTGCCCTGCCGCTGCGGGAGCACACGCGGCTTCCCGATGAGACGATCGAGATTCAGGTGAAGATCAAGCTGGAGATGGTGGGGCTGCGGGAGCACGCCAACAAGATGCCCGCGGAGCTGTCCGGGGGGATGAAGAAGCGGGCGGGGCTGGCGCGGGCGCTGGCGCTGGACCCCAAAGTGCTGTTCTACGACGAGCCCTCGGCGGGGCTGGACCCGGTGACCTCCACGGAGATCGACCAGCTCATCATGGGCCTGAACAAGAAGCTGGGGGTGACGTCGGTGGTGGTGACGCACGAGATGGACTCGGCGTTCCGCATCGCCGACCGGATGGTGCTGCTGGACAAGGGGAAGTTCATCGCCTCGGGCACGGTGGAGGAAATGAAGGCTTCCGAGGACCCGCTGGTGAAGCAGTTCATTTTCGGGCTGGCCGAAGGACCGCTGACGGCCCGGCGGATGGCCGCCGGCTACGTGGACGACCTGCTGGGCTGAGCGTCTGCGGAGGCGGACGCGCTGGCGAGCAGGGGGCGAGTAGGGGGCGTGGGGGGGGGCGTGTGGGGGGCTGTGGGGGGGGGCGTGGTGACCGACATGCACGTCTACCGAAGCAGATCGGAGGCGGAGACGGACGCGCTGGCGAAGCGACTCATCCGGGCGGTGCCGCGGGGGTCGGTGCTGGCGCTGCACGGGCCGATGGGGGCGGGCAAGACGCGGCTGGTGCGGGGCATCGTGGCGGCGCTGGGCGGTCAGGCCGCGGCCGTGTCGTCACCCACGTTCGTGCTGTTGCACGTCTACGCGACGCCGGCGGGGAAGGTGTATCACCTCGACGCCTACCGGACACGGTCGGCGGCCGACCTCGAGGGCATCGGTTTCGAGGAGGTGCTGGCGGAGGCGGCCGAGGGGGTGTCCGGGGGTGGGGTGGGGGCCGCGTCGGGGGGGTGGGTGTGTGTGGAGTGGCCGGAGCGTGTGGCCGAGCTGCTGCCGCCGCCGCCGAGACTGGTGAGGGTGGAGATCCGGCCGGTGTGTGACGAAACGTCCGGTGAGTATGGCGAGGGGTCGGGTGACGACGGTGCACCTGCCTTGGCGCGCGAGTTGGTGCTGCCGGTGCCGCTGCCGGATTGAGCATCCGGTGAGGGCGGTTACTATGCGTTCCCGGAAACCCGGTCCGGAAAACCCTTGTGAAGCCCGTCGCGTGCGGGGGGTGTGCCTCGCACGCGAGTTGGGGTCGTGTCGCCCCTGAAGGTGAATGTCCTCATGAATGCAAGACGGCGGTCGTGGGCGGTGTTGGGTGTGGGGTTGTGGGCGTGGTGGATGCTGGCGGGGGCGGGTGGTGGAGCAGGGGTGGGGGCGTGGGCGGCGGTGGCTCAACCGGCCGCGGCGGAGGCGGCGAGCGGTCCGCTGGTGGTGGACCTGCCGCGGTATCCGTCGATTTCACCCGACGGGCGGCGGGTGGCGTTTTCGTGGCGGGGCGATTTGTGGCTGGTGTCGGCCGACGGCGGCGTGGCCACGCGGCTGACGACCAACCCGTTCGACGAGCTGTACTCGGCGTTTTCACCGGACGGGCAGAAGCTGGCGTTCACGTCGGCGCGGAACTCCCCCGGCAACCTGTACGTGATGAACCTGGACGGGTCCGGGCTGCGTCAGGTGACGTTCTCCGACCGCAACATCCTGCTGACCCACTGGGGGCTGGACCCGCAAGGGCGGGAGCGGCTGTTTGCGGCGGCCGTGCTGGAGCCGGGCCCGTTCGCGATGGCGATGCAGTATGAGGTGTCGCCGGACGGGGGCGATATCGAGCCGATCCACCGGGCCGGCGGCACCTGGCCGGTGGCGTCGCCGGACGGCAAACGGGTGCTTTTCGGGCGGGGCACGTCGGGGTGGAGCCGGCGGGGCTATCGCGGGCCGGACAACCGCGACGTGTGGATGCTCGACCGCGAGACGGGCAAGTACACGCGGCTGACGATCTTCAACGGCAACGACGGCAAGGCCCGCTGGCTGGACGACCAGACGGTGGTGTTCATCTCCGACCGACTGCACAACACGTACAACCTGTATTCGCTGCGGCTGGGGCAGCCGTGCGAGGCGGCGGTGGCCCTGACGGACTTCCGGGGCGACGGGATTGACGACTTCGACGTGTCGCCGCAGACGGGCCGGGTCGTGTTCTCGCGGTGGGACCGGCTGTACGTGCTGGAGACCCGCGGTGCTGGGGGAGTGCCCCCGGCATCCACCGTACGCGAGCTGGACGTGCGGGCGAGCGATGACGAGAGCGACCGCATCCGCTACCAGGACGTGTCGCGGCAGGTGAGCGAGGCGCTGCTCTCGCCCGACGGCAAGACGATGGCGGTGATCGCGTACGGGGAGGTGTACGTGCGTGGCCTGGACAGCCGGGCTCCCACGCGTCGTGTCGCGGCCGAACTCGTCGGCCGGAAGCGCGACCTGGCCTGGTCGCCCGACGGCGAGACGCTGTACTTCGTCTGCGATGCCACGGGCAAAGAAGAGATTTACGCGGCCACGGTCGCGCTGACACGGTCGGAAGTCCGCCGCCGTGGCACGGCCCCGGCCACCCAGCCGTCGGACGCGACCACCCGTCCGGCCGACCCGTCCGCGACGCAACCCGCCGACCCGGCGACCCGGCCGGCAGACCCGTCGCCCGCGCCCGCCGAGCCGCCCGCGCCCGCAGAGCCCCCGGCGACGCCGAACGATGCGGAAACGGGCTTCGAGCCGTCGTGGGAGCGCGTCGAGCTTGGCGTGGGTGGGCGGGTTGCCGAGCAGACGCCGCCGCGTCGGCCGGGGGCACCTGCCCCGGCGACACCTGCGCCCGCCGCACAGGGGGCGGCGTCGAGCGGAAGCGGCGCGGGCGGAGCGGCAGGCGAGCCGAGCAAGTGGGCGGACGCCCTGCGGTTTGAGGTGAAAAAGCTCTTCGACGCGCCTGCGCACGTCGGCTCCCCTACGCCCTCGCCGGACGGCAAACTGCTGGCGTACGTGGAAGCCGCGTGGTCGCTGCGGATCCGTGATCTCGCCAGCGGTGACGACCGGGTGCTGGTGAAGAACTTTTCGAACTTCGAGTTCCGCTGGAGCCCGGACGGCCAGTACATGGCCTACGCCACGCAGGACCACAACAACAACTGGGACGTGTTCGTGGTGCCGACGGACGGGTCGGAGCCGCCGGTGAACATCTCGCAGCACCCCGGGGGCGACTATGCCCCGCGGTGGAGCGCCGACGGCAAGATCCTCGCGTTCCTGTCCAACCGGATGGGCACCGGGGACGACACGGCGGTCTTCAGTGTTTTTCTGGACCGGGACACGGAGCGGCTGGCGCCGCCGGAGCTGGAGGCGTACTTCCGTGACGCGGCCGCGGCCGCCCGTCGCCGGACGCCCCCTGCGGCCGCTTCGGCGGCCACGCGTCCGTCGGCGACCCGACCTGCGACCAACCGTCCGGCCACGCCGCCGGCGCGTCTGCAGCGTGCTCACCTGGAGGACGCGTACCTTCGGCTGAACCGGGTGGCGATGCTGAGGGGGTCGGTGTCGGGGCTGGAGATCGCCCCGGCGGGGGACCGGTTCTATTTCGTGGGCAGTGTGGGCGGGGCGAGGGCGTTGCTGACGGTGGGCCGCACCGGCGGCGAGCCGACGCGGCTGGCCAACGCAGGGAGCATTCAGGCGATCTCCCTGACCGGCGACAGCCTCACGCTGGTGGAGAGCGGGGCCGGTAGTGGGGGGGGAGGGGGACGGGCGGCGGTGGTCAAGCTGCCCGCCGGGGAGACCGAGTACTACGACCCGTCGGACCGGCTCCGCGTGGACCTCGCTCAGCTCTCGCGGCAGAAGTTCCTCGAAGCGTCGCGGGTGATGGAGCTGGTGTTCTACAACCCCGAGATGAACGGCGTGGACTGGGCGGCGAACACGGCCCACTACCTGCCGCTGGCGATGGCCGCCCGGACGCCCGACGAGTTCGACCACGTGGCCAACAAGTTCGTCGGCGAGCTCAACGCGTCGCACCTGGGCATCCGCGCCCCGTCGTCGTCGTCGCCGCTGGCGTTGTCATCAGGGCGGCTGGGCGTCTCCGTCCGACGGGTGGACACCGACGCCGGTGCGGGCACCGGTCTGGAAGTGACCGATGTGATGCCCGACGGCCCGGCCGACCGTGGCGCGATGAAACTGCAGACCGGCGACGTCATCACCGCCATCGACTTTGTGCCCATCGGCCCGAATGACACGCTTGACCTGCTCCTGCAGGGCAAGACGGGCGTCGAGGTGGTGGTGAGCGTCCGCCGGGACGGGCAGGTTCTGGACAAGCTGCTGATCCCGGTGTCGTTCGAGGCGTTGTCCAACCTCGCGTATGAGCGGTGGCGGCTGGCCAAGCTGGAGGAGGTCCGCCGGCTGTCCGGGGGGCGGCTGGGGTACATCCACATCCAGGGGATGAATCAGGCGTCGCTGGAGACGTACAAGCGTGACCTGTTCGCCGCGGTGGAAGGGAAGGACGGGCTGATCATCGACGTCCGCTGGAACGGCGGCGGCTCGACGGCCGACCTGCTGCTGGCGTCGATCATGGCGCCTTACCACGCGTATACGCGCATCCGCGGGGCGCCGGAACTTCCGGACGCCTACCCGTCGGACCGGCTGTTCATCCCGCGGTACATCGGTCCGATCAACATGCTCTGCAACGAGCGGAGTTTCTCGAACGCCGAGATCCTCGCGCACGCGTTCCGGACGCTGCGCCGCGGCACGCTGGTGGGCAATCAGACGCACGGCGGCGTCATTTCCACCGGCTCGGCAACCCTGCTCGACGGCACCACCGTCCGCACGCCCGGCCGCGGGTGGTTCACGCCCGACGGCACGAACATGGAGCTGAACGGGGCCATGCCCGACATCGTCATCGTGCAGACGCCCGACGACGAGGTGTCCGGCGAGGACCGCCAGCTCAAGGCCGCGGTGGACGACCTGCTCAAGCGGCTCCCGCCGCCGGGCCAGCCGTTCCGCCCGCCGGTCCGCTAGGCCGCCGGGACGATGCAGCGGTAAGCCGGGCAGGGCGTGCGTCAGGGCGGTGAGGCCGGCGGGGCAGGCTGCGTGGAGGGGGCGAGCCGGCCCGGCAGCGGGGGCAGTCGCTCGCGCACCCACGTGCTCACGACCGCCCACGGGCCGTAGGTTTCGTAGCCGCCCCTGGGGTAGGGGCGGGTCATGCCCAGCAGGCCGACGGCGACGGAGACGAGCACGACCGTCCAGAAAAGCGTGCGCGAGGTGGCGGACAACCGCGGCAGACGTCCCGGCCGCAGCCACACGCCGGTCCAGAGGACCACGAGTGGCAACAGGGCGACCAGCGGCTGAGGTCCCCACATCCGTTCGCCCCCTCTCGGCGGCCCCCACGCCCACCAGAGCAGCGGCAACGCCGCGCCGGCGAGCGTCGCCACCGCCAGCGCCCGCGTCGCCCCCGGCCAGTAACGCATCATCAGCAGCCCCACGCCCGCAATCCCCAGCAGGGTCACCGGCGCGTGCGAGACGACGCCGAAGGGGCCCAGGAGCACGCGGGTCAGCCGCTCGAGCAGCCAGACCGCCGGCGTCGGCCGTTCACCGGCCGCGTCGGCCGTGGCCGGGCCGCCGACGAGGTCGTCCGGGGCCGTAGCGGGCACGGCCGCTGCGCCGGGGACGTCGTCCGGCGAGGTGGGTGCGGCCGGCGGCAGGGCGGTCGCTGTGGGCACGGGCACCGTCCAGACGTCGCCGTAGGGGGTGAGCAGCAGTTTGTGCGCGGCCAGCGGGCCGAGCATCCCGAGCACGTACAGCACGATGCCCAGCAGGCGCTGATGCCGTCGCCACGGCATGGCCAGCAGGGCCAGCGGCAGGACAAAGCTCATGGCCGCGGTCATGGGCATGACTGCCGCGGCCGTCCCGGCGAGGAAGCCGGCGGACGTGAGCGAGAGGGACAAAGCCGCGCCGGCGGAGGTTTCATCGCGGCGGGGGTCTCGCCGGCGCACCGGGACGGTGAGTGCGGCGTGGACGACGCAGGAGACGGCCGCGGTGATCAGCAGCGCGGCCATCGGCTGGGGTGAGAGCACGGTCGCGTACGGCAGCAGGCCGCCGCCGGTGACGCACAGCAGCGCCAGCAGGGTCCGTCGGCCGCGACCCAGCTCCAGCAGCCGCGCCAACCGATAAAGCAGCAGCGTCGTCAGCGCGGCCGGGAGTGCGGAGAGCGTCGCCGTGAGCAGGTAAGCTCCGAGCACTTCGTCCACGCCCGGACGGATGCCCGCGAGACGAAGCAGCTGGTAGACGCCCGCGCCCAGCACCGCCAGCATCGGTTCCTGTGCGCCCAGCAGGAGGGTCGAGCCGTCTTCCTGCGCCGCGGCGATCAAATTAGCGCAGCCTTCGACGTCGGCCGGATCGGGGGCCAGCGACCCGCGGGTGGCGATGGCCTCAATGGTCGCCAGCCGCACGCGCTCGTCATCGGAGACGGCCGACGCGTCGGGGTGCCTCAGAGGCCGCAGCAGCGGCAGCGTCGCCCCCAGCACGAGCAGCACCAGCGCGATCGCCCAGAGCCGCAGCGTCTGGCGTCGGGCGATGCGTTCGAGCAGCCGGCGGAAGGCCATGACGGGTCATTTTGAGGGCGCTGGGCGCCGGCGTCACGCGACCCTACGGCTCGATGCGGAAGTCGCCGTGGTCGTACGAGAGGTTCACGTTGTAGTACGGGTCGTGCGGGAGGGCGGCCTTCCAGCGATCGTGGAACTTCTGCAGTTCGTGGTCGAACGTGCCGGGCTTGGTCACCGACTCGTGGTGGACCAGTTCCGCGTAGGGTGTGAACACCACGCGGTAGCCCTTCTGGCGGATGCGGAGGCACAGGTCCACGTCGTTGAAGTTGAGCGGGAAGTGCTCGTCCAGCCCGCCGACGGCCTCGAAGACGTCCCGCCGGACCATCATGCACGCGGCCGTCACCGCCGACCAGTTGCGGTGCACGAAGTTGGAGTAGAAGAAGCCGGGGTGGTCGGCGGGGTAGCGGTAGAACACGTGGCCGGGGTTGCCCGCGAGGACGGTGACCCCGGCATGCTGGAGCAGACCGTCGGGGAAGAACAGCTTCGCGCCCACCGCCCCGACCTCCGGGAGCTGGGAGAAGCCGAGCATCTCCTCAACGAAATCAGGGGTGACGACCTCGATGTCGTCGTTGAGCAGCAGCACGTGTTCGGCCCCGCGGGCGAAGACGTCGGCCGCGCCGGCATTGCACGCCTGTGAGAAGTTGAACGGCAGGCGGTAGGCGATACGCCGCGCGCCCAGGGGCTGCAGCTCGCGGTCCAGCTGTTCGGCGATGTCGGTCGGCAGGTCGGGTGGGGAGACCACCACGACGTCGAGGTGAGGCCAGCTCGCCCGCTCTCGCAGGGAAGCGACGCACCGCCGTGCCCAGAAGTCGTCGCGGTCGCCGAGGCGGAGGCGGCGGCAGGCCGACGGAATGACCACGCCCACGCGCGGCTGTCCGCGGACGTGGAAGCGCACGCGGTGGTAGCCGGTGGCCGGGCCGTCGGTCACGTCGGCGGGCCGACCCTGTTCGCGCAGGTGGTCGGCGATGGCCGCGCGGGCACGCAGGTGGGCCGTGGGCTTGGCGTCGGCGCCGCCGGCGGTCGAACCGGCCGTCACCCGCCAGTGATACAGCACGTCGGGGATGTGGCGGATGCGGGCAGTGCGGCGGGTGAGTCGCAGCACGAGGTCGTAGTCCTGGGCCTGGTCGAAGTCGCTGCGGAAGCCGCCCAGTTCGCGCACGAGCGAGGTGCGGTAGACGCCGAGATGACAGGTGTACATGCACGCGAGGAACAGCTCCGGCGACCAGTCGGGCTTGAAGAACGGGTCGAGGTGCTCGCCGGCCTCGGTGAGTTTGTCCTCGTCGGAGTACACCATGTCGGTGTCGGGGTGGGCCGCGAGTTCGCGGGCGACGGCGGAGAGGGCGTGTTCGGCCAGCTCGTCGTCGTGGTCGAGCAGAGCGATGAACTCGCCGGTGGCCAGCTGGAGGGCGGCGTTGGTGGCGGCGGAGATGCCGCCGTTGCGTTCGAGCAGGACGAGCCGCACGCGGGGGTCCTCGGCCGCGTACCGCTGCAGGGTGGCCCGGACGTGCGGCAACGTCGAGGCGTCGTCGGCGATGCACAGCTCCAGATACGGATAGGTCTGCCCGAGGGCGGAGCGGATGCAGCGGTCGAGCAGGTGCGGGGGGGTGTTGTACGTGGGGAGCAGGATGGAGAAGGTGGGCGCGCCGGCCGCCCGGAGCGACTCGGCCTCGCGCCGGAGCTGCTGGCGTTTCTGCGGGGTCATCGCGCGCCGCATCCGCCAGCGCTGGTAGTCGCTGGCGCCTGCCGCGGCCGAACCGAGCACACCGCGAAGCTTGGCCCGGAAGCCGTGCAGGTCGCCGCGCAGGAGCAGTTTGAGTCCGTTGGGCAACGACGTCTGCCAGGGCCCGCCGCGGACATACCAGGCCACGCGTCGCGCCAGGCTGATGCCGTCCACCGCCAGCCCCGACAGCGGGCGGACCGAAAACGCCTTGACAGCGAAGGCAGAGGTGTGACGCACCGGGTCCAGCCGGAAGGCGTGCACCGGCGACGGCAGGTGGTGCAGCACTTCGATCGTGGTCTCTCCGGGGCCGACGGCGCCGAGGTCGAGGTGCTCGGCCTCGTTGAACAGCCCGCCGGAGTCCCAGTACAGGTGCGCGCGGCTGGGCAAGGCCGACCACACCGTCAGCCGCACCCGCACCCAGCCGTCGAGCGGAACGCACGGCAGCACGAACTGCGGAAACGCACCCTCGCCTGCCAGAGCCCCGGGCGGGGCGCCCGGGGCGTCATCGTCCGCGGACTTCATGGCCGACGCGGGGATGAGCTCGGCTTCGGTGAGCGGGGCGGGGCTCAGCAGTCTGCGGAGCCGTCGCAGCGGCGACGTCACCTTCCACGACAGCGACGATGTGGTCTTTCGCAGCGACTGCAGAAGCAGCAGACGCTGCAGGCGGTAGCCGGCGAGTTCGGCGCGGGTGGCACTGAGCTCGCGGGCGAGGGCGGGGTCGCGCCCCCCCGTGCCCCCGTCGCGCGCCCCCGTACCACCCCCGTCGCGCCCCCCTGTGGAGGGTTCGCGCGGGGGCGGCGTCGGCCGGGGGGCCGCCGGGGCCGGCGGTGGTGCGGGTGCCGGCAAAGCCGAAGGCCGGGCGGAGTTGGGCTGCAGCGACGTGCTCATGCCGTGGGCACCAGCTTATTCGACCGCATGCGGTAACCGAGCAGCTCGTGCTGCAGCGACGCCTGGGCGCGTCCGATGCAGCGGTCCACGAGGCGCTCCAGCGCGCGGGCGACGTTGCGGTCGCTGCGGCGTTCGGAGAGCAGGTAACCCTGGTAAAACGCGAGCTCGAAGACGCCGTAGAGCAGTTGCTGGTGCCACGCGACGCGGCCCAGCCGTCCGCGTCGCTCCAGCAGTCTCGCCCACGCTTTGATGCCTTCGATGGCCGCGAGGAGGTCGGCGGCGGCGGTCTGGTCGGCGACCCCGATGGGTTCGTCCAGTGCGGCGCGGACCTCGCGGTGCACCAGCATCTCCGTCAGTTCCGGGTGCAGCTCCAGCATCACCCGCAGCATCATGCCGGCGGTCACCTGTCGCGAGAGGAACTGGTCCACGCTGTAGGGGTGGTGGTGGAAGCCCAGCGACGTCGGCGCGTAGAGCAGTCGCAGCTTATCGCCGCCGCTGCGAAGCGACATGCGGTAGGCGAGCTCGGCGTCTTCCCAAGCGGCGAACCGGAAGGCCGGCGAGAAGCCCTCGGCGGTCCAGTCGTCCACGAGGTTGCGTTTCACCGACAGGTTGGCGGTGTAGAAGAAGCGCCAGTCCAGTTCGGTGTAGGGGGTGAGGTCGGCGTAGCCGAACTGCTCGCCGCCGTGCCCCTGGATGTGCTGCATGACGAAGCTGACGTCGGTGTCGGGGTCGTCGGGCCAGACCATCTTGCCCAGCACAGCGAAGCCGCGTGCCGGCTGGCGGCGATGGAGGTCGAGGTGGGTGGTGAAGAACGCCCCCGAGGCGGGCTCGGCATCGTCGCCCATGAACAGCAGCACACTGCCCCGGGCGAGGGTGGCCCCGAGGTTGCGGGCCTTGCCCGGTCCGCCGTTGGCCACGCGTCGCACCGTCAGCCGGCCGCCGGCCGCCTCGGACAGCCGCTGCAGGACCGCGGGGGTGGCGTCGCGCGAGCCGTCGTCCACCACCACGAAGTCCACCGGAAGCCCGGCCGCGTACCGCAGGCACGACCGCAGCGTCCGCTCGAGCGTCTCGGCCCGGTTGTACGTCGGCATGACCACCGTCAGCTCCGTGCCGTCCCGCACGTCCACCGGCGCCCGGAGCCCTCGCCGGTGCGTCATCGCCGCGTGGAAGCATCGCCGGTACGCCTGCCCGATGGAGAAACGCGAGAACCGCTCACGCACCTCGTCGGCGCGGTCGGCGGCGACCTTCCGCAGCCGCGGCAGGTCTTCGCGGAACCGCATCCACGCCTCGAACATCTCCGACGCGTCGGCGACCACGGTCCCGCTGCCGTAGGTCTCCAGCACCAGGCGCACGTCGCCGACGTCCGTGGAAAGCACGGGCACGCCCATCGCCAGCGATTCCAGGATGACGATCGGCAGCCCTTCGTACTTCGAGCACATCACCAGCCCGCTGAGGGCCGGCAGGAGCGACGACATGTCCTCCACGAAGGAGATCCGCGTCACGTTGGTCAGACCGTGGGCCTGGATGAACTGCTCGCACGCGTCGGCCAGCTCGCCGCTGCCGACCAGCGCGAAATGCGCCGGGATGCCGGCGTCGCGGACGCGCCGGGCCAGCTCGAGAAAGCGCAGCGGCTGCTTCTGGTCGGTCAATCGGCCGACCTGCGCGTACACCTCGCCGGACTCCGGCAGCCCCCACTGGCGACGCAGCTCGAGCAGCTCCCTCTCGCTCAGCTCGCGGCGGCGGAAGCGGCCGTCGTCGATGAGGTGGTAGATGAGGTCGATGCGGCTGGGGTCGAGCCCGTGTTTTTCGATGAGCGCATCGCGGATGCGCGAGTTGATGGCGACGTACCGGTCGGCCTGGCGGAACGCCGCGACGCGGTCGAAGTAGGCGATCCACCCGGTCTCGGCGTCGTACACCTGCTGGTCGATCAGCGCGGTGTCGGAAAGCAGCGTGCGGAACTCGTCGGCGTGCTCGGCCAGCCACGGTGTGCCGTTGCACAGCCACACGGCCGCCGGCGACGTGCACCGCTTGAGCGTGCTCAGCAGGTCAAGGTGCCGCTCGGGCGGAGCGAGCTCGCCGATGTCGATGACGCCCAGGCTGGCCTGCTCGGCCTGGTGGTGCAGCGAGCCCTGCTCGGGCCTCAGCCGCTCGGTGGTGACGACGAAGAAGTCGAACCGTCCGTCGCGTTCGCCGGAGACCTGTGCGTCAGCGTTCGGAGACGGAGGCGGGGCTGCCGGGGCGTCGCCGCCCAGCTCCCGCATCAGCTCGACCATGTTGCGTTCGACGCCGCCGACGGCCAGCATCATCGGCATCGCCCACACGAGGGGGCGGGTCGGTTGCCGTCGCGGCAGGCTCACGGGATAGCCGGAGACCGCCCGCCGGGCCACCCGCCGGGGCCGCGCCACCGCCGGCCCGGCCACCGCCAGCTCGCCGTCCAGCTCCACGAGTTTCCCCAGCCCCAGCTCGTCGAACGAGAGCGTCCGAAGTCCCTCCCGCCGCGCCGGCGTGCCCATCAGACGCACCAGCCGTCCGGTCGTTCCCGGGGGCACCGGCTTGCCGGCCCTGCGCAGCCGGTACAGCTCGGCCGAGAGCACCAGCGCATCGTCTGCGGACGCGGCCACGACATCATCCGCGGCAAGGCCCCGGGACACCACGACAAAGCCGTAGGCCTGGTGGGCCAGGCACAAGGCGACGTTGCGCAGTTCGCCGGCCGTCAGGCCGTCGCCGCACGGCGCGTGCACGTAGTCGCCTTGGTCAGGCGTGTACCGGGCGGGGTCGATGACGCGCACCACCGGCGAGGCCGCTTCGATCGCCGCGGCCTGGGCATCGGACACGTCCGCCCGCAGCACCACCAGCCGGCCCAGCGGCGGCGCTGCCGCGTCGTCGGCCGCGGTGTCTTCCGTCGATGAACCCCTCACCTGCAGATAGTGCACCAGGGGGTTGACCCCGTCCCGGCCCACGTCCGGGTTGGCCAGCAGGTAATACCGCGTGTCGAAGTGCGGGTTGGGGTCGCGGTGTTCCTTCCAGCCGAACTGCACGAAGTGGGTGAGCGGCTCGAGCCCCTTGGCCGCGACGTCCGGGTTTTCGCGCAGGTAGTACGCGGGGTCGAAAGCCGGGTGCGGGCGATGGCCCTGTTTCCACCCCCAGCGCAGGTAGTGGTCCAGCGCGGTGAGCCCCGCGGCGTCCACCCCGGGGACCTGCCTGAGATAGAAGGCGTTGTCGAACAGCGGGTGGGGGCTGCGTCGCTCGGACGAGCCGCAGGCGACGTAGTGGGCCAGCGCATTGAATCCGGCGCGGGCCACGTCCGGGTTGTGTTCGAGGTAATAGGTCGTGTCGAAGAGCGGGTGCGGTTGGCGCCGCTCGCGGTACCCGTAGCGGCAGAAATGTAGAAATCCCTTCACTCCGGCCCGCGCGACGTCCGGGTTGGTGTGCAGGTAGAACGCCTCGTCGAACAGCGGCTGCGGGCAGCGTTCGCCGTGGCGCAGGTAGTGCACCAGCGGCGGCACACCCTCGTGCCGGGCGCGTTCGGCCGCCGCGTTGTGATGCAGATAGAAGCGCGTGTCGAACAGCGGGTGGGGGTCGCGGCCCTCGCGGCCGCCGTGACGCACGTAGTGCACCAGCGGACAGACGCCGCTGCCGGCGAGGTCGGGATTACGCTCGAGGTACCACCGCGTGGAAAACAGCGGCATCGGGTCGGCCCCGACGAGCCACCCGACGCTGAGGTAGTGCTCCAGAGCGTCGGCATCATCCGGAAGCAGGGTCACCTGCTCGCGGTAGAACGCGGCGTCGAACAGTTCCCGTACGAGGGGGTCGCCCAGCCCGTCCGGGGGGGCGGGGGGGGCGACCGGCCCGGCCACCGGCAACCCCAGCGTCCGACGGATGCGCCGCATCAGCCGCCGGGAAAACCGCCGCTGCTCCGCCCGCTCGGCCTCGCGCCGCCGGGCGAGCTCGGCGTCGGCGTGGGCGCGCTGCTGCAGCACCATCGCCCGACGCACCACCTCCAGCTCGCGGCCCAGCTCCTGCGCCTGCGCTTCCAGCGCGGCGCGGTGCTCCTGCAGCCACCGGTGGTCGGCGGCCAGCCGCTCCCGCTCGCGCTCCAGCCGCTCCAGCAGCGATTGCTCGCGTTCGACCAGCGACTGCAACCGCTGACGCTCGGCCGACGCCGCCGACCCGATGCCGTCCCGCAGGCTCGACTTGAGCTCGGCCAGCTCCGCCGACGTCCGGGCGGCCTGTTCGAGCTGACGGCGGGCCGACGCCAGCGCCGATTCCAGCTCGTGCAGTGCCTTCTCCCGGGACTGCACGGCCTCGGCCAGCGACTGTCCCTGCTTCCGCGCCGACGCGAGCTCCGCCGCAAGGGCCTCGCGGCGACGTGCTTCCTCCGCCAGCGCCTGCTCCCGCTCCGACACCAGCCCGTCAAGACGGGCCTTGGCCTGCGCGAGCGTCGAAAGCTCCTGCTCTGCCCGGTCCCGCTCCGCCTTCAGCCGCTCCAGCTCCTGCTTGAGGTTGTTCTCGGCGGCACGCGCCGACTGCAGCTCTGCAGCGAGCTGCTGACGGGCCTCCCGCAGCAACCCCGTCTCCGCCACCGCCCGCTGCAGGGTGTCGTGCCACTGCTTCTCACGGTGCGCCCCTTCGGACAGCGCCGTCCTCAGCAGAGACTGAAACAGCTCCGCCTCGGCCGACATCAGCCCGCGGAGCATCCCCATCGCCCGCACCCGAATCCGCAGCACGCACGGCCCCTTCGCGTTGGCCGTCGGCCAGTGCAGCTGGGGGTCGTCGGTGTGAACGTACAGCCGCAGTCCGGCCCCCCGGCCCCCCGCGGCCTTGCCGCCAAGAACGGACGCACCGCCTGCCGGCGCCGGCGTTGCCGCCGCAGCCAGACGCAACAGGCCCGTGCGCGGCTCGAGGGCGTCGAACCCGCTGGCCACGTCGCAAGCCGTCCGGGGCACGGCGTCCACCGACCCGTCGGCGTCCACCCCGAAGACAGCCAGCTCCAGCACCTCCCAGAAGCCCGGGCGGTTGCCCAGATCGATCCGAAGCGGCCCCTCGGATTCCGCCGGGATCGACAGCAACCACTCGCAGACGCTGCCGTCCTCGCGAACCGGACGCTTCACGCTCCCCGCTTCGGTGACCGTCCCGTGGACGGTCCAGAACACCTGCAGCGTCGCCACCCCGGAGGACGGGTCCACCGGAACGGCCGTGGCCTGCAGGGCCGACTCGAGCACCGCGATGCGGGCCGATCGGTCGGCCAGTTCACGGGAGAGCTGGCGGATGCGCTGGTCGCGTTCCTCCAGCCGCTTCGCCAGACCTTGCAGCTCACGCGTCAGCTCCAGCGAAGCTCCGCCCAGGCCGAGGTCGGCCGCCGCCGGCGGCTTTCCGCCCCCGTGCGTCATCAGCCCGCCCGGGGCCCCCCCCCCGGACCCGCTCGGGGCTCCAGCCGCTCCGCTCGAGGCGCCCGCTGCTCCGCCCACGGTCCCGCCAGAGCTGTCCGCCGGCCCGCTGCTCTCGTGACCCTCGACCATCGACATGCGCTACACCCGCTCTCTCTCCCACGACCGGCCCAACCGCACGCTCAGCCACCGCAACGCCGACACCGCGTCGAGCCGCTCGTCCGTACGCTCCGCGGCCATCTGCTGTGCGATGAACCGCAGGTGCGGATCCGATTCCTCCGTCAAAACGGAGAGCAGCAATTTACCGACCGAGTAGCTGTCGCTGAAGCTGCCGTCCGGCGGTCGAAACTGCTCTCCCAAGGACGCCGGAGCCGGCGTTGCCGTTTCGTGGCCGTCCAACACCGACCAGCCGAAATCGAGCACCACCGGCTCCTCACCTTGGAAGAGGATGTTGTCTGGGCGAAGGTCCCTGTGCAAGATGCCGGAACGGGCAAGATCACACAACCGCCGGAGTAACCCGATAGCCAATCGGAGTTCTCCTGATGGCTTGGTGCGGAGATCGGCGACGGCCGTCGGGAAGGGCGTGCCGGAGATCTTCTCCATCTCCACGCAGGAGGTCCCGTCGTCGAGCTGCCGGAAGCTCAGCAGTCGCGGGGCGTGGTTCCCGCCCAGCCGCTGCAGGCACTCGGCTTCCCGGCGCGCGAGGTCGTGGGTGGTGTGCTTGATGATGCGGTCGCCGGCGTCGTAAACGCGGCTCCAGACCCCCAGCCCGTCGGGGTCGGTGGCGAGGCGGCGGCTGGAGAGCAGGCGGGACACCCCGCCCCATTCCTCACGGACGGGCACGTGCCAGGAGAGGTCGAGCGACTGCTGCGCGCGGCTCGTCCAGCACGCCCAGAGCTGCCGCGTCGGGGACACTCGGCCGACCTCCTCCACGACTTCAAAGTGCGACCGCAGCGCCGAGAGGAACGCGTCGAGTCGGTAGGGCCCGGCGGCGTCGGAGCGGTTGATGCGGAGATGGCCGAGAAACGTGATGGCCGGGTCGCTGGGTGCGACCCATTCCACCAGCAGGAGCGAGCGCGTGAGGCTTCGGAGGTGCTCGACCACCCGCTCGAGGGACGACCAGCCGGTCGTCGCGGAGTAGAGCCAGTGCACCATGGCGAAGGCCAGCACGACGTCCGCCGGCGTGGTCCACTCGGCGAGGTTGGTGGTGTGGGCATGGAAGCCGGTGACCCCGAGCCGTTGAGCGAGGTCGCGGCAAAGCCGGGTGTAGGCGTCGTCCACGTCGATCGAGACGGCGGAGGCGGCCCCGCAGGAACGTGCCAGCAGGGAGAAAAAGCCGGCGTTGCCCCCGATGTCCAGCACGCTGCGGTGTCGCAGCACTTCGGGGCGAAAGTGGGCGCTGAGCAGGGCCTGCTTGAGCCGAAGTTTGGTGTCGTGAGGCAGGGGGACCGGGCAGGGAGGCAGGGGGGGCGTCTCGGCGGCGGGCGTGAGCTCGTCCGAGCCGGGGGCGCGGAGGGGAGCTCTGGGGGCGGCCGACGTCACCGCGAAGGCCTGGTAGCCGTCCACGAGCAGACGGGGGCCGTCTTCGCGCAGGGAGGGTGGGGGCGCGTAGAGGTTCGGCGAGACCACGGCGGCAACTTGGGCGGGTTCGGGGGGCTGCATCGGCGTGGTCAGCGCTTTGTCGGCGTGGCGGCGTCAGCGTTCGCCGTGGCGGCGTCAGCGTTCGCGGTGGCGGCGTCGGCGTTCGCGGTGGGGTCCGCTGAAGCGGCGGAGGCAGCGCCTAGCCGCGGACGACGCTCACGGCCGGCCGGAGGTCGTAGAAGCCGACGAACCGCTGGAACGGCTGGCTTTCGAACGTCAGCACATCGTAGAGCCGGTGGTGGACGGCGAGCCCCGCCTCGACCAGTTCGGTGCAGCCGAGGGAGAGGGTGTAGGCGCCCCGCTGGAGGTGTGCATCGAAGCTCCAGCGTACGGTGACCCGCTCGCCCGGCCGGCGGACGCCGAGGTCTTCCTCCATGAACAGCGTGTTGGTGCCGCAGACCTCGGTGCCGCGGAGGTCTTTGATCGTGAAGGCGAGGATGGGGTGTTTGACGGGCCGTCGGACCTCGGCGGTGACGACCACGGTGAGGCGTTCGCCGCCGACCGCCACCGCCAGCGGCTCGCCCCGGGCGTCGAGCAGGCCGAAATCGACGATTTCCATGTCGCGGTCGCCGTACTCCAGCAGCGTCGAGGCGATGGTGTGGCGGTCGCGAAGACGGGTGGGCGTGGCGGCGTGGACGGTGCCGGGGGGCGCGGCGGGGGGAGTGCCGGCCGCGGGCGTGGGGGCCGGCGCGTTGCCGCCGTCGGGCATGACGATTTGTTTGTACAGGTCCACCATCTCTTTGGCCGAGCCGCTGCCGCGGACGCGCCCGCGGTCGAGCACGACGGCGCGGTCGCAGAACCGGGTGAGGGCCGAGAGGTCGTGGGTGACCAGCAGCAGCGACACGCCGCGGTCGCGGAAGTCGCGGATTTTGCGGAAGCACTTGGCCTGGAAGGTGAGGTCGCCCACCGACAGCGCTTCGTCAACGATGAGCACGTCGGGGTCCACGTTCACCGCCACGGCGAAGGCCAGCCGCACGAACATGCCGCTGGAGTAGGTCTTGACCGGCTGGTCGATGAACGGCCCGATGTCGGCGAACGCGAGGATGTCGTCGAGGCGTCGGTCGGTCTCTTCGCGGGACATGCCGAGGATCGACGCGTTGAGGTAAACGTTCTCCCGACCGGTGAACTCGGGGTTGAAGCCGCTGCCCAGCTCGAGCAGTGCGGCGATGCGGCCGGCGGTGCGGATGGTGCCGGTGGAGGGCCGCAGCGTTCCGGCGATCATCTGCAGGAGTGTGCTCTTGCCCGAGCCGTTGCGGCCGACGATGCCGACCGCCTCACCCCGGGCCACCTGCAAACTCACCTGTCGCACGGCCCAGAACTTGCGCCCGTACACGCGGCCGAACCGCGAGAGCAGAAGCGACTTGAGCCGGTCGGCCGGGCGGTCGTAGAGGCGGTAATACTTGCCGAGGTTCTCGGCCTCGATGACGTGCGGGCGGGGGGACGCGGGAGGCGTCGCCGCCGGGCCGGGCGTCTGGGGCGCTGCGCCCGGCGGTCCGAAAGCGGCCGGCGGGACCGCGGGTCCTGCGGCGGCGGGTTCGAGCTGGGCGTGGCTGAGGCTCACGGGGGCGTCCATCGTGTCAGGGGGCGGGGCGGAAGCCGTGTCGGCGGCAGGAAGACGACGCCGCGACGGCGGGTGGTTACAGCACGTCGGCGAACCCCCGTTTCACGTAGGCGAAGAACACATAGCCGAGCCACGCGAAGGCCCCGGTGACGGCCGTCCAGACGCCCAGCGTGGCGAAGTCGGGCAGCTCGCCCAGCACGGCACACGCTCGAAAGCCTTCGACCACCGCCGCCAGCGGGTTGGCGACGATCAGCGGCTGAAGGAAGCCCGGGGCACGGTGCGGCGGCCAGAACACGGGCGTGAGGAAGATCAGCGCCTGCACCGCCACGCCGACGAACTGCCCGATGTCACGGACGTACGTGCCCACGGCCGCCAGCAGCCAGCTCGCCCCGGCCGTCAGCAGCACCAGCGGCAGCAGCACCACCGGAAGGAAGACGAGCGTCCACGAGAGCGTGTGCAGCAGGGCCGCGACGCCCAGCACGAGCACGGCCGTGCTCACCGCCGCCGTCACCAGGGCATGACCCAGCGCCGTCACGGTGAGCACTTCGAGGGGAAATACGACGCGTTTGACGTAGTTGGGCACGGCCAGCACCAGCGTCGGCGACCGCTGCACGACCTCGGAAAACACGTTGAACGGGATGAGCCCGGCAAAGAGCATGAGGGCGAACTCGCCGACCCCGCCGGCGTGGCCTGCTGCCGCAGCGGCGCCTTCCGCACCAGAGGCGGTGGCCGGGTCGGGCGGCGGGCGGAATCGCCCTTCGAACACGAAGGAAAACACCACCGTGTACACCGCCAGCATCAGCAGAGGCGTGATGAAACTCCACGACAGCCCGCCCCAGCTCCCGCGGTAGCGCTGCTGCACTTCGCGCCCCACGAGCTGGCGGATGAGCCCGCGGTGACCCCAGAGCCGTCGGAGGATGTCCAGCGGGTGCAGGGGAACGACGTCGAGATGCGGGCTGAGGCTGCTCATAAGCCGGTGGACGGCCGGCGGGGACCGGCATCGAAAGCGGCCGGCCGTGTGGCGGCCGCCCAGGGCGAGATGGTATTCGCCACGCGGGACGTTCCCAAGCCCGCCGGTCCGCTCGGCCCCGCGGGGGCGACCGCCGGCAGAGCCGTTCACCGCCGGCAGAGCCGTTCACCGCCGGCAGAGCCGTTCACCGCCGGCAGAGCCGTTCACCGCGGGCGGGGCGATCACCACGGCCGGGCGGCGGCCATGCGCTCGAACTCGGTCGACCCGGCCAGGGCCGGGAACTCTTGCCGGAGCTGGTCGAGGATGCGATGGATTTCGGCTCGGACACGATCGACGCTGCCGCGTTCGCTGATGGTGTTGGTGCGGTGAACGCGATACATCGTGAGGTAGTGCGGCACGTAGGTCACCCTGCCCATCAGGCACGCGCGGAGGATGAAGTCGTAGTCGTGGGCGTAGCGGTAATCGCGGAAGCCGCCGACCACGCGGTGTAGCGAGCGGGTGAAGACCATGTTGCTGGTGGTGGCGACGAAGTTCTGGTGGGCCAGCAGGTGCAGCAGGTCGCCGGCGTCCAGACGCCGGGCGACGTCCACATCCGGCGGGTAGGGGTATTCCGGCTCGAGCGGCCCACGCTTGGTGCCCAGCGGCTCGCCGCGTTCGTCGATGATCAGCAGGTTGCCGCAGATGAGGTCGGGGTCGTCCGTGCGGATGAGCTGGCGGCAGAGGTCGAAACGGCCTGCGACGAAGCGGTCGTCGGAGTTGAGCACGGCCACCCACTCGTTGCGGGCTTCGGCGACGAGCTGATTGAGCCGGCTGTGGGCGCCGACGTTGCCGCCGGCGGGGGGGGTGAGGTCGCGGACGCGGCAGTCCCATGCGGCCAGGTCGCGCAGGACGTCGGCCGACCCGTCGGCCGACCCGTCGTCCACCACCAGCACCTCGGTGACCAGTGGCGACGCGAGGGCCGAGAGGACGGCTTCGGCGACGTACGGGGCGTGGTTGTAGACGGGGATGAGTGCGGAGAACACGGGGAGACTCCAGGAACGTTCGGACGGGCAGCGGCGACGCGGGGATCAGGTCGCGGGGGTGAGCGTCTCGCCGCGGGTGCGGGCGATGACGACGGCGCCGACCGAGTCGGAGAAGATGTTCACCGCGGTGCGGCACATGTCCAGCGGGCGGTCGAAGACGAACAGCAGCCCCATGCCCGCGACGAGGCTTACGCCCTCTGGAAGGCTGCCGGGGGCGAGCTGCGCCTGCACGCTGGTGAGGATGACAACGATGGCCACGAGGCTGGCCGAAGGCACGCCGGCGACGCCCACGCTCGTGAGCAGCGCGATGATGACGATGAGCAGTTGCTGGGCGAACGTGAGCTCGAGGCCGAAGGCCTGACAGATGAACATCGCCGCGACGCACTCGTACAGCGCCGTGCCGTCCATGTTCACTGTGGCCCCCAGCGGCAGGACGAAGCTGCTGGTCTGGTTGGAGACGCCGACGCGCTTTTCCACGCACGACATGGTCACCGGCAGCGTGGCCGACGAGCTGGAGGTGGTGAAGGCCGTCACCAGCGCCGGGAGCATGGCGCGGTAGTGCCGCAGCGGGTTGGCCCGTGCCGCCAGCAGGATCAGCGACATCGAAACGATGAAGTGAATGAGCAGGGCGGCGAAGGCCACCGCGGCGAACTTGCCGATGCCCACGGCGAAGTCTTCGAAACGCCCGTCGGGCACGAGCCGGGCGTACTGCACCGCCACCGTCGCCCCCAGCAGGCCGATCACGCCGATGGGGGCCAGTCTCAGCACCACTCCGGTGACGCTGAGCGACAGGTCGTACACGCCCTGCGTGAAGCTCATGAGCGTCTGCCGCGACGGTTCGCCGAGCCGGGCGAGAAAGAAGCCCACGACCAGCGCGACGGTGATCAGCCCCAGCAACTTGTCGGCCGCCGCGGCCGCCACGAGGTTGGGCGGGACCATCTCGCGGAAGACGTCGAGGAAGCTCGCGCCGTCCTTGCCCCCCACGCGGCGTTCGACCTCCGCCTGTTCGGCCGCGAAGGCCTCCAGCGGGGCGCCTTCGAGAATGCCACGGCCGTCCGCCGCCACCCCGGGCGTGAACAGGTTCACCAGCACCAGCCCGATGAGGATGGCGACCGTTGACGTCGCGAGGTAGTAGCCCACCGTCCGCACGCCCAGCCGCCCGAACTCGCTCCCCGTGGCGATCTTCGACACCGCCAGCACGATGGCGCTGGTCACCAGCGGAACGATCACCAGCCGCAGGCCGCTGAGGAACAGGTCGCCGATGAGGTTGACCACGAGGAACGCGGCGGTCGAAGTCACGTCCCGGCTGGCCAGCAGGCCCGCCTTGGCCGGGTCGGTGCCGGCCGGCAGCCGGCTCACTGCGGCCGCGCCCATCGCCCAGCCCAGCAGCGCCCCGACCAGCAGTCCGAGCAGGATTTGCCAGTGCAGCGCCCACGTCCACGGCGCCCACGTCGCACGCCGCGGCGTTTCCTCCCGCGGGGACACATCACGTTCGGTCATGGCGCGAATCTAACGTGACGCCGTCCGCGCCGGAAGGGTGAGCTGGCTCGGCGCGCAGTGTGCCGGCGGCCGCGCGAGTTCGGCGGGAGCGGGTTCGGCGGGACGCGCGGCGTGCCGGGTCGGCCGGCGCACGGCCGCGGGCTCAGCGCGGCGGGTTGGCCGGGAGCTGATTGCGCAGGCTCGCGGGGAAGATTTCCGCGAAGATGCTGCGGCCGAACGCGGAGGGGTCGGTCACCGTGGCCGCCTCGGGAGTGATGACGTTCACCCCCAGGGCTTCATCCCGGACGACGCGGCCGCGTACGCCGATGAACGCGCCCAGCGGCATGCCGCCGGTGCCTTTGAGGTACACCAGCGTCGCGCCGTTGGCGGGGTCCACCAGGCGGTGCAGCGGATGGCCGGCCTGCTGCAGGGCCGACGGCTGGAGCTGGCCGATGGCGGTGAATCGCGTCGCTTCGATCTGCTGGAACTGCTGCATGAGCTGGCGGTTCTGCTCCTCCAGCGGCCGCAGCCGGGCGCGCATCTCTTCCTGCGACCGCCGCAGCTCCAGCAGCTCCGTGCGTGTGGCGTTGCGGTTGCGGAGGAAGACCGCGGTGGCGGCCGCCTGCCGACGCAGCGTCACCGGCAGGTCGTCGTTGTCCGCGAGGGCTTCGTAGCGGGCCAGCAGCTCGGGGATCGGCTGCTCCTCCAGCGGCAGGTTCATCGCGGCCTGCCACGCCCGCTCGGCCGCGTCGTACTCGGCTTCGGCCCGTGCGATGGCGTCGGCGAACGCCGACTCGGCGGCCGCGGGGGCGCGCGGCGCGTCCGCAGGCTCGGTACCGGGGATGCCGGTGCCGCTGTCCTGCCCGAGTGCGGCCGGGTCGCCGGCCACGCCGCCGCCGTACGCCCCGCCGACCAGCGGACTGCCGGCAGGCGGTGAAGCCCTTCCGGGGGTGTCGCCGGCCACCGGCGGACGGGCCGGCTCGGCCGGGCGACGCGTCGGCTCCGCCGGGGCAGGCCCGATCGCCCGCACGGGCGCGACGAAATCCTTGTGCACGAACAGCACCGTGCCCGGCGGCGGCTTGATGCGCACCCACTTGCGACCGTCCAGCTCGACCTCGCCCAGCACCTCGACCACGTCGCCGCGCTGCAGCTTGCCGTGCACGGACGAGTACTGGTTGTTCAGCACCGACCCCGCGCGCACGTTCACGTTGCTGCCGGTGATCCGCCCGGTCGTGCCGGTGACGTCCACGAACTCCTTCGCCACCAGCGAAAACGCACCTTCCGGGGGCACGATCGTCAGCCAGTCGAACTTGATGCCGTTGACGATCACGCGGGTCTCGGCGTCGAGACGCATCACCGGGTAGTGGTTCTCGCTCGGGCCCGACCGGACGTTGACCTGATTCCGCAGAATGCGGCCTTCAAAAATCATCCGGGCCCGCTCGATGCCCTGCGTTTCATCCTGCGCCGGCTGCGCCCACGACAGACCGGCCGCGCCCAGCACGGACACGGCCAAAGACACGGCCAGCACCCCCCGGCGGCGCAGCACACCCGGCAAAGAACCCACAGCGGCAGGTCGTCCCGTCTTCATCGCAACCTCCATGCAGACCAACACTTGCACGTCCGGCCCGGGGGTCAGCGGCGCGCCCGGCCCCGTCGCCGCCACCGGCGCGGCGACGACACGGCCCACCTGCACCCCCGGAACGCCCCTTCAGCGTCGACTCATCGTAGCGGAAAACTTCACCCGGACCGCCCCGCTTGACGCGCACAAGCCGCCTCCCGGCGTGAAGGAGTCGCTTATCGCAAGAAAGCGACATCCTTTGCGACCGTCTTTCCCGTCTTCTTAGTGGCGGTGCGGGCGATGGTGGCGCCCGCCCGGCTGCCTTGTACGCTGGCATCGGCGAGCGGACGTGCCGGTCCGATGGTCCGTGCGAGCGTTCCGGCCGGCGTGGGCTGACCTTGGAGAACCGCGTCATGATCCTGTTCAACACCGCCAATCTCGTCGGCCGGGTCACCGGCTACCGCTTTTCGCTTGCGCAGTGGGGGGAGCAGGAGAAGAAGACCATCGCCGCGACGGATGAAGCCGAGTTCGCTGCCATCTGCCGCGACATCCGGCAGGCCGGTTATGTCGGCGTCGAGCTGTGGGTGGCGCACTGCCATCCGTCGGCGGTGGATGTCGAGGGGGCGCGGCGACGGCGGCGCATCGCCGAGGACCATGGCCTGCGGATCGTCGCGCTGGCCGGCGGCTACACCGAGGGCAACCTGAGGATGGCCGAGGCGCTGGGGGCCGAGTCGATCAACGGCGGCCTGTGGGGCACGGACCTGCCGGGGGTGCTCTCGCGTCTTCCCACGTCCAACGTGGCGTACAACTACGAGAACCACCCGGAGACCACGCCGCAGGAGATCCTCGACCGCATCGGCGGCGATGAGCGGATCGGCATCGCCCTGGACACCGGCTGGCTGGGCATCTCCGCGACGGTCGACCCGGCCAGCTTCATTCGAACGCTCGGACGGCGTATCCGTCACGTGCACCTCAAGGACGTGGCCGCACGCGGCTCACACCGGACGGTGCCTCTGGGCAGCGGTGCCGTCGGGATACCTCTCGTGCTCGAGACGCTGCAGGAGGTCGGCTACCGCGGACATCTGAGCTGGGAAGATGAGCCGGAAGACCGCAACCCGCTGGACATCGCTGCAGAGATGCGGGGCTACATCGAGTCGCTGGCGCCGTGGGCGGCGGGGCCGAGCCGGTAGGCGTGTTGGCGGTCGCGGCGGGCAACGGTCCCGGCGGGCAATGGTCGCGGCGGGCACAGTGCAGGGGCGACGTGGCGACCTGCGGCATGTTGCGAGACCTTGGGGTTCGTTGACACCTCGGTGCGGCGTCGCTAGGTTGGCTCCGACCTGCAAGTGGCGAAAGCCCGTTCCGCTTCATGCGGGATGAGGGAAGTCGGTGAAGCCGGCCGTGGCCGGCCATTCCGACGCGGACGCGCCGCTGTGATGGACGCGAACCGGCCCCTGTGGTGCCACTGACCCCGAGCGACCCTGATGGACGCGACGGGTTGGGAAGGCGGGGCCGAGTTGTCCTGAGCCAGAAGACCGGCTTGCGGGGGTGAAGGTTGCACCGTGCGGCCTTCCGTTCGGTTCGTCCTCGCGACACTGGGACGCGGCCGGGTCTGTTTCGATCTTGCGGCAGGGCTGCGGGGCGTCCGGAGCACGGCTTCGGGGCCCCGGCTGCAGTGCGCTGCCGTCTGAAGACGCAGTCCCGTGGGCGCTGTCCCCTGCCGGCCGGATGTGGCCGGTGGATGTGGCGAGGGCGAGGCTCGTGTCCGGCCTCGCGACTTTGGGCCGGGAAAGGTCCCCTCTCTCATGTCTCGGTACGTCACCCCGAAGGGTGTGGCGGCGGCCGTGCTGGCTCTGGCCATCGCGGGCGCCCCGTTGTCTCCTGTTTTCGCGTTCGGTCCTGACGACTACACGCTCAGCCGTACGTTCGAACTGCCCGCCGCGCTGCCCGGCAGCGGGGGAACGGTGCTGTTCGATGCGCTGCCCGACGGACGACTGCTTCTGCTCAACGGGAGCGTCGTGTCCGTGGAGACGGCGGCCGGCAGCGGCAGCTTCGTCGAGCTGGGCGCCATCCCCGGGTTCAATCCGACCTTCGGCCCGGCGTTTGTGGCCGTCTCGCCCGACGGCACGCGCGCCGCAGCCGGCAGCAACGGCCTGGGCAGTGTGGTGGTCTTCAGCACGACCGACCCGTCCGTCCGCAGCGTCTACATCGTGCAGGACTACGACGCGGTGTGGCTGGACGCCACGCGACTGCTGATCGCCAACGCGACCACGACCACCGGCGTGCAGCTGCTCGACACCGCCAGCGGCGCGGTCACTCCGGTGATCGTCAACGTGGGCGGCGCCTCCGCCGGCATCGCGCTCGACCGCCACGGCAACCTGTACACCGGCAACAGCTACGACTTCGTGCCCGGGGGCAGCGGTACGGGGTGGGTCAAGGCGTTTCCCGCCGGGCAGTGGCAGGCCGCGCTCACCGGCGGGGCGCCGCTGGACTTCGAAACGACCGGCATCCCGGTGGCCGACCTGCTGTCGGCGGCGTCACTGGGTTTTGATGCCTTCGGCAACTTCTTCGTCGGCGGGGCCGACTTCTTCGGCGGCAGCGGTGACTTCGGCTATGCGGCGTTGGTGAGCGCCGACGCCGTCGCCGCCGCACTGGCCAGCCCGCAGGCCGAGCCGCCGATCACCGCGGCTTCGGCCGCCGGTGTGCTGCGCAAGTTCGCCAGCCCGCAGGCGACGATCGACAACTTCCAACCGCCGGCCTGGCGGTACAACACGGCCACCGGCGAGATCTACCTCCGCTACGCTCAGCAGAGTACGGTGCAGGTGTGGGTGATCCCGGAACCGACCGTCCTGCCCCTGCTGCTGCTTCCGGGGGTTGTGCTGCTGGGGCGTCGCCGGCGGCCGGGCCGTGCAGGGCAACTCGCCGCCGCGGCGGTGTCGGTCGGCGTGCTGGGCGCGGCGACCGCGTCGGCCAGCTACGTCTACGACCCGCTCGACTTCGCCGTGGAGGTGGTCGCGTCCACCGGGCTCCCCGCGACCGGGCTGTACAACGACCCCGCCGCCGTGCTCGGGCGGCCGACGCTCCGCTTCAATGCCGGTTCGGCGACCAGTCCTGATGTGCGTCGGGCCAAGCTCATCGAAGCGCCGTTCAACCGCGGGATCGGCGGCGAAACGCTCATCACCACGTTCAACAACGGTCAGTCGGTCACCGTCCGGATGGGCCGGCCTGTGGAGGACCACCCGCTCAACCCCTTCGGCATCGACTTCATCGTCTTCGGCAACGCCTTCTTCACCGGCAGTGGCGGGACGGTCAGCGACGCCACGGACCTCAACACGTTCATCCTCAGCGGCTCGGCCTTCGTCGAACGCACGCTCGTGTCGGTCAGTCCGGACGGCGTGCAGTGGTACACCTACACGGGCGGCCCGTACGGCGATCAGCTCTTCCCCACCAACGCCTACCGGTGGGACCGGGCCACGGCCAGCTGGAGCGACGACGAACTCGACCCGACGCGGCCAGTCAACCCGGCGCTGCTGAGCCAGAGCCTGGCCGGTCGGACCGCGGCCGACGTGCTCGAGCTGTACGACGGCTCGGCCGGCGGGACCGGCTTCGACCTGGCCCCCTCGGGCTTCACGTCCATCCGGTACATCCGCTTTGAGGGCGCGCCGGGGTTTGTCGGCGGGGAAATCGATGCGGTAGCGCGGGTGCGGCCGATCCCCGAGCCGGCCGCGGCCGGCGTCGTGCTGTCGGCCGTGCCGCTGCTGGCCCGCCGCCGCCGCGTCTGACCCGCTTTCGACACGTCCGACGCCATCCGAGCTCACGCCTCGTCCCGCCCTGCCC
>JBKBHU010000025.1:0-43251 GCA_046299715.1 Tepidisphaerales bacterium | reverse complement strand
GCCTTCGGCGACTTCGACAACAACTCCATCTTCGACGCCGACGACATCGACCCGTTCATCGAAGCGGTGCTGGCGTCCAGCCGCCCCGGCGCATCAAGCATCCCCGAGCCGGCCGCGCTGGGCCTGCTCGCCCCGGCCGCACTGCTGCTGAGCCGTCGCCGGCAGCGCTAACCGTGAGCCAGAGCGGGTCGGCCCGACTGACAAGCCGGGCACGGCCAGCCGACCGCCGCTGCGGCAACGACGACGTGCATTCAGCCCGCCCCGGGTCCTGTCCAGCCCGGGGCGGGCTTGTGTTGTGACTCCGCGCGCAGACCGCGACGCGTACCACCACCCGACCCACTCGCCGAAGACCAGCGGCTACGGCACCAGACGTACGAATCGCCGGCTACCCATCTGCACGATGCACCCGCCCGGTGGGACGGCCAGCATCGCCTTCTCGTCGGCCCAGCGCTGCCCGTCCACCTTGATAGCGCCTTCCCGGACTTTGCGGATGCCTTCGCCGTTGCTCTTGACGAACCCCGCCTTCACCAGGAGCGGGGCGATCGGATGCGGCCCGGACCCCACGGACAGCTCAGGCACCTCCGACGGCAGCCCGCCGTGCGTCGCCGCAACAAAGTCCTGCTCCGCCCGGTCGGCCGCCTCCGGAGAGTGCAGCCACGACACCAGCAGTCTGGCCAGCCGGACCTTGGCGTCGCGAGGCCGCTCGCGAATCTCGGCCCGATACTCCGACTCCGGCACATCGGTCAGGAGCTGGTAGTAGTGCTCGAGCAGCGAATCGGGAATCCGCATCACCTTGCCGAACATCCCGTCGCTGCCGCCGGGCGGGTCGGTCACGCCGATGTAGTTCCCCTTGCTTTTACTCATCTTCTGGACGCCGTCCGTACCGACCAGCAGCGGCGTCACCAGCACGCACTGACCTTCGTGTCCCTCTTCCTTCTGCAGCTCACGCCCGACGAGGTTGTTGAACAGCTGGTCGCTCCCGCCGAATTCCACGTCGGCGTTCACCATCACCGAATCCCACCCCTGCAGCAGCGGGTACATCAACTCGTGCAGGCGGATGTCCACCCCCTCGGCGTACCGTTTGGCGAAGTCTTCGCGCGCCAGGAGCTGGGCCACCGACTTGCGGGCCGCAAGACGGATGATGTCCACCATCGTCATCTTGCCCAGCCACTCGCCGTTGAACCGCACCTCCAGATGTTCCGGGTCGGTCCGCAGGATCTTGCCGACCTGTGCCAGGTACGTCCTGGCGTTCTCGTCGATCTGTTCGCCGCTGAGCACCGGCCGCGTGGTGTTGCGGCCGGAAGGGTCACCGACGCGTGCGGTGTAGTCCCCGATGATCAGCACCGCCTTGTGGCCGGCATCCTGCAGCGCACGCAGGACTTTCAGTGGCACGGCGTGTCCCAGCGTGACGTCGGGCGCCGTGGGGTCCATGCCGAACTTCAGCCGCAGTGGCCGGCCGGTCGCCGCCGACCGCTCCAGCTTCGTCCGAAACTCCGCTTCCGGCACCACGCGCTCCACGCGGCGGCGGATGGCCTCCAAAACGGTGTCCGCAGGGGCGATGTTCCGGGAAACGGCCGGACGGTCGGCAGGTGTCGCGCTCATGTCGGTGTGGCCCGCATGGTATCCCGTTTGGCTTTGCAACGGCAGCTACGCACACCCCCGCACGGGGCGATGAGCGCCAGCGCGGCGTCGGCAGAAAGTCTCTGGCGGCCCTCTCAGCCACTGCCGCCCCGCGACGTCAGGGTTTGCAGGACCGAGATCAGGTTGAACAGCAGGTGCATCACCACGGCCGGGGCCAGCCGCCCGGTACGCTCGTAGACATACCCCAGCCCCACGCTGAGCACGAAGATGGCCGGCATGCTCCACGGGGCGTGCAGGCCGGCGAAGACCAGCGACGAAGCCACGATGCCACCCCAGCGGGCGGTCCAGCCCGGGCCATCGTTTCCGCTCAGCACCGACACACAAAATCCCTGCACCGCACCGCGAAACAGCAGCTCTTCGAACAGCGGCGTCACCACGACCGCCGAAAGCACCACCAGCACAACCAGAAACGGCGAGTCGCTCCCGGCCAGCAGCTTGAGCGTCTCGTGCCCGACCTCCGTCTCCGGCGACCACCACTTCAGCACCGCCACAGTCGCGCTGAGCGTCAGGTACACCGCCGGCAGAACCGCCAGCAGCCCGGCCAACGCCCAGCCGGCCGTCGCCAACGTCCGCCGGCAGCCCGTTCGCTCCGACGGCCCGGCCGCCGCCCGCCGATTCGACGGCCGGAGCATGAGCCACAGCCCGCCGGCCATCACCCCGTTGACCGCCAGTGTCGCTGCCGTCTGGGCCACGGCCGAACCGGGCCACGTCCGCCCCACCGCCGACGCCGTCACACTGCTCAGCAGCAGCCACCCGCCCAACCCGAGAAAACTCACCAGGCCAAGACCGGTGACCCGGTGCAGCCCGTGCGGCCCTCGCCACACGCCAGCCGCCTCCCGGCCCACACCCGCTACACGCATCCCGAGCAACGCGGCCGTCAGCCAAAGCGCCAGTCCGAGGGTGGCTACCATGGTCGTCGTCATCGTGGGCAAAGCCGGGGCGTCAAGGCCGTGCAGACCCGCGCACCAGCGGTTGACAGCCGCCACGATAGCGGAAAACGCCATGTCGGTGCTTCGTCAGATTGTTGCGACCAAGGTGGAAGAGGTGGCGGCCCGCCAGCGGGAGTGGCCCCTGAGCCGGCTGAAGGAGCTCATCGCCGAGCTCGGCCGACCACGCAACTTTTTCCATCACGTGACGCGCGACCCCGCGTCGTCCCCCCGTCCCAAGCCGGTCAACGTCATCGCAGAGATCAAGAAAGCCTCGCCGTCGGCCGGCGTCCTCCGCGAACCGTTCGACCCCGTCGCCATCGCCCGGGTGTACGCCGAAGCGGGCGCCGACGCCCTGAGCATCCTGACGGATGAGCCGTACTTCCAGGGGTCGCTGAGCTACCTTCACGCCGTCCGCGACGTGGTGAAGCTGCCGGTGCTCCGCAAGGACTTCATCATCGACCCGTGGCAGGTGTACGAGTCGCGCGCGTTCGGGGCGGACGCCATCCTGCTCATCGCCGAGTGCCTCGAGACCTCACAGCTCATCGACCTGCAGATCCTCGCCACCGAGCTCAACCTCACCACGCTGATCGAGGTGCACGACCTCGACAACCTGATGCGGGTCCGCGACTGCGTGATCGGCTTCCCCCACCGCAGTTACTCGCTGCTGGGCATCAACAACCGCGACCTGCGCACCTTCCACACGGACCTCGGCACCACGCTCCGCATGGCCGAGCTCGTCGCCGACCGCTCCGTGCTGGTTTCCGAGTCGGGGATTTCCTGCCGCTCAGACGTCATCAAGCTGCGCGACGCGGGCGTCCGTGCGGTGCTCGTGGGCGAGAGCCTGATGCGCAGCCCCGACATCGCTGCCAAGTTCGCCGAGCTGTTCGGGTGAGTCCCGCCCCCCCCCCCGACCACCACGTCCCGCCGAACCCCACCGCCGAACCCCCACCGACCTGCGGTCCACGGCCCCTCGAAACACACGCCCCCTCGGTTACACTACCCGGCCCGGGACGCCGCCAGCGCGCTCCCTCCGTGCGGCGGTCTGCCCTGCCGAGGCCGGCCGGCCGCCCATGCCGCCCCGCCCCTGCGCCCCAGAAAGCCGCCGCCACGCACCCCATGCTCACCGCGTTCATCAAGTACGGGGACGGCACCCTCTCGACGGACACCTCGCCCGAAGCGCTCAGCCGTGCCCTGCGGGACGAACGCGCGGTGTTCTGGCTGGACATGTGCAAGCCCACCGACGAAGAGCTGGGCTACCTCGACGACGTCTTCGGCTTCCACCCCCTGGCCATCGAGGACTCGGTCCAGTATTCCCAGCGGCCCAAGGTCGAACGCTACAACCACGTCGGCGACATCTGCCCGACCGGCTACTTCTACATCGTCATCCACGGCCCCGACCTCGCCACCTTCCGCGAGAAGCTGCGGACCAAGGAGCTGGACATGTTCCTCTCCGAGCGGTTTCTCGTCACCATCCACGAGGAAGTGATGGTCTCGGTGGCCACCGTCCTCGACCGCGCCCGCGGCGACCCGCGACGGGTGCTCGACGCCGGCGTGGACATGCTCGTGCACAGCATCCTCGACCACCTGGTGGACCACTACGAGCCGATCCTCGACTTCCTCGGCGAAGCGATCGACGACCTGGAGGAAGAGGCGGTCATCGACCCCAAGGAAGACATCCTGCAACGCATCAGCATCAAGAAGAAGGAGCTGCTCAACCTCCGCCGTGTCATCGGTCCGCAGCGAGAGGTCATCGCTCAGCTCACCCGCGGCGATGTGCCGTTTATCCGCGAATCCACCCGCGTGTATTTCCGCGACGTGCTCGACCACCTCAACCGCGCGGTCGAAAACGTCGAGATCTACCGCGACCTCGTGGTCTCGGCCCGTGACATCTACATGTCCAGCGTCAGCAATAACCTCAACCGCGTGATGAAGACGCTCACGATCATCACCGTCACCGCCCTGCCGCTGACCATCATCACCAGCTTCTACGGCCAGAACTTCGCGATCCCCGAGTTCGAGTGGATCCTCCATCACCGCTTCGGCTTCTACGTCTCCATGACGCTGATGCTCGGCATCGCAGGGAGCCTGCTGTACATCTTCCGGCGCAAGGGCTGGTTCTAGGCCCCGACCTCTCCATCGCCGCCGACGGGACTCACGCCGCCGCCGCCCGCTGCGGCTCGGCCGACGCCGCCCCCGCGTCCTGCTGCAGGCGGTGCATCCGCCACAGCGCGTGCAGCGAACTGAAGGCGACGTAGAAGAAGCCGGACGCGAAGATCAGCAGGAACGGAATGCTCGCCCGCGCGAACTCGTATTTCACCGAGATGTACACGCAACTGAGCATGTACACGCCGAAGGCGATCTCGAGGATCGGAAGCGTCAGCCGGCGGAACGTCCACACCGCCTCGGGCTTCCAGCGCCGGATGCCGTCGCCACCGGTCACCCCGTACTTGGGGGTCCGGACGAACTCGCTGGGCCGCCGACGCACGTGCGTCCACACCGCTTCAAGCACCGCCTTGGTGTTGTTGAGCGAAATGCCCACCCCCAGCCCCATCAGCACCGGCATGTACAGCACGCTCTTCCACGCCGCCCACTTCCCGAACAGCTCCTTCTGGGCGAAAGCGAAAAACGCCCCGGCCGAGCAGGTGGCCAGAAGGAACAGCGTCGCGCTGAACAGATACGCCGACCACGTCTGCGCCTTGAAAGGCGCAAAGGCGTTGAAGAACGCCGGGTACATCGACAGCGCCAGCAGCACCATCGCCGGGTACACGACGGTGCAGGAAAGGTGAAAGAAAGCCTCCAGCTTCACCGACCAGGGCAGGGTGCGGCTACGCAGGATCCGCGGCAGCAGCTTCAGACACGTCTGCATCGACCCTTTCGTCCAACGGTGCGCCTGCTGCTTGAAGGCGATCATCTCCGGCGGCAGCTCGGCCGGCGCGGCGTACTGCGGCAAGTAGACGAACCGCCACCCCTTGAGCTGCGCGCGGTACGACAGGTCCAGGTCCTCCGTCAGCGTGTCGTGCTGCCAGCCCCCGGCATCGTCGATCGTCGCCCGCCGCCAGACCCCCGCCGTGCCGTTGAAGTGCATGAACCGCCCGGAGCGGTTGCGGGCCGTGTGCTCGATGACAAAGTGCCCGTCCAGGAAAATCGCCTGACTGCGTGTCAGCAGCGAGGCGTCCCGGTTGAGGTGGTCCCAGCGGATCTGCACCATCCCCACCGTGGGGTCGGTGAAGTAGTGCACCACGTTGTGCAGGATGTCACGCGGCGGCAGGAAATCCGCGTCAAAAATCGCCACCAGCTCGCCTGAAGCCTGCCTGAGTCCCTCGGCCAGCGCGCCCGCCTTATACCCCTCCCGCCTGTCCCGGTGGATGTACTTCACCGGGTAGCCCTTTTCCCGCCACTGCTCCGCCGCTCGACGGGCCACCTCGGCCGAATGGTCGGTCGAGTCGTCCAGCACCTGAATCTCGAGGCGGTCCAGCGGATAGTCGATCGCACAGCTCGCCGCGATCACGCGCTCCGCCACGTCCGCCTCGTTGTACATCGGCAACTGCACCGTCACCCGGGGCAGCTCCGCAAACCGCCCCTTCGGCTCATACCGGCGGTGGCGGTGCTTGAGGTACAGATACACCAAGGCGTAGCGGTGCAGCCCGTACAGCGCCACCAGCGCCAGCACGGAGACGTAAAACACCACCACCAGGTTCTTCAGCAGGAAATCCCACATACGCGTGGCCGAACCGCAGCGAAGTCGCCCCCCCCGCCAACGGTACGCTCGCCCCCGCCGCGGCGGTCACGCTACCGAACCGAGGTCACACACGCAAACGCGGCCCTGACCGCAGAGAGATCGCCCAGGCGGTCGTCCCACCGCCCCCGGGGGCTGACGGCCGCCCGCATCCCGACGGCCAACACGCAGCCCGACCGTTAGGTAGGCAGACCGCACAGGACGCCCGCCCAGTGCAGCGGGCCGGTCGTAGACGTCTCCGCCCAAGACGCATCGCCTGCGGTACACGCCCGACAAAGCGCACCCCTGCCGCGCCCGCGTCGCGTGCTCGCGGGGCAGCTTCGGTTTGACGACCTTCGGCGCGGGGCGTCCCTGCGACCTTGGTCACTTGGCGGCAGCGAAGACCTTGGCCGCGAACGCCTTGCGCTTCTCAGCCTTCTTGCGGCGCAGGCCGGCCGACCGGCGTGCCGTGCCCTTCGGGGCCGCCTGCTCGGTCACCAGTTGCAGCACCACGATGTCACCGCCGTCGCCGATGCGGAAGTCTGACGTCTTGATGATCCGCGTGTAGCCGCCCGCACGTCCCTTGAACTTGGGGGCGATCTCGGCGAAGAGCTTCTGGACGACCGTCTTCACCGGGCCATCGGTGATGAACTCGTAGTTCTCGTCCACGAGGCGTCGGTCGCACAGCGCCTGAACCACCCGCCGCCGTGCACGCACCTGCCCGGCCGTGTCGGCGGCAAGGCCTGTCTTGGCCAGGGTGATGAGCTTCTCGGCAAACGCCTTCACTTCCTTGGCCTTGGGAAGCGTCGTGCGGATCTTGCCATGCTCGAAGAGCGACTGCACGAGGTTGCGGCGCAAAGCCTTGCGGTGCTCGGTATCGCGGCTGAGCTGGCGGCCCCGGATAAGGTGTCGAGACATGATGCACTCTCAGTAGAGGGACTCCAACGACCCGTGCGGCGACGGAAGGCCGCGTCAGGTCTGCTCCGAACCCGTGTTCTCGCCGCCCTCGACGCCGCCGACTTCGCCGTACGACGCCGTCGGCGCAGGGGTGTCCGACAGGACCGGCGGCGGGGGCAGCGGCGCCGAGAGGTCCATCCCCAGCGAGAGCCCCAGGTCCGCCAGCTTCCGCTTGACCTCCCGCAGCGACGTCTTCCCGAAACTGCGAACCTTGAGCAGGTCGGCGTCCGTCCGCTGCACGAGGTCGCGGACGGTCTGGATCTTGGCCGACTCGAGGCAGTTGTTCGCACGCACCGACAGGTCCAGCTCCTGGATGCTCATGTTGAGCTTCTGCTGGAGGTCCGGGTCCATCTGCCCCACGCGGCTGGCGTCACGAAGCCCCGCCACCGCCTCCTCGCTGGCGATGTCCGTCCCCAGCTCGAAGTACTGCACGAACGGGTTGAGGTGCTTGCGCAGGATCTTGGCCGCCTCGACCAGCGCCATCTCCGGCGTGATCGTCCCGTTGGTCCAGATCTCCATGATCAGCCGGTCGTAGTCCGTCTTCTGGCCCACGCGGGCGTCTTCCGTGCTGTAGCGAACCCGCGTCACCGGCGAATAAATCGAGTCCACCGCGATCAGCCCGATCTCCTGCTCGCCGGCCGTCTCGCGGATGTTCTCGGCCGCCGTCACATAGCCCCGACCCTTCCCCACCGTCATCGTGATGTCCAGCGACACGTCTTCCGTCAGCGTCGCCAGCACCTGATCCCGGTTGATCACCTGCACGTCCGGCGGGCACTCGATCGCCGCCGCCGTCACCACCCCCGCCCGGTGCACCGACACCTTGATCTCCCGCGGCTCATCGCTGTCCATCCGCACGATCAGCGACTTGATGTTCAGCAGGATGTCGGTGACGTCCTCCATCACCCCGTTGATGGTCGAGAACTCGTGCTCGACCCCGGCGATGCGCACATGCGTCACCGCCGCCCCCTCCAGGCTCGACAGCAGGATCCGCCGCAGGCTGTTGCCCACCGTCGTCCCGAAACCGCGCTCGAAGGGCTCGACCGTAAACCGGCCGTACGTCTCCGTGCTCACCGTGTCGTCACGCACCACACGGGACGGAAGCTCCAGTCCACGCCACCGATTCCTCATGACCTCACTCCTTCTTGGCCGGCGCTCAGGCCCGGCCCACCGGACACGTCGAATCGCAGGAAGTTCCCGCCCCAACCGTTTGGGGCCATCTGTACTCCCGCCTCGTCGCCGTGTCCGCCTTCCACCCGCCCACACCGCGACGCGTCGGCGCCGCAGCGCTCCCCCCGCCTTTCCTCCGACCTTGCCCTGACCACATCCGACAGCCCTGCGGCCGCGCTGGCTGCGCCGCGGTGCAGCTCAGCCCGTTGACGGCCCGGTCGCCCCGCGTACTTACACGCGCCGCTTCTTTGGCGGCCGGCACCCGTTGTGCGGAAGCGGGGTCACGTCCTCGATGCCGGTGATCTTCAGCCCGGCGCTCTGCAGGTTCAGGATCGCCTGCTCGCGCCCGGCGCCCGGCCCCTTCACCCGCACCTCCACCTCGACCATCCCCGACTTGCGGGCCTGCGTCGCCGCCGTCTCCGCAGCGCGTCCCGCCGCAAACGGCGTGCTCTTGCGGGCCCCCTTGAATCCCACCGTCCCCGCCGACGCCCACGCGATCGTCTCCCCGTTGAGGTCGGTGATGGTCACCAGCGTGTTGTTGAACGTGGACTTGATGTGCGCGATGCCACGGGTGACGCCCTTGCGCACCTTCTTCTTCACCGCAGCCTTCGCGCCCGCCGCCTTCTGTCCTTCTGCCACCTTGATCGACTCCTCCGGGATCCTCCGACGCGTTGCGTCGTCCCCCGGTCTTTGAACTCCAAACCGCACCGGCCGCCGGGCCGACTTCCGCCGGCCCACCGCACCACGCCTGGCGACGCCCCGGCGACCGCCTCACCGGCCACGCCGCCCGCCGCCGGCTTACTTGCCCAGCTCCTTCACGCCCTTCTTGCCCGCCACGGTCTTGCGCGGCCCCTTGCGGGTCCGGGCGTTCGACCGCGTCCGCTGGCCGCGGGTCGGCAGCGACCGGCGGTGCCGCATGCCGCGGTAGCTGCCGATCTCCCGAAGCCGGTTGACGTTCTGCTGCACCTGCCGGCGCAATGCGCCTTCGATCAGGATGCCGCTCTTGTCGATCTCCGCGATGATCCTGGCGATCTCGTCTTCGGTGAGGTCCTTCGCCCGCTTCTGCGGGTCGATCTCGGCCTTCTTCAGGATCTGCCGCGAGTTGGTCCGCCCCACGCCGTACAGATACGTCAGGCTGATCCACACCGGCTTGTCGTTGGGAATGTCAATACCGCTGATACGGGGCATGGCACGCTCTCTTCGATGAACTCCGACCCTCCGGGCCCGACGCGTACGCCCGCGACGCCGACCGCACGCGAGCCAAACGACGCCCGACCGGGACTCAGCCTTGACGCTGCTTGTGCTTGGTGTTCGTGCACACCACGCGCACGATCCCCTTGCGACGGACGATTTTGCAGTTTTCGCAAATCCGACGAACGCTCGCTCGCACCTTCATGATCCACCTCGATGTCCCCGCCCCACACAACATCCCGCCCGGCAACCGCCCGGGTATCCCCCGCTCGCCCGGCTCCCCCCACTCCCCTGCCCCGTTCGACACGCCGGCGACGACGGAGGGCTCGCTCGCCCACGTCGTCGTCGCCTGACCGCCCGGGGAATCGAATCTTTTATGCCGCCCGACCCCGCCGTTCAAGTGAGCCCCCCCCGGTCGGCGTCATCGGGCCCGGGCGGCCCGTTGGACACCGGCCCGGTCAGCCCCTCGGGCCCGCACGCAAGCCCCCCTCAGCCCCCGCCGCAGCGGCCCCGTCCCCCGCCACCGCGCGGCCGTCCGTCAGCACTTCGCACCCCGTCTCGGTGATGGCGATGGTGTGCTCGAAATGGGCCGCCGGTTTGCGGTCCTCCGTGACCACCGTCCACTGGTCTTCCAGCAAGATCACGTCACGACGCCCGGACACCACCATCGGCTCCACCGCCAGCGTCATGCCCGGCCGGAGACGGAAGTCGCCCTTGAGCTGTTCAGGGGTGAAAAAGTTCGGCACCTTCGGGTCTTCGTGCATGTCGCGGCCGACGCCGTGCCCGACGAACTCGCGCACCACGCCGAACCCCGCGCTTTCCACGTGCCTCTGGAGCTGCCGGGCGATGTCCGACCACTTCACCCCTGGTTTGGCCAGCCGGATCGCCAGTTCCAGCGTCTCGCGCGTGACGTCCAGCAGCTTCTGCACCCGCGGAGAAATCGCACCTACCGGCACCGTGATGGCCGTGTCGGCACAGTACCCCTCGTACATCAGCCCGAGGTCCAGCGTGACGATGTCGCCTTCCTTCAGGGGCCGCTGGCCGGGGATGCCGTGCACCACCTCCTCATTCACGGAGATGCACATGTGGGCCGGGTACCCCTCTCCTTCCCGGTAGGTGGGGTAGTTCTTGCTCATGCCCCGCGCGCCGGCCCGGTCCAGCGCGTCCTTGGCGAGGTCGTGGAGCTGACCCGTGGTCACGCCGGGTGCGACGTGGCTGGCGAGCATCTGAAGGATGTCGTGGCCGATCTTGCCGGTCCGACGCATCGCTTCGATCTCACGCCTGGATTTGAGGATGATCGCCATCGCCCATCGCTGCCTGGTCCCGACCGCCCGCGCCGGCCTCACCCCGCGTCCGACGTCGGCCGGCCCGGGGGTCGCGTCCGCGGTCCGGCTCCGTCCTTGCCCCGGCCGTATGCCTCGGGGGCGGCCGGTCGCCATAACGCTCACGCCGCTATCCACCACGCGGTCAGAACTGACGCCCCTTGATCCGCTTGCCCTTGGCCCCACCCTCCGCCAGGAAGCCCGAGTAGTTGCGCATGAGCAGGTTGGCTTCGATTCGCTGCACGATGTCCAGCGACACCGAGACGCAGATCAGCAGCCCCGTCCCGCCGATGAACGCCGAGATCGTGTACGGGATCCCCGTCGCGGTGGTCACGAAGATCGGCACGACCGCGATGATGCACAGGAAGCTCGCCCCGACGTAGGTGATGTGCATCATCACCTTCTCGAGATACTCGGCCGTGCGCTTCCCCGGCCGCAGGCCCGGGATGAACGACCCGTAGTCCCGGAGCTGATTGGCGATCTCCTTCGGCTGGAACTGCACCGTCGTCCAGAAGTACGCAAAGAAGTAGATCAGGATGACTTCGGTCATCACGTACAGGAACTGACCGAAGCCGAACTGGCTCTGCAGGAAGCCGATAAAACCGGCAAACCACCCTGCCGACTGGCCCTCCGCCGGTCGCAGGCTCGCGGCCATGACGTCCAGCAGCATGCCCGGGAACAGCATCAGCGACTGGGCGAAGATGATCGGCATCACGCCGCCGTGGTTGACCCGCAGCGGAAGGTACTGCTTCTGCCCGCCGTACACCCGGCGACCGCGGGTGTGCTTGGCCTGCTGGATCGGAATGCGCCGCTGCGCCTGGGTCACCCAGATGGCGCCGGCCACGACGACAAGGAAGGCGGCGATCAGCAGAATGACGTGGCCCACCGTCAGCGGCTTTTCACCCCCGCCCGCCCCCGCCGAGAAGCTGGTGAGGTTGATCATCTCGACGATCGCGCTGGGCATCCGCGCCACGATGCCCGCGAGAATGATCAGCGAGATGCCGTTGCCCAGCCCGTACTCGTCGATCTGCTCGCCCGCCCACATCAGGAAGATGGAACCGGCCGTCAGGCACAGCGTCCCGACGACCCAGAAACTCATCGTGTCCTGCATGCCCGGCGAAACGAGCTTCTGCGACTGCATGAAGCTCAGCCACATGATCGCCTGCACCAGACACAGCGGCACCGTGAGAAACCGCGTGTACTCCTGGATCTTGCGCTGCCCCGTCTGACCTTCCTTCTTCAGCCGCTCGAGGGCGGGGATCACGGTCGTGAGCAGCTGCATGATGATCGACGCCGAGATGTACGGCATCACGCCCAGACCGAAGATCGTGCTCTGGCTGAGGCTGCCCCCCGAAAACAGCGACACATACGCCGCCAACCGTCCCGCCGCGGTCTGGTCTTCCGCCTGCCGCGCCGCCATCTCCGCGAACGCGTCCTGGTCGGCACCGGGAATCGGGATGTGATAGCCGATCCGGTAAATCAGCAGCATGAACAGGGTGAACAGCACCTTGTTCCGCAGCTCGGGGACCTTGAAGACGTTGAGAAAGGTCTTGAGCATGTGGCCTCAGTTATATGGCCCCGGCGATACCGGGGCCATGAGGAGCATTCTCACACGTCCGCCCGCTTGTGCGGCAGGCGCCGACCCCCCGCCGGCCCCGGCGGGCCGCGTCAGGCCTTGGGGGCCTCGGCCGCAGCCGGCTCCTCGGCTTTCTTCGACTTCTTCTCCGCCGGCCGCGGAACGAACTTCTTTTTCTCCTTGGGGAACTCGAAGGGGTTGCCGGCGGGATTGAGCGCCGTCCCCCCCAGCTTCACAATCGCCGCGTGGGCCGCCTTCGAGTACCAGCCCGCGTGCACCGTCAGGCGGACCTTCAGCTCGCCCTCGGCCAGGACCTTCACAGGGAGCCGGTCGTCCGGAACCAGCCCCTTCTCGATGAGCAGGGCCTGGTCCACGACGGTGCCGTCGGCGAACACGTTCAGGTCGCCGGTGTTCACGACGTGATAGCGGTTGGCAAAGTTGACGTTCGAGAACCCGCGCTTGGGGAAACGCCGGAAGATCGGCGTTTGCCCGCCCTCGTAGCCGCGCTTGATGTACTTCCCGGCCCGGGCCTTGGAGCCCTTGGTCCCCCGGCCGCAAGTCTTGCCCCGACCCGACGACTCGCCCCGGCCCTTACGGCGGGGCTTCTTCCAGCGCGGGGCCGCCTGCGTGATGGTGTGGATCATGCTCATGACTGCACCTTCCGTCCTGCCGGGCTGCTCGCTTGCCCGCTCTGACCTGAATCGAAACGACCGTGCCGAGCCCGACGCCGTTCGCCTCGGCCGCCCCCTTACTGAATGCTCCCTGCGTTGGGATCCAGCGTGACGCCCCGCGCCCCTTCCACCTGCTCCTTGAGCTGCAGTTTCGAGAGCGCATCCATCGTGGCCTTGACGAGGTTCTTCGGGCTGGTCGAGCCGTACGCCTTGGTCAGGATGTCCGTGATGCCCGCCAGCTCGAGGCACGGCCGCACCGACTTGCCCGCCGTAACGCCCGTCCCCGGACGCGCCGGCACCAGCACCACGCTCGACGCCCCCGAAGTGCCCCTCACCACGTGCGGAATCGTCGTGCCCTTGAGGTTCACCCGGATCATCTGCTTGCGGGCGTCCTTGGTGGCTTTCTCGACCGCCGGCGGCACTTCGTTGGCCTTGCCGTAACCGATGCCGACGTTGCCTTTGCGGTCGCCGGCGACCACCAGCGCGCCGAACGAAAACGTCCGGCCGCCCTTGACCACCTTCGAGCACCGGTAAATCCGCACCACCGACGACTCGAACCCCGACTCGTCGCGGTCACGGTCGCCCCGACGCGGCCCGCCCCGCCCCCCCGACGGCGAGCCACCCCGCCCGCGGGGGCCGGCCGAGCTTCCCCCACCCGGGCCCCCCCGCCCCGCGCCTTCCGACTCCGGACGCGCCGCCGGCGCTGCCGCAGCCGGCGCGGCCACAGCGGTCGAACCTTCAGACGTCTCCGGCGAGCTTGAGGTCGTTTCTTCAGCCATGGTGATTACGCTTTCGTGTACGTTTCGCGGACCCGTGCCATAGACCCAGATTCTAGAACTGCAAACCGCCCTCGCGGGCCGCGTCGGCCAGTGCCTTGACCCGCCCGTGGTACTTCCGGCCGTTGCGGTCGAAGGCGACCTTGGTCACCCCGGCCGCCTTGGCCGCCGCCGCGATCGCCAGCCCGACCTTCTTCGCCGCCGCGATGTTCGCCCCGTGCTTGAGCTCCCCACGCACCGAGGCGTCCAGCGACGAAGCGCTGGCCAGCGTGCGGCCGGCGGTATCGTCGATCACCTGGGCGTAGATGTGCTTCTCCGAGCGGTACACCGACAGCCGCGGACGCTCCGACGTGCCGACCAGCGTCTTGCGGATCGAGTACTTGCGGCGAAGCCGCCGCTTGATCTTGAGCTCGTTCTTGTCTGCCATCGTCTGCCAACCTTTCGTGCCGGTCGCTTCGGTTCGACCGGCGGGTTGTCGCTTTCGCTCCGCCCGGGACCGGACCTGCCGTAACCCCGGGCCGACTCATCCTCGACAGCCGGCCACGCCTCCCTACTTCGCGCCGGCCCCGGCGAACGCCTTGCCGGGCTTGATCTTGACCTGCTCGCCCTCGTAGCGGATCCCCTTGCCCTTGTACGGCTCGGGCTTGCGGACCTTCCGCACCGCCGCCGCGAAGTTGCCCACCGCCTGCTTGTCCGCGCCGGTGATCACGATGCGGTTGGCCACCTCGCCCTGCCCCGCCTCCACCGCCACGTTCAGGTTGGTCGGCAGCGTGACCGCGATCGGCTTGGCGAAGCCCACCGAAAGCATCAGCTCTTTCCCCTTGATCTCCGCCTTGTAGCCGACGCCGCGAAGCTCAAGCACCTTCCTGTACCCCTCGGTGACCCCGACCACGCAGTTGTTGAGCAGCGCCCGCGTCAGCCCGTGCAGCGCCTTGTCCTGCCGCTCGTCGCCCTTACGGGTGACGACCAGCTCGTTCCGCCCCGTGTCCAGCGCCACGTCAATGAGCGGATGAACGGTGAGCTCGAGCTTGCCCTTGGGCCCTTCGAACTTCACCACCTTGCCGGCCACGGTCACCTTGGCCTTGCCGACGGGGACGGGCTTCTTACCGATACGCGACATGGGTCACCTCACTCGTGTCACTGTGCCGCTTTCGCGGGTCGAGACCGGACGGCGTGGCGGGCGACCGCCCCCGCGCCGTCCCTGGAGACGATCGTCAGCTGACAACGCACAGCAGCTCGCCGCCGACATTGGCTTCGCGGGCCTTGCGGTCGGACATCACGCCCTTGGACGTCGAGACCACGCAGATGCCCATGCCGTTGAGCACCCGGGGCAGCTCGCCGACCTTGTGGTAGATCCGCCGGCCCGGCTTGGACTTGCGGTCGATGGCGTGGATGACCCGCGAGCCGTCCAGCCCGTACTTGAGCTTGATCCGCAGCAGCCCCTGCTTGCCGTCGTCCACGACGTCGAACTCCTCGATGTAGCCCTCGTCGCGGAGCACCTGGGCGATGCCCGTGCAGATCTTCGACTTGGGGATCAGAACCATGCGTCGGCCGACCCGGTTGGCATTACGGATCCGGGTGAGCATGTCGGCGATGGGGTCTTGGTTGTTCATCGTACAGGTCCCGATGGTGCGTCCCCGGACCTACGACCCGGGGCTCTGTCTCACTCCACTGCGTTGCCGGCGGCCATCACCACGAGGCTTTCTTCAGTCCCGGCACCTTCCCCGACAGCGCCAGCTCGCGGAGCATGATGCGGCTGATCTTGAAACGGCGAAGATAACCACGGCTGCGGCCGGTGAGCTGGCAGCGGTTGTGGCTGCGCGTCGGGGACGAGTCCCGCGGCAGCTTGGCCAGCTCGGCGTAGTTGCCTTCCTTCTTGAGCTGACGCCGCAGTTCCGCGTACTTCGCCACCAGCGCCGCACGACGCTTCTGCTTGCTGATCCACGCTTTCGTTGCCATCGCTGCTACCTCGTCTGGGGGCGGCCCGACACCTCGGTCGCCGCCACACCGCTTACTCCTTCTTGCCGTCCTCACGGAAGGGAAAACCGAACTGCCTCAACAGCTCCCGGCCCCGCTCGGGCGAGCCCGCCGTCGTGCACAGCGTCAGGTTCATCCCCTGCTGGAACGTCACCGCCGCCGAATCCACCTCAGGGAACACCGTCTGTTCCGTGAAGCCGAAGTTGTAGTTGCCGCTGCGGTCGAACCCGTCGGCCGGCAGCCCGCGGAAGTCCTTCACGCGGGGGATCGTCAGCGTGATCAGCCGGTCGAGGAACTCGTACATCCGTTTGCCACGCAGGGTGACCTTCAGCCCCGTCTCCTGCCCGGCCCGCACCTTGAAGTTCGCCACCGACTTCTTCGCCTTGCACCGCACAGGCTTCTGCCCGGCGATCACGGCCAGCTCTTTCTCGGCCTGCTCGAACTTGGCCTTGGCGTCGGCCCCGCCCGCCGTCGCGATCCGGCCCAGGCCCATCGAAATGACGATCTTCTCCAGCCGCGGCACGGCCAGCCTGTTCTTCAGCCCGTACTTCTGCTGCAGGGCCGGCACCACCTTCTCCCGGTAGTGCACCGCCAGCCGCGGCTCGGGCACCGGCCCCGACGGCGCGTCATCGCCCCCGGCCGTCTCCTCGGCGGCCTTCGCCTTCGCGGCCTTCCGCTCCGCCGCCGCGGCCTTCAGTGCGGCCACGTCCACCGGCGGCCCCTTCTTTTTATCTTTCTGCTCGGCCATTGCTCGCCTCGCTTACCTCACTGACCCCGCGCACCTCACCAGCCAACGTCCCCTCCGCCCACACCTCTCTGCTCTACGCCCGCCGCAGCGTCGCCAGCACCGTCCCGGTACGGCTGACCCGCTGCTTCACGCCGCCTTCCACGCGGAACCGCACCCGCGTGGGTTTGCCCGTGGTCGGGTCGATCGGCAGCACTCTCGACAGCGCCATCGGGGCTTCCTTCTGGATCCGCCCGCCCTGCGGGTGACGCTGGCTGGGGCGCACATGTTTCCACACGCGGTTGAGCCCCTCGACGATGACCCGGTCGTGCTTGCTCAGCACCTTCAGCACCTTGCCGGTCTTTCCCTTTTCGTTGCCGCTGATCACCATCACGGTGTCGCCGGCCTTGATGTGTCGAGCCATGGTTGATCTCCAGGGGTTGGACCTGCTCCGCGGCCGATGGGCGCCGCTCAGACGACCTCCGACGCCAGCGAGACGATCTTCATGAAGTTCTTGTCCCGCAGTTCACGGGCGACCGCCCCGAAGATGCGCGTGCCCTTGGGGTTGTTTTCCTTGTCGATGACCACCGCCGCGTTGCGGTCGAACCGCACATACGACCCGTCACGCCGCAGGGTCGGGTGCTTGGTCCGCACCACCACGCATCGCAGGATGTCGCCCTGCTTGACGTCCCCGCCGGGCTGAATCTTCTTCACCGCGACGATGATGATGTCGCCGACGTGGGCGACCCGGCGCTTGAACTTGCCGCGCGACGAGCTGCCGCCGAGCACCTTGATGCACATCCCGACCTTGGCGCCGGTGTTGTCCGCGATGTCGAGGTAGGTTTGCTGCTGGATCATGGCTGGTACCGCTGCGAGTGAAAGCCTGCGAAATCGGCGGCCGGGGCGAACGCCGCCGCGGGGACCGCACCGACCCGCGGCAGGCGGCTGCTTCCGCCACTACCGGGTCGTCTCCGGGGCCTTGCCCGTCATCACCTCTTCCGCGCTCACCTGCACCGCCCGCTCGTGCGCGCGGCTGACGATCCGCACCAGCCGGAAGTGCTTCGTCCTGCTCAGCGGCCGGCAGGCAGCGATCTCCACCGTATCGCCCTCCCGCGCCTCGTTGTTCTCGTCGTGGGCGTGCATCACCGTGCGACGCTTGAGGTACTTGCCGTACTTCTCGTGCCGCATCTGGTACTCGACCACCACCTTGATGGTCTTGTTGCCCTTGTCCGACGCGACCACGCCGATCACCGTGCGGAGCTGCGGCCGCTGACGCGGGGTGCCGCCGGCGGCGGCGTCCTGAGTTGTCGAGGTTGATGTTGCCATGGGGTCAGGTCCTGCTGGGGTCGTGTGCTGTCGGTCTGAACCGGTCACTTCGCCGTCGCCGCCCGTTTCCGCTCGTTCAGCACCGTCTGGATTCGGGCGATGTCCCGGCGCAGCTTGCCCAGCTTGCTGGGGTCCTCCAGCTTCTGGGTCACCGCCTGCGTGCGGAGCGTGAACAGCTGCTTGCGGATCTCGGCCATGTCCTTCAGCAGCGCCGCGTCGTCCTTCTCCCGGATTTCGTTGATCTTCATCGCCGTCACCTCTCGCTCGCTCTTGCCGTCGCCGCCGCCGTGGGCCTCGATCCGTCGTTCGGGCGGGCACCTCTTCGGCCGGCTTCCCCCCCCGCGGCTCGCCGCTACGCCACGGAGTGCCGCCGCGTCACAAACCGCGTCTTGACCGGCATCTTGTGCGCCACACGGGCCAGGGCACGCTTGGCCGTCATCTCGTCCACCCCGCCGATCTCGAACAGCACCGTCCCGGGCTTGATCACCGCCGCCCAGAACTCCGGCTCGCCCTTGCCCGTGCCCATCCGCACCTCCAGCGGCTTGGCCGTCACCGGCTTGTGCGGGAAGACGCGGATGTGCAGCCGCCCCTCGCGGCGGAGGAAGTGCATGCAGGCCACGCGGCCGGCTTCGATCTGCCGCGCGGTGAGCCAGCAGTGCTCCAGCGACTGCAGCCCGAAGTCGCCGAACGCCACGGTGTTCCCGCGCGTCGCGTTCCCCTTCATCTTCCCACGCTGGCTTTTGCGGAACTTCACCCGCTTGGGCATCATCGGCATAAGGCACCTGCTGCTCGGTCAGTGGCTCTGGCTAAGTCTGTTCCTGTCGGTCATCCCCGGCGGTCAACGACGCCCGCGACGCACCGGCCCGCCCGGCCGCACGTCCGTCTCGAGCACCTCTTCCCCGTACATCCCGCGGAAGATCCACACCTTCACGCCGATCGTCCCGTAGGTCGTGAAGGCGACCGCATACCCGTAGTTGATGTCCGCCTGCAGCGTCGTCAGCGGCACCGACCCGGTCACCGCCTTCTCACACCGCGCGATCTCCGCCCCGCCCAGACGGCCCGACACGCTGATGCGGATCCCCTTCGCGCCGGCCGCCATCGTCGCATCCATCCGCTGCTTGAGCACACGGCGGAAGCTCGCCCGCTTCTTCAGCTGCTCGGCGATCAACTCGGCCACCAGCTGGGCGTTGAGGTCGGGGTTCTTGATCTCGATGATCTTGATCGGCGCGACCTTCCGCTTGATCAGGTCTTCCAGCTCTTCGCGGAGCTTGTCCACCTCGGCGCCCTTGGGTCCGATCACCAGCCCCGGCCGGCCGGTCTTGAGCGTCACCGTCACCTCTTCACGCGTGCGCTCGATGATGATGTCGGCGACGGCCGCAAACGGCGGGCGGCGATTGAGCTTCTGGTCGATGTACCGCCGCACCGCCTGGTCCTCGACGAGAAACTCGCCGTAGGCCGCCTTGGGCGCGTACCACCGGCTCTTCCAGTCCTCGGTGATGCCGGTGCGGAAACCTGTCGGGTTGACCTTCTGTCCCATGGGTGCTTCTCCGGGTGGGTTCTTATCCGGGTGCTGTTCCGGCCGACCGGGCCGGGGGCGGCCGCCCCGGTCAGGGCTTTTCGGTCAGGCCTTGGCCGTCGTCTCCGATGTGCTCGCCGCGGACGCCTTGCCCGCCGCCGACCGCGGCTTCTTCCCGCCGGCCCGCGCCGACTTCGCCTCCGCCGGGCCGTCCGACGCCTCGGGCTGGGTCGGTCGCTCGTCCACGACCACGACGAAGTGGCTCGTCCGCTTCTTGATTTCGTACGCCTTGCCGCGGTCCTTGGGCATGAACCGCTTGATGATCGGCCCGCCGTCCACCCACGCCTTGGACACGTACAGCGTGCCACGGATGGGCGTCTCGGACTGTTCGGCGGCGTTGGCCACGGCCGAGCGGATGACCTTTTCGATCATCCCGCTGGACCGCTTCTTGCTGAACCGCAGCAGCGTCAGCGCGTCGTCCACGTCGCGACCGCGGACGAGGTCCATCAGCAGCCGCGCCTTCCGCGGCGAGATGCGAGCGAAGCGATGTTTGGCGGTGAACGGCATGTCCTGCTCCTTGCACGTCGCCCGCCGGCAGCATGCCCGCCGGCAACGTGCGCCTGCGACCCTTACTTGCCGGCCTCCGCGGCCTTCTTGCCGCTGTGACCCTTGAACTGCCGCGTCGGCGAAAACTCCCCGAGCTTGTGCCCGACCATGTCCTCGGTCACGAACACCGGCAGGAACTTGTTCCCGTTGTGCACCTCGAACTTGTGCCCGACGAACTCCGGGATGATCGTGCACGACCGCGCCCAGGTCCGGATCGCCTGGCTGCTCTTGGTCTGCTTGGCCCGCATGACCTTCTGGTACACCTTCTCGTCCACGTAGGGGCCTTTTTTGCTGCTTCTGCTCATGGCTGACTCGCTGACGGGGTTCGCTGCTTCGGCTCGGCCGGGTCTTGCCGTCTCCGGCGCTCCTCGCTCACCTGCCCACCTACACGCTCACGTTCTGCGGACGCTGCTGGAACCGGCCGAACTTCCGCCGCCGCAGGATCAGCTTCTCGCTGTTCTTCCGCGGGTTCCGCGTGATCCCGCCCTTGGCCGGCACGCCGGTGGCGCTGACCGGATGACGCCCGCCGTTGCTGCGGCCTTCACCGCCGCCCAGCGGGTGGTCGATCGGGTTCATCGCCTTCGCCCGCGTGTGCGGACGGATGCCCCGGTGCCGGTTACGCCCCGCCTTGCCGATGCTGACGTTGATCCAGTCGAGGTTGCCGAGCTGGCCGATCGTCGCCCGGCAGGCCGAACGAACGCGACGCATCTCGCCCGACGGCAGGATGATCACCGACCACTCGCCTTCCTTGGCCCCCAGCCGCCCGACGCCGCCGGCCGACCGCACCAGCTTGCCGCCCTGTCCCGGGTTGAGCTCGATGTTGTGGATCTCCAGGCCCGCGGGGATCGACGACAGCGGCAACGCGTTGCCGACGTCCGGCGGCGCGTCCGGCCCGGACACCACCTTCATCCCCACGGTCAGGCCGTTGGGCGCCAGGATGTACCGCTTCTCCCCGTCTTCGTACTTCACCAGCGCGATGTGCACCGAGCGGTTGGGGTCGTATTCGATCGCCTCCACCACCGCAGGGATGCCGTCCTTGTTCCGCTTGAAGTCGATCAGCCGGTACAGCCGCTTCTCACCGCCACCGCGGTGCTTGGCCGTGATCACGCCGTGGTGGTTGCGGCCGTTGGCACGCCGCTGGCCTACGGTCAGCGACTTCTCCGGCCGGGCCTTGGTGATCACCGCCTTGTAGTCGATCACCGACCCCTGGCGGCGGCCGGGCGACGTCGGGTTGTATTTCTTGATCGGCATGGGGTTGACTCGCTTTCCGCTCGTGAATCAGCCGCTCTCCGTCACGTCTGTCGAGGCCGCTCGACCCGTCAGAACAGTTCGATCTTCGATTCCGGCGCGAGCTTCACGATCGCCCGCTTGTATCCGCCCTTGTGAATGATCTTCATCCCGCCCCGCTTGGGCTTGTCCTTGCGGACCAGCGTGCGGACCGAGTCCACCTTCACCGAGTACAGCGACTCGACGGCCGCCTTGATCTGATACTTGTTCGCGTGGTCGGCCACCACGAACGAGTAGGTGTTCCGGGCCTGCGCCTGATGCGACGACTTCTCCGTGATCAGCGGCCGGATGATGATGTCGGCGTGTGACATGACCTTTCCCTTCGTTCAGCTTCGCTCGGTCGTGCGGCTCGGCCGCCGCCCTCCTCACGCGAGCAGTTGCTCCAGTCCGGCCTTGGTGATCAGCAGCTTCCGGTTCCGCAGGATGTCCCACGCGTTGAGCTGGGCCACCGTCGTCAGCGTCGTGCGGTCGATGTTGCGGGCCGACTTCTCGATCACGGGGTTCGACGCGTCCAGCGCAAAGAGCACCGAGCGGTCGATGCCCAGCTTCTTGAACATCTCGGCCACCACCCGCGTCTTGGGCGCGTCGAGCTGAAGCCCGTCCACCACCCGCAGGTCGTCCGAGCGGATCTTGGACAGGATCGCCTGGTTCCGCGCCAGCCGCCGGGCCTTCTTCGGCATCGCCTGCCGCCAGTCCTTCGGCCGCTTCTGCTTGGCGTGCCCGCCGCCGACCTTGATCGGGTTGCGGATGCCGCCGGTGCGGGCGTTGCCCGTCCCCTTCTGCCGGTAGAGCTTGCGGGTCGAGCCTTCGACCTCGCCGCGGGCCAGCGTGCGGACCGTGCCCTGACGCTTGTTCGCGTGGTACATCACCAGGGCCTGCTTGAGCAGGCTGGCGTTGATCTCCGGGCCGCCCAGCTTCGTCTCGTCCACCTGCACGCTGGAGACCTTCTCGCCCGAGGGGTTGTAGACGGGGATTTCGATCATGGCTGCCTCTTCGCTGTCGTTTTCACGCCCGCGCGGGCCGTTTCGCCCGCCGGATGTGCCTCACTCCGGGCTCGCTACTTCTTCGCCGCCGGCTTCACCTTCGCCGTGATGCTCTTGCGGATGTACAGCAGACCGCCGTTGGGCCCCGGCAGCGCCCCCTTGATCAGCAGCAGCCCCTTGTCCGCGTCCACCTTCACCAGCGGGTGGTTCCGCGTCGTCACCCGGTCGAAACCCATGTGACCGGCCATGCGCACGCCCTTCTTCGGCTTGCCGCACTGGCCACGCCACGTCGCCCGCGACGCGATCGACCCCGGCGAGCGGTGCTTGCGCTCCGTACCGTGCGACGCCGGCTGACCACCAAAGTGGTGCCGCTTCATCACGCCCGCAAACCCCTTGCCCTTGCTCGTCCCGATGACGTCCACGCAGGGCACGCCGTCGAAGATGCCGGCCGTCACCGCCGTCCCGGGCGCCACGTCCGGCTTGTCCTTCAGCCGCACCTCGCGGAAGTACTTCAGCGGCTCCGTCAGCCCCGCCTTGGCCACATGCCCCATCAGCGGCTGCGTGGAGTGCTTGGCCTTGATCGTCTCGAAGCCCAGCTGCACCGCGTTGTACGCGTCCGTCTCAGCCGTCTTCACCTGCGTCACGTAGCACGGACCGGCCTTCACGACGGTCACCGGGACGATCTTCCCCGTGTCGTCGTAAATCCGCGTCATGCCCACTTTCTTGCCCAGAATCGCCGGGGTCATGTCGCTTTTCCTTCCCAACCGCCCGCCCTCTGCCGCCCGCCGTGACCGCTGCCGCCGTGCGACCTCGTCCGTCACGACCGACCGCTTCGCCGGCAGAGGAACGCTCGCGACGCGTTCTTGCCGCTGACCACCCGCACCCGCCGCTCGGCAGGTGTGCCATCCTCATCCCTCCCTTTCCGCCGCCGACCTTGTGCCGGCGACCTCCGTCGTCATCGGGGATGGCCCGCCGATGACGACAAAAAAACTGCGCCGATCCGCGACCCGATTCCAAAACGAAATCAGGCTGCGGGGCCCATCCCTGGGCCCCCCGGGTTCTTGGATGAACCCCGCGGTCGCTCCGACAGAAACGCCCCTCAGCTTCGGCTGCGGGGCGTCTATGTAGGAATCGCTAGGCTTTGATCTTGACGAACACGCCGGCCGGCACCACCAGGCGGTTGAGCGCCTCCACCGTCCGCGCGGTCGGCTCGAAGATGTCGATCACACGCTTGTGCGTCCGCATCTCGAACTGCTCACGCGACTTCTTGTCAACGTGCGGAGACCGCAGCACGGTATACCGCTCGATGCGGGTGGGAATCGGAATCGGCCCGCACACCCGCGCGTTGGTCCGCTTGGCGTGTTCGACGATCTCCCTCGCCGAAGCATCCAACGCCCGGTGGTCGTACGCCTCCATCCGAATTCGAATCCGACCGTCCTGCATTCTCAGTACCTGGTACGAAACCGTAAGGCTTGTCGTCCCCACGACTTACGGACAAAGGCACGCACCTTCGCCCGGCGAAGTGGGTCGTCAAGGATAGCGACACGCTCCCGCCAGTCAAGTCAAAACCACTCGCGCAACGCCACCCCCCCGCCCTGTCAGCCCCGGTCATCGGCTCGCGACAACCCCCGCCACCGTCAAACCGACGCCACCGACTCCTCCACCACCGGGTTGACCAGCACCCCGATGCCGCCGATCTCCACCTCCACCCGGTCGCCGGCCTTCAAATACACCGGCGGCTGACGCGCCATCCCCACCCCCGACGGCGTCCCCGTGAAAATCAGCGTCCCCGGATACAGCGTCGTGGAACCCGACAGGAAAGCCACCAGCTCCGCGACGGAAAAAATCATCCCCCCCGTACTGTCTTTTTGCATCTCTTTGCCATTCACCCGTGTTGTGATCGGCAACGCCTGCGGGTCGCCCAGCTCGTCGGCCGACACGACCACCGGCCCGACCGGGGCGAACGTGTCGAACGTCTTGCCCCGACAAAACTGACCACCCCCCCACTGCTTCTGCCAGTCGCGGGCGGACACATCGTTGCCACACGTGTATCCGTAAATCACCGATGCAGCGGCAGACGGCTGTACGTTTTTGCAGCGGCGGCCGATCACCACCACCAGTTCGCCCTCGAAGTCAACCTGCTGGCTGGCCAGCCCTCTCGGCAGGATGATCGGCTCACCGGGGTGCTGAATCGCCCCCGGCTGTTTCATGAACACGACCGGATGTGTCGGGATCGCCGCGCCCGTCTCCCGGGCGTGCTCACGGTAGTTCAGGCCGATGCAGAAGATCGCCGGCGGCTCGACCGGCGCCAGCAGCCGACGCACCGTCTCGGCCGGGCCGGCCGGGCGAACCACCCCTTCACCCCCCCACGGCACCCCCGTGAGCGGCACCGCCTTTGAATCGGAAATCAGCTCCCCCCACCGCACCGACCCGTCGGCCGACTCGTATCGACACAGTTTCATGGCCGCCAGCTTAGCGGGCGACGTGGCCACCGGGCAGGCCTTCAACCGTCGCCGCCGGCGGTCTCACCGCCGGTTCGTCGGCCACTTCGGCAGCAGCATGTACCGCTTGAACTCCGACTCGCGCGACGGCCTCCCGAGCACGGTGGTGTACTCGATCCGCCGAGAGAGGGTGAGCCCGCGCACCGAGCCGTCGGCGAAGGCGACGTTGCACACGGTGTCGCGCATGTGACGGAAGCGGGCGCCGCCGATCATGTACGGGGCGATGAGCCCGAGGTAGGAGTCGGCGTTGACCTCCTGCACCCGCGGGTCGCCCGAGGCGATCGAGCCGCGTACGGGCATGGCGATCGACGAGTTGATGGCGCGGTTCGGGAAAGCGGCAAACGGGTCCACGCCCCGCGGTCGGTACCGTAGCCGCGGCTGTGCCGGGTCGAGCAAACGCCCTTCGTCGATCCCGGTCACCCCCCAGCCCGCGTTGAACAGCCACGGGAACCACGGCGTGTAGTCGATGGGGTTGTTGTCCTGGTTCGTCTCCCAGAGCAGCGCGTTGTCCTGGAAAAGCTGGTTGAACCGGGCCGGTCGCAGCGGGTTGGTGGCGTTGTTCGGCCACGCCATCGAACTCGAAACGCCCGTGCTGAAGCCGTACACGTGCCGCGGGTTGCGGGCGTTGAAGGACGACGCCGACGGGTTGGCCTCAAACACCGGGTTGGGCATGAGCACGTGGTTCGGCTGGAACTGCGTCGGCCACGTCCACAGCGCCGGGTCCGCCTCCGTGCACCGGAACACCTGGCTCCATCGCCACGGCCACGGCGTCGAGTCCTGCGACTCGCCGTCGTAGTTGTTCCGCAGCCGCAGCATCCGGTTGTGCACCAGCGACGCCCACCACACCACGCGCGTTCCCGCGCTCACGCCACTCGTGCCCGCCGGCAACCCGGTCAAGGGCTGCGCGCCGGGGTAATACAGCATGTACGGCAGCGAACCGTTGTTCTCGGCCGCATAGGCGAGCAGGCCATGCGCGACCAGCTTCATGTTCGACTGGCAGGCGACGAGACTGGCCGCCATCCGGGCGCGGTTGAGCGAAGGCAGCAGGATGCCGATCAGCACCGCGATGATGCCGATGACGACGAGAAGTTCCACCAGCGTAAAAGCCGTGCGGCGTGCGTGGACACGGCCGGACCGAGTCATGGGCTCCTCACTTCCGGTGCGGGTTCGCACCTTCTGGCTTGGCGGTCGGGGCCTCGGCTTGAGAGGTGACATGGCCGAGGTCAATACACCCAATGTGCCGGGAGAGCCCGGTTAGGGCAACCCGTCAGCGACCCTTTTTTTTACTTGCGATGATGAACGGATTCAAGCAGTTTTCAGGTCGTCCATTATACTCGAACCCCGGGGATGCCAAGGTTTGACGCGATCTCCGGACGGAGGACGACTTCGATGAGACGTTCAACTCGCCCGAATCTGCTGCTCTCGGCCGCCGCCGTTCTCTCGGCGATGGTCCTTGCCGCCGGTGCCGCGATGCAGTCGCAGCCGCGGCCGGAACGTGTCCCCGACCTCACGCTCGTGGTCCTGACCGCTCAGAAGACGCCGGCCGTCGGCGTACCGGTGGTCGTCATCAACAACACGCCCGAAATCGTTTACAAATCGGCGGGTGCCCTCAGCAGCAAGCCCGGCGAGGTGCTCGTCCGTGGACGCACCAACGACAAAGGCGAGATCACAGTGCAGACGGTCAAGGCGGCCTCCTACGCCTACGAGGCCGGCGACCCCGAGGACCACGGCTACGCCAACGGGCAGTTCACGGTGACCGACGACAAGAAGCCGATGCGCGTGGAAATCGTCCTGTCTCCCCCCGTGAAGCCGTAGCCTCTGAACCGCAAATCCGTCTCAGTCGCAGCCGGCCTTGCGATGGAGGCACGAGCCGCGGGAATGCTTTTGGCCGGGGTCGGCCACGCGGCGGCCGCGTGTCCCTGCGGCCTTCGACTTCAACAGAAGCGGCCCCGGGGTCCGAGAGCCCCGGGGCCGCAGTGTGCTCCATCTCCGACAACGCCGGACGCCTGTTGCCGAGCGGCGCGTCGGTCGGGCGTGGCCGGCTGCCAGCTACCGTCGCCGTCGCCGGGTTACCGCCGCCGGCGGGCCATGAGCCCGCCAGCCAGCGCCAGCAGCAGCCCTGCCGACGCCGGCTCGGGCACGACCACGATGTTGTCGATCAGCGTGAACAGCAGCGCCGGCGCGTTGGGGTCGGTGGAGGAGTTCACGTTGATGTCGGAGTGGCCGAAGAAAATGTTGCCGCCGGCCAGCGTCACCGGGCCGCCCACGGGCACGGTCGCGATGAGCAGGTCGTCGATGAACCACTGAATGACGTTGTCGATGTTGGAGATGGTGATGCGCCGCCACGTCATGCCGAAGGCGCCGACCTGGGTGCTGCCGGTCTGCTGCGGGAACAGCGCCAGCTGGGCGGCCGGGGCGCTGTGGCTGCCGAGGACGCTGTAATAGGCGGCCGTGTTGTTGATGGAACCCGCCGGCGCCGCATACACCGCGTTGCCCGACGGATAGCTCGTCGGTGCCGCGGTGGAATACGCCCGGTAGTCGGCCGCCGACCCGCCGTCGCCCGTCGCGCCGAACCACACGCTGTTCTGCACGCCGCCCGGCCACTGGACGACCGTGCCGGTGGTCCCGACGCCGAACGTGGAGAGGTTGGTGGAGCCGTTGCCGCCGCCGGGGAATGGGCCGTTGAAGTTGGCCCAAGCGTCGAACTTGAGGATGTAGTTGCCGGTGAGGTTCAGGCCGATCGGCGAGGTCGAGACGCCGCCGAAAACGTTGCCGGTCAGGTTCGCCTGCAGCTTCAGTCCGCGGGTTCCGGTGCCGCTCGGGGCGGGCGGGATGCCCACCGTCGAATAGTCAAAAAAGTAGTCGGCACTACCCTGCACCGTGCCCGGGCCCTTGAAAAACGCCCAGTTGGCCGTGGGGTCCACTTCGAAATTCTCGCTGAACAGCACCCCGGCCAACGCCGGCGTCCCCATCCCCAACACCGCCAACACGGCAAGTCGCCCAACCGACATGATGCTTTCTCCCTTCCAGAATCCTGCGAACCGGTGCGACCACGGCCCTCGCGGTCACCGCCGCACGCCGTAAAGATGTGCCACTGCACAAAGTGACGCCGAAATCGCCCCGGTCAAGTGGGGTTTTTCACAGAAACCGTCCCACTTCGGGCCAGTTGCTCTCGCCGCCTTGCCCGGATTTACCAACTTGTCATCCCCGCCGGCGTCGAGTTCCCCCTGCGCAACGTGTCCGCCATCCCGCCCTCGGCATCACCGCTCCGTCCCGGCCAAGTCGTGTTCCGTGAGCATCGTTCCGGCCGGCAGGTCGCGTCGGGCGCGGCGGCCGAGCCAGCGACGGTACGTGTCCGGCAGCAGACCCGTCCCGGGCCGACGGGTGGTCAGGTGCTGTTTCTGAAGGGGTTCACCGGCCCGCAAGGGCTGCTCCAGCACCAGCGACTGTCGCGACACCTTCCGGACGTCCTCCTCCACCGGCAGCACCCGCTTGAGGCCGCAGCCGAGCAACCTCCACGCCTCCCGCACTTCCGCAACGTACCGGGCGAACTCCCCCGGGTCGCTGGAGGCGGCATGGTCGGGCCCGGACCGCGTGGTGTCGTCGGTGAAGTGCCGCTCGAGCAGCACGGCACCGGCGGCCACCGCCAGCGCGCCGGCCCGTGTCCCCGGGACATGGTCGGAGTAGCCCACGGGCCTGCCATAACGCCCGGCCAGCTCGCGGATGAATGTCAGGTGAGCCTGCTCGGGCGGCGTGGGGTAGGCCGAAACGCAGTGGAGCAGCAGGTGGCTGGCACCGAGTGACTCCAGCACCGCCACGGAGGCGTCCAGCTCGTCGAGGGTGGCGGCGCCCGTGGACACCAGCATCGGCAGCCCCAGTCCCGCCGCAGCCTCCAGCAGCAGGTGGTTGATCACGTCCGGCGACGCGATTTTCACGGCCGACAGCCCCAGTCGGCGGCACACCGGCACGTCCGACAGCGAGAACGGCGTCGCCAGCAGGGGCACGCCCAGCCGGCGGGCGTGCGCGGCCACCGCTTCCAGCGCTTCTGGGGTCAGTTCCAGCCGTCGAAGCAGCTCGGCCGACGACTCGGCGACGCCCTGCTGATAGGCCGCGAGCAGCCCGTCCCCCTGCACGAGCGTCCCGGCACGGAAGACCTGCAGTTTCACCGCGTCCGCCCCCGCCTCACGCGCCAGCTCCAGCAGCCGGATGGCACGCTGCGGCGAGCCGTCATGGTTGACGCCGAGTTCGGCGACCACGACCGGCGGGTGGTCGGGCGAAACCGTCAGCGGGCCGATTTGGAAAACCATGGCGGTGCGACTCCAGCCGGCCGGGGAGAGACGGCCCGTTCAGGCGACGCGCAGCGCAGCGCCCGCGGCCTCGCGGTCGCGCAGCACCGCCTCCGCCCAGTACAGGTCGCGGCGGGAATCGATCTCCACGGTGCTGCCGTGGGGCACCTCGATGCCCCGGCGGTCGATGCCGAAGAAGGCGTGCGGGTCGTCGCGGTGCCGGCGGGCCTGCTCAAGCACGCCCCGCGCTGACACCACCACCGCCCCATCGTGCAGCCACACCGGCGTGAGGTCCTGCCGGCGGTGCACCGAACCGGCGTAGAGCGGCGTCACGTGGCCGTCCCGAAGGATGGCCATCCACTGCGGGTGCCACTTGCCCACCGGCGTAAACGAACGCACCGAATCCGCCCCCGTCTCCAGAAGCATCTGCACGGCATGGTCGATGACGCTGGGCGAACCCTCGGTCATCACCGGCCGGACGGGCACATTGCCGTACAGCGTGACGACGGCCTCGAAATCGACGCCGCCGAAGAGCGGGGCGGCCGCGTCCAGTGCGTGCAGCAGCACGTCCTGCACGGTCGCGTCGGCCGTGGCCAGCTCGGCCGGCCGGTGCAGGGTCGGCAGGCCGTCGCGTTCGGCGAGTCGAAGGATGGCGCGGTCGTCCGAGCTGACGACGATGTGGGTGAGCGTCCGGGACTGCCGGGCGTGGTCAAACGTGTAGCTGATCACGGGACGGCCGAGCAGGGGGAGCAGGTGCTTGCCCGGCAGGCCCTGCGAGCCGCCGCGGGCGAGGATCACCCCCAGACAGGGCCGGGGCGATGTGTCACTGGAAACGAAGTCGTTGGGTTTCATCCGAAAGGGGCTCCGTCGGTGCAGGGTCAGGGCCGGAAAAAGTCCCGGCACTGCCCACACAACATCGGCAAGGTGCCGCCACTTTCATGCTGCCGGCGAAGCCGCGACATCGGCCCGGCCCAGACGCCGCGGACATCCGCCGGGCGCACGGACGCAACGTCCCCCCCCGCACACGATGCCAGCAGCTCGCCCGTCAGGTCGTTCTCGCACGCCGACGCGGCTCCGCACGCCCTCACCGTCAGCCGCGTCCACAGCCGGCGGCACGGTGTGCGTCCCGGCGGGGTCAGGTCCGGCCCGCCCATCTCGTCCAGTTGCCCGGCCCACGTTGAAGCCGACATCAGCACGCCCCCGCCGCTGCCACCCGGCCGACCCAGCACCCGCACAAAGTGGTCATACCACGGCTCGCGCTCGGCCAGGTTGTCCGCCACCAGCGTGAACAGCGGCACGACCAGCCGTCCGTCGGCCCCCTTGACCATCGCCTCCAGCGACGACATCACGTCGTCGAACGCGTCCACGCCCATCACCGTGGCGTAGGTCGGCCGGCTCGCCGCCGGCAGGTGCACCATCAGCACGTCCCACGGACGGGCCAGGAGCTCCGCCCGCGCCGCCTCGTCCAGACCGACCAGGTCGGTCTCGATGCAGACAGGGATGGCTCGGGCAGCGGCTTCGCTGAGGACGTCGGGCCAGGCCGGGTGCAGCAGCGGGTCGCCCAGGTGCCCGAGGGTCAGCCGTGTCGGTGCGGGCAGCGCGGCCGCAGCCGCGTAACGGGAGGCGGCGAGCTGGTCCAGCAGCACGCACACGTCCGGCAGCGCCAGCTCTTCGGGGCCGCTCTCCAGCCGCGGCACAAAGACAGGCCGGGTCCGCCGGGCGGTCGTCAGCTCGACACGCACGTCGGCGGGCATGGCGGGGACCGCGTTCCACCCAGAGAGGAGTTTCTCGACGCACGTCGGCGGGCCCTCGGGGAAGCACGTTTCCGCCATCGCCGCGAGGTCCGGGCGGTCGATGCGGAACTGCAGCAGCGACCGGCACAGGGCTACCGGGGCCGGAGCGCAGTGCGGCGTGGAGACCGGGTCGGCCCCGTAGCGGTCGGGGTGGTAGTGCAGCATCGCCCCCGGGTGCCGCTGCAGACGCTGCAGTTCGTTCAGCCACGTCGCCCGCAGCAGCACGGCCGTCGCACCCGGGGGGGTCGGCAGATAGAACCAGTCGCGGTCGGCTTGCAGCGCAGCGTGATGCAGCAACCCCCGAACGACTTCCGGCGGGAGAAGCGGCGACGCCGGGTCCACCAGCAGCAGCCAGGCGGCGGGATGCCGCGACAGCACCGTCTGCAACGTCGCCGCGTCGAAACCCGCATCGAAGGCACAGCACCGCCCCAGCGTCGTCCGCCAGCCGTCCGACCAGCGCAGCGCACGGGCGACGGCTTCCATCGCCGGCAGGCGACGCCTCGGCCCGGCGGGCAACAGCGTTGCCCCGCACGATGCCGCCACGTCACCCGCTGCACCCGCCTGATCGTCCCACGCGAGCACGACGCGCTGCGTGCCCCCCAGATCCGCTTCCGCCAGACGCTTCAGCGTGTGCATCAGCACCGGCCGACCCCACAGACGTAGCTCGCCGCTGTGGCCGTGACGCGGCTGATGCAGCAGCGACAGCACCGCCAGGGGCCTCTCCGGCGTACCCGGGACGTGGAGCTGCGGAGAATCCGCGGTCGCAGCGGTCATCACGTCATCCCCCGGGCGGCAAAGCCCTCGGCCGCCCGCCGGACGGCGTCGATGAACGCGCGGGCGGCCGCCTCGATCGCCCGGCAGTTGTCGATGTCGCGATGCACCTGCCGACGCTGCTTCTCGTGCGGGTCGATCCCCTCGACGGACAGCGCGAGGTCGGCCTTGAACCGCTGGATCTCGCTCTGCTGGGTGAACTGCGTCACCAGGTCGTACGTCGGCCCGTAGCGGTTCATCTCCGCACGCAGCACGTCGATCCGGGCGATCGCCCGGTTCACCCGGGGCTGGTCGTCGAGGTGAGCGGCGATCTCTTCCAGCAGCGGTTGCGTCTGCCGGGCGATGTCGCGAATCTTCTCCGCCTCACTCACCCGTTCGCGGAGGCTCGGCAGGATCGGCGGCACGCCGCCCCCCCCCGCCCCGGTCAGCTCCCGTGCCTGCCGCCCCAACGCCCGCAGCGGGGCCTTGTCCACAGGTTGTCGACAGAACCGCCCGGCCGCCTCCGCCAGCGGCATCGGCGGCGCACCGCGTTTGAGCACACCGCCTTCGGTGCAGTCGAACACCCGCTGCGGGGCGGACGCGAAATCCCGCTCGAACTGCTGCAGATAGGTGAACAGTCGCTCTTCCGTGTACATCGGCCGGCCGTGCACGTCGGGCACGCGACGGAGGATCGGCCGCTCGCGGACGATCTGCTCCCACTGCTTCATCTCCACCGTGCAGAACCGCGACAACTCCGGCGCCCACACCGCGTCGTAGGCCGTCCCGGGCGTGTAGCACAGCCCGTCGGTGAAGCCGAGGTCCTGACCCACGAACAGGATCGGATCGCAGCCGAGGTGCTGCGCGAGGTAAAACGCCAGGTGCGCCACCGTCGCCCCGGCCGGCAGCCTCGGCACCGACGGGTTCAGCTCCCGCAGCATCGAATCCGCGTAGTCGTTGCCCACCAGCGAGACGGGACCGGGGTGCAGCTCGAGCACTCGCCGCGTGGCCTTGGGCTCCGCCACCAGATGCGTCTCCAGCGACTTGGGCAGGTTCTCGAAAAACCGTGCCGAGATGTCGTGGTAGTCCAGCGACGTCACGAAGTCCGGCATCACCCCCAGTTCCAGCAGGGGCTTGAGCGTCGTCTGCACGGCGATGATCACCGCGTGCCGCTGCAGCTCGACCAGCAGGTGCTTGTTCTTCCGCAGCGACGGCCCGGCCGCCACGACAATGCCCGGCCGTCCGGTGCAGCGGCCTTGAAGGCCCGTCAATCCCCCTTGCCGCTCGGCCGTCATCGACCGCGCGTAGTGGTCGAGGTTGCCGATGATGTTCTCGGCCGTACGCCGGCTGTTGATCACGATGGTGTTGACCGACGTCCGCGCGTAGGCCGTGAGGTCTTCGAGGTGCGCCCTGCACTGGGCGTGGAACGTCGCGGCGCCGGGCAGCCGCATCGACGGCGCGTGCTCCAGGCGCAGCGACGGCAGCGTGAGCATCACCCCGCGCGGGCCCACCGCCTTGAACAGCTCGGCCTTTTCCGCCGACGCCACGATCGTCAGCCGGCGCGAACGGATGGCCCTGGCCAGCGGCACCACCTCCAGCATCCGCCTCAGCACCGCCAGATTCGGCTCGAACAGCAGCACGAGCGACTCACGCGGCAGTTGCCGCATCGCCTCCGCCACCGCATACCCCAGCCCGGCGCCGTGAAAGACCACCAGCGCCGTCTCGCTCAGCCCGCCGGGAGCCTGCCCGGCCAGCAGCCGCTTCGCCTCATCCACCGGGTCGTGACGCGAGTGCAGGTACACCGGCCGGCCGTCGGCATCGGGCAGCGTCGTCGTCCAGTGCCCCGAACGCGTGGGCAGCAGCGGCGGCAACAGCTCCTCCGGCAGCGCGTCGATCGCCCTGGCCAGCGTCAGGTCGGCCGCGAACAACGCCCCGAGGTTGTCCACCAGCACGCCGGCCCCCTTAGCCGCTGGCTCCGCCAACGCGCGGTCCGCCGGCCGTGCCCCCACATGGGCACAGCCCACGCCGTCCAATGCCTTCGGCAGGGTGGACTGAGCCGTCGTCACAGGAGAGGTGGCGGTCATGGCGCGGCAGCACCTAGCGTCGAGTACGCGGGGAAGGGCCGGCACACCGGCCGGGCTGCCCCCGCCCTCTCGCGTTTATCGGACGCGCCGCCATGTCCGGTTGAACGGCCCGACCCGGAATTGCCAACCCGCTGGCCTGCGGCCGCGGCCGTGGCGGCTGGATCACACCGCATGACCGAAACCCTGCTGGCCCCGTCGTGGTGGATGCTGGTGGCGGGCGTGGTCGCCGCCGGAGTGCTCTTTTGGATCGGTAACGCACGGCTGGACAACCGCTTACGGTGGGCTTCCGTGGCCGTCGTGGTGGCGGTGATCGGGTGGTGGGCGGTGGCCTACGCGGTGGAGACCCCCACGGAGGCGGCACGCGGCGGAACGAAACGGCTCATCGCGGCCGTCGTGGCCAGAGATTCCCAAACCTTGCTCAATCTGCTCGCCCCGGCCGCCACCCTTGGCGCGTTCAACCGTGAGGAAATCGCACGCTCCGCGCCCCTTTACGCCGATGAGGTCGGTCTGGCGTCGGCGTTCGTCCTCGCCAGCGAGATCGACGTCCGCGGGTCGCAGGTGGTGAACACCGTCCGTGTGGTCAGCCGGCATGAGGGCGGGCGGCTCCGCGGGCCGGACACCATGACCACCGACTGGCAGTTCGTGTGGGGTCGCCTGCCGGACAGTGCTGGCGGCGGCTGGAAGGTGGTGCAGATCACGCCGGTCCGCATCGGCACCCAGGACGTCGGCGGGGTGATCGGACGGTTCTTCACGCGTCCGCCCGTACGGTCGCCGCAGGGCTGACGCCGGCGGCGGCGGCGGTGACGTCGGCGGTCCCGGCAGGCGCGGCGGCGGCGGGCGGTGTTTCCGATGCGCGGCCTTCGCCGGCCGGGGCGGGCATCAGCCTGGCGTGTTGCAGCAGCAGGACGCGGTCGGCCTGCCGTGCCAGCGTGCGGTCGTGGGTCACCATGACCAGCGTCTGACCGGCCGCATGCAGGGCGTTGAGCACGGCCATGATCTGGTCGCCGGTCTCGTCGTCGAGGTTGCCGGTCGGCTCGTCGGCAAAGAGCACCTGAGGCCGGTTCATCAGCGCGCGGGCGATGGCCACGCGCTGCCGCTCGCCGCCGGAGAGCTGAGCCGGGCGGTGTCGCAGACGGTGCCCCAGGCCCATCTGCTCCAGCAGCGCACAGGCCCGGCGACGCGCTTCCGAACCCACCCCCAGCCACTGCAGCGCTCCATGTCGGACGTACGCCCCCAGCAGCGTGTTTTCGAGGACGCTCAGCTCGGGGAGCAGGTGGTAGAACTGGAAAACGAAGCCGAAGACGCGGTTGCGGAAGGCCGCGCGCTGGGCATCCGGCAGACGCGTCAGCTCGGTCTCGCCGCGGTCGTCGTGGAAGATGATCCGGCCTTCATCCGGCAGGTCGAGGCAGCCGAGCAGATGCAGCAGCGTCGATTTGCCCGACCCGGAGCGCCCTTCGATGGCGACGAACTCGCCCCGACGCAGGTGCAGGTCGCAGCCGCGCAGCACGTCGATCACCTGCTCGCCCATGCGGAAGCGGCGGTGCAGCTGCGTGGCGGTGAGGATGGGCGGGGCATCGGGCATGCGTCACGAACCGGTCTGGAGCGGATGTTTCGCCGGGGCGGGGAGCCGGCTTCGGCTTGCCCGCCGTCACAAGCCTACTCGAAGCGCAGCGCCTCCACCGGGTTGAGCCGCGCCGCGCGGGCGGCCGGCACGATCGCCCCCACGACCGACGACACCACCGCCACCGCCCCGACCACCGCCGCCGCGGACGGGTCCACCACGTTGGGGATCGAATCGAACAGGTACACCTCGGGGTTCCAGATCTGGATGCCCATCAGCCGGCCCATCTTCTCGTGCAGGAAGTTGATGTTGTGGACGATCACCCATCCCAGCCCCAGCCCGGCGAGCCCGCCGACGGCCCCGATGACCGCCCCGTACCCGAGAAAGATCGACGCCACCCCCAGCCGCGTCGCGCCGACCGACTTGATGATGCCGATGTCGCGGGTCTTCTCGACCACGATCATGTAGAAAATGCAGAAGATCAGGAACACCGCCACCACGGAGATGAACGAGAAGAGCGTCGTCACCAGCGCGACCTCTTTCTCGATCGCGCCCAGCCACTTGGCGTTGGCCTGCTCCCACGTCTGCACGAGCGGGGGATAAGCCATGATCACCCCCTGTTCCTGCAGCACCTCTTCAACGATCCGCTCCACCTCCGCCCGCACCGCCATCAGGTCCCGCACGCCGGGCTTGACGGCGATGTGGATCTCCGACGTCCGCGCCGGCGTGTCGTCGGTGGCCGCCATGTTGACGTCCTGCTGCAGCAGCTCGAACGGCACGTACACCGTGTTGGCGTCGTACTGCCAGACCTTGGTGCGCGAGTCGTCCACGATCCAGTAGTTGCGCTCGGCCACGTCGGTCATGTCCGGCGTGCCCCGGTCGCGGATGTCCATCACCGTCAGCCGCACGGGCAGGCGGTAGAGGAACTCGCCGCGGTTGATGATCCGCCCCGTCTCGTCCTTGCGGATGTTCAGCACGCCCGCGCCGGCGATCAGCCCCGGCCAGCGGGATGGCGGCGTCGTGCCGGGCCGGCGGTTGGGGAACCGGCTGTCGTACACCTCCGGCGCCAGCGGCAGCTCGAACGACGGCTGAAGCCGGCCCCGTTCGGCCTGCTCGCGCAGACGCCTTCGCTCGTCGGCCGTCAGGTCCAGTGTGCGGTCCGCCGCCGCCTCGAGGTACCGCTGGTGTTGCCGCCACAGCGACTCGGAGAAGCGGGTGATCCGGGGCGACTTGGCGATGTCCAGGCCGATCACCTGCACGCCCATGACCTTCTGGTTGTCGATGTTGATCAGCCCGAAGGTCTGAATCTGCGGGGCGGCCACCTCCACCTCCGGCAGGGCTTCGATCCGCCGGATCATCTCCTCGTAGTGCGGAAACCCCGAGAGCGACTGGGCCTGCACGATCACGGCCCCCGAAAGGCCCTGAAACGAATCGCGGAACATCCGCAGCCAGCCGCCCATCACCGAGAACACCACGATCACCATCGCGGTGCACAGGCACACCGCCAGCAGCGACACCCACGCGATGCGGCGTTTGCGCAGGTACTTGGAGATCAGCAAGAGCTTGTACATTCGGGGGTTAGGCGTCGCGTCGACCAGGCGATGCTTCCCCCAGTTTACGCCCCCATCGCCCAGGCGCGACGGACGCCGGCGAACGGGTATACTCTCGCCCCCGCCGACCGGCCGGCGCTGCAGGTGCCGACCGCGGCGGTTGAACCGTCCGGAGACCGCTCACATGGCCAAGGCCCGCGCCATCCTCAAACGTCGCAAAGCCGTCCGCAACATCCGCAAGATCACCAAGACCATGCAGATGATCGCCACGGCGAAGTTTCAGAAGTCGCTGCGGCGCGTGCTGGCCACCAAACCCTACACACTCAAGGTCTGCGAGCTGGTGACCGACCTCTCGCGCCGGGTCCGCAACCTCGAGCACCCGATGCTCCGGAAGGTGGACGGCACGAACGCGACCAACCGCGTCGCGGTGCTGGTGTTCACGTCCGACCGGGGGCTGGCCGGGGCGTACAACGGGCTGGTCATCCGGCAGGCGGTCAAGACGATCCGGGAGCTGGAGCAGGCCGGCAAGCAGGTGCAGCTGTTCGTGGCCGGGAAGAAGGGGCACAGCTACTTCAGCTACCAGCGTCGCCCCTTCACCAAGTTCGAGGGCTTCGGCGACATCCCGCGCTTCGCCGACGCCGAACGCGTCGCCCTACGCGCCATCGAAGCCTTCGTTAACGGCGAGATCGACGCGGTGCATGTCGTGTACATGAACTTCATCTCGACCGGCGTGCAGCGTCCGGACACCATGACGCTGCTGCCGCTGCCGGAGCTGATGCCCACCGTCCGCAACCTCGCGCAGCAGCTCGCCGAGAAAGAAGCACAGCTCAAGGCGGGGGCGCTGGACATGAAGCGTCGCGGCGACGACGTCAAGGCGGCCGACATCGAAGTCCCCCTCAACCTCGAGTACGACTTCATGCCCGACGCCCGGTCGCTGATGGACGAGCTGCTGCCGCTGACCGTCAAGACCGCGTTCTTCCAGGCCGTGCTGGACGCCAAGACCAGTGAGCACGTCGCCCGCATGGTGGCGATGAAAGCCGCCACCGACAACGCCACCAAGATGGCCAAGGCGCTGACCATGGAGTACAACCGCGCCCGCCAGAGCCAGATCACCACCGAGCTGGCGGAGATCATGGGCGGCGCCGAAGCCATGAAGTGACCGCGTCGAAGTGACCGGGTCGCGCCGCCAGAAGGCCCCTGTTCCGTCGCACGGGTTACAGCCCCTCGGCACGGCCTCTTGGCGAGGCGTCGCCCGGGGGGCCGTTCCACCGTGCCGTGCTTAAGCGCCTTCGGTTTTTGACCGCCGTCGCGATCCTGAATGTCTCGCGCTGGTATCACGGCCCGCTCCGGACTCGCCGCTCGGCCCCGGGCGTCACTACTGTCGGGCGGTGCAGACGAAGGAGGTGCGCATGCGGTGCCTGGTCCGAGTGGGCGTGGTGGCGGTGCTGGCGACGGTAACGGTGACTGCGGCGGCCGAGACGCCGCAGCAGCGGGCCCAGCGGCTCATCGACCGCGGGCTGGACTACCTCGCGTCGCAGCAGTCGCCGGAGGGCGGCTGGCTGGCCCAGCGCGGCGCCCCGGCCATCACGGCACTGGCGCTCAAGGCCTTCGCCCAGCACCCCGTCCGCAAGGACGACCCGCGCGTGCGGCAGGGATACCAGTTCCTGCTCTCCTTTCAGCTCGAGAACGGCGGCATCTACCAGGACACGCTGGCCAGCTACAACACCGCCACCGCCATCTCCGCCCTCGCCGCCGCGCGAAATCCCGAGTTTCAGCCGGCCATCGACCGCGCCGTCGCCTATCTCCGCTCGCTGCAGTGGCAGGAGGGCATGACGCTGCCCAGCGGCGAGGTCGTTCAGGCGGGCGACGTCCGCGTCGGCGGCTGGGGCTACGGCAGCCGCGGCCGCCCCGACGGCAGCAACACCAGCATGGCCCTCGACGCCCTCATCGATGCCGGCGTCAGCCGTGAAGACCCGGTGTTCAAAGCCGCCGCCCAGTTCGTCACGCGAATGCAGAACCTCTCGGCCACCAACGACCAGCCGTGGGCCCGCGACCTGCCCGACGGCGGTGACGGCGGGTTCATCTACTCCCCCGCCCGCGGCGGCGAAAGCTTCGCGGGCGAGTACACCGACTCCTCCGGCACCCGCCGTTTCCACAGCTATGGCTCCATGACCTACGCGGGCATGAAAAGCCTGCTCTACGCCAACCTCACCCGCGAAGACCCCCGCGTCCAGGCCGCGTGGGGGTGGATCAGCCGCAACTGGTCGCTCACCGAAAACCCGGGCATGCGCAACGCCGGCCCCGACGCCGCCGCCGACGGCCTCTTCTACTACTTCCACGCCATGGCCCGCGCCCTCAAGGAGTACGGCCAGCCCACCATCCCCACCACCCCGACCCCCGTGGACTGGCGCGTGGAGCTGGTGAACCGGCTGGCCGAGCTGCAGCGGCCCGACGGTAGCTGGAAAGGCGGGCGAGCTTACATGGAAGAGCTGGAGGTGCTGGTCACCGCCTACTGCGTGCTGGCGCTGCAGGAGGTCCTGCGGGACTTCGAGCTCCGCCCACCGAGCTCGCCCTAGCCGCCCCCCCATCGGCTTCCCCACTACCAGGTTTCCCGCTGTCGGCTTCCCCGCTGTCGGCTTCCCCGCTGTCGGCTTCCCTGGCATCGCTGAAGCGTCCAGACGCGGCGCGGCCCGGCCGGTCGGCAGCCTTGCCCCCGCCCCCTTGCCCCCGCCGGCAGACACGCCCGGCCGACTACATGCGACCGTCGCCGGCCCCCACACAGCCCGCCGCAGCCGCGGCGAGTTGAGCCTCTGCCGCCGCCACCACGCGCTCGCGGGCCTGCTCCAGCGGCCCCGGCAGCTTCAGCCCCGACGCCCGGGCATGTCCGCCCCCGCCGAACTGCTCGGCGAACTTCGCCACGTCCACCGCGCCTTTCGACCGGCAGGACACCTTCACCGTGTCGTCTTCAGGCGGCGGCGACTCCGTCACCAGCAGCGCCATCTCCACGCTGCCCAGCGCCAGCGGGAAGTTGATGAGGTTCTCCGTGTCCGGGACCGTCGCCCCGGTGGCCAGAAAGTCGTCCGCCGTGGCCGTCATCACCGCCAGCCGGCCGCCGCACCGCAGCTCCAGTGAGTTCATCACCCGTGCCTGCAGACGCAGCCGGGGCTCCCGCTCCGACTGGAACAGCCGCCGGTAAATGGCGTCGGCATCGACCCCCGCCTCCATCAGGTCGGCCGCCAGACGCATGGCCGACGGGGTCGTGTTGGAGAACGCGAACCAGCCGGTGTCTGTGGCCAGGCCGACGTACAGCGCGGTGGCCAGCGGCGGCGACAGGGCAACGCCCCACGACCGCAGGACCCGCGCCAGCAGCTCCGTCGTCGCCGCCGCCGACACGTCCACCAGCCGCATCGTCCCCCACGACTCCTGTGTGCGGTGGTGGTCGATGACCAGCACCGAACCCGGCCCCCCGCCCCCCGGCGCGGCCAGCCGCTCAGACAGCCCGGGAAGCTGCGAAAACGTGCCCGTGTCTGCCACGACCACCGCGTCATAGCCGCCCAGCTCAGGCCATCCCTCGGCCGACGCGTCGCGGCAGCGCAGCCCGGCGTCGGTCAGCACGAACGCGTACTTGTTCGGCAGCCGCGACAGCAGCAGGATGTCGGCCGGCACGCCCGCGTCGCGGTACGCCAGCGCCAGCGCCGCCACCGAGCCCAGCGCGTCGCCGTCGGGCCGCACGTGGGTGGTCAGCAGCGGCCGCCTCAACTGCCCAAGCCGCCGGGCCATCTCGGCGATCGAGCTTTCGTCAACACTTCCGCTCCGGGTCGGGCCGTCAGATGACATGCGGGGCGATGATAGCTCACCAGCGCCTCTGAACCGGCCGCACTACACTCGCACCGTGCGCTGGCGGGTCGGCACGATGGGCTTCTCCTACCCCGCGTGGGCAGGCGCCTTTTATCCGCGGTCCGTGCGGCCGGGCGATTATCTCGCCTGCTACAGCCGCTGCTTCGACTGCGTGGAGCTGGACACGACGTTCTACGGCCTGCCCGAGCCGGGGCGGGTCCGCCGGTGGGCGGCGGCCGTGCCGGAAGACTTCCGCTTTGCAGTCAAAACGCCACGCGACATCACCCACGCCGACGACGTCGCCGGCCAACACAGGCTGATGCGCCGGTGGACCGATACGCTGCTCGAGTTCGGGGCGAAACTGGGGGTGGTCCTGCTGCAGTTTCCCCCCGGGTTCGATGCTCACCGCTGGCGCGAGCTGGTGGGACTGCTCCGCACCGTGCCCGCGTCTGTTCCGCTGTGCGTCGAGTTCCGCCATCCGTCGTGGTGGCAGTGGCCGTCCACGCCGACGCTGCTCGCCGAGCACGACGCGGCGTGGGCGTCGGCCGACTACGTGGCCTCTCCGCGGGAGCTGCGGGTTGTGGGCCGGCGGGCTTACCTGCGGCTCATCGGCGAGCACGACCGCTACCCCGACATGAACCGCGAGCTGCGCGACCCCACCGCCGACCTCGTGTGGTGGCAGCAGCAGGTGCTTGCCCAGGCCCACGCGCTCGATGAGGCGTGGGTGCTGCTGAACAACGACTACGCCGGCTTCAGCATCGCCACGGCCGAACGGTTCAAGACGCTCGTCGGTCTACCCGTCCGCCGGCCCACGCCGGACGAACCGACCCTCTTCGGCACGCCAGAGCTCTTCCGCTGACCGTCCCGACCACCCCGGCCGCCCCGGCCGCACCAACGCCCCGCTGGCCTGCCCGCCAAGTTCGGGTCGACCGCCCCTCGAGCGCCCCGGGCGGCCCACCCCACATTCAACAAGCTAAAAAAGCGAGCCGCCGCCCGGGGGGGTGGGCGACGGCTCAGGGGGGGGGATTGGAGTCATCGGGATTCGAACCCGAAATTCCACCATGCCATGGTGGCGTGATCCCATTTCACCATGACCCCGGGACCCACCGGGAATGACCCGGTCACCCCGGGGCGTCGGGGATGTCTCCCCCGACGACGTGCATAGCTTAGCCAGCCTCTCATCCGAGTCAAGTCCGCGTGAGGCAGGCCACACCTTCCGCGGCCATCACGGTAGACTCTCCTCGCAACGGCCGTTTTGGAAGGAGTTCCCCCTTGCCCGACCTGCACGTCCTGCTGCTCACCGCCACCCCCCCGACCCTGCCGACCGAGAAACACCCCCCGGCCTACACGAAGGTGGACGGCCGCGAATGCATCCTGCGGGCCGCCGACCTGTTCGTGGGGCGGGACGGTGTCGGAAGCATCACCGTGGTGGTGGACAGCGGCCATGCCGAAGACGTGAAACGCCGCCACGGCTCCCACTTCGCCTTCACGGGCCTGAAACTCGCCACCGCCAGTGGCGACTGGTTCGCTCAAATCCGGGCCGGGTTGAGCAAGATTCCAGAATCGGCAACCCACATCCTGCTGCACGACGCCGCACGGTGTGCGGTGGTGTCGGCCGAGCTGGACCAGCTCATCGCCGAGTCGTCGCAGGCGGACGTGGTGGCGATGACCGCGCCGCTGACGGCCGAGCTGTTGGAAGTGGACGGACGCGGGGGTGTGGTCGGGCCGAGGCCGCCCCACGCCTTCGTGCAACTGCTGACGCCGCAAGTGTTTACTCGAGCCGCGCTGGACGGATACCTCGCCCGCAAGGCCTTCCCTTCGGGCCAGGCGGTGCGCCTGATGCCGTCGTCGCCCCTCAATCTCCGCGTCGGCGGGCCGGCGGACGAGAAGCGGGTGAAAGCCATGCTGGGTCTGCTGCCCCGGGCCGTCAAGAAAGGCGACGGACCGTTCGCTGAGGCCCAATGGTGACCGCCGTCGCGACGGTGACCGCCGCCGCGAGGACGGCGATACCCACCGCCACCACCGGTTCAGCCCGCCAGGACAGTTCGCGGCTCTGACCCGCTCTGACACGACGCGGGCGGGCTCAACGATGCTGCCCGCGTGCCGAGCCGAACGCCGCTACGCTCGGCGACCATGCTCAGCTACATCCCGCCGATCCTGCTGCTGATTTGCTCCAACGTCTTCATGACCTTCGCCTGGTACGGCCACCTCAAGCACACGCACCGCGCGCTGTGGCTGGTGGTGCTGGCGTCGTGGGGCATCGCCTTCTTCGAGTACTGCCTGATGGTGCCGGCCAATCGGCTCGGCTATCAGGCCGGCATGTCCGCATCCCAGCTCAAGGTCACGCAGGAGGCCATCACGCTGGCGGTGTTCCTCGTCTTTGCGTGGGGCTACCTCGGGGAGCGCATCACGTGGAACCACTACGTCGGATTCGGACTGGTGCTGGCCGGCGGGGGGGCGGGGTTTGGGGTTGAGGGAAGAACCCCAAAAGGGAAACAAAAACAAAACCCCAACCCACCAAAACCCAC
>JBKBHU010000024.1:0-51426 GCA_046299715.1 Tepidisphaerales bacterium | reverse complement strand
GCTTCCCACTGTTTGCTGGGTTGTTCCCCCCCCCCCCCGCCCCCTCTGCCGTACCCCGCCCCCCTGCCAGCCCGCCCGCGCTGCCCCCTCCCGGTACCGGGTCAGCCAGGCCGCCCGCCAAGCTCCCCGCCACCGGCCTCATCGGGAAGCCCGGATGCTGGCCCCCCGGGCCGCCGCCCTACGGCCCGCGGCGGATGTGCACCGGTTTCCACATGGTCAGCTGCTTGGGGTTGAGGTACAGCCCTTCAACGTAGGGCTTGACGAGGGTCACGGCCACGGCGTGCCAGAGCGGGATGATCGGCAACTGCTCGTTGATCATGTCTTCGGCCTGCTCGAGCAAGCGGAAGCGGGCCACCGGGTCGGTCTCAGCCGCGGCCCGGTCCAGCAGGGCATCGTACTCCGGCACGGCCCAGTTGCTGTCGTTGTTCTGCGACGTCGAGCGGTACTTGTCGGTGAACGTGCTGGGGTCGGTGTAGTCGCCGAACCACGCGACGAGGGCGAGGGCATACTCCTTTTGTTTGATGGCCGCCCGGTACCCCTTGAGTTCGATCCCCTTGACCTCGATCGGAATGCCAAGGGTGCGCTCCCACTGGTTCTTCAGGTACTGGGCGACGGCGGGCCGCACGGCCGAGTCGGTGTTGAAGATGATCGGCAGCGACGGGAACCCCCGCCCGCCCGGGAAGCCCGCCTCGGCGAGCAGCGCCCGCGCCCGCTCGACGTCCATCCCGGGCCCCTCCCGGGCCTCGAAGCCTTCGAACAGCCCCGGCGGGATGTAGTTGCGGGCCGGCCGCTCGCCCATACGGGTGATCGTGTCCACGATGCCCTGTTTGTCGATGGCGAGGTTGAGCGCCTGCCGCACCCGCAGGTCCGCGAGCGGGTTGCTTCCGCTGAGCACGCCGGGGATCTGAGGCGCCACATTGACGGTGATGAAGTGCGTCCCGAAACCCGGGCCCACCTGCAGGTCGCGCCGGCCCAGCTGCCGCAGGTCCACCGCGATCTGTGGCGACGGGTCGGTCACCCAGTCCACCTCGCCGCGCTCGTACATGTTGAACGCCTGCTGCGGGTCGGTGACCACGACCATCCGCAGACCCTCCGACTTCACGTTCGCCCGGTCCCAGTAGGTCTCACTGCGCTGAAAGACCAGGTGCCGGCCGAACTCCCACTGTGTGAGCACGAACGGGCCGTTGGTGACCACCCCGGGCTCTCCCGGCCGCGACGACGGACGCGTGTACTCCGGCCGGTAGGTCACGCGGCCGCGTGCGTCCACGACCTTGAAGGGCTCCATGCTGGCTTCGTGTCGCGGGTAAAACGGCGGGAACGCCAGCAGGTCGCGTAGGAACGACACGGGGTTGACCAGCGTCACCTCGAGCGTGCGATCGTCCAGTGCGCGGAAGCCCAGTTCGCTTTCCGGGAACGGCTCGCCGGCCACGTACGCCCGCTCGTATGCCTCGGCGTTCTTGATGTAGTAGAAGAGGGACGTGTATTCGCCCGGCGCTCGCAGCATGTGCCGCCAGGAGAACACGAAATCGTGCGCGGTCACCGGGTCCCCGTTGGACCACCTCGCCTCACGCAATCGGAACGTCCACGTCCGCTGGTCGGGCGACACCCGCTCCTCTTCCACCAGAGCGGGAATCGCCCTCATCGTCTGCGGCTCGTACGTGTACAGCCCCTCACGGATGGCGTAGGTCACCCGGAAGTCCTGCATGTACGACATCTGGTTGAGGTCGAGCGTGATGACGTCGTTGCGGTTGATGAACCGGAACTCGCTCCGGTCCGGCGGACGGACCTCGCCGGCGTCCCCACTGCGGTCGCAGCCCAGCGACAGCGCTGCCCACGTCAACACCCACGCCGCCAAGCAAAGCCACTTGTTCATGTCGCTCCCGAACCGTTGACCACGCCCGCTCCCACGATCCGGGCCGCTGGTCCTGCCGCCTCCGCCCTCTCACCCCGAACGCGCCGGTTCCTGCCTGACGCCGACATCGTAGACCGCGCCCGCCCCACGTCCGCGACGTCAGCCGCCCTACGTCCGCGACGCCGCCACCGTCACGGCGAAGCGCTCGCCAGCTTCGGCTCCGTCAGCGACTGGTACTCCGGGATCGCGCGAAGGGCTTCGAAGGCCCGGCGGGCCGCGGCCACCACGTCCGCCGGCGGCGGCGGGATCGGCCCGGCGGTGCGGAAGAACTGCGTCGCTTCTTCGAACGCGCGGGTCTGCGGCGTCGGCCGGCTGTTGAGCGTCTGCGCGATCACGAACAGGTTCCGGCCGACGTTTACCGCATGCTCCAGCATCGCCCGCTGCTCGGCGCCCGACGCCTCAAGGCCGCGCAGGGCCGAGAGCATCACGATGTCGGTCATCACCTGCATGACCGACACCTTCTGGGCCGCCGGCAGAGCGGCAAACGCGAAGTTCGAGAAGAAGGTGGCGGCGTCCCGGTCGGCATCCGCAAACTCCGGGAAAACCGTCACATACAACGCCGCGCGCGCCTTGAGAACGGCCGCCACATGGGGGGCCAGCTGCTGGATGACGGCCCCCCGCATGGTCGGCAGGCGGGTGACGTCGAGCTGCAGGGCGTCGTATCCCTCCCGCGTGATGTCCCCGTTTTTCGCATGCCGAACCACGGCCTCCGCCACCAGCTGCGGCAGCCGCGACCCCGACAGCCCCGCCGGCAGCGACGTCTGGAACGCCAGCACCCCGCGGGCCGTCTTCAGCCCCCACAGCACCACCGCGGTGTTCGCATCCGCCAGCAGCTTCTCGGCCACCGCCGTCATCTGGGTGTTGTCGCTCGACGCCGCCAGACGCGCCGCCACCACCCCCACCTGAAGCCGCACCCGCGGCTCGGCCGTCCCCAGCAGCGGCACCGCGAGCTGGGCGAACGTCGCCCCGTACAGGTCCTTGTAGCTGCTGGTCGTGTTCGACCCCATCACCTCCCCGAACAGCGCCGCACGCGACTGCGCCGTGACGGTCGGGTCTTCCGCGGACAGACGGGCAAGGTGCCCTTGAATGAACGCCTGGATTTGTGGGCGGAACGCTTCAGGGGCCGGCGTCGTCCGTGCGTCGGCCGGGATGGGAGGGGGTGCCGCCGGCACCGCTGCGGCGGTGGCCGCGGCTCCGCCTCCCGGGCCACTCCCCCCGGCCGCCCCGCCCCCCGGCTGGGCCAGCGCCGGTGGCACCGGGACGAGCCATCCAATCGACACCACCCACACCGTCAGCCAGCCAAGGCGATTCATGTCTGTTTCTTCTCCGCAGGCCGTGTCTCGCTTCGTGCCCTCAGCTCCACCGCACGCCGCCCACCCCCGGCCTCCTACTCCCCACCCGCCGTCCACGCCCGGACCCACCGCCCGCCGCAAACGTGCACGGAAGCTAAACCTTGCGCCCATCGACGTCAAGGAACACCCGGCTCCGCTCCGCCGGGGCCGGTCGCCCGCGCCGTCCGCCGACCCGCGCCCTTCGGCACGCCGGCCGTCCTGCCCCGCCGCGGTACCTATCTTTACACCATGTCCCGGCGGCTCACCTTCGTGAAGCACGCTCGCCCCCACAAGGAAGAGCGGCTCGATTCTCACCAGTGGTCACTGAGCGACGAAGGCCGGGCCGATGCGCGACGACTGGCCGAGCGGCTTCAGCACTCGGGCCTGACCTACCACGCGGTGTTCACGTCCGCCGAACCCAAGGCCGCCGAGACCGCCGCCATCCTTGCCGAGTGCTTCGGGCTCACCCCGAAGACCGTCACCGGGCTGCAAGAGCACGACCGCTCCAACGTCCCGCTGATGAAGACGGCCGAGTTCGTCTCGTCCATCGAGCTGTTTTTCCGCAAACCCACACAGCTGGTTCTGGGCCGCGAAACCGCACGTCAAGCCCTCCGCCGCTTCGAGTCGGCGGTCGACCAGCTCCTCGAGCAGCATCCCCAAGGCAACCTGCTGATCGTCTCGCACGGCACCGTGCTCGCCCTGTGGCTGGCAAACTACTGCCAGCTGGACGGCTACCGCGTCTGGCGGGAGATGGGCCTGCCCAGCTACGTCACGCTCGAGTGGCCGGCGTGTGAACTGCTCGAGCGGGTGGACCGGCTCTGAGCGTCGGGCTGTGCGTGATGATGCTCGCCCAGCGCACCGGCGGCGGCCCCGGGGGGCACGCGGTTCGGGACGTCCCCTTACCGCCGGCGGCCTGAACGGGTTGAACCGTTGCCGGCCAGCTCCAGAAGCAGCTCGCGGTTGACTTCGTCCCACGGCCGGCCCGACGGGTGCTTTGCTTTGGGGGTTTCGAGGATCTTCGGGACCTCGGTCCACTGTTCGTCCCGCATCAGGGCACGGAACCCTTCGACTCCGATACACCCGTGGCCGATGTGGGCGTGCCGGTCCACCCGGGAGCCCAGCGGTTTGGCCGAGTCGTTCACGTGCCACACCTTGACGCGGTCCAGCCCGAGCGTGGCTTGGACGCGCCGACGGAACGGCACATACCGGCGGCCACGGAAGTCGTAGCCTGCCGCGAACAGGTGGGCGGTATCCAGGCACACGCCGAGCCGCTGGCCCTGCTTCACGCCGTCGAGGATGGCGGCGAGGTGTTCCAGCGTGTAGCCCAGCGACGACCCCTGCCCGGCGGTAACCTCCAGGCAGGTCAGCGTGGAAACCTCGGGCAGACGGCGGTGCACTTCGTCCAGCGCGTCGATGACGCGTCGCAGCCCGACCGACTCGCCCGCGCCCTGATGCGCGCCCGGATGGCTCACCAGGTACGTCACCCCCAGCTGATGGCAACGGGACAGCTCTGCCGTGAACGCGGCGACCGACTTTTCCCACAGGGCGTCGTCGGTGGACGCCAGGTTGATGAGGTACGAGTCATGTACGACGGTGACGCGAAACCCGTGCTTCGCGACGGCCGCCCGCCACGCCTCGGCCGCGGCGGCTTCGATCTCCATCCCCCGCCAGCCGCCACCGGACGGCGCAGGCTCGACCGCCCACCGTGCCGGGGCGTGGGTGAAAATCTGGACCGTCTCGAAGCCCAGCGACGCGGCTTCGTTCACCGCGTGGTGCAGCCCGCCAGCGACCGAAAGGTGCGAACCGAGCATCAGGCCGACATGCTAGCGGCCACCGGACGACGCCACGTCGGTTCCCCGGCTCTGCTGCGTTGACGCAGGCCGTTCACCGCCCGCTTCGACCCAGGTCGGTCGGTTCGCCGCGGCCGAGCGCCGACCGCACCGCCGCCCGCATCAGGAGCACCGCCGCGTACACCAGCACCAGCCCCAGCGCCGTCACCCCGATCAGCGACAGCACCGTCACCGGGTCGTGCCGCTTGCCCCAGATGAGCCCGGCCGGCAGCGCCACGGCCATCGGCAGCCCGAACAGCAGAATGACCAGCCCGACGAACCCCAGCACGGCGCCCGTCAACGGCGACCGCTCCGTACCGCTGTCGCCCGCCTCTTCCGCCGAAGACGTCTGCTGCTCTGCCATGGCCCGAGTTTATGCCGTCGTCCCCGACCGGCCCGGCCTGCGGTCAAGGCCGTGCACGGCGTCGGGGGTCGCCCGCCAGCGTCGAGGCTCAGCCCTGCCGCTCCATCCACTTGACGTCGCCGGCGACGATGGTCGCCACGACCCTGCCGCGCACGTCCCACCCGGCGAAGGGGCAGTTGCGGCTGCGGCTGTGGAAGCGTGACGGGTCGATCCGCCAGGTCCGGCGGGGGTCGATGACGGTGACGTCCGCCGGGGCGCCTTCGCGGAGCGTGCCCATGCCCGTCTCGTGCCGGCGGAGGATTTTCGCCGGCGACCAGGTCATCAGCTCCACCAGCCGCAGCCAGCTCAGGTAGCCCGGCTCCACCAGCGCCCGGGCATAGAGCGGCAAGGCACATTCCAGCCCGATGATGCCGAAGGGGGCCGAGGGGAACTCCAGTTCCTTTTCTTCGGCGCGGTGCGGGGCGTGGTCGGTGGCCAGCGCGTCGATGGTCCCGTCGAGCACCCCCTGGATGCACGCCTCCACGTCCGCCTTCGTCCGCAGTGGCGGGTTCATCTTGTAGTTCGTGTCGTAGCCGCGGCACGCCTCGTCGGTCAGCAGCAGATGGTGCGGCGCCACCTCGGCCGTCACGGGCTGCCCGTCGCGCTTGGCCCGACGCACCAGCTCCACAGACCACGCCGTCGAAATGTGCTGCACGTGATAGCGGCAACCGATGGTTCGGTTCAGCAGCACATCGCGGGCGATCATGAGCTGCTCGGCCTCGGCCGGGATGCCCCCCAACCCCAGTTCCACGCTCACCACGCCCGCATGCATGGAGCCCCCGGCCAGCGTCGGCTCCTCGCAGTGCTGCATGATCAGCGCGTCGAACATCTTCGCGTACTGCAGGGCCTTGCGCATGACCGACGCATCGGCCACGCCGCTGCCGTCGTCGCTCAGCGCCACCGCCCCCCGCTCGAGCATCGAGCCGATCTCCGCCAGCTCGCGACCCTCACGGCCCTTGGTGATCGCCCCCACCGGCAGCACCCGCGCCAGCCCCACCCGCTCGGACTCCCGCAGCACAAACTCGATCTGCGCCTCGTTGTCCAGGGCCGGGCGGGTGTTGGGCATGCAGCACACCGTGGTGAACCCGCCCGCCACCGCCGCCATCGCGCCCGACGCGATCGTCTCCTCCTCCTCGTCGCCCGGTTCCCGAAAGTGAACGTGAATGTCGATCAGCCCCGGCGTGACGTAACAGCCGCTGGCGTCGATCACGCGGTCGGCACTCGCCCGACGCTGCCCCACCGACGCCACCTTCCCGTCGCGGATCAGCACGTCCGCACGGGCTTCAAGGCCACGCGAAGGGTCGAGCACCGTCCCGTTCTGAATCAGCAGCGAAGGCACCATGCGTAGGGCTGATTCTCAGCATCCGCCCACGGCTTTCAAATCCGGCCGTACGCCCACACCCCGCCGCCCGACGCCCCCCGCGCGACACCCACTCCCGCCCCCACAAGACTCACCCCCGCCCGCGAGACTCACCCCCGCCCGCGAGACTCACCCCCGTCCGTGGGACGAGCGGTCCGGGGCGACGGCGTTCGCCGCGCCTTCCATCGTACCGCACTGCGTCGGCCGGGGCGGGCCGATGAGGTGGCGGATCATGTCCCCCACACGCCTCGACCATGCGGCTTCCGAGTGGTCGGCCCCTTCGACGATCCGACAGATCAGGTCCTCCCCTTCCTTCAGCCCCGCCCGGACCAGCGCCGACTTCATCCGCAACGTCCGCACCACGTGCGCCCCTTCGCTCCCCCAGCCGCTCTCGGCCGTCCCCATGTCCAGCCACACCCGCTTGCCCTTCGCCCACCGCGCAGCCCGCTCCGCCTCTTTCAGGAACGACTCCCCGTCCCACCACAGACTCGGCGACACCGCCCCGCACCCGCCGAACACGTCCGGGTATTCCCTCAGCAGAAACAGCGACACCAGCCCGCCCAGGGAGCTGCCCGCCACGAACGTGTTCGAGACGTCCGGCAGCGTGCGGTAGGTCGAATCGACCAGCTCTTTGACCTCCTCCACGATCATCCTGCCGTACTCCGGGGCACGCCCGCCGACCCCCCCTGCCGCGGTCGGCGTGTACTCCCCGAAGCGGTCGGGCGTGTTTTCCATCCCCACCACGATGCACGGCCGAATCGTCCCCGCGCGAATGCCCTCCCAGCAGGCTTCGTCCACGCCCCACTCCACGCCGAACGCCGCGCGGGCCGCGTCGAAGAGGTTCTGCCCGTCGTGCATGTACAGCACCGGATAACGCACCTCCTCCGAGACCGCGTAGTCCGGCGGAACCCACACCCACACCGTCCGTGTGTTCCGCAGATGTCTCGAATAGAACCGCTCGTGGGCGTGCAGCTCGCCGACGACGGTGTGCGGCGCGACGTACGGCTCGCCCCACCCCTTCACTTCCACCTGCAGCGTCTCACCGCGGGCGGTGGACCACTCCCGGTTGGGAATGTCCCGTCCCTGCGCGTCCTTCTCCACACGGTCCCAACGGCCCAGCGTGACCTTGAACTGAAACGGCGTCGTGTCCTCCAGCCGTACCCGGCCGCGCCACGTGCCGTCTCGGTGGCGACGCAGACGCACCGCGTCCGGACGCCACAGACCCAGCTCCCGCCGGCTCCCCGTCACGAACACCGCACTGTTGGCCGGTGTCCACGCCGGCACCCTGACCACAAACTCCACGCCTCACGCTCCCGACTTGCTGGCTCGAACGACGGCCCCCCCCAGGTTCCTACATCGGAAGTTTATCCGTTTCCCGGCCAGCCGGTGCAACACGCGCACACTCCCGGGGCACCCGCCCGCGGCGGCGCGACCCGCCCGGCCGCCACCCAGCCGGCCCGCCCGGCCGCCACCACGCAAGCTGGACCGCCGACGCCCGCGGCCGCGATTTACACCTTGCCCAGCCGCACCACGAGCACCGGGCACGGCGCGTGGTGCACCACCGACTCGGCCACGCTGCCTTGGAACCAGTGGGCCAGGCCCGTCCGCGCGTGCGTGCCGATCACGAGCACATCGGCGTGCCAGTCCTTCGCGGCCGCGACGATCTCCCGGTCGGGGATACCCGCACGCACCATCTTCAGCGGGTCCTTGACCTGCTCGAGCTGCTTGGCCGCCTCGTCCAGAACGCGCTGGGCATCTTCCTTGAGCCGTGCCGTTGTCACCTCCAGCGGCGGCGCCGTCTCCGTCACGCCCACGCCCCGCAGGTCCGCCACGCACACCATCGCCAGCTTCGACCCCGTGCACTTCACGAGGGCCTCGGCCACCGGGATCACGTCCGTCCCCACCACGGATTCGTCCACCGCCACCAGGACGCGTTCAAACCGCATGGGTCACCTCCCTCGTCTTTCTCGTCTAAGAAAAGCTTTGCACGCCCGCGGACCGCACGCCATAACCCCCCGCGGGTCATCTTGTCGCAGCCCGCGGCCGGGACGGCCCACGCTCCCGCCGGGCCGGGCTGCGGGACACCCGCTCCCGGCCGACTACGCTAGAGCACAAGCCGCTTGCCCGCACCCCCCCGGTCGACTTTCACGAGGCCGACGCCCATGAGCACGCCCCCCCTCACCGACGAGCAGGCCGCCGCCATCGCCACCTTGACCGTGTTCGCCGCCTTCGCCGACGGCGGCAAGTCCGACGTCGAACGTGAGCGGGTCAAGGAGGTCGTCCAGTCGCTGGGCAACGCCCGCCTGGCCGACAGCCTCCGCGCCGTCCTCATGAAGGAGACGACACCGGCCGAGCAGGCCGCCAAGCTCCAGACCCCCGCCCTGCGGAGCCTCGCGTGGGAATATGCCCTGAGCGTTTGCGAGGCCGACGGGGTCGCCACCGCCGCCGAACGCAGCTTCCTCGACGAGCTGGCCCGAGAGCTGCATCAGCCCGTCGCCCACGCCCGCCAGCAGATCGCCCTGGCCGACCAGCTCCACCACGAACCGACGGCCACGCCGGTACCCCTTCCCCCACCGGTGACCCTGCCCCCGTCGGGACCTCTGCCTCCGTCGGGACCCCTGCCTCCGGCCGCGCCGGACCACCTGACCCCCCGGGCGGCGGCAGCCCCGGCCGTGGCCCCCTCGCCCCCGCTCCCGGACCCCCGCCTCGCCCAGTGCGATGCGCTGGTCCTGCGGTACGCCATCCTGACCGCCGCCGTCGAGCTTCTCCCGGAGAACCTCTCGACGCTGGCCATCATCCCGCTGCAGACGAAGATGGTGCACAGCATCGGCTCGACCTTCGGCTATCGACTCTCGGCCGCGAGCATCAAGGAGTTCGTCGCCACCATCGGCATCGGGCTGACCGGCCAGATGCTCGAGCGGCAGGCGCGGAAGCTCCTCGGCTCGCTGGCCGGCCGCATGCTCGGCGGCCTGGGCCGCACCGCCGTCAACTGGTCCACCGGCCCCGCCCTCACCTTCGCCACCACCTACGCAATCGGCATGGTCGCCAAGCAGTACTACGCCGGCGGACGCACGCTGGCCGCCGTGGACCTCCGGGCCATCTACCAGCAGCAGCTCGACCAGGCGCGCTCGCTTTACGGCCGCTATGAGCCGGAGGTCGCCCGCACGGCACGCACCACCAACACCGCCGCGCTGCTCCAGTCGCTCAAGCAGTGACCGCCCCCCCCCGCAGCGGGCGACGGCCCCGGATTCCTGCGCAGCGTCTGCTCCAAGGCCCTAGGTCCCCAGCCACCACGCCTTCCTGTTCGGCAGCCGCCAATACCTCTCTGCGACGACCACGCCGTCCAGGCGCAACTCGACCCATGCCGCATGGGGCACGACCCGCCCCCCGTTGGCCCGCTTGATGGCCGCGTTCTTCGGCCCCGGCAGGCGCAGGGGTTTGTCGGCGGAACGCCACGTCACCCGCCCCTGCTCGCTGAGCACCGTCGTCTCGCCCCGTTCGTCCTGGCACAGCACTTTCAGCAGATAGGTCAAACGCTGACCCTTGACCGCCATCACCTCCCCACGGCCGCCATCGCCTTCCGGTGGCTCGCCGACCTCATCGCCGACCTCGCCCGGCGGGCTCCACGCCAGCACGGCTTGCCCGTGCACCAGCTCGCCCGAATCCTCCCGCCAGCTCAGCGTCCCGACCCGCAACGAAGCCCACCACCCCCATCTCGCCTCGCCCAGACGCACCCGGGCGCTCCGTTGGTCGGCCAGCTCACCCGGGCCGACCGCCAGCACCGCTTCGCCCGCCGACGCACGGCAACGCGCCAGCGCCTCGCCCGTCAGGTCCGCCGCCGCCCGCCGGTACAGCCCGTAGGCATGTTCCAACGCCGCGACCCGCGCCGGCCCCTGCTGCTTCATCCCCCACGCCCGCCAGTCGTCCGCCGCCAACAACAGCTCCTCGCCCACTGCCCCGCCCAGCTCGGCCGACGCGGCCGACTTCAACCGCGGGTGACTCCCGCGCGAGAGCATCAGCAGCCCCCGCGCCCACTCCCGCTTGACCAGCGTCAAAAACTCGCCCGCCGTCTGGTTGGCCGAGGCATCGTCCGGGTGGTCGCGCAGCCGCTCCAGAGCCGCCCGAAACCCTCCCGCCCGACGCACCACGTCCCGGCAGAAGTCCGCCCACTGGGCGGTCTCCATCGCCAGCGAGCCGTCCCCCGACTGCCCCGCCAGCCGTTCGCTGCAGCCGGCGAGCCGCGCGGCCGTATCGAACTCGTCCCGCGACAACATGGCCTCCGCCAGCGAACGTGCCGAGCGGGCGGCGTACGCGGCCTGTCCCGCCAACAGCCGCTGGTTGGCCAGCAGGTGCAGCACCGTCGTCCGCTGCGTGTCGGCATCGACGTCGAATCGCCGGCCCAGCTCACCCGCCGCCGCCAATGCAATCTCGGCGTCCCCCGCCGATACAGCAAGATCTCGCGACTCGGTCAACGCCGCCCATAGCAGTGCATCGCCGCCGGTCTCCCCCGCCTCACGCAGCAGCAATCCGGCAAGACGCCGCTTCCCTGCAACGGTCACATCGGCGTAGTCGCGCGACCAGCGCTGGCGAAGGAAACGCCGGGCTTCGGCCGCCGCCGCGTCCGCCGGCACCGGCCGAGCGCCCGGCCGCAGCTCCCGCCCCGCCGCCGGGGCACGCGCCTCCGCCCGCTCGACATCACGGCCGGCGCCGGGCGGGTCAGGTGCGCCGGGATGGGCGGCCGCGCGCGGCGCGGGCTGCGTCGCCGGCACGGGCTGCGTCGCCGGCACGGGCTCTGCACCGTCGCTGGAGGGCGGCTCGGCCTTCAGGCCCGCCGCCGCGAGCACCATCACCCCCGCGTACAAGGCCACCGCCCGCCCACCCCACCCCACACGCCCACACTGCCCCGTCCGCCGTCCGCCGACCATGTCGGAGAAGCTAAACCGACGCGTTGGACCGTCACAAGCTCATTTTCCGGGCGAAGCACGACACCAACACCGGCGTTCCCCGGCGGTTTGATTCGATCGACCCGGCCAGATAACCTTCTCCACCTTGCAATCGCCCGTGCGGCGGTGGGTGTCGTCCGGTCGCAGGTCCGTTGCGGCACTGGCTCGCCGGCGTTGGGTGGCTTGAGCCTAAGGGCTCAACACTGGGGATTGGTGTAACGGTAGCACAGCAGACTCTGGATCTGTTTGTCTAGGTTCGAATCCTAGATCCCCAGCTCCCGGCGATTACGGCCCTGAAGCCCACGGGCCGTGGCCTGTCTCTGATCTTTGCCGACGGGTTCTCCCGGGCGATTCCTTCGTCGCCCGATGGAGCGGTTGCCCACGGCCCTCGGACCCCTTGCACGACGGCCGGGTCACCGCCGACCATCTGCGGCGGCATGCTTCCCTTTCGATTCCCCCGGCGACAGGTTCATCTGGACTTCCACACGTCCGAGCACATCGAGGCCGTCGGGGCACGCTTCAGCAAGCGGCAGTTCCAGAAGGCGCTCAGGCTCGGCAACGTGAACTCCATCACTGTCTTCGCCAAGTGCCACCACTCGTGGAGCTACTACCCCACGCAGGTCGGCCGGGCGCACGCGAACCTGCAACGCGACCTGCTCGGCGAGATGATCGAAGCGGCCCATGAGCTGCGTGTCCGGGCGCCCATCTACTACACCATCGGCTGGAGCGCCAACGACGCCGCCGACCACCCCGAGTGGGTCGTGAAAGACCTCTCCGGCCATCCGCTCGGCGAGCGTTTCGACGTCAACGCCAAGCCGGATATGCCGCGGCCGGAGTGCTCGTGGCTCTACCTCGACCCGACGGGCGATTACCTCGAGCTCATGTGCCGACAGGTGGAGGAGATCTGCCAGCGATACCCCGTGGACGGTTTCTTCTTCGACATCTGCCACGGCCCGGTGTCGCTGGCCCCGCACCGGCTTGCGGCGATGCGAGAGATGGGCCTCTCGCCCGATGCCCCCGCCGACCTGGAGACGTTCAAGGTCCGTACGTGGCACGCCGCGGCCAGGCGTCTTCGCGAGGTCATTCTCGCCCGCTATCCCGACGCCACGGTGTTCTTCAACGGTCTGGCCGGGCTGGAGACGGCCCACGCCCACTTTGAAAACCAGACGCACTTCGAGCTGGAGGACCTGCCCACCGCATGGGGCGGCTACGACAAGTTTCCCCCGCGGGCGCGGTACTTCCACCGCTTCGGCAAGCCGCTGCTGGCGATGAGCGGCAAGTTTCACACCTCGTGGGGCGAGTTCGGCGGTTTCAAGCACCGCGATGCGATCCGGCAGGAGGCGCTGGCCATGTCGGCCTTCGGCGCGGCCTGCTCGTTCGGCGACCAGCTTCACCCCTCGGGCCTGATGGACGAAGCCACCTACGCGAACATCGGCCACGCGTACAAGGCGGTCCGACAGCTCGAGCCGCTGCTGGACGACGCCACCCCGGCGGCAGACCTCGCCATCGTGCACGTCGAAGGCGACCAGGTGGCCGGGGCGCACGGGCGCACCGTCCGCCAGCTCCAGGGCGTGGCCAACATGCTGCTGGAGCTGCAACACGACTTCCGCGTGGTTTCCCCGGGCGACGACCTCTCGGGCGTGACGGCGCTGGTCCTGCCCGGCCCGCGATTCCTTGACGAGAGTGCGGCGGCGTGGCTGAGCGCGTTCCTCAAACGGGGCGGGGCCGTGCTGGCGCTGGGCGAATCGCTGCTGGGGCCCGGAACCGACCGCGTGATGGTCGATGCGGGCGTGAACTACCTCGGCCCGGCCCGATATCAGATCGACTACACGCTCGCCGCCCCGTCCGTCCGGGCCGACCTGCCCGCCTCGCCGTTTCTCAACTACGTGGCGATGGGGCGCTACGTGGCCACAAAAGCCAGGACGCTCGCCTCGGTCTTCGAGCCCTACTTCGACCGCACCTACGGCCACTACTGCTCTCACCAGAACACGCCCTATCGCCCCGAGCCGGCGGGGCACGGCGGCGCGTTCCTTCATCGCAACATCGCCTTCGTGCCCACGCCGCTGGGCGCGTGCTACCACGACGTCGCGGCACGCGTGCACCGGCAGCTTTTTGCCAACCTTCTCCGACGGGTGTATCCGACGCCCATGGTGCAGGTCGCGCTGCCCAGCGGCGCGCGGGTGAGCCTGATGCACCAGCCGGCGCAGCGCCGCTACGTCCTGCACCTGCTGTATGCCACACCCCTTCCGCGTGGCAGAGTGCAGGTGCTCGAGGATTTCCCGGTCTTCACCGACGTGGAGGTCAAGGTGCGTCTGCCGGAACCGCCGGCGAGCGTCACGTGTGGCGGCAAGCGGTTACGCTTCATCAGCCGCGGGGGCGTGACGCGGTTCGTCCTGCCGCGGCTTCAGGGACACGCGGCCGTCGTCCTGAGCCTCCGCAACCGACGCCGGGCATGACCAGCAGCAGCGACACCATCCGGACCCTGCAGCGCGAGCTGTGCCGCGGCTGGAACACGTGGGACCCACGGTCGGTGCTGTCCCACGTGCGGCTGCCGGACGGCGCGTGCGTGCGTCTGGGGTTGAAGGAGTACGCCTCGCCGGGCGAGCTGCACGAGGCGCTCGTCGGCCGATGGGGCGACGACGTGGAGGAGGTGCGTCTGGAGACGCGGCCCTGGGACGCCCGCTACACCCGCCTGCAACTCCGCTGGCACGGCATCACCGTCGAGGTCGAGACCAGCATCGACGACGACGGCTTTTTCGCACTGGTCTCGCCCGTATCGCTCGACTCCCGTCACCTGAGGCCCCCTGTGCTCACGGTGAGGGGGGGCCTGGCCTTCGGCCGCGAGGGGCTGGTGGGGGTGTCGCGACAACGCATCCTGCTGCGGCCGGCCGACGGTCCGCCCGTGGACGTGGGCACGGACCCGGCGCCCGTGCCCGAGCCGCACCTCTCGGGCGGACCGGTGCTGGCGGTGCCGCTGCGCGGCCCGGTGGCCGTGTGGGCGGGCAAGCCGCGGCGTGTGGCAGAAGCGGTGGAGCTCCTTGCGTCGCGGCGTCCGCCCGCACCCGCCTCGCGGGCCGACGAGCTGCGGTCGCTCGTCGCCGCCGCCATCACGTGGAACACCGTCTACGACCCCGCTCGCGACCGGGCCATCACACCGGTCAGCCGCCTCTGGTCCAGCCAGCAGGGCGGCTGGGTGCTGTTCTGCTGGGACACCTTCTTCGCCGCCATCCTCGCCACGCTGGTGGACCACCGGCTGGCCATGGCCAACCTGTTCGAGGGGCTGGCCGAGGTCCCCGAGCTGGGTTTCGTACCGAACACGTCCAACGCACACGGCTTCGTCACCCGCGACCGTTCACAGCCGCCGGTGGGCAGCATGGCCCTGCGAGACGTCTATCGGGCGACCAGCGACCCGTCGGTGATCGACGCCGTGTTCGACCGTCTACTGACGTGGAACCGCTGGTGGCACGCCCACCGCAACCCCGACCCGCACGTCCACCTTCTGGCCTACGGCTCGAACCCGTACACCCCCGTGGTGGGCAACGAGTGGGAGACGCCGGAAAAGGGCGTCGGCGGCCGCTTCGGCGGCGCCCTCGAGTCCGGGTTGGACAACTCGCCGATGTACGACGACGTCCCGTACGACCCGGCCACGCACTGCCTTGGTCTGCACGATGTCGGGCTCACCAGCCTCTATGTCCGCGACTGCACCGACCTCGCCGAGATGGCCGGCGTGATCGGCCGCTGCGCCGAACGCCAGGAGCTGCTGGAGCGGGCGACCGCCTATCGGCGTGGGCTCGCCACACTGTGGGACGCAGAACGCGGACTTTTCAGCAACCGGCCCGTCGGCCGGGACACCTTCCACGCGCGGCACGCGCCCACCTGTTTCTACCCGCTGCTGACGGGCGTTGTGACGGCCGGGCAGGCCCGGCAGATGGTCGAGGGGCACATCGAGCACCCCGACCGTTTCGGCGGCGAGCTGACGCTGCCGTCGGTGCCGCGGGATGACCCGGCGTTCGCCGAGCAGCACTACTGGCGCGGACGCATCTGGCCGCCGCTGAATTACCTCACGTGGCGCGGCCTGCACGAGTCGTCCCGGACGCACCCCGAGCTTCGCGACGCCGCATCCCGCCTCGCACGTCGCTCGGCCGACCTCGCTCTGCACCACTGGCGCCGGCACCGCCACATCTGCGAAAACATCGATGCCCGCACGGGCGACAACGCCGGCTACCGCTGGAGCGACCGCTTCTACCACTGGGGGGCCCTTCTCGCCCTGCCCGAGCTGCTCGGCGGCGAGACCTGACGCGGTGCGGTTGCCCGGTATACTCGGACCGTGCGACCCCACCGACGGATTCTCCACTGGCCTTTTCTTTCTGTCCTCGTGCTCGCCCCTGCAGCATCCGCCCAGCCCGTACTCACCGGCATCGACGTGCTGGAGCGTGACGGCTACGCCGTGCTGACGGGCAAACGCATCGGCCTGATCACCAACCACTCCGGCCGCAACCTTCGCGGCCAGCGCACGGTGGACCTGCTGCACAAGGCTCCCGGGGTGCGGCTGGTGAGGCTGTTCTCACCCGAGCACGGACTTTTCGGCAACCTCGACGAAAAGATCGGCCACGGCACCGACCCCGACACCGGCCTTCCCGTCTTCTCGCTCTACGGTGAGCACCGCAAGCCCACGCAGGACATGCTCGAGGGTCTCGACGCCCTCGTCTTCGACATCCAGGACGCCGGGGCGAGGTTCTACACCTACTCGGCGACGCTGGGGTTGGCGATGGAGGCGGCCGCCGAAGCGGGCATCGACTTCGTCGTGCTCGACCGCCCCAACCCCATCACCGGTCTTCGCCCCGACGGCCCGCTGGCGGATGCCGAGTTTTTCGGCTTCACCGCCTACGGGCCGATGCCCGTCGCCCACGGCATGACCCTCGGCGAACTGGCCGTGCTGTACACCACCGACTGGAACCCGCACCGCCGGCTGCCCCGCGAGCGGCTGACGGTCGTCCGCATGGAGGGGTGGCGTCGCGACATGTGGTTCGACCGGACGGGGCTGGTGTGGGTGAACCCGTCGCCCAACCTTCGCAACCTCAACCAGACCGCGCTGTACCCGGCCGTGTGCCTGCTCGAGGCGGCCAACGTGTCCGTCGGCCGCGGCACGGACGAGCCGTTCTCCACCTTCGGGGCGCCGTGGGTGAGGCACCGCGAGCTCGCCGCCGCGCTCAACGCCGAACAGCTTCCCGGCGTCCGTTTTTATCCGGTCGAGTTCACGCCCGCGTCGTCGAAGTTCCGCGGCGAAAAGTGCTTCGGCGTCTACATCGTGCTCACCGACCGCGACCGCCTCGAGCCCGTCCGTACCGGCCTGGTCATCGCCTGGCACCTGCGCAACCTGCACGGCGAGACGTTCGAGTTCGACCGTGTCCTGCGGCTGCTGCACAACCGCCGCGTGCTGGAGGCCGTACGCGCGGCCACGACCACCGCATCGTTCCCGCTGCTCTGGCAGGACGACCTCGCCGCGTTCGAGAAGCACCGCCGCGGTGCCCTGCTCTACCCCTGACCAGACGCCCCGCGACTCACGCGGTCGGCCGGAGGTGCACCGCCATGCGTGCGACGTGGTAGACCACCCGGTCCAGCCGCCGGACGAACTCCACCCGCTCCATCGCCTGCTCGGGGCCGACGCCCAGCCGGCCCGCTTCTTCGAGCACGGCCACCCGGTGCCGCCGACGGAGCTCCGCGACGACTTCAGAGACCGCCGCGATGCGGTCGGCCGCCGCCGCATCCTCCACGCGGGTCTCGCTGGCGATGTCCGCGCCGAACCGCTGCGCCTCCTCCAGCGCCGCCACCGCCCGTCGAACCGCTTCCGCCTCGTCCTCCCGCTTCGGCACGAACGCCCCGCCGTTGCCGTTGGCTTCCTCCAGCGTCTCCACGAGTCGCACGGCGTGGTCCAGCGCATGGAGCGTGTTCGTGAGTCGGGCCTGCTCGTCCCTCGAGACGGGCGGTTCGGTGAGTCGGGACATGAACAGCCGCACCCGGTCCAGCGCTTCGCGGGCACCGGACGTCACCCCCCCATCGCACGTCAGTCGCACGCCGTCCGACGGTGACGACGACGAAAGCGTCTCGCGGACGTCCCGGCACAACGTTTCCATCACCGCGCCCAGCGTGCGACGGGATGCCTCCACCGCCACCGCCGGCACCGTCAGCACCGAGTCGTCCAGATAGCGCGTGAGCACCGGCCCCTTCTGTGGAACCAGCCGCTCCACGAAGCCGGCGAACCGGCTCACCTGCGGCAGAAGCAGCGCCACCCCCAGCACGTTGTAGCCGGTGTGAAACGTGGCCAGCAGCGTCGTGGCATCGACGTGCGCAGACGCCCAGCGCACCAGAGGCGCGATCGCCGGGAACAGCACGATCGTCACCGCGGCCGTCACCACCTTGAACAGGATGTAGGCGACCGCGGTACGTTTGGCGGGCGTGGTCGTGCCGATGGCCGCCATGGCCGAGCTCACCGCCGTGCCCACATTCTGGCCGATCACCAGCGCCACCGCCTGCTCGGGGTGGATCGCCCCGGCATACAGCGCCGAAAGGGTCACCGCGATCGCCGCGCTCGACGACTGCATCACCGTCGTGGACACCACCCCCGCGAGCACCAGCACGAATAACCCCACCACGCCGGCGCTCCAGCCCACGCCCGGCGTACCGAGCACCGCGGGGAGGTCGGCCGGGTTCACCAGCTCGCTCAGCCCGGCCATCCCCTGCTGCAGCGTCGTCAGCCCTGCCAGCAGCAGCCCCAAGCCGGCCAGCGCACTGCCGCCCGCGGCCGTCCGCCCGGTCGCCAGCAGCCGCAGCATCGCCCCGACGAACACCATCGGCAGGGCGGCGGCCGTCAGCGACACGCGCACCCCCAGCAACGCCACCAGCCACCCCGTGCCCGTCGTGCCGATGTTCGCCCCGAACACGAGCGACAGCCCTTGCGGAAACGTGAGCAATCCGGCCGACACCAGCCCGATCGTCGTCATCGTCGTCGCGCTCGACGACTGCACGATCAGCGTGACCACCGCGCCCCAGAACGTGCCCCGCAGGGGCGTCGCCGCGGCCCGCGCCAGCACCCGCCGCAGCGCCGGCCCCGCCACGGCCTTGAGCCCCTCGGTCATCACGCTCATGCCGAGCAGAAACAACCCCACCCCCCCGAGGATCGCCACCGTCATCGGCCCGTGGTTCAGAGGCTCCTCCTCTCGCCATCCCCCCGAACCACGCCGGCGGCTTGCCGGACGCAGCGCTGCAAGGGGGTAGAGCGTAGCCGGCCGGCAGCGCCCGTCACCAGGCCCGACCGCCCGCGACCGGCTCCCTCGTGCCATCGTCACCCTCAACCGGAGATGCGCGGCGGCATCGCCCACGCCCCCGCGGCCGGCCGCGTCTCGGTCAGAGTCGCAGGTCTCTCATGCCCGCGGGCTACGGGGCGTCGCCGGCCAGTGCCTGGGACGAAGGCGAGAACACCGTCAGCCGCCATCGCTCCGGCGGTGTCGTCGCCAGCACCGACTGCAGGTCCGACACGCTGCGCACCGGCCGCCCCCCCACCGCCTGCACCACCGTCCCCGCCGGCAAGGCCCCGGGCACACCGGGGTCCGACGCCAACACCATCAGCCCGTGCGTCGGACGCAAGCCTGGAAAGGCCCACGGCTCGGGGATCGGCCCCAGCAGCATCCCACGCCACCGATACCTCTGGCTCGAACTGGTCACCGGCGACGACGGCAGCACCCGACGCTGGGGCGTCAGGAGCACGGCCACCGGCCGGCCGGCCCGCATGACCTTCATCTGCACCGGCACGTCCGGCTTGAGCCCCGCCACCGCCGCGGCAAACCCGTCCATCCCGGCGACCTCCACGCCGTCCACCTGCACAATGACATCGCCCGTCCGCAGCCCCGTCTCGCCCGGCCGCTCGACCGCCTCGACCAGCACGCCGACCTCACGCTCCAGCCCGGCCGTCCGTCGCTGCGCCGGCGTCGGCTCGACCACCCGCACGCCCACGTGCACCGACGGCACGTCCTGCCCCCGCTTCAACATCTCCACCCGACGCAGCAGTTGCCGCGTCACCGGCATGGCAAAGCTGATGCCGTGCGAGTTCCGCTGCGGCAGCACCACGGCCGTGTTGATCCCCACCACGCGGCCCTCGAGATCGAACAGCGGCCCGCCCGAGTTGCCGGGGTTGATCTCCGCCGTCGTCTGAATCAGGTCGCGGTAGACCCGGTTCTCGCGGGAGGAGAGCCGCGGCAGCGCCCGCCCCACCGCCGACACCACCCCCACCGACATCGCCAGCCTCCCCTCGACCGCCAGTCCGTAAGGGTTGCCCAGCGTGATGACCCACTGCCCGCGACGCACCGCCGCTTCCGCCCCGTCCAGCCGGGGGGGGGTTCCGCCCTGCCGCTCGGCCCGTACGTCGCCACCCTCCTCGTCGCCCAACGCCACCGCAAACTGCACCGGCGTCAGGGGCACAACGGCCGGCACCCGCAACACCGCCAGGTCGAAACGTGGGTCCGACCCCACCACGAATGCCGGCAGCACCCGCCCTCCGTCGGTCGTGCACCAGATCTGATCGGCCTCCGCGACCACGTGCTCGTTGGTCAGGATGAGGCCCTCGGCGTCGATGATGAAGCCGGTGCCCACCGTCCGCGTCGTCCGCTGCAGCAGCTCAGCGAGTCGGGCCCCGGTGAGGTCGTCCGGCCGGACCGTGTGGTCCTCCCCGGCCGACCGCGACGCCACGGACACCGCCACCACCGACGGCGCGACCCGCCGGGCCACCTCCTCGAACGCCGCCTGCAGGCCCGTCAGCTCGAGCGTGGACACCGCCGACGCGGCCGTCGGCACCGCGCTACCCGAAGGCAGCTCCGCCAGCGACGCCAGCGTCGAACCGTCCGCCGATACGCTTTTCACTCGCCCCAGCCGATCGCCACGCGCCATCGCCCCGGGGGCAACGTCCACGCGTGCCAGAGCCGAGTCGGACGCGTCCGTCGGCAGTGGCCGGTCGAGCACGCCCGAGAGGCGATAGGCCCCCGCCGCCCCCGCGCACACGACCGCCACGGCCAGCAGCAGGCCGCCAGCGGTCCGGACGGGTTGAAAGGCACGCGCGGGGAGCATCTCGGGGCGGGAGCGGCCGGCCTCTCGACCGGACCGCCCCCCATCGGCATCGGCCCCGCCCGGCTCTCACTTTGGCAGCGCAAGCCAGGCTGCCATCCTGCAACCCCGCACGTCCTCGGCGGGCATGCCTCGCTCAAGCACACCGCCGCACACCGCAGAACCTGAGCCCACGCGGTTCGCCGTCCCCGCAGGACAAACGCGACCGCTCGCCGGAAAGCCCGCCGCGCGACGGCCGGGACGACCGCGTCCGATAACTCAGCCGGCCCCGGTCTGGCCCCAGAGCGCCGCCCGGTGACCTGTCCCGACCCGCCCTGACGTGCGTACGTTGACCGGTGAGGGCCGCCGACGACGTCACTCGTCGCCACTGACGGGCAGATCCATCGCGGCCTTCCGCTCGAGGATGCCCTTGTTGACGAGAATCGCCTGACGGATCTCCTCGGCCAGGTCCTTGTTCTCGGCGAGGAACTGCTTGGCATTCTCCCGGCCCTGTCCCAGCCGCGTGGTCTTGTAGGTGAACCACGCGCCCGACTTCTCGACGATGTTGCCGAGCACCGCGAGGTCCAGCAGGTCGCCCTCGTAGGAGATCCCGCGGTCGTACATGATGTCGAACTCGGCGTCGCGGAACGGCGGCGCGATCTTGTTTTTCACCACCCGCGCCCGCGTCCGCGAGCCGACAGGCGTCTCGCCTTCCTTGATCGTCTGCGTCCGACGCACGTCGATCCGGATCGACGCGTAGAACTTCAGCGCTCGCCCGCCGGTCGTGGTCTCGGGGTTGCCGAACATCACCCCGATCTTCTCGCGGATCTGGTTGATGAAAATCACCACGCAGTTGGACTTGGAGATCGCGCCGGTGAGCTTGCGAAGTGCCTGCGACATCAGCCGTGCCTGAAGCCCCACGTGCGAGTCCCCCATCTCGCCTTCGATCTCGGCACGGGGGATCAGTGCGGCCACCGAGTCCACCACGATCACTTCCACCGCGTTCGACCGCACCAGCATCTCGCAGATTTCCAGCGCCTGCTCGCCGGTGTCCGGCTGCGACACCAGCAGGTCCTCCAGCTTCACGCCCACCCGCTTGGCCCACGCCGGGTCCAGCGCGTGCTCGGCGTCAATGAACGCCGCCACGCCGCCGTTCTTCTGCGCCGACGCGATGATGTGCAGCGCCAGCGTCGTCTTGCCCGACGACTCCGGCCCGAAGATCTCGATGATCCGCCCCTTGGGCACGCCCACACCGCCGAGCGCGATGTCCAGCGACAGCGACCCGGTGGGGATCCCCACGATCGGCTGCATCTTCTCGCCGTCCATCCGCATGACGGCGCCCTTGCCGAACTGCTTTTCGATCTGCTGCACCGCCCGCGACAGCGCCGAGTCCAGCGCCGGGTCGCGCTTCACCGCCGCCGTCGTCCCACCTGCCCCGACAGCGCCCACTCCACCCACACCGCCCGGCCCGGTCACCCCCCCCACCCCGGCCGCCCGGCCGCCCACGGCGACCCCGCCGGGCACGCCCGGCCCACCTCCCGCTCCGCCCGCCGGACCACTGCCTTCACGCCTGGACGACGACTCGACCTTAGCGGAGGCCGACTCCGCCTTCGCCGGAATCAACGGCTTGGCCACAGGACACTCGCTTTCCGACCGGGTTTCTTGGTCAGCCGGTCTGCTTGCAGTGGCTCCCGGTCTCGCCCGCACGGGCCGCCGCGACGAGCGTTCTTACCGCATGAGCGGCTGAACACCAGCTCGGCATGCCACGCAGAACGCGAAAGCCCCTGCCGTATGGACTGAAGTGCGGCGCGGGTCGCCCTCATGGCCACCTCATCCGCCGGGGCTGGACGGCAGTCCCACCGTCTGGGCCCTTCGCATCTGAACCGGTCGCCGGTCAACTGTGGCGGCTGCCGCCATCGCCCTCTCGACCGTCCAGATGTTTGGCGAAAGTTATACCAAACGCCAACCAAACGTCAAGTCGGCTGAACCGAAAAACCGGAGCCAGTCTGGGACGGCCGGCGCAGCCGCTCGTCGTCTCCCGCGGCGCTTGGACGGCACACGTCGCGTGACTAGCGCGGCGCGGGCTGGTACGTGAAGCGTTGCCCGCCGATGGACGCTTCGGCCATCAGCCCCGCCTCCGACTGGGTGAAGACGGCGGTGCCGTTCTGGAAGTCGGTCGCGGCCGCGGCCCCGGCCTTCACCGCCACCGCCGACGCGTTGGCGGCGAACGTGAAGTTGCCCGACTTGAATCGTTCGAGCGTCTCCTTGTCCTGGAAGACCAGCAGCTGCGAGTACGACTGCCCGCCGATCTGCAGCCCCAGCGTGGCCTGGGTCACGTCCGCATAGCCGATGAGCTGCCCGCGCTCGTACACCGCGCCCCGCCCGTAGGCCCCGCCGATGCCGAGCCCGCCCTTGCCGATCGACGGAAAGACCGCGTAGGCATAGCCCCGCTCGAGGAAGGCCGGGAGGGTCGGGTCTGCGGCCGAGAGCCGCTGAAGCACCGCCTGTGCCTCGAGGTCCAGCGCCCGCCGCCCTTCTTCCGTTCTCGGCGTGGTGGCGCAGCCGCCAGCCCACGCCCACAGCACCACAGCCCCCGCCACACACGCCCGGCGAAACCTTGCTCTCTGTCTGTCCTTCATGTCCTTAGGGTAGCATCGCTTCCATCATGCGGGACCCTCACGACGAGCACGATGCCGACACCTACATCGGCAGCTCGGCCCGGCGGCCGCTGAGGCGCGACGAGTACCCCGACGACGCCGACCTCGAGGACGACTTCGACGACACCGAATCCTGCCCGCACTGCGGCCGACGCATCTACGCCGACGGCGACTGGTGCCCCCGGTGCGGCCACGGTCTCGACCGCGGGCGCTCCGCCTTGCTTCCCACGTGGGCCGTGCTCACGGCCGTGCTTGTGCTCGTCGGGTTCCTGCTGATGGTGTTTCTGGCCCGCTGACGGCCGTTCCCCTGTTGACCGAGGGTACATACCGCCCCACCTCCGGCGCCGCCACCGGCTCCCACAGCACGTTGCCCGCCCCCAGCAGCGTCCCTGAGGCAAACGCGATGTCGACCTGTGCAATCTGGTGATTCGTCACCGCCAGCACCTCCGACGACAGCGCCGCCGCCAGCCTCGCCTGCGCGTCCAGCACGTCGGTGCTCGTTCGCTGACCGGCCTCCAGCAGCCGCCCCTCGGCCTCCAGCACCCGCCGCGCCAAGGCCACCCGCCGCTGGGCCGCCAGGATGTTCCTCCGGCTCAGTTCGAGCTGGTCCAGTGCGTCGAACATCTCCTGACGGATCTGCTGCGTGCGCTGGGCCTTGGTCGCCAGCGTCTGCATCCGCACGGCCAGCGCCTGCCGCAGCCGCGCCCGCGCCGCCTCGTTGCCGATCGGCACCTCCATCCGCACGCCCAGCACATGGTCGGTGAAGCGGTGGTCGTCCACCTGCGCGAACGCCTCGGGGAACGACTCGCCCAGCCCGTTGACGCGGTACTGGTACGTCAGCGCCACCAGCGGCAGCACGCCGTTGCGGGCCGCGTCCACCGTCGCCGAGTCCGACAGCAGCCGCAGCTCCACCTCCAGCAGCTCCATCCGGTTGGCCACCGCCTCCGCCGCCAGCCGCTGGCGGTCCAGCCGCGCAAAGAGCGTGCCCGGCGGTGTCGTCAGCTCCAGCCGCACCGGCGAGTCGAGGTCGAGGTCGGGGGCGTTGAGGATCCGCTTGAGCTCCCGCTCGCGCTGTCGCACGGCGTTCTCCGCCACCTGCACCGCCTCCAGCCGGTCCGCAAGGGCCGACTCCGCCCGCAGCACCTCCACCTCCGGGTCGAGCTGCGCCGCAAGCCGGCGGCGGTTGCGCTCCAGCAGCGCCGCGGCCAGCCGGAACTCTGCCTCCCGAACCTCCCGCTCCTTCTGCGCCGCGTACAGCCGCCAGTACAGCCGGTCCACGTTCGCCAGCACGCGGATCACCTCCAGCCGCGTCCGCGCTTCGGCCTGCTGGGCCGCATAAAACGCCACGCGGATGGGCTGCGCGTTGCTGGCGACCCCGAAACCGCGCAGCAGCGGCTGTTCCCAGACCACCGCAGGGTTGACCGCATACGCCGGGTTGAGCGTGGAAAACCGGTTGGTGTCTTCTGTTCGGTCCAGCGGCAACGCCAGCGACACCGCCCCGCCGTACTGCAGCGGCAAACGCACCCCCGGCGAGAGAGACCACTGCTCCCGCTGCGCCGACACCAGCTCCGACGCCGTGGCCTGGTCGATCGACGCGTAGCGCAGGTCCGTCGTGAACACCGCCTCGAACCTCGCCCGCTCGGCGCGCAGCCGCTCTGCGGCCACCGTCGGCTCCACCCGCGCCACCGCCAGGTCCAGGTTGTTCTCCAGCGCCAGCTCGCGGGCCTCCTCCAGCGACAGCGGCCGCACCGTCGTCTCGCGCGTCGGCAGCGTGGTGGGCGTCCGCTCGGGCTCCTCAGGCGGCGCGGGTTCGCCCGCTACGGCCCACGTCGAGAGGTCGCGCCGCTGGATGTCCCGGATCGCCGCGTCCGCCAGGCGAATCTCGCCCGTCCCGCCGACGCCGAAATCCCGGCACCCGCCGGCGCCCCCTCCGGCCAGGGCCGCGGCCGCCGACGCCGCCGCCCACGACACGACCCGCCGCCATGTGCTGATGTTCATGTCCCTCACTCGTGTCGGAGCGCCTCGATGGGGTCCAGCCGGGCCGCCTTCACCGCCGGGAACATCCCGAACGTCAGCCCCACCCCCGCCGAAAACCCGAACGCCAGCACGACCGCCCACCCCGGCACGTACGCCATCGACAGCCCCGCCCCCGGGATCGACGCCAGCGCCGCGGTGAGCCCGAAGCCCAGCCCCAACCCCACCAGCCCGCCGATGAGGCACAGCACCACCGCCTCGACAAGGAACTGCAGCAGAATCGCCCCCGGCCGCGCCCCGATCGCCTTGCGCAGGCCGATCTCCCGCGTGCGCTCCGAGACGCTCACCAGCATGATGTTCATGATCCCCACGCCCCCCACCACCAGCGAAATCCCCACGATCCCCGTCGCCACGAGCGTCACCACCAGCGCCAGCCGGTTGAACTGGTCGATGAGACGCGAGACGAACTCCACTCGGAACGTGTTCGGCTCGCCGGGCGGAATCTTCCGCAGCTTCCGCAGATAGAACGTGACCTCCGCCTGCGCCTCGGCCGCCGCCTGCGGCGACACCGCCGACGCCTGCACGTACATGAACGGCAACGCCGTCCCGCCACGCAGCGACCCGTACAACGTCGAGAACGGGACGAACAGCTCCGAATCGCTGATGCCGTCCTGCACGAAGCCGGACGCGGCGCTGTCTTCGATCAGGCCGATCACCACGAACCGACGCGAGCCGATGGTGATCGCCGAGCCGATCGGGTCCCTCGGCAACCCCAGCCGCGCCTGCAGCTTGCTGTCGATGATCGCCACCGGCCGGCCCTGCTGGTCGTCCAGCACGCTGAACGGCCGGCCCATCGTCGTGGAACGGTTTTCGATCCGGTGCCAGTCCGACTCTACCCCCGCCACACGCACGTTCTCTTCGACCCGGTCCTCGAACTTGACGTTGAACGTCGCGTTGGTCACCCGCGAAAGGTACCGCACCGACGGCGCGTGCGTGAGCAGGTCGTCGAACATCTCCGGGCGGAAGGCGAACGCGTTGAACGAGGCCGTCCGCAGCGGCCCGGTGGACGGCCTCTGCGGGAAAATCCACATCTTGTTGGTCCCCAGCGACTCGAACTCCCCCAGCACACGCGCCTGCAGCCCCGTCAGCGCGGCCACCACCGCCGTCACCGACGCCACGCCGATCACGATCCCCGTCGTCGTCAGCAGCGACCGCAGCTTGTTCGACCAGATCTGCCCCACCGCCAGCACCACCGACTGGTACAGCAGCAGCAGCCACTTCAGCGGGTTCATGCCGCGCCCCCCTCCGCGGCCCCTCCGGCCCGCCCGTCAGCCGACGACGACGCGAACACCGACGCCGGCTGGTCCGACATCACCTTCCCGTCCCGCATCCGCACCACCCGCCGCGCATGCCTCGCCACGTCCGCCTCGTGCGTCACCAGCACGATCGTCTGTCCCCGGGCGTGCAGCTCATCGAACAGCGCAAGGATCTCGTCGCTGGTCCGGCTGTCGAGGTTGCCTGTCGGCTCGTCCGCCAGCAGGATCGACGGCCGGTTCACCAGCGCCCGCGCGATCGCCACCCGCTGACGCTGCCCCCCGGAAAGCTGGTTGGGCCGGTGGTGCATCCGGTTGCCCAGCCCCACCGCCTCCAGCGCCTCCCGGGCACGCCGGGTCCGCGTCCACCACCCCGTCCGCGAGTAGATCAGCGGCAGCTCCACATTCTTCAGCGCCGTCATCCGCGGCAGCAGCTCGAACGACTGGAAGACGAAACCGATCCGCTCGTTCCGCACGCCCGCCAACGCCCCCGCCGACATCGCCGAGACCAGCTCCCCCTCCAGCCGGTACGTCCCCGAGGTCGGCCGGTCCAGACACCCCAGAATGTTCATCAGCGTCGATTTCCCCGACCCCGACGCCCCCATGATCGCCACGTACTCATTCGTGTCGATGTCCAGGTCCACCCCGTCCAGCGCGCGGATCGTCTCCACACCCACCCGGTAATGCTTGGTGATGCCCCGCAGCGAAAGCAGCATGACCTGCCAGCGTCCCCTTTCGTCCAGCCCATCGCCTGCGGTCGGCGTCTCTCCGGCCCATCGGTCGCCTTCGCCGCCTACGGCCCCGCCGACGGCGTGCCCGCTTCGCCGGTCCCCGAAGCCGTCTCGGCGAGACGCACCGCGTCTCCGTGCTTGAGCCCCTCGAGTGCCTTGTACGGCCCGACGATCACCAGCTCCCCCTCCTCCAGCCCGGCGTCGATCCGCGTGTGCGTGAGGTCCGACGGCCCCACCTTCACCGGACGCACCTCCGCCTTCCCGTCTTTCATCAGAAAGACCACCGTCGCGATCGTCCGCGTCCGGTCCACGGTCGCCGACGCCAGCGCCGCCTCGGGCAGCTCGTCCACCTTCCGCCCCAGCACCGCCTGCGAAGGCACCCGCAGGACGTTCTCGTGCCGGCGCACCGAAATCTCCACGTCCGCGCTCACCCCCGACAACACCTCCTGCCCTTCGTCCAGCAGGATCTCCGTCCGGTAGTACGCCACACCGTCCGACGGCTCGCCCCGCTGGGCCGCCTGCGCCGGGGTCGTCTTGGCCAGCGCCACCGACTGCACCACGCCGGTAAACGCCCGCCCGGGGTAGGCCGTCGAGCGCGCCGTCGCCCGCTGACCCACCGCAACGTTCGCGATCGCCGACTCGTCCACCCGCGCCACCACCAGCATCCGGGACAGGTCCGCCACCTCGAGGATCACCGTCCCGGGGTTGTTCATCGTCCCGGTCACCACCAGCTCGCCCACCCGCGCGTTGACCCGCGTCACCGTCCCGTCGATCGGGGAGCGGATCACGGCGTAGGACAGGTTCTCCCTCGCCTGTTCGATCTGGGCCGCCGCCGCCTCCAGCTCGTGCCGAAGCACCCTCAGGTTCGCCTCGTCCGCCTCGAGCGACCGCTGCAGCGACATCGCCTGCTTGAGGAGCTGGTCGTAGCGCGTCTCCGCCGCGTCCACCGCCGCCTGCGACACGTCCGACGTCGCCAGCAGCTTCCGTTGACGGTTCAGCTCACGCTCGGCGTCCGCCAGCAGCACCCGCGTCGCCTCCAGGTCGGCCCGACGGGCCGACAGCCGCACACTCGCCACATCCAGCGACGCCTGCTGGGCGGCGTAACGCGCTTCCGCCGCTCGAAGCGACGCCGCCAGGTCGGTCGCGTCCAGCCGCACCAGCACCGACCCGCCCTCCTCCCCGCCGCCCAACTCCTCCGCCCGAGGCCCGTGAACCCGCGCGCCTTCGGCATACGGCAACTCGGCGATCCGTGCCGAAATCCGCGCCGAGATCTGGACACGCGTCCGCGGCTCCACCTGCCCCGGCGCCGACACCACCTCCACCAGCTCCCCCCGCTCGACCGGCTGCACCCGCACCTCCACCCCCGCCGACGACCCACCCCCCAGTCGCACCGCCCCCGTCCCGAGCAGCGTCGCCCCGACCGCCAGCACGATGCCCACCGCCACCAAGACACCCAGCCAGAATCGCACCGGGACCACCTCGCCGCTGAAGACTGCCTCGCCGCGCCGAACCACCGACCGTGCAGAACCCAAGCCTAGGTCCCCCCGAGCTTCCGCCGCCAAAGCCGACGCCGCACCGGCTCCCCCCGCCAGCGCCTCCTGTACCGCCTGCGCAAGCGGGGCAAACCGCCGACCACGACCCCGGAACCGCCCACAGGCCCGACCGTGCCACGGCCGCAGCGTTGCGTAAACCGACGGACATCTTCAAGTCTTATCTAAAACTGGACTTACGAGCATCGTCTCGACTCTGCGCTGCGCCGATGAGGCGTGACCCGCGTGATTTGCATTACAGCGAGCGTGGCGCATGGTGCGGGCGTCCCTGATGTGCACGCCGGCCGAACGGGCCGGTGTCTTCAAGGACACGGCCGCGGCCTTCGCGGCGGCCGCAAGGACCCCTGCCGTCACCCAGTCGAGAGAGGGAGAAGCCGTCATGAAGTGTGTCGTCGCCGCCGTCGCTGCCGCCGTCCTGACGACCGCCGCCGCACAGGCCGCGGTCATCCTGACCATCGAGTCGGGCTCGTTCACCCAGACCATCACCGGCACCGACCTCGTCAATAACACCTCGGTCGCCGTCCCCGGTTACACGCTGACGACCAACATCGGGCTGTCCAACACGCCCGGTACGCCGTCGGAAGGCTTCCTGCAGATCACGACCATCACGGTGCGGAACGTCGGCGCCGCCTCGCCGCTGAAGATCACCCTCACCGCCACGGACTACAGCCTCCCCGGCGGCGCGGGCGACACGCTCGTGTTGCTCTCCTCCGTCGGCGGCACCATCTCCAACAACGGCGTCGGCCTCCCGGTCACCTTCCAGTCCTTCGCCGACTCGACCAACGCGGCACCCGCCACCGAAGTCGCCGCCCCGCTGCAGACCTACATGTCCGTCGGCGGGCTTCTGGAGAGCTTCAACAACGACGTGACCGCCAGCTTCACGCGTGGGTCCGGCAACTACTCCCTGAGCAACGTGCTGCACCTCAACCTCGCCCCCGGCGCTCAGGCCAACATCTCGGGCACCACGGTGACCTTCATCCCCGAGCCGGCCGCCCTCGGCCTGCTGGCCGCCGCCGCACCGCTGGCCGCCCGTCGCCGCCGGGCCTGACGTCCGCCGCCGGGCCTGAACCGCCCGGACCGACTCATCGAACACAGGAGAGCGTCGCCCCCGGCCTACGTCTCCCGGCCGGGGGTTTTCTTTTCAGGGGCCTCGACCCAACCTGCCACGCCACGGCGGCACGTGCCCGCCGCCCCGGTCACGACTCGGGCAGCAGCCGCGCCAGCGGCACCTCCGACCCCCGTGCGGCGCCGTCGCACGACACGGCGGACGCGGCCGTCCCCGTGAGGTGTGCCACGATCCGCTCGACATGCACGTGGCAGTTCTCCAGGAACAGCTCGTATTTGCTCTGTGTGCCCGCAGCAGCCGTCCCCGCCACGTACAGCCCGGGCACGTTCGTCTCCATCGTCGCCGGGTCGAACACCGGCACTTCGTTCTTCCCCTTCAGCGTCACCCCTGCCATGCGGAACAGCGTCATGTCCGCCTCGTAGCCCGTGAGCAACAGCACAAAGTCGGCCGCGACCTCCTCCACCCGGCCGTCCCGGTGAGCCAGCTCCACCGCGTCGGGCCGGATGGCCACCGGCACCGTCTCGAAGAACGCGCCGATCCCGCCCGTGCCGATCAGCCCCGACAGCTCCGGGTACAGCCAGTACTTGATGGACGCTTTCGGCAGCTCGGCCTGCCGGTAGCTCAGCAGCACCTTCGCCCCCGCGTGGTACAGCCGCAGCGCGGCCTCGGCCGCCGAGTTCTTCCCGCCGACGATCAGCACCCGCTGCCCGAAATACTGGTGCGGCTCGCCCAGATAGTGGCTGACGTGCGGCAGGTCTTCGCCGGGGATGTCCAGACAGTGCGGCCGCTCGGTGCCGCCCACCGCCAGCACCACCCGTGACACGCGGTACGACCGCAGGCCCGAGCGGCTGCGCGTCGTGACCTCAAAGCCGCCCCCGGCCGCCGGCGACACCCCCGTCACCGGCTCGTACGTCCGCACGGGCAAGCCGAACATCTGCACGACCGTCCGCAGGTAGGCCAGATACTGCTCCCGCGTGGCTTTGCTCCCGTCGGGCGTCACCAGCGGCACCCCCGCGATCGCGATCCGCTCGTTGGACGAGAAGAAACGCGTCTGCGGGGCCCACCACGTCATCGTGTGGCCGATCTGCCGGGCCTCCAGCTGGACGTAATCCACGCCCCGCCGCTTGAGGGCAACCGCCAGCTCCAGCCCGATCGGCCCCGCCCCCACCACCGCGACGTCGAACTTCTCCATCGCCGAACTGTAGGGCCACGGCCGTCCGCCAAGACCCGCCCGCTATCCCGCGTGGGCGGGGCTGTAGTACTGCTTCCAGTAGTCGCCGAGCATCCGGTGCGTGGAAAACGCCGGCGGAATCGTCGCCATGGCGTGCCTGGCCCGTTGCAGCCATTCCACCGGGACCCCGTCGCTGTTGCGCTGGAAGTACAGCGGCACGATCTCCGTCTCCAGCGTGCGGTAAATCTCCTCCGCGTCCTTGGCGTTCTGCTTTTCCAGGTCCTCCAGCTGGCTGCCATCGCCGATCGCCCAGCCGTTCTGACCGTCCCAGCCCTCCGGCCACCAGCCGTCGAGGATGGAGAAGTTCAGCCCGCCGTGCAGCGGCGGCTTCATGCCGCTCGTCCCCGACGCCTCCTGCGGGCGCAGCGGGTTGTTCAGCCACACGTCGCAGCCGCCATACAGGTAGCGGCCGACGTTCATGTCGTAGTCTTCGATCAGCACGACCTTGCCGGCGAACGTGTCGCTGAGGGCGTGGCGGAAGATCTCCGCCGCAAACGCCTGCCCGCCCATGTCCTTCGGGTGGGCTTTGCCCGCGAACAGGATGTTCACCGGCTTCTCGGGATTGCCGAGAATCTTCGCCAGCCGCTTGACGTCGCGGAAGATCAGGGGGGCACGCTTGTACGTGGCGAACCGCCGCGCAAAGCCGATGAACATCGCGTTCTCGTCGAGCGCGCTCTGCGCGATCGCCAGCTCCCGCGGGTCGCCCCCGCGCCGCAGACACTGGTCGATCAGCCGCTGACGCGCAAAGCGGATGAGCTTCTGCTTGAGCACGCGACGCATCTTCCACAGCTCGCCGTCGGGGATCTTCGTGGCGTTCTTGAAAAACGTGAGCATCGGCCCGGCCCCCAGCCACTTCGGCTTGAGGTACTTCGCGTACAGCGGGCGGATCTCCGGGGCCAGCCACGTCTCCAGGTGCACGCCGTTGGTCACGCTGCCGATCGGCACCCCCTCGCCCGTCGGCTTGCCGAACGTCCGCTTCCACATCTCCCGCGACACTTCGCCGTGCAGCTTCGACACCCCGTTGGCATACTTCGCCAGCTTCAGCGCCAGCACGGTCATGCAGAACGGCTCGGCCTTGTCCGACGGCACCTCGCGGCCCAGCCCCAGCAGCCCCTCCCGGCCCAGCCCCAGTGCCTTGGCATACCCCGAGAGATACTTCATCGTCAGCTTGGCGTCGAAGCGGTCGTTGCCCGCGGGCACCGGCGTGTGCGTCGTGAACACCGAGTTCGCCCGCACCTGCTCGATCGCCTTCTCCAGCTTCACCCCCGACGCCACGAGCTGCCGCACACGCTCCAGCGGCGCGAACGCCGCGTGCCCTTCGTTGAGGTGGTACACCGTCGGCCGCAGCTTCAGCGCCTGCAGCGCCAGCACCCCGCCCACGCCCAGAAGCATCTCCTGCAGGATGCGGTACTCGCCGTCGCCACCGTAAAGGTGGTGCGTGAGCTTGCGGTCCGCCGGGCGGTTGGCCGGCAGGTCCGTGTCCAGCAGGTACAGCGTGGTCCGCCCCACCACCTGCTGCCAGATCGCCGCCTTGACCTTCCGGTTGCGGATCGGCACCGTCACCGTCACCCCCGTCGGCGAAATCGGCAGGTCGGCGAAGTCCAGCTCGGGGTAGATCACCACCGTCGATCCGTCCGGCGCGAACTGCTGCGTGTAAAACCCGCAACGGTACAGCAGCCCCACCCCCACCAGCGGAATGCCCAGGTCCGACGCCGCCTTGACGTGGTCCCCCGCCAGCACGCCCAGCCCGCCGGAATACTGCGGCAGCGACTCGTGCACCGCGAACTCGGCACAGAAGTACGCCACCAGCGGCTTGCCCGGCAACTTGAGCGACGAAAACCACGTCGGCGCGGCGAGGTACGCCGACAGCTCCGCCTCCGCTTCCGCCAGCCGCCGGGCAAACCCCGGGTCCGTCGAAATCCACCTTCTGCGTTCCGGCGAGAGCATCCGCAGCGTCTTCACCGGGTTCTGGTTTGTCGCGGTGAACAGCGGCGGGTCCATCGACGCGAACAGCGCCGTCGCGTGCGGGTTCCACGACCACCACAAGTTCCGCGCCAGCCGGTGCAGCCGCTCTTCGACCGTCGGGGGAGCCTTCTTTGCCTTGACCATAAACGCCTTCCGTTCTCCAGAAACGTCAGACCTCTGCTGCCCGGGCGACGCGCACCGTCACCTCCAGCAAATCCCGCAGCCGCTTCCACACCCCGCCCGGCACCGGCCGCGCCAGCCGCCACCGCCAGTTCCCCTCCACCGTCCCGGGAAGGTTCATCCGGTGCCGCCCGTCCAGCCCCAGCAGGTCCTGCGCCGGCACCACCACCGTCTCCGCCGCCGAATCCGCCACGCTGGCGATCATCCGCCACACCGCGTCGCCGCCGGTGACCCCCAGTGCCTGTGCCGCCGCCCACTCCCGCGGCGAGTTCCTGCGGATGCTCGCCAGGTAGCCCGCCGACGTGTCGTTGTCGTGCGTCCCCGTGTACGCCACCGTGTTCCGCTCGTACGCCAGCGGTCGATGCTCGGTTCCCCCGCCAAAACCGAACTGCAGCACCTTCATCCCCGGAAAGCCCATGTGCCGCCGCAGCGCCTCGGCCCCCTTCGTGGGGATCCCCAGATCCTCCGCGATCACCCGCCCACGCAACGCCACCCGCTTCTCCGCCGCATCGAAAATCGCCTGCCCCGGCGTGAGCACCCACCTCCCCCGTACCGCCGTCCGCGCCGCACCCGGAATCGCCCACGTGCGGTAAAAGCCGAGAAAGTGGTCAATGCGCACCACGTCGAACGCCGAGAGCAGCCGCGCGAACCGCGACGCCCACCACGCAAACCCGGTCGCCTCGTGCCGACGCCAGTCGTAATGCGGATGCCCCCACCGCTGCCCGGTCCGGGAAAACAGGTCCGGCGGAACGCCCGTCACCACCACCGGCCGACCCGAACGGTCCAGCCGGAACAGCTCGCGGTGCCCCCACACGTCCGCCGAGTCGTGCGACACGAAAATCGGCAAATCGCCGATCAGGCCCACCCCACGCACCGCCGCGTATTCCCGCAATCTCGCCCACTGCCGGTCCGCCAGAAACTGCACGAACGCCTGATACCGCACCAACTCCGCCTCACGCTCGGCAAACTCCCGCACCGCCGGCGACCCGGCCAACGCGTAGCCATCCCCCCCACCCGCCCCCCCCCCACGTCCCCGCCACGTGGTCCACGCCCGCTCGCCGTGCAACTCGCGCAGCGCCGCAAACACCGACCACACGTCCAACCACCCCGCCTGCCCCCGCCGATACCGCTCGAACGCCCGGTGCAGCTCGCCCCGGCCTTCGCCAAATGCCGCGTAGGCCAGCCGCAGCATCTCCCGACGCACCGGCAGCAGCCGCCCGTAGTCCACCCACCACCCGCCCCGCTGCGTCGCCGACGCCATCCGGCCCGACAGCGCACGCCACTGCCCGGCCGTCAGCAGCCCCTCCGCCAGCAGGTCTTCCCCCGAAATCACCAGTGAGGACCACGCGAACGCCGACGGCGACGCATACGGCGAATACCCCGCCCCGATCGGATGCGTCGGCAGCATCTGCCACCACCGCACCCCGGCCTCCGCCAGCGCATCCACCCACGCCCGGGCCGCAGGGCCACAGTCCCCGCCCACGACGCCCGGCAGCGACGTCATGTGGAGCAACACCCCGGCCGACCGACCCGAAAGCGTCTGAGCAGCAGACATAAAAGGTCGGGCAGCTTACAGGTTAACCGGTTAACTCGCAAGTCGGGCCACGCCGCCCCGCTGGCGTGACCACACGGGGGCAGCCCCGGCCACGACCGCCCCGACCCACCCCACCGTCTCGATCCGCCACACCGCCCCTGCGGCATCCCGCCGCATCCCTTGAAAGACGACATTTTTGTCGATTATGACATTCCGCGTCGCAGAACCGTGGTTCAGCTCACGGTCGCTACGGCGGGTTCACTGACAGTCGCGACGGGCGCGCTGCACCGCCGGCTTGACGCTAAACCCAAATGGGAGAAACGCTTATGAAACGCCGTCTGGGATTGTCGTTCGCCGCCGCGGTGGCCTTGGCCCTGCCGTCCGCCGCCGCCGCGCAGCAGGGCAGCTTCGTGCTCTTCGGCAAGCAGTCGGAGGACATGCTGTCGCTCTCGCCCGAACGCCGCGTCGTCCACCCCGTGACCGCGCCGTACTTCCACGAAGACTCGTTCGTCACCACGGACGTGCGCGCGTGGTACGCGTACCACTCCTTCCCCAAGTCCATCGCCCTCAATGGCGGTGACGCCCACGTCTACGCCGCCCAGGCCCGACTCGCCCTCACCGACCGCATCCAGTTCGTGGCCTACAAGGACGGCTACGTGGACCTCGATTCCGGGCTGATCAAGGAGTCCGGCTGGAACGACCTGGCCGCGGGGCTGAAGTTCGCCCTTTACCAGGACTGGAAAAACGACTTCCACATCTCCGCGGGCGTCGGCTACCAGTTCGCCGTCGGCGACGCCAAGGTCCTGCAGAACGACCAGGAGGCCCGCGTCTGGGCGTCGGTGAACAAGGGCTTCGGCCCGCTGCACCTCGGTGCGACCGTCAACTACCTCAAGCACACCGGCTCGCAGGGGCCGCTGGGCGCCTCCGACCGCATCATCTGGCACCTGCACGCCGACTACTACGTCAACAAGTACTTCTCGCCGGTGGTCGAGCTCAACGGCTACCACTCGGTCAACGACGGCAACGAAGTCCTGCCCTTCTCCGGCGCTGACATCGCCAACCTCGGCGGCGGCGACGACCTCGTCACCCTCGGGCTGGGCTTGGAGATCCGCCCCATCCCCGACATCCCGCTGGCGCTGCGTGCCGCCTACGAGACCGACCTCACCTCCGGCGACAACCTCTACGGCTACCGCTGGACCTTCTCCGTGCTCTACAGCTTCTGAACTCACCTGACCGGGCGCCGACAAGCGGTCCCGGCTGCAACGACCTCTCCTTTCCCACACGCGCCCCCGCGTCGCTCCACGGGTTGATCGTCCGTGCCGCGACCGGGGGCGTCTCTTTCGACATGGCACCTCGGCCACCGCACGCGTGGCCAGAAGCCCGCCGGCCCACTCACCGCCGCCCTGGCCCTCAAGCGCGGGCCAGCGCCTCTGCCGCCGGCCGGCCCATCGCCAAGGCTCGCGCCATCGCCCGCATCGGCCCGTCGATGTGCCTGAAAAAGCGCTGGTAGGCCGGGCACAGGTAGTTCAGCCCGGCCTCGCCGTCGGGGGTGGTGGCGAAACGGTGTTTCGGGCACTCTCCGTTGCAGGCGAACCGGACATCGCATCGCCGGCAATACGACGGCAGCGTGTCCCGCTTGTCGGTCCCGAACTTCCGCTGCACGGCAGAGTCCACCATGTGCCGCAGCGGCGTCTCGCGGAGGTTGCCCAGCCTGTACTCGGGGTACACGTAGTGGTCGCACGCGTAGACGTCGCCGTTGTGCTCCATCGCCAGCGCGTCGCCGCACGTCTCCGCGAAGACGCACAGCCCCCCGCCCACGGCCCCGTAACCCAGCTTCTCCATCCACTTCCCCAGGGCCACCTCAAAGAGCTGCACGAACACCCTGCCGACGTCCTTCTTCAGCCACAGGTCGAACACCTCGCACAGAAACCGCCCGTACGCCTCCGGGGCCACCGTCCACGGGCTGACCTCACCGCCGACGCCACCGACGTCCGCCGCCCCCCGCGTGTCCCCCGAGCCGTCGGGCCTCGGCGGCCCGAGCAGCGTCCTGCCCTCGTTCCACGGCCTGCCGCCCACGTGCAGCGGCACGGCCGTCGCCACACGCTCCACCAGCGGGATGAACTGCATGTACGTCGAGCCGACGCCTTTGAGAAAGTTGTACACCCGCTGCGGCTCACCCACGTTGCGATTCGACACCACCGTCAGCGTGTTGAACGTCACCCCGTGCGTCTTGAGCGTCCGAAGCCCGGCCATCACCGCCCGGTAGCTGCCGCCGCCCTTCTTGTCCCGGCGGTAGGCATCGTGCAGGTCTTCCGGGCCGTCGATCGAAATCCCCACGAGAAAGTTCTCACGCCGCAGGAACCGCCCCCACGCGTCGTCCAGCAGCGTGCCGTTGGTCTGCAGCGCGTTGTGGATGACCCGACCGTCCGCGTACCGCTTCTGCAGCTCCACCACGCGCTCGAAAAACCGCACGCCCAGCAGCGTCGGCTCGCCCCCCTGCCACGCAAAGCTCACCTCGGGCACGTCCTGCGACTGAATGTACTGCCGGATGAACCCCTCCAGAACGTCGTCAGGCATCGCCCACTTCCGCTCGCCGGCGTAAATCGCCTCCTTCTCGAGATAGAAGCAGTAGCGGCAGTCGAGGTTGCAGATCGGCCCGATCGGCTTGGCCATGACATGAAACGGCCCGCCGCCCACCACCGGCTCTCCCGCCGCCGCTCCGCCTGTCCCCGCCAACGCACCCGTCAGCAGCCGCCCCTGCAGCGCATGGCCCATGCGGCGAGCTTATACCGCGGGGCCCCGCCAACCGGTACAGTCCGACGATGCCTCGGCCGGTTACGCCGCCGGGGCCACTTTCATGACCTCGCCCCCACCTCCGCAAACGTCCGGGCGCCGCTTCGGCTGGCTCAACCGCACCGTGCTGGGCATCGCGCTGGCCACCGCCTTCTCCGACTTCAGCCATGAGATGGTCACCGCGGTCCTTCCGCTCTACCTCGCCAAGGTGGGGTTGGGCGCTTCCGCCCTCGGGCTCATTGAGGGCATCGCCGACTTCCTGGTGAGCATGTCCAAGCTGGCCGGAGGCTACGCCGGCCATCTCATGCGCCGCAAGAAGCCGGTTACCGCCGCGGCCTACCTCATCACCGCCCTCGGCACCACCGCCATCGCCTTCGTGCAGTCGGTCTACCTCGTGCTGACCTTCCGTTCGGTGGCATGGATGGCCCGGGGCTTTCGCGGCCCGCTGCGCGACCACCTCCTCGCCGACGCCGTCGAACCGACGCATTACGGCCGCGCGTACGGCATCGAACGGGCTGCCGACATGCTCGGCGCGGTCGCGGGGCCGCTGGCCGCCACGTTGCTCGTCTTCGTGGGGCTGCAGCTCCCCACCGTCATCCTCGTCGCCTTCATCCCCGGCCTGCTCGCCGCCGCAAGCCTCCTGCTGCTGGCCCGGGAACGCCCCGCACCGCATCCCGCCGTCTCCTCCGCGCCCGGCCCTCGACCGGACCCCGGCACGTCCCCCGCCCGGGAGACGGCCGCACCGCGACGCCCCCGCTTCCCCCGCACCTTCTGGCTCTTTCTCATCGGCGTGACGCTGTTCGGGCTGGGCGACTTCTCGCGCACCTTCCTCATCCTCATCGCCGCCGGCGCGCTCGGCGACGGCTCGTCCGCGGCCGCCCACGCTTCCACCCTCGCCGGCCAGCTCCTTTCCGTCGCCGTGCTGCTCTACGCCCTGCACAACCTCATCTCCGCCGCCGCGGCCTACCCCGCCGGCCAGCTCGGCGACCGCTTCGGCAAACGCCGCTTCCTCGTCGCCGGCTATGGCCTGGGCGTGTTGACCAACCTGCTGCTGGCCCTCGCTCATCACCAGCTCGGTTGGGTCGTGCTCGCGATCGCGTTCTCGGGCATTTACATCGCCGTGGAAGAGACGCTGGAGAAGGCCACCGTCGCCGAGCTGCTCCCGCGCGAGCTCAAGAGCCTGGGCTTTGGCATCCTCGCCGCCGCCAACGCCGTCGGCGACATGGCCTCGAGCATTTACGTCGGGCTGCTCATCGACGCCGGCCGACCGGCCCTCGCCTTCGCCATCGCCGCCGGCTTCGGTGCCGTCGGCGTCACGTGGATGCTGCTGCTCGGCCGCGCTACGGGCCGCGACCGGGCCGATGCCACGCCCGGCGGCGCCTGACCCGTCCTACCGCATCACGGCTTCCACCGCACGAAGCCTTCGATGGCCGCATACCGCGCCAGACCCAACGCATCGTACAGGTCCGCCGTCGCACGGTTGCGCTCCTCGGCACGCTGCCAGAACTCCCGTTCGTCCGCCCCGGGGAACATCGCCCGGTCTTTCTGGCTCTGGTGGCGGAAGATCGCCTCGCGTTTCCGCTGCACCTCGTCCGGCGACAGCGGCACCGCCATTTCGATCCGCTCCGGCTCCCACTCCTGCCACGCCCCGCGGTACAGCCACACCTCGCAGTCCTTCGTCCACTCCTCGCTCAGGCACCGCTTGAACGCCTCCATCACCGCCGCCAGACACACGCGGTGCGTGCCGTGCGGGTCGGACAAATCGCCGGCCGCGTAAATCTGGTGTGGCTTGAGCTGCCGGAGCAGGTCCGTGACGATGCGGATGTCCTCTTCCCCCAGCGGCTTCTTCTTCACCGCCCCCGTCTCGTAGAACGGCAGGTCCAGGAAGTGCAGCCGCTCCGGCGGAATGCCACATTCCCGCCCGCCCGCCCGCGCCTCGCCACGCCGGATCAGCGCCTTCATGTACTGCACTTCCTCGGTGTCCACCTGCCCGGGCTTCTTCTTCGCCAGGAAGCCGTGCACCTTCTGCTCCAGCGCCGCCGCCTTCTCGGCCGGCAGCCCGGCCATGATGGCAAACTCCCTCGCGAAATCGACGAACCGCGTCACGTCATGGTCGAACACCGCGATCGACCCCGACGTCTGGTACGCCACGTGAACCTCGTGCCCGTGGTCCGCCAGCCGCGCCAGCGTGCCGCCCATGGAGATCACGTCGTCGTCCGGGTGCGGCGAGAACACCACCACCCGCTTGGGGAAAATCCGATCGCGCTCACGGACGATGTCGCCGGGCCGCCGCTCGCTCGCCGGCTTGCCCCCCGGCCAACCCGTAATCGTCTGGCTCAGCGCCCGGAACACCTCGATGTTGATGTCGTACGCCGGCCCGCCGACCGGGTTGGCCCCCCGCGCCCCGTGCCAGCTCAGCAGGTCCTGCAGCCCGTGCTCGGAGTAGTCCTCCTCGGTCAGCAGCAGGATCGGCTTTTTCACCCGCCGTGCCAGCCACACCACGGCCTTGCGGATCATCGCGTCCGTCCAGTCCACCGGCCCCCGCAGCCACGGCGCCGCCATCCGCGTCAGGTGCGCCGCCGCCGCATCGTCCAGCACGAACGTCACGTTCGGGTGCTTCTGCAGGAAGCTCGCCGGCACCTGCGCGTCCACGTCGTCTTCCACCGCGCGACGCACCACCGCCGCCTTCCCCTCGCCGAACGCCATCAGGATCACCCGCCGCGCGTCCAGGATCGTCCCCACGCCCATCGTGATCGCCCGCCGCGGCACGTACTTCTCACCGAAGAAGTCCCCCGCCGCGTCCAGACGCGTCAGCCGGTCCAGCGTGATCAGCCGCGTCCGCGAGTCCGCCGGGCTGCCCGGCTCGTTGAACCCGATGTGCCCCGTGCGCCCGATGCCCAGCAGCTGCAGGTCGATGCCGCCGGCGTCATGAATCTTCCGCTCATACTCCCGGCAGTACGCCGGCACCTCCGATGCGGGGATCGTCCCGTCCGGAACGTGCGTGTTCGCCGGGTCGATGTCCACGTGGTTGAACAGGTGCTCCTGCATGAACCGCCGATACGACTGCAGGTCCGTCGGCGCCATCGGGTGGTACTCGTCCAGGTTGAACGTCACCACGTGCCGAAAGCTCAGCTTCTCTTCCCGGTGCATCCGCACCAGCTCCGCGTACACCCCCGTCGGCGTCGAACCCGTCGCCAGACCCAGCACACATCGTTTGCCCTCGGCGTTCTTCTGCCGGATGCGGTCGGCAATCTCCCTCGCCACCCGACGCGACGCGTCGGCAGGCATCGGAAACACCTCCACAGGAACTCGCTCACGGGGTGCGTTGGCCATGGCCTATTTATACACTACCGTATACTAACCTCAAGCGCATGGGCTCCCGACCCCCCCAGCCCGAAGCCCTTCCCCTGCAACCGGCCCGCCCGGACGCCCCCCCCACCCCACCGCCCGCCCCCCGCGCGCCCCCGCATTTGAACCCGGACAAACCTTTGTCCCGGTACGAGCATGAGCTCGCCGCCCTGCTCTTCGCTTGCGGGCCGCTCTCCCGCCGCGACATCGTCGAACGCACCGGGATTCACCCCAATCTCGTGGGCAACGCCGCCAGCCGACTCATCCAGCGCCGCATCGCCCGGGAGATCCGCCCCGCCGGCCCCGACGCTCCCGACGGCCCGACCGCCCCTGCCGCCCTACGGCGCCGCCCCCATCGCTCCGCCGGCCGCCCCCGACTTCCCCTTGAGATCGACCCGAACGCCCGGCACGTGCTCGGCGTGGCGCTGCGGCCCGGTCTGGTCAGCGCCGCCCGGCTCAACCTGCTCGGCCGGCCGCTGGAGCGGGACCCCGCCGGCCCGACCGCCGCCCTCGCCGCCCGCACCGGCCCGCAGCTCACCGAAGCCGCCGCGCGACTGCTCGCCCGGCTCGTGACGCCCGATACCTTCGCCATCGGCGTGACCGTCCCCGGCATCGTGGACCCCGACCGCCAGCACCTGCTGCTCTCCGCCGCCAGCCCCGACACCCGCGGTCTGGACCTCTCCCCCCTGCACAGCGCCGCCGGCCACACCCCGCTGCTGCTGCACAACGACATGCACGCGCTGGCCGCACGGTGGCAGCTCACCGCCCACGCCCCTCCCGATGAAGACGTGCTGCTGGCCTACATCGCCGACGGCTCCATCGGTGCTTCCCTGCTGTTCAGTGGACGCCCCAACCGCGGCTGTGTCATCGCCGCCGCCGAGCTGGGACACTGGCAAACCGGCCGGCCCACGCCCGTGTGTTTCTGCGGCCGCCGCGGCTGCCTCGAGCGGGTCTTCTCCGCCGCCTTCCTCCACGCCAGCGACCTCGACGCCGCACTGGCCAGCGACCCCGACCCCGACGGCATCACGGCCACGCTGGCCGTCGCGCTGGCCGACGCCGCACACCTCGTCCGGCCGCACCGCCTTGTGATCGCCTCCCCCTTTGCGGCCTCCCCGGCCTTCCGCGACCGCCTGTCGAGCCTCCTGCGAAGCCAGCTGCTCCCCGGGCTCGTCGAGCGCATCGGTCTCGACTGGTGGCCTCAGCCCTTGCTGGCGACGGCCGACACCGCCGCTTATCTCGCGCTCTCCAGCCTCTACCGCCCGGCGTGGAGTTGAGAACCGCGGCGTGGAGTTGAAGACCGCGGCGTCGAGCCTACCCGCCCCGCCCGGCGCGCCCTCACAAGACCGACCGCAGCGCCGCCGCGGTCACTCCAGCGTGTACGGCATCCCCCGCTCGGCCATCTCCACGGGCAGCAGGTACTCGTTCACCCACAAGCACTTGCCGTTACGCGGGTCGTTCGAGTCGGGCTTGAGCTCGTACACCACCTTCGCCGGCTTGGAATAGTCGTAATTGGCGTAGAAAAACTCGAGGTTGCGCTTCTCGTGAATCGGCCCCTTGGGGAAGTGCTCGATGTAGTTGAACGACCCCTTCCAGAAGTAGCCCTTGAAGATGAAGTGGAACGCGCGGATGAGGTCGCGCCGCTTGTCGCCCAGGTAGTCGCAGCAGTGCGCCCAGCCGAGCTTGGGCGTGAAAATCAGCCCCGTCCCTTCCGGGTTGGGGTCGATGATCCACCGGTGGTGCGAGTACCCCGACCACTCGGCGTTCGCCGACTCCTTCGCACACTCCCTGAAGCGCGACGGCGCTTCGATGTAGCCGGCCTTGGCCGTCCGGCACAGCTGCTTGCACACGTACAGCGGGTCGCGGATGTCTTCCAGCGTGTGCGAGATGATGGCGAAGTCGAACGCTTTGTCGGGAATGGTCGCCCAGAACTCCTCGGAGCAGAAGTCCGCCACCACCCAGTCTTTCTTGGTGAAGTGTTCGGGGTACTCGGGGTAAACGATCTTCCGCGTTTCGTACGGCAGCAGGTCCACCACCACGTTCGCCCGGGGGAACACCCTCGCCCACCCGCCCAGGTCCAGCACACGGTCGTTCGGACCGATGCGTTTAAGCACTTCCTTGATGTCGAGAAACATAGAGCCCCGAAACTACTTGCCGCCCCGCGAGCCTGTCAAACGCGGCCCCGCTCCCCGCTCACCCGCCGGCAAACCACCCTCTCGCCACCGACAGCTCGCGCGCGACGTCCTCGTCGGACCGCCCGAACGCCTCGATGATCACCGGCCCGCCGTAGCCCACCTCCCGCAGCGCCCGCGCTACGCCCGGCCCGTCCAGCAGCCCCGTCCCCAGCAGCGCATCCCCCGAGTTCACCCGCGTGTCCTTGAGGTGGCACCGCCGCAGCAGCTTCCCCAGCGCTCGCGCCTCGGCCGCGGGGTCGCGCTCCAGCCAAAGGCTGTTGCCCGGGTCGAAGTACACGCCGAACGCGTCGCTGCCCACCCGCTCGGCCATCTGCCACGCCTGCTCGACCGTGAGCGTGCCCTCGACGCACAGCTGCACGCCCAGCTCGCCCGCCAGCGCGGCCAGCGGCTTCAGCCGCTCGGCCAGCAGCTTCCGCTGCGCGGCGTTCTTGGGCTCGTTGGCAAAGAAGAACGGCACCAGCACCGCGCCCGCCCCGAGCTGCCTGCACCATCGCAGGGCCGCGGCGACCTCCTCGTCCGGACGGCTCCCCCGCCAGTGTGCGAACACGATGCCTTCGCCGTTGTGGAACCCCAGACACAGTGACGACACGGCCACGCCGTGACGGTCGCGTGCCGACAGCAGCGACCGCAGCCGCGGCGATTCGGCCGTCGCCCCGGCGTCAGCGAGGTCCGCGGCCGTCAGGTCCGCCTCGATGCACGGAACCCGCATCGCCGCGGCTCTGGCGAACCGCGCGTCATCATCCCCGCAACCGCGAAACACATGCTGCACCACGCCGATGTCCATCGCCCGCTCCCGGTCGAACCTCACCGTTGAACCCCGCCGCGGAGAGCAACGTCCCCGCGGCAGACGCTGCCTGCCCTGTCCCCCCTAACATCCCTGCCCCGATGCCGCTGAGTCCCATCGACGACGTCCTGGCCGAACTCCGCTCCGGACGACCGGTCGTCCTTCTCGCCGATGAGGGCCGCGAGGATGGCGGCGACCTTGTCTACGCCGCCGAGCACGTCACCCCCGAAGCCATCAACTTCCTCACCTCCCGCGCTCGCGGTCTGCTGTGCCTGGCGCTGACCGCCGGGCAGTGCGACCGTCTGCGCCTGCACCCGCAGTCCGAGCACAACACCACCGCCCTCGGCACCGACTTCACCGTCACCATCGACGCCCACCCCCGGTTCGGCACGACCACCGGCGCCAGCGCCCGCGACCGTGCCACCACCATCCGCGTCGCCATCGCCGACGACGCCCGGCCCGACGACCTGCTCCGCCCCGGACACGTCAGCCCGCTGCGGGCGCGCGACGGCGGCGTGCTCGTGCGCGCCGGCCAGACCGAAGCCTCGGTGGACCTCTGCCGCCTCGCCGGCCTCAAGCCCGCCGCCGTCCTCGCCGCCATCCTCCGCGACGACGGCGAGGTCATGCCCCGTCCCGAACTGGACACCTTCTGCCGCACGCACGGCCTGCGCATGTGCAGCGTGGCCCAGCTCATCGAATACCGCCTCGCCCGAGAGCACTTCGTCACCCGAATCGAGTCGGTGCGACTGCCCACCCCGTTCGGCGTCTTTCAGCTCCACGCCTACACCGCCGCCCTCGACCCCGAACCCCACCTCGCCCTCACCGTCGGCCTCCCCGCCGACCCGCGCCCCGAGCCTCCGCTTGACGAGCCGGTCCTGGTCCGGGTCCATCGCGAGTGTCCCCTGGGCGACCTCTTCGGCGACACCGCCTGTCCCTGCCGAAACCAGCTCGAAGCCGCCCTGCGGGCCATTCAGGCCGCCGGCCGCGGGGTCTTCGTCTACCTGCGCAGCCCGCCTCCCCCGCCGACGACGACCCCGCCGACACCCGACGGCGCCCGGACATCCCCGAACCACGCCGCACTGCTCCGCCCCGACGTCGCCTGCCCCTACGCCGCCGACCCGTCGCGCTCCGCAGGCCCGCTCCGGGGCGCCCAACGCGACTACGGCATCGGCAGCCAGATCCTGCGAGACCTCGGCATACGCCAGCTCCGCCTGCTCACCAATCGCCCCCGCACCCACGACGGCCTCGCCCCCTTCGGCCTCACCGTCGCCGAGCAGATCCGCCTCGCCTGACGGTGGACACGCCCCGCCCCGCCCCACGGCACGCACTCGGAGGGGCTCGAACCCCCAACCCTCGGTTCCGAAGACCGATGCTCTATCCAATTGAGCTACGAGTGCTCTCGGTCTCATCGTAGCCCGCCCTCCCCCAGCCGGTGCACCGGCGGATCGCCGCCCGGGGACGCTGCCCTGTTCATCGACGCGGACGCCATCAGCTCGCGGCCGCGGCCGAGATGCTCTCGCAGACGCGCCGCCGCCAACCGACCATCCCCCGCGACCACCGCCTGCAGGATCTGCTCGTGCTCCGTCACCGACTCGGCCATCCGCACCGGGTACGCGCTCACCACCTGCAGGATCACCCGGCAGACGCGATCCCTCAGCCGGTCCATCGCCGCGACGATTTCCCGATTCCCCGTCGCCGCGCACAACGCCTGATGAAACGCCGCGTCCGCCTCCACCGTCCCCGGCACGTCCCCACGCGACACCGCCGCCCGCTGACGCTCCATCAGCCGCTCCAGCTCCGATAGCTGCGCGACGCTCACCTGCCCGCCGGCCACACGGCCGGCCACCTGCTCCAGCACGTACGACTCGATCGCCACACGGAACTCGTACAGCTCGGCCACCTCCCTCGCGTCGAGCTGCCGGAGCATCACCCCCCGGCGCGGTTCGATCCGCACCAGCCCCTCCGCCTCCAGCCGCTCCACCGCCGAACGCACCGGCGTGAGGCTCGTGCCGAGCAGCCGAGCCAGATGCCGCTGAGACAACATCGGCTCCGACGCCCACTCGCCGCTGAGCAGACGCCGCTTGAGCTCCTGATACGTGCGTTCCCGCAGTTGCACGTCCGCCGGCAGCGCAGGCGATGGCGTCTTGACGGTGGCCCGGGGAGCTGGCATTGACACTTGAGATATCACCTGATATCTCAGATGTCCAGTCCCGCCCACGTCCCTCCGCCCGTCACGTTGGGAGCCTGCCATGCCCGGCGAAACCCTCCGCGCCACCTACCTCATCGAGACCGCCTTCCCCCTCGAGCGTGCCGCCGAGTCGATCGCCGGCGAGCAGTCGTCCGGCACGTTCGTCGCCGTCCCCGGCGAGTCGGACGAGCTGCGGCGTAACCACCGCGCCCGCGTGCTTTCCATCACCCCGCTGGGTGAGGTGCCCGGTCCCACCCTCCCCGGGGCGCGCGTGCCGAAATCGCCAAGCCCGCCGCGGTACCAGCAGGCCCGCATCGAAATCGAATGGCCGGTGGTCAACCTCGGCCACAACCTCCCGACCTTGCAGGCCACGGTCATGGGCAACCTCTACGAACTGGGCGAGTTCTCGGGGCTCAAGCTGCTCGACCTGCACCTGCCCCACAGCTTCGCCGACACCTGCCCGCCGCCCCGCTTCGGCGTGGACGGCACACGACGCCTCTGCGGCGTTCACAACCGCCCCATCATCGGCACCATCATCAAGCCCTCGGTCGGGCTGACCCCCCGGCAGACCGCCGAGCTCGTCCGCACGCTCGCCGAGGCCGGCATCGACTTCGTCAAAGACGACGAGCTCATGGCCGACCCGCCCCACTGCCCTCTGGCCGAACGCGTCAAGCACGTCATGGCCGCCATCAACGACGTCGCCGACCGAACCGGCAAGAAGGTCATGTACGCCGTCAACATCTCCGACCAGCTCGACAACATGCTTCGCCACCACGACACGGTGCTCGCCCATGGCGGCACGTGCGTGATGGTGTCGGTCAACTGCGTCGGCCTCTCCGGCGTCCGCAAGCTCGCCGACCACACCGCCGTCCCCATCCACGGCCACCGCAACGGCTGGGGCATGCTGAGCCGATGTCCCGTCCTCGGCGTCGAGTTCACCGCCTACCAGAAACTCTGGCGGCTCGCCGGCGTCGACCAGCTCCACGTCAACGGCCTGCAGAACAAGTTCTGCGAGAGCGACGACTCCGTCGTCCGCTCCATTCACGCCTGCCTCTCCCCGCTCTTTCCCGGCGGCACCGACCGCATCGTGCCGGTCATTTCCTCCGGACAGTGGGGCGGTCAGGCCCCCGAGACCTACCGCCGCACCCACACCCTCGACGTCATGTACCTCGCCGGCGGCGGCATCATGGCCCACCCCGACGGGCCGGCCGCCGGCTTGCGCGCCATCCGCCAGTGCTGGGAAGCCGCCGTCGCCGGCGTCCCCCTCGCCGACTACGCCAGACGCCACCCCGAGCTCCAGAAACAGCTCGAGAAGTTCGGCCGCGACCGGAACTGACCCGCCCGATGCACGCCGGCACCCCTCGCTTGCGTGTCGAGGGCCGTCAACATCGCCGCTTCCGCCATGCACGCCGACACGTCCTGCCACGGCCTTCCCCGCGTCGCCTTCTACGGCGACGACTTCACCGGCACCACCGACGCCATGGAAGCCCTCGCGCTGGCAGGCTTGCCCACCCGGATGTTCCTGCGACCCCCCACGCCCCCGCAGGTCGCCACCTTGGCCGCGTTCGGGCTGGCCGGCTCGAGCCGCTCCATGTCGCCCGCCGAGATGGACGTTCACCTGCCCGCCGCCTTTGCCGTCCTGCGCGACGCCCTGCCCCCCGCCCACGGCCTCTTCCATTACAAGCTCTGCTCCACCTTCGATTCCGCACCCCACATCGGCTCCATCGGCCACGCCATCGGCATCGCCAGGCGCCTCTTCGACGCACCGCTCATCCCGCTCATCGTCGGTGCCCCCCCGCTCGGCCGCTACTGCTGCTTCGGCAACCTCTTCGCCCGCTCCGGCGGCGACAGCGACGTCTACCGACTCGACCGCCACCCCACGATGCGCCGCCACCCCGTCACCCCCATGGACGAAGCCGACCTCCGCGTCCATCTTGCCCGTCAGACCGACCTGCCCGTGCGGCTGATCGATTTCCGCGCCCTCGACGACCCGGCCGCCAACAACCCCCTGCTCGACCCGCCCACGCGGCCCGCGGTCGTCCTCTTCGACGTTCTACACAACGGCCACCTGCGCCGCCTCGGCGAGTTCCTCACGCAGGCGGCTCGGCAGCGCACGCTGCCCGTCTTCGGCTCCAGCGGGGTCGAATACGCCCTCACCGTCTTCGCCCGAGATGCGGGGCTTCTGCCCCCCCCGCCGACGCCTCCACCGCTTCACCCCGTGCCCCAACTGCTCGTGCTCTCGGGGAGCTGCTCGCCCGTGACGGCCCGACAGCTCGACGCCGCCGTCGCCGCCGGCTTCAGCGACCTGCCCCTCGACCCCGACGACCTTGCCGCCGGCCGGCTCGACCGCGCGGCCGACGACGCCGCGGCCCACCTTCGCACCGGCGGCTCCATCCTGCTGCACACCGCCCGAGGCCCCGACGACCCCCGCATCGGCAGGCTTCGTGACCGCCTCGCCGCGGACACCGGTCAGCCCGGCCGCCCCGGCGAGCATCTGGGCCGGCTTCTCGGCCGGCTCCTCCGCGAACTGCTGACACGCGTGCCGCTGCAGCGCGTCGTCGTCACCGGCGGCGACACCTCGTTCTTCGTCGCCGACGAACTCGGCCTGGCCGCCCTCGACGTCCTCACCCCGGTCGCCCCGGGGTCGCCGCTGTGCCGCGTGCCGTACGGACCCCTTGCCGGCCTCGAGCTGCTCTTCAAGGGCGGTCAGGTCGGCCGGGACCACCTGCTGCTCCAACTTCTTCACGGAACCCGCCCATGAACCCAGCCCAACTGCCTACCCGGTCGCTCTACGTCAGCCCCTGCCGGCGTCACCTGCTCCGGCCCGACGGCTCGGTCTTCTTCTACCTCGCCGACACCGCGTGGGAACTGTTCCACCGACTCTCGCGCGAAGAGGCCGAGCACTACCTGCGCGACCGCGCCGAAAAGCGCTTCACCGCCATACAGGCCGTCGTGCTCGCCGAAATCGACGGGCTCACGGTCCCCAACCCCGCCGGGCACCTGCCGCTGCACGACGGCGACCCGGCACGCCCCAACGAAGCCTACTTCGCCGACGTCGATCACGTCGTCCGCTGTGCCAACCGCCTCGGCCTTTTCATCGCCATGCTCCCCACATGGGGCGACAAATGGGGCACCACGTTCCCGCAGGACAAGCCCATCTTCAACCCCGACAACGCCTACACCTACGGCCGCTTCCTCGGCCGGCGCTACCGCGACGATCAGATCATCTGGGTCCTCGGCGGCGACCGGCCCGTCGTCTCGGACGTGCAGCGCCAGACCCTCGAGGCCCTCGCCCGCGGGCTCTCCGACGGCGACGGCAACCGTCACCTCAAGACCTTCCATCCGGTCGGCCAGTACTCCTCGGCCATGTTCTTCCACAACGCCCCGTGGCTCGACTTCCACATGGTCCAGACCGGCCACAGCCGCGACCGCGACAACTACACCAACATCGCCGCCGAATACGCCCGCACGCCCCACAAGCCCGTCATCGACGGCGAACCGGGCTACGAAAACATCCCCAACCACTTCCACATCGACTTCGGTCGCCTCGACGCCTGGCAGTGCCGCAAGTTCGCCTACTGGGCCGTCTTCTCCGGTGCCTGCGGCCACACCTACGGCTGCAACGAAGTCTGGCAGATGTACCGGGAAGGCGCTAAACCCCTCATCTTCGCCGACACCCCGTGGCACAAGGCCATCCACTTCCCCGGGGCCGGGCAGATGCAGCACCTCCGACAGCTCATCGAGTCCGGCCCGTACCACCAGCGCCTCCCCGATCAGTCGCTCATCGCCTCCTCCAACCCCACCGGCCCGCACCACCTGCGCGCCTGCCGCGACCCCGATGCTCGCTGGGCACTGGTCTACTTCCCGGACAACGTGACCACTTCCCTTCGCGTCTTCCAGCTCCTCTCGCGCAAGCTCACGTGCAGGTGGTTCGACCCGCGGACCGGGCAAACGAAAGAGCCCTTCGAGCTGTCCGTGGACACCTGGCAGGTCACCCCGTTCACCCCGCCCGGCACGGGGGACTGGGTGCTGATCCTCCAACGGGCGTGAGCAGCGACACGACCACCGACGGCCTTCTTTCAGGAGTCACGCCATGAAACAGAACCTCGTCATCCTCGGCGCCGGCGGCAACATGGGCACCCGGCTTTCCGAGATCATGCGGCACGAGCCCGATTACGAACTCGTGTGCGTCGAGTCCGACCCCCGGCGTCATGAGGGGATCCTCAAGCGCGGGCTCACCGTCACCGACGCCGACGTCGCCCTGCCCCGGGCCGACATCGTCATCATGGCCATCGCCGACCATGTCCTTCCGATGGTCGCTCAGGGCGTCGTGCCCAAGCTCAAGCCCGGTGCCATGGTCGTGTGCCTCGACCCCGCCGCCCCGCACGCCGGCAAGCTTCCGCGCCGCCCCGACATCAGCTACTTCGTGACCCATCCGGCCCACCCGCCCGTGTTCAATGACGAAACCGACTGGGAAGCCCGACGCGACTTCTTCGGCAAGGGCAAGGCCAAGCAGGCGATCGTGAACGCGTTGATGCAGGGGCCGGAATCCGACTACGCGCGCGGCGAAGCCGTCGCCCGGGCCCTCTTCAAACCGATCCTGCGCTCTCACCGGGTCACCGTCGAGCAGATGGCCATCCTCGAGCCGGTGTTGTCGGAGACCGTGGCCGCGACGTGTCTGGTCGTCATCCGCGAGGCGATGGACGAGGCGATCCGCCGGGGCGTGCCGCCGCAGGCCGCCCGCGACTTCCTGATGGGACATCTCAACATCGAGCTGGCCATCGTCTTCAACGAGATCGACTGGAACTTTTCGCTGGGCGCGCAGCAGGCGATCGCGTCGGCCAAAAAGCGGCTCTTCCGCGACGACTGGAAGGGCGTCTTCGACCCCGAGGAACTCAAACGCTCGGTGGACGAGATCACCACACCCAAGTGACCCCCCCCGCCCCCCCCCTCCGTCGCTCCGTCGCTTCGTCCCTTCGTCGCTTCCCACAAGGTTCCACGTGCCTCGTGGTACTCAGGATACTGCTTCGGTTACTGTAATATTACGCC
>JBKBHU010000023.1:0-52657 GCA_046299715.1 Tepidisphaerales bacterium | reverse complement strand
AGAAGGAGCTGCTGCCCTCGCGCGCGATCTCCCAGGCCGCCTACGATCAGGCGCAGGCCGCCTACGAGCAGGCCGAGGCGCGCTACCAGGGCATGATCGCCAAGGAGGGCGAGCAGAAGGCGCAGATCGCCGTCGCCCAGGCGCAGGAAGTCCTCCGCGCGTTGCCGTGTCCACGACTCCAGCGATTGGCGGTCGCGCTCGAGGTTGGCCTCCTCGCGCGCGAGCATCTCCCGCAGCCGTTCGATGCGCAACGCCCGCTCTTCGATCAGTCCACGGCCGACCGAAAGCAGCCTTCGGGTGATCTCCTCCCGGGCCTGCTCCTGCCCCTCCGGCGAGAGTGTGCGGTACTCGCGGGCCAGCCGCACTGCCTCATCCACGTCGCGCACGTCCGCCAGCACGCGCTCGCCCAGTTCCGGGAAATCGCGGCGCACCCGTTCCAGCCGCCGGTAGTGGAACAGTGCCACCCCGCGCAGCCACAGCCGCTGACGTGGCGGCCGCGCTGCGTCCTCGGAGGCGAACAGCAGGTGCGGCATGTACGACGACATGAACACCCGGAACCGCCGCTGGTCTTCCTCGCTCAGCCGCTCGGGCAGGAGGTCGCGCGGACGGTCCAAGTCGCCCCAGCCCCCCAGCGGCCGACGCGCCGGCTCACCAGGCCCGCCCGCCTCCTCGGGCCGTTCACCCCGCCGGTCCGCATCACCCCGCCGGTCCCCATCAACCCGCCGGTCCGCGTCGTCCCGGCCTTCGCCACGCGGGCCGGGCTCGGCCGCCGTCGGCACGTCCGCGGCCGGGCCCCCCGGAGACGACGGCCGCGCCGGCAGCGTGCCCTCACCGCCGGGCTGACCCCATGTCCACGATGCCGCTCCGCCCAGCGTCATCAGGCACGCCGCCGCCAGCACCATCCAGCGGCGGCATGTCCGCGCGAGCGACCGCCGTGCCGGGCTGGCCATGCCCCAAGCGGAAGGCTGCCACGCCTGGGCTTGCGGCGCGGTTCCCGCCGTTCCGGCCGCGACCCGCCCGCTCCCGCCACGCCACCCGTCACCCGTTCGACGTCCGTTCATCGCGCCACCTCCACGAGCTCTCCGCCACCGCCGTCCCTGCCGCTCAGTTGTCGTCCGGCCACGGCCGCCACGTGCCCAGCCGGCTGAGGTGCTCGAGTTCCGTCTCGGCGAGATAAATCGAATCGTCCCAAAGGCCCAACGGGTCGTGTGGCCGCACCCCCGGCCACTCCTCGCCCGACCCGGTCCCGTTGTCCGCCAGCACCGGCGTCCGCGGGGCGCGCTCGAGCATCAGCCGACCGGTCAGGCCGTCGCCGCCGAGCGGTTCGCCGAACATCCCCCACCACGCGAGGTAGCCCACCACCGCGACCGCGACCGTCGCCGCCGCGGACGCGAGCATCAAGGGCCACGAAAACTCGCGTTTCAGCGCCGCCTCTGCCACCGGCCGCTCGGCCAGACGCCGAGCGTGCCGTTGCCGCACCATCCGCCCCACCGCGCGGGCCGCCGCCTCGCGCGACGTCAACAACGGCTCCGTCCGGTCGAGCCGCTCCAGCGACGCCATGGTCCCGTCCCACGCGACGCGCAGCTCCTCGTACATCGACCGCAGCCGTGCGTCGGTCTGCAGCATCTGCTCGACCTCCCGACGCTCCTCCTCCGGCAGCTCGCCGGCGACGTACATCAGCAGGATCGCTTCGTTGTTCTCGAGTTCGTGCAGCAGGTCCGACATAGGCCATCACCTCGCTCCGGGGCGCGGCTGGGCCGCGTCCGACGTGGTCAGTGCCGCCCGAAGCTTGAGCACCGCCTTGTGCATGCGCCCCAGCGCGGTGTTCAGTGGGCACCCCAGCGTCCGCGCGATGTCGATGAATTTCATCCCCGTGTAGTACCGCAACAGCAGCACCTGACGCTGTCCCTCCGGCAGGTGCTCGATGGCGGCCCGGAGACGCTCGACCGCTTCCTGCGTTTCCACTCGCGACATCGACGTGTCGTCCCGGGCGACGGCAAGGACGGTCGCGTCGCGGTCGTCCAACCACCGTGCCCTGCGCCCGCGGCCCCGCCAGTGGTCGGTCGCCTTGTTCGTGGCGATGCGGAACAGCCACGACTTGAAGCCCCCCGAACCCGCCGCGGGGTCGAAACGGTCCAGGTGCTCCATCACGCTCAGCCACGTCTGCTGGAACAGTTCCTCCGCCGCCGACCCGGAGCGGGTCAGACGCTGCAGGTACCGCATCAGCGGGCTGAAGTATCGACGGCAGAGCATTTCCCCGGCCGCAGCCTCCCCTTCGCGCATCCGACGGACCAGTTCTTCGTCGGTCGGCTCGCCAGCCACCGCCGAGAGCGACAGCGGCTCCCCTTCCCCGCCCGCCCTTGCCGTCCCGCCCGTTCCCGCAGCACCCGCGGCTCCCGCAGCGGCCACCGTCACGCCCGAGGTCCGCTGCCCGAACGGCCCGCTGAGCCGCCGGCCCTCCGACGACACACCCGGCGCACGGCCCGCTCCGCCGGGCACGGCGGGCGGTGCGGACGTCGGCCTGCGTGGTTCCAATCGCTCGGACATGGCCTCGGACCCGCCCCCCAAGCGTGAGCATACACGTCGCCACGACATGGTGAACGCCCCGGCCGCCCGGTTATTCCCGCCGCACCGCATCTCCCCCGGGAACCCCGCCCCCCCCCGGCCCACCCGGCCCACCGGCACACCGGCCCGCCCGCTACACCGGCCCCCCCCGCAACCCGACGAAGAGACCCGAGTGAAAAGAAAGACCGGGCCTCGGCGGCCGAGGCCCGGTCGGGACGCAAGGGAGAGTCTGTATCACCACGGCCCTCCTTGAGCGGTTTGCCTTAGGGGGGCCGATCGCAGACCGTCACAGCCGCGAGATCAGCAGCTCGCGCTGGAAGATCATCTCCTTGGGCAGGTCGCCGGCGAGCTTGAGGAACAGCTCTTCCTGCGAGAGGATCTCCGACTTGAACTCCTCGCTGTCCACCGTCTCGAGGGCCTCGAGGTCGTTCTCGGTGAGGTTGAGCCCCTCGAGGTCGATGTCCTGCGGCCGCGGCATCCAGCCCAGCGGGGTCTCGCGGGCGTAGGCCCGGCCGTGGGCGCGGTCGACGATCCACTTGAGCACCCGCATGTTCTCGCCGAAGCCCGGCCAGGAGAACTTGCCCTCGGCGTTCTTGCGGAACCAGTTGACCACAAAGATGCGCGGGCAGTCCTTCATGAGCTTGCGCATCTTGAACCAGTGCACGAGGTAGTCGCGGATGTTGTAGCCGATGAACGGGAGCATGGCCATCGGGTCGCGCCGCACGACGCCCACCTGGTGAATGGCCGCCGCGGTGGTCTCCGAGCCGATCGTCGCGCCCACGTACACGCCGTGCATCCAGTTGAACGCCTGATACACCAGCGGGATGGTCTTGGACCGCCGGCCGCCGAAGATGATGGCGGAAATCGGCACGCCGTTGGGGTCGGCGGCCAGCTCGTCCAGCACGGGGTTGTTGGTCATCGGCGCCGTGAACCGGGCGTTGGGGTGCGCCGCCTTCGTGCCCGACTCGGGCGTCCATTCCTTACCCGACCAGTCGATCGCCTTCTTCGGGGCCGGCCAGTCGGAGTCTTCCCACCAGACGTCGTACGTCCCGTCCTCCAGCGGCACCAGCGCCACGTTCGTGAAGATGGTGTCCTTCGCGATGGTCTTCATCGCGTTGGGGTTGGTGTGCGAGTTGGTGCCGGGGACGACGCCGAAGTAGCCGGTCTCGGGGTTGATCGCCCGGAGCTTGCCGGTGGCCTTGTCCACCCACATCCAGGCGATGTCGTCGCCGACCGTCGTGACGCGCCAGCCGGCGTCGTAGTACTTCTTCGGCGGCACGAGCATTGCGAAGTTGGTCTTCCCGCACGCCGACGGGAACGCCGCAGCCACGTAGGTCTTCTCGCCCTGCGGCGACTTGACCCCCATGATCAGCATGTGCTCGGCCATCCAGTCCTGCTGGCGGCCCAGGAAGCTGGCGATGCGCAGCGCCAGGCACTTCTTGCCCAGCAGCGCGTTGCCGCCGTAGCCCGACCCGAACGACCAGATCGTGTTGTCCAGCGGGAAGTGGCAGATGTACCGCCGCTCAGGGTTGCAGTCGCCGATGGAGTGCAGGCAGCGGGTGAACTCGTCGCTGTCCCCGAGCTGCTGCCAGGCGACGGTGCCCATCCGGGTCATGATGCCCATGTTGATCACCACGTACAGCGAGTCGGTGATCTGCATGCCCACCTTCGCCAGCGGCGAGCCGATGGGGCCCATGACGAACGGAAGAAGGTACATCGTCCGTCCCTTCATGCACCCGTCGAACAGCGCCCGCAGCTTCTTGTACGCCTCCTTGTCGTTCATGTAGTTGTTCGTCGGGCCGGCCATGTCCGGACCGGGCGTGCAGATGAACGTCAGGTGCTCCGTCCGGGCGACGTCGTTGGAGTTGCTGCGGTGGTAGTAGCACCCGGGCCACTTCTTCTGGTTCAGCTCGATGAGCACGCCTTCGTCGCACGCCCGCTTGATCAGGACCTTCTTCTCCGCCTCGCTGCCGTCGCACACGACGACGCGGTCGGGGCGGCACAGCTCCACGCACTGCTCCACCCACCGCCGCACGTGCGGGTTCGGGATCGCGTTGGCCTTCAGTGTCGCGGCAGGGGTCGTCGTTGCTTCCATGGTGGCGGACATTGGGGTCTCCCTGTGCGCATCTTCCGGCGGCGCACCTGCCTCTGAACCGGACCACCGGACTTACTCCCGCTGCGTCCGACTGTCGCGTCCACAGCGTCGTCGCCGCCGGGCCCGGATGCGCCAGGGGTCGGGAGGTCTTCCCGCGAAAGCCGGCGTCTTGCTGCTGTTCATCTCCGCCGCACGGGGCTTTCCCCTCCGCCGGCGGGTCAGGCGTCTTCGGGCCGTCCACCAGCCCGCTGAACCCTGACGCCGGGATTGTCGCTTACCTCATCTGGAGTTCAAGACATTTGCACCGAAAAACGCGAAGCTAACTCCGCTATAGACAACGACTTCGTATCGACAAAAGCCAGTGCAAACGCACCCGACGTGTCGCAAACATTTGCCGAACAAGTCGCCCAAATATGGTGCGATTTATGGTGCGACAAAAAGCCCCCACCCGACTTCTCGACACAGAACGCGGTTTCACGCCCCACGCCGCCGACCCCACGCTCATGTGCACAGGTCGTCTCATACATCTCACGTCGCGTCGCCGGGGCAACGCCGTGCCCGCTTGACCATCGTCAGCTCGTTCCCCGTCGCGTTGAAGTGGGTCTCGTCCATGAAGGTTCGGATGAGCAGCAGCCCGCGGCCGTGCGGACGCTCCAGCCCCTCCGGATGCGTCGGGTCCGGCAGCGTGGCCGGGTCGAACCCGTCGCCTTCGTCGCGCACCGTGCACACCACCGCCTGCCGCGTCGCCCGCACACGCAGGTACACCCTTCGCTGCGCGTACGGCGGCGTCTGCATCCGCTGCCGGACCAGCTCGGAAAACGCCGCGTGTCCCTGTTCCACCAGACGCCCGGGCAGCCCGAGGTTGCCGTGGATCATCGCGTTCATCAGCGCTTCCGAAATCGCCACGCCGAACCGCACGAGGTCTTCGTCCGGGCACACGTCCAGCTGCCGCAGGTCCGACTGCAGCTCGGTCACCAGCGGCGGGATCAGCTCGGTCTGATTGGGCAGCACGAATTCCCGCTCGAGGCCCACCTGATGCTCGAAGATGCGCGCGTGCTTCTGACGCTGTGCCCGCACCGCCAGCACCCACCGTACCGTGTCGATGAGCTCATCCGAGAGGCGATGCTTTGACACGTAGCTGGCCGCCCCCGCGCGTAACGCCCGGACGGCCGCCTGCTCCGACCCGTGCGCGGTCATGACGATCACCGGCAGGTCGGGATGCTCCCGGCGCGCGCGCTCCACCACCTGCAGGCCGTCGGTCCCCGGCATGTACAGGTCGGTGACCACCAGCAGCGGTAGCTGGACGGCGATCCGCTCGAAGACGTCTGTGCCGTCGCTCTCGTCCACCACGTGTTCGGGGAAGCCCCGCTCCAGCACTCCCGCCGCCAGCCGGCGGGCCACGGGGTCGTCGTCCACCACCAGCATGCGACGTGATGGGTCCCGCTGCGACATGCCTTCCGCCTCCACCGCCGCCGACCCGGGAACGAACCGCGCTGCGCGGGCCGGAGTGGCCACGCGGGCAGGGACTTCAACTCCAGGCCCTGCCGCTGAGGATGCCTCAAAGCGTCGGCGTTGACAAACCGGCTTGGCCACCGGCCGTCGGCCCGGCGGCCCGGCGCCGTCGCTCTCGGCGGGGCCGATGAAAAAAACCCCGGGTCAGCGCCTCTCTCGTGCGCTGCCCGGGGTCCTCCGCCCGAAGCCGGGCGAAGCGAACAGGATGGTCTGATTCGGCCGGGGGTCAGGCGTCCTACCGACCGGACCGGCGTCGCGCGCCCGTCAGGACGTCACGGCGAAGGCACGCGTCGTGCCGAGACGGGGGTCAGTTGGCCGGCGGGCGCCGGTTGCCGTCGCCGCGGCCCTGTCCAGGCTGCTCGAGCTTGAGCTCGACCGTGGCCGTCTTGCCTTCCTCGACGGTCACACGGGCCCGCCCCATCCCTTCGCCGCGGCGGCCGGCCACGACGAGGTAGTCGCCCGGGGCCACCGAGACCGTAAACGTGCCGTCCTTCCCCGTGGTCGTCTCGGCCACGATGTTGCGCGCCCAGCCGCCACCCCCCGGCCCGCCCGGTCCGCCCGGCCCACCGGGACGCCCCGGCCGGTCGCCCGGGCCGGGCTGCGCCGAGCGGTTGCCCGCACCGTCGCCGCGGTTCCGCTGACCCGGCGCCGGCGCTTCCATCACCCGCACGGGCACGCCCTCGGCCACCGACCCGTCCTCCTTGAGCACCTTGCCGCTGATGCGGCCGTCGGCCAGCATCGCCGCCCCCACGGACAGCGGCAGCAACGCCGCCAACGCCAGCCCCGCCCACACCCAACGCCCGTTCTTCCGGTTCAACATGGCCCTGTGACTCCTCATGACATCGCCAGCCCCGCTGTGCACGAACCCCGCCGGGCACGTCCCGGCTTCCCAAGGCCCGTCGTTCGGGGCGGTTCTGCCGCTCTAGTACGACAGGGGCCGGGATTTATTCCGTGCCGGCCGGGCAAGCGTCCCAACGTCCCCAAGTCCCCCGACGGTCAACGGCCCGGTGCACCATCGCCCCGCCCACCCGGCCGCTGCAGCAATGCGTTGGTCGAGAGCACGTCCTGCCAGAGCACACGGCCGTCCGTCGCCACCCGCACCGACGCCGACCCATCCTCGAAGTACTCCACCCGGGTCACACGCGCCCGCGACATCGCCCGTTCCAGCACGGTCGCGTACATCGGTGACCGCCGCGCTGCCTCCCCGAGCGTCACCTCCGGCGACAGCGGCAGCCGCTCCACCACGCTCCGCAGCGAACGCAGAGCCGCCGACTCCGCCTGCCGCGCGGTCTGCAACTTCGACCCCGCTGCCGCCGCCGTGCCTTCGGCATCCAGCACGCCGTCCGCCCACGCCGGCGGTTCGAGCGCCACCACCACCCGGGCCGCATCCTTCGACGCCGACGACCACACCCCCTCCACCTCCGACGGCACCACCCCCTGCAGCACGCCCGACCACGCCCGCCAGCTCGCCTCATCGGTCGGCACCCACGGCTCGTTCGACGCCAGCACCGCCGACCTCACCACCTCCACCAGCCGGGCCCCATCCAGGGGCACGGTCACCCGAACCGAACCGTCGGAGAGCCGCTGCCGCTCACGCGGCGTCCGGGCCATCACGTGCAGCGTCACCGCGTCCCGCACCCGGACCAGCCGCGTCAGCTCCCGCCCGCTTCGGCCGTCGGGCAAGGTCGCGGCGGACAACGCCGCCAACGCCGACTCCGCCGCCGCACGCTGAGCCGCCTCAAGGGCTTCCGGCGCGACCACACCCCCGTCCACCAGAACCCCGCTCGCCGCCGTCTCCGCCCCCCCCTCCGGACCCACACTCTCCGCGCGCGTCCGGAGCGGACGGGCCGGCGCCACCACCCCCGCGCTCGACACCACCCCCGTGCTCAGCCCCGTGGCCGTCAGCGTCCGGTCCGACCACGCCCGCGTCGCCTCAGCAATCGCCTGCGGCGAACGGCCGGTCTGCCGCTGATACGCCCCGGCCAGCTGCATGATCGCATCCGCGACCACCCGGCCGCTGATGTCCAGCCGAACCTGCACCGTCTCGCTGTCGATCACCCGGGCCCCACCGACCATCTGCGCCCGCTGCAACGTGCGGTTCATGAAGTCCGGGCCGTCCCGGAACGACTTGAGAAACGCCCCGACCGTCAGGTCCTCGCCCAGCGGCAACGCTTCCACCTGCGCACGCAGCCCCCGTAACGCGGCCTCGGTCGCCGCCTGCACCTGCCCGCGCGTCGGCATGCCCGACAACGCCTCCGCCGACCCGCCCCCCGGCGACTGCCCCTTCACACCCGACGACAACGACACAGCCCCCACGGCGGCCAGCAAGACTCCGACAAGCAGGACCCGCCAGCCCGCAGGCTTCTCGGCACCCGCCGGCGCGCGGCCTGCCTGCCGGCCACCTGCCGCCCTTTGGCCCTCCAGCGCGCGTTGTTGCCGTGCAGACGCCATCGTCTGAAGTGGAGACACCCCCCGTCCCCGTCAGGTTAGGTACGGGCTGGCTGCCGCAACCATCCGCTGGCCGGCAGTCTGCCCTAGGGGGCTCCTCAACGTCTGCCGCGGGGCACCGCAAGGTCGGGAGAAAGGCCCGCAGGGCGGGGCGTGCGGCGTTATCTCGATTCGGTCGGACTCCGCCCGGTCTACCGCCGCGGTTCTTCAGAGTGGTTGAAGAGCGGGTTGGTGACGGGGGGCAGCTTGCCCGACGGGTCGGGCTGGGGCGGCTGCACGATGCGGGGTCCGCGCATGGCGGGCGGGGCGGGGCTGAAGCGTGGCGTTCCGGCAGGCGTGGCCGACGGCGAAGGCGGGGGCGGTGCCGGAGAGGACGGGCGGGGCGGGGAGGCCGCCGAAGCGTTGGGCGTGGGCGACGGTTGCGGTCGGGGCGATGGTGCGGCGACCGGCTCGGGCGGGCCGGCGGGGGGACCGGAAGCGGGTGCTGTCGCCGTGCGTGTTTCGGTCGTGGCCGTGGACAGTTCCTCGGGGGGGACGGGCGGAGGGGCTGGGGCGGGGGCAGGAGGAGGGGCGGTTGGGGGGGCGGGCGCGGGGGCGGGCGGGGCCGGACGGGTCGGATCGGGGCTGAAGAAGCGGCTTTCGAACGGGCGCAGGTAGTCCGTCCAGCCGGACGGCGGGACGGCGCGGTCGCCGGTCGGCCGGGTGGCCGAGAGCACCATCGTCATCTTCGCGTCGAGGTTGTCGATGAGGTGCACGAACAGGGCTTCCGGGGTCATGGGCGGGCGGGCGGCGCCATGTTCGGGCAGCCCGTGGTGCGAGAGCACGATGTGCTGCAGCGCGTCGATCAGGGCGGGCGCGATGGGTTCGCCCAGCGCTTCGGCGGCGACGGCCGCTTTCTCTTCGATCCAGATCGCACCTTTGACGACGTGGCCCACGAGGTGCCCGCCGTCGGAGTAGCTGAACGCCGAGTCGTAGCGCAGCTCCCACGTCTTGGCAATGTCGTGCAGGAAAATGCCCGCCAGCACGAGGTCCCGTGACAGCTGCGGGTACAGCGGCAAGAGCAGCTCGGCCGCCTCGAGCATGCTCAACGTATGTTCGATGAGCCCGCCGATGCACGCGTGATGGAACGTGGTCGCCGCGGGGGCGCGGAGAAACTGCTCCATCAGCGGCTCATCGTCGAGAAACGCCTGCACGATGGCCCGCGTGGGCGGGTGCTCGAGCGTTTCCATCAGCTCCAGCAGGGTCTGGTACAGCGCGCGGACATCTTTGGACGTCGTGGGCAGCAGTTCGCGCGGGTCGAACGTCCCCGGCTCCGGCGGCTCGAGCTGTTCGATCACCAGCTGAAGGTGGTTCTGAAAGTTTTCGACCCGCCCCTTGACGCGCTGAAACGAGTTATCCGGGAGGCTTTCGAAAAGGGTCCGGCTGGCGTTCCAGACCCGGGCGGTCATCTGCGCGGAGCGGTCCGAGACGAAGGCCTTGATGTACAGCTTGCCGTTGCTCGTGCCGGCAAGCTGCACGTTGCTCACCACAAGGGTTTCGTGCAGCACATCCCCTGCGCGGCACTGGGCAAGATACTTCCGGGCCATCGTCATGGGCAGTGTCATGCCGTACGGCTACGGAGGCAAGGGGATCGTCCGATGTTCCGGCGACGAAACTGACAGGGTGGTTTCAGTTTCCGCCGCAGGAAAACGCTTCCCCGCCCCCTACGACTGGGGGTATGGTGTAGTCGCGGGGTGGCCGCGTCGGCCCGGCCCCGGTCTGGGGAGAAACATCCATGACGCTCGTGCCGGCTGCAAAGCTTTCCGTGAACCGTCGTGTCGTGCGTGTCGTGGCCGCCTTCTCGGGGCTCGCCGTGTCCACCACCGCACTGGCGGTCACCCCCATTACCTCGGTGAAGTTCGCCGCACTCGACCAGCCCCGCATCAACATCGGGCTGCTCCGTAATCCGACAGACGCCGTCCCGCTGGGGCAAGACCTTGGTTTCGGGTTCATCCGCCAGTCGTTTGAGGCGTTCCTCGACACCGGCGCCTCCGGGCTGCTCATTTCGGCGGAAACCGCGGAGGGCTTCGGACTCGAGCTCATCGAGTTCAACGGGCTACCGGTGATCTTTTCCGACGTCGGCGTCGGCGGCACCACCGACTTCCGCGTCTCGGAAACGGTGACCGTTGCGTTTCGCCGCTACAACCAGCCGCTGGAGTGGTTCTTCCTCAACCCCGACGACTTTCAGGAGGACTTCCCCGGCCGCGAACCCAACGTCCGCCTGCAGGTCGGGCCGTTCCCTATCCCCGACAACCCCCTGCTGGCCGACCTCAACGTCTTCGGGATGCCGATCATCCGCAACCGCGTGATCGTCATGGACGGCCGGCCCGTCAACGAGGCCGACGTGAACCTGGGGACGGGCGGCGTCATGAACACCTACCTCTACGACGCGGGCACGCCCTTCCGCCCCGACACGCTTGACGAAGACCCGGGCATCGTGCCGGTGGTCAAGAAGGTCAAGATGTCCAAGGCCTCGTTCGACCGCTTCACCACGGTCACCCCCACCGGCGCCCCCGGCCCCACGCTCGCCGACAACCCGTTCATCGGCCCCTCGCCCACCCGCGGACCCGGCGTCATCGACACCACACCGGGCGTCAAGGTCACCCTCGGCGACCGGTCCGTCACCGGCTCGTTCCTTTTCGACACCGGGGCGTCGGTTTCCTTCCTCTCCACGCGGCTGGCCGAGCAGATCGGCGTCCGCTACGTGGACGGCACGCTCGACGTGGAAGGCGTCATCCCGCAGATCGAAATCTTCGACCCGGCCAACCCTTCGGCCCCGGGCGTCACGGTCCCGTCCTTCTGGCTGGACATCGGGGGCATCGGCGGCACGGTCCGGCGGTCGGGCATCTATTTCGACTCGCTCCTGCTCACCGCCACCGACGGCATTCCCTACGACGCGAATGACCCGCGGAACGTCCTTTTCGCCCGGGGCGACGACGCGCTGCCCTTCGAGGCCGGTGCGCCCCTGCTCATCGCCGACATCACCGTCGTCGATGCATCGCTGCCCGAAGGCCACCCCGACCGCATCATCACCCTCGACGGCATCTTCGGCATGAACTACCTCGTCGCCTCGGTCGAGGTGTTCTTCCCGCCCCAGGGGGGCATCCCCGTCTTCGGCGAGATCGGCCGCTCCGCCTACCCGTTCACCGTCTATGACGACACCGACGCCACGCTCGGTTTTTCCTACGGCGTGGTGGTCGTGCCCGAGCCGGGCTCGCTCGGCCCCCTTGCCGTGACCACTGCGGCACTGACCGCCCGGCGTCGCCGACGTGTGTAGGCCCGGTTTCGCCGTCCGGGTCAGGCCCGGATTTGCAGCCGCCCTGCGGGGCTCAAGGCACCGTCAACCGCAGAACCGGACCGCCCGCAGCGCCAGCCGACTCGCCGGCCGGCGAAGACGTCCGGTCCGACCACGCCATCAGCAGCAGGGCCGCCACGGCCAGCACATACAGCACCAGCAGCACGTAAAAGAGCCCCCTCAGCGGCGGCACCCGCGGCGTCGCTGCCCCCGCGCCCGCCCCCTCCGGTGCCCCACCGGCCGGCACACCGCTCATGGGCTCGGGCTCTCCGCCCGCGGAGCCGTTCTCTCCGCCTTGGCCATCTTTGAGAGGTCCGTCACGTAAAGCCTCTCCAGCGTCGAGAAGTCGTAGACGTTGCGGAAGTCCTCGAGCTTGTCCGTCGGGCTTTTGGCCAGCACGCCGCCTTCGATCATCGCATAGACGATCTTGCCGAAGTCCATCGTGCTGGTGACGTTCCACTTCTTCAGCACCGTCCGGGCGAGAAGGCCCCACCGCTCCCACGCATACTCCCGAAGCCCCAGCGACAGCTCCTGCCCGGTGACGTGCCGCGAACCGCCCCGCCCCGCCCCGGCCTCCACCGGCCCGACCGACCCGGCCGCCTCCACATCGTCGTCCTTGCGGCGGTCGCGACCCAGCTTGGACACCGTGTACTCCAGCCCCAGCTTGACGAACTCGTATGCCTCGAGCGGATACACCTCGACCTCGCGGACGATGTCGCTCATCTCCCGCTTCCGCCGCGATTCCGCTCTGCTGGACGACTTCTGCCCCATCTCGCGTGAATGCTAGGCCCGGCCTCGCCGGACCGACCCCTCACCCGCCCCGGCGCGCAACGCCGCACCCCGCCCCGCCTCCCGTCCCCCCCCTTGCAAAGCTGCACCGCCTAGTCTTCTCCGGCGTGTTCACGGGCATCATCCACCACCTCGGCCGTGTCGTCTCGGTGAGCCCCACGGCCGCAGGGGCCCGGCTGGCCGTCAACTCGCCGTGGGCGGAGGCCCCCGACCCGCCCCGGCCCGGCGACTCGATCGCGGTGGACGGGGCCTGCCTCACGCTCGTGCGGGATGCCCCCCCCGGTCTGCTGGCGTTCGACGTGGTGCCGGAAACGCTCGCCCGGACGACGCTCGGCAGTTTCATACCCGGCCGGCGCGTGCATCTCGAGCGTTCGCTTCGCGTGGGCGACCGGCTCGACGGCCACATCGTCCTCGGCCACGTGGACGGCACCGCCGAGTGTGTCGAAGTCGCCACCGACGGACAGTGGCGCGTGCGCTTCCGCCCGCCGGCCGAGCTCGCCATGTACATGGTGCCCAAGGGGTCGGTGGCCCTCGACGGCGTCTCGCTGACGGTGGCCTCGGTGTACGCCGGCGGTGACTTCGACGTCGCCCTCGTTCCCACCACCCTCGAGCTGACCCATCTTGGCGAGCTGCGCCCCGGCGACCGCGTCAATCTCGAGTGCGATCACACGGTCAAAACCATCGTCGCGACGCTGCAACGCCTCGGCGTGCTCACCGGAGCGCCGGACGGGGCGGCGTGGCCGCGTTGAGGCGACCGCGTCCGTGGCCATGAGCTAAACTTGAGGCAACGTGAACCTCGAGCGGCCCACCCTTGCCATCACCATGGGCGACCCCGCCGGCATCGGGGCGGAGGTCATCGTCAAGGCGCTGGCCGACCCCGTCCTAAGGTCCAAGGCGAAGTTCATCATCTTCGGGATGAACGAGCAGCTCGCCTACACCGCCGACGTGGCTGAGTTCGACGTGTTCTGGTGGCGGGACCAGTACGCCGGCCCGGCCCGCCTGCATGCCTACCCGTACGACGTGGTGGTCGTCGATTACGACAGCTACTCCATGCTGGGCACGGCCGTGAAGGCGCCCAGCAAGATGGGCGGTGAGGCGTCGATGCGGTTCTGTGTCGATGCCATCCAGGCCGCCCTGCGCGGCATCGTGGATGCCGTGGTCACCGCGCCCATCAGCAAGGCTTCGTGGAAGCTGGCGGGCTACCACTACCCCGGCCACACGGAGCTGTTCGCCGAGCGGACGGGCGCGCGGCGGTTCAACATGATGTTCGCCGTGCCGCCGCCTTCGCCGCTGCGTGTGGCGCTGGCGACCTGCCATGTGCCCCTCAACAGCCTGTGGGGACGGCTCAACATCGGCGCCGTCTTCCAGCCCATCGAGCTGCTTCATCAGGCGCTGGTCGAGTGGTTCGACCTTCCCAAACCACGCATCGCGGTGTGCGGCCTCAACCCCCACGCCGGGGAGAACGGCCAGTTCGGCGACGAAGAAGAACGCCTCATCGAGCCGGCCATCTTCATGGCCCGCGAGCAGGGCATCGACGTCACCGGCCCCTACCCCGCCGACACCCTGTTCAACAAGCTGGTGGAAGGCCGCTACGACGCCGTGGTCGCGATGTACCACGACCAGGGGCTGATCCCGGTGAAACTGCTGGCCTTCGACCGTGCCGTCAACGTCACGCTGGGCCTGCCCATCATCCGGACTTCCCCCGACCACGGCACCGCCTTCGACATCGTCGGCCAGAACAAGGCCAACCCCGGGTCCATGCGGGCGGCCATCGAGCTGGCCATCGACCTCGCTCACCGACGGCGGGCGAAACTCTTCCGCGAGACCGGCTCGCCCAGCGCCCCGATCACGCCGCCCGATCAACTCAACCTCGACGACTTCGGCCTGTGAGCCCATGCATCCATGTCGGGCCGTGCGGCAAAGACGGCGGCGTCAGATCTCCCGGCGTCGTACCAGCGCCTCGGCAAGGATGGGCAACGGCGCCTCCTCCGGAGGTGCGGCTTTACTCTGCTGCTTGCGGCGCTTTTGCTCCGCCCGGCCTTCGTTAAGACGAACGCTGTCGCCGGCCAGCGAAGCGGCCGTGACGTACCAGCCGAGCGTCCAGTCGTCCTGCATCTGCACAGGCGGATACCGCGTGAACGCCTGCTGCAGGTGACTCTCGAAGCCTCGCCGGTCACCCGCGGACTGCGCGATCATCGCCGCCAGCGTGAAATACGGGCCGATCGGCTGACGCTGAATAGCCCGGTCGATGCAATCCTTGGCTTCGGAAAGCCGGTTTTGCTTGTGCAGCTTGAGCGCGAGGTTGAAGTAGGCGCTGCCGCAAGAACTGTGCTCGGCCGCCTCGCGGTAGTACTTTTCCGCCCGTTCCCCGTCTCCCATCCGGTCGTAGAGCAGCGCCATCCGGTTCAGGAGGCCGGCGTCGGGCCGCCCCAGCTCCCGCAACGTCCGCTGCAGGTACTCCACCGCCTTCTCCCGCTGGCCCAGTTCGTCGTACAGCTGCGCCAGCTCGATCATCACCTCCGGCAGTTTGTCAGCCGTCACCTCGCCGAGCCTCACCGACTCCTCCAGCTCCTCGATGCGGAGCCGCTTGGGCTGCGGGTTCACCACATGCGTGAGCGGGTTCTCGATGGTGAAGGACAGTTCGCCGGCCTCCGGCCTCTCGAGAAGCCGCGCGCGGAGATGAAGCACCTGGTTCTCGTCCAGGCGGTAGGAAACTTCGATCGGGCTACCACGATTGACGGGGGCGGGGATGCGCCACACCTGCGTGTACAGCACCCGCCCGTTCCCCCCCGCCACCACCTCCATCCGCACCTTGCCGACGCCGGTGAGCACGGTTTCGGGAACGGCGATCTGCGTCGTCTCCGCCCAGCTCCCGTCGCCAGGATGAGGCAGGGCGGTGCCCGTCGGCACCAGCGTCACCAGACCCGAAGTCGTGCGGATCGCGATGTCCTCGTGGGCCACCGGCACCACCAGCCCGCGCCCGAAGGCCGCCAGCGACACCGCGTGATACGCCGCCCCCTTCGAGACGCACAGCTTGGCCTCCCGGGCGTCGTCATGTGAAAGGAAGTTGGCCCGCGGGAAATACGTCCGCAGCGCCCGCATGACCTGTGGAATGCGACTGCTTCCGCCGACCACCAGGCATTCGTCCACGGCCTCGGGGGTGATCCCCGCGCGGTCCAGCGCATCGCCAAGCGGCGCGAAAATCGATGATGTGACGCGGTATTCCGTCTCCCGCGCATACAACAGGTCGCGGTCCAGAAACGGTTTGAGCACGCTGTTGAACGCCTTCACGCTCAAGGTCGGGTCGGTCAGCCGGACGTCCCGGTTGCGGAGCGTCCAGCGGAACACACCTTCCACCACGGCGCCGTCTGCCGTCGCCTTCGCCGTGCCGCCCCACGAACTACCCGACGCCGCCCCCGGCGCCGGCCCGCCCACCCGCTCGCACACCGCCTGCTTGAGCCGCTCGGCCACCCCCAGCAGCACCGGCTCGATGGCGAACCGCTTGTCGTCGTACGTGAGGTCGAACGGCCTCATGCCGTTTTCTTTGAGCAGCTGCGGAATCAGCACCTCGTGCACGATGGCGTTGTCGATGTCGCCCCCGCCGAGCCGGTGATACCGCGACACCGCCAGCCACGAAACCCGCACCGGCCCCACGCCCCGAGACCGATGCAGCCGCAGCACCGCCACATCGCACGTGCCGCCGCCGAAATCGAACACCACGAGATTGCGCGGGCTGGAGAGCCGCGACACCAGCCGGTCCCCGTCGTTGGCCACAAACGCGATGAAGGCGGCCACCGGCTCGTCCAGCAGGTCGCCCGGGCCCAGCCGGATGCCCGCCAGCTCGGCCGCCCGGAGCGTGTCGTTCCGCTGGGCCGCCTGAAACGACGCCGGCACCGTCACCACCACGCGGTCCGGCGGGCCGCCCAGCGCCTTCTCCGCAGCCCGGTACAGCCGCTTGAGCACCCGCGCGCCGATCTCCGCCGCACAGCGGAAGCCGTCGGGCGCCGCCGCGTACGTCTTCTTCAGGCCGATCTCGTTCTTGGTGTCGTAGAACAGGTTGCGGTATTGCCGCAGACCCAGCTCCGTCGCCCTTCCCCGCAGCCGCCGCCCCCCTTCGCCGACGTACGCCCGTCCCCCATGGATCGCCACCACCGACGGCACGAACACGTCGGTATGCTCGCCGTCGGGCAGACGCTGCCGCACCGGCAGCGTCCGGATGTCCACAGGGTTGACGCCGTCCCATACCGCCAGCGACACCGTGGACTGCGTCGTGCCCAGGTCGATGCCCAGGGCGTAGAACGGACGGTTGCGCTTCACCAGCCCCGGTCGGTCTTCCGGAAGTATCAACTCGTCGTGCTGCGACACGGGCGGTCCTCCAGCTCCGGGCACGCGATTCGAACCACGTGCGGCCGGCACCGAAACCATACCCGATGTCGCGGTTGCGGTGATGTCGTTACTGACACCACGTTGTCAGTAGCACCACCGTAAACGACCGAAGAAGCCCGACATGGAGGCCGTCGTCTGCCGCTAGTACGCCATCGCCGCGCGTAAGGCGTCGTACCGCTCGTCGATGGCCTCGCGCGTCGCCCGCTGGAGCCCGCCGAGTGAGAAATCGCTGATGGTGAAACTCGCCACCACCGTGCCGTAGGCCAACGCCCGCTTGAGCGTGCCCGGGGAGACCGTCGGCTGCGTGGCCAGATACCCCATCATCCCGCCGGCGAAGCTGTCGCCGGCGCCCGTGGGGTCCACCACCTCGTGCGCGGGGTAGGCGGGCAGCACGAACATCTCCCGCCGGGTGGCCAGCAGGCACCCGTGCTCCCCCTTCTTGATCACCACGAACTTCGGCCCCATCTCGAGCACCGCCCGCGCCGCAAGAATCAGGTTGCGCTCGCCGGTGAGCAGCCGGGCCTCGCCGTCGTTGAGCACCAACCCGTCGATCCGCTTGAGCAGGTTGAGCAGCTCGCCCCGCTCGGTGTCGATCCACAGGTTCATCGTGTCCGCGACGACCAGCCTCGGGGCGTCGAGCGACTCGAGCATCTGCTGCTGAAGCACCGGGTGCGTGTTGGCGAGAAACACGCACCGGCTGTCGCGGAAGCGGCCCGGAATGGCCGGCGCTCGCTCGGCCAGCACGTTCAAGTCCACCTTGATCGTCTGCGCCTCGTTGAGGTTCTGCACATACGAGCCGTGCCAGCGGAACGTCTTCGAGCCGCTCCGCTTCTCCAGCCCCGACAGGTCCACTTCACGGCCCGCGAAGACCGAGAGGTGCTGCTCGGGGAAGTCCTCACCCACCACGCCCACCAGCCGCACCGGGGTGAAAAAGCTCGCCGCGTACGAAAAATACACCGCCGACCCGCCCAGCACCTCGTCCCGGCGGCCCGCCGGCGTCTCGAGCGTGTCGATCCCGATCGAACCCGTCACCAGCAGCGACATCGAAGCTCCTTCATCTCCGTCTTCGCCCCCTGCCCCCCTTCCCCCACTCGCCGCCCCGCCGGCTCAGCCTCCCGACACCGCCGGCGGCCCCTGCCTCACCTTCACCCGGGTCTCCGTCACCGTGTACACCCGCTGCGGCGACAGCCGTTTGTACCGCTCGAACAGCCGATCCACCGCGTCATCCTGCTCGACCTCACCCCCGGCCAGCTGAAGGTACACGAGCGTTCGGATGAACTTCGGCCGCTCTTCGAAGAGAGCATGGACCAGCGCGGCATCGTCCGTGAGCACGTCAAGCTGCTTCTGGTGGGCCGCCCGGAGCACCTCCCCGGGCGATGCCGCCTCCGGCACCCCCGCCTCCCCCGCCCGCAGCACCGTGTGCCCGTGCCGTCGCATCGCCTCCGCCGCCGCTTCTGTGACGCCTCCCCAGATCAACCACCGCATGGACGCCGACTCTAGGGCCCCCCCGTTGCTCCGTACCATCCCCGGCCGCGTCCTCCCCGCCAGCTCCTGCCCGCCGTGTCGCTTCCTCCGCCCGACTACCTCGCCCCCTACATCGCCGCCGCCAAGGTGCACGGCGGCGCGTTTCCCACCCTGCTCTGGGCGTCGCCGGCCACGCAGCAGGTGCGTTTTGAGGCCCTGCTGCGACTGGCACGGTTCCACGGCGTCAAGGTGCTCGACGTGGGGTGCGGCCGGGCCGACCTGCTCGATTTCCTGCGCTCACGCGGGATCGAGCCGGCGGAATACATCGGCATCGAGGCCGTGCCCGAACTCGCCGATGCTGCCGCCCGCACCGGAGCACGGGTCCTTCGGGTCGACTTCGTCGCCGAGCCACGCCGGCTGTACATGGGCTGCGAGCTTCTGGTCATCTCCGGGTCGCTCAACACCGCCAAGGACATCGCCTTCTACGACACGCTCCGCCGTGCGTACGACGCCTGCGGCTCGGCCGTGGTGTTCAACTTCCTCTGCGACCCGACCCTTGCCGGGGCGCCGCACCTGTACTACCGCCCGTTGGACGTGGTCCTGCGGTACTGCCGCGGCTTCTGCCGCGACGTCCGGCACCTCGCGGACTACCTCCCCGGCGATGCCACTGTCGGCCTGTTCAAATCACACCCCTAACCTCAACCGATGCCCTCTCCGGAAGCCGCCCCACCCGATGACCCGCGTCTTCGCGGCTCACGTCACCGCGACCCGGCCGCCCCCACCGCCGGCCTCGACCTCATCGAAATCCACGCCCACCTGCTGCCCGGCATCGACGACGGCTGTGCCAACCTCGCCGAATCGCTCGCAGTGGCCCGCCACTGCGTCAGCCTCGGCTACCGCCACCTCGTCTGCACCCCCCACATCTGGACCGACCTCCCCGGCAACACGCGCCCGGCCATCGAACGCCACGTCGCCGACCTGCAGCTAACCCTCAACCGCGCAGGCATCCCGCTGACGCTCTATCCCGGCGGCGAAGTCAACCTCCATCGCGGCCTGCTCGACACCGACCCCGCCACCCTCCCCACCTTCGCCAGCCTCGGGACGCACCTGCTCGTCGATGCCTGGCTGTGGTCCTGGCCCGACTGGCTCACGCCCGTCCTCAAGCACCTGCAGACCGGCGGCCGCACCGTCATCCTCGCCCACCCCGAACGCCTGGGTCTGCTGCAGGACGACCTGGACCTCGTCCGCCGGTTCCTCGACCTCGGCGTGCTGCTGCAGGGCAACCTCTACTGCTTCGCTGACCCGCCCCACGAGCCCACCCGCCAGCTCGCCGACCGCTACCTCGACGACGGGCTGTACTTCGCCCTCGCCGGCGACCTCCACCGCCCCGACACGCTCCCCGGCCGTGTCGCCGGGCTGCAGAAGGTCATCGACCGCATCGGGCTCGACGGCGCCGTCCGGCTGCTGCGCGACCAGCCGAGCACGCTGCTCCCGCGTAACTGATCCCCCCGGTCCCCCCCCCCGCCCTCCCAGCCCCCCCGGCCCCGCCAACACGACCTGCACGCCTCCGGTCCCGCCCGGTCGGCCCGCACTCAGGCCCGACCGGACGGCAGCTCCGCCAGCCTCGCGTACAGCACCGCGCACGTCCGCATCCCGGCGTAGAGCGACTCCAGCTCGAACTTCTCGTTGGGTGAGTGCACGCGGTCGTCGGGCAGCCCGAACCCCACCAGCAGGGTGTCGATGCCCAGCTCCCGCTTGAGCGTGCCCACCACCGGGATGCTCCCGCCGCCGCGAATGAACGTCGCCGGCCGGCCGAACCCTGCCTCGATCGCCGCCAGCGCCAGTTTCGCTGCCGGCGTGTCCACCGGCACCACCACCGCCGGAGACGCCCCGTGGTTGGCGAACTCCAGCTTCACGTTCTCCGGGCAACGCTGCCGCATCGCCGCCCGGAAACTCGCCAGCACCTTCTGCGGGTCCTGCCGCGGCACGAGCCGGAAGCTCACCTTGCAGCTCGCCCGGCTCGGCAGCACCGTCTTCGCCCCCTCGCCCTGATAGCCGCACGTCAGCCCGTTGACGTCGCACGTGGGCCGGGCCCACAAACGCTCCAGCGGCGTGTAGCCCGCTTCGCCCGAGTCGAACGGGATGCCGATCTCCGCGCACTCGCGCTGCACGTCGAACGGCAGCTTCGCCCACGCCGCCCGCTCGGCCTCCGTCAACGGCTCGACATCGTCATAGAAGCCCGGAAGGTTCACGCGGCCCTGCTCGTCGTGCAGTGACGCGATGAGCTTGCACAGCACGTTGCCCGGGTTGGGGGCGAAGCCGCCGTATCCGCCCGAATGCAGGTCGTGCGACGGGCCGGTGAGCGTCATCTCCTCGTACACCAGCCCCCGCAGGCCGTAGGTCAGGGCCGGCACACCGCGCGCGAACTGCCCCGTGTCGGAAATCACCGCGATGTCGGCCCGGAGACGCGCGGCGTTCTCGGCGATGAACGCCTCCAGGTTCGCGCTGCCCACCTCCTCCTCACCTTCGATGAGCACCTTCAGGTTCACCGGCAAGCCCCCCTCAGCCTGCCACGCCGCGATCGCCTCGAGATGCGCGTACACCTGTCCCTTGTCGTCGGCCGCACCGCGGGCGAACACCGCCTCGGTCCCCGCGTCGGTCCGGCGGACCGTCGGCTCGAACGGCGGCGTGTGCCACAGCTCCAGCGGTTCCGGCGGCTGCACGTCGTAGTGGCCGTACAGCAGCAGCGTCGGGCGACCCGCCACCGACGGGCCTTCCGCCACCACCGCCGGGCGACCCCGGCCGCCCCCCGTCTCGCACACCTCCGCCTTAAGCCCGCACGCCCGAAACCGCTCGGCCAGCCACGCGGCGCACCGCCGGCAGTCGTCCGCGTGCGCCGATTTCGCCGACACGCTCGGCACCCGCAGCAGCTCCATGAGCCCCGCCAGCGCCCCGCCCTGCTGGCGTTGCCCAAGACGTTCCAGAACCCGGGAAAGCCGCTCCTTGCTCATGGCGGCCAAGCTTAACGCCCCCCGACGCGGCCCCCAAAAGAGCCGGTCGCCCCGGCAGAGCGGCACTCCACCGGGGCGACCGAACTTGATTCCGTACTCACGAGTCGGCACCGCCCCGACGCGGGGCGCTCGGCGAACACGGCGGTCACATCCCGCCGCCCATCTGCATCTGGATCACGGCCGCGATCAGCGACTGCAGCAGGTCGGTCGGCAGATGGCTGTCCACCTTGAGCACAGGACCGTCCGCCGCCACCGCGACCCCGATAGGCGAGAGGTTGGGCGGAAGCTGAAGGTTCACCGGGATCCCGAACTGCTGGGCGTAGTGCGTCCCCGTGCGGATGACCTCGTCCAGAGCGACGTAGAGGACCGCGAACGACCCCGCCGGGAGCTGCTGCGTCGTCCGACGCACGTGCGCGAGCTGCCCGACCGGGTCCTGACCGCCGCGGGCGGAAGCGATGTAGCGGGACATGGCGTTGTCGTTCATCCCGAAGGTGAACAGCGCCTTGCGGTCGTCGAGCGCGCCGACCTCGTAGCTCAGTCCCGTCGGCCCGTAGAACATCCGCATCATCTGCTGCATCATCGCCTCTTCGGGCGTGCGGGGGTTGGCAGCATACCCCATCACCAGCGAGTCGAACGTCACCCCGTCCACCGTCCGGTTGCCCGGCTTGTACTCGATGACGAAGGGGTTCACCTGCGTACCTTCAAAAGCGGACATCAGCTTCGCGTAGCTCGTGTTGTAGTCCTTGAAGGCGGAGATGTACCCCTGCGCGTCGCCTTCGACGACCGCCGCGAACTGCAGCAGCGACTCGGCCCCGAGCTGGCCCCGCGGGGCGAGCATGCCGAAACTCACGAACTCGCCCGTGCGGAAGAGCCGCTCGGTGGCGTCGACCAGCTTGGCCGCATCCGCACCCGTCCCCTCCACCTTCTTCAGCGCCTCAACCACCGGCCCGGCGAGGTCACGTGTCAGCGCCGCCAGCGCCGCGCCGTTGCCCGACAGCCCGCCGAACACGATGTACGACCCCGCCGCCAGACCGCGCGTGAACGACGCCCCGCCCCCGTTGAGCCCGTTCACCCAGCCGCCGAGGTAGCTGCCGCCGTCGAACTCCGCCGCCAGCGACGTATTGATGCCCGCGTCGGTGAGGTTGATCGACAGCGTCGCCGACCGCGCGTCGCGGAGGAACGACTCACCCGCCAGGAACACCTGCGTCACCGCAGCCCGGATCACGTCGCCGTACTTCGCCGAACCCGGGTCGTTCTCCAGCTGCTCATCCACCGCCTTCAAGGCCTCTTCCTGGGCCTCCTTCAGTCCATCCCCGATCGCCGCACGCAACGCCGGGACGTTGGCCCACAGCACCGTGTCTTTCGAGGCCAACTCCTTGGCGGCCTGCGCCGAGAGCGTCACCCCGTTCCCCTTCATCAGCACGTACTCGCGTTCCGGCGAGACGGCCGCATACTCGCCCCACTGCGTGACGAACAGCTCCTCGTCGTCACGCGTCACCTTCGTCACACCGTCGGCCGTCTCGGCGTTGGGGAAGTTCCCGAGGAACGCCGCGTAGTCCGTCACCGGAATCAGCACCACCACCGCCGGCTCGCTGTCTTCTGCATCGTCACCCGGCCACGCCGACGCCGGCAGCAGCACCACACCGAGCTCACCGTCTTCCCGCAGCCCCTGCTCGACGCCCAGCTCCGACTTCAAGCCACCCAGCGGGTCGGCCAGCTCCGGTGAAAACGCCGCGATGCCCAGCTTGGCCGCAAAATCGCCCCACTTGGTGCTCACTTCGCCGATGTTCCGCACCTTCAGCACGCCCAGTGCGTCCGCGGGCACCACCTTCATCACGTCGGCCCGCAGCGACGACGACGCCCACACCGCGCCCGCCGCCGCAACGCACGCCAGCCATTTCCGCGACCGCTTCACCGCCGCCAGCTTCCAAGACATGTCCTGCTCCTTCACGCTTGCTGCCACCGCGGGAGACACCCGGCCTGCCGCTTGGTGAGCCCACACCCATCGACGCCGGGCGACGCACCCGTTCGGCCCCGCCCGCCAGGCCGTCGCCGCTCACGACGCCGGACAAGCACGCGGGGCGGCGATTCTACGGAACCCAGCCACGTCGTCAAAAATCCGCAAGCGGCATCCCGCGGCCGCACGCACCGCCCGTGTTCGCGCGGCCCTGAGGACTCACGCCCCGCCCCCTCCCACGTTCAACGAAAACACGGCGCAACATCCCACGCTCCCGAGGACCAAGCCCACGATCGAGACGACCAGCCCCACGGTCGCGAGGTCCCGGTCCGGGCCGTCCTTCGACCGGGCCACGATCCCACACACCACGCCCACCACCCCGAAAATCACCGGGCAGCACGTCAGCGACAGCACGCCAAAAACGATCGCCAGAATCGCGAGCGTCCGCTGCGACCGGTCCTGTGGCCCCTGCGCGTAGCCCAACGGCCACGACCCCTGTACCCCTGCACTCCCCCCACCACCTCCCCACACCGGCCCGAGCACGGCCGACGCCGGCGCCCAGTCGACCATGCCCTCTGTCCACACGAGGTCACTCGGCCGCAGCTCTCCCCGCCGCGCCAGCATTTCCAGCGTCTCCCGCGACACCGGGCCCAGCGGCGTGTCGCCCCGTGCGTAGTACCACGACGCTCCCTCGGACATCTGCCTCCCGTCCCGATGCCCAGCCGGTCTCCCCGCCGACACCCGCCACCGGGCGCACCCTGAACGACCGGACGCCGCCATGCTGCACGACCCGCCCGCCTCCTGCAACCGCCCCCGCGTCACCAGCCCTGACTGTGCAACGGCCGCGCGCAACCGCCGCTACACTCCCGCCCACGGCCGCCGCCGCGTCCTATGGCCAAGCCACGAAATGACCTGATCGACCGCCTGCAATACGTCGGCCTGCGTGTGGTCGCGATGATGCTGCAGTGCTGGCCGGTCGAGTGGTGCCTTGCGGGGGCACGTCTGCTCGGCGACGTGTGGTGGTATGCGGTCCCTAAACACCGCCGTCGTGCCCTGGAGCACCTTGCCTTCGCGTTTCCCGACCGCACCGCCGCCGAACGCGAGCGCATCGCCCGCGCGTCCTTCCGCTGGATGTTCCAGCTCGGCGTGGACATCCTCTTTACCACCCGGCTGCTCCACACCGGCACGTGGACCCGCGTCGTCACGCTCCACGACTTTGAACCCACGTTGCGTCTGCTGCTCGACCCGCGACGCGGGCTGATCCTGCTCACCGGCCACTACGGCAACTGGGAAATCCTCGGCTACCTGCTCGCGACGCTCGGTTTCCGCACCACCTCCGTCGCCCGCCCGCTCGACAACCGCTACGTCAACCACTGGCTGCTGGGCGTGCGCGAACGCCGCGGGCAGCGCATCCTTGCCAAGACCGGCGCCACCGCCGAAATCCCCGACCTGCTCGAGGCCGGCGGCACCGTCGGGTTCATCGCCGACCAGAACGCCGGCTCCAAAGGACTGTTCGTGGACTTCTTCGGCCGCAAGGCGTCCACCTACAAGTCTATCGCCCTGCTGGCTTTGCGCTACGAAGTCCCGGTGGTCGTCGGCTACGCCCGCCGACGCGACGGCCGGTTCCACTTTGACATCCGCACGCAGGACATCATCCTTCCGGAACACTGGGCCGGGCGGGAGGACCCTGTCCGCTACATCACGCAGCGGTACACGTCTGCCATCGAAGCCTTCGTCCGCGAAGACCCTTCCCAGTACCTGTGGATCCACCGCCGATGGAAGTCCCGCCCGAAAGACGAACTCCCCCCGCCCCTGCCGGCCAAGGCGCCAACGGCCTGACGCCCCTGCCGGCCCATGCGGCGGACGAGGCAGCCGCCGTGCACCAGTCGGCCCGCCAACTCGCGGCCCAGCTTCAGCGCGACGCCCAAGCCCTCCGCCCCGGCTTCCCGGAACTTGCGACCCTCGCCGAACGCGTTGCCCACACCGCCCGCAAGGTTAGCCAACTCACAGAAGATTCAGCCGGCCATTGAGTCGCTTCGTTGCACGCAACCCGGCCGGGCTCCCGATAGACTCGGTACCGATGAACACCGACGCCGAACGTCCGTCTCCCGACGCCGACTCATCAACATCTCGACCGGCCGCCGCCCCCACCGGTGCCCCGACGCGCTCCGCGGCGGAGCAGGTCATCGTCGCCCGTGCCGGCCGCTACTACCGCAACGCGCGGTACATCATGGTCGCCCTCGTGGTGGGCTTTGGGATCTACTTCCTCTACGACGGCTTCATCGGCTACCCGGCCAAGAACGAGGCCGAGCGGCAGAAACCCGAGAACCTCAACGAACGGGGCGAGTTCATCGGCAAACTCCCCCACTCGGAGTGGGACATCCTGCTCCAGAAAATCCTGGGCTTCGCCCTGCCGCCGCTGGGCCTGGCCTATCTGGGCTTCATCCTCTACCGCTCACGCGGCGAGTACCGTCTCGAGGGAACCACGCTGCACCTTCCGGGCCATCCCCCCTTCGAGCTCGACGACGTGATCGCCGTCGACCGCAAGCTCTGGGACCGCAAGGGCATCGCCAAGGTCACCTACCAGACCCCGCAGGGCGTCACCGGCACCGCGACGCTCGACGACTTCATCTACGAGCGCAAGCCCACGGACCAGATCTACGACGCGATCATCGCGAACATGAACGAGCGCAGCCAAGGCGCGTGACGTCTCGCCCCGACCGCTCGCCAACCCGACCGCTCGCCGCCCGACCGCTCGCCACCCCGACCGCTCGCCAAACGGACCGCTCACCAATCTGGCGGCGCGCCATCTGGCGGCCCGAGCTTCGACGGCTAGCCCTCTTTGATGACCTCGAAGATGCCCTGCGTCTTGATGACCACGTAGTTCTCGTCGAAGAAGTGGAAGCTCTGGACGAGCAGTTCGTGGCTGCGGCACTCGAAGTCCACCACGCTCAGCGTCGAACCGCAGTCCGCGGTGGCGGGCGCGTCGTAGTGCAGCAGCCCGTGGTCGGTCGCCCACTTCAGGTACTCATGCCGCGTGGCCTCGTACAGCGTTTGGGAGAGCGGCTCCTCCTGCGTCGAGAGCATGTACTTGATGTTGCCCCCGCACACGAGCTCGACGTTCCGCTCCCCCCGGCAGGGGAACGACTGCAGCAGTGAGCGGTCGTTCACCCCGTCGTGACCACAGGTGATCACCTCGGCCAGCGTGTTCCTGCCGGCCGTGAACGACACCACGTGCCCGCCATCCACGACCCAGATGTCCGCGTCGTACGCCCGACGCGTCACCATCCGGGACGCAGCAATCTTAAAAAGCTCCGGATGGAGCATCCGTTGGAACAGCATCAGGGTCAGGTTGCTTGCGCGACGTTGCTTGGTGCGGTGGCTCATGGTGCGTTGGAACGGACCAGTCTTGGACGCGGGTGATGCAATCCGATGGCAGACGGCGGGCGCTGCGCATCACGGCGGTTCGAGCGGCGACCTGGCGAAACGGAGCACGCCAAACCGCATCGAGTGGACGCACGCAGCGTGGTATATATCACAGAACAGAAGGGCCCCCTGCCAAACCTTTGCCGAACCGTCGGCCGGCGATGCGAAGGCCCGTCAGTATAGCCGCGTCAACGCGAAGGACGGCGGTCTTTTTTTCACGTGCGACGATACGTTCCCTAACGCAGGCTGAAGACCAGCACGTCGTACGCCGCGTGCGTCCCGGCCGCGACGCCGAAGCCCCGCCAGAGGTACACCGCGCCGAAAAACAGCCCGGCGAGCGTGCGGAAGAGGAAGCTTCGCCAGTGCGGGGTTTCGTGGCCGAGGTAGTGGTAGAGCGAAAACGCCACGGCCGTGATGATCAGCGACGCGATGAGGGCGCGGCTCGGGCGAACCCCGAGCAGGTCCACCAGCACGAATCCGCAAAGGGCAAAACCGATCAGCCGGAAGACCAGCTCTTCGTAGATGCCCGCGCCGATCGACAGCACCACCAGCGACACGCCCCCCCCGCCGCCGGCGGCCGCCGCCCACGACAGCGGCACCGTCTCCCCCGTTGCCGTGAAGGTCGTCCCGGGCGCGGGCCCTTCGGCGGCGAGCAGGGGCAGGTAGCGGCCCATGAGCACGGCCAGCGCCAGCAGCGGCAGCGCCCAGCACGCCGACTCGAGCCACATGCCGCCGATGACCCGCGGGCGGACGTGCCAGGGGTCTTTCCGGGCGAGGTGCCAGGCGACGAGGATGGAGACGACCGCGAAGGCGGGCAGGTAGCGTCCGGTGGCGCCGAACATCCGCAGGAAGTCATTGAGCAGGTTGAAGGCGATGATGCGGTATTCCGCGCCGGTGGCGGCGTCGCGGACGAACGCCGCCGTCCCCAGCTCGTAGACGGCGATGAGCGGCAGCAGGAACAGCAGCGACGCCCAGGGCCTACGGGAGACGTGGAAATAGTCGCTGACGGCCGAGGTCGGGCGTGACGTGGCCTTGCGGGCCTTGGGCGGGGTCGTGGCATCGGCGAGGGCACCGCGGGACATCGGCGTGGATTACCTGCATCGGCCGTCGGCCGGTCATTTGAGCAGTTGTTCGAGCGTGGGGTAGGTCCCGGTGATGCGGACCGCCCGGTTGCCGCGGTACTGACCGACCTTGGCGAAAAATTTGTTGCGGCCTTCGACCTGGATGGTGATGTCGGCGGTGGCGGGCTTGGTGGTGGTGAGGATGTCTCCGGGGGCGAGCGACATCAGCTCCGAGAGCTTGATGGTGGTGGACGCGAGGAACGCCCGCAGCTCGAGGGGGGCTGAGCTCACCGACCGCATGAGCTTCTTGAACGAGTCGTCCTGCCCGTGCTTGCGCTGGTAGCTGAACCAGTTCTGGCTGGCCAGCACGCCCATGATCGGCTCGATGACGTTGTACGGGATGCACAGCGACATCGTGCCGGCGCGGTTGCCCATCTTCAGTTCGAAGCCGACGACGACGACCGTCTCGTTGGGGGGGACGATCTGGACGAGCTGGGGGTTGGACTCGAAGTCCTGCACGGAGAAGGTCACCGGCGTGAGGTTGCTCCACGCCTCGGAGAGGTGGTGGGTCGCGCGGTCGGTGATGCGCTGGACGAGCCGCTGTTCGATCTGGGTCAGCGGTCGCTGGGGGATGAACAGGTCGGCGTTGGACCCGCCCAGCAGCCGGTCGATGATCGGATAGATGATCAGCGGGCTGATCTCCAGACACAGCGAGCCGTCGAGCTGCTCGGCCTTGAGCAGGTTGAAGCAGGTGGGGTTGGGCAGCGAGTGGATGAACTCGGAGTAGGTGAGCTGTTCGATGTGCGCGACGGTGACTTCGACGATGGTGCGGAGGTAGCCGGAGAGGGCCGCGCCGAAGTTGCGTCCGAACCCTTCGTGCAGGGCCTCCAGGGCCCGCATCTGGTCCTTGGAGACCCGCTCGGGCCGCTTGAAGTCGTAGACCTGGACGTCCAGCGTGTTGGCCCCGCGGGCGCCGAACACGGGGACCGGCGCCGCCGACGGCACCTCCACCTGCACGGCCCCGGTGTCCACCGCCGCCAGCAGGGCGTCCACTTCGGATTGGTCGAGCACGTCGGACATGTCGGCAGCCCCGTGCGTTTTATCGGACGGACGGCCCGGGAAGATTCACCCCACCGCCCCGCCGGGGCCTCCGGAGGCCGTCTTGCCCTCAGGTCGTGGGCACGCCCAGCGGGACGAGCTGCCCGTCCTCGCGCTTTTTACGGAGCTGGCCGCACGCGGCGTCGATGTCGCGGCCGCGGCTCTTGCGGACGTGGGCGTTGACCCCGTTGTGCCGCAGCACGTCCTGGAAGACGACCACGTCGTCGGCCGTCGGCCGGCGGAAGGGCGTCCCGGCCACCTCGTTGTACCGCAGGAGATTGACGTTGGCCCGCAGCGACTGGCAGACCTTCGCCAGTGCCCGGGCGTGCTCGGGGCGGTCGTTGACGCCGGCGAGCAGGATGTACTCCAGCGTGATCTCCCGGCCCGTCTTCTGGAAGTAGTAGCGGGCGGCGTCGAGGATCTCGTCGATGCTGAAGTGCTCGGCCCACGGGATCAGCTCGCGGCGGATCGGCTCGCTCGGCGCGTGCAGGGAGATCGCCAGGTTCAGCGGGAGGTCTTCGTCGGCGAGCTGGCGGATGCGCTGCGGCACGCCGACCGTGGAGACGGTGATCCGCCGGGCGCCGAAGTGGAACGCCTGCGGGTCGTGCAGCGTGCGGATGGCCTTCATCACCTCGGCGTAGTTGGCCAGCGGCTCGCCCATGCCCATGAACACGACGTTGGTCAGCTTCTCGGGGGCGAGCAGGCGGCTGAGGTGAAAGAACTGCTCGACGATCTGTCCGGAGGTCAGGTTCCCCTTCACGCCCCCCACTCCCGACGCACAGAACCGGCACCCCACCGGGCAGCCCACCTGTGACGACACGCAGGCGGTCCGCCGGTCGCGGTCGGGGATCATGACCGTTTCGGCGTGGGCGCCGCGAGGCTGAAGCGGCGTCGGGGCCCATTCGATCAGCAGCTTGCGCGTGCCGTCGGTGGAGAGCTGGTCGGCCACGATACGGCCGTCGGCAAACGCCACGCGCTCGGCAAGGAACTGCCGCTGCGCGGCCGAGAGGTCGGTCATGTTGCGCACGTCGGTCTCGAGCTTGCCGTACACCCACGCCAGCACCTGCCGCGCGCGAAACGCCGGCCAGCCCCAGCCGGTCACCTGAGCGGTCCACTCGGCCGGGGTGAAATCGAAAAAGCGCGTCCGCTGCGGTTGTTCCATCGTCGCGAGGGGATGCTAGTTCGGCGGAGGGCTTCGCGTCCGGCCAATGAAGACAACGTTTTTTCCTTGACCGGCGCCGCAAGAAGGGGTTTGCTATGGACAAGGGTCCACCAACTGTGAGCACGTCGGCAGTGGACCGGCCCATCGCTGGTCACGCGGCAGCCAAGCACGGAGGCAGCGTCCGATGTCCGAGCGCGACGGCCCACCCTTGCCATCCCGGACCGCGTCCCTCCTCTCCGAGCTGTCCGACGAGCAGTTGCTCGAGCGTCATCTCGCCGGCCAGTCGGAGGCGTTCCGGGTGCTCGTGGAGCGCTACCGGGTGGAGCTGTACCGCTTCCTTGGTCGCTTCCTCGGCGACCGCTCGCTGGCGGACGACGTCTTTCAGGACACCTTCGTGCAGGTGTACCAGTCGGCCAACCACTTCGACCCGGCCCGACGGTTCCGTCCGTGGCTGTTCGCCATCGCGACGAACAAGGCCCGCGATGCCCTTCGCACCGGGGCACGACGGCACGCGGCCAGCCTCGACAGCCACGACGACGCGCCCGACTCGGCCCCGCTGCACCTGCTCGTCTCGGCCGAGCAGCCGCCGGACGAGCCCGTGGCCGCGCAGGAGATCCGCGAGCGGGTGAAAAAGGTCGTCACCACGCTGCCTACCCAATATCGCGAAATATTGCTTCTCGCATATTTCAATCAATTTTCATACAAGCATATTTCGGAGATTTTGCAGGTTCCGGTGGGCACGGTGAAGAGCCGCCTGCACGCCGCCGTCGCTTTTTTTGCACAACAGTGGAAGGAAACGAACCCGGACCGCTGGGCGTCGTAAGACCTAGAGGAGGCCGCGTGAGCGGCGGGTCCCGCGGGGCATCAGAGGGTCCTGCGAAGGCCACGGTGGGACGTCCGGCGCGTCGGCGGCGGCGACGTTTCACCGAATCGCGGGCGGGGGTTCAAGACGGGGGGTGCAAGACGGGGGTTTAAAAAGGGGGGGGTTAAGAGGGGGGGTCACGTCGTGCAGATGGGAGTGTCTGCGCTGAGTGTGGGCATGAGGCCGACGGATGCGTCCGAAGCCGACATGGCACCCGGGTTATAGGCAGGTCTGTTATGGAACACTCCTCGCTGAACGAACACGACGTCAACCATCTGCACGACTGGGTTCATCTGGGCGAGTCCCTCGAGCGGCCCAGCGGGGAGGGGCATCCCGCGGTCGTACGGGAGATTGCGGGGCTGCTGGACCTGTGGGACGCCCCCGAACCGCCGCCCGACCTGGTGGACCGGACCCTGACGCGGGCGTGGTCGGCGTCGCGTCCCGGATATGACGGCCGCGGGCGTTCGGCGGCGTTCGGCAACCGCTGGTAACCGGCTTTCCCCTCCCGGGTGCCCGATCACGCGGGAAACAACCCCGGACCTGGCGCACGCTCTCCTCGTGGTGGGTTCCGGTCGTGGCCGGGGGGGTGAGTCGGAAGCGGCGAGGCGGCGACGCCGCGGGCGGTTGAGGCGGGCCGCCGTGACTCCAGTTACTCTTTGTCTTCGTCCTCGGGGTGCTCGGCCATGTCGGCCACATCGGCCGCGTCGTCGTCGATGGCGACACCGGTCATCTCGAGCAGTCGCTGCTTCATCAGCCGGCCGACCTTGAACTTGACCGTCCGCTTTTCAGGGACCGCGACGGGGGCGAGGGTCTTGGGGTTCTGGGCGCGGCGTGCTTTTCGGATTTTCGTTTCAAAGACGCCAAAATCGCGGAACTCGAGCCGGTTGCCCTGCCCGAGCTCGGCGACGATTTCATCAAGAAACTGCTGAATCACGCGTTTGACGTTGACCCGCTTCTGGTCGGTCTTTTCGGCGATCCGGTCGATCAACTCTTTTTTGGTGATGGTTGCCATGGGGGACCCCAGTGCGGATGGACACGTGGACGCGGCTGTCCACGTCGGTGAGGTGGTGCGGTCGTCGCGGGAAGACGTGCGGAAGCGGCGACACGGACGCGGGCATCGACGGAAGGAACCGACCGGCGGCGAACGCCGTTCGAGCGGCCGGGAAACCCGCACCGTTCCGGGCCGGTACCGCCGCCCGACCGACTGTCCTAACCCGCGACGCTTTAGGTACTTAGTCCAATATCGCCGCGGGCCGACCGGCTTGCAAGCGTCTTGTCTCCAAAACGCTTGCCCTATCAGAAGTTATCTCATGTCGCCGGGTTCCTTTTCGACGCCGTACGTAACGCGTTGACGGCCGGGCTGGACGCCACCGGCCGTGGGGTCGAGCCCAGTGAGCTCAAGGGATTGTGGGCGCACCGATGGCGGCTACCGCTGCTGGGTGATGATGGTCTGGGTGTAGGCGGTGCGGTCGATGAGGCCGCCGGTTCGGGGACGGCGGATGCCCCCGAGCGGGATGCCAAGCTGACGGTCTTCCTGGACGGTGTAGGTGACCGACTGCAGCGAGATGAAACCGCCGTTGGCGACGGGCTCACGGGCCGTGCGGTCGAGGAAGAACGCAGCCTCGGGCGGTGTGGTCGGCAGCGGGAAGGCGAGGGCGGCCACCGCGGCCGACGGCGCGTTGGCGTGGTCGGTGTAGACGCGGTCCTGCACGGGACGCGAAGCCGCGCAGCCGCCGGCCGCCAGTGTGGTGAGCAGGCCGAGACCGAGCAGCCGCGTAGGCAGGCGTGGACGCTTCATGGCACGGGAAGAGGGACAACGCCCGTGCCAGAGCCGCGTAACGCGATTTTCCCGGTCCTGGGCCACGACAAAGCATGGCCGCGCCTGCGGCGTGAGGCAACCCGGCCACAGTCGGGTGTGGCCGGCCGGCCACAAAGGAGGGACCCCCGGGGGAAGGAGGGGTCAGCCGAGCGGGGGGTTGGGCGTTACCGGCGTCAGGCGCCGTGCGGGTGATTGGCCGGGGGGGGGGTGAGCGGCGGGGGTCAGATCTGGAAGTCAAGGGGCGGTTCGGGGGCGGGGGTACCGTCGGTGCGGCCACGTCGCGGCCGGTAGCGGAGCTTGGGGGCTTCCATCGAGACGAGGTTGTACGGGGGGACGGAGGTGGTGAGGAAGACGTTGCCGCCGATGATGCAGCCGCGGCCGATGACGGTGTCGCCGCCGAGGATGGTGGCACCGGCGTAGATGGTGACGTCGTCTTCGATGGTGGGGTGCCGTTTCTTGCCGCGGAACTCTTCGACGAAGCGGTCGGGGTGGAGGCCGCCGAGGGTGACGCCTTGGTAGATGCGGACGTTGGCGCCGATTTCGGCGGTCTCGCCGATGACGATACCGGTGCCGTGGTCGATGAAGAAGCGTGGGCCGAGGCGGGCGCCGGGGTGGATGTCGATGCCGGTCTGCGAGTGGGCCCATTCGGTCATGATGCGCGGGAGCATGGGGACGCCGCGGACGTAGAACTCGTGGGCGAAACGTTGGACGGTGATCGCGAGCAGGCCGGGGTAGCAGAGGATGGTTTCGTCGGTGTTGTGCGCGGCGGGGTCGGCGTGAAAGGCGGCCTGGACGTCGCCGGCGAGCAGCTCACGGATGGCCGGAAGGCGTTCGAGGACTTCGTGGACGATGCGGGCGGCGTCTTGGTCGCACTGCTCGCAGGCGTCGCCGGCGGTGTCTTCGGCGGGGTTCTTCCGGTAGCGGAGGCAGCAGCGGACCTGCTCGAAGAGCACGTCGGCCGTCTCGACCATGAGCTGGCCGAGGTGGTAGGTGAGGTTGCTGGAGTTGAGCACCTGCCGGCAGAAGAAGCCTGGGAAGGCGAGCTGCCGGAGCAGATGGACGGCATGGACGATGGCGTCGCGGCACGGCAGGTAGACGCGGTTGAGGTGGCTGAGGTGGGGATGGGCTTCGACGGACCGATGCAGGGCCGTCACGGCGTCGGGCAATCGGGCGTGGAGCTGGGTGCGGTCCATTCCGGTGTCGGGCGGAGACGGGTCGTCCGGCGAAGCGGCCGGGCGTCTGGCCGCGGTGCATTGTGGCGGTCGCGGGCCCGGACGCAACGACGGGGGAAAGGATACGATGGCCGCTGGCCGCAACGGAGGCGTATGGCACAGGACGCACTGATGATCGGCGTGTCGGGGATGCGAGGGGTGGTCGGGGGGACGCTCACGCCGGAGGTGGTGGTGCGCATGGCGTCGGCGCTGGCGGTGCATCTGGGGCGGTCGGGAGCGCCGAAGGACGGCGTGGCGTATCGGGTGGTGTTCGGGCGGGACGGGCGCGTGTCGGGAACGTTTGTGCGCGATGCGGCGGTGTCGGCGCTGGTGGCGCACGGGGTGGCGGTGGTGGACCTGGACATCGTGACCACGCCGACGGTGGCGCTGATGGTGCGCGAGCTGGGGGCGGATGCCGGGGTGGTGGCGACGGCCAGTCACAACCCCGCGCCGTGGAACGGGCTGAAGTTTTTGCGGCACGACGGGATCGCGCCCCCGCCGGCGGACGCGGCGGCCATCCGCGAGCTGTTCGAGCGGCGGGCGACCGCGCACGTCCCGGTGGAGAAGCTGTGCCCGGTGACCCACGACGGCGGCGCGCATGCCCGGCACGTGGGGAAGGTGCTGGAGCTGGTGGACGTGCTGGGGATCAGCACGCGGCGCTACAAGGTGGTGCTGGACAGCGTCTGCGGGGCCGGCGCGGTGCCCACGAGCATGCTGCTGCACCGGCTGGGGTGTCAGCTCGTGCACCTTAACGGCTCGCCGACGGGCCGGTTCCCCCACGACCCGGAGCCGACCGAGGCGAACCTGACGGAACTGGCCGCGGAGGTGAAGCGGCAGCGGGCGCACGTGGGGTTCGCGCAGGACCCGGACGCCGACCGGCTGGCGATCGTGGACGAGCACGGGCGGTACATCGGGGAGGAGTACACGCTGGCGCTGTGCGCGGCGCACGTGCTGTCGAAGAAGCCGGGGGAGACGGTGGCGGCGAACCTCAGCACCAGCCGGATGGTGGACGACATCGCCCGGCAGTACGGCGGGCGGGTGGTGCGGACGCCGGTGGGCGAGGCGAACGTCGTGCAGGGGATGCTGGCCAGCGGGGCGGTGCTCGGCGGCGAGGGCAACGGCGGCGTGATCGACCCGCGGGTGGTGCCCGGCCGCGACTCGCTCACCGCCATCGCAATGGTGCTGCATCGCATGGCCACGACGGGCAAGAGCGTGTCGGAGCTGGTGGCCGAGCTGCCGAGGTACGAGATCCTCAAGACCAAGTTCGAGTGCCGCCGCGAAGACGCCGAGCGGGCGGTGGAGGCGGTGCGGGCGGCGTTTGCCGATCAGCGGGTGGACACGCAGGACGGCGTGCGGGTGGACTTCGCCGACGGCTGGGTGCACGCGCGGCCCAGCAACACCGAGCCGATCATGCGGATCATCGCCGAAGCCCCGACGCGGGCCCGGGCGACGGAGCTGGTGGACGCGGTGCGGCGTGTGGTGGACCGGGCGCTGGGGCGGTGAGCGGGGCCGGTCACGCTCGTTCGGCCGCGGCGGCGAGGGCGTCTTCGCCGACGAGTTGGACGAACTCCGGCTCGGAGACGACCTTGACGCCCAGTTCGCGGGCCTTGTCGAGTTTGCTGCCGGGGTCGGCCCCGACGAGCACGAAGTCGGTCTTCTTCGAGACGCTGGAGGCGGTCTTGCCGCCGAGCCGACGGATGACTTCTTCGATCTCCTTGCGGCCGAAGCGTTCGAGCGTTCCGGTGACGACGACCGTCTGGCCCGCCAGCGGGGTCGGCCCTGCGGGCGCTTCGACGCGCTCGGAAAGCACCACGCCGGCGTCACGCAGCTGACGGAAGATGGTGCGGCCTTCGTCGCTGTGCAGGAAGCGATGGAGCTGGCTGGCGACGACGGGGGCGGTGAGGGCGTCGGCGATCTGGCGTGGGGTGGCCGCGAGCAGCCGGCGCGGCTCGGGGAACTGGTCGATGAGCCGTTCGCGGCGGTCGTCGGTGAGCCGCCGGGCCAGTTGCGGGTCGGCGGCGGCGACGGCGTCGAGCAGCGCTTCGGTGGACTCGATGCGGCCGGCGGCGCTGAAGAGGTCGCCGCCGTCGGCGTCGTCGGCGAGGCTTCGCAGCCGCCGGTGGAGCGACTCGGCGAGGCGAAGCTCGGACTTGCCGTCGGCGCGGCTGGCGTTGTCGAAGATGGCGGCGTGCAGTTCAGGGATGCCGGCGGCGGAGAGCTTGTCGAGATCGCCGAAGGCCTGTGCGACCTTGCGGGCGGCGGTGCCGCCGACGTGAGGGATGCCCAGCCCCGCCAGCACGCGGGCGAGCCCGCGGGTCTTGCTCTTTTCGATGCCCGCCATGACCTTGCCGGCGATCACGTCGCCGACCTTCTGAATGCGGGTGACGGTCTGGCCGTCCTTTTCGACGGTGACTTCGCGGTCGAGGTTGGCGATGTCGTCGGGTTTGAGCTTGTACAGGTCGGCGAAGGTGCGGAGCTTCCCGGCGTCCACCAGGGCGTAGATCATCTCGGCGCCCAGACCTTCGATGTCCATCTGGTTGCGGCCGACGAACCAGCGGAGCCGTTCTTTGATCTGGTCGGGGCAGTCGGGGTTGGGGCAGTAGATGAACGGCGAGCCTTCCTCCCGGCGGACGGGCGATCGGCAGCAGGGGCAGTGCGTCGGCGGACGGACGGGCGGGGCGTCGGGCGGCCGGCGGGAGGGGTCGACCCGGACGACGTAGGGGATGATTTCGCCGGCCTTTTCGATCAGCACGGTGTCGCCGAGGTGGACGTCGAGCCGGGCGATCTGGTCGAGGTTGTGCAGGCTGGCGCGCCGGACGGTGGTGCCGGAGACGAACACGGGGTCCAGATTGGCCACGGGCGTCAGCGTGCCGTTCTTCCCGACCTGCCAGTCGACCGATCGGAGGACCGTGGCGACCTGCTCGGTTGGGTATTTGAAGGCGATGACCCAGCGTGGCGACTTGCTGGTGGCCCCGAGGGCGTCGCGCAGCGCCAGCGAATCGACCTTGATGACCATGCCGTCGGTCTGGTAGTCCAGCTCGCTGCGGCGGGCCTCGAACCGGTGCACTTCACGGACGGCGGCGTCGATGTCGGGGGCGTAGACGATGTCCGCGGTGGGGATGCCGAGCTCGCGGAGCAGGTGGATCCACTGGCGGTAGGTGGTGAGGGTGAGCGGGCGGACCTCGCCCAAACCGTGGGCGAGGAAGCGCAGGCCGCGCGACGCGGTGACCCTGGGGTCGAGCTGCTTGAGTGCGCCGGCGGTGGCGTTGCGGGGGTTCTGGAAGGGCTCTTCGCCGGCGGCGAGGCGCTGGGCGTTGAGGCGGGCGAAGGTGCTGTTGGGCATGAACACCTCGCCGCGGCATTCGAGCACGTCGAAGTCGTCGCGCGCCAGCTGCAGCGGAATCGAGGTGATGGTGCGGGCGTTGTGGGTGATGTCGTCGCCGCGCCGGCCGTCGCCCCGCGTGGCGGCCAGCACCAGCCGGCCGCGCTCGTAGCGGAGCGAGCAGGCGACGCCGTCGATTTTCGGCTCGAGCACGTAGGTTGGGTCTTCGTCGATCCCCTGCTCGGCGAGGCGGCGTCGCACGCGCTGGTCGAAGTCGCGCAGGCCCGCTTCGTCGTAGGTGTTGTCGATCGACATCATCGGCACGGCGTGCTCGACGGTGCGGAAGGTATCGATCGGCTCGCCGCCGACCCGCTGGGAGGGCGAGTTGGGATCGAAGAGCTCGGGGTGTTTCGCCTCCAGCTCGATGAGCTCGGCCATGAGCCGGTCGTACTCGCGGTCGGAGATCTCCGGTCGGGCCTCGACGTAGTACAGCCGGTTGTGGCGGTGCAACTGCTCGCGAAGCTGGCGGATGCGCTCGGCGGGCGTCATGGGCGAAGTGTACGGGCCGGCCGGAAACGGGACCGGGTGCACCGGGGGCGAGGCTCAGCGTGGCGGCAGGTCGCGCAGGGCGTCCAGCAGCGGCGTGTCGGCGTCGGCCGGTGTTCGGGGCAGGGCCGCGGGGCCTTCGGTACCGACGCGGAGGCTCCAGAGCCACTCAAGGCCGCTGCGGAGGTTGGTGCGGGCCGGGCCGTCGATGGGGTCGTTGTGGCCGCCGGTGAGCCCGACCACGCGCTTTTCGCCGCCGTAGGCGTCGATGACGAGCTGCTGGTAGGACGGCGGCACCAGCTCATCGAACTGAGCGGTGACGATCACCGCGGGTGCTGCGGACCGGCGGGCGTTGGCGACGGCGTCCAGCTCGGCGGGCACCTGCCGGGCCACGGGGAACGCCAGCAACCAGAGGTTCCACCAGCCGAAGCGGCCGAGGATCAGCTGGCGCAGCGGCACCGGGTTGTGCAGCACGACGCCGGCGACGGGCCGTTGGGCCGCGACGTAGAGCGCGGCGGTGGTGCCCAGCGAGACACCCGAGACGAAGACCGGACGGCCCTCGGCCCGCCGCGCCACCTCGTCGTACGCGGCCAGCGCGACGCCCGGAATGGCCGAAAGCGCGGCCGGCCCGTCCGAGCTGCCGTAGCCGGGGTAGTTCACCGCGACGTACTCCACGGCCATGCCTTCCCAGAGGCTCAGGCCGTAGAGCAGCCCATACTCGGCACGGCCGGCGTTGGGGCCGAAGTCCAGGACGAAGGCCAGCGGGCGTCCGCCCGGGGAGGCGGAGATGCGGGTGCGTCCCGTCCACAGCTCGACCCGGCGTCCCTCAAGCTCGAGCAGCTCGCTGCGGCCTTCGGGGACGGGGATGGGTCCACGCGTGGGGTGGAGGATGAAGAAGTCGGCGACGCCCACGAGCCAGAACAGCACCACGTACACGGCAGCCACGACGCCCAGCGCCACGGCGCGGCCGCGCCATCGGTCAGGGGGCCGAGGTGCCGCGGGCCGGGAGGACCGCTCGTCCGGGGGGACGCTCACTCCGGCGTGCCCTTGGCGTAGTCGTAAATCCAGCGGAGGGAGAGCTGTTCCCAGCCGAGCAGCTCTTCGGGCTTGAAGAACAGCGACAGCTCTCGCTGGGCGGCTTCGGGCGAGTCGGAGCCGTGGATGAGGTTGAAGGAGTTGGAGACGCCGTAGTCGCCGCGGATGGTCCCGGGGGCGGCTTTGGAACCGAACGTAGCGCCCATCATGCCGCGGGCGATTTCGATCGCCTTGAGGCCCTGAAGGGCGATGACGATCACCGGCGAGCTGGTCATGAACTGCACGAGGCCGTCGTAGAAGGGTTTGCCCTTGTGCGGGGCGTAGTGCTGCTCGGCGAGGGACCGGGGGATCATCATCATTTTCAGGCCGACGATCTGGAGGCCTTTTTTCTCGAATCGAGTGATGATTTCGCCGCACAGCCCGCGCTGGACGGCGTCGGGCTTGAGGATGATCAGTGTCTTTTCCATAGGGGGAAGGCTCCGTCGTCGAGTCGGGAAAGCCGGGGGTCGTCAGACGACCTTGCGGAAGACAAGGCAGGCGTTGTGCCCGCCGAAACCGAACGAGTTGCTCATGGCGAGGCTGACCTTGCGGTCGCGGGCCTTGTTGGGCACGTAGTCGAGGTCGCAGCCCTCGCCGGGCTTGTCGAGGTTGATCGTGGGGGGGATGAGGTTTTTGACCACCGCGAGGATGCTGACGATGGCCTCGACGCCGCCGGAAGCCCCCAGCAGGTGGCCGAGCTGGCTCTTGGTCGAGCTGATGGCCAGGCGGTAGGCGTGGTCGCCGAAGACGGCCTTGACGGCCTTGGTCTCGGCGACGTCGCCCAGCAGCGTGCTGGTGCCGTGGGCGTTGATGTAGTCCACGTCGTGGACATTGGCCTGGGCGTCGGCGAGGGCGTTGCGCATGGCCGCGATCGCGCCGAGCCCTTCCTCGTGGGGCGCGGTGATGTGGTACGCGTCGGACGTCACGCCGTAACCGGCCAGCTCTGCGTAGACGCGTGCCCCCCGCCGGCGTGCATGCTCGTACTCCTCGAGGACGAGGATCCCGGCGCCTTCGGACATGACAAAACCGTCGCGGCCGGCGTCCCACGGGCGTGACGCCTGTTTGGGCGCGTCGTTGCGGGTGGACAGGGCCCGGGCGGCACAGAAGCTGGCCATGCCGATCTCGCACAGCGCCGCCTCGCTGCCCCCGGCGATCATGACGTCGGCATAGCCGTGACGGATGGTGCGCAGCGCGATGCCGATGGCGTCGGCGCCGGTGGCACAGGCCGTGGCGACCGAGCAGGACGGGCCTTGGAGCCCGTAGCGGATGGAGACGTTGCCGGCGGCGGCGTTGGCCATCAGCCGGGGGACCGTGAACGGGCTCACCCGCGAAACGCCCCGCTTCTCGAGCACGTCCTCCTGCTCTTCGATGGTTTCGATGCCGCCGATGCCGGTGCCGATGATGACGCCGATCCGGCCGCGGTCCTCACGGGAGAAGTCCAGACCGGAGTCGCTGATGGCCGACACCGACGCGGCCAGGCCGAACTGACCGAAGCGGTCGAGCCGGCGGGCCTCCTTGGCGTCCATGCCGTAGCGGGTGACGTCGAAGTCGTAACACTCGCCGCCGAAGACGACGGGAAAGCCCTTGGCGGCGGGGTCCCAGCGGCGGATCGGCCCGATGCCCGACTCGCCCGCGCAGAGCTTGTCCCAGACCGCGTCCACCGTCTCGCCGAGCGAGGTGACCAGACCCAGCCCGGTGACCACAACCCTTCGACCGTTCATGCAGCCGTGCCCTCACTGATTGGGCGGTATGGTACACCCGTACCCCTTGGCCGACACCCCCGTGTCCCTCCCCATCTGCAGCGCCGGCAGGACCTGTGGCGCCCCGCCCGGACGGGTGACGTCGGTCGGCCGCCCGGCCGTGACCCCGACGGCAGGACCGCGCAGCGGCCGCATCGTGCGGAGAAGCAAAACCCCCGCCGGGAGGGTCGCTCCCACGGGGGTTGCCTGCGTGGTCAACCTGCGGAGGACGTGACGTCGCCGGCGGCACCGAGTGTGTGTCCGGTCGCCAGAACCTGACGCCCCCGCACAGGGCCCCGGCGGGGTGGCCCGCCGGACCGACTACTTGGCCTTCTGGGCCTTGATGTAGTCGATGGCCTGACCGACCGTCTGGATCTTCTCGGCCTCGTCATCGGGGATGGAGAGCTCGAACTCGTCTTCGAACTCCATCACCAGCTCGACCGTGTCGAGCGAGTCCGCGTTGAGGTCGTTGATGAAGTGCGTCTCGCGGGTGATATCCGCCTTGTCCACACCCATCTGCTCGCTGACGATTTCGATGACCTTCGCGTCGATGTCTTCTGCGGCCATATGCGATTCACCTGACCCTGATGAGAAGTTGCCTTCGTCGTCGTCCGGGCGGCTTCCGCCCGCCGCCGACGCCCGCCGTCCGTGGCATCCAGCTTACTGCCGCCGGGCGGGCGGCCGCGAGGAGGCCCCTTCAGGAGCGGGGACTATAACGCTTACCCGGAAGCGGTCAACGGACCACCTCCCGCCCCACCTCCCCCCCGCCATACCCCCCGCCGTCCCCCCCCTTCCCAGCATGGTTTTTCCACTTCCCCGGCCCGCTTCCCGCCGGGCTCCCCCTTCACCTCCACCACCTCCGGCCGAACCTACATGACCATCCCCCCGTCCACACACAGCACCTGTCCGGTGATGTAGCTCGCCCCGGGCGAGGCCAGAAACGCCACCACCGCCGCCACTTCCTCCGCCCGGCCGAACCGCTTGAGCGGGATGATCGACTTCGCCCCCTCCTTCACCGCCTCGGGCAGGCTCTGGGTCATGTCGGTTTCGATGAACCCCGGGGCGACGACGTTGCAGGTGATGTTCTTGCTGGCCAGTTCCTTCGCCACCGTCTTGGACAGGCCGATCAGCCCGGCCTTGGAGGCGGAGTAGTTGGCCTGACCGGCGTTGCCGGCGACGCCCGAGACCGAGCCGATGTTGATGATGCGGCCGCCCTTGGCGCGGATCATCGGACGGGCGGCCGCGCGGATGGCCACGAACGCCGACTTGAGGTTGGTGTTCAGCACCACGTCCCAGTCCTCGTCGTCCATCCTCAGCAGCAGTCCGTCCCGCGTCACGCCGGCGTTGTTGACCAGCACATCGAGCCGGCCGTGACGTTCGGCAACGCCCTCCACCACCGCGGCCAGGGCCTTGAAGTCGGCGATGTCACACACGACCGGCTCGACCCGACCCGGGAGTTTTTCCGCTTCGACCTCGGCCGCTAGCTTCTGTAAGTTTTCCAGGGTTCTGGCGACCGCAACAACGTGAAATCCGTCCGCGGCGAGCCGTTTCGCGATCGCCGCACCGATACCGCGGGATGCGCCAGTCACCAATGCAACTTGAGCCATGGTCGTGTGTCCGTCTGCGGGATCAAGGAAGTGCTGAATCTTGCGGGCGCGAGTGGGATGGAGCGGGGTGTTTCGGAGCTCGGGAAGGCCGTCCCGGCGGCCGCTCACGTTATCCGCCAAGGCTTTCGATGGCGAGACGCCGGTTGACGCGCTTCGCCAGCCCCGCGAGCGTCCGGCCGGGGGCGAGTTCGACGTAGCGGGCTTCGGGGAGCTGGCCATTCAGGGCGACCATCGTCTGTTCCCAGCGGACGGGGGCGATGATCTGCTCGACGAGCCGGCGTTTGATCTCGGCGAGGTCGTCGCCGTGGGGCTGTCCGGTGACGTTGGACCAGACGCGGCAGGCCGGCGGGCGGAAGGCCACGGCGTCGAGGACCTGCCCCATGCGGTCGGCGGCGACTTGCATGATGGGCGAGTGGAACGCTCCCGCGACGGCCAGCGGCACCGCCTTGATGCCCCGTTCTCCGGCGATGGCGACGGCCCGCTCACACGCCGCCTTGCTGCCGGAGAGCACGACCTGCCCGGGCGCGTTGTAGTTGGCGGGAACCAGCACGTCGTCGCCCTTGGCGGCGGAGATGAGTTCGGCGAGCTGGGTGTCGTCGGCGCCGATGATCGCGACCATGCCCGAGGGGGTGGCGACGGCGGCTTCCTGCATGAACCGCCCGCGGGCGCTGACCAGACGAACGCCGTCCTCGAAGCTCAAGACGTTGGCGAGGTGCAGCGCGGTGTACTCGCCGAGGCTCAGGCCCGCGACGTCGGTCAGCTCGGCCGGGGAGAGCTTGCCCTGCTCGACGGCGGCGTGGTAACTGGCGACGCCGCAGGTGAACAGCGCGGGCTGGGAGATGTCCGTCTGGTTGAGCTTCTCCTGCGGGCCGTTGAGGCAGACGTCGGCGAGGTCGAAGCCCAGCAGCTCACTGGCGAGGTCGAAGCAGCGCCTGGCGGCCGGGACGGTGAGCAGGTCGCGGCCCATGCCGACGACCTGAGCGCCCTGGCCGGGACAGAGGATGACGAGGGGTTGGGGCATGGCTTGAATCGGATGGAGAGCGTGTCGTGCCGTGGAGCGGGTCGATGCCGTGGAGCGGGTCGATGCCGCGGCGGGCTAGAAGCGGACGACGGCGTTGCCCCACGTGAGCCCGGCGCCGAAGGCGACGAAGACGACGGTGCTGCCGGGGGCGATGCGGCCGGCCTTGCGGGCCTCATCGAGCGCGATGGGGATGCTGGCGGCGCTGGTGTTGCCGTAGCGGTCGATGTTGACGAAGGCCTTCTCGGGCGGGAGCCGGAGTTTTTCCATGGCGCTGTCGATGATGCGCTGGTTGACCTGGTGGGGGATGATCAGCCCGAGCGTGTCGGAGGTGAGTTCGCACCGCTGCATGGCGTCGTGGATGAGCTCCTCGAACTTGGAGACGGCGAACTTGTACACCTCGCGGCCTTTGAGGCGCATGAGGTGGTCGCCGGCGTCAAGCAGCTGCTGGCAGATGGGATGGCGACTGCCGGGCTTGAGCAGCATGGCATCGGAGAGAGGCCCGCCGTCGGAGAAGAGCTGGCCGTAGATGAAGCCGCGGGAGGCGTCGGGCGACTGCGAGACGACCACCGCGCCGGCGCCGTCGCCGAAGAGGATGCACGAGCTGCGGTCTTTGTAGTCCACGACGCGGGAGAGGGTCTCGGCGCCGATGACCAGGACGTGCCGCTGCATGCCCGAGCGGACGAAGGCGGCGGCGGTGTGCAGCGCGTAGACGAAGCCGGTGCACGCGGCCGAGAGGTCGAAGCCGCCGGTGTTGGGCATGCCCAGCCGATGCGCCACGATGCACCCGGTGGCGGGAAAGGCCATTTCGGGCGTGCAGGTGGCGACGATGACCAGCCCGATGTCCTCCGGTCGCAAGCCGGCGTCGTCGATGGCCTTGCGGCCGGCGGCGGCGGCCAGCGTCGCGGTGGACTCGTCCGGGGCGGCGATGCGACGCTCGCGGATGCCCGTACGCTGGACGATCCACGCGTCGTTGGTGTCCACCATCTTCGAGAGGTCGTCGTTGGTCAGTCGCTTCTCGGGGAGATAGCTGCCGGTGCCGGTGATGATTGCGCCGAAATTCGCCATGGGAGGAGGGGGAGGAGCCGGGCCGCCGCGGGCGGGCCTTGAGAGGCCAAGTGTAGGGCGCCGGGTCGCGATGCCGTGCAGACGTGGCACCCTGCGGCCGGTCGCGCGGCGTTATGCCGCCTGCGTGGGCCGGGCGGTGCGGGCGCGGTTGGCCGACGGCACAAGCGGACGCATCGGTGCGACGTCGGTCAGATGGACGCGGTCGTGGACGGCGGCTCTTCCGCCGGCACGGACCTGGCGATCGCCTCGACGATGCGCTGGTTGAGTCCCGAGCGGTAGAGCTGCTTGCCGACCCGGATCGCGTTCATGATCGCGCGCCACTCGCTCTTGCCGTGGCAGATGAGGCAGTAGCCGTTGACCCCCAGCAGCGGCGCGCCGCCCGCCTCCTGCCAGTCGTGCTTCTGGTAGATCTTTTTCATCACCGGCTTGAGCTGGTTCATCAGCTCGGGCGAGTACTGCTGGATCTCGGTCACGATGGTCTGGAAGAGCCCTTCGGCCATGCCCTCCACGCACTTGAGGACGATGTTTCCGGCGAAGCCGTCGCAGACGATGACGTCCACGGTGCCCTTGAAGATGTCGCGGCCCTCGACGTTGCCGTGGAAGTTGATCAGCGGCTCGTCGCGCAGCAGCTTGCGGCTTTCCTTGACCAGCCCGGTGCCCTTGGCGTCTTCCTCGCCGATGCTCAGCAGGCCAACGCGGGGCGACGCGATGTTGCACACCACCTCGGCGTAGGCCGAGGCCATGATCGCATACTGCTGGAAGTGCCGCGGCTTGGGGGCGATGTTGGCGCCGACGTCGCACAGCACGACGTCGCCGTGGAACGACGGAAACACCACGGCGATGCCGGGGCGGTCGATGCCGGGGAGCGTGCGCATGCGGAGCTGCGCGGCGGCCACGCAGGCCCCGGTGTTGCCGGCGGAGATCACCACGTCGGCCTCGCCCCGTGAGGCCATCTTGCACATGACGTTGATGGACGAATCCGGCTTGCCGCGCACGGCCACGGCCGGCGGGTCGTCCATCGCGATCACCTCAGTGGTATGCACCACCTGATAGCAGCCCCGCTTTTCCGGGGGAAGTTCGGCCGCGGCCAGCGCGGGTTCGATCACGGAACGGTCGCCGACGAGAAACACCACGTCGCCCGGCTCGAGCAGGTGAGCGGCCTGGAAGCAGCCTTTGAGGATCTCCTGCGGGGCGTGGTCGCCGCCCATCACATCCACTGCGGTTCGCACGTGTCGTTCGCCTCCCGATAGCCCCGCGACGGTCGGCCCGGCGTGCGATCGTCCCAGACCCTGCACATCTCACGCCACAGGAGCACGCCGTCCACTGGTCCAGTGCGGCGGGCCGTCCGACGGGACGGCCCGGCTGCGGGGCCTCTGTCCATGTTTGCGAGACTTTGCCGCTGCGGGACGTTGCCGCAGCCTACGACTCGCGGTCCACGGCCAGCGCGAGCTTGGGGTTGACATAGCCGCAGTTGTCGCAGGCGGCGTGGGGCAGCTTGGCGTTGCCGCACTGCGGGCAGCGCACGTAGTGAATCGGCCGCAAAGCGTGATGCGAACGACGCTTGCGCTTGCGGGCCTTGCTGGTCTTCTGGACGGGTAGCATGGTGCACTCCTCAGGACGCGGCCGGTGCCGGCTCGGCAGCGCGGGCGGGGAGAATAGGGACCGCCGCCGGGCCAGTCAAACGCTTCGACGGCCGCGTCCCCCCCCCCTCTCGCCCCCTTTCCCCCGTCTCTCGCTTGCGTTCCCGGCCCCCTTCCGCGCCACGTTCACCCGCTTGTCGCGTTAGCGGCAGCTTGCCGTTGCCTCCCCCGTTGCTCCCCCGTCTCCCCCCCGTCGAAAGCCGTGCCGAGCGGGGGAGGGGGGGGGGGGGGGGGGGGGGGGGGGGGGGGGGGGGGGGGGGGGGCGGGCGGCGGGGGTCCGGTCAGTTGGGCACGACCATGATCTTGAGCCCTTCCATCGCGATGTTGGCCTCCATGGCGCGGTTGATGTCGGCGAGCTTGAACGTGTGGGTGACCAGCTCCTCCACGGGCAGGTGGATCCGCTGCATGTGGCGGATCATCTCGATGGCCACCGGGTACTCCTCGGCGGTGTAGACCCACGAGCCGACGAGCGTGATCTCTTTTTTGCAGAAGTCTTCGTGGGGGTTGATGGGGGTTGTGCCGTTGTCCATGAAGAAGCCGACTTCGCACGCCCCGCCGCCGCGGCGGATGAACTTGAAGATGCTGCTGGCGGCGGCCGGTACGCCGGTGCACTGGAAGGCGAAGTCGGCCCCGCGGCCGCGGGTGAGGTGTCGGACCTCTTCGGCGACGGCGTCGGGGGTTTTGCCGGTGATGTCGATGGCGGCGAGCGCGCCCATCCTGCGGGCGGCGGCCAGTCGCATCGGCACGGAGTCGATCGCGATGACGTTGCCGATGCCGGCGGCGTAGAGCGTGGCGATCATCATCAGCCCGATGGGCCCGCAGCCCTGAACGACCACGTGGCTGGCGAAGTTGAGCAGGTTGGTGGTCTTGGCGCGTTCAAGGGCATGCAACGTGACGGCCATGGGTTCGATGAGGATCCGCTGTTTGACCGACATGCCGTTGACCTTGAAGACGGTGCTGCCGCCACGGATGACCATGTGCGTGGCGAAGTAGCCGTTGAGGTGGTAGTCGGGGGAGTCCTTGAACAGCCCGTAGACGCCCATGCCGTCCGAGAGGTTGGTGCGGGCGGGGGTGAACTTGCGCGTGGGGCAGTCGGGCGGGATGAGCACGGAGGTGACGACGGCGTCGCCGAGCTCGAGGGGCTGGCCGGTGAAGTCGGTGCGGACGGCGGGCCCTTTGGCGACGAGCGTGCCGGTGCCTTCGTGGCCGAGCACGACGGGGATGAGCTTGAACGGGTCGCGTTTGTATTCGTGGACATCGGTGCCGCAGATGCCGCAGCCTTCGACCTGGATGAGCATCTCGTCGTCCTTGAGCGGCGGGATGGGGAACTCGCGGACGTCGATGCGTTTTTCACCGACGAGGACGGCCGCACGGGCCACGGAGGGCAGCGGGGTCGGCATGGGTGAACTCCTTGGTTCGGACCGCCCCGCAAGCTAACGGCGGCAAGGCAGAACGTCGCCGGGCGCACTGTCGCACGCGACGAAGTGCCGCAGAACGCACTGACTTGTCGGAGCAGGCCTCAGGCGACCGTGCGGGTGGCGTAGGCGCGGGCGGCGTCGAGGGCGTCGGGGAGTTTGGCAGGGTCCTTGCCACCGGCCTGGGCCATGTTGGGCTTGCCCCCCCCGCCGCCGCCGGCGACCCTGGCGGCCTCACGCACCCAGTCGCCGGCCTTGAGCCCGCGGGCGATCAGGTCGTCGGAGACGGCCGCGCAGAAGCTGATGCGGTCGCCGGTGACGGCCGCCAGCAGCACGGCCAGCGAGGACTGGCGTTTGCGAAGGGAGTCGATGACGCCACGCAGCGCGTCGTCGTCGGCGTGGTCGATCGCGGCGACCACCAGTTTGCCCCCGCCCAGCGGCGTGGCGTGGGCGAGCAGGTCGGCGGCGACGGCCGCGGTGTCGAGCTTGACGGCCGATTTCTGGGCCTTCTCGGCGGCTTTGGCCTGCGCCTGCAGCTCGGCGAGGCGGGCTTGACCGCGGCGTTTGGCCAGCAGCGGAAGGTTGGGTGCGGCGAGGGCTTTCTGGACGGCAGCGAGGTCGCCGGCGGTCAGGGCCTGTTCGAGGGCGGCGGCGGCGCGGCGGGCATCGACGGCGGCCGACCCGGTGAGCGCGACGATGCGGCGGATGCCCTTGGCCACGGCCGACTCTTCGGTGATCACGAAGTCTTCGACCTGTCGCGTCGAGGCGAGGTGGGTGCCGCCGCAGAACTCGATGGAGTAGCGGCGCCACCGGGGGTCGTCCGGCCGGGCGAGCAGGTCGCCAACGGGCACGCCGATGGACACCACGCGGACGCGCGGGGGGTATTTCTCGCCGAAGACGGCGCGCAGGCCGTTGATCTTCAGGGCCTGCTCCTGCGGCGCTTCCTCGGCATAGACACGCAGGTCCGCGCGGACCTGCTCGAGCACGTGCCGCTCGACGGCCTCGACTTCCGGCAGCTCCATCGCTTTGCCGTGGGAGAAGTCGAAGCGGAGTTTCTCCGGGTCCACCAGCGAACCCTTCTGCTGGACTTCGCCCCCGAGGACTTCGCGCAACGCCCAGTTGGCGAGGTGGGTGGCGGTGTGGTTTTTCTCCGTGGACGGGCGGTCCCGGCCGACGGCGGCGGTAACCTTGTCGCCGACGCGGAGGGTCTGGCCTGGGGTGAGCGTGCCGATGTGGAGGATGTAGGGGCCGGCGGCGCGGGTGGCGGTCACGTGGAGCGGGCCGACGGTACCGGTGTCGCCGACCTGGCCGCCCATCTCGGCGTAGAACGGGGTGCGGTCGAGGATGAGGGCCACGTCGCCCCCGACGGCTTCACTGGCGAGCGTGGTGCCGTTCCAGATGGCCAGCACGGTCGCCTGAACGGGTTCGTGTGTGTATTTCGGGCGGTCGTCGGTGGCGGGTACGCCGCGGCGGGAAAGTTCGTCGAGGGCGTCGGGGGGAAGCTGCTGGACAGGCGACGCGTCGGCCTTGCCGCCGCCGCGGGCGAGCTGGCGGGCCTGCTCCATCAGCCGTTCGTACCCTTCGAGGTCCACGGTCAGCCCGCGTTCTTCGGCCATGATGCGGGTGAGGTCGATGGGGAAGCCGTAGGTGTCGTGGAGCTTGAAGGCGGCCTCGGCGGGCACTTCGCGGCGGCCGGCGACCGCCTCTTCGAACAGTTGCAGGCCGCGGTCGAGCGTGCGGCCGAAGCTCACTTCTTCGTCGCGGATGAGGTCGGCAACGCGGCGGGGGTTGGTCTTGAGTTCGGGGAAGGCGTCGCCCATCGAACCGACCACGACGTCCACGAGACGGTGCAGGAACGGCTCGCGCAGGTCGAGCTGCTGCCGGCCGAAGCGCACGGCCCGGCGCAGGATGCGGCGCAGGACGTAACCGCGGCCTTCGTTGCCGGGGGCCGCCCCGTCGGTGAGGGCGAAGGTGAGGCAGCGGATGTGGTCGGCGATGACGCGGTAGGCGATGTCGCGGCGGAGGTCGGGGTCGGCGGCCTCGGCGGCGGGGTCGGCGGCGTTGGTCCGCGGGTAGCGGGCGGAGTAGCGGTGGCCGGAGAGTTTCTCCAGGGCCTGCCAGTAAGGGTCGAAGAGGTCGATTTCGTAGTTGCTGTCCACGCCCTGCAGGACCTGGATGATGCGCTCGAGGCCCATGCCGGTGTCCACGTGTTTGGCCGGCAGCGGAGTGAGGGAGCGGTCGGGATTGCGGTTGAACTGGATGAAGACGTTGTTCCACACCTCCATCACGCGGGGGTCGTCGCCGTTCACCGGGGCACGCTTGCCGGCGGCCCGTTCGGCATCGATTTCGGCCTGCGGGCGGCGGTCGATGCTGATCTCCGTGCACGGGCCGCAGGGGCCGGTCTCGCCCATTTCCCAGAAGTTGTCCTTGGCGCCGAAGAAGTGGATGTGGTCTTCGGACCGAAGGCCGTATCGCTCCCAGTTGCCGACCTGTTTCCAGATCTCGGCGGCCTCGGTGTCGCGGGGCACGCCGGCCTTCTCGTCGCCTTCGAAGCAGGTGACGTGGAGCCGGCGGGGGTCGAGCCCCCAGACCTCGGTGAGCAGCTCCCACGACATTTCGATCGCGCCCTGCTTGAAGTAGTCGCCGAACGACCAGTTGCCCAGCATTTCGAAGAAGGTGTGGTGTCGGCGGGAGCGGCCGACGTCGTCGAGGTCGTTGTGTTTGCCGCCGGCCCGGATGCACTTCTGGGTGTTGACCGCGCGGGTGTAAGGCCGCTTTTCGAGCCCAAGGAAGACCGGCTTGAACTGGTTCATGCCCGCGTTGGTGAACAGCAGCGTGGGGTCGTCCAGCGGGACGACCGGCGAGCTGGGTACGAAGGTGTGGCCGTGCCGGGCGACGAAAAAGTCGATAAAGCCCTGTCGGACCTGAGCGGACGTGAGCCGGGAAGCCATAGAGACGGGGATGATTCAGACGCGACGGCGCGGGGTCAAGGTAAACGGGTGCGGCAGGCTGCTTGCCGTGGCGGGTGGAACGCGGCGCGGGCAAACCGTTGCTCTGGCGGTCGTGACGCCCGCCGTGGCAGGGCTTGCTCAAGCGGCGGGATGCTCAGGTTCGGCGGTAGACGCTGCGGGCGATGTCGCGAAGAGCGGCCAGGGCATGACCCACGGCGTGGATGACGAGGAAGGCCAGGAGCGGCACGGCAAACCACAGCGCTGCCGCAAGGATTGCAAGACCCGTGGCCACCCAGCGCGGCCCGGCTGGTGGAGGGGCCATGCCGGGCGTGTTGAACGGCCAAGAACTGCCCACGGCCACGGCACCCACGACCGCGATCAGAAACAGCACGGCGCACGCCACGTAGCCGATCCACGCGTAGATGATCAGCACTTTGGACAGCACAAGCAGTGCGCCGTAGTTCGGGGGCCGGGGCGAGGCCACATCGGCAAGGGTGATGCCGGCCGGAAGGGGAGGATGTTCGGCGGGCGACGGCGGCCGGCGGAGCGACTCGTACGGCGGGACGATGGCCACGTCGTCCGTTTCCTTGACGCCGTCCGTTTCGTTGAACGTGCCGGCTCCGTCAACGGCGGGCGGGGCCGTCGGTTCAGGCGGCCGCGGTGCGGCCCGCCGTTCGACCGTCTCCACCAACAGCCCGGCCGCCCTTGCGGCGCGGAGGGCCTGGGCTTCGGATTCGGCTTCGACTTCGAGGGTGCGGTCGGCGCCGGTGTCGCGGTCGGCGCCACGGATCAGCCAGACGTCGGCCATGGCCGTGGACTCCCCGATGTGGTGCGGCCGTGATGCGGCTCGCGGTTTCGCCGGAGCATCATCGCCGGGCGGGGTGCGTTCTGTCCATCACGTGCCGGGGGGGAGCCGACGGTCAACCGGCATGCCCCTTCCCGCGCGGTCGCACCCGGGGCGAAAGCGGGGAGAGAAAATGAGTCGGGTGGGACTCGAACCCACGACCCGCGCATTAAAAGTGCGCGGTTAGCGCTCAAGCCGGCCCGTAATTACCGAGTGATTCTGAGCCTGTCCGGTGCGGTGGTGCGCGTTCCGGTGCGCCTTTTTTTTCCGCCGGGTACACTTGGTTCATGGCCAAGGCCGACCTGCTTCACGCCGTTTACCTGCACCTGCTGGCGCTGCGATTCATCGGGTCCGACCGAGAGGGCGAGTATCGGGCGCTGCTGGACCCGGCCGCATGGCGTGGGCTGAACGCCGCGGTGGCCGACGGGAGCTTCTCACTAACCGTGCAGGGTCTGTTGGCGGAGTTGGCCCCATCCCTTGGCGACGATGACCGCCGGTTGGTGTGCGGCGTACAGACGCAACCGCCGCTGGGCGATGCCGACCGGGCCGCCGTGGACGAGGCGTTGCGAGTGGTGCTGGCGCTGCTTCGGGCCGAGGGCGTGGCGCTGGGGCCGGTGCGGCCGCCGGCTAGTGCATTGCCGGCCTGGGCGACCGCATCCGAGATAGCCGCGCACGTGCGGCGGGACGTTGCGTTGGTTCGCGTGGAGCTGGCGCGGGGCAAGTTGCCCGCTGGTGCATCGCGTGAGTGCCGGCGTGCAGGGTCCAAGGAACGGACGGAATACAGCACAAAACATCGATCCGTGGCCGCGGTTATGCAGAAGTTGGGCGGCGCCGGACGTGACAAGCTGTAATTACACGCGCAGGCAAAAAAATTTTCGACATTGTAAACCTAGTTATTTCAACTAGTTGGGTTTCGCTGCACTGAAATTACAGTTTCGTATTGTTGCTAACTACAAAGTAAGCAGCTTTAATGTTCCATGGAAACAACTATGGAACGCAAGTTGGTCGTTGATGCACGCGAAGCCGCTGCGATGTTTGGCAAATCGCGAAGTGCTTGGTTGGCGGCTGTAGCGCGGGGAGACGCGCCGTATGGAGTGCGCATTGGCGGATCGAGGCGGTGGAGCGTAGCGGAGCTTGAGGCTTGGCTTGCTGCGGGTTGTCCAGGTGCTGCGGCGTGGGAACGAATCAGGGCCGCTGGCACTTCTAGGTAGCAACGAGAAACCCCGCCCGGTG
>JBKBHU010000022.1:0-55895 GCA_046299715.1 Tepidisphaerales bacterium | reverse complement strand
GGGCAACAAGGTCTTCAACCACGGCCGCAGCTGGACGCCGCAGAACCTCAACCTGACCACGGGCGAGGTGAGCCGGCAGGTCGGCGACCCGTTCGTGAACACGCTCAAGCGTGACGGCTCGGTCGAGGGCAGGCCGCCCGCCCGGACTCCCTTCAAGATCATGGGCGGCCCGAGCTTCTGGTTCCGCTAAACCACGAGGCCGGGCAGCGTGACCGGCAGGAGGGTCACGTGGCCTGAGGGACGAGAGGGCGGCGGCGGTCGGCAACAACCGCCGTCGCCCTTGTCTTTTTCGGGCACACGTCGGGCCGACGGGCTGCACAGCGGAGGCGCCGCATCAGGCCGGCTGTGCGGCAGGTTGGTGAAACGTTGGCCTGAGGTTAAGTTAGCTGGACACGGAGCAAGACATGGCGATTCGCAATGACACGGCGGAAGAGGGCGGCATCCGCGCGTTGCTGCAGAAGAACACGCCGATCGTGCTGGGCGTGCTGGCGGTGGCGGTGCTGGTGGCCTTGTGGTACTCGCTGGGGAGCCTGCGTCGGCCGGCCAACCAGACCTGGTTCACCACCGACGACGGCAAGACGTTCTTCGCCGCCGAATTCTCCGAAGTGGCGCCGTTCACACGCGGCGGCAAGGAGTGGCTGCAGGTGGTGGTGATCTCCTGCGACGGCGGCAAGACCAGGCAGGTGGGGTGGCTGGTGCGTTACCCGCCGGAGGCCAAGAAGCGTGCGGACGCGTTGCTCAAGGCGGGCGGCGGGATGCTCACCGGGGAGGAGGTCAAGCTGCCCGGCGACACCGAGTGGTACGGGGAAGTGGACCTCAACGCGCTTGCGGGGGGCATGGGAGGAGCGCGGACGGCCGAGGCGTTCGCGCGGGCACAGGCGAGGGCCAAGCGGGCGCAGGAGATCAAGACGCAGAAGTGTCCCGACGGCAGCTCGCCGGTGATCGTCTCGCCGGAATAAGTCCGGGACCGGAGTAAGTCCGGGACGACCGCGGCGCCCACCCGCCGGACCACGTCATGCACAGCAGCCCCGGGGACTACCGCCCCGGGGCTTTTTTCTTTCGCTGTCGGGCGGGCCACGAGGCGGCGAGGGGGGGTGGGGGCTGGGGGGGGTCAGTTCCGGGTGAGTTTGCGGTAGGTGATGCGGTGGGGCCGGTCGGCGGCGGTGCCGAGCCGCTGGTGGCGGTCTTCCTCGTAGGCCTGGTAGTTGCCTTCGAAGAAGACGACGTTGGAGTCGCCTTCGAAGGCGAGGATGTGGGTGGCGATGCGGTCGAGGAAGTAGCGGTCGTGGGAGATGATCAGCGCGCAGCCGGCGAAGTTGTCGAGGGCGTCTTCGAGGGCGCGCATGGTGTTGACGTCGAGGTCGTTGGTGGGTTCGTCGAGCAGCAGGACGTTGGCGCCGGAGCGGAGCATTTTGGCGAGGTGCAGGCGGTTGCGTTCGCCGCCGGAGAGGGTGCCGATGGGGCGGGACTGGTCGGAGCCGGTGAAGCCGAAGCGGGCGAGGTAGGCGCGGGCGTTGACGGAGGTGGTGCCGAGCTTGATGAAATCCTGTCCGTCGCAGACGGCGTCGAAGACGGAGAGGTCGGGGTTGCCGAGGGTTTCGCGGGACTGTTCGGCGTAGCCGAGGACGACGGAGTCGCCGATGCGGAGGTGGCCGGCGTCGGGGGTTTCGCGGCCGGTGATGAGCTTGAAGAGGGTGGTTTTGCCGGCGCCGTTGGGGCCGATGATGCCGACGATGGCGTTGGGGGGGATGGAGAACGAGAGGTTGTCGAAGAGGAGTTTGTCGCCGTAGGCCTTGCGGAGCTGTTCGGCTTCGATGACGAGTTTGCCCAGGCGTGGTCCGGGCGGGATGTAGATTTCGAGTTCCTGGATTTTGCGTGCGGCTTCGGCGGTGGCCATCTGCTCGTAGGCGCGTAGGCGTGCTTTGGACTTGGCGACGCGGGCGCGGGGGCTCTGGCGGACCCACTCGAGTTCGCGGGCGAGGGCTTTCTGGCGGGCGGACTCGGCCTTTTCCTCAAGCTGAAGACGCTGCTGCTTCTGCTCAAGCCAGCTGGCGTAGTTGCCCTTGTAGGGGATGCCGTGTCCGCGGTCGAGTTCGAGGATCCAGCCGGCGACGTTGTCGAGGAAGTAGCGGTCGTGGGTGACGGCGATGACGGTGCCGGCGTACTGCTGGAGGTGTTTTTCGAGCCACGCGACGGACTCGGCGTCGAGGTGGTTGGTGGGTTCGTCGAGCAGAAGGATGTCGGGTTTGCTGAGCAGGAGGCGGCAGAGGGCGACGCGGCGTTTTTCGCCGCCGGAGAGGACGCCGCAGCGGGTGTCGCCGGGGGGGCAGCGCAGGGCGTCCATGGCGATGTCGAGCTGGGTGTCGAGGTCCCAGGCGTTGAGCGCGTCGAGCTTTTCCTGAATCGCGCCCTGCTTCTCGAGCAGTTTTTCCATCTTTTCGGGGTCGAGGTCGGGGTCGGCGAGCTGTTCGTTGACGCGGTCGTACTCGGCGAGCGTGTCGGTGATGTGCCGCAGGCCTTCGGCGACGACGTCCTTGACGGTGCGGTCGGGGTCGAGCCGGGGCTCCTGCTCGAGGTAGCCGATGGTGTAGCCCTGCGATTTTTCGATTTTGCCGTCGAAGTTGGTGTCCACGCCGGCCATGATGCGGAGCAGCGTGCTCTTGCCGGCGCCGTTGACGCCGAGGACGCCGATTTTCGCGCCGTAGTAGTATGAGAGGTAGATGTCCTTGAGGATGACCTTCTTCTCGTGCTGCTTCGAGACGCCGAGCATCGAGTAGATGATGCGGGTGGTGTTGTCGGGCATGGTGGGAGCGGGAAGAGGGTTGACGCGGGGAAGGCGGGGCCGGCCGACGCCCGGCCGCTGCCGGGGGCGATTCTACGGGCGTGGCAGCAACGGCCGTGGCGGGAGCGGGGTAAGAGCGGGCATGAGCTCACGTGCACGCGGGTTTACGCTGGTGGAGCTGCTGGTGGTGCTGGGCATCATCGCGATGCTGATTGCGCTGTTGTTGCCGTCGCTGGCGCGGGCGCGGGAGCAGGCGCGGCTGGTGGCGTGCGCGTCGAACCTGCGGCAGCTCACGTTCGCATGGATGATGTACGCCAACGACCATCTGGGGGCGTTGCCGGCCGGGGGGACGGAGGTGTTTCCCGACTGGGTGGTGCGGGGCGGGGGGCCGAACGGCGAGAGCCCGCTGGAGGCGGGGGCGCTGTGGCGGTACCTGCGGCAGGCGTCGGTGTACCGCTGTCCGGTGGAGCCGCGGGAGGAGTACCTGTGGAGTTACGCGATGGCGGACCCTGCCGGCGGGGACGCGCGGCTGGCGCAGGGCTGGCGTCGGATGTCGCAGTTGCGTGCGGCGGAACGGCAGATGGTGTTCCTCGAGGACAACGACAACCGGGGTGCGGTGCTGGGGTCGTGGATCATGATCGTGCCGTTCAACGAGGACATCGGGGGGCCCACGGAGGCGCGGTTCATCGACATGCTGGCGGGATGGCACCGCGTAGGTCGCATCGGCGGGACGAACATCGCGTTCGCCGACGGGCACGTGGAGCCGCGGCTGTGGGAGGACCGGCGGACGCTCGCGTTCACCGTGCAAGAGGCCAACCAGCCGCAGGCGGCTCAGCCGGACAACCCGGACCTGGCGTTCCTCGCGCGGGTGTACTGGCCGCGGCGGTGAGGGCCGGAGCGTGAGCGCCGGGGAGTGAGCAGCGGGCGTGAGCCGGGGACCTGAGCCGGAGGTGGGGGACAGGCGGGGAAGCGGGGGGGAGGGGGGGTTAGATGTGGGGGGTTAGACGTGGGGGGTTAGACGTGGGGGAGGGCTTTGCCGGCGATGAGGCGGAAGGCCAGCAGGGTGGCGGTGAGGCCGAGGATGACGCTGCCGAGGACGTAGACGGCGGCGGCGGCGTAGCGGCCGGTCTGCAGCAGCAGCAGGGCTTCGCGAGAGAAGGTGGAGAAGGTGGTGTAGCCGCCGAGCACGCCGGAGATGAGCAGCAGGCGGGGGAGGTGGTTGTGGGGGGTGTCGGGGAGCAGGGCGACGACGGCACCGATGGCGAAGCAGCCGGTGATGTTGATGGCCATGGTGGGCCAGGGGAAGTGGGACTGCTGGGGGGTCCAGATGCCGGAGAGGATCCATCGGAGCAGCCCGCCGAGGCCGGCACCGAGGAAGACCATGAGTGAGGGGTACCAGTTGGCGAGCATGGGTCGGTGCTTCCCCGGGAGAAGGGTAGTCCGCAAGATCCGCCGACGGAACAGGCGGTCGGCGCCGGCGATGCGTCAGCGGCGTGTCGGCCGCGCGGGTGAACAGGCGGGGACGCCGCAAAGGGTCTGGGAACGGTCGTCTGGGGGCGGCAAAGGGGGGGTTCAGGGCGTGTCGAAGCGGGGCAGGCCGGTGTCGGGGTCGTACCAACGGCCGCGTTTGAGGGTGATGCGTCGCAGGCCGTGGGGGGCGCCGGCGAGCAGGAGCTGGCGTTCGAGCCCGGCGAGCAGGAGCTGGCGGAGCTCGTAGAGGTGGGCAGCGGAGTCGAGCATCAGGGTGAGCGTGCCCCGCTGGAAGCCTTCGATGCAGAGGTGGGGGTGGAAGAGTTCGGGGATGAGCTGCTGACAGATCCGGGAGATGGCGAGCATGGCGGGTTTCTGCCGCTGGGCACAGAAGCGGTAGAACCGGACGGCTTCGTTGCCCAGCAGGACCGGCTCGGGGTGACGGACGGTGCGGTGGCGGGCGAGCCGCCGCAGTTCGAGCAGGTCGCGGTCGGGGTCGGGGTGCATGTCGGGCAGGGGGGGCGGGGCCGGGGGGTTCAGTTGCTTAGGTTGACGGGCATGACGACGTAGAGGAAGTCGGGCCCGCCGCGGAGGAGGCCGGGGCGGTTGGGCCCGCGGAACTCGAAGGTGATTTCGTCGGTGTCCACGACGCGTAGGGCGTCCATGAGGAAATGGGGGTTGAAGCCGATGTCGAGGTCGTCGCCGTCGTACTTGCAGGCGAAGCGGATTTCGGCTTCGCCGGTCTCGGGGCTGCGGCAGGAGATGATCAGGCCTTTGCGCGAGAAGCTGAGCTTGACGGAGCGGCTTTGCTCGTCGATGAAGACCGCGGCGCGGCGGACGGCCGAGAGGAAGTCGGCGGTGCCGGCGGTCATGACCTTGTCGCTGTCCTTGGGGATGACCTCTTCGTAGGGGGGGAACTGCCCTTCGATGGTGGTGCTGCTGAGCGTGGCCCGGGCGGTCTGGAAGATGAGCTGGTTGCCGCGCAGCTGGACCTTGACCGTGTCCTCGGGGTCGGTGAGGAGTTTGTCGAGGAGGGTGAGGGTTTTGACGGGTGCGATGGCGCGGAGCAGCTCGTCGCCGTCCTTGCCGCCCTTGGTCTCCCGGGTGGCCTTGGTGTCTTCCTTGACGGTGGTGAGGTCGGTCTGGGCGTGGGCGAGGCGGCGGCCGTCGGTGGCGACCATTTGAAGCTTTTTGTTCCTGGCGGTCATGAGGATGCCGTTGAAGGCATACCGCGTGGCTTCCTTGGAGGCGGCGAAGAGGGTGCGGTTGATGAGGGTGCGGAGCTGGCCGGCGGGGAGGCTGAAGTGGGCCGTGCCCTGAAGGTCGGGGACGTTGGGGAAGTCGGCAGGGTTCTGGGTGAAGATTTTGTAGGTGGCGTCGGCGCCCTTGATGATCGCGCTGTCGCCGGACTGCTCGATCGAGAGCGTGTCGTCCGTGCTCTCGCGGACGAGCTCGCGAAGGCGCTCGGCCGGCACGAGCAGGTCGCCCTCCTGCTCCACGCTGACCTGGTTGTCGAGGTAGCGGAGGGTGACTTCGGTGTCGGTGGCGGAGATCACCAGTGCGTTGTTGTGGGCGGAGAGCTTGAGGCAGTGCAGCGCCAGTTTGGCGGCGCGGGAGGAGACCACGGTGCTGGCGATGAGGATGCCGTCGAGGAGGGCGCCGCGGTTGCAGATGACTTTCATGTCGGGGATTTCCTACCGGCTCGATGGACGCGTCAAGGCCAACGCCACGCGTGCCCGTGTGGCCCCGGGGCGTGGTCCGGGGACGGGCGGCGTGTCAGGGGGGTCCAGTCTACCCCTGTGTTGAGATTAGACCAAGAAACAAGGTCTTGTCGGTAATGATGAGGGCTGTGGGGATGTGGATGAAGATGGAGGCGGGGTACGGCCGGACGCGGTGGTCGTGGCGGTTGAGCGGCCGGCGGCGGTGTGGATAACCCGTGGGGAAGGGTGGCGCGCCGCGGGGCGATCCGGTCGTGAGCTGGCGCGGCGGGGGTCGGCACGGGCGGGGGTTGTCGTGGGACGGGGTGACGGGGCGGGCGGGCGCGCCGACAACCCGAGCGGGTGTCCACCGGCTGTGCACGGTGGGGTGTCGACCGCATCGACCGCATCGACCGCATCGATGGGGCGACGGGGTGACGGGAGGAGCCCGTCGCCCGGTGGGTTAGCCGGGCGCTGACGCAACCTTGGCGGGGTCTTTGCGGGTCGGCCATGCGGCCTTGACGGGGTTCGGCGACACCAGCGGTGTTGGGAGGTCCGTGTTCGGGGAGGTGGGCGCGTGGCGGCGGGGCCGGAGATGTGGAGTCTCGGTCGCGGGACGTGCGGCACCTCGGGACCTCAGAGGCGACTGGCAAGGGAGAAGCGCAGATGAAGTCGGCACGTAGGGCGAAGGTGCGGGCGTGTGCGGTGGTGACGGCGGGGATGCTCACGGGGATGGTCGCGGGGGTGTGGCCGGGGCCGGGGGCGTGGGCGTCGGACTTCAGCCTGACGCTGCTGCACCACTCGGACGCGGAGTCGGCGCTGATCAGCGCGCCGGGGCAGTCGAACTACGGCGGCGTGGCGCGGTTCAAGACGCTGGTGGACACGCTGCGTTCGGCGGCGGGCCCGAACGTGCTGACGCTGGCCAACGGGGACATGTTTCTGGCCGGGGCGCAGTTCAATGCGAGCCAGGTGTTGCCGGCGACGGCGCCGTACTACGACGGGCTGGGGCTGTCGGCGATCGGGTATGACGCGATGGGCTTCGGCAACCACGAGTTCGACTTCGGGCCGGCGGTGACGCGACGGTTCGTGACGTCGATCGGGCCGGCGGCGGGGTTTCCGCACCTCAGCCCCGGGCCGGGGGCGCCGAAGTACCTTTCGGCGAACCTAGACTTCAGCGGCGAGCCGGCGCTGTCGGACCTGGCGGCGAGCGGGCGTCTGGCGAAGTCCACGGTGGTGAACGTCGGGGGCCAGTCGGTGGGGGTGGTGGCGGCGATCACGCCGCTGCTGCGGTCGATTTCGTCGCCGGGGGGGGTGGCGGTGAGCCCGGTGTTGCCGGCGGTGCAGGCGGAGGTGGACGCGCTGACGGCGTCGGGGGTGAAGCACATCGTGCTGCTGTCGCACCTGCAGAACATCTCGGAGGAGCTGGCGCTGATTCCGCAGTTGCGCGGTGTGGACGTGGTGGTGGCCGGGGGCGGCGAGGAGCTGCTGGCGAACGCGGGTGTGCCGCTGGTGCCGGGGGACACGCGGCCGAGCCTGATCGCGGGGTCGATTCCGAACCAGTACCCGCTGATGCGGACGGACGCGGAGGGGCGGCCGGTGGCGCTGGTGTCCACGGCGGGGCAGTTCAAGTACGTGGGGCGGCTGTCGCTGACGTTCGATGCGTCGGGGGTGCTGACGGCGGCGAGCGGCAACCCGGTCCGCGTGGCGGACGTGTCGGTGGACGCGGCCAACGGGGTGGTGGCGGACCCGGTGGTCAACGCGACGGTGGTGGACCCGGTGCGGGCGCACGTTTCGGTGCTGGCGGCGAACCGTCTGGCGGAGAGCCAGGTGCCGCTGGAAGGGCGTCGGGTGACGCCGGACCCGCGGGTGGGCATCCGCGCTTCGGAGACGAACCTGGGGAACCTGTGCGCCGATGCGCTGCGGTGGGCGGCGGGGCTGGGGGCATCGGAGGCGGGGGGTTCGCTGGACGGGACGCGTCTGGTGGCGTTGCAGAACGGCGGGGGCATCCGCAACAACACGCTGATCCCGGCGTCGCCGCCGGGTGAGCGGACGATCACCGAGCTGGACACGTTCAACATCAACGCGTTCGGGAACTTCGTGTCGGTGGTGAAGGGGCTGTCGTCGGCCAACCTCAAGGCGATCCTCGAGCACTCGGTGGCCAACCTCTCGGGCGGGGCCGGGCAGTGGGGCCACTGGTCGGGGATCGAGTTCATCTACGACCGCACGAAGCCGGCAGGCGAGCGGATTTTCCGTGCGCGCCTGCTGGACGGGACGCTGCTGGTGGACGAGTACGCGGCGCTGGCGGGGGCGCCGCTGGTGGACCTGGCGACGATCAACTTCCTGGTGTACGGCGGGGACGCGTACCCGATCGAGTCGCTGGTGAACCAGCTCAACCTCGAGGTGGTGACGTACCCCATCAGCTATCAGGAGGCGCTGGAGTTTTACATCACCGACAGCCGCAGCTTCGGCGGGCTGACCGGGCTCAACGGTCTGATCCCCGCGTCGCTGTACGCCCCGGTGGGTCCGGACAACTACCTGGCGGTGCAGCCGGGTCGGCGGATCGATGCGGTGCCGGAGCCGGCGGCCTTGGGGCTGTTGCTCCCGGGCGTCGCGGTGCTGCTGCGTCGGCGTCGCGGCGTGGCGTGAGCTCGGGCGTGGTGACCCCCGGCCGGACGGTGGGCCGGCGGGCGTGTTGACGTCGGGCTGGGCGAAGACGGATCGACAGCCGCCCCGGTGCGCCTTGAGCGGTGCATCGGGGCGGTGCGTTTTCTGCGGGGGCTGGGGTTCGACACGGCCTACGCTTTTTGCACTGTGTCGGCGGACGGCGGCGTGGCGGCTTCATCGGGGTCGGTGGCGGTCGGCCGATGGGGTCGGCTGCGGCAGGTGGCGCGTCGGCTGGGTCCGGCCGGGCCGCTGGCGTTTTTGTCGGGGGTGGTGCCGCCGCTGGGGGGAACGCTGGTGATCGTGATGATCCCGGTGATCGCGCCGTGGCTTCGGGAGCACGGGGTGATGGGCCCGCCGGTGGCGGCGTTGGCCGGGGCGGTGCTCGGGGCGACCATGGTGCTGCCGATGTACAGCTTCATGGCGGTGTGCGGGTGGTCGTTCGGGCCGGTGGTGGGGATGGCGACGGCGCTGAGCGGGGTGGTGATGGGGGCGGTGATGAACTACGGGTGGGCGAGGTGGGTGTGTCAGGACCGGGTGACGGGGCTGATCGACGAGAAGCCGAAGTGGCGGGCGGTGTACCGCGAGCTGCTGGTGGCGTCGCCGAAGCGGGCGTTTGTGCTGGTGACGCTGATTCGGATTCCGCCGGGGTTTCCGTTTGCGCTGACGAACTTTGTGATGGCGGCGATGCGGGTGCCGCTGCGGATCATGCTGCCGGCGACGGCGCTGGGGTCGCTGCCGCGGACGGTGGTGGTGTGTCTGGCGGCGGCGAAGATGTCGAGCCTGTCGGAGCGTGCGGCGTTGGACTTGTGGACGCTGGCCGGTGGGGTGGTGGTGGTGGTGCTGTCGCTGGTGCTGATCGGCCGGATCGCCGGGCGGGCGTTGGCGGCGGCGACGGCCAAGCAGGGCGGGAGCGCGGCGCAGGACGGTGCGGTTGAGGGTGACGTCCGCGAGGGGGCGGTGGGCGGGGTGGTGGCGACGCGGGGAGAGTGAAGCGGTGGCGCGCGGGGATGGCGAGCATCTGGCGTTGGCGTGGGTGTTCGTCGTCAGCCTCGTCGTGTCGGTGGTGTCGTGGCCGCTGCATTACTACGGGTCGGACCCGGTGGCCGTGCGGGAAGAAGCGCGGGCGCTGCTGCTGACCGGGCGGCTGGACGTGGGCGTGCCGCCGAGCCCGTGGGACCGCCCGGGCGAGTACTTCGTGCGCAACGAGCGGACCGGGGCATGGGTGTCGAAGTACGGGCTGATGGCGACGCTGGCGGCGGTGCCGCCGCTGGCGGCGGAGTACGTGATGACCGGGGAGCTGCCGCCGCTGGACTCACGGGACCGGCTCGTGTTGCTCAACGGATGGAACACGGTGCTGACGGTGGTCGCGGGGCTGGGCCTGGTGCGGCTGGCCGGGCTGTTCACCGCGCGGACGTGGCTGATGGTGGCGTTCGCGTTGGTGTCGCTGTTCGGGACGTACCTGTGGAACTACACGCGGGCGCAGTCGGTCGAGCTGGTGCAGGTGACGGCGGGGGTGTGGCTGGTGGAGCGGCTGGTGCGGTGGATGCGGGGGGAGTGCGGGTGGTGGGGTGCGTGGTTGCTGGTGGGGGTGCTGGTGCTCACGCGGGTGTACTTTGTGGTGCTGGTGCCGGCGGTGTGGGGGGCGATGGTGCTGGCGGAGCGGCGGCGGTGGTGGCTGTGGACGGGCTGTGCGTTGCTGGTGGGGGCGGTTCTGGCGTGGGTGAACTACGTCAAGTTCGGGTCGCCGCTGCTGACGGGGTATCACGCGTTTCAGGCGTCGCGGCACGTGCCGTTCGGGGAAGGGTGGGACGCCGGCCGGGCGGCGTGGGGGTTTCTGGTCTCGGCCCAGAAGGGGGTGTGGTGGCATTTCCCGCCGCTGATGCTGGCCGCGGTGGGGGCGGGGGCGATGTGGCGACGCTATCGCCGGGAGGCGTGGCTGCTGGCGGCGTGGCTGCTGCTGGGGTGTGGGCCGCTGCTGACGGTGCCGAGCTGGGCGGGGGAGTGGGGGTACGGCCCGCGGTACCTGGCGTTCGCGTTGCCGGTGCTGGCGGTCCCGGCGGTGGTGTGGCTGGACGGGCTGGCGGAGCGGCGGGGGGCGAGGTTCGGGGCGGGCTGCGTGCTCGCGGCCGTGCTGGCGGCGGGCGGGGTGTACCTGAACTGGCAGGTGAACCGGCTGGAGTTTTTCACGGGCAACACGCTGCGCAACCCGCTGCGCGATCTGGGGCCGCCGTCGCCGGAGATGGGCTGGCACGATGACTTTGCGCCGTACCCCGGCCGGGCGTACTTCGACCGCCGGCCGTGGGGGTGGATCGTCCGGGACATCATGGCCAGCGGCGGGCGGTTGGAGCGGCACCCGCTGGAGCCGGTGGTGCGTGAGGTGTTCGGCGGGCCGGGCAGCGAGGGGTACGAGGCGTTCCGGGTACACCTGTGGGTGCACTACTGCAACACCAACTGGTACTGGCGGACGTGGGGCCGGCGGTTCGACGATGCGCGGTTCAGGTTGCCGCCGGACTGGTGACGGGCCGGCCACGGCGGACGCGGGCGGGGGTCACTTCTGCCGGAAGATGATGCGGCCTTTGGTGAGGTCGTAGGGGGAGATCTCGACCTTGACGCGGTCGCCCGGGAGGATGCGGATGAAGTGTTTGCGCATTTTCCCGGAGACGATGCCGAGGATCTCCTGGTCGGTGCCGTCGAGCTTGATCTTGAACATGGCGTTGGGCAACGCCTGCGTCACGACGGCTTCGCATTCGATCGGTTCGGTCTTGGCCACACGCTTCTCCAGGACACGGCCGGCGGGGTGCACTTCGCCCCCGCGCGACCATGCTCGCGCGGGACCCCGCCGCAGCCCTGATGATAGGCCGGTGGGAAAGGGGAAGCGATGGAGCGATGGAGCGATGGAGCGACGGAGCGACGGAGCGACGAAGCGACGGAGGGGGGGGAGGGGGGGAGGCACGGAGGCACGGAGGCACGAAGGGGGGGAGCGATGGAGGGCGGGATGGGGGGGCTGGTTACCGGGGAGGGGCGGGGGGCGATTCGAGGCTGGCGAGCAGGCGGGTGTGGCTGTCGTGGCGCCACGGCGGGGCGGTGCCGTCGGCCACATCGGGGAAGAGCTGCTCGAGCAGCTCGGGGGTGACGTTCCAGAGGCCGAAGAGCTTGACGCCGGGGGTGTCGATGAGGTGGGCGTGGAGTTCGGGCAGGTCGTAGAGGCGGGCGGAGGTGGTGGTGTGCTTGCCTTTGAGGTGGACGTGGGAGATTTCGCCGACGCGGATGTCCAGGTCGGGGCGGATGCAGCGGACGAGCGACGACTTGCCGACGCCGGAGTGGCCGGCCAGCACGGTGATGTGGCCGCGGAGCGTGTCGCGGAGCAGCTCTTCGGAGCCGGGGCGGGTGGCGCAGGTTTCGTGGGCGGTGAAGCCGAGCTTGCGGTAATGGGCGAGCACGTCGCGGGCGTCGGCGAGGGCCTGGGGGTTGGCTTCGCCGAGGTCGATTTTGTTCAGGCAGATGACGGGCTTGAGGCCGCCGGCGAAGGCCGCGACGAGCATGCGGTCCACGAGCCCCCAGCGGGGGGCGGGCTGGTCGACCGCCACCACGATGAGCATCTGCGTGGCGTTGGCGACGATGGGGTGGCTCTCCCGGGCCTTGAACGAGTCGGCCCGGGTGAGCAGGGTCGTGCGGGGCTCGACGGCCTCGATGACGCCTTCTTGCGGCGACTCGTCATCCCGGCGGGGCAGCAGGCGAACGCGGACGAGGTCGCCGACGATGGCCGCCTCGCGCCGCAGCCGGGTGAGCGTCCTGCGGACGGTGCACAGCACCGGTCGCCCCTGAAGGTCCACCTCGGTGTAGAGGGAAAACACCTGCCGGACGCGGCCGACGGGGAGCGTCTCCAGGTCGGAGTCCTCCGAGCGGAGCTCGGCGGTTTCCAGCAGCTTGCGTTGCCGCAGGGTCTTGAGCTTGCCGTCGAGCCGCTCGACAGGCGTGAGGTCGTCCGCGTCGTGCTCGCCGGTCAGAAAGCGGCGGGTGAAGTCCTTCTCCCGTGGTGGCCGCTTGCCGGGCATGGCAGGGGAGGATAGGGGCAGGGTGGGGAGGGGGGGAGGGGGGGGGAGCGACGGAGCGACGGGGGGGGGAGCGACGAAGCGACGGAGGGACGAAGCGACGAAGGGACGGGGGGACGAAGCGACGAAGGGACGGGGGGACGGGGGGAGAGCGACGGGGGGTTGCGGCGGGGCGAGGGGGGGGGAGCGGTGGGGGCACGCGGAGGGTGGTTTGACGCCCCGGAGCGGGGCGAGGAACATGACGGGCTTGCGGGGGGCCGGGCGTGGGCACGTCGGGTGGCGGGGTCGGGGTGACGGTCGGGTGAAGCGTGGGAGGCGCTGTGCGTTATTCGCTGCCGCAGTGGACGGAGAAGCCGGGCGCGGGTCTGCCGTCGGGCTGGGAGGCGGTGCTGGCGGCGTCGGAGAAGAAGGAGAAATGCGGGCTGTTCGGCGTGTGGGGCACGCCGGAAGCGTCGGTGGTGACGTACCACGGGATTTTTGCGCTTCAGCACCGCGGTCAGGAGTCGGCGGGGATGGCGGTGTCGGACGGTGCGCGACTGGCCGGGCACACGGGGATGGGGCTGGTGAGCAACGTGTTCTCGCCGCGGCTGCTGAAGGAAGAGCTGTCGGGGCGGGGGGCGATCGGACACGTTCGCTACTCGACGACGGGGAGCAGCCGGCTATGCAACGCGCAGCCGCTGTTGCGGGAGTACGCGATGGGGCCGGTGGCGGTGGCGCACAACGGCAACCTGGTCAACGCGGCGGCGTTGCGTCGCGACTACGAGATGCGGGGGCACATCTTCCAGAGCACGACCGACACGGAAGTGATCGTGCACCTGCTGGCCGACCCCGAGCACGTGTCGCGGGCGGACCCGCTGCCGGCGGTGCTGCGGCAGCTGTCGGGGGCGTTTTCGCTGCTGTTTCTCTTCCCCGACCGGATCGAAGCCGTGCGCGATCCGTGGGGGGTGCGGCCGCTGTGCATCGGACGGCTGCCCGACGGCCTGCACTGCGTAGCGTCGGAGACGTGTGCGCTCGACGCCCTGGGGGCGGAGTACGTGCGGGATGTGGAGCCGGGGGAGATCGTCACGCTCAGCGACGCCGGGCTGCAGTCGCGGCGGTTCGATACGCCCGCTTCGCAGGGTGCCCAGTGCGTGTTCGAGCACGTGTACTTCGCCAACCCCAGCAGCAAGGTGTACGGGCAGAACGTGCACCTGGCGCGGAAGGAGATGGGACGCCAGCTGGCGCGTGAGGCGCCGGTGCCGGCGGACTACGTGATGCCGCTGCCCGACTCGGGGCGCTCGGCGGCGCTGGGCTATGCCGAGGAGTCCGGCATCGACTTCGAGGAAGGGATCGTGCCGAACCGGTTCGTGGGGCGGACGTTCATCCTGCCGTCGCAGAGCGCACGCGACCGCGCGGTGGCGGCCAAGCTCAACATCATCCCCGACGTGGTGTCCGGGAAACGGATCGTCATCGTCGAGGACTCGGTGGTGCGCGGCACGACGACCCGCAGCAAGATGCGGGCGCTGCGGCAGGCCGGGGCGAAGGAGATCCACCTGCGCGTGTCGTGCCCGCCGATCCGCCACCCGTGCTTTTACGGCATCGACTTCCCGACGCCGACCGAACTGATCGCCCACGGGCGGACGGTGGAGCAGATCGCGGCATTCCTCGAGGTTGACTCGCTGGCGTACCTCTCGCTGGACGGACTGCTGCGGTGCATGTCGCAGCCGCGCGAGACCTACTGCACCGCGTGCTGGTCCGGCCACTACAAGATCCCGGTGGACGCCGCCGGCGGAAAACTCGGCTTCGAGCGGTCGCAGATGAAGATGTTTGGGTAGGGAAGCGACGAAGTGGGGAAGCGACGGAGCGACGAAGGGGGAAAGCGACGGAGCGACGAAGTGGGGAAGCGACGAAGGGGGAAGCGACGGAGGGGGAAGCGACGGAGGGGGGGAAAGCGACGGAGGGGGGGAAAGCGACGGAGCGACGAAGGGGGAAAGGGGCGGAGGGGCGAAGGGGGGGGGCGACGGAGGGGCCGCGGGGGAACGTGACGAAAGAGGGGGTTATGGGACGTGCTGAAATGCGGCGGTGATGTTGAAAAAGTGCGCCGCTGGCGCGGCCGATGATGCCGCCGGGGAGACGGGTTCGTGCGTTGGGGGCCGTCCTTGGTCGGGACGTCGTGTTGGGCGCGACGGGTCGGTGAACGCGATGACAAACGTGGCCTGGGTGCCGGGCGAGCTGCCCGGCCTTGCGTGGGAGGTGTTGGCGAACCACCCCGACGGGGTGGCGGTGGTGGACCGCGCCGGGCGGGTGTGCGGGATGAACGCGGCGGCCGCCGTCGTGTCGGAGAGGGAGGGTGGAGACCGCGCGGGCGTGTCGGCGGGTCCGTCGACGTTGTCGGACGCTGCGGAGGGGGCGCCGTGGTGGATGGCGGCGTGGCTGGCGAGGTCGGACGTGGCGCGTTGGCGGGAGGGGGGAGGCGGCACGGAGGGGGAGATGGTGCTGGAGTCGGCGTCGGGGGGGCATCGGCTGTGGCTGCGGTGGCGGTGCGTCGGGGAGCGTGCGGCGGTGTACCTCAGCGACGAGAGCGCGTTGCAGGCGCACCTGGCGGAGCTGGAGCGGTACGCGGCGGACGTGCTGGGGGCGAAGGTGGCCTTCGAGCGTCAGGCGGAGGAGCTGGCGCAGGTCAACCGGATGCTGGACGAGGCGCGGCAGGCGGCCGAGCGTGAGCGTCTGGCGGCGGAGGAGGCCAGAGCGAGTGCGGAGCGGGCGAACCGGGCCAAGAGCTCGTTCCTTGCGAACATGTCGCACGAGATCCGCACGCCGATGACGGCGATTGTCGGGTTCGCGGACATGCTGCTGGAGCCGGGGGCGACGGAGGCGCAGCGGCAGGAGTACCTGGCGACGATCCGTCGCAACGCGCGGCACCTGATGGAGCTGATCAACGACATCCTGGACCTGTCGAAGATCGAAGCGGGGCGGATGCAGGTAGAGCGGGTCGAGGTGGACGTGGCGAAGCTGCTGGCCGAGGTGGTGTCGATGATGCGGCCGCGGGCCACGGAGAAGGGGCTGGACTTTCAGGTGTACTTCGAGGGGCCGGTGCGACGGAAGGCGGTCACCGACCCGCTGCGGGTGAAGCAGATCCTGGTGAACCTGCTGGGCAACGCGATCAAGTTCACGCAGCGCGGGGTGGTGATGCTGCGCGTGTGCGACACGCCGGGGCGGGTGCTGCGTTTTGAGGTGGTGGACACGGGCGTGGGGATCGACCCGGAGAAGCTGGGCACGCTGTTCGAGCCGTTCGTGCAGGAGGACTCGTCCACGACGCGGAGGTTCGGCGGGACGGGGCTGGGGCTGGCGATTTCGCGTCGGCTGGCGCGGTTTCTGGGCGGGGACATCCGCGTGGCGTCCACGCCGGGTGAGGGGTCGGTGTTCACCGTGGAGCTGGACGGCGGCGAGAGGAGCGTCGAGCAGGTGTCGGGCATCGTGGAGAACGAGGTGCCGGCGGCCGGGGCGGCGGCGGAGCGGGCCGAGAAGCTGCCGGCGTGCCGGCTGCTGCTGGTGGAAGACGGCAAGGACAACCAGAAGCTGATCACCACGTACCTTCGGCGTGCGGGGGCGACGGTGGAGGTGGCGGAGAACGGCCGACTGGGGGTGGAGGCGGTGTGGGCGGCGGAGCGGGAGGGCCGGCCGTTCGACCTGGTGCTGATGGACATGCAGATGCCCGAGCTGGATGGCTACGGGGCGGCGTCGGCGTTGCGGCGGGGGGGCTACGGCGGGCCGATCGTGGCGCTGACGGCGCACGCGATGAGCGACGACCGGGAGAAGTGTCTCTCGGCCGGGTGCAGCGACTACCTGACCAAGCCGGTGGACCGGGGTCTGCTGGTGGACACGGTGGCCCGGCTGCTGGCGGGCGCGGGGGAGACGCCGGCGTCGGCGGTCGGTGTGTCGGCGGTCGGCTCGTCGGTGGTCGGCTTGTCGGCGGCGGTGCACGAAGGAGAACGGACGATGAGTGAACGCGGAAGCGAAGCGAAGGCGGAGCTGGAGGTGGTGTCGGAGCTGGAGGGGGATGACGATGAGGAGATGAGGCAGCTCGTGCGGGAGTTTGTTGAGGGGTTGCCGGCGTCGGTGGGCAGGCTGACGGGCTTGGCGTCGCGGGGGGAGTGGGGGCAGGCCGCCCGCGTGGCGCACCAGCTCAAAGGGGCCGGGGGCGGCTACGGGTTTCCGAGGCTGACGGAGCTGGCGGCGGAGGCAGAGGCGGCGCTGAAGTCGGCCGCGGGGGGCGGCGGACCTGCGGACGCGGTGTCGGACAAGGTGGCGGCGCTGGTGGCGTACGTTCGGCGGGTACGCGGTTATCGGGCGGAGCTCGAGCGGGACGCGGGCGCCAGCGGGCCGGCGTCATCGGCCGGGTCGGTGGCGGCCTGAGCGCAGGGCGTGGAGCGGATTGTGGTGCACCATAACCCGGCGGCGATGAAGCGGCCGGCGGCGGGGGACGATGACACGGCGGGGAGGGCTGGTCGGGGGGCTGGTGGGGGGGGTGATGGGAGCGAGGTGGCCGTGGTCAGCCGGGTGCTGGTGATTGACGATTCGCCGGGCGTGTTGGAGGTGATCAAGGCGCGTCTGGCGGAGGAGCCGGTGGAGGTGCGGTACGCTCCCGACGGCGTGTCGGGGTTGGAGCTGGCGCGGGCGTGGTGCCCGGACGTGATTCTGCTGGACGTGGAGATGCCGGGGGTGGACGGGTTCGAGACGTGCCGGCGGATCAAGTCGGACGAGCGGCTGATGCCGGTGCCGGTGATTCTGATGACCGGGACGGCGGGGACGGCGGAGAAGGTGCTGGGGTTGGAGCTGGGGGCGACGGACTACCTGAGCAAGCCGTTCGACGCGGCGGAGTTGCGTGCGCGGGTGCGGGCGGGGCTGCGGCTGAGCCAGATGTCGCGGCTGCTGGCGACCAAGGCGCGGGTGGACGCCGTGACGGGGCTGTGGAACGCGGACTATTTCGTCGGTCGGCTGTCGGCGGAGGTGTCGCTGTCCACGCGGACGGGGCGTCCGGTGGGGGTGGTGGTGGTCGGCGTGGACCATTTCGGGCGGCTGAATGTGGAGCACGGGACGGCGTTCGGGGACGCGGTGTTGAGGGATGTGGCCGGGGCGTTCGCGGCGCTGGTGCGGGAGCAGGACGTGTTGTGTCGGGCGGGCGGGTCGGACCTCGGGGTGATTTGTCCGGCGACGGACGAAGCGGGGGCGGCGGTGCTGGCCAAGCGGCTGTGCGAAGCGGTGTCGCGGATGCGGTTTGAGGCGCACGGCAGCGTGGTTCACCTGACGGCCAGCAGCGGGGTGTCGGCCTTGCCGGGGTCGAAGGGGCGTTCGGCGATGGCGTCGGGGGACGTGGCGTCGGTGTTGCTGGAGGCGGCACGGGCGGCGCTGATGTCGGCGAAGGCGGCCGGGCGTGCGTGCGTGATGACGGCCCGCGAGACGGACTACCCGTGGTCGCGGCTGGGGGGCGTGGGTGCCGCCGCGGCGGGCGAAGGCCGGCCGGAGCGTGCGGGGGCCTCGGAGTTGGTGTCGCAGCGGAGGGCGAGCGATGCCGCATGAACAGCCTCTCGGGTCGGACACGTGCCCGCTGGGCGGGCCGATGCAGAAGGTCGCCGTGGTGGACGACTGTCCGCAGGTGCGCAAGCTCATCCGCGCGCGACTGAAAGAAGAGCATGTCGAGCTGCTGTTCGCCGAAGGCGGGGCGGCGGGGCTGGAGCTGGTGCGTCGGACGCTGCCCGACCTGGTGCTGCTGGACGTGGACATGCCCGACGTCAACGGGATGGAGGTGATCCGCCAGCTCAAGTCGGACCCGGCCACGCACCACATCCCCGTGATCTTCCTGACGGGGGACAGCACGCCCGAGGCGAAGGTGGCGGGGTTCGACCTGGGCGCGGTGGACTACGTGACCAAGCCGTTCGAGCCGGCGGAGCTGCGCGCGCGGGTGCGGGCGTCGCTGCGGACGAAGTACCTGATGGACCTGCTGGCGCAGCGCGCCATGCTCGACGGTCTGACGGGCCTGTGGAACCGGGCGTACTTCAACGACCGCCTCGCGAAGATGGTCAAGCTGTCGCAGCGGCACTTTGGCCGGCCCGGCTCATCGGATGCGGCGGCGTCCGGGCCCGAGTCGGCATCGAGGCCCGACGCGTTGGGCGAGCCCACCGGCGGCGGGGGGATGTCGCTGATCCTCTTCGACGTGGACCATTTCAAGAAGCTCAACGACACGCACGGGCACCCGTTCGGGGACGAGGTGCTGCGGTCGGTGGCGCGGACGGCACTGGCGCGGTGCCGGGCGTCGGACGTGGTGTGCAGGTACGGCGGCGAGGAGTTCGCGGTGCTGTGCCCGGAGACGGACGGGGTCGGGGCAGGTCGGCTGGCCGAGGACCTCCGGCTTGCAGTGAAGTCGATGGAGTTGCGGCACGGCGGGTCGGCGGTGCAGGTGACGGCGAGCTTCGGGGTGATGCAGCACGACGGGCGGATGTCGGCCGACGAGCTGCTCTCGCGGACGGACGCGGCGCTGTACGCGGCCAAGCGGGGCGGGCGCGACCGTGTGGAGATGGGCTCGGCGTCGGACGCGCTGCCGGCGCGGACTGAGGGTGAGAAGGCGGGCGAACAAGCGGCCGCGTAGCCGACACTGACGGCGGCATGGGCGGCGTTGGGCGGGCCGGGCCGGGCCGGGTAGGGCCGGGTAGGGCCCGGGCAGGGCAGGGCTTGCCGGGGTAGGGCGGGCGGCTAGAATCGCGGAGACGCCGGCGGGGCTGGCGGAGCTATCGGTGGAGCTGTCCGGGTGACGTGTGGGGGGTTGGACGGCGCGGGCGGCGTGGTCAGGCGGGGGCGGGTCGGAAGAGCGGTCTGAGGAGGGTTTTGTAGACGAAGGGGAACCAGACAGGCCACCAGAGTACATCGTTGGTGAGGATGGTCAGTCCGGTGTGGAGGGGGACGATGCCTTGGGTGTAGGCCCAGAGCCAGCCGATGGGGCCGAAGATTTTGCCGAGGGTGGCGACGAGGGCGAAGGGGGCGTAGCGGAGGGGGTCGTGCCAGAGGTAGGCGTAGCCGACGGCATAGACGAGAACGAACATGCCGATGCACTGCCAGAGGAGCAGGCCGACGGGGTCGGGGAGGGGGAGGCCGGCGAGTCGGAAGGGCAGTGTGGGGAAGAGGATGACGGCGGTGCCCCAGAGGACGTTGTAGATGGCAGCGAGGAGAAACGAAGCGCGATAGATCCGCATTTCGCGGGGCCCGATGCCCGCTGAGGGGGTGTCGGGCGTGCGGAGGGAGTGGTCGTCGGCCTGTCGCATGGCGAGTGGGCAAATGTAGGGCGACCGATGGAGGAGGCCCCGGAGCGGGGCGAAAGTTGAGAGCCCGGGAAGCGGGCGGAATCCGAGGAAACCGAATGCAAGACGAACACGGTTCCGAATCGGCGGGAACGTCATCGGGCGGGACGGCCAGCGGCGCGATGCCGGGCCGGGTCGAGGCGAGGGGGGAAGCGATGTCCGGCGGTGCGACGGACGTGGCGAGCGGGAGCGTGGTGGAAGCCGGGGGTGAAGGGCGGCCGTCGGACAACCGCCACTACCGGCGTCAGCGGCACCGCGACTGTTACTGCCGTGGCCGGAACAAGTCGTGCCCGAAGTGCGGCGGCACGGGTCAGTTGCTGCCGAACTGGCGTGAGAACCTGCAGGCGGTGCGGTCGGGGCAGAAGCCGGTGCTGCCGGGTGCGGAAGGCGGGGGCGAGACGGCCGGCGGCCCGGCGACGGGGATCGGCCCGGCCCCGCAGCCGATGGTCGTGGGCAACGACCGGGGCGAACGCGGCTCGGAGCGCAACGGTTACTACGACCGCGGCGGGGCGGGTGACCGCGCGGGCGGAGACCGCAGCGGAAGTGAGCGGGCGGGCGGGGAGCGGATGAGCGGTGAGCGGATGGGCGGGGAGCGGGCGGGACCCGAACGCGGCGGCTACGACCGCCAGCCGGCCGAGCGCACCGGCTACGACCGGGGCGGCTACGAGCGAAGCAGCGCCGACCGTGGCCCGTACGACCGCGGGGGTTACGACCGCAGCGGCAGCGAGCGGGGGGGCGAGCGGGGTGGGGGTGACCGGCAGGCGGTCGGCGGCGGGCAGGACCGGCCGATGCGGCAGAACCGCTGGCAGAACCGCAACGCCAACCGGCCGAACGCGGGATATGGCGGGCCCCGGCCCAACCAGAAGGTCGTCATGAAGATGTGCCCAATGTGCGGCGAGTGGGTGCCCAACCTGCGGGCCCACGTGCTGGCGCGGCACGACGACTAGCGAGCGCGACGAGACGAGCAGGCACGACGGAGCCAGAGCGGGCACAGACCCGGTGACTCGCCGCGCGCGGGTGACACGGCCGCGCAGGTCACCACGGGTAGATGTGGATGGTGGTGCCGACGCGATGGACGACGGGCCGGTCGCGCAGACGCCGAAAGAACGGGGCGACCTCCCCGGACTGAATGCCCTGCAGATAGCTGACGGAGACGGCAAGGAAGGTGCTGCCGTCGCCGCGTGGCGGGGGCGGGAGATGCTGTGGGAGGTACGGGTAGGTGTTGGGCAGGTGGAGCACGTCCGGCCCGGCAAGGCCGTAGAACGCGGGGTCGGCGGTGCCCCAGTAGGCGACGAGCAGTCGGGGTCGGCCGCTGGCGTGGTGCCACTCGGCGAGGCGTTTGAGGTCCTGTCCCCAGTCGAGGTTGGAGTCGGCCAGGAGACGCTCGGGGCCGACGACGCGGGCAGGGGCGTTGAAGAAGCTGATGAGGTGGGGGTAGCTCAGCGTCACTTCGGCGGCGAGGGCGACGAGCAGGGCGGCGGCCAGCCGGGGCGTGCGGGCGAGGACGACGGCGGCGGCGAGCGTGAGCAGGGCCAGCGCCGGCAGGACATGACGGACGCCGATGTTCAGCGGTGAGGCGGCAGCGACGGCGAAGACCAGCAGCGCGAGTGCGCCCAGGCCGCGTGCGGCCGGCGGGGCGTGCGGCCGGGGCAGCGTCCACAGCAGCATCGCGTAGGCCGCCAGCAGCGCCAGCGGGGTTTTCACCAGCGCCGCGGCGGGGAAGTACCACGTCCAGCCGCTGGTGCTGAGCTGGCCGAAGAGAAAGGCGGGGTTGGAGCGGGTGACGCCGTAGCTGGTGAGCAGCCCGGCGACGAAGGCGTTGGGGAGCAGGTGGTGGCGGTCCAGGGCGACCAGCAGGCGAGTGGCCAGGTCGGGCGGGGGCAGGGGCGAATCGGCTGCGTCGGGGCCGGTCGGGAAGGGGGCGTCGGCGAGACGTCGGAGCTGCGCGATGCGCTCCACTAGCGGCTGGAGGTCGATGGCTGGGGCGTCGGCGGAGGGGCGGTAACGGAAGCCGTAGACGGCCCAGACGGTGGCGAAGGCGAAGGCGGCGGCCAGCACCAGCGCAGGCGCGGCGCGGGCCAGACGGCGTGGTGCGTCGTGGCGAGCGGGGAACAGGACGACCGCGGCGGCCAGCAGGGGGGCGAGCACGACGGCGGTGAACTTGGTGCACGCGGCCAGCCCGATGAGCCCGCCGAGCAGCAGAGCGGGTGCGAGGGCGGCGGCGAAGGTGGGTCGGGCGAGTCGCTGGCGCAGGAGAAAGGCGGCGGCGACGACCGCCAGCAGCGCCAGCGTCAGCGGGACGTCGTTGGTGACCAGCGGCCCGTGGGCGAGCAGGAGCGGGTCGAGGGCCAGCAGCAGCGCCGCGAGCACGGCGGCGGCCGGCCCGGCCAGCGCGTGCACCAGCAGCCCGCCGAGCACGATGGTCGCGAGGGGGTAGACCAGCATCACCACGCGGGCGCGGGTGAGCAGGGCGTCGGCGTCGTGGCCGCTGCGGTACAGCTGTTCGACGGCGTAGGGCCACTGTCGGACGGGGTCGCCGGCGACGTCGGCCGGGAGCGGCGGCGGGTGCGGCTGGGTGAGCCCGGGGAGGAGCTTCCAGAGTGGGGGGTGTTCGGGGTTGAGGTGGAACTGAGCGGCTGCGGCATGGGCGGCGGCGACGAGGTGGACGGGCTCGTCGAAGGTGGCGGCGTGTCCGCGGACGCCGAGCAGCGCGATGGCAGCGTGGGCGAGGGCGATGAGCAGCAGCAGCGGGAGCAGCCAGCGTCGTGGGGTGCGGGGCGTCGGCGGTGCGGGGCCGGGCGAGGATGGGGGCGTGCTGGCGTTCACGGCGGTAGAATGCGTGCGTCGGGCCGTCGTCAGGCTGTCGCCGCGAGGCGTGCAGCGATGCTCAGGGAAGAGCCCGCACGGATGCGAGACGGGGGTCTTTGACGGTGAGCGGTGCGCTGGCGCAATCGTGGTCGTGGCCGACGGACCCGTCGGTGTACGCGTTCGCGGTCGCGATTCTGGCGACGGGGTATGTGTATCTCAAGGCGCGGAGGAAGTCGCGTCGCGACCCGCTGGCGGGGCCGCCGCCGTTCTCGTCGCTTGCGGCGCAGCGTCGGGTCGAAAGCCAGATGACGCAGCTGCTGGTCGAGCTGGAGAAGATGGCGCGGCAGATGAACGCGCAGCTCGACACGCGCGCGGCGAAGCTGGAGGAGCTGATCCGTCAGGCCGACGAGCGGCTGGCGGCGCTGGAGCAGGCCGAGCGGTCGCTGGCCGAGCGGCGGTCGACGCCGGTGCTGCGGCTGCGGCCGGCGGACGGCGCGGACGTGTCGCTGGGCCCGCCGGGCGAGGGGGAATCGGGCGTGGCGGAGGAGGAGGCGTTTCCGTCGCCGATCCCGATCGACCCGCGGCACGCTCAGGTGTGCCGGCTGGCGGACGAGGGTCGGGACGTGCACGAGATCGCGCGCGAGCTTCGGCTGCCCGCAGGCGAGGTGCAGCTGATCCTCAAGCTGTGCCAGCGGGCGAAATCGGCGGGCGGTCGTCTGTAGCGGCTGTAGCGGCGGTGCCGGTCCGGGAAGCTGGCGAGCGGTGAGAAAATCGGCCGGGGCGCGGCAAGCGGCCGGGGCGAAGGGACGACGTATGGCGATGGAGGCCCGTGCGGTGCGAAGGCGGGGCTCCGGAGGTCGCCATGTCGGTGTATGCGGCGCGCTCTGTGGGTACGGGGGGTGTGGCGACGGCGGCCGTGGCAGACGGGGGGGCGAGCTGGTGGGCGCCGACGCGGGCCGGCCGGATGGCGTTTTTGCTGGCGGTGCTGTGGGTGCTGTCGCTGGCGGATCTGTATTTCACGCTGTGGGCGCACCGCTGGACGCCGTTCGTGGAAGGCAACCCTCTGGCGGCGAAGCTGCTGGGGTCGGGGATGATCGTCTCCGTGGTGCTGCTGAAGCTGACGACGACGGCGGCGGCAAGCTGTCTGTTCTGGCGTGTGCGCCACTATGCCCGGGCGGAGGCGGCGCTGTGGCTGGTCGTGCTGGGGATGCTGGTGCTGGCGGTACTGTGGAAGCAGTACACGATGGCGGCGGTGTCGCACGCGGACTGGATCGAACTGGCGCACCTGTGGGAGACGCTGCCGCGGGAGGGGTAGGCGGTCGCTGAGGCGGGGACTGGAGGGGGGGCGATGTGCGGCGGGGCGGGGGTCGATTAGAGTGGGCGGCGGTTGACACTGCTGCCGCTGCTGGTGTCGGTGGTGACGGAGGTCCTGGCGCCCATCCTGCTGATGGTGGGCGTGGGGGCGCTGCTGCGTTTGCGGTTCAAGCTGGACCTGGGGACGCTGGCGAAGCTGAACCTGTGGGTGTTTTCGCCGGCGTTCGTGTTCGACCGGGTGGCGTTTTCGACGCTGCCGTGGTCGGCGATGGGCGGGGTGGTGCTGGTGACGTGCCTGCAGGTGGCGGCGCTGGGGGCGCTGGTGTGGGGGATCGGCCGGCTGGTGGGAGCGCGTCGGCAGACGCTGACGGCCGTGGCGCTGGCGACGATGTTTTACAACGCGGGGAACTACGGGATTCCGCTGGCCGAGCTGGCGTACCCGTCACGGCTGGGCGAGAAGGACGGAGCGGCGGTGCAGGCGGTGGTGGTGATGTGCCAGAACCTGCTGAACTTCACGGTGGGGATGGTGCTGGCGACGTGGGCGGCGCGGGGCGGTGAGGGCGGGGGAGAGGTGGGCGGGCGGTCGGGCCTGGGTTGGGGCGGGGTGGTTCGGGCGACGCTGACGCTGCCGGCGGTGCCGGTGCTGCTGCTGGCGGTGCTGGCGCGGCTGTATCTGGAGTCGTCGGAAGGGGCGTCGCTGCCGGTGGCGGTGACCAAGACGACGTCGTACCTGTCGATGGGGCTGGTGCCGGTGGCGCTGGTGACGCTGGGGGCGCAGCTGGCGTCGTCGTGGCGGTGGCCGAGATGGCGGCCGGTAGGGCTGGTGGTGGTGCTGCGGCTGGTGGCGGCACCGGCGGTCATGGCCGGGCTGCTGTGGGTGCTGGGGCGTGTGGGCGTGCTGGACCTGTGGCCGTGGCCGGCGGAGCTACTGATCGTGACGGCGGCGGTGCCGACGGCGGTGAACACGTTGCTGCTGACGATCGAAACGGGGGGCGACACCGAGCTGGCGGCCGACTGCGTCATGTGGACCACGCTGCTGTCCCCCCTGACGTTGGGAATCACGCTCGCGCTGGTGCGGTGGGGGTTTTCCTGACGGCGACCCGCGAAGCTGGGCAACCTGTGGCGAGCGGGCGGACGCTACGGGGCGGAAAAGAGCGCATGCCGCTCCGGCGGGCGCGGCCCCCGTTGTTTTATGTTGTAGGATGCGGACACCCTGTTCAGGGGATGTGCGTCGATGCGTCGGTCGTGGGTCGGTCTGACGGTGTGGATGTCCGCCGTGGCCCTGGGGGTTTCGGCCGGGTGGGCGCATGCGCAGTCCGCGGCGGGGGGAGGTCGGTCGGGGGGCTTCGGCGGGCATCGGCATGCGTTTCACGCCGCCGGGGTGATGGGCCCGCAGCCACTGATGATGTGCGATTGCGGGGCGACGGCCGGGGGCGTCGGGGGGGGATGGCGTCCGGGGAGCGGGTTGCCGCTGCCGGCGGCCGTTGGCGTGGGGGGGGGCGGGGTCGAGCTGCTGCGGGACGTGGACGCGGGGGACGGGTCGGGTGGCAGTGGGGGCGGAGGGGCAGGGGTGGCGTCGTCGGGGCTGACGGTGCCGGCGTGGTCGAGCCGGCCGCAGGCGTCGGCCAAGCTGTACCTGAAGTTCGACGGGATCACCTACGAGGGGAACTGGGGGAACACCGGGCGGGCGCCGGGGGTGGTGCCGGCGTATTCGGTGGACGCCGATCGGACGAACTTTTCGGCGACCGAGCTGAACAACATGTTTCAGATCTGGTCGCGTGTGGCGGAGGCGTTTTCGCCGTTCAACGTGGACGTGACGACGGTGGACCCGGGGACGCCGACGGGGCGGCAGTCGGCCCGGGTGATCATCGGCGGGTCGAACGCGTGGTACTCCAGCAGTGCCGGGGGCGTAGCGTACATCGCGGGGTTCGTGTACGCGGACTATCACTTCGGCACGGCGTGGGTGTTCCCGGACAACCTGGGCGGGGGGAGTCCGAAGTTCGTGGCGGACGCGACGATTCATGAGGCGGGGCACCTGTTCGGGCTGTATCACCAGCAGAACCGCGCGCCGGACGGGACGCTGATTTCGGGCTACCGCGACTTTGAGAACGATCCGATCTCCGCGCCGATCATGGGGGTGGCGTACAACCGCCAGCGCGGCGTGTGGTCGGGGGGGGTGGTGGGGTACAGCGGGGGGCAGTTCATCCTGCAGGACGACCTGCGGCAGATCGCTTCGACGTCGGGTAGCCCGTACGCCCACCCGTTTCTGGGGGGCGGCTACTGGAACGGCTTCGGCTACCGCGCGGACGACCACGGGGACACGGCGGCGTCGGCGACGGTGCTTGCGGAGATGGCGGCGTCGCCGTTGGGGCTGGTGGCGGGGCCGGGGCCGCGGGTGCTGACGGCGTCGGGGGTCATCGAGACGACGTCGGACGTGGACGTCTTTCAGTTCGAGACGTGGACGGCCGGGGCCGTGTCGGTGGCGGTGGACAATGCGGCGTTCGGGGCGATGCTGGACGTGCGCCTGCTGCTGTGGGATGCGGCGATGACGCTGCTGGCGGACGTGAACCCGTCCATCCACACGACCGGCCCGGACTTCGGTCTGGATGCGGCGTGGACGGGCACGCTGGCGGCGGGGACGTACTACGTGGGCGTGGCCAGCAGCGGGGGTTACGGCGATGTCGGGCAGTACACGTTGACGGTGACGCTGCCGTTTGCGACGGTGCCCGAGCCGGCGGGCGTGCTGGGGGCGCTGATGGTGCTGGCGTGGGGGGGGCTGAGGCGGGGTGAGGCGCGGTGGGGGGTGCGGGTCGGGTAGGATGCCGGCATGGCCGAGGTGCGGGTGCTGGTGCTGCGGGCGGCGGGGACCAACTGCGACGTGGAGACGGCGTGGGCGTTCGAGCGGGCGGGGGCGGCGGCGGAGCGGCTGCACGTCAACGCGGTGTCGCAGCGGCCGGAGCTGCTGGGCAACTTTTCGATTCTGGCGATTCCGGGGGGCTTCAGTTACGGCGACGACATCTCGGCGGGGCGGATCCTGGCGCAGCACCTGGAGACGCGTCTGCTGGAGCCGGTGCGGCGATTCATCGAGCGGGGCGGGCTGGTCATCGGGATTTGCAACGGGTTTCAGGTGCTGGTGAAGACGGCGCTGCTGCCGGGGCGTGTCGGCGTGGGCGGCGGGAGCGTGGGCGGGGCCGGGGGGGGCGGGGGGGCCGCGGGGCGGGCGGTGACGCTGGCGCACAACGCGGCGGGGCCGCACAACCGGGGCGGGGGGTTCCTGTGCCGTTGGGTGGAGGTGGAGGAGGTGGCGGGGAGCCGGTGCGTGTGGACGCAGGGCGTGGGCCGGCTGGCGTTGCCGATTGCGCACGGTGAGGGGCGTGTGGCGGTGACGGGGGAGGGGGTGCTGCGGGAGCTGGAGGCGTCGGGCCGGGTGGCGCTGCGGTATGCGGCGGGCGGGCTGGGTGCGGGGCTGCCGGAGGGGAACCCCAACGGTTCGGCGGCAGCGGCGGCGGGGCTGTGCGATGAGACGGGGCGGGTGCTGGGGCTGATGCCGCATCCGGAGCGGCACGTGCGTCGGGGTCAGCACCCGGCATGGACGGCGCTGGGGTGGGACGCGATGGACGAAGGGGCGGGGCTGGCGGTGTTTCGCAACGGGGTGCGGGCGGCGCGGGGGATGTAGGCACCGCGACTTCAAAAGGGGGGTTAGCCGGGCAGGAGTTTGACGGCGGAGAACTCGTAGCCGAGGGCGTAGCGGGCGACGTTGAAGGCGAGCCAGAAGCCGGCGGCGGCGGCCTCGCCGAGGATGAGGCCGAGGAACAGGGGCGTGAGGCGTCGGAACAGCCCGGCCCCGCCGAGCTTGAGCACGAGTCCCTTGGCCAGATAGCCCAGCAGGATGGAGAACCAGACCCACTTGAGGCTGAGGGTGTAGGCCATCAGGAAGCCGACGGGGTGAAGGGGGAAGGCTTCGTAGCGGAGGCGCATGACCGAGAGGAAGGACATGACGCCGACGCCGACGGCGACGTGCGTCCCGCGGCTGTGGGCGAGGTGGCTGTCGGGGGTGAGGTGGGCGTAGGCGAGGGTGGGTTCGTAGGTGAAGTACTGCGGCTGGAGCTGGGCGCCCCAGACGTTGACGATGGTGTTGCCGCCGAGGCGGTCGACGGGGGTGGCGTAGCGGTAGTCGATGGCCAGCCACGCGAGAAAGGAGAGGACGAAGGCGACGGCGACGGAGAGGGCCATCGCGGGCAGGAGTTTGCCGGCCGGGGCGCGTCGGGTTTCGTGGGGGGGCTGGGGCTGGAAGGTGTCGTCGGCGACGCGGAGCGCGTGCGTGGCGTAAAGCGGCAGCGACTCGCGGTGGTCGTGGGCGTAGAGGCCGTAGAGGACCTGGCCGACGAAGAAGTCCTTGACGGGGAGTTTGCTGGCCAGCGAAGGGGGAAGGGCGGCGACGAGGTAGGTGACCGGCAGCGTCAGGGGGAGGTAGAGGCCGACGTAGGGGATGCCGGTCTCGGCGACGACGCGGGCGACGACGACGAAGAACAGCAGGAGCAGCACGACGAAGGTCACGGCCGAAGGGAACGACACGCCCACCAGCAGCAGGCAGCCGACCATGGCCAGGGCCGAGCCGAGGAAGAGGTAGCCGGCGAGGGCGTCGGGGAGGTAGCGCGGGGCGGGGTCGCCGGGGCGTCGGCGGCCGAGCATGGCCCGGCCGACCTGGGCGAGGTGGCCGCGGGCGACGTAGACCATGGCGGCGGCGTAGGGAAAGAGCGCGCCGAAGAGCTGGTCGCGCTGCATGTCGGCGGAGAAGTCCAGCTCCCACTGGCCGTAGGCGATGCGGACGACCTGCAGGGCGACGTAGAAGAAGACCAATGAGAAGGCGACCTTCTGCGAGAGGAAATAGGTGATGCCGATGACGGAAAACAGGACCGACGCCTGTTTGAAGTCGGTGTCCACGTAGCGCCAGATGCCGTCGGCGAGCACGGCCGTGAGGTCGTAGCCCAGCGGAAGCTGCGGGACGTTGCGTGGGAAATACAGGTGCAGCCCGGCGAAGGCGTGGGCGGCGAAGACGGCGGCGGCGGCGTACCAGAAGCTGCGGCTGGCGAGCGTGGCGTTGAGCCGCTGTCCGGGCGGGGGCGGCTGGAGCAGGGCGAGGTAGACGGTGGCGATGGGGAAGGGGAGGCGTTCGTTCTCGACCCACTGGCGGCGGACCAGCACGGCCATCGAGAGCACGGCGACGACCAGCAGGGCGAAGAAGGCCCCCCACGCGAAGAAGGGCACGGCCCACGCGGACCACGGCACGGCGGCGAGGAAGCTGAGCAGGTCGGGCTGGTCGAGGGGAATGCGGCCGAGGAAGTCGCGGACGACGGGGTCGGCCCCGCGCTGGGCGACGGGCGTGCCGCTGTTGGGGAAGAGGGCGTCGGGCAGGCCGAGCGACTCGAAGAGCAGGCGGTAGCGGTCGTCCACCGCGGTGAGGTGCTGCAGGCCGACGGCGTTGCCGACGAGGTAACGCATGACCCCGCCGGCGGGGACGGCACAGGCGACAAGGACCAGGGCGAAGACGACGGTGAGTTCGCGGGGGGAGAAGGCCAGGCGGGGGAAGCGTCGGGCGGCGGCGGCCGAGAGCAGCACCAGCAGCAACAGCACCAGCAGCGGCGCCGTGGGCAGGGCGCTGCCGATCATGGGGGTGTTGTTGAGGATGTAGTCGTTGAAGGGGGTGACCAGCGCGAGCAGCCCGCCGAGCAGCAGGCCCAGCAGGACGGCCCGGGGCGTGAAGGCCCGGGCGGTGACGCCGTGGGGCGGGCCGCTCGGCGAGGGGGCGTCCGGCGAGGTCACCCGGTCAGGTTACCGCCCAAGGCGAAACGTTGCACCCCGTTCCACGACCGGCCCGGCCGGGCGACGGTTGGACGGGGGGGGATGCCGACGGGGGGGGGTAAGCGGTTGGGGGGGGTTTCAGCGGGGGGCGGCTAGCGGGGAGGGCGGAGCTTGAGGATGGCGGCGGCGGCGGCGAGGCGCACGTCGGGGTCGGGGTCGGCCAGCAGCGGTCGCAGGCGCGACTGGGCGTCGATGCGGCCGATGTCGCCCAGGGCCATGGCGGCCATGATGCGCTGGCGGGGGTCGTTGGCGCGGAGGAACTGCACGGCCGTGCCGTAGCCCTCATCGGAGCCGAGCATGCCGGCGGCGCGGGCGGCGGCCAGCGGCACTTCGGGGAAGTTGTCGTCCACCATCCAGCCGCGGATGTGCTCGAGGACGCGGGGGTTGCGGGGTTGGGCCAGCGCGATCAGGGCGACGACCTGTTCGTCGGGGAAGCGGGAGAGGGTGAAGATGACCAGTTCGTTGGCGGCGTTGCGGTCGCCCAGCCGCCAGAGGGCCTCATAGAGCTGGAGCCGGACGGTGGGGTTGCGGTCGCCGGCGAGTCGGCGGAGCGGGGGGATGGCCGACGGCTCGCCGAGCATGCCCAGCAGCATGACGGTGTTGGAGCGGACTTCGGGGCGTTCGTCGCGGAGGCCCAGCAGCATTTCCTGGGTGAGGGTGGAGTCGCCGAGCTTGTGCAGGCCGTAGCGGGCGGCGAGGCGCACCTGCGGGTCGGTGTCGTAGGCGAGCTTGTAGAGCGTGGGGCGGACGTCGAGGAGCTTGAGGTCGCCGGCGGCGACGGCGGCGGCGAAGCGGACGACGGGGGCGGGGTCGGCGAGCCCGCGGACGACCAGCGGGGCGGCCTGTTCACGCGGAAGGCCCTTCTCGGCCGCTTCGATGGCGTTGGCCCGGCGGATGGGCGAATCGGGGCTGACGGCGAAGTCTTCGATGATCTGCCGGGCCTGGTCGCGGAGCTGCTGGTCCACCGGCTCGTTGCGCGGCGGGGGCGTGGGGATGGGCTTGCGGGCCGGGCGCGGGGGCACCTGCACGGGGGAGCGTTCGCCGGCGCGGAGCTCCTGGGCGGCGGCGACGCGCGGTATGGGCAGTGCGGGCGGGCACGCAACGGTCAGGACCACGGCGGACAGGACGGCAGTCGGGAGCAACCGGAACATGTCGCTTTCTCCTTGAACCCCACGGACGTCGGGCGGCTGTTTTTAGGCGGTGGTCTCGGGCGTGCGGGGGGCGGCGGTGAGGCGGCGGACGGCCAAGTAAGCCGCAAGATGCAGCGGGACGGCGATGAGCAGGATGAGCTGATTGGGCTGTGTAAGGAAGGGCTGCAGCGGCAGGGCCGCCAGCGAGAGGGTCACGGGCACGGCCGCGGCAGGGCGTGCCCACCGGGGCTTTCGGCCCAGCAGCAGGCACGCGGCGGCGGCGACCAGCGGCAGGGACAGCGGATTGAGCTGAAGCCAGTTCTCGTTGTATCGGGAGACGATGTGGTCGGTCATCAGCCAGCCGAAGGTGGACAGGCCGCCGGCGACGGTGCACAGCGCAGCCCAAGCGAGCACGCCAAGGGAGGGAAGGCCGCGGCCGAGCCGCGACGGCCACCACGCCAGAAGCAGCAGGGCCGCCGAGAGCAGCAGGGAGACGGCCAGGGCGGGAAGCCGCCAGTCCGGCGGGGCGCCGGGTTCGGGATAGCGGTCGAAGGGGACCAGCGTCGTGGCCGGGCCGAGCAGCGCGTGGCGGGTGCCGTCTTCCCACGCGACGTCGAGGGTGGCCAGGTGCTGCTCGAGATAGCGGGGCAGGAACGACTCGTCCCAGCGGCTGAGCGGCCGGTCTACCGGGCTGCCGAGGATGTAGTGCAGGGAGAGGTAGAGCCACGGGAGCGGGCGCGTGAGCCGGTCGGTGTGCCAGCGGAAGGTGGCGGGCGGCTCGGCCGGCAGGGGCCGTAGCGCGGCGGCGAGCTGGCCGGCGGTGGCGTGGTCGAGGGCGTCGCGGACCCGGGTGGAGCAGTTGTCCAGGTAGTAGTCGTAGCGGTAGTCGCGGTTTTCCGGGGTGTCGTTGTCGAGACAGAACTGCACAAGCCGGCGTTTCTGGGCGGGCGAGAGCTTGAGCTCGGCGAGGCGGACGCCCCGCTGCTCCTGCAGGTACTGGGCGAGCATCAGCCGGGCGTCGAAGGCTTCGAGCCGGTAGAGCATGCGGCCGAGGATGAAGCGGCCGATGAAGTTCGGCTGGTTGAAGTCGAAGACGCCCCAGTTGTAAGCGACCTCGGCCCCCGTGCGGGTGTTGACGATGAGCAGGGCGTTGTGGCCGAAGAGGGAATAGACCTCCCGGCCGGGGCCGATGGTGAGCAGGAAGACGCGGTAGGGGTCGTCGAGGTCGCCGGACGTGGCGGCGGGGGCGGTCGTGGGTAGGGCGGGTGGAGGCTCACCGCGGACGGCGGCCGTGAGGCCCAGCAGGGCCAGCACAAGCACGACCAGCCGGACGGGGGCGGGTCCGCGGCGGTGAGCGGCGCATGGCCTGCGGAAGCGGGGCGACGGGCAAGGTGGGGAGTTCGCGTCAGGCAAGCGGGGAAGGTTAGTGGGGCGGGGCGGACGTGGGATGGGGCGTGTTGATGAACTCTTTTTGGAAACCATGCGCGATGTGAACGAAGTCGGACCCTCCGTGATTCAACGATGACACGTTGTCGCAGGCGGCGGCCGGAAGGTGTCCGGCGGCGTGCGGCGGAGGTCCGGTGTGACGGGCGTTCGGGAGGCCCGGAGAGAGAAGGAGGTCGAGATGAATCGCATGTCGGTGCTGGTGTCGGCGGTGGTGGGGATGGGGCTCGCGTCGGTGGCGGGGGCGAGCACGGTGATCACCGCGTGGAACTTCGAAGAGCTGCCGGTGGGGATCAACAACACGCCGTCGCCGAGCGTGGGGGCGGGTTCGGCGACGCAGCTGGGGATGACCAACAGCTTCACGACCCCGCCGAGCACGGCGGCTGCGGATGTGCTCAACCAGACGGGCAGCACGACGCCGGGGCGGGTGTGGCGTATCCGCGCGGCGGGGACGGGCAGCGGCAACGGCTGGCACCAGAGCGCCCCGCAGTACTCGCAGGGGGCGCAGTTCCTCGTGGACACCACCACGTGGGAGAACATCGTGCTGACCTACGACTGGCAGCCGACGACCCAGGGGGTGAAGCACCAGCAGGTGCAGTACACGGTGGACGGGAGCACGTGGGTGAATGTGGGGCCGGTGGTGGTGGGCCCGGCGTCGGAGGGGTGGGTGAACAACATCACGGTGGACTTCGGGGCGCTGGGGATCACGGCGGTGAACGACAATCCGCTGTTCGGCGTGCGGATCGTTTCGGCGTACGCGCCGGACGGGCCCAACGCCGGGCTGTACGTGAACCTCGCGGGCAACCCGATCAACAACACGTCGGGGAACTGGCGGCTGGATTCGATCACGATCCGCGGGACGGTGATCCCCGAGCCGGCGGTGCTGGGGGTGCTGGCGCTGGCGCCGCTGGCGCTGGGCCGTCGGCGCGGCTGAGCCGCGGTGCAGGTCGTGCGGAGAAAAACGGGAACGGGGCCCGCGGTCGTGCGGGCCCCGTTCCTTTTGGCAGCTCGTTGTCGGGCGGAATCGTCCTTCAGCTCACGCGGCGCGACGGCGGAGCAGGGCGAGCCCGAGCGGGGCGAGCAGGCCGAGGGCGGCCGGCTCGGGGATCTGCTGGGCCATGACGCGGAAGACGTCGGTGTTGTCGATGTAGCGGCCGTCGTTGAAGCCGACGATCTGGGCGAAGCCGCTGTCGACGCCGTCCACGAGGTCGAAGAAGAGGCTGGCGCCGTTGCCCTTGGCGTAGAAGAGCACCAGCTCGTTGGTGTGGGTGCCGTAGTGCCAGCGGACGGACGGGAGGTTGCCTGCGCCGTTGTTGACCACGCCCTGGAACGGGATGGTGTCGCTGTTGGGGCCCATCATCATGCCGTTGCCGTGGTCGGTGGTGACGATGAGCAGGGTGTCGTTCCAGTTGCTGTTGGCCTCGACCCAGTCGATGACGGCGTCGACGGCGCGGTTGAAGTCCACGGTTTCTTCGATGACGCGGCCGGTGTTGTTGGCGTGGTTGGCCCAGTCGATGGCGCCGCCTTCGATCATGACGAAGAAGCCGTTGGCGTTGCGGCCGAGCACGTTGAGCGCGCCCAGCGACATGGTGCGCAGGTCGGGCACGTTGGTGTTGAAGTTGCCCATCGCGGTGCCGGAGCGGTTGAACTGCAGCGTCGCGGCGACCTGGGCCATGCCGAAGACCTTGGACGGCACGGTGGCGGCGGTGGCGAGGGCTTCGAACTCGGCCTTGGTCTGGATGAAGCTGAAGCCGTTGGCGGTGCCGTTGGTGAGGCGGGTGTAGTCGGCGTTGCTGATCCAGCTGTACTGCGGGGTGGCCCGGAGCTGGCCGTTGTCGTCGTAGAGCGGATGGCCGCCGCCCATGATCACGTCGAGCGTGCCTTCGTCGATCATCTGGCGGGTGATGGCGTGGTAGTTGTTGCGGTTGATGTTCTGGGCGCCGAAGACGGCGGGGGTGGCGTGGGAGTAGGGGACAGAACTGACCACGCCGGTGGACTTGCCGGCGGCCTTGGCGAACTGGGTGAGGAAGGGGACGGGCCGGCCGAAGTTGTCGTAGTTGATGGCGTTGTTGTAGGTCTTGATGCCCGAGGCGAGGGCGGTGCCGGCGGCGGCGGAGTCGACGTAGTTACGCTTGATGTAGTCGTAGCCTTCGAAGAAGTCGTTGCCCGGGTGCTCGCCGTTGGGGTTGCTGGCGCTCCACTGCCAGGAGCTGGGCGGGCCGGAGGGGTCCACGTCGGGGGTGCTGTCCCACGCCTTGGCCGGGTCGTAACCGATGCGCTGGAGGTTGTCGTTGGTGGGCGTGGTGGAGAAGTTCATCGGGAAGGTGGTCATCCCGAGCTTGACGGGGAACTGGTCGTACCGCTGGGCGAAGCGGGTGCCGTACTGGTAGTAGCTGGCGCCGTCCCAGGTGCCCCAGCTCGCCCCGTCGGGGATCATCAGGATGATGTTCTTCGGGAGGCTGGCGTGGGCGGCGGCGGCCAGACCGAGCGTGGCGGCGGCCGCGAGGGCCAACGTGCGGTTCATGTGCGTTTCTCCTTGACGCCCGCCGGCGGGTGCCGACACGACGGACCGCGCCGACTCATCCGTTGAGCCGGCCAGCACGGACGTTCCGGGTGAGCGTGCCCCGCGTTCGGCGGACGGGCGGCAACGTAGCGACGCGCTGTGAGCGGATGGTCAGGTGGCGGCTAAATCTGCTGGACCGCTGAATGAAGAGGACGTGAGACTGTGAACGGCGTGACGTTGAAGTCCTGTTTTCCCCGACGGGGAAAACGTGGCGCGGACGAAGCCCGCCGTCGTGCAGACGTTCCCGCGGTGCGCGTCAGGGCCGGGCGGCGTCGTCGCCCAGCCAGAGCACCGCGGTGACGCCGCGCGGGTAGTACTTCGACCCCTGCGCGACAGTGTCGATGATCTGGTCAGAGAAGGCCCAGTAGGCGGACTCGCCGGTGGTGAGCCAGCGGACGTGGGCGGTGTCGTCGGCCGCGGTGTCGGCGGGGGTGAGGAAGCCGAGGCGTTCGGCGACGAACTGCAGGAGGAAGATTTTGCTCAGCCAGGTGTTGTTGCTGGTGGAGGAGAGGCGGATGCCGCCGCCGGGGAAGCGGTTGCGCTGTGCGGGGTCGTGGAGGCAGGCGAGCAGGTGGCGTTTGAGGGCGTCCACGAGGGACGCGAAGTGGCCGTCGGGGTCGAGGTCGCCTTCGCCCCAGACCAGCGGGTAGGCGAGCGCTTCGAGGGCGGGGAGGATGCGGGCGTCGTGGCCGGGGTTGCCGGGCTCGAAGACGGCCGGGAGGGTGCCGTCGGGGCGGGCGTGGGCGCGGACGGTCTCGGCGGCGGTGTGGGCGTAGCGGAGGAAGGCGTCGTGCGAGGTGGGGTCGTCGTGGGGGCCGTGCGCGTGGGCCGCACGCAGCAGAAGGCGGATGCCCAGGAAGCTGGCCCAGGTCTTGACGGCCATGTAGAGGTTGTTGCGGGTCTGGGCGAGGGAGTGGTCGAGGGAGTCGTAGGTGGTGATTTCGGCGCCTTTCGGCCCGCAGCGGGAGGAGTCGAAGGCGATGATGCCGGTGGGGCCGCAGCGGTTGAGCAGGCTCTCGCCGAGGGCGTCGATGAGGTGCAGGTGCTGCCCGGCCCACGCGTGGTCGCGGGTGTGGGCGACGTAGGTGGCGGCGAGCAGGATGTAGTTGCACAGCTCTTCCGCGGTCATGTGCGAGAAGCACCTGGCGTCGAGCGCGGTGAGCTCGTAGCTGGACGTGCCGCGGGGGGCGAACTGGTTGTGCACGCCCATGTCGTGGGCGAAGGAGAGGCCGCCGGGTCGGGTTTTGGGTTCGCCGGGGGCGCCGACGGTGTCGGTGTAGCTGTAGTGGTGGGCGAAGTGGTCGAGCAGGTTGCGGACCACCCAGGGGTTGTGCCGCAGCTCCCAGAACATGTGATCCACGGAGAGGTCGAGCGTGTTCATCATGCAGTACTCGCCCTCGTTGACGACCCAGAAGGGGCGTCCGCCGACGTCGAGGAGCTGGGTGGAGCCGTGATAGGAGCGGACGGCGTGGGCGAGCAGCCACTTGCGTTGCGGCGGGAGGGGGGCGGCGTCCAGCTGGTGGTCGAGCGCGTGGGCCGTGGCGACGGCGGCGTCGAAGGCGGCGGGGTCGAGCGCGGCGGCGAGCACCGACTCGAGCGTGGGGTGGTAGCGCGTGTAGAGGTAGCGGCCTTCGAGGCCGGTGGTGACGATGCCGTCGAGGTGGCCGGCGACGGCGATGCGGAGCGTGCGTCGCTGGCCGGCCGGGACGCGCAGGCGGAAGCCCGGGGTGTTGGCCAGGCGGTGCACCGGGTTGTCGGGGTCGGTCAGCCCGTCGCGCAGGGTCCATCGGCAGAAGGCGTCGGGGGCGGCGTCGAGGGGCCGGCCGTCGTCGCCGACGGCGTAGGCGGCCAGCCCCAGCTCACGGCGCAGGGCAAAGCCGCGGGCGTGGCGGGGCAGCCCGGAGACGATGGGGCGCAGGCCGGTCTGCTGGAAGCGCATCGCGAAGAAGACCGCGCGGTCGGACTTGCCGTGGCGGTTGTCGAGCGTGAGCTCCATCCGAACGGCCGGCAGGAGCACGCGGGCGAGGTCGCGTGGGTCGGCGGTGTCGGGGTCGGGGATGGGCTCGAAGGGGGTGTAGACCGTCCACGTCAGCGGGCCGGCGGTGAAGGTGTCGGTGGCGTAGCGGTAATCGCGGGAGTACTGGCCGGCGGCGAAACTGAGGGCGTCGGGGGCGGTAGGCGCGTCGGCGGCGACGGCGAAGTTCTGGCGGGGGTCGTCGCTGGCGCCCTCAAAGAACGGGAAGCAGGTCGGCGGGGCGGTCAGCGGGAGGTCGTGCACGCCGACGAAGAGGTCCTGGTCGGCGGGGCGGCCGAGCTGCTGGGCCAGCCCGCCGCGCTTGCCGACCAGCCCGCAAGTGAAGCTGAGGAAAGCGCCGATGGGGCTGTGCTGGGCGTGGAAGGAGACGGGGGGTCGGAAGGGCGTTGCGGTGGGGGAGGCGGCAGCCATGCCGCCGATTGTGGGGGCGGGTCGCGGCGTCGTGCAACGGGCAGGGAGGTGGTCGGCGCGGGCCGGTTAGCCGCCTGCGCAAACCCGTCCGACGTCGGCGAAGGACGGCGGCGTGGCGGCCTTGTCGGGCCTTGCCGGGCGGCGGAGCAGCACGACGGCCGGCAGGAGCAGGCTCAGCACGGCGGGTTCGGGGATGGCGTGAGGTCAGGACACCCAGTGGGGGCCCCAGCCGGGGGGCCCGGGGGGCTGGGGGGAGAGGCGGGGGGCTGGGGGGGGGGGAGAGGCGGGGCGTGCGACGGGGGAGGCGCAGTCGGTTTTCGTGAAGACGATGGATTCGGCGGCGGAGCGGTCGAGGTTGGGGGTGGGGACCCCGGCGCCGTAGCAGCCGAGGGCGCGGCCGAGGTCGTGGCAGACGAAGTAGATGACGCTGAGTGGGGAGGCTGTCTGCACGAGGTCGAAGGGTATCGTTCCGCGGGCCCAGGGGTGAACGGCCGAAGACTGGCGTTGTGGTCAGATGTGTTGCGGACGCGGTTGCACGCCGAGGGGGGCTACGGCTTGGGGTGGAACCTGCGAGCGGGCCGCGAGAAGGCTGTATCCACAGGCCCATGCGGCTGCCCCGAGAAACACGAGGGCGCGGGCCAAGGTCCACCATGAGACGGGTTGGGAACTACCCAGACATCCGCAGGTCACCGAGCGGCCGCTGAGCAGGACCGGCACCTGCACGGCGACGAACGCCAAGCCCAACAGCACCGCCAGCAGCAGTGCGGGGAGTTGCAGTCTGGCGGTCAACAGCAGGCCGCCAATGGTGACTTCAGCGACCGGCAGCAGCACCGCCAGAACGGCCGACGGATAGACCCCGAAGCCGAACTGGCGGAGATTGCCGAAGAAGGTCCACGGCTCGAGGGCCTTGATCACCCCCGCGTAGACCAACAGCCCCGCCAGCGAGAGGCTCACCAGCAGGTGGATCCGGTGGACCGAGCGAGAGATATGGCTCACGGGTCGGAGCAGGGGCGTGGAGGGCATGAGCTACCCGCGGACCCGGGGTGTTGCGACTGCGGAATCGCAGTATTTGCCCGCGTAGGCCATGTCCGGGGTCCAGCCTTCGGGCCGCACGATCACCTCGCACTGCTCCGACGAGGGGGGGCGGTGCGTTGGATGTTGTGGCGATGGTCGCTGCAGTGGCGGTGGCGACGAACGAAAACGTCATCAACAGGGCTGTCATCGGCTTCACGGAAACCTCCTTCAAAGGTGTTAGGGAGTCGGACTCGATTCGCGTAGAAGCACGTCGCTATGGATTCGGCCCGGAATGGTGAACGAAGGTGTGACAGATAAGGACGTGCTGGTGGCCGGCCTGGATGAGCTTGCGGGCGACGCTTGCGGAGGCTGCCGCATCAGAACGTGAGGTCACCAGCAGCACGACGGGTTTGCGGCCGGTCCGATCGGCGACAAGCGTGACCAAGGCAGGGTCGGGCATTTGCTTGAGTTGGGCCACGTCGAACTCCAGCGGCTGGCTTTGCAGACGGATTTGACGCAGCTCATCGGCTGAGATGACCCGGACGCTGTCGAGTCTGCTGCTGAGGTCGAGTGTGCGGAGGAGCCCCGGGCTTCTCAGCAGGCTGTCGGTACGAACCAGATCAAGCCCCACGGCGGCAACGGCGGTGGAGCTACCTATGGCGAGTGTCAGCAGGGCGAGTGTCCAGCGGTCGGTCCCGTCGGTCCTCGGTCCCCCAACCGCCGCTGCGCCGCTCGCACGTGCCCTGTTGACCAGACCCGCCGAGGCGAGACTGAGGCCGATGGCCCCGAGCGCGCTGCCCAGCACAAGGACAACGGGCGGCAGTCCGCCAGGAGAGGACTGCCCATGAGTCGCGGCGGGTTCGGGCGGGCGTTCGGACAGCGCCAGTTCGATCGCGGTGCCGTCCCAGATGGCCGCGATCTCGCTGATCGAGCGGAGGTCGGGGGCCATGATGGGGTCGAAGATTCAAGCCTTACCGCCCTCGACACCCATCAGCAGGACCCAGTGGTCCGGTGCTGGCGTGCTCGGGTGCTTGCGGACGTGCAGGAGGGCGGGGGCGTTGAGCCGCAGCACCGCCGCACGCGGTATGGACTTCAGGACGCGGGCGCTGAGCTCGAGCGAGCGGGCCGCCGCGACCAACTGTGCGGCGGAACTACCCTGGCTTCCCACGTAGCGGGCGTCGATCAGCGCGTGGTAGTCCACGTCGACGCCAAGCATCCGGGCCGCGCCATAGAGCGCCTGTACACCGCAAAACGGTCCACGCAGGGGGTGTTCTTCGGTCAGGTCGCCCGATGCCACGGCCCGTTCGATGAGGCCGGGCGCGACCGTGTCGCGATCGGCGACCAAGTTGTCGCCTTGAAGGCGGTGGCGGACGACGGGCAGTGCTTCGTCGACGATGCCGTAGCTTTCGGGCACGTCGAATCGGAACAGCCTGGGATCCATCGCCGCGCGATCTTCCACCGGCACGGAACGGGTTGCAGTGTAGTTGCGGTACTCCACCACACCTTGGCTGCTGGCGAAGTCGGCTTGTCCTGAGGCGGAGGTCCACGCCCAGCGGCCGGTGTCGGTTCGGGCGAACTCGGTTGCCCGGACCTCCAGGTTGACTCCCGTGGGGCCGTTTCGCTGGACTTTGACTGCGACGACGCGGGGGGGCCATCGGCTTCGGCATGGGCGTCCACCTCGAATCGGTGGCCGGCATCCGTCCAGGTGGTGCGGTAGACGGGCGGCTCGGCGGTGACCTTGGTCGTGGTCAGGTCCTGTGCCCGACGAACGGAATCGGGCAGGAACAGTTCGGGGTGACGGTCGATGACGCCTTCGAGGGCGGAGGCGAGGCCGACGATGCCAGCCTCCCGCTGGGTGGCCTCGGTATGGAAGTCTCGGAGGTTGCGGCGGTCCCATCGCATCACCGCACCCTCCAGCCCACGCACCATGTCCGGGCCGCCGAGGTTGAGCAGGTCGCCCGACTCAGTCCAGTACATGCGGCTGGACATGCTTTTGGGGTTGCCGAGGTCGGCGGGGGGCGCGTGGCGGTCCTGTCGAAAGGTGATGTAGTCGAAGCGTTCCGGCGTTCGTGCGACCCAACTTCGCGGCATCATCTGGGTGCCATCGGGGGCGAACTCGGCGGAGGGAAACAGATTGGGGTCAACAAGGCGGCCGTTGGTGCGGCGAAAGACCTTGTGCTCGATGACTTCGTAGCTGGTGCTGGCCGGGTGCAAGGTGTGGACCCAGGCGGGCGCGGTGACCGGGAAGTCGCCTTGCGCCGAGGAGGGTTGGGCGTTCAGACGCCCGTCGATACCCAGAAGGACCAACAGGGTCATGAGGATGGGAAGACTCCTGCTCGCCATGGACCGGCTCATCTCAGCCATTCACATTCGACTCACATTCAACAGCCCGGAACAAACACACCAATGCCCATGTCACGCGTCGGGCAGTTGGCCGGGTGCGCCGTGCATCCGGTGGTGATGACACACACGTGGCTGTTAGGCTGCCAGACAAACCAGGGCGTGGTACACACAGGCGCCCTACCGCTATTAACCCCACAGAAAAGGGTCTGGACAGGCCGGGTGAGGATCATCGGGCGTCCCGGCGGTCATGGTGCAATGACACCAACCGCCCACCCCTTGCTGCATCTCCGCCGGTGCTGCATCTCTGCCGGTGCTGCATCTCCGCCGGGTCTGTCACTTCAGTCGCTTGTGACGATGCCGCCGAGATTCCCGCGACCCCTATGAGCCCGAGCAGGGCGACGAAGGTACCAACCGCACCTCGCACTGGTTGATGATTCACTCCCTTGAGTGTGTCGGTTCAACGCTACTGAAAGTACAACCCATCCGCGCTGGCATGCAACGGATTTCCTGGCAGATTTTCGGACCTTTGGCGGCATTTTTCGTAAGGCATCTCACAGCCCGGCGCGACCCGAGCCTAGGGACGGGACGTGCCCGGGACGGGTTCGGCGGCGGAGGTTTCCAGCCGGTTGCGGAACCACAACTCCAGTTGGGGGAAGGGGATGGAGATGCCCGCGGCGTCGAGTTCTTCCTTCATGCGTTCCACCAGGCGGTCGCGGCAGGGGAAGAACTCTTTGGCCGGCACCCAGATGCGGACGGTCCAGTCGATGGAGTTGGCCCCGAAGCCCTGCAGAAGGACGTCGACGGGTTTGGCGGGGTCGCGTTGGGGGATGCTCTCGGCGGCCCGTCGCAGGGCGGCGCGGACGACTTTGAGGTCAGAGCTGTAGGCCACGCCGACGGGGACATCGGCGCGGCGCCAGGCGTGGTGGGTGATGTTTTCGATGGTCTGGTTGAAGATCTGCCCGTTGGGCACGATGAGCCGGCGGTTGTCCGGGGTGTCGATCTTGGTGTTGAACAGGTCGATGTCGTCCACGCGGCCGAGCTGCCCGGCGACGTTGACGAAGTCGCCGACCTTGAAGGGCCGGGTGAGCATGAGCATCAGCCCGGCGGCGAGGTTGCTCAGCGAGCCCTGCAGGGCCAGGCCGACGGTGAGCCCGGCGGCGCCGACGAGTGCGGCGACGGAGGTGATGTTGAAGCCGAAAAGCCCAAGGCACGCCACCACGCCCATGACGAAGATGAGCCAGCGGACGACGTTGCCGAGGAAGCGGCCGAGCGTCTGGTCGATCTTCGAACGCTCGAAGGCCTTGCCGATGGCCCGGCGGACGTAGAAACCGAGGACCCACGCGCCGATGAGCAGCCCGAGGACGGCCAGCAGCTTGCCGCTCCACTCGACCGCCATGCGGAGCAGGAACTGGCTGAACTCGGGCGAGAGGATTTCGGTGCTGGGGGGAGGAACGGGGGCAGGGGCGGCCATCAGGAGGCAGAGTTTACGCCGCGATGGGGGGAGGTGTGGGGGAGGTTACGGTGGGCGGGGCCAGGCCGCGTGGGGCGGGTGGGGTCGAGGGCGACTTCGAGGCCCGCCCAGACCGGCCCGAGGGGAGGCCAGAGGGCGACGAAGGTGGCATCAACGGATGAAGCGGCTGGGGGCCAGACCCATTTGGCGATTCCGGCGAGGACGAAGGTGCTGCCGACGATCCACCGGGCAAGTGCGAATCGGGTGGACAGGGGGATCATGGTTCGGCCACGGGGCGGAGTTGGCCGGCGTCTTCGATCCGGACAGGTTCGAGGTCGCGTCCGGCGGTGTTGGCCTGGTTGAGCCAACGCTTCACATTCCCCTCGGGCAGTTCGGACTCCCACTGGCGAAGGTAACGGGCAAAGCGGGTGTCGATCTCCTGCTCGGCGGGCACGCCGGAGAGTCGAAGCACGCCATGACACAGACGAATCAGCCGCCACCAGTCGCCTTGTGACACGGTGCCGGACTGGCGAACCTCGTCGAGTAATTGGATGAGCTTGGTCTGCTCGATGTCGGTCGGCGCGCGTTGTCGGCTCCGGCCTTCGATGATCACGTCCAACAGTGTGTTTCCGACGCGACCTGTCGTGCCGGAACGGTTGACCAACTCGTCGCGATATGCAAGCAAACTGGCCCGCTGGTCATCGGTCAGCTCCAGCCCGTCCAGGAAATCCTTCTTGTTGAGGAAGAACGCCATACCTGACGGCAGGAGAAAGTCGCTCTCGGCGTGCAGGATGAGCACCGCGAGGCGCAGTAGGGCCAGCTTCTCAGGCTCGATGCCGTGCGGCTTCCTGAGGTGATCCGTCACGGCGGCCAGTACCGCGTTCACAGCGCCGACGCCAATCTTCAGCTGTTCGAAATCATCCTGCAGAGATGATGCACGCAGATCCACGGCGTCTATCCACTCGGCGCACGCCGCGCCGGGACTTACGCCCTGCTTCCACAATCTCACCAGCTCCACCAACCGATCAACACTCGGTACGTCCCCGCGGGAAGCGGACCTGCCAAGCTGCCGCAGATTCTCCGTGAAACCGTTCTCCTGAATCGGCACGTTGAGCGCGGCAGCCAGTCGTCGGGAGGCCCAGCCGACCTCGGCCTCGTGGGGCGTCGGCCGGTCCGGCTCGGTGCGGGCGTGTGCCTCGATGGCGGACTGGCCTGTCAGAACACCCAGAATCACCGCGCACCCCTACACAACTGCTGCCGGTTTCATCGCCGGGAAACTACCCCCCCGCGGGGGGGAGCTTCAAGGAGAAAGTGAGGGGGGATGGCGGTGGGGGCTAGATGATGACGTCGACGCGGTGGTGGCCGGTGCGGAGGTCGGGGAGCAGCGGGCCGGGGAGTGGCTCGCCATTGAGGCGGAGTTCGCGCACGCCGCGGCATCGGCCGGCGGTGTTGTCGAGGTGGACGTCGAAGGTGGCGCCGCGGAAGTGTCGGCGGACGCTGGCCTTGGGGATCTCGCGGGAGAGGCAGGGGTCGATGCGGAGCCCGGCGTAGTCGCGGCGGACGCCGAGGATCCACTCGATGATGGCCATGGTGAACCAGCTGGCGGTACCGGTGCGCCAGGGGTATTGGCTGACGCCGTACTTTTCGGGGAAGAGGTCGTAGCAGTTGGTGAAGCTGAACGGCTCGGCCTGGGAGCGGTGAAGCGGGTTCCAGGGGCTGTCGGGCATGATTTTCCGGACGGAGCGCCAGGCTTCTTCCGCGCGTCCGAGCATGCAGTCGGCGACGACTTTGAAGCCGACGGCATGGCAGTAGCAGCCGCCGTTGGTGGCGAAGCCGGGGCGGACGGCGGAGATCTTGCCGATGCGCGGGTCGAAGCGGGAGAACGGCGGGACGATGAGGGCGAAGCCGATGTCGTTCTCGCAGTAGCGGTCCACGGCTTCCATGCACAGCCGGGCCCGCTCGCCGGGGGCGGTCTGGCTGAGCACGGCCCACGCCTGGCAGTAGAGGAAGACCTTGCCCTGGTCGTTGGCGTCGGAGCCGGCGGCGTAGCCGGTGCCGCAGAGGGTGCGGCGGTACCACCGGCCGTCCCACGCGGCGTCGTTGAGCCGGCGGGTGAACTGAGCGTGCAGCTCGGCGGCTTCGGCGGCGACGGCGTCGTCGCCCCGCAGCCGGGCGAGGGCTTCCATCTCCTTGAGCCCGAGACAGAACTGCTGCGTGACCATGACGCTCTCACGCTCGCCGGTGGCCTCGGAGGGCTCGAGGCCGTCGTCCCAGTCGGCGAAGTGCTGGTCGCACAGGCCGTGGGCGCCGGTGTCGCGGGCGAGGTAACGCATGGTGCGCAGCATGTGGTCCCACACCGTGCCCTTGTCGTCGGAGCGGAAGTAGGGGACGACTTCGTCCAGCAGGGCGAAGTCGGCGGTCTCTTTGAGCATCCACGGCACGACCTGGAGGATCCACGCGGGTTTGTCGGCGTACTGCAGCAGGTTCAGCGGGCGGAAGCTGTGCGGCACGTTGCCGTCGGGGTACTGGCTGGACAGGGCGCGCAGCAGGTTTTCGCGGGCCATGGGGTAGTCGCACATCGACAGCCCCATGTCGTTCTGCAGGTTGTCGCGGAAGCCAGACTTGTTGATCAGGTACGACACCATCTGCTTCTTGGCGAACAGGTTGACGACGGCGTCCTGATGCGGAAAGCCGGTGCGGATGACGAAGCGGGCGGCACGCTGGCGTTCGGCCTGCGCCTGGTCGGCGCACATCGTGTCCAGCGTGTGGGGGGACGTGCGGGCGTGGACGGCGGCCAGCTCGTCTTCATCGGCCGCCTGCCCGATGAGGAAGTCCACACGTCGGCTGCCGCCGGGCGGGAGCGTCACGCGCACCTGCACGGCGCCGGCGCAGTCGTAGCCCCACCACGTGCGGTTGTCGGCATTCCAGCCCCACAGCAGCTTGGGGGCGGCCAGCGAGAAGTCCATTCGGGTGAAGTGGTCGCGGTAGCCGGTGGCGCCGACGTACTCGTCCCGGTTGAGCGTGGTGACGTAGCCGTTGTAGCGGCCGTTGGGGACGGACGCGTCGCGGTTGTGCGCCCACGCCGCGCACAGGTGGGGCAAGATGCGCGTGGAGTTGTCCTTATAGACGCCCTTGCCCTCCCACGTCTGCCCGGTGAGCTGGAACATGGCGTACGCGAAGACGCTGACGGTGCGGGGCCGGTCGGTGAGGTTCTCCAGCGTCAGCGTCCACGCCTCGAACACCTCGTCGCGGGGGACGAACACCCGCTGCGTCGCCCGCAGGCCCAGGGCCGTGCCGCGGATGACCGTCTGATGCGCGTAGTAGCGGCAGGAGAAGTCGGTGACGTCGCGGGGGAGCGGCTGGCCGCCGGGGTTGAACGCCTCGTTGGTCTGGTCGTCGCGGATGTAGAGGTACTTGCTGTCGTAGCCGACCAGCAGGCACGTGTTGCCCAGGTGGTCGCGGACGGTGATGGGCCCGTCGCCGATGTTGGTGATTTCGGCGTAGACCTCGTGCATGCCGGGGCGGTTGCCCGGGCGGTTGTAGTGCACGTTGACCCACTTGCGCGGCGGGTTGGGGTGCGTAAGGACGAAGCAGCCGTCCGCCTCGTCGAAGTGGCCGTAGTGGCCGAGGGTGCCCTCGCTGCCGGGCCGCGGGGGCACCTCGGGCAGGGGCGGCAGCGCGGCCGGGTCGGGAAAAGCGGCGGAGAGGTCGTCGGCAGCGCCGACACAGGCGGGCGTGTCAGGTGGCAGCGAAGGCGGGGGGGCGGGGTGGGTGGACATGGCCGCGGGCTCCGATCGTGGGTCTCGATGGCCCAGAGTTTAACGTTACAGCCCGCAGGACCTCACGACCGGGGGGGTGCGACAAGCGGCCGCCGCCTCGCGTGGAAGGGGAGGGGAGGTGTGGGGCGTGTCCGCAGCGTTTCCGCGGTGTTGCCACGGCGTGCGGGGAAAGTTTCCGGGGCGGCGTGCGGGAGGAGCTTGCGGGCCGGGGCTATGCGGCCTCGGCTTCGCCCTGTTCGGGGAGCGTGTGGGGGAAGTCGCAGGTGACGGTGGTGCCGACGCCGACGGTGGAGGCGATGCGGACGGTGCCGCCGAGGGCGTGGGCGGCGTGTTTGACGATGGCCAGGCCGAGGCCCGTGCCGCGGGTGCTGGAGCCGGTGCGGGCGGGGTCGACCTGGTAGAAGCGTTCGAAGACGCGGTCGAGGTGTTCGGGGGCGATGCCGATGCCGGTGTCGGCGACGATGAGGGTGAAGCCGCCGCGGGGCAGGCTGCCCGGACGGGAGGCGGCCTCGGCCGTGCGGGCGGGCGTTGCGGTGGCGGCGGACCCAGGGGCGGCCGGGTTGCCGGCGGCCGTCTCCGGGGCGGGCCGACCGTCGTGGAAGCTGCTGTTCGGGCGGGCGTCGTCACCCGGGCGGGCGTCGTGACCGGAGCTGGCGGCCGATGCCGCACCGGGCAGGTGGGACGCGGCCGGGGGGGACGCGGCCGGGGAGGGGGCGGCCGGGGAGGGGGCGATCGGCCCGAGCGTGACGGTGATCACGCCGCCGGGTGCGGTGAACTTGATGGAGTTTTCCACGAGGTTTTTGAGCACGAGGTTGAGCAGCCGCGGGTCGGTGCGGAGTGGCTGGTCGTCGAGGGTGGTTTCGAAGCGCAGGTCCAGCCCCTTTTCGCGGGCGATGGGCCCGAGGGTGGCCTTGACCATGGAGAACGCCTCGTGCGGGCGCACCTCGCGGACCTGCGCCTGCAGGTCGGGGCTTTCCACGCGGGAGAGGTCGAGCAGGTCGCGGAGCATCTCTTCCAGCCGGCGGATGTGCCCTTCGATGATGCCCACGCATTTGCGGGTCTGGACGGGGTCTTCCTCGAGCACATCGCGCAGCGTCTCGAAGGCGATCTTGATGGCCGCGATGGGGGTACGCAGCTCGTGGCCGGCGTTGGCAACGAAGTCGGTCTTCATCTGCACGATCGACGCCATCTGCGTGACGTCGCGCAGCAGCAGCAGCACCGCCCCGCCGGGGTTGCGCACGGCCACGGCCTGGAAGACGAACCGGGTGCCCGAACGCGTGAGCTTGATCTCCTTTTGTGCCAGCGGCGTGGACTGCTCCGGGGGCGCCTGCCGCACGGCATCGAACAGGTCCAGCAGGGCCTTGTCGGTGACCACGGAAACGAACGGTTTGCCGATCGCGCTGGCGGCGGGCAGCTGCAGCAGCCGCACGGCTGCGGCGTTGAGCAGCGTGACGCGGTCGGCGTCGTCGGCGAGGATCATCGGGTCGGGCAGGGCGTCGATAAGCGGGCGGAGGTCGGCCGCACGGGGCGAGGCCAGCCGCCGCTGCAGGTGCTCCACCTGCGCTTCCAGCGAACGGGCCCGCCGGACCGCCGGGGCCGCCAGCAGCACATACGCCAGCACGCCTAGGACCGCGCCGACGGCCAGCGCCACCGCCAGCAGCGCCAGGATGAGCGTCCACGTGAAAGGCATCTCCCACGACCTCGGTGGGGAGTGTACGGCGTGCGTCTGGGAGCGGGAGGTTGGGGAGCGGTGGCGGGGAGGGACGGGGGAAAGGGGGGAAGCGACGGAGCGAGGGAGCGACGGAGCGACGGAGGGAAAAGGTGAAGCGACGAAGCGACGGAGGGACGAAGCGACGAAGCGACGAAGCGACGGGGGGACGAAGCGACGGGGGGACGAAGCGACGGAGGGACGAAGCGACGAAGCGACGGAGGGACGAAGCGACGAAGCGACGGAGGGACGAAGCGACGGAGGGACGGAGGGACGAAGCGACGGCGCGACGGAGGGACGGAGGGAAAGGAACAGAAGCACGACGGGAGCGCTGCCCCGACACGGCGATGGCAACGATGCGCGGACCGACACGCGACGGGCGCGTCCGCCTGCGATGCGGCCTGGGCAACCTGACGCCCTGCGGTCGATCGCGTGTTATCTAATGCTCAGTTGTGAAAGCTGATCACCGCCGGCTCCGCGCGAGGCAGTTTTCGATTCAGGCGTCCTCGTGACAGCACCTCAACCCGCACTCCGGCCAACTCTCTCGCGCAACGTGTTGCCTGCCGACGCTTCGGCGAGCCGGTGGGACCCTTCAGGACCCGACATGCGAGCCCAAGGTGCACCGAAGCTGCCCGATGGACCCCTCTTCAATATCAACCCACGTTTTAGCGGTGAAACGCGTTCAATGGCAGGCGTCAACAACGGGCTCCGCAGGGTCCCTGCGGTTGACCGGCAACCGGCCAGCGTTTTGCAACGTTCTCAGGTCCGATGGTCTTTCCGGCTCGGATAGCCCACCTCGCGGGTCGATTCGAGTCGGGGAAAATTCAAGTCGTCCGTGCTGGCCAGGTCTCCGAGAAGCTTGCCCACGGCCTTTTCAAGTTGCTCATAGCTCGCCTTGGTGACCGGCGACCATCCGTGCGCGAGAACCGATTGGTTTCGAGAGACCAGCGGAGATGTTTGTGTCTCGAGCTTGTTCGCAAAGAACGGCTCCGCGGCGTCAGGATCCTCGGCCCGCAACAGCTCATACGCATCCTGCAATCCGAGGCGAACCCGACCGTCTACGGCACACCTTTCCCACTTCTCTCTCAAACCCGGCGGCAACTTGCATATCTCCACATTTGATGCGTCGATCCCCTTCTGTAAGAGCTTCCACTGTGCGAAGCCTTCGATGACGCGGTAAAGCCTTGCTACAGCATCGTCGAAGAGCTGAAGAGCCGCACGTCGCTTTGCGTTAGCGAGTAAATCTCTCAGGGTCTCAATGCCTATCCGAACTTGTCCATCATCACTCAAAAGGCGTTCACACCAGGTTTTGTGGCGTTCAACCGTTGCTTCAAGCTTGCCGTCATCACGTACGGACTCCGTAATGGCATCCCAGTTCTTCAGGGCGTCATTGAAGGAAGCTGCTGCGTTTCGGTGCCGAAAGGCATCCCAGTTGGCATAGCCAGCCAGAAGTTGGCGGACGCGGGCCACCCGCTGCTTGAACCGCTCCTTTGTGTTTCCCGACCCGTGTTTCTCCGGGTCTAGTATGCTTGCGGCCGCACCGGCCAGGCCCTGGTTGAAAAGCCGGATGGCGTCGTCCACACGCTGGTAACCGAGCAGGTCCATCGGATTCGCGCACCGCTTCACCTGTTCTGATTCTGGCTGCACCACACCTGTGCCGTCTTTGGTTCGGGACGTGCCGCCAATATAGGAAAATTCGCACGGCCACCGCTGGCTCACCAGCGCGAGTGCCGCCGACATGATCTTCGTGCCACCCGTAAAATCGACCAGAACCTTCGCTTTTTCTCCGTGGTGGTCGCACCACCGCGTGACGTGGTCGGTCAGGGTCCGAGCGTCCTCAACACACGTGGCAAGGTCCTCCGGATCCCGCAAAACCTCGCGGTCAGTCCGGGTCTTCTCAAAGGACGCGAGCGTACACGCCTGGTCGGCGTGAGGCTTCGTTCTCTCCGAACACCACAGGAGCAGCCGCTGCGGCTGATGCGCACGGATGCTTGCCGCTACAGCCTCGGGTGAACCGCCGACCGAACACACCAGCAGCAACATGTCCCCAGCTCTCCGTTCTCGTCGGTGATGTGCACCTAATCACCACGCAGCCGAGGCCGCTTCGTACCCGCCGGTTTCCGGCAGCACCGCTGCGACCGCCAGCCCGAAGGCGGCATGCACAGGCTGCAGCCCGCGCTCTGCCAACTCCGCCGCCGTCGCCTCCGGGTAAATCGCCGTCGCCTCCAGCAGGTGTCCGAGAAAGGCCGTCGTCGGGTCTGTCCGGAACACCGCCCCCGGCCGGAACATCACCAACGGACGTTTTCGCACGTCCTGCAGCCCCAGCTCCGGCCCGGCCTTGCCGAACTTGGTAAACGCCTCCCAGTAGCCCCACGGAAGCGGCCCACGCTTCGGCTGAAACGTCGACAGGCACACGACGCCGTTCGCCCCCGGCACCGGCGATTCCAGCTCCGAGGCGCGTTGCACTTCCCCGGACCACTCGAGCCGCCCACGTCCCGTGGAGACGTCCGCCCCGAAACCCGTCCGAACCAGCTCGTCCATCAGCTCGACGAGCAGCTCCGCCGCCGACGCATCCACCACCCGCGCGTATACGCTCAGCTCTTGGACGGCCTCCGGCCTCAGTTGACAGTCCGATTTCTGGTACAGACCGACGGCCGTATCGTCCCCCTCGTCGGTTGTGGTGTCAGTCATGCGGCTGATGGTGTTGTGATATCGGGCCGATTCCACGAACACCTCGTCGTCCGACTTGGCCTGCGTGCCCGCCTGTAACTCAGCCCTTCCGCCGTCGCCCGGCAATGCCCACTCGCCCCGCCGCAGCGCCGTAAAGAGCTCCTTTCCCACCCACCGCTTCCTCTTCCAAATCTTGGGCTCGACCCCCGCGGGCAACTCCAGGCGACACCACGCCGGCATCGGGAGCAGATCTCCCGGAAACGCATCCGACAGCACAAACGGTGGACGCCCCCCCCGCATCGGCTCGATAAGCTTGTCCAGCAATGCACCCTCGCCCAGCCGACGCGCGCACATCACCATCAGCAAGCCCGTGAGCGTGTCCGCCTGCCACGGCGTTCGCCACGCCGACCGCGGCCGGAATTTCATCCGTAGCAGATGCACCGCCCGCCCTCCCCTCAAGTGAACAGGTCGTCCAGCGGCGGTCGCTTCCGCGGCGGCAGCCTCCGCACTGGCGGATCATCATCAATGATCCGAATCTGTCCTGAGCCCCGGGAGGTGCCCGATCCCAGCCCGCTCCGCTCCAGCAGCGTCAGCCCGTCCAACACGACCTGAATGATCGCCTCGGCGCCGTCGTACTTCTCCTTGTCCAGCGACTGATACTGGAAAGTTTTGTCGATGTCGTAGACGTCGATGTCGATCTCAAGCCGGAACTTGACCCCCGGCACCACGCGCTCCAGCGTCCTGGGATGTTGCGCCGTGCCGGTCTGGCGGTTGTTCACCGATTCGGTCTTCAGCTCCACCTGCGGGAGCTGCCCCTCGAGCGGAAACGCATCATGCACCCGGATCCGTGTCGGGCCCATGTTGTGGTTGGGGTCGAAATGCGGCCCGAACACCCGTGCCACCGGCCCGGTCTTCGACGGTTGAGACCCTTCCATCGTCCCCGTCTGCTTTTCCAGCTCCGACCGCATCTTCCCCTTGATCGACGACCCCGGGAGATACGGCCGGCCACTGGCCGGGTCCTTGATGCAGGTCAGATCCGTCCCGCCGATCTGAAGGATGTCATCCGACCCGCCGATCCGACAGCCGCTCACCAGTTCAATCACACCGCTGTAACGGAACATGTGCTCCCGCCGAAGAGACTTCGGCCTCTCGCCGGGCCCGCGATTCATGCTCATCGTCAACTCCTCGCACGCTGCAGATACAGCGACGAAAACGCTACCACCGCCTCGAAGTGGGGCAGAAACCCTTTCAGAAAGTCTTTCTCGTCTTTGACCGCAGCCACGTTCTTCCGGATGAAGTCATAAAAAAGGTCGGGGATCTTCTTGGGTTCCTTCCCGAACGCGTCCGCCGCCGCCGCGTCCAGTCGAAGAAAATCCGCCCGCACGTCGCCCCAGCTCGCGCCGTACCGCAACTTCGACTCCAGCGCACGACAGTGCTGAAAAAACCGCCGCAACTGTGCCGTGGTCAACTCCGGTTTCGTCTGGGTCATCGCGTGCGCCAGTGGCTTTACACCTTTGGCCTGGTCCACCGGCTTGCCCTCCTCGCCCGGAAACACCCGGCTCAGGTATTCCACCTTCAACTTCCCCTCGCCGTCGAAATACCCACCCGCCAGGTATGTCCCCTTCCAGTATTGGTCGACCTGGAGATCCGGTTCTGAACGGTCGCGACGCTGCCCCCCCCAGAGCTGCTGCTGTAGGTGCCCCCGTCCGGCCGTTTAACTCCGCCACCACCCTGATTGAAGCCACCCCGGTACCCGCTCATACCTCATCTCCTCCCGGCGAACGACCCGCGAGCAAAGCGTACCGAAGCACCGCCGGCAGATACCGCACCGCCGCGTTTTCCGTCCGCTCCATACGGTCGAACTCCCTCACCACACCGTCCACCCAGTCCCGCGCCGCCCCATTCCCCGGCCAGTTCCGCGCGACGTGATACACCAGCCGCGACGTCGCCACCTCCGGGCATGCCCCTCCGCCCACCGTCGCCTCCATCTCCCCCCGCCGGAGCAACGTCAGCCCCAACATTGTGTGCACCCAGCCGCGTTTCACCTCGCCCGACCCCACCCAGTCCGCAAGCTTCCGCCCCGCCCCCAACACGGCCTCGTGTGCGGACCACGGCCACACCTCCCCCAAACCCGTGAACCGATCCCGCCCACTCGACTTCGCCTTCAACAACAGCTCCTCCGCCTGCCCCGCCGCCACGTGTACCGGATACCGCGGCTTCACCACCGCACACCCGGCACTCAACGTCAACCCCGGACCCTCCCCCACCGAGCCAAACTCCTTCGCAAACGCCCCGCGGAGACGCCCGGCAAACTCCAACGCCACATCCCACGGCCCCACCATCAGCACATCATCTCCCCCCGAAAACACCACGTACATTTGCCCGAGCCGCCGGTCAGACGACAGCATCGCCTGCAGCGTCGGACCGAAAAAGCGCTCCAGTCGCTGACTCAACTCCACCAGCGGCTTAAACCCCGTCGACCCTCTCAAAACCCGCCGAAATACCTCCCCCAACCGGTCCGCATCCGCCTTCAACACCCCCAGAAACGCGCCCCCACGCGAACGCCCTGCCAGCTCCACAAACTCCACCAGCGACCCGTCCGCGTGCCGCGGCGTGTGACGCGCGAACCTCTCCAGCTTCAGCACCTCCCCGCCCCCACCGCTCAAATCCCCCGCCAACAGTCGCACGGGCAGCCCCGCAACCCGCATCACCTCCCGACCCGACCCGCCGCCAAGCGATACCGCGGCCACGTCCCGCTCCAGCACGGCACGCCCCAGCGCCGCATCCCGCTCCGACTCCATCTCCTGGTCATACACCGCCAACTCCCCCATCCCATCCCCCCACACCTCCCCCCACGGACGCCACTTCCACCTCTGCAACTGCTTCTGCACCGCATCCAACCGCGACACCGCGTCCACCGTGTCCGCCGACATCCCCTCCCCCTCCCACGACATCGCAAACCGCAGCCGCCCGTGTGCCTCTTCCAGCAACCAGCCCGACAGTTCGCCCCGCAACCGATCCAGAACCTCCCGCCCTACACGCACCGCCCCCGTCTCGATCGCAAACTTCCCGGCGGCACAGAACAACAATGACGAGGACCTCTGCAGACCCAGCGCCCGCATCACCCGCTCGGCCAGCGCCTCGGCCATCAACTGCAACCGCAACGACCGGAAACGCAGCGTGGCCGCCTGCTTGCCGCCCCGTTCCCGGACGTCAAACAGATAATCCTGAATCCCCGACAAATCACCCAGGATCAGCATCCGGCCAACACCTTGGAGGGCCAGTTTAACCCAACGGCACGTCGATTGAAATCCCCAAAGCAAGACGCTTGGTCCACTGTCAGCACCCTGTCAGCTTGCTGGCCGGACATGTCCAACATCAACCCCGCGCGAACCCGTCCTCTTGTCCGGCTGCCGTCACCCCTTGGCCCACAATCCCCGAAGGCCGACACCGGAACGCCCGCACCAGAACGTTCGGCGAACGCCGCCAAGCCGCTCCCGGCCCGACGCGGCGTGATCCGCTAGCGGCCGGGAGAGGCCGGACCGGCTAATGGCCGCGCGAAGGGAGCCGTGCTCATGAGAGCACGGAAAGCGCGGGGCTCACGCAGGACGAAGCGGCCGAGCTGAGGCTTCAATGGAGCCGTGCTCATGAGAGCACGGAAAGACTGGCACAGCGATTATCGGGCTGGGCTTGAGCTGCTGCTTCAATGGAGCCGTGCTCATGAGAGCACGGAAAGTGGAGTGCGCCATGATTGTTTGTGACCGCTCCGGTTAGCTTCAATGGAGCCGTGCTCATGAGAGCACGGAAAGATGATGGTCCGGGGCTTCCGTGGGCCGAGATTCTCGCTTCAATGGAGCCGTGCTCATGAGAGCACGGAAAGTGAGACTCTGCGGACGCGGATTTTTGACGAGGTGGTCGCTTCAATGGAGCCGTGCTCATGAGAGCACGGAAAGGGGGTTGTTCTTTTCCTCGTCGCCATTGTGTTGGCGCTTCAATGGAGCCGTGCTCATGAGAGCACGGAAAGGTGTTCGGGGCCTTGGCGGAGTTGTTGGCGTAGGGGCGGCTTCAATGGAGCCGTGCTCATGAGAGCACGGAAAGGGCGGTTGCCACCGCCACGCCCGCCGCGTCCACCACGCTTCAATGGAGCCGTGCTCATGAGAGCACGGAAAGGATCGCCGCCCGCAGCGCCTCGTAGGGGCGGTGGCAGCTTCAATGGAGCCGTGCTCATGAGAGCACGGAAAGGCCGCGCGGCTTGGCGGCTGGTAAACCGCAGCCCAGCGCTTCAATGGAGCCGTGCTCATGAGAGCACGGAAAGTCAGAGTGACTTACGCGCTAACTGATGGCGGCGAAAGCTTCAATGGAGCCGTGCTCATGAGAGCACGGAAAGCGTGCTGGGCGTTCTGAGCGTACCCGCGGTAGAGTGCGCTTCAATGGAGCCGTGCTCATGAGAGCACGGAAAGTCGTCGCCGCGGGGAAGGCTGCGGGGCGGATCGTGTGGCTTCAATGGAGCCGTGCTCATGAGAGCACGGAAAGACGGAAGAATCCGTACTCCAGCCCGTTCGCCACGTGCTTCAATGGAGCCGTGCTCATGAGAGCACGGAAAGGACGGGCTTAGCTTTGACCGCTTGCAGATTCAGTGGCTTCAATGGAGCCGTGCTCATGAGAGCACGGAAAGCTCATCAGCCGCCGGGCTAAGGCTTACGAAATCAGGGCTTCAATGGAGCCGTGCTCATGAGAGCACGGAAAGGCGACGACGCATACACCGATAACGACGGCCCGTCAAGCTTCAATGGAGCCGTGCTCATGAGAGCACGGAAAGACGACCGCATCTTCTGAATCCTGTCCTCGAGACCGTGCTTCAATGGAGCCGTGCTCATGAGAGCACGGAAAGGGGAGCATCACACGCACCCTCACCCACACAGACGTCGCTTCAATGGAGCCGTGCTCATGAGAGCACGGAAAGACTCAAACAGCTCCGGGAAGCCCGCCTGATACAGATTGCTTCAATGGAGCCGTGCTCATGAGAGCACGGAAAGGCAGGCCCAACCCTAGCTTCCGCCCGAGTCACGGAGCTTCAATGGAGCCGTGCTCATGAGAGCACGGAAAGTGAAGTTTCGCCTCGCTGCCCTGCCACCGCCCGGATGCTTCAATGGAGCCGTGCTCATGAGAGCACGGAAAGCCACCACCGACAACCAGCCCGCCGCGACGTACAACGCTTCAATGGAGCCGTGCTCATGAGAGCACGGAAAGTTCGTTGCCGTGAATTGAGACCATGCCGGGCGGCAGGCTTCAATGGAGCCGTGCTCATGAGAGCACGGAAAGCGCGGTCGCGGCTTATGGGCCGCAGTCGCAATAGGACGCTTCAATGG
>JBKBHU010000021.1:0-56987 GCA_046299715.1 Tepidisphaerales bacterium | reverse complement strand
AGGGGGGAGCGGGGGGGGGGACCGCCGGTGAGTGCAAATGATTTCTTTGCCATCGGCCCATCCAGACGTCACAATCCCTACCGTCGCGTGGGGGATGTCGGTACGCTGCTGCGTCGGGGCCGGCGCGCGGATGATGGAAAGGCGGGTTGGCGTGTTTTCAGCTGTTCAGGGTAAGGTCGGGGCGACGCCGGGGCGTCGCCGGGCGGCATTTCGGACCGGCCGCAGCCGACGGCCGGCGGCTTCCGTTGTGACGGGCTTCACGCTCGTCGAGCTGCTGGTCGTCATCGGGATCATCGCGCTGCTCGTGGGCATCCTGCTGCCGACCCTCTCGGGGGCGCGTCGGCAGGCGGACCTGGTCAAGTGCATGTCCAACCTGCGGCAGCTGGCGGCCGGCACGCTGATGCACGCGCAGGACCGCAAAGGGTTCATGCCACTGGCCGGTCGGATCCGCGCACCGCTGGTGAGCACCTCGTCCGACCCGGACCGCGTGCCCAAGGCGCTCTCTGACCCGACGCGCAGCCGTTACACCTACGCGCGAGCCCCGTCCGCCGGAAACGCCTACTTCCTGGTGCCGTGGCATGCCTCCATCGCGCCGTACCTCGTGCCCAAGCAGCGTCTGCCCACCGAAGACTGGGACCAGATCGAAGCCTCCCTCAACAGCAACCTGGGCATCTGGAAGCACTTCATGTGCCCGGCGACCGACTCGTTCGCCATGCACACCCGGCGCATCGGCGGCATCGAGTACCCCGCGGTGCAGGGCACGGTGGTGAGCTTCTTCCTGGGCGGCTCGGCCGTGTACATCTGGTCCACCAACGGGGACTACGTGCTCAACGAAGGCGTGATGGGCTTCGAGCAGTCCAACTTCACCCGCCGCTTCCGCGGCAACCTCAACCGGATCAAGTCGCCCGCACAGACCGTGCTCATGACCGACGGCAAGCCCCGCGACGTGGCCCCGGAGCCGGCCATCTACCCGAGCTTCACCGACGGCTGGATGGTCTGGACCCCGCGTGACCCGTCGGGCCAGCCCAACGCCACGCTCACCCGGGCCATCGCGCTGGGCGAGGCACTGGCGACCAACCCGGCGGTGGACTCGGCCCAGTCGTTCGACCGGCGGCGTCACCGCGGCAAGATCAACGTCGTGTTCGTGGACGGCCACGTGGAAACGCGGCAGATCTCCCAGCGCGACCTGGCGAACGTGTGGATCCTGCCGCCTCCGTAACGTTGCTACCGGGCTGCTTGAGCAGACCTCCTGGTCGCTCCGGCACGCGGGGCGGGTGTGGTGTGCGTGAGAGAGGGGGAGCCCCGGCGAGATGCACTGCACATGCCAGACGCTTGAACCTCGGACACTGCTGGCGGTGACGCTGGCAGTGGACTACTCGCTGGATACCAACGGTTTTTTCGCGTTTCCCGAACGCCGCGCGGCGGTCGAGCGTGCGGCGGCCATCGTGTCCCAGCGGCTGGGCGACACGCTCCCGGCCATCGTGCCGTCGGGTGGCAACACGTGGTCGCTGCGGCTGCACCACCCCGGTACCGGCGAGGTGCACACCCTGACCGACCCGGTCATCCCGGCGGGGGTGATCCCCGTCTACGTGGGTGCGCGGCTCATCTCCAGCGGCTCGCTCGGGCTGGGCGGGCAGGCGGGGTTCAGTGCCAGCGGCACGGCCGAGTGGCTCGAGCTGGTCCGCGGCCGCGGCCAGCCCGGGGCGATCGGCCCGACCTCTCAGCTCACCGACGTGGGTGTCAAGGCGGGGTCGATCACCTTCAACCTCGCCAAGTCGTGGCATTTCGGGCTCGACGATGTGCCGACGCCCCCCGGGATGAACGATTTTCTCTCGGTCGCCCTGCACGAAATGGTGCACGTGCTGGGGCTGGCCGGCAGCAACCCGAGCTGGTCGAACCTGATCGTCAACAACGCGTTCACCGGGCCTTCCGCCACGGCGATCTTCGGCGGGCCCGTCCCGCTGGCCGATGAGTCGCACTTCGCCGAAGGCACGGTCTCGCCGGGCGTGGGTGAGGCGGCGATGGACCCCACGCTCACCGTGGGCACCCGCAAACGGCTCACGCCGCTGGACTGGGCCGCACTGGACGACATCGGCTGGGACGTGCTGCCCGACCCCGCGACGCTGCCGCCGCTGGCGGTCATCACCGCCGAGACCCTGACCGTGACGGAGGGCGGCAGCCTGACCCTCTCGGCTGCCGCATCGTCCGCCCCGTCGCCGGCGGTCATCACCGCGTGGGCGTGGGACACCGACTTCACGGGCGTCTTTGTGCCGCGGGCGACCGGCCCGACGCTGCACCTGAGCTTTGCCGGGGCCGACGGCCCGACCCAGCGGCAGGTCGCGCTGCGCGTCACCGCCAGCAACGGCGCCACGGCCACGACCACCGCCACCGTCACGGTCGTGAACGCCGCACCCACCGCCCGGCTGGAGGTCGCGACCGTGGCCGGCCGGCCGGTGGCCCGGGTGGCCGATGTCGTGGACGCCCCGGCGGATGTGCCGTCGCTGGTGTTCCGCTTCGACATCGATGACGACGGCGTGTTCGAGCAGCAGGGGCCGTCACGGGAGTTCACGCTGCCCCCGGCGACCGGGACGACGCCGCAGACCCGGTGGCTGCGCGCCACCGTCAGTGACAAGGACGGCGGTGTCACCACGCTCCTGACGGAAGTGACGCTCCAGCCCGAGACCCGCCCGCTCGTGCTCACGGCCGACCCGCTGAACGCCCGGCGTGAGGTGGCGATCGTGCGTGGGACGGACGGCCAAGACACGCTCACGCTCACGCGCCGGGGGCGGCAGAGTTTTCTGACGCTCAACGGCGTCCAGCTCCTGCCGGTGACCAGCCGACTGGCGCGGGTGGTGGCGTATCTGTTCGACGGAGACGACGTGGTGAGCCTGTCGGGGCTGAAGGTGCCGCTGCTGGCGCACGGCGGGGCGGGGGACGACACGCTCGTCGGCGGGGCCGGGCGCGATGTGCTCATCGGCGGCGTCGGGCGTGACACGCTCCGCGGAGGTCCGGGGGAGGACCTGCTGGCAGGGGGCGACTACGCGATGGCGGTGTCCGAAGCCGACGGCGTGCTGCGGATGTGGTCGGGCCGGGGCACGCTGGCGGCGCGCACGCTGCTGCTGGCCGACACCGCCGGCAGCCCGTTTTCGGCGACCGCGGTGCCCGATGACGAGCCGGACGAGCTGCGGGGCGACGGCGGCAACGACCTCTTCTTCACCTCGCCCGCCGACACGCTCCCCGGCCTCGGCCGGCGTGAACTGATCCGGCCGAGGTAGCACACGCCTCACCGCCGCCGGCGGGTCATCAGCGGCGCGGCCAGCGCGAGCAGGCCGAGGCTCGCCGGCTCGGGGATGGCCCCGCCGCCGCCACCCAGCGTGGACTGACCCAGCGGGGCGCCCTGACCACGCAGGGCGGCGAGCACCCGGCCGAGGTCGACGTCGTCCACGACGCCGTCGTAGTTGACGTCGCCGAAGTTCCAGCCGGTTCCGCCGCCGTTGTAGCCCTGCAGCACGCGGGCGAGGTCGGCGGCGTCCACCGCGCCACTGAGGTCCGTATCGCCGACATAGGTGTACTTGACGATCACGTCGCTCGGCGAAACCGACACGCCGTTGTAGTCGCCGATCAGCCCGGCCGAGTTGTCGTACACCGCCAGCGTGGTGAAGGCGCCGCCCGCGGTGTAGAACGCCAGCGAGCTGCCCAGCCCGACGCTGCCGGGCAGGCCGGCGTCGGCCACCAGCCACGACCGCACGAGCGAGCGCAGGTTGGCGAGGTTGCCGTTGCGGACGATCAGGTCGTTGTTGGTGAGGTCCACGAACGCGTTGCCCGAGACGGACAGCCCGGAGACGATCACCACGGCCTGCTGGTTGATGCCGCCGGTGCGGTCGCCCGGGGCGACGGTCAGACGCGCGTTGCCCGAGAGGGTAACGGTGCCGGCTTCGAAGGCCACCGGGGGCGTGCCGAGCCGGGCGGTGGGGACGGCGATCTCGAGCTGGCCCGTGCCGGAGACGGCCACCGCCGATGACGCGGAGCGGTAGGGCGTGGCGAAGGTGAGCTTGCCGCCTTCGACGGTGGTCGAGCCGGTGTAGTTCACGGTGCCGGCGGTGCCGGTGAGGGTGAGGTGGCCGGTGTGGGCGGGGGTCAGGCGGAGACTGATGTTGGTGTTGGGGGTGCCGAAGAGGGGGTTGACCGGGGAGATGGAGCCGATGCCGCCGGTGTAGGTGGTGGTGGCGCTGCCGGTGATTTCGAGCGTGGCCGCGCCGGCGGAGTTGGCGATGCCGGCGACGGAGGTCGGCCCGGTGGGGTTGGTGCCGGCGAGCGTGCGGAGCGAGGCGACGGTGAGGGTGCGGCCGGCCAGGTCGATCGCGCCGGTGGTGCCGTTGTTGGTGCCGTTACCGAAGATCAGGTCGGTGGTGGGCGGCAGGGCGTTGTCGGTGCCGATGCGGACGAAGCCGTCGGCGGCCTGGTTGACCAGGGTGCGGCCGGTGTGCTGGAGCGGCGTGCGGAGGTCCACGATGCCGCCGCCGGCCCCGCCGGCCACGCCCGAGCCGAAGTTGACGTCGGTGTTGCCGGTAAGCGGGGCGCTAAGCACCAGCGACGAGACGAAGCCGCCGCCGGCGGTGGCGCCCAGCGAGACGACGAAGTTGGGGTTGTTGTCGGGGTTGACGACGATGGCGTTGCGGATGTCCACCTCGCCGCGGACGACCACGAGCTGCGAGAGCGTCGCGCTGGTGAAGGCGCTGTCGGCGGCCGGGCGGCCGCCGCCGCGGACGATGACCTGCCCGCCGCCGGAGATGCGGCGCGATTCGCCGTCGGCGGCCGCGATCTCCAGACGCATGTGGTCATCAAGCACGAGCGTGCCGGCGAAGTTGTCGCCGAAGTTGGCGCCGATGGAGTTGGTGCTGCCCGGTGCGGCGGGCTGGATGACCAGCCGCCCGCCGTTGATGGAGAACCGCGAACCGAAGGCGGTGAAGAGGGTGGAGACGATCAGGTCGCCGCTGCCGTTCTTGTTGACTTCGGGGAACACGAAGGCCCCGACCTGCCCGGCGCTGAGCGTGGCGATGCGGACGGTGTGCGGGCCGGTGTCGAAGGTGCCGCCGGCACCGACGAAGCTGAAGACCTTGCCGGACACGACCGGGCTGGTAGCGCGGAGCGTAGCGAAATCGGTCACGGAGACGGCGCCCGTGCCGAGCTGGGCGTCGTCGGAGAACTGCAGCGTGCCGCCGGTGAGCTGCACGCCGCCGGCGAAGCTGTTGGGGCTGGCGAGCGTGAGCGTGCCGCCGCCCGACTTGACCAGTGACGTCGCGCCGCCGATGGGGCCGCCGGAGAAGGTGTAGTCGGCGTTGCCTTCGACCACCAGCGAGTTGGGCGACACGCCGGCGGGACGGATGGCGATCACGCCGGGGGCGTTGCCCGTGAAACGGACGTTGTCGCCGACGGTGGCCGAGCCCACGGTCCCTTCGCTGTACACGCTGGCGTCGCCGGTCCAGTTGGGCGAGGTGGTGTCCCAGGCGTTGGCGGTGGGGCCGGTGCCGCCGGCCCAGACGAGGTCTCGCGGCACGAAGCTGAAGAAGGCCTCGAACGTGAGGTCGTCGATGCCGATGCCCGCGTCGTTGCCGACGTCGTTGACATCGCTCCAGGTGAGGGCAAGCACCTGCCCCGGCGCCCAGGAGAACCCGCCGCCGACCTGCGGCGTGGGGTCGAGCACACGGCGGAACTCGGGGGCGTTGCCGTTGGTAGCGCCGTTGGTGCCCACCGGCGGGAACGCCACCGCGTTGAACCGCGAGACGGGGGTCATCGGACCGCCGAAGAGGGCGTCGGCCGAGCTGCCGACGGCGAAGCCGAACTCGAGCTGATTCTGCGTGCTGGTGGAGCTGCGCCACTGCTCGGCGGCGAAGCCCAGGGTGAAGCCGTTGAAGGTCGTGGACGTGTTGTTGATGAGCACCACGCCGATGCGGGGGATGGTCGTGCCGGAGGCCAGCGAGCCCAGCGCGCGGTCGCCGGAGTTCTGGGCGCCATAGCTGTACACCGCGCCGCTGTTGTTCCCGCCGTTATCGAACCGGAAGTTCACGGCCGACCCGGTCCCGCCAAGGCGTGCAAAGCCCCAGCCGGTCAGCTCGGCCGGGGGCGTCACGCTGCTGGCGTAAATCGCCGGGTTGGTCAGGGCGACGGGCTCGTTGAGGCTGGTCGTGAACGTGACGGACGCGCCCGCCGCGTTGCCGAACGCCCCGCTCGGCGACGCCGCCGGGAGCGTGTCGAAGTTCTGGCTGTAGGTGCCGCCGGTGTAGCTGACCGGGGTGAGCACCTGCCCGCGGGCGACGCCCACCACGGCCGTGGCGACCCCGGCTGCGGCGACACAAAGAACCTGCGCCCGACGGACGGGCTTCCGCGACGTTGGCATGAACATGCGTTTCTCCTTCGCTCCCGGCGGCCGACCAGACCGCCGCTTCCCTCTTCGAACATCCCGCTCCGACCCCCCACCGTCACAACCCGCCCCGCTATGGCTTCGCTCACGTCACGAACCACCGCCGGACCTTCCCGAAGGCCGACTGAAAACAGTATGTCAGTACAATCGATACAGGCGGATTCGTCGAGTGGGCGACGCGTGAATGTTGTGTGTTGGCGGAGTAAGACAGAGCGGGTCTGGCAAACTGGGTAAACCGCAGCGGCGGGCGGGTGCGAAACGCTACCATCGGGCTCGCGAGAGGGAGCGTGGTCAGGCGCGTGTCCGGGCGGCTTCGGCCCGGCCGTGGGTGCAGGTCGAGGGCCGATAGGACGGACGGTGGCGTCGGTGGCGCGGCAACCCGGTTTCCTGTTCATTCTTTTTTCGCTGCTGCTGTCCATCCTCGGGGTGGGGCTGGTCATCCCCGTTCTGCCGAAGCTGGTGACGGAGATGTCGGGCGGGTCGCCGTCGCACGCGGCGTTCATTTACGGGACGCTGGTGGCGTCGTATGCGGCGATGCAGTTCCTGTTTTCGCCGCTGGTGGGGGCGTTGTCGGACCGGTTCGGTCGGCGGCCGGTGCTGCTGGTGTCGGTGGCGGGCAGTGCGGTGGATTACCTGTTTCTCGCGTTGGCGCCGCACCTGTGGATGCTGTTCGTGGGGCGTGTGGTGGCGGGCATGTGTGCCGCGACGCTGGCGACCGCCAACGCCTACGTGGCCGACATCACCCCGCCGGAAGGCCGGGCCAAACGGTACGGGCTGATGGGGGCGGTGTTCGGGCTGGGGTTCATCATCGGTCCGCTGCTCGGCGGGGTGCTGGGGGAGGCGCACATCCGGCTGCCGTTCTGGGTGGCCGCGGGGCTGGCGGCGGCGGGGTTCGTCTACGGGCTTGTCGTGCTGCCGGAAAGTTTGCCCCGCGAGCGGCGGTCGCCGGTGCGGTGGCAGAAGGCCAACCCGCTGGGCGCGGTGCTGGCGCTGCGGCGCTTCAAGGGGGTGCTGCCGCTGGCCGCGGTGCTCACGCTGCTGAACCTGGCGACGTTCTCGCTGCACGCGGTGTGGGTGCTCTACACCGACTACCGCTTCGGCTGGACGCCGCGCGATGTGGGGTGGTCGCTGGCCTTCGTGGGGGTGATGGCGGCGCTGGTGCAGGGGGGGCTGGCCGGGCGGGTGGTCAAGGCGGTCGGCGAGCGGGCGACGCTGCTGCTGGGGCTGATGGCGTCGGCGACCGCGTTCGTGCTCTACGGCATCGTGCCGGCGGGGTGGATGCTGTACCCGGCCATCGTGGTGGGCGCGGTGGGGGGGCTGGTGGCGCCGGCGTCACAGAGCCTGATCACGCGGTCGGTGTCGCGCGACCAGCAGGGGCTGGCCCAGGGGGCGCTGACGTCGCTGGGCGCGCTGTGCTACGTGCTGGCCCCGCTGCTGGCCACCACCCTCTTCGGGCTCTTCAGCGGCGAGCGGGCCGTCCGCGAGCTGCCGGGGATGCCGTTCTTCGTCGGCTCGCTGCTGGCGGCGGTCGCCCTGGTCATCGCGTGGCGGGTGGTCCGGCCGGGCGCACCGGCCGCGGCGGTGCCCCACACCGCACCCTCCGACGACCCGGCGACCGCGGAACACGCCGCCCCGGCCGGGAAGTGACTGCACTGCGGGTCAGGAGGTGACGGCAGCGCGGGCGAAGAAGTGACCGGCCGCGCGTCGGGATACGGCGGCTGTGCCGTGGCGGCAGCGGTTACGCATGCCGAGATGCCCATCCTGATGTCCGCAAATCGAAGCCGTTTCAGCCGTTACAGAAGTCCGACATATCCATGAGTTTGGATGACCACGGGCGGCGCGTGCGCTACGCTTGGCGCACCACCGGATGACGAACCAGACCCCGCCTGTCAGTCGTGGCCTGCCCGAGACCCCTCTGCTCGACCGCATCCAGTGCCCCGCGGACGTGCGTCGGCTGCCACTGGAGCAACTGCCCGAGCTGGCGCGGGAGCTGCGCGACGTCATCTTCCACGCGGTGGCGCGGAACGGCGGCCACCTGGCGTCGAACCTCGGCGTGGTCGAGCTCACCATCGCGCTGCACTACGTTTACGACTTCGGCCCGTTTCCCGTCGGCCCGGACCGGCTCCTGTGGGACGTGGGGCATCAGTCGTACCCGCACAAGCTCCTGACGGGCCGGAAGTCGGGTTTCGAGCGGCTGCGGAAGAAGGGTTCGGTGTCCGGGTTCCCCGACCCACGGGAGTCGGACTACGACCTGTTCGCGGTGGGGCACGCGGGGACGGCCATCTCGACGGCGGTGGGGATGGCCCGGGCGGATGCCGACCAGGGCCGGAAGAATCACGTGGTGGCGGTGGTGGGGGACGCGTCGATCGTCAACGGGCTGGCGATGGAGGGGCTCAACGGGGCCGGCACGCTCAAGCGGCAACTGCTCATCATCCTCAACGACAACGGGATGAGCATCTCCAAGCCGCAGGGGGCCTTTTCCGAATACCTCGAGCGGGTGCGGGTCTCGACGACCTACGAGGAGTTCAAGCGGTTCTCGGAAAAGCTGGTGCACCGGCTGCCGACGGGGCTGGGGCATGCGGTCGAGCACGCGTGGGACGCGTTCTGCGCGGGGCTGAAGGGGGCCATGTGGCACGGGCAGATCTTCGAAGCCCTGGGCATCAAGTACATGGGCCCGCTCGACGGCCACGACCTCCCCGGGCTGATCGCCTTCCTGTCGGAGCTGAAACACGTCGAGAAGCCGGTGCTGCTGCACGTGAAGACGCGCAAGGGGCACGGCTACGAGATCGCCGCGGCCGAGCCGACCAAGTTCCACTCGCCGGCGGCGTTCGCCCCGGTGGCGGTGACCGGCAGCGGGGGGGCGCCGGCCAGTGGGGCAGCCCCGGCTGGTCTGGTGACCAACGGCTGCCGGGTGGAGCTGCCCAAGCCGGGCCGGTCGTGGACGGCCGCGTTCGCCGACGCGATCATCGATCTGGCCCGTCAGGACGACCGCGTGTACGCGCTCACCGCCGCGATGCCCGACGGCACGGGGCTGAGCAAGTTCGAAACCGTGCACCCCCGGCGGTACATCGACACGGGCATCTGCGAGAGCCACCTCGTGGCGATGGCGGCGGGGATGGCCAAGTCGGGGCTGCGGCCGTTCGCGGCCATCTATTCGACGTTCCTGCAGCGGGCGTTCGACCAGGTGTGGCAGGAGGTGATCCTCAACGGGCTGCCGGTGGCGCTGTGCATGGACCGGGCCGGTTTCGTCGGCGACGACGGGGCGGTGCACCACGGCTTCTGCGACCAGGCGTTTCTCCGCCCGCTGCCGGGGATCGTGCTGGCGGCCCCGTCGGACGAGCAGGAGCTGGGTCGGGCGCTGCGGATGCAGTTGCGGCTGGGCACGGCGTCAGCGATCCGCTATCCGCGGGACAACGTGCCGTCCGTGCCGTTCGAGCAGGTGATCGCGCCAGAGCTGCGGGAGCAGGCCTCCGGCGAGTGGGAGCTGGGGCGGTCGCGTGTGCTTCGAGCGGCCGGGCCGTCATGCGACGCGACGATCATTGCCTACGGCGCACTCGTGCAGCAGGCGATGGACGCGGCGGAGCTTTTGGCCCGCGACGGCATCGAGACCGAAGTGGTGGACGCGCGGTTCTGCAAACCGCTGGACGGGGAGATGCTCGCGCGCGTGCTGCACAGCGGGCGGGCGGTGCTGACGGTCGAAGACCACTCGGTGGTGGGCGGCTTCGGGGCGGCGGTGGCGGAGCACGCGGTGGCCCACGGGCTGCCCACGTCGCGGCTGCGGGCGCTGGGCATCCCCGAGCGGCTGGTGGCGCACGCGACGCGGAAAGAGCAGCTGGCCGAGGTGGGTTTGGACGCGGCGGGCATCGCCGGGGCGGTGCGGGCGATGCTGGAGGGGGCGGCGGGCGACACGGGAGAGCCGGCCGCAGGCCGTCTGGCCGAAGACCTGCCCCGGCCGGCGATCAAAGCAGCCGCCACGCGTCCATGAGGGCCTTGACGCGCGACGGGTCCACCGGGGCGGCGGCGAAGCCGTGGTGCTTGAGCGAGCTGCCGACGATGAATCCGTCGGCGTAGCGGGCCAGCGTGGGCAGCGATTCGGGGGTGACGCCGGCGCCGACGAGCACGGGCACCTTCCGGCGGACGGTGCGGTCGGCCGCGGCCCGGACGGCGGCGAGTTTCTGCGGGTCGGTGGGCTTGCCGGTGCCCGAGCCGGAGACGATCAGCGCATCGGCCAGCCCGCGCAGCAGCATGTCCTCGACCTCGTCGCCGACGTCGCGGGGGGCCAGCGCGGTGGAGTGCTTGACTTCGACGTCCGCCCAGACGGCGATGTTCTGCGCTTCCAGCACGACGTCGCGAAGCCGCAGCACGTCGTGGGCCCGGCCCTGCACGATGCCCTGGTCGGTCAGGCGGGCGCCGGTGAGCACGTTGACGCGGATGAAGTCGGCCCCGACGGAGGCGGCGATGGCCATGGCCGCGGCGGCGTCGTTGCGCAGCACGTTGATGCCCAGCGGCACGCCGTCGAACGCCGCCCGCACCCGCATCGCCATCGCCGTCATCTCGGCGATGACGTAGGGCGGCACGTTGTCGGCGAAGAACGGCACATCGCCGAAGTTTTCCAGCAGCAGCGCATGCACCCCGCCGGCGACCAGCGCGTCGGCGTCCTCGAGCAGCCGCTTGATGACGGCCTGCCGGTCGCCCTGATAGTTGGGCGAGCCGGGCAGCGGCATGAGGTGGAGCATGCCAATGACCGGGCGTTCGACGTCCACGTGGGGCAGAAGCGACATGGCAGGTTCCTCCCGTTGGGTCTGCGGTGGGGCGTTGTCAGCGGGGCTCGGGCAGCAGGCGGATGCCCAGCACGTTGGCGACGGGCCGTTCGTTGCCGTCGCTGGGGCGCGTGAGGGCCAGCGGCAGGCCGTCGTCCCCCCGGCGCACCATCACGGACGACCCGCCGCCGTCGAGGTTGATGCCCCGGTCCACCCCCAGCCCGACCAGCAGCTCGGCCGCCTCGCCGAGCGTGACGCCGCGCGAACTCACCGACCGTCCGTCCACGACGACGAGCACGAGCGTGCGTCCGTCGGCGGTGAGCCCGGCGAGTGTCCGGGGGGCGCGGGTGTCGCGGTCGTCGTGGGCCACCGCCGCCGTGCCCGCCTCCACCAGAAGGCGGTTGCCCGAGACCACCTCCGCCGCGCCGCGCAGCTCCGGCTCGCGTTCGATGGACACCCTCCCCGCGGCGTCCACCACCAGCGAGACCGCGTTGCGCCCACCGGGCCCGCGGCGGTGAACCTTGCCGCCACTGACCGACGCCCCCAGCGGCATCGCCGGCGCCCCCACCACGTACATCGACCGGCCCGCCCCGGACGGACGGGGGCCGCTTCCGCCGGGCTCGACGGGGGCGACGGCGAAAAAGTCGCCGTTGACCGCCAGCTCCAGCTTCTCGCGACGCAGCACCGCGCTGACCGTCTGAAGCGTGGTCACGTACGGGGGGCGGGTCGGCCGGTCCGGGTCGCCCGCCAGCGGACACACCACCCGCACCCGGGGGTCGGTCAGGTCCACCCGGGCGACCATGCCCCGAAGTGGCAGCTCCGGCCGTTCGATCGGCTCGAGCGTGATCGGACCTTGCCGGCCCTGCCCCGTCGCCGCGACGGCGGCCATGACCGGTCCGACGGCCAGCAAGGTCCACAGGCACACCGCCGCCCACGCCACGCTCAGCCGTCGCTGATGTGCTCGCGCGCCCATCGCCGCCCAAGGCTAACCGCCGCGGGCGGGCGGTGGCAAAGTGGCAGGAGCGGGGTCCGGCATGCGCTGGCGGCCCTCACTCGGCGCGACGGCCCGCACTCGGGGAGGGGGTGGCCGTTCAACGCGTTTGGCAGGGGCGGGGGGCTGTTTGGACTTCCTGCACTGGGTTGGCGACAATCCCCGCCCCGCCGTCCGACCTCGACCGCACCCTGTTCGAATCCGGGGCGGCCGGGCAGCGGCCTGGTGCACTGAGGCACGGTGCATCCGGGCGACGCGTCCGGCCGACGGCGAGCAAGGGGAGGCGGACGACGCGGCAGGACAACAGGAGCTCAACCGTGGCGCATCGTGTCGTGATTCTCGGGGCCGGCAAGATCGGCTCGGCCATCGCACGCTTTCTCCACCGCAGCGGCGACTACCACGTGACCGTGGGCGACAACGACCCCGCGGCGCTGGCCCGGCTCAAGGCCGCGCTCGACGTGGAGACCGTGACCGTGGACGTCTCGGACGAGTCGGCGGTGGTGCGGCTGCTCAGCGGGGAGGGCAAGACGGGCGGCGCGGGGGCGGGCGGCGCGGGGGGAGGGGCGGGCGGCGCGGGGGGGGTCATCTCCGCCTGTTCGTACACTGTCAACCCCGCCATCGCCCGTGCGTGCAAGGCCACGGGTTGGTCGTATTTCGACCTCACGGAGGACGTGGCCACGACCCGGCTGGTCCGAGAGATCTCCTCCGGGAGCCGCCCGGGCCAGATCTTCATGCCGCAGTGCGGGCTGGCCCCGGGCTTCATCCAGATCGTCGCCTACGACCTCACCCGGCAGTTCGAGCAGCTCGACGAAGTGCACATGCGCGTGGGGGCGCTGCCCATCTACCCCACCAACCGTCTCAAGTACAACCTGACCTGGAGCACCGACGGGTTGATCAACGAGTACTGCAACCCGTGCGAGGCGATCCACGAAGGCCGGCGGACGGAAGTGCTCGCCCTCGAGGGCCTCGAGCACTTCTCCCTCGACGGCATCGACTACGAGGCGTTCAACACCTCCGGCGGGCTGGGCACGCTGTGCGAGACGCTGGAGGGGAAGGTCCGGGCGCTGGACTACAAGACCGTGCGCTACGCCGGCCACCGCGACCTCGTGCACTTCCTGATCGACTCGCTGCGCCTGCGCGACCGGCGCCATGTGCTCAAGGACGTGCTGGAGAACGCCGTGCCGATCACGCTGCAGGACGTCGTGCTGACCTTCACCACGGTGACCGGGCGGAAGGACGGCCGGCTGATGCAGGTGAGCGACGCGAGAAAGATCTACAACGGCATGGTGGACGGTGAGCACTGGTCGGCGATCCAGATCACCACGGCCGCCGGGGTGTGCACCGCGGTGGACCTGCACTTTTCGGGCAAACTGCCCCGGCAGGGGTTCGTCAAGCAGGAGCAGATCGACCTGAAAGACTTCCTGGCCAACCGCTTCGGGCGGTACTACCGCACGCCGGACGCCAAGGCGTCGTAGGGCCGTGGGGGGGGGAGGGGGCCGCGGGGGGGGGAAGGGGGCCGCGGGGGGGGGTACGGCGTCAGTACTGCCGCCGCTGGCGGGCGGTGGGGATGCCCAGCAGCCCGCGGTATTTGGCGACGGTTCGCCGGGCGAGCGTGATGCCCTGCTCGGCAAGTTTTTCGACGATCTGCTCGTCGCTCAGCGGGTCGGACTTGTCCTCTTCGGCGATCAGCGTCTTGATCTTCTCGCGTACGGCGTCCCACGCCATGTCCTCGCCGTCGGCCGAGGTCGTCCCGCCCGTGAAGAACCGGCGCAGCGGAAAGATGCCCTGCGGCGTCTGGACGTACTTGTCGGCGACGGCACGGGACACCGTGGCGACATGGATGCCCAGACGGTTGGCGACGTCCACCATCGGCAGCGGCTTGAGGTACTCCGGCCCCTTGTCGAAGAAGTCTTTCTGGGCGAGCACGACCTGCCGGATCACCCGCTGCAGCGTGTTGCGGCGCTGTTCGATGGCGTCCAGCAGCCATTTGGCGTTGCGGTAGTTGCTGCTGAGGAACTCGCGGGCGGACTTGTCGGCCGACTTGTCCTTCAGCAGCTTGCGGTACAGCGGCGAGAGCGTGAGCTGGTCGGCGGGATTGCGGGTCATTTCGACCTCATACTCGCCGGTGTCGGGGTTGCGGTAGATGACGGCGTCGGGGGTGATCGGCGGGGCGTCGTCCGGGGCGACCTGATGCCCGGGATGGGCGTGCAGCCGGGAGAGCCGTCGGACGGCGGCTTTGATCTGGTCGATGCTCCGGCCGAGCTTCTTCGCCAGTTGCGGGTAGCGGTTGTTGCGCAGGTCGTCGAGGTGGCGGGTGATCAGCGCCCGCTCGAGGGGGAAGTCGTGCCCTTCGGCCAGCTCGGGGTCGGCCTCGAGGGCGTCGAGCTGAAGCAGGAAGCATTCGATCAGGTCACGCGCCCCCACGCCGGGCGGGTCGAGCTTCTGGACCGCCTGGAGGGCCGCGTCCATGGCGGCCTTCGGCGGCGGCTCGGGCACGGACGTGCGGACGGTCTCCAGCGGCGTGCGAAGGTAGCCGTCGGCGTCGAGGTGGTCGATGATCAGCCGTCCGGCCCGGTCGAAGTGCTGCTTCACTTCCGGCGGGGCGTCGGCCGGCGGCGTCACGAACGCCCACTGACGCAGCAGGTGCTCGGCGAGATTGCCCGAGCGGTCGGCGGTGTTGCTCAGCGCGTCGAGCTTGCCGTCGCGCTCCCCGTCGTCGGCGCCACGCGGACGCGTCGCGTAACTGGGGGACCACTCCTCGTTCTCCAGGTAGTCGGCGATGCGGCGGAGGCGTTCGAAGTCGGCCTCGGTGATCCGCTGGTCGTCGGTGGTCAGCGGCGCGACCGGCTCGCGGAGTGACTTCTCGGCCGGGGGGCGGTCGTCCGGGTCGGGTTCACGGAGCTCGAGGACGGGGTTGCTGGCAAGTTCTTGCTCAATCCGCTCCTCCAGTTGCGCCAGGGGCATCTGGAGGATCTCCATGGATTGGATCATCCGCGGCGTGAGGATTTGCCGCTGGTCGGTCCGGAGGGCGAGGGATTGACCGAGCTGCATGGGAGGTCCTCGCGGGGCGAGTCACAGGGCCGGCCGCGGAGGTCGGCACACCATTTGCTCGCCGCCGTTCACTATATCGGATACGGGGGCGGTCGGCACGCCATTTGCACTCCGCATGGGAGACGGGGGCTTGGGGGCTCGGGCCGCAAGCGAAGCGCGGGCGGGGGTTCGGTCGGGGGCGGCGGGATACAGTCCCCATCGTGCAGCCGCTCGTGAGCATCCGCGACGTGAGTTTCAGCTACCGCCGGGGCGGTGGGCGGTGGGCGGGCGGGTCGGCTTCGGGGGCGGTCGTGCCGGGCGGGTTGGCGCTGGACCGCATTTCGCTGGACATCGAGCCGGAAGTCATCGTCGGGGTGATCGGCCCCAACGGCGGGGGCAAGACGACGCTGCTGCGCCTGATTCTCGGGGAATTGCGCCCGGACCGCGGGCAGATCACCGTGGCGGGCATGCGGCCGGCGGAGGCGGTGGCACGGGGCGACATCATCGGCTACCTGCCGCAGCTGGCCGGGGGCACGGGGCCCGGCGGGTTCGAAGTGACGCGGCTGCCGCTGACGGTGCGGGAGGCGGTGCGTCTGGGGCTGGCGGGGAAGACGGGGCTGCTGCGGCCGTACGCGGCCGACGACCTCGCGTTCGTGGAGCACATCATGGAGCGGGTGGGGCTGTCGGGCGTGGCGGAGGAGCCGATTCAGAGCCTCTCGGGGGGGCAGTTGCAGCGGGTGTACGTGGCGCGGGCGCTGGCGCCGCGGCCGCGGCTGCTGCTGCTGGACGAGCCGACGACGGGCATCGACCGGGGGAACCAGCAGCGGCTGATCGAACTGGTGGCCGAGCTGCGTAAGGAGCTGAAGCTGGCGGTGGTGCTGGTCTCGCACGACCTGCGGGCGGTGACCAGCGTCAGCGACCGGATCGCGTGTCTGAACGTGACGCTGCACTACCACGACGTGCCGCGGAGTTTCCCGGCCGAGCTGGCGCGGGGCATGTTCTGCTGCGATCTGGAAGCGATGGGGCTGGGCCACGGGTCGGGCTGTGCGCACGCGGAGCACGGGCCGGGGCGGTCGGCGGCGGCCGGGGAGGGCGCTGCGGAGCGCGTTGTCGGCGGTGTTGCCGGGGGGGTCGGTGTCGCGGCGCGGGAGAGGGGACGGTGATGCTGCTGCTGGCGGAGACGATGTCGCCGTTCGTGGCGTCGCTGGTGGTGGCGGTGTCGGTGGGGGCGGCGTGCGCGGTGCTGAGCGTGCTGGTGGTGGCCAAGCGGTGGGCGTTCATCGGAGAGGGGATCGCGCACGCGGGGTTCGGCGGGGCGGGGACGGCGTGGCTGGCGGCGATGCTGTTCCCCGCGGTGCCGTGGCTGACCGACGACGGCGTGGTGTATGCCATCTCCATCGCGTTCTGCATGGCGGTGGCGCTGGGCATCGCGGCGTTCACGCGGCGGCGTCGGGCGGCGGTGGACACGGTGATCGGCGTGTTCCTCGTGACCAGCCTCGCATGGGGGTTCCTCGCGTACGGGCTCTACGCCCGGCAGACGGGGCACATGCCGCCGCAGTTTGCCGATTATCTGGGCTTTACGCCGCTGCGCGGGCTGTCGGAGCGGTTCGTGGCGCTGGCGGTGGTGGTGAGCGCGGCGGTGCTGGGGGCGGCGTGGGCGCTGTGGAAGGAGCTGCTGTTTTACGGGACCGACGAGCGGCAGGCGGAGTTGAGCGGGGTGCGCGTGGGGCTGGTGCACTACGGGCTGATCCTCATGCTGGCGGCCACGATCATGGTCGGGATGCGGCTGATGGGGACGGTGCTGGTGGTGGCACTGCTGGTGCTGCCGGGGGCGACGGCTCTGCTGCTGGGCCGACGGACGCGCAGCGTTTGGGCGATGAGCATGGCGGTGGGCGTGGGCGGCGCCACCGCCGGGCCGCTGATCAACCGCCAGTTCCCGTTCGTCCCGGAAGGCCCGGCCATCGTGCTGGTGCTGTTCGTGGTGTTCTGCCTTGCCCTGGCGGCGAACCGTCTGCTGCGGCGGTAGCGTCGGCGGCGGGGCGGGGCGGGAGAAACCGCCCGGGCGACTTGCGCGACTACCGGCGGACGGCGACGCGAAGCGTTGTCCAGTCCGGCGCGAGCATGACGTACACCGCCTCATCGTGGAATCGGCCGTGTCGGTACATGTAGTCCTTTCGGACGCCTTCGAAGGTGAAACCCAGCCGTTCGGGGACGGCCCGGGAACGCCGGTTGTTCACGTCGGCGGTGATTTCAATGCGGTGCAGGCCCCAGCGGTCAAAGGCATGGTCGAGCAGCGCCGCCACCGCGCGGGTCACCAGCCCGCGACCTTCGTGGCCGGTGTCGATCCAGTACCCGATGGCGGTTCGGCGGTGGGGCCAGCAGACCGGGTGGTAGCCCACCACCCCGGCAAGCCGACCCGACACCACGAAAACGCATTCGACGCCGTCGTTGTTGTCCGCTCGACGCAGGCAATGTTCGACGAAGCCGGCCGTGTCGGCGAGCTGGTGATCGTCCTTGAGCCAGTTGAACCACGGACGCAGCCTCTCGCGGTTGGCGCACACGAGGGCGTGCAGCGGCTCGATGTCGCCGGGCGCGATGGGCCGGATCAGGGCGTCGGCGGTGAGCGGAATCGGGTCCATGGCGGGGACGGGCGGCGGGGACGGGCGGCGGGGATGGCCGGGAGAGACGATGGCGAAGGTCATGCCGGACGGGTCGAACGGGCGGTCCACGCGTCGGCCAGCGCGGCGCCTGAACGGAAGGCGGCTTCGATTTTCCCGCCGAGGCACCAGTCGCCGCACACGGCCAGCGTGTCGCTCGGGCCGGTGAGGAAAGGCGGTCCGGCCGGCGACGTCGTCAGGGCGAAGCGCCATCGGTGGGCACGGAGCAACCGTCGCGGCGGCAGTGTGCCCCCGAGCAGGTCGGCCCACGCGGCCAGCAGTTTGACGGCGACCTCGTCGGCGGGCAGTTCGAGATGCCGTGCAGACCACTCGGCCGACGCGTGCAGCACCCACGCTTCCGCGGGCGGGCGCTGCGGCTTGGACGCTTCCCGGGCGGCCCACGCCAGCGGGCTGCCGCTGATGAAGGCGGCGTCGAACGTCGCGGGCAGTGGCGCTTCAAAGGCCGCCATGACCGCCCAGCAGGGGCGGGTCTCCGTCTCGGGCAGTGGGAGCAGGTGTCCGGCGAGTTGCCGGGCCTGGGCGTCGGGGATGGCCACGACGACGCGGTCGGCGTCGAGGGTGCCGGGCGCTTGAGTGGCTTCGTCGATCGTGTCCACGCGCCACCGTCCGTCACTTCCCGCGTGCAGCGCGACAGCGCGCAGGCCGTAGCGGACGTCCAAACCGGACGCGAGATGCCGGCAGACGGCGGACATGCCGGGCACGCCGACATAGCGGCAGTGCTCCGGGCTTCGCGGGCGGACATCCACCCGGCCGGTTGCGTCCACGGCGACGTCCGCCAGCCGCGGCGTCCACGGGGCGACGACACCGGCGTCGAGCCACCGCCTGACCTCGGCCTCGAACGCGGCGTCGCGGACGGTGAAGTACTGCGCGCCGTGGTCAAAGCGCAGCTCGCCCTCGCGACGGGTGGACATCCTGCCGCCCGGGCCACGGCCTTTGTCGATGACGTGCACCGGGAGGCCCGCGGCGTGCAGGCGTCGGGCGACGGTGAGGCCCGCGAGGCCCGCGCCGATGATGAGCGTGAGGCTCATGCGGTGAGGGTAGGGCGACGCCGGCCGGCCGAACGCGGGCCACGGCCGCGGCGTCGCAGGGGCCTGCACATGGGGGTTTTCGGTTACTCCCGGCCGATATACTCCGGCCGTAGTCTCTCGTCGGGGCTCCGTCGACGGCGGCGTGGGCGGCGTCGATGGGGGTGGTTGCGGGGGGGCGAAGGAACGGAAGTGCGATGACAGCCAGACTTCAACGATCTGCGGGACTTTGCGGTGTCCGCCGTGCCGGGCCCGTGCTGTGGCTGACCGTCGCATGCGTCGCGTGGCTGGCCGGTTGGGCCGGTGGGGTGGGCCACGCGTGGGGGCAGGACGCGGTGCCGCTGGGGCCGGCCTACGACAACCCGCTGGCGGGGATTTCGTTCCGGCCGCCGGTGGGCAGCCGGGAGATCGGCCGCGCGGGCAACCCGGACGAGATCGTGCAGTTCGTGGACGACCGGCGGGACTGGAAGCTGCGGGTGTCGCGGCTGCGCTTTTCCCGGCCGATGCCGCTGCAGTCCTCGGAGACGACCAAGGGGCTGCTGGAGCTGTCGGTGGAGCAGCTTCAGGCCAACGGGTCTACGGAGCTGTTGCGGAACGAAGTGACCAACGTCTCGGCGCGGGGCGTGCCCGACACGGGTCTGATCGCGCTGCGTTACCAGCTCGGCACGTCCCCGCCGCGGCTGGCACAGCAGGCGATCATCCAGTTCACGGAGCAGCTTTATTACGTGCTGGAGCTGGACAGCCCCGGGATCCGCGTGGGATCGGGCGCGAACGAGTCATCGCCGGAGGAGCAGACGGCGGTGGCGACGTTCACGGCCGTGGTGGACTCGGTGGTCCTGCTGGACCGGTCCGACGTGCGGGAGCAGCAGAACCAGCGGCTGTTCACGACGCGGGCGTTTCTGCTGAACCTGACCGACGAACGGCTGACCCGGGCGCTGGTGTCGGAGCGGTGGCTGCGGCTGGTGCAGGACGGCAAGGACGTGGGTTACTCGTACGTCGTGGAAGAACCCGCGGAGCGGGCCGGGCGCCGCGGGGTGCTCATCGGCGTGCGGAGCCGGACGGTGCTGGGGAGCGGCGCAGAGCAGCGTCAGGTGGACGCGGAGAGCTTCATGTTCGTCACGGGCGACCGCCGCTTCGAAGAGTGGAGCAACGTGGCGCGGGTCACCGAGGGGGGCAGCAGCCGCTCGAGCTCGGAGGTCGGGGCGAGCAGCAAGAGCATCCGGCGTGTGCTGGCACGGGGCGAGCGGCCGGGCGACGGCGTGGACGAGCGTCAGCCGCCCGTCCGGGAGATCGACGAGCACAAGCTGACGGTGGTGCTTTCGGCGCGGGCCGGTGCGCCCCCGCTCGAGTTCGACCTGCCGCCGTGGTACATCCCGCAGGCGGTGGGGCACCTGCTGCCGCGGCTGCTGCCGCTGAGCGAGCCCAAGCAGTACCTCTTCGCCAGCTACGTCTCTGAGCGGGCGGCGGTGATGATGCGCTATGTGGACGTGCTGCCGGAGCGCGAGGTGACGCTGGACGGGCAGCGCGTGCGGGCCGTCCCCGTGACCGACCGCATCGGCATCGAGGGCGAGCCGACGATCCACTACGTCACGCGCGACGGCCGCTACCTCGGCTCGGTGAACGAGGCGGCCAGAATCGCCGTCCTGCCCACCGACGCCGACACGCTGCGGCGCATCTGGCTCAACGCCGACCTCACCCGCCCGCGCATTCCCGAGCCGGGCGGCCGGTAACGCATCCCGCCGGACTCTCGTCGCCCCGAAGCCGGCCCCGATTCCACCGCAACGGCAGCCCCATGCTCCAGACCCTCGTCAAACTGCTGTTCCTCACGGCCGTGCTCGCGGCCGGCGCGGTGGGCGTGTACCTCTACTACGACCAGGTCTCGACCAGCCAGAAGATCCGCCGGCTTGAGGCGGAGAAGAAGCAGCTCGAGGAGATTGTCTCCCGGCTCACCGGCGAGCGGCGCGTGGCGGAGATGCTGGTGGTGGACCAGCAGGTGGTGGACGGCGTGAAGGTGTCCACGCTGGTGTTCGTCGAGTACGGCCGCGACGGCCAGCCGCTTCCGCCCAAGACGGTGGTCGTGCGGGGCGAGACCGCGCATGTCGATGCGATGGTGATCAAGTTCGACGACGAGCTGGTGAAGCAGGGCGACCCGCTGCGGGGCGTGAGCATCGCGCTGTTCACCCGCATCTACGGCGACGCCACGCCGCCCGAGCAGGGGATGCCCATCGACCCGCCGGGCGAGATCCCGGCGATCTACCGTGGGGCCGACCCGAAGGTCACCGACTTCGAGATGCAGCTGTGGCGCGACTTCTGGACGCTGGCGTACGACGAGTCGGCCCGCAAGGCCCGCGGCGTGCGCGCGCTGGTCGGGCAGGGCATCTGGGAGCCGGTCCGGCCGGAGGTGGTCTATACGCTGACACTGGAGAACGACGGCGGGCTGAGCATCCGACGCGAGCCGGTCCGGGCGGTGTTCCGGGAGGCTTTGCGGCGGGGGCAGCTCAACACCGCCGTCACGGGGCAGCCGGGGGCGTCTCCGGCCACAGGAGCACCGCGGTGAAGGTCACGGTCAACGGCGAGCCGGTCGAACTGCCCGAAGGCACCACCATCGCCGAGCTGCTGCGGCGGCGGCAGCTCAACCCCGACCGCGTGGCCGTGGAGGTCAACCGGCGGCTGGTGCGCAGCAGCGCGGGCGGCTATGACCGGGTGCTTCGCGACGGCGACGCGGTCGAAATCGTCACGTTCGTCGGCGGCGGTTGAACGGGCACGGGACCGCCTCGCTCGTGCACGGCGTCATATCATCCCGGCCGTATGTCCAGTGCTGCCCCGACCCTCTCGCCTGCCGCCTTCGAGGACCCGCCGCTTCGCATCGGCCCGTTCACCGTCCGCAACCGCCTGTTCGTCGGCACGGGCAAATACGCCAGCTACGAACTGATGCAGCAGGCGCTGGCGGCGTCGGGCTGTGAGGTGGTGACGGTGGCGGTTCGACGCGAGCGCCTGCTGGACAGCCAGGGCCGTTCGCTGCTGGATTACCTCGACCTCTCGAAGTATGTCATCCTGCCCAACACGGCCGGGTGCTTCTCGGCCGAGGATGCCGTCCGTGTGGCGCTGCTGGGGCGCGAGCTGCTTGAGAAACAGAAGAACCCCGGCGCCGGGTGGGTGAAGATCGAAGTGCTGGGCGACCGCAAGACGCTGCTGCCCGACCCCGTCGGCACCATCGAAGCCACGCGCGAGCTGGTCAAAGAGGGGTTCACCGTGCTGGCGTACACCAGCGACGATCCCCGCAGCGCGGTGCGCATCAAAGAAGCCGGGGCCGCCAGCGTCATGCCCGCCGGCAGTCCCATCGGCAGCGGACAGGGCGTGCTCAACCCGCTCAACATCTCCCTGTGCCTCGAGCTGCTCAAAGAGGGCGACCCGAGCTATCCCGTCATCGTGGATGCCGGCGTGGGCACGGCCAGCGACGTCACCATCGCCATGGAGCTCGGCAGCGACGGCGTCCTGCTGAACACGGGCATCGCGCATGCCAAAGACCCCGTTCGGATGGCCGCGGCCATGCGACATGGGCTGGAGGCCGGCCGTCTGGCTTACCTCGCCGGCCGCATGCCGAAAAAGCGCTACGCCAGCGCGTCCAGCCCGTTCGAGGGCGTGATCAGCTACATCCCCGGGGAATAGTGACCGCCACCTCGGGCCACGCGACGCGTCCGCGGTCGCGGGCCGGCTATCGCAGAATCGTCGTGCCGAGGTGCTCGAACCGTTCAGGGCCGAGCGGGCGGAGTCGGGTGAGGTAGAGCATCCGTACCGGCCGACGGGCCACGTTCCACTGGTCCACCAGCCCGCGGATGGTCAGCACGCCGTCGTCAAAACGCACGAACACCTCCGCGGTCGTGAGGGGGTCGGGAAACGCCAGACTCGACGCGTCGGCGACGCCGAGTTCCGCCTCGACCCGCTTGCGTGCTTCCACGAAAGCCGCCTGCACCAGCGGGTGTCGCTTGAGCAGGTCGAAGTCGCCCGAGCGAGCCAGTTCGTCAAGCTCGGCGACCTGTCGCCGCACCGCCTCCCGTTCGTCGGCCGACGGCGGGGCAGGAAGCTGCCGGTCGGCCTGCGGGGGGGAGATGGCCGGCGGTGCTGGCGCGGGGGCTGGCGGCGGCAGGGCCGAACGCGTCGCCGGGGTGGGCGTGAGGGGCGTCGTCGCCGCCGGCGGGCCGGCCGAAGGGGGTGCGGGCTCGCGGCCCGCGTTCGGCCGGGCAGACAGCGGGTCGCGGGCGGCCGACTGGCGCTCGGCCTCGCGTCGGATGGCCAGCTCGAGGGCGGCCGTCAACGGTTCATCTTGGGCGCCTGGCGGTCGGCGGGCGAGGGCTGCACGCGCTGCGGCAAGGTCGCCGAGGCTGTAGGCGACGGCGGCGTCGCGCAGCGCATCACGCGCCTCCGTGCCGCCCTGCCGGCCGGCGCTCTCGGCCGCGGCTGGTGCCGGCGGGGCGACGCTTTTCACCCCGACGGCCGCGACCACCACCAGCAGCACCACGGCCAGCACGCCGACCACAATGGCGGCCGACAACCTGCCCTGTTGCGATCGCGACGCGTGCTCAGACATGGCAGCACCTGCACGTCGAGACGGCGGCGACTTTACGGCTCGTCCTTGGGCGGCTCGCCCCGGGCCACCGCGGCCACATGCTCGTACACGCCGGCCAGGAATCCAATAAACGGAAACCCGGTTTTCGGCAACGGCGAAGCCCCAAGCCGGTCGAGAGCGGAGACGGGGGCGTCGCAGGGGTCGGACCCGTGGCCGGAAGGCCCCGGTGCGTGCGCGGCGGACGGGTTGCTCAGAAAAGGCAGGCCCGGACGTGGCCCGTTGGCGGGCGACGCGGGCGGATGCGTCGGCGGGGGCGGCGCGGCGGCGCGGAAGAAGCGGGCCGGGTCGGTGGGCAGGTCGTCGGGCGGACGTGGCGCGTCGGCCGGTCGGGCGGCGTTGCGTTCGGTCGGGGGCCGTTTGACGGTGTCCAACGCGGTGGCCTCGCAAAAGGGGAAATCGGCCGTCCGGCCGTGGGTCGTGCGGCGTCAGAAGTCGCCCACCGCGTCGCGACCGAGCGAGAGGTACTGCCGCAACTGCTCGGTCGACAGGTCGGTGAGCCACTCGTCGCCGGAGCCGACCACCTGATCGGCCAGCAACAGTTTATCCGTCAGCAGCTTGTCAATGCGTTCTTCGAGGGTGCCGACGCAGATGAACTGGTGCACCTGGACCTTACGGGTCTGGCCGATGCGGTGGGCGCGGTCGGTGGCCTGCTGTTCGACCGCCGGATTCCACCATCGGTCGAAGTGGAAGACGTGATTGGCGGCGGTGAGGTTGAGGCCGAGCCCGCCGGCCCGGAGCGAGAGGATGAAGATGCGCACGCCGCCGGCCGGGTCCTGAAAACGTTCGATCATCGCATCGCGCTGGCGGGCGGAGGTGCCGCCGTGGAGGAACTGCACAGGCGTTTGCAGGCGGTCCTGGATCATCCGCTCGAGCAGGTGGCCCATTTCGCGGTACTGGGTGAAGACCAGCGCCGCATCCCCTTCCTGCAGCACTTCCTCCAGCATTTCCAGCAGTCGCTCGCACTTGCCCGAGCGGCGGTCGAGGCTGGCGGTGTCCGGCGGGGCGGCCGGGTCGTTCTCCAGCAGCACCGGGTGGTCGCACACCTGCTTGAGTCGGGTGAGCGCGGCCAGGATCAGCCCGCGTCGGCGGATGCCGGTGGCGGTGTCGATCTGCCCGAGCATCTCGGCCGTGATCCGCTCGTACAGCGCGGCCTGCTCGGCGGAGAGGTTGCAGTACACCTTCATCTCCATCTTCTCGGGCAGGTCGCCGGCGACGGCCGGGTCGTTCTTGGTCCGACGCAGGACGAACGGCTGGATCATCCGCCGGAGCTGCTGCGCTTTGTCCTTGTCGCCGAGCTTCTCGATCGGCACGGCAAAGCGTTCGCGGAAGTCCGCCGCCGAGCCCAGGAGCCCCGGGTTGAGCAGCTCCATGATGCTCCACAGCTCGGAGAGGTGGTTTTCGATCGGCGTGCCGGTGAGGGCGATGCGGCGCGGGGCGCGAATCGAGCGGATCGCCACCGTGGCGGCGGCCGACGGGTTCTTGATCTTCTGCGCTTCGTCCAGCGCCAGCCGGTGCCATTTCGGCCGACGCAGCGACTCGATGTCGCGGTGCGCCAGCGCGTAGGACGTGATCACCACGTCGCTGGCCTCGGCGGCCTCGACAAACGCATCACCGGATTTGCGGTCCGGGCCGTGGTGCAGCAGCACCTTGAGCGTGGGCGCAAACCGCTGCAGCTCCTTCACCCAGTTGCCGACGACCGAGGTCGGGGCGAACAGCAGCGTCGGCCCGGGCGCGCGGGGCGATGCCGGCCCCGTCGGCCCGGTGGCTTCGGGGGCCTGAGGTGTGTCGGTCCCGCTCGCCGCGGCCGGTTCTACCGGCGGGCTGCGTTCGGCCAGCAGCAGCGAAATGAGCTGCACCGTCTTGCCCAGCCCCATGTCGTCGGCAAGGCACCCGCCCAACCCCAGTCGGTCGAGGAAGCACATCCACTCCAGCCCGCGGAGCTGGTACGGCCGCAGCGTGCCGGCGAAGGTGGGCGGCTGCCGGACGCCGCCGAGCTTGACCGCCGGCGTCTGCGAGAGCAGGTCGTCGATCCAGCCTTTGCCGGTCAGCCCGATGATCGGCAGTCCGGTGTCTTCGCCGGCGATGCCGTAGGCCGTGCGCAGCGCCTGGGCGAGGGTCATCCGGCCCTTGCCCGAGCGGGCGAGGAACTCCCCGGCACGGGCCGACGCGTCCGGGTCGATCTGCAGCCACTGGCCGCGGTAGCGCACCAGCGGGCTGCCGCGCTGGGCCAGCGCCTTGAACTCCTCCGGCGTCAGACGCAGGTTGCCGACGGCGATCTGCCAGTCGAACTCCAGGAGCGACTCGAGCCCGAACTGCCCCGAAGGCACCTCCGCCGCGCCCGGCCGCCCGCGCCCCTTGCGGATGCCCACCAGCGCCAGCTCTTCATCGGTGTAGAGGTCGTCGTCGCCGTCGGCGTCGACGTCGTCGAACGGACTGACCGTGAGCATCAGCCCCAGCCCGCGTTCACGGCGGTCGGCCCACTCGGGCAGCTCGACGCCGAAACCCGCCGCCCGCAGGTCGCCGGCCCCGTTGCGGATGAACGCGTGAGCGTCCAACGTGCTCAACTCGAGGACCGACGGCGTGGGCGACCTCGCCAGAGGCTGGAGCAACGGGCACACCTCCGCCGCCTTCTGCAGGTCGGCGGTGAGCTGGGCCTTGCGTTCGGCCACGCCCCGGCCGAACAGCCCGGTCGGGTCGATGGTCGTGTCCCAGAGGCTCTCGGCGTCCACCAGCAGGCCGTCGTCGCCGGGCGAGCGGAGCTGCAGCACCAAACGCCAGACCAGGTCGCCGCCGTCGGTGGCGTCGGTGTCTTCGTCGAAGTCGTCGGGCAACGACGGCTCGCGCAGCGAGAACACCAGCTTCCACGGGTCGGCCGAGCGGCCGCGGTCGAGCTTCTGCACCCAGCGGTGCACCTCATCGCACAGCAGCTGGTTGGCTTCCGGCGTGCCGCCGCGGAGCGCCGGGTCGGAGCCGAGCAGGGCCGAGAGAAAACGCACGTCGCCGCCGGCGCCGGGGGCACTGGCGAGCGTGTGCACACGCGTGAAAAACGGGTCGGTCGAAACGGCCCGGCGGATGAACGCGTCGGCCACGGTCGAGAGGAACGCTTCGACGATGCGGGCCGGGTCGGCCGCTTCGCTGAGCGATGACGCGGCCTCCGCCCCCGACCGGCCGCCCCCCGCCCCGCCCCCCCGCTCCACCGCCGCCCTCACCACCGGCGGCATCGTCGCCGCGAAGCGGCTGAGCCGCTCCTGCTCCGCCGGCTCGTGGGTCAGCAGCCGCCACACCCCCACAAACATCCCGGCGCGGATCTGGTCGAGGTCCGGGTAGAACTGCTTGAGCCCGATCCGGTGCACCACATAGCGGTACAGCCGGGCGAAGTAGCTCAGCGACGGACCGGCCAGGTCCGGGTTGGTCAGCTCGTCACTCCCGCGACGCGTAAACGAAGCGCGTGTGGGCAGGTAGTCATCCTCGCCCAGCCGCGACAGCAGGTCGGCCACCTGGGCCGCGGTGAACCGCAGCGCCGGCACGCGCACCGCGGCCAGATAAGTCGGCCCCACCGGGTCGTGCCCGTACACCACCGGGCCCCGGGTGTCGTGCGGCAGGAACAGCTCGAGCGACGTCGGCTGGGCGCTGCTGGCCAGCAGCCCGTCGCCGGTGAGCTCGCCGACGGCGTCGCGCAGCGCATCGTGCGAGCAGGCGGCGGGGTGGTCCGCGATACCGGCGACGGCCGCGCCCGCTGCGGAAGCGCCTCGCCCGTTGCCGGAAACGCTGCCCGCGGCGGGGTCGTGCCCCGCGGACGCCTGCGCGCCCCACGCATCCGCGCCACCCGGCCAGCCGTCATCGCCCGGCGTGGCCGATACGTCTCCCCAGACATGGAGCCCGCTGGAAGTCCAGACCGCGTGCAGTGTCATACCGCCCATTCCGTCGACGACCGGCCCGCTCCGCTCGGACCCGCCGCGTAACGCCTCGGCCGTCGGCCGCCCGCGACCCCCGACGGTCGTCGTGTCACGCGCGTCACGCCGGCATCGGCTCTAATCCGGGACAGTACGCACCGCGTGCGTGCAAACCCAACGCTTCAGAAAGTTTGAGACGTCGTTCAGGTCGCCACGGCGGGTGCCGCGCGACGAATGCGAAGGCCCGCCCGCCGTGGCTTCGCGGCGACCCACCCATGGCCCGTTCACAGGGGCTCACTGACAGGCGCTGGTCAGTCGCTCGGACGCGCGGCGAGGGGTCAACCTGAGCCGTACCCCGGCGATGCGGCGGTCGTGGCCGGTCACAACGGCGGCTGATGGTGATGCCCCCCGCCGGCGGGCGGCCTGCGGGGCGGTGTGGTGGGGGGCGGTGTGCTGCGGGGCGGTGTGCTGCGGGGCGGCGGCGTCGAATCGCCCGGCTCTCGCACCGCGGCGCCGCCGTCGTCCCCGCCACGGTCGCTCCCGCCGCGGTCGTCCCCGCCGTCTCGACCGTCGCCGCCACGAACCCGCGCTTTGGCCTCCTCCGCCTGCTTCTGCAGCACCGCCTGCGCCTGCCGGGCCTTCATGGCGGTGATGATCTGGTGCTTGGCGCGGTCGAACTCTTCTTGCGTCATTTTGCCTTCGGCGAGCAAGGTCCGCAGGTCGTCGAGCGTGAACCCGCCGGCCACCTTCGCGGGCGAATCGTCTTCCTTGAGCTTGCGACGCAGCATGACCACCGCCCAGAAGCCGCCGAGGCACAGCACCAGCAGCACCAGCGAAGCCAGCAGGATCGATGTGAACTCGGCGGCCTGGGCGAGCCCCATGTCCCTCAGCCTACGAACCGGCCGCGGCCGACGCAAAACCGCTGGCCGAGCCGTAAGGCGAGCGGCCGCTAGAGCCCGCCCGCGGCGTACGTGGTGCGGGGCCTCAGCGGCGTCCGGGGCGTACGATGCGGTCATGAGTGCCGCCGGTTCCGCCGCCCGTCCAGACCCCGCGAATGCCTCCGCCGCCCCCCAGCCGGCCGACGCGCCGCCGGCGTCGTTCGAGGCGGCCATGGACGAGCTGGAGAAGATCCTCGCCGAGCTCGAACGCGGCGACATCTCGCTGGAGCAGTCGCTGGCGAGGTACCGGCGTGGCACGCTGCTGATTCAGCACTGCCGGAAGGTGCTCACCGACGCCGAGCGGCAGGTCGAGCTGCTCACACGCGGGCCCGACGGGAGCGTGCAGACGCGGCCGATGGACAACGCCTAGCGCGCCATCGTGATGTGGCAGGGCCGTCCGGCCGGACGGGAGCGAGGGCGGGTCAGCCCAGCTCGGCCACCGCGACCGACCCGTCGCGCAGCCGCTCGGCCGGGAGCAGGTTGTCGGGCAGGTCGTGTCCGTCGAGGGTGAGCCGTTTGACGCCCTTGCACACGCCGTGGGGGTTGTTGACCGTCAGTCGCACGGTCTTGCCGCGGAAGCGGCGGGTGGCCGTGAAGCCGCTCCACGCCCGCGGGATGCACGGGTCGATGCGCAGGCCGTCGAGGTCGGGTTTGAAGCCCAGCAGGTACTGCACCGCGGTGTAGTAGCTCCACGACACGGTGCCGGAGAGCCACGGCACGCGGGAGACGCCGAAACGCGGCGAGAAGGGGGAGTAGGTGGTCTGCCCGAAGGTGTAGGGTTCGATCTGGCGGATGTCGGCGCGGTCGTTCCACGCCGCGGGCATGTATGCGCGGAAATCGGCCCAGGCTGCGTCGCCGTCGCCGAGCAGGGTGTCGGCGATGACGACCCACGCCTGGGTGTGGTTGAAGATGCCGGCGTTTTCCTTGATGCCGGGGTTGAACAGCACCGCCCGCATGACCTTGACGGACGTGTGGACGAACGGTGGCGCGCAGAGCATGACGCCGGCGTCGGTCTTGAGCTCGCGGGCGACGGTGGCCATGGCGGTGCGGGCCTGCTCGGGCGTCGCCGCCCCGGAGAGGATCGCCCACACCTGGGTGTTGAGGTAGATGCGCCCCTCGGCGGCGTCGCGTTTGCCATAGACGGTGCCGTCCTCGCCGATGGCCCAGATGAAGCGGTCGCCGTCCCAGCACACCCGCTGGATCTTTTCGTCGAGCTGCCGGCGCTGCTCCGTCGCCCACGCGGCCTCGTCGGGCAGCCCCAGCCGGGCGGCGGCTTCGGCATAGCGGGTGAGGCCCAGCCTCACCTGAAAGGCGACGAACACCGACTCGCCGTGGTAGCCCAGACGCAGACAGTCGTTCCAGTCGGCCTCGAGGCCGCACGGCAGGCCGTGGCGGCCGGTGCGGGTGAGGTTGAACTCCAGCGCCCGTCGCAGGTGCCCCAGGACGGTCGCTTCCCCGTGGTCGGCGAAGGGGAGCACCTTGTGGTAGAAGTCCAGATCGCCGGTTTCGGCGACGTACTCCGGCACCGCATTGAAGAACCACAGGCAGTCGTCCGAGCGGAGGTTTTCCTCCGGGGGGCCCTTCTCGTGGCCGGGGCGGTGGGAGAAGGGCTTGACGATGGGCATCGCCCCGCCGTGAGCGAGCTGACCGGTGAGCATGAGCTCGAGCCGGGCTTTGGCTTCGTCGGTGATCATGGGCATGACCCCGAGCAGGTCCTGCACGGAGTCGCGGAAGCCCAGCCCGTCGCGTTCGCCGTTGTAGACCAGCGACGCCGCACGCGACCACGAGAACGTGATCAGGCTGTTGTACGCGTTCCAGACGTTGACCATGTGGTCGAAGTTCTCGTCGGGCGTCTGGCAGGTCACCGCGCCGAGTTTGGAGTGCCAGTGGTGCTTGAGGCGGGCGAGCTCGGCCGTGGCGGCCTCGAGCGTGCCGTACGACTCGAGGGTGGCCTTGCCCTCGACACGCGCGTCGCCGATGCCCACCAGCACGAGCAGCTCGCGGCTCTCGCCCGGGTCCAGCTCGAGGTCCACCTGCAGCCCGCCGCAGGCCGTGTCGCCGAAGGCCGGCGTGTTGCTGAGCCGGCCCCGCACCAGCGCGTCGGGACGGGCGTAGCTGCCGTAGACGCCGATGAACGCGTCGCGCGCGGCGTCGTACGCGGCGATGGGAGCGCCGACCAGCGCCATCCAGCACCGGTGCGACCGCTCACCGGCCGGCGGATGGGTGACGCCGGGGTGGTCGTTGCTGGCCACGCGCAGCAGGTTCCCCTCCAGCTTCGCCTGCACGATGAACAGCGTGTACTGCAGGTTCACCAGGTCCTGCTGCGTGGAAAACTCCGTGGCGAACTCGCAGTAGGTGAACACCCCCAGCTTGCGCTTCCTCCCGGACGTGTTGGTCACCTTGAGTCGCCAGTATTCGAAAGTCGCCCCCACCGGGACGAAATAGGTGCTCTCGGTCTCGATGCCGGCGTATTCCGAGCTGATCACGGTGTAGGCCGTGCCGTGCCGGCACACCGAGCGGTACTGGTCCAGCGGCTTGCCCACGGGCTGCCACGAGGCCGACCAGAAGTCGCCTGTCTCGGCGTCGCGCAGGTAGAAGTAGCGGCCCGGCTGGTCGAGCGGCACGGCGTTGAACCGCAGCCGGAGGAAACGGCCCGTCGCGCCCGACTGATAAAACGAGTAGCCCCCGGCGTGGTTGGTGATGATGGCGCCGTAGGTGGTCGAGCCGAGGTAGTTCGACCACGGACGCGGGGTGTCCGGGCGGGTGATGACGTACTCGCGGGCGGCGTCGTCGAAGTGGCCGTAGCGCATGGGCGGTGACTCCTGCAAGCGGGCGGGACGGCGGCCGTACCGGCGGCCTGGGCCGTCGCCGGGTGCGGAGTATGGCCGCGACGCGGCGGGGGGAAAAGACCGCTCCGGCTTCCGCCGGCCGCTCGCCCGCCTTGGCGACGTCGCCCCGCAACGCCTGTGCGGGGCGGCCTTCGCCGGCCGGCAACCCGTCCGCTATCGTGCACGCCGACATGACCACGACCGCCGCGCCGGCCCAAGCCGACCTCACCGAACTTCTGCGACGCTTTGCCGCACCGCCGGCCGAGTACCGGCCGCAGGTGTTCATGGTCTGGAACGGCACGGTCACGCGGTCGTACATCGCCCGCGCCATGCGCGAGTTCCGTGAGCTGGGCGTCGGCGGCGTGTTCATCCACCCCCGGCCTGGGCTGGTCACCGAGTATCTCTCCGACGAATGGTTTTCGCTGTGGCGCTTCGCGGCCGACGAGGCCCAGCGGCTGGGCCTGCTGTGCCACATCTACGACGAGAACAGCTACCCCGCGGGGTTCGCCGGCGGGCACGTCCCCGCGGCCGACCCGCTCACGGTGGCGACGTCGCTGGTGCCGCGCGTGCACCGGGGCGGCGGCGTGCGCACGGAGGGCGAGCGGTGGGGCACCTTCGTATCGGACCCCGCCACGGGCCGCCTCACGCCCGTCGAGCCGTCGAAAGCGGAGGAGGTCGCCGCCGGCGGTGGCGTGGTGCTCACGCTCTCGCTGGTGAAAGACACTGGCGCGCTCTGGCAGGGCGGCTTCCCCTACGTGGACCTCACCCACCCCCGTACCGCCCGGGCCTTCATCGACATGACCTACCGCCGGTATGCCGCCTGCGGCGGGCATCACCTCGGCACCACCTGCCGCTACAGCTTCTCCGACGAGCCGATGCTGCGTCCGCGGGGCGGTTGGGCGATGTCGCGGTTCCTGCTGGCCGAGTTCCGCCGCGAACACGGCTACGACCTGATGCAGCACCTCGCCGGCCTCGTGGAGGACACCGACGCCGGGCGGGCCGTCCGCTTCGACTACCAGATGACCGTGCAGCGGTTGCTGGAGGAGAACTTCGCCCGGCCGATGCGGCAGGCGTGCGAGCGGCTCGGCGTCGCGTGGACCGGGCACTTCATGGAACACGAGTGGCCCAGCCCCCGCAGCCACCCGTCGGCCATGTCGCTGCTGCGGTACATGCACGTCCCCGGGAACGACCTGCTGGGTTTCCAGTTCGACCCGAAGAAGCCGCCGGCGGACAACGCCATCTGGATGCTCAACCTGATCGAGCTGCGCTCGGTGGCTCGGCAGATCGGCGCCGAGCGCACGCTGTGCGAGACGTGCGGCGGGGGCGGATACGGCTACGGCCCCCGCGAGATGAAGGCCTGCGAAGACTTCGCCCTCGCGTGCGGCGTCAACCTCGTCAACCCCCACCTCGCCCACCAGACGCTCACCGGGGCCCGCCGCTACGACTGGCCGCAGACGATCTCGCCCCACTCGCCGTGGTTCGAGGCCTACCGCCGGCAGGCCGACCACGTGGCCCGGGTGCAGACGGCCCTGGTGGCCGGACGCCCCGACGCCCGCGTGCTGGTGCTCATGCCCACGACCACGGCGTGGCTGCACCACGTGCCGCCGGAGGCCGATGCCGGCGGCTCGAAAGACAAGCTGGAGTCGCTCCGCCGGAGCCAGTGCGAGCTGGTCCGCACGCTCCACGCCCACCTGATCGACTTCGACCTCGGCGACGAGCTGGTGCTGCGCGACCTCGGCCGGGTGGTCGGCGGGGCGCTGGACGTGGGGCACGCCCGGTACGACGCGGTGGTGATCCCGGCGGGCATGGAAAACGCGCTGCCTTCGACCCTCGAGCTGCTGCACCGACTGCCCGCCGGCCGCGTGCTGGCGATGTGCGACCGGCCCCGCTACCTCGCCGGTCGGCCCGTGCCCGAGGCGGAGCGTGTGGGCTGGGGCGGCGACGGCCCGTCCATCGTGTACACGCCGCAGACGCTCGTGGAGGAATTGCGACACCGGTTCCCCCCCCGGCTCGACACCGCATCCGGCAAGTTGCCCGAGACCGTGTTGCACCTGCAGCGACGGCTGGCCGGCGATGCCGCGTCGCCGCCCGCCACCGCGTCGTCGCCGACGGACGCGACCTCCGCCGCGACCGTGCACTTCCTGGCCAACCCGTACGACGTCCCCGCCGAGCTGGAGCTGCTCGTCGCCGCCAGCGTCCTGCTGGAGCTGGACACGGACCGCGGCACCGCCCTGCCCGTCGGCGAGTCGGCCGGACACAACCGCTGCCGACTCACGCGCACGCTCCCGCCGCGGGGACACCTGCTGCTCGTGGCCGGCGACTCCGGCATGACCGTCGGCGTCACGCCCGTGCCCGCGGCCGTGTCCCGGCCGTCATGGCAGCCGGTGGACATCGGGCCTGTGCGGCTCCGCCGCACCACGCCCAACCTGCTCGTGCTCGACTACGTAGACCTGCACAGCGCTGGCGGCACCCAGCTCACGTCCGTGCCGTGCATCCGCGCCGACGCCGCCGTGTGGCACGACCACGGCCACGACCAGAATCCCTGGCGATGGGCCATCCAATACCGCCGGACGTACCTTGACAGCCCGTTCCCCGAACCGTCGGGCTTCACGCTCACCTACCGCTTTGTCGTCGAGCCGGGGGTGGACCTCTCCACGCTGGCCGTCGCGGTCGAGCGGCCCGGGCTGTACGACGTGCGGCTCAACGGCGTCGTGCTGGACGCCGTCAACGGCGAGGTGTGGTTCGACGAAGAGACTCGCTGCACCCCCGCCGGTCATGCCGCACGAACCGGCGTCAACACGCTCGCCGTCCACGCCGCGCGGATGCACCCCCTCTGCGAGGTCGTCCCGGCGTACGTCCTGGGGGAGTTTGCGGCCCGGCCGGGCGAGAGCGGGTTCGTGCTCGGCCCGCCGACCGCGCTGCAACCGGGCGACCTGTGCCGGCAGGGGCTTCCGTTTCTCGACCGCGGCGTGGTGGCCGAGCTCCCGGTGACCCTGTCGGCCGAGGTTGCACGCTTACGCGTGGAAGTGCCGGGGTGGACGGGGTCGGCCGTGGGGGTCGAGCTGGTGAGCGATGGGCCACCGGGAAAACCCGTCACGCCGGTGGTCTGGGCAACGGATAGGCCCGCCGCCGTCGAGCTGGACGGGCCGTTCGCGGCCGGCCGCTACACGCTGCGGCTGGACTTGCGTGGAGTGCTCCGGAATCGGCTCGGGCCGTGGCACCGGGACGGGCTGCCCATCCCCTGGACGTGGGAGGCGGCCCCGTCGCCGCAGCCGCCCGGCTCGGCTTACCGGCTCGAGGCGTGGGGACTGAGCGATCCATCGCCTTCGGCGGGCGTGCGCGTCTTCGCGGCCCCCTGAACCGCCGGCCGAGCCAGCGAGAGCGCCTTGCGCGTGCCCGACCTGTGTTCGACCGCAGGGGAATCGGGGAGCGTGGGGGGGGGGAGGGGGTGCGTGCTGGGGAGAGAGTGAGCGGGCGGACGGGAACGACCTGCAGTTTGCCCAGCTTATCGGACGGGGCCGACCTGGTGGCCTCGTTTGCGGAATCCTCCACGGAACGACCGCATTTGGTCTAGAAACTATCTCTTTTGCGGCGAGGGTTCGCCGAAATCCGACGCTCTGAAACGTTGCACGGCCCGGGAGGCAGGGGCATAAGTCCTGAGGACTGGTAATGGGTCAGGGAGGTCGCATGCAGGCAGGTCGTCGGGCGGCGCGTCGGGTGGTGGAGCGGGTGGCGAAGTCGGTGGCGGGGCGTGCAGAACGTGGGTTGGCGAGGGTGGAGCAGCTGGAAGCACGGCGGCTGCTGGCGGTGAGCGTGTCGGCGGCGGTCGGGGGCGGTTTTGCCGACGCGGGTCTGACGGCGGAGTACTTCGCCAACCCCACGCTTTCGGGGTCGCCCGCGTTCACGCGGCGCGACGTCCGGGTGGATTTCGACTGGGGGACGACGCGGTCGCCGGGCGGGTCGAGGTCGCCGGGCTTCCGCGATGTGGGGACAGACAACTACTCGGTCCGCTGGTCGGGGGTGGTCATTCCGCGGTTCAGCGAGACCTACACGTTCAAGGTCATCGCCGATGACGCCGTGCGGCTGCTGATTCGTCCTGAGCCGTCGGGTGGCGGCGGTGGGGGGGGATGGACGACGCTCATCGATGCGTTCGTGCTGGGCCAGCCGCTGACGACCCGCACCGCGACGTTCGCGATGACGGCCGGGCAGCGGTACGAGCTGCGGCTCGAGTATGCCGAGGGGACCGGGGCGTCGACGGTTCGGCTGCGGTGGTCGAGCCCCAGCACGCCGGAGGAGACGATCGACCCGGTCATCCAGACGGGGCTGAACAACCCCGACTGGCGTGACGGCTTCGTGGACCTGGTGATGGGGGCGCGGAACACGTGGGAGGGCGTGGACGGCAACCCCGCGCCGCCGATGGACGCCAACGGCTGGCCGATGGGCAACGCGGCGTACGTCGTGCAGGAGTCGCTGCAGCAGGGTCTGGGGGTGGACCCGCTGATGCGCGGGCTGGTGACGTTCTCCTTCAACGGCCGGGCGACGATGGGTCAGTTCGGCAACATGACCGGGCTGACCTGGACGTACAACCCCGCGACCAACGTCACCACCGGGTCGTTCCGGCTGGTGGACAACAACATCAACGCCACGTTCCTTTCGTTCCGCAACACCGACCGCGACGGCGACTTCGGCCCCGACGGGCAGCCCGACAACGACGGCATCACCAACCTCAAGCTGATGCGGCCGGTGGGCGTGGACGCGATGACCAGCTACCCGCTGACCGGCGGGCCGATCTTCATCCCGCAGTTCATCGACGCCGCCCGCCCGTTCACCATCCTGCGGCACCAGCTCGTGGCCAACCAGCAGCGCGACTGGTCGGAGCGCACGCCGCCGACCTACTTCAACCACAACGGCGGCACGTTCTCCGAGCCGAAGTTCGGCATCGGCGAACGCTCGCGCAACGGCCCGGCGTGGGAGTACATCATCATGCTGGCCAACGAGACCGGCACCGACCTGATGCTCTCGGTGCCCGTGCCGGCCAGCGGCGAGACGCCCGCCGACGTCAACAGCTACATCTACAAGCTCGCCCAGCTCCTGCGCTACGGCTCCGACCAGTCCGGCAACGTCTACACCACCGACGTGCCCAACCCGTATCACCCGCCCCTCAACCCCAACCTGCGGGTGTACCTCGAGCTGGGCAACGAGCTGTGGAACTTCGCCAGCGTCTTCTTCACCGACTTCGGCAACCTCAACAAGCTCGTCGAACAGGACGTGCTGGCGAACAACGCCAACTTCGCGGCGATCAACTTCGACAACCTGCCCACGACGCAGGACTCCAACGGCAACTACACGTCGATGCCCACGTGGCGGCTGCGCAAGGCGCTGCACCGCACGATGCAGATCTCCGACATCTTCCGCGCCGTCTGGGGCAACGACGCCCTGCCGGGCACCTCCGACGAGCCGCGCATCCGCCCCATCTACGAGTGGCAGTACGGCAACTTCAACGGGACGGCGTCCATCCCGCTGACGTGGGCCGAACGCTACTTCAACAACGGCGACGGCATCGCCCGCGTCCCCGACCCCAAGCCGATCTCGTGGTGGCTCTACGGCGGCGGCGGGGCGACTTACTACGGCTCGGTCAACGGCAACGGTCTGACGGACCTCAACCCCAACGCCGGCTTCGACAACGTGGCCGTCCCGGTCGGCTACACGGTCAGCCCGTCGGGCACGGGCTACATCTTCACCGGCAACGCCGGCATCGCCCGCGACGGCGGCAGCGGCGACGACATCCCCACCCCGTTCAACGGCCAGCAGATGGGCTTCCTCTCCGGGCCGGGCTCAGAAATCAGCTTCGACGTCACCTTCCCCACGACCTTCACCAGCAACGTCTTCGCCGTCGCGTTCAAGGCCCACAACCGCTGGACCGGCACCCGCGCCGACGAGCAGAACCTCCGCATCTTGGTGGACGGCGTGGACATCACCGCGCGCACCTTCAGCCAGGGCAACGGCATCACCCCGCCGGTGCAGTTCATCCCCGGGCTGCCCAGCGGCACCAACGCCATTCCCGCTTGGCAGGCCCGCAACGTCTTCTGGACCAACTCCGAGTACTACTACTCGCGCACGTTCACCGTCACCCCGGGGCAGACCCGACGGATCACCATCCGCGGCATGGGCGACATCACCAGCCCCGAGCCGGGCCGCGTGCACACCGCCTTCATCGAAGACCTCCGCGTCACCCACGTGGACCGCATCTTCGAAGACGGCATGCCCGGCGGCGGCGAAGCCACCGGCCAGCCCGCGGGCACGCAGATCCGCGAGTCGATGAACGTCCAGGCCCACTGGGCCAACGCCTACGGCCTCCGTTACGTCGCCTACGAAGGCGGATGGTCGCTCGGCGGCGACGACGGCGGCTCGCCGCTGCAACTCATCGCCAAGTACCGCGACAGCCGCACCGCCGACGTGCAGGGCATCTTCATGGACTATTTCCACGAGGCCAACGGCGTGGTGAACGTCCACGGCACCTACGCGCAGTGGCCGAGCTGGGCCGACTTCTTCGCCGAACAGGGGCTGATCAACGTCCAGCAGTATCCGATCATTCAGGGCATGGTCGGCCGGGCCAACGCCCCGCGTCCCGAGCCCATCAACGGCCCGTCGGCGCCGCTGGTCCTGCGGCCCGTGCAGGCCACGATCACGAGCAACGCCAACGCCACCACCGGCCAGCTCAATGCCCGCGGCGGCTGGCTGAACTTCCCCATCACCGTCCCGGCCACCGGCACCTACGAGCTCCGCCTCGACTCCACGGGCACGTCCACCCTCACGCTCGCGGTCAACGGCCAGTTCGTCGCGACCGGCGCCTCCGGCTCGCCGCTGACGGTCTCCGTGTTCCTTACCCGCGGGCAGCACTCGCTGCGCGTCATCAACACCGGCGCTGCCGCCGCCAGCGTCACCCAGCTCACGGTCACCCGGCCGGGGGCACCGCAAGCGCCGGTGCTGCTCTCCGCCCTCGACGGCGACGGCTCGGCCAAGCTCACCTGGCAGGCCGTGCCCGGCGCCGCCGGCTACGTCGTCCGCTACGGCACCGCGAGCAACACCTACACCACCCGGCTGGACGTGGGCAACGTCACCACGTTCTCCCTCACCGGGCTGACCAACAACCAGCGGTACTACTTCGCCATCTCCGCCTACAACGCCAGCGGCGACTCGCTGCCCAGCAACGAGCGGTCGGTCCTGCCGCTGGCCGACGGGCAGGTGGCCGGGATCATCACGTGGGACTTCAACGGCTACGTCGGCGGCGAAGCTTCCGCGCCCGCCACGAGCAGCACGGCCCGTCTCACCGTCTCGCCGATGACCCGCGGCCCGGGGCTGCAGCCCAACACCAGCACCTTCGTCAACAACACCTTCTCGTCGTGGACCAGGCCCACCGGCCGGCCGTGGGCCACCACGCTCGCCGGGGCGCTGTCCGAGGGCCAGTTCAACACCTTCTCCGTCACGACGTTGCCGGGACAGCGCGTGAGCCTGCAGTCGCTCAACTACAACGCCTACTGGCAAAACCCGAACAACGGCACACTCCGCGCCACCGGCGTGAGCTGGAGTACCGATGGCGGCGCCACGTGGTCCGCGGGCGTCGTCGCCACCGGCGGGCCCGCCACCGCCGGCGGCAGCCCGTACACGGTGAACCTCTCCGGCGTCCCCGCCCTGCAGAACTTCTCCGGCACCGTCATCTTCCGCATCGCCATCTACGGCAACACCGACGCCAACAACAACCCCCTGGCCGGCGGCGCGCCCTTCGAATGGAACGGTCTGGGCGGGCCCGGCGTGGACGTCACCGTCGTCGGCGCCCTCTTCGGCCAGCCGCCCAGCGCCGCCCCCACGGGCCTGACCGCCGTCGCGCCGCTGGCACGGCAGGTCAACCTCGCGTGGAGCGACAACTCTGCCGACGAGACCGGCTTCGAGATCGACCGCGCCACCGACGCGGCCTTCTCCACCGGGCTCGTCCGCTTCGAGCTCCCCGCCAACGCCACCAGCTTCACCGACACCACCGTGCAGCCGGGCACGACCTACTTCTACCGTGTCCGCGCGGTCAACGGCGGCGGCTCAACCGCACCGTCGAACGTCGCCAGCGTCACCACCCCGCAGGTGCCCGCCGTGCCCACCGGGCTGGCCGCGACGGCCCCGCTGTACAACCGCGTCGAGCTGTCGTGGGCGGCCGCCCCGCCGCTGACGACGTCGCTGCGGCTGGAGCGCTCCGCCGCCGGCGGGCCCTTCACCACGCTGGCCACCCTTCCCGCCACCGCCACGACCTACGTGGACCCCACCACCGTCGGGCTCACCAGCTACGCCTACCGGCTCGTGGCGGTGGGCGCGTTCGGCGAGTCCGAGCCGAGCGCCCCGGTGACGGTCACCACGCCGCAGGGGCCGACCCCGCTGGCTGCCGAAACGTTCACGACCACGCCCGTCGGCCCGCTGCTGGGCACCGCCGGCGGCGTCGGCTGGGCCGGGCCCTGGGTGAACCGCGACAACAACCCGGCGCTGTTCACCGTGGCCGCGTCGCCGCTGATGAGCTACCTCAACCTCGACACCGGCGACAAGGTGGTCCGCTTCACCGGAACCAGCGCTTCGGCCGCACGGACCCTCGCTCCCGCGGCCTTCCCGCAGTCCACTTTCGACGCCCAGGGCAACCTCACCGGCGGCTCGACGCTGTGGATGTCGGCCGTGCTCCGGCTCGACCGCGCCACGACCGACTCGGTCTTCGTCGGGCTGGGCAGCAACACCCCCGCATGGTTCCCCACCCCCACACTGCAGGTGGGCAAGATCGCCTCCAGCGGCTGGCAGCTGCGGCTGGGCAGCCAGACCTTCCAGCTCGGCCGCGGACCCACCGTCGGCGTCGCCAACCTGATCGTGCTCAAAATCGACTTCGCCGCGCGACAGCTCGCCGTCTACATCAACCCCGAGACGGTCGGCGGCTTCGAGCCGGTCAAGCCCACCCGCGTCATCCCGTTCAGCAGCCTGGCCTTCCGGTCGTTCGTGTACTTCGGCGGCGGGCAGTCGGGCGACTCCTCGCTGGGCGCGGTCCGCTTCGGCTACCGCTACCTCGACGTCACCCCCACCCGTCCCGACCCGGTCGGCGGCCGGGCAGAGCCTGCGGGCAGCCGTGGTTCCCCGGCCGGACGCGACGGCACCGCGTCCGCGGGTGCGTCAGCCGGGGCCGTGCTGGCCGCCTCCCTGCCGACGGCGGGCGGCTCGGCCGTGGCCAACCTCTCTGCGGCCGCGGCGGGCACCACGACCGAACTCGGCCGGCTCTTCAGCCTGCGTCCGGTGGACGGCGGGGCACGCGACTGGCTCGGCTCGGACGACCTCGTCCGGTAAGCCGGCCGCCGCAACCCGCCCTCGTCACGGCCGACGCCGGGCTGGCTCGCACCGCGCGGACGTTACAATCCGGGCGTGGACACCACCGCGCGTGACAGCGGCTCCGAACTCCTGCCCGGCGTTTCCGGCCCGGCCACGAGTGTGCTGGAGCTGATCGGCAACACCCCGCTCGTGCGGCTCGGCCGCTTCGACACCGGGCCGTGCACGCTCTACGTCAAGCTCGAGAGCCAGAACCCCGGCGGGTCGATCAAGGACCGCATCGGCCGTTCGATGGTGGAGGCCGCCGAGCGTGACGGCCGGCTACGCCCCGGCGGCACCATCGTGGAGGCCACCGCGGGCAACACCGGCGTCGCCCTGGCGCTGGTCGCCGCCCTCAAGGGCTACCGCTGCGTGCTGGTGGTCCCCGACAAAATGAGCCGCGAGAAGGTGATGCTCCTGCGGGCGATGGGCGCGCAGGTCGTCACCACCCGCTCCGACGTCGCCAAGGGCCATCCCGACTACTACCACGAGGTCGCCGAACGCATCGCCGCGCAAACGCCCGGCGCCGTCTACATCAACCAGTTCGCCAACCCGGCCAACCCGCAAGCCCATTTCGAGACCACCGGCCCCGAGATCCTCCGGCAAACCTGCGGGCAGGTCGATGCCGTCGTCTGCGGCGTCGGCTCCGGCGGCACCATCACCGGGCTGGCCCGTTACTTCCGTCAGGCCAAGCCGGACGTGGAGCTCGTGCTGGCCGACCCGGTCGGGTCGATCCTCGCCGACTACGTAGAGACCGGGCGCTACGGGCAGGCCGGCAGCTGGCTGGTCGAGGGCATCGGCGAGGACTTCATCCCGCCGATCGCCGACCTCTCGCCGGTAAAGCGTGCCTATCGCATCTCCGACCGGGAGGCGATGGCCACCGCCCGCCAGCTCCTCCGCGATGAGGGCATCCTCGCCGGCTCGTCGTCGGGCACGCTGGTGGCCGCGGCGGTGCGCTACTGCCGTGAGCAAAGCTCGCCCAAAACGGTCGTCACCTTCGTGTGCGACAGCGGCGCCAAATACCTCTCGAAGGTGCACAACGACCAGTGGCTGGCCGAGATGGGCATGGTCGCCGTCCGCCAGTATGGCGACCTGCGCGACCTCATTTCGCACCGCGCCGAGGACGGCTCGGTCGTCTCGCTCGGCCCGGACGACACCCTCGCCACCGCCTTCAACCGCATGCGGATGTACGACATCTCCCAGCTGCCCGTGCTCGACGGCGGGCATCTCGTGGGCATCGTGGACGAGAGCGACCTGCTGCTGGCCACCCGCGACGACCCCGCCGCCTTCCGCACGCCCGTCCGCTCGGTGATGACCACCAAAGTCCGCTCGCTGCCGCCGTCGGCCGACGTCCGCGACGTGCTGGACGTGCTCGACGCCGGGCTGGTCGCGGTCATCGCCGAGGGCGATGTGTTCCACGGCCTCATCACCCGCATGGACGTGCTCAACCACCTGCGTCGCAAGCTCACCTGACCCCACGTGACCGGCCCGTCGCACGTCGTTCTGCCCTTTGCCCAACCCCGAGCCCGACACCATGAACAAGCCCGCCGACTGGATGCACGGCAACACCGTCCCGCCCGATGAGCCCTTCCGCTCGCTGGGGCCGTCCACCCGCTGCGTGCACGGCGGACAGTTCACCGACCCCACCACCGGGGCGGTGTCCGTGCCCATCTACGCCACCAGCACCTACCGGCAGTCGGCCCCCGGCGTGCACCTCGGCTACGACTACGGCCGCAGCCACAACCCCACCCGGTATGCCCTCGAGCGGGCCCTGGCCGTGCTCGAAAACGGCGGGGCGGGCTTCGCCTTCGCGTCGGGGCTCGCGGCCATCTCCACCGTGCTCGACCTGCTCCCCGCCGGGTCGCACGTCGTGGCCGCCGACGACCTCTACGGCGGCACCTACCGGCTCTTCGAACGCGTCCGCAAGACCACCCAGCACCTGAGCGTGACCTACGCCGACCCGGCCGACCTGACCGCCCTGCGCGCGGCCCTGCGGGATGACACCCGCATGGTCTGGGTGGAAACCCCCACCAACCCGCTGCTCAAGCTCGCCGACCTCGCCGCCATCGCCGACCTCGCCCGCCCGCGGGGCATCCTCACCGTCGCCGACAACACCTTCGCTTCGCCGGTCAATCAGCGTCCGCTCGACCTCGGCTTCGACCTCGTCGTCCACTCGCTCACCAAGTACGTCGGCGGCCACTCCGACCTCATCGCCGGCGCCGTCGTCACGCGCCCCGACGCCCCGCAATCGCTGGTGGACCGACTCCGCTTCCTTCAGAACGCCTCGGGCGCCATCCTCTCGCCGTTCGACAGCTTCCTCGCGCTGCGCGGGCTCAAGACGCTGGCGCTGCGGATGGACCGCCACAACCGCAACGCCGCCCACCTCGCCGCCGAACTGCAAAGCTTCCCCGCCGTCAAACGCGTCCTCTACCCCGGCCTGCCCTCGCACCCGCAGCACGCGCTGGCCCGCCGGCAGATGACCGGCGGTTTCGGCGGCATGATCACCGTCATCCTCGAAGGCGGCCTCGACCACGCCCAAACCGCCCTCCAGCGCACACGCCTGTTCACCCTCGCCGAGAGCCTCGGCGGCGTCGAAAGCCTCATCGAGCACCCCGCCATCATGACCCACGCCTCCATCCCCCCCGACCGCCGCGCCCAGCTCGGCATCGACGACGGGCTCATCCGGCTCAGCGTGGGCATCGAAGACGCCGACGACCTGCTGGCCGACCTCCGGCAGGCGCTGCGGTGACCCGTGTACGGGAATCCCGGATTGAGGCAGGAATCTGTAAAAATGGTCGCAACGCGCCTGTTTTGCGCTTCCAAGCCATGAAATAAACGTGCCCTTGCCTTGACGCATGCCGGACGTGGCGTATGACCATACAGAACCGCGTCGAACGGGGTAAGTGTTTCACTGACTAAGCCGGCCGGGATGCAATCGCCGGTGAGGGAGAAGTATCGGTTATGGCTTTCGCGTCGCGCGCGTGCGTCCGCCCGGCCGCCCGGCCGGCCCTGGTGTCGGCCGTTGAAGGTTTTGAAAAGCGGGTGCTGCTGGCCTTCTCGTCGGACTCGACGGACGCCGCGTTGCCCGTGGGGACGACCTGCCCGTGCGGGTGTCAGTCGGCCGCGTCGCAGCTCACCGCGCAGGCCACCTCGGACGGCTCGCTGACGCCCGTGCAGCCGCCGCGGCTGCGCGATGCGACGTTTGTGCGGCTGCACCGTACGAGCGGGGTGGAGTCGTTCTGGCGGCCGATGAACCAGCTCCCGCGTGAGCGCGCGCGGGCCACGCAGGTCGTGCATGCCAGTGCGATGGCCCCCTTCCGGATTGACCTCAATGCGTTGCGCCGGACGCTGCGCAACGCGCCGATGGAGTTCACCGCGGCCGCCGCCGAGCGGCCGCTGGTGATGACGCTGCCCAATCCGGACGGCGGCTTTTCGCGCTTCGCCGTCTGGGAGTCGCCGCTGCTGCAGGGGGCGACCTACCGCAAGTTCAGCAACATCCGGACCTACGCCGGGCAGGGGCTGGACGACCCCACGCAGGTCCTGCGGTTCGACGTGTCGCCGCAGGGGCTCCGTGCGACCATCCTCGGCGGCTCGGGCAGTTACTACATCGACCCGGTCTTCCACCGCAGCACCGACGTCTTCGTCGCCTACCGCCGGGAAGACGCGTTCATGCACCCGGACAACGTCGGCTTCGTGTGCCTGACCCGGGCGGACGACGCCGAGGGCGGGCTCGAGCAGAACCCGGTCACGCCCGAGTCCAACAGCGGGGACGGCGGCGACCCTTCGGCCGGGCCGAGCTTCGGCGAGACCGAGCGGTCGGGCACGCAGCTCCGCACCTACCGCCTGGCGGTGGCCACCACGGGCGAATACACGGCGTTCCACGGCGGCACGGTGGCCGGCGGGCTGGCGGCCGTCGTCACCGCCGTCAACCGGATGAACGTCATCTACGAGCGTGACCTGTCCATCCGGATGACGCTGGTCCCCAACAACGACCTGCTGATTTACACCAACGCCGCCACCGACCCGTTCACCAGCCCCAGCTCCGCCAGCACCACCGCCCAGCAGAACCACAACAACACCGTCGCGGTGATCGGCGTGGACAACTTCGACATCGGGCACGTTTTCCACCGCGGCAGCAACAACGGCGTGGCCGGCGGCATCGGCATCGTGGGCAACGCCACGCTCAAGGGACGCGGCTACTCCAGCCACTCCAGCCCCGTCAACGACCCGTTCGTCATCGACTACGTCGCGCACGAAGTCGGCCACCAGTTCGGCGGCCGGCACAGCTTCTCCAACTGCGGCGGCGGGGCGGGCGACTCGGCCGTGTTCGCCGTCGAGCCCGGCTCCGGCTCCACCATCATGGCCTACGCGGGCATCTGCGGGAGCGGCTTTGACCTTCAGAGCAACTCCGACGCGATGTTCCACTCCATCAACTTCGACCAGATCATCAGCTTCGTCGACAACTCGATCCCCGGCGTCGGCACCCGCACCAGCACCGGCAACCTCGCCCCGGTCATCCAGCCGCTGACCAACCGCACCATCCCCGCCAGCACCCCCTTCGAGCTCACCGCCGTCGCCACCGACGCCAACGGCGACACGCTGACCTATTCGTGGGAGCAGCGGGACGGCGCCTCGGGCACGCCGGTGAACACCACCACCTCGACCACGGGGCCGATGATCCGCGCCCTGCTGCCCACCACCTCGCCGACCCGCAGCATCCCCAACCCGCTGGACCTGCGCAACAACACGACCACGATGATCGGCGAGCGGCTGCCGTCGGTGGCACGCAACCTCAACTTCACCGTCATCGTGCGCGACAACCGCGCCGGCGGCGGCGGCGTCAACACCGCGAACATGCTCGTGGCGGTCGTCAACACCGGCTCGGCCTTCGCCGTCACCAGCCCCAACACCGCCGTCTCCTGGCCTCTGGGCTCCACCCAGACGGTCACCTGGAACGTCGCCGGCACCACCGGCAGCGGCATCAACACCGCCAACGTCCGCATCCGCCTGTCCACCGACGGCGGCGTGTCGTTCCCGCACGTCCTGCTGGAGTCTACCCCCAACAACGGCTCGGCCCAGGTCACGCTGCCGAGCACTCTCCCCGCCACCAACGCCGCCCGCATCCGCGTCGAAGCCGTCGGCAACATCTTCTTCGACATCTCCAACGTCAACTTCACGCTCCTTCCCCCGGCCCCCACGCCGCCCGTCCTCACCCCGGAAACCGACACGGGCATCTCCGACAGCGACGGCCTCACCCGCTTCAACAACGCCACGCTCGACACGCGTCTGGCCTTCACCGTCGGCAACCTCGTCCCCGGAGCGCTGGTCCGGCTGCTCCGCAACAACGTGCTGGTGGCCAGCGGCGTCGCCCCAAGCGACACGATGACCCTGTTCACCTCCGGGTCGAGCGCCTTCCCCGACGGCCCCGCCACCTTCACCGTCACCCAGCAGCTCGGCTCGCTGGTCTCCCCGGCCTCGCCGCCCGCCACCGTCACCATCGACACCGTCGCGCCGACCGCCGCGTTCACCCTCGGCCAGCTCGACCGCAACGCCCCGGTCAGCAACCTGCCGGTCACCTTCTCCGAGAACGTCTTCAACCTCACGCTGGACAGCTTCGAATTCCTGCTTGACGGCGAAGCGTTCACCCCCGCGTCCGCGACGCTCACCGGCGGCGGCAGCAGCTTCGAGCTCACCGGACTCGCCGCGGACACCACCGCCACCGGCGTCTACGCCGTCGGCCTGCTCCCCACCGTCACCGACGCCGCGGGCAATCCGGCCGCGGGCAGCCTGAGCTTCACCAACAACGTCCTCACGCTCCCCGACACCGGCGACAACACCGTGACCGTCCGCGTCCCGGCCGGACAGCCCGAGCGGATGCTCGCGTTCGTCAACGTGGACCCGACCAGCGCGCCGCCCACGCTCGACTGGACCTTCACGGCCGGGCAGACCCTGCGCATCGTCGGCGGCAGCGGCCGCGACACCGTCCGCTTCGAAGGGCTGGACGTGCCGGCGGTCGCCCCGCTGGACCTGCGGCTGGCCGGCGGGCCGCTCCCGGGCGACCTGCTGGAGGTCGCCGCGGGCGTCTACCGCTCCACCGTCGGCCCGGCCACGCCCGTACGCGTCTCGGTGTTCTCCAACGCCCGCGTCGAGCTGGACGCCCCGCACACCCTTCGCGACCTCACCATCGCCGCCAATGCGGTCGTCGCCGTCAGCGACACGCTCGACCTCACCGGCACGCTGACCATCGCCCACGACGGCCTGCCCCCCGGACAGCGGTCCTACACCGGCTTCCTCGACATCCGCGGCGGGGATGGCGTCATCGTCCGCAACGGCGACCTCGCATCGCTGCGCGAGATGGCCCGCTTCTGGTGGACCGCCGGCGGCGGGCTGCCCGGCACGGCCGGCCTCGGCGCCTCTCCCGCGTTCTACACCGCCGAAGGCGCCTTCCGCACGGTCGGCATCTTCAGCAACCTCGGCTATCCCGGCTCGCCCACGCTCACCACCTTCGCCGGCCGGTCCGTGGCCCCCACCGACGTGCTGCTCCGCTACACCCTGCTCGGCGACAGCAACCTCGACGGCGTGCTCGACGCCGACGACCTCTCCCGCGCACTGGCCGGCTTCAACGGCACCGGCTCGGCCATCCCCGGCGGCTCGGGCTGGAACTTCGGCGACATCGACTACGACGGCGTGACCACCTTCACCGACATCGGCCGCATCCTCGCGGCGATCCGCGGCTGAGCCGGGCCGCAGCGGTCCGTCGAACGCGCCAGACGGAAGCGACGCAAACGACGCACGGTCGCGCGGCGACCGTCCGTGCTGGTCAGGCCGCGCCGGCGAGGCGTGCCCACGCCGGTCAGGCGTAGCTGTGCAGGCCGACGAGGAAGAAGTTCACGCCGATCCAGTTGAACAGCATGATGGCGAAGCCCACGATCGACAGCACGGCCGTCCACCACGCCTTGTGCACCGTGCCCATGCGGATGTGGATGATCGCCAGATAGACAATCCACGTGACCAGCGCGAACGTTTCCTTCGGGTCCCACCCCCACGGCCGGCCCCAGCTCTGGTCGGCCCACACCGCCCCGAGGATGATCGCCACGCCCAGCACCCAGAACGCCATCTGCAGCAGCACGAGGTTGCACGCGTCCAGCGTGGCGAGGAACTGCCGCGTTTTGGCGTCGGCGGGCAACGTCTCCTCCCGGGCCGCCGCGGCGGCCTGTGCCGCGGGCATCGACTCGCGGCGTACCGGCACGAAAAGCATCGCCGCCAGCGTCTGACGCATCGTCAGGGCCGCACCGCCCGGGCCCGGCAGCACCAGGTCGTCGATCTTGTTCACGTCGCCGGCCAGCACGTTCTTCGGCAGCCGGCTCACCGTGCGGTACTGGCCGTAGTACTTGATCAACCACCACACGCCGAGCATGAAGCTCATGCCGATCAGGGCGTAGGCCGCGACGGCCATCGTCACGTGGATGTACAGCCAGTAGCTCATCAGCACGCCGGCGGCCATGCCGATCTCGCCGCCGATCTCGCGCCCGGCCACGAACGGCGCCGCGAAGATCGCGATCAGGCTCAGCCAGCCGACGAAGCTCGCCGCCGCCCCCCACACCCCGCGGCTCCGCCACAGCTCCAGCCCCAGCCCCACCGCCGCCCCGAACCACGAGCTGAACAGCACGCTCTCGAACTGGTTCTTGATCGGAATGCTCTCGAACCAGTTGCCCACGCTCTTGCTCACCAGCCACCACCGCACGGCGATCGCTACCGTGTGGATCACGAACGCCAGCGCGAAAAACCGCAGCGCCCAGAGCCTCAGCCCCGTCACGCCGGAATACACCCCCAGAATGAACAGCGCGAACGCGATGAAGTAGACGAACGCCCCCGGGACGGTCAGCTTGGCCGCCGAGTTGTACCACACCTCCACCTTCCGCTTGATCTCCGGCGGGTAGACCTCCGGGTTCACCTGCGGCAGCAGCGCCCCCAGCGTGGCGATCGACGCGTTCGCCGCGGCCACGTTCTGCGTGCGCCACGCGATGCCCAGCTCGCGCTGCGCGTCCACGATCCGCCCCAGCAGGTCCTCCAGCCCGTCATACCCCGGCTGCGGCGGCGGCAGGTTCACCTGCCCGTGCGACCGGATCGCCTCCACGTACCGCGGCACGTTGACGACGATCTGGTCCGTCGTCTTCCAGTTCTGGTCGCCTTCGGCCCGCGGCGCGATGGCCGGCGCCGGGATCTGCGGCCCCCGCGTCGCCAGCTGCTTGAGCGCCGCCCCCGCGTTGAGCAGGTCGTTGACCGCATCATTCTTGAACGCTGCCGTGCCCCGCACCTCCTCCAGGAACGCCTGCACGTCCGGCCGCTCGAGAAACGCCAGCGAAACCGCGCCTTCCTTGAGGATCCGCTCCTTTTCCTCCGCCGAAATCCCCGCGAAATCGGCGAAGTCCTTCCGCAGCGGCACGTTCTTCACCCGCACGATGTTCCGCTGCTGGTACAGCTCCGGCCGGAAGGTCATGTCCAGCACCACCGGCAGCGCCCGCTGGCCGTCCAGCGTCGTGCGCCCGGTGATCATCGCCAGCCGCTGCCGCGCGAAGGTCTCCAGCGTCTTGAGCGTCTGGTTGTCCTGCACCGTGATCACGCGCAGCGGCTCGAGATTCACCGCCTCGAAAAACGGCTCCGCCGCCGCCCGACCCGCCGCGGCCAACCACACCGCCACGCCCACCACCACCGCCAGCACACGCATCACCATCGCCACTCCGCGTCTTGTCGTCCGCGATTCCAACCCGTCCGCCACCCCGGCGTCTCCCGCCGTCACCGTCCATGCGGCCGGAACGGCTCCCCGCCGCGCCCGTCTCGGCCGAGCTTCAGATGCTCACCCGGCCTTCCATCCCTTCCATGACCACGCCGCTGCGCCGGGCGACCGCCGGGTTCAGCCCGTCGGGGGTGGCCGCGGCGGCGGCCTTCCCTTTGGCTTTGGCCTCCGCCAGCGCCCGCTCTTTCATCCGGCGGATGATCAGCGGCTTGGCGTAGAACGCGTACAGCAGGCCCACCGTCATGATCACGCTCCCCGCCGTCATCACCCACACGCCGGGACGGTTCCCCACCCCCAGCACCGTGAACCGCTGGCCGTTGGGGTCCCACTGCGCCTGGAAGAGCGTCCAGTAGGTGTCGCCGAGGTTCAGCAGCGGCGTGCCGCCGAAATAAATCGGGTTGTTCATGTGGGCCACGTCCTCACGCACCCGGCCGTTGGGCTCCGTGATCGTCACGTAGCTCTTGAAGTCCCTCTGCAGCCCCGACGTGGGCGTGCCGCCGGCGTAGCTCACCAGCTCGAACCGGTCCAGCCGCACGGTCGCCGGCCGGCCCCAGCGGTCGGGCGCGATCGGCCGCAGCCGGTTGCCCAGTTGCAGTTGAATCGTGCGTCCCGCGCCGCTTTCGGTGGGCAAGGTGACGAATCCGCCCTTCCACCCCGGGTTGGTCACCGCCCACTGCGCGTAAGGCACGTGCACCAGCGTGGACCAGTCGCCCATCGACACCCGCACCGCCACCACTTGCGCGGTCCCGGCTTCGCCGACCCGCCGGTCCCGCTGCTCCCGCGGCACCTCCACCACCCGCTCCGACCGCACCAGCCCGTCGCCGCGACGCGCCCGCACCACCGCCCGGTCGTCGCCGCTGCCGAAGACCATCTCGACTTCGCCGCTGTCCAGCCGCGTGGCCCGCCCCGGCCGCGTCGTGGACGTCCCGACGATCCACGTCCGCCCCGGCGACGTGATGAACAGCCGCTTCTCCGACCCCTCCCGCGGCAGCAAGCGCAAACTGTCGCTGAACGTGTACCGCGTGATGAGTTTCGCATCCAGCGGCTCGCTCTGACGCACGCCCATCGGCCCGGCCCCGGGCTGGTTCAGCCGCCAGTCCGTCACCCGCTCACGCCCGGAAATCAGCTGCCGCCGGAACGGCTGGCCCCCGTCGCCCAGCCCGCTCCCGGGCCTGGGCGTCACCATCAGCGTCAGCAGCGGCACCGTCTCTCCCTGCATCGTCGTCCACCGCGGGTCGAAGGCTTCCACCGCGATCGTGTACGGCCCGACGTCGAACGTGTCCCCCACCTGCACGAACCGCCGCTCGGCCACACCGTCCGCCGTCGCCACCTCCAGCACATGCATCCGCCCCACCGCCTCGGCCGTCTGGTCCGCGGCTTCATCCGACGGCAGATGCCGATGCTCCAGCTCCAGCTCGCCCAGCGACTCGCGCTCGGCGCCGGGCTCCTCCCCCACCAGCCAGAACCGCCGCACCGCCTCCCCCCGTGCGTCGAACGCCTCCACCAGCATCCCCGTGCTGCCCCGGCCCGCATTCCCCAGCCCCGGCGTGTAGTTGCGGACGATCTCCGCGTACGGCCAGTACCCCACCACGTCGAAGCGGATCGGCTCCGGCAAACCCAGCATCTGGTGCAGCGGCACGATGCCCACACCGCTTCCCGCCGCCCCGCCGGCCGCACCGCTCCCGTCACCCCCGGCCGACGCCGTCCGTGTCATCACCACCGGGCGCAGCCCCGAGAGGTCACGCCCGCCGACCCGCCTGATCGGCCCGGCCGTCCCGTCTGCGTTCGGCGGATATGCCGCAAACCGCGGCAGCGAGACCAGCGGCAACATGTCCCCCGTGTTTACCCCGTCCACCCGCACGTACAGCCCGCGCTCCCAGCGGTCGTAATAATGCGAGACGCTCCCCCCACGCATCACCAGCGTCAGCCCCTCCTCCTTGTGCGTGTAGTAGTACGCCATCCCGAAGATGAGCGTCACGATGCCCGCGTGGATCATCCACACGCCATACCGCGGCGGCGTGAACGGGATGCGCACGAACGTGACCACCACCAGGTTGGCCACGAGCAGCCCCATGAGCACCTTCAGCGGCCAGGCGTTGAAGAACCCCAGCTCGTCCATCTCGAAGTACTCGCGGACGGACGGCAGCCCGGAGCCGATCGCCACGTACAAAGCGACCAGCACCATCATCACGATGCCGAACCAGACGTTGTTCAGCGTCCTGGAAAACAGCCAGCCCAGCGCATTGCCCATTCGCGGTCCTCGATCCGGGGTCCCTGACCCGGGCCTCCACAACATCACACCACACCGCCCGACACGTCCCGATCTACCCGCGCCCTTCGAACCTCCGCCCGCCCCAGTGTCGAACACTGCATTAAACCCGAGCGGCGACAGGAAAGCGACCCTTGCATGTGCGACAAACCGCCCCACCCCGCCCGTCGCCGCCACGCCCCCGACCGGCACGCCACCAACCCCCGAACCCCCCCCGCCCCCGCGTCCAGCCGCCGACCGCCCGGGTCGCGGCACTGACAGGATGCTGTCAGTACCGAACGAAATCCGTACTTTGTCCTTGGCAATTGAAGAAGTTCGGTCTAAATAAGGGTGAACGGAAACCGAACTCAATGTGGCGCCGGCGGGCCGCGTTGACCCGCCCACGCCAGGGACGCTCGACCCCGGAGGCACGGATGCTCACCCTCAGACACCTCGAACGGCTCTGGAACCACGCCGACTATCCCCGCATGGCCCGCGAGCTGCTCGCCGGGCGGATGGAGTGCTCGCCGCGGGCGCTCGTGGCGGCCGCCCATCGCGTGCCGTCGGCCGCTTGGGGCCTTATCCGGCTGGACGAATACGCCCGCCCGGACCACCCGCTGGCCCAGCGCTTCCTCCACGCCCTGCTGGTCGCGCAGCGTGAGGACGGCGGCTGGGGGGAGGACGGCTCGGCCCGCCTGAGCGACCCCATCACGACGGCCCTCGTGCTCCGTGCGCTGGCGACGAGTTCCGGGCGTGGGGTCGCGATCGACCGGGGGCTGGCATACCTCAAAAAACTGCAAAATGACGACGGCGGGTTTCCGGCCGTGCCGCTTCCGGGCAGCGCGAGCGACCCCGACGTGACCGCGGTCGTCCTGCACCATCTGCGGCAGGTGCCCGCCGCTGCAGAATGGGGCCTTTGCGGTCGGCCACAGGTGGCACCGGCGTTGACCGCGGGCGGCCGGTTCGGCCCGATGGGCCGGCCCCGGGGCCGGGTCACCCGGCGTCGTCAGCCCCGTCCGGCCGCTTCGCCCGTCGGCGACGTGCAGTGTCTGCTTGCGTTTGCTCAGCGCAACTGAGCCGCCCGTTCCGGCGGTTGAACCTGCCCGACGCCGGTCGGCGCCGTTCGGCCGGGCGGGCCAGCCCGCGGCGTGGTGCCGCGGAGGGCGTCGGTGCCCCGGTGGGCGCGTAAGGCGGAGATGACGGCGGAGCTTACTTGGCCAGTTCGGCCGCCCGCTTGCGGACGTCTTCCAGACCGCCGACGTAGAGGAACGCCTGCTCGGGCAGGTCGTCGGCCTTGCCGTCGGTGATCGCCTCGAAGCTCTCGAGGGTCTCCTTGATGGGCGTGTAGATGCCCTTCTTGCCGGTGAACTGCTCGGCGACGAAGAACGGCTGGGAGAAGAAGCGTTCGATCTTGCGGGCGCGGGCGACGACGAGCTTGTCCTCTTCAGAGAGCTCGTCCACGCCGAGGATGGCGATGATGTCCTGCAGGTCGCGGTAGCGCTGGAGCATGTTCTGCACCTTGCGGGCGACGCGGTAGTGGTCTTCACCGACGATCTGCGGGTCCAGCGCGCGGGAGGCCGACGCCAGCGGGTCCACGGCGGGGTAGATGCCTTTGGCCGCGATCGACCGCTCGAGGTAGATGAACGCGTCGAGGTGGGCGAAGGCGTTGGCCGGAGCCGGGTCGGTCGGGTCGTCGGCGGGCACGTACACCGCCTGCACCGACGTGATGGCCCCGTGCTTGGTGGAGGTGATCCGCTCCTGCAACGCGCCCATCTCCGTCGCCAGCGTCGGCTGGTAACCCACCGCCGACGGCATGCGGCCCAGCAGTGCCGACACCTCGGAGCCCGCCTGCGTGAAGCGGAAGATGTTGTCGATGAACAGCAGGGTGTCGGCCCCGGTCTCGTCGCGGAAGTACTCGGCCATCGTCAGCGCCGACAGGGCCACGCGCAGACGCGCCCCCGGCGGCTCGTTCATCTGACCGAACACCATCACCGTCTGGTCGATGACGCGCTTGCCGGTGTTGCCGATCTTGGCCTCCTGCATCTCCAGCCACAGGTCGGTGCCTTCACGCGTCCGCTCGCCCACGCCCGCGAAAACCGAGTAGCCGCCGTGCTGCTGCGCGATGCGGGCGATGAGTTCCTGGATGACCACCGTCTTGCCCAGCCCGGCACCGCCGAACAGCCCGGCCTTGCCGCCGCGAAGGAAGGGCGTGAGCAGGTCGATCACCTTGATGCCCGTCTCGAACACCTCCGCCTTGGGCGTGAGGTCGTTGAAGTCGGGCGGCTCGCGGTGAATCGGCCGACGCTCCGTCGCCTCGACCGGCCCGCGCTCGTCGATCGGCTCGCCCAGCAGGTTGAACACACGCCCGAGCGTCGCCTTGCCCACCGGCACGGCCACCGGGTTGCCCGTGTCTTCCACGTTCATGCCGCGGGCCAGCCCGTCGGTCGAACCCAGCGCCACCGCACGCACGCGGCCGCCGCCCAGATGCTGCTGCACCTCGCCCGTCAGCTTCGACGGCTTGCCCGTGGCCGGGTCGGTGAAGTTCACCGTCACGGCGTTGTAAATCTTCGGGAGCTGGTCGCTGGGGAACTCGGCGTCAAACGTCGAACCGATGACTTGCGTGATCTTGCCGGTAGCGGGCATGGGCGGGTGTCTCCAAAACAGGGGGCACCGGTCGCCTCGGGCCGGTGCCGCAGGGGGGGCGATTCTAGCCGGAGCCGGGGGTGGAGCAAGGCGGACGTGGGCAGCCGCCGGCGGGTCCGGCCGGGACGACGCGGCGCAGGCGGGACCGGCCTTTGGTCAAAAACGGGGTGGACTACTTTCGGGCGTCCGCCGCCGACTCCCGTAACGCCTCCACCAGAAGCCTTCGCACGTGCTCCAGCTCCGCCAGCGACGCCTCGACGTCGCGGTTGGGGCGTGGGCGCCCGTCCGGCGTGTGGTCGTAAAGGCGGTGCCGGCCGAGGCGGACGATCGCGTCGGTGAGCAGGTCCACAGAAAGTGCAAGGCGTGCCCGGGGCACCCCCATCTGGAAGCAGTAATCGTCGTACAGCTCGGCGGGGAACTGGCCGTCCATGCCCGCAGCGTATCCGCCACGGCGGGTGGCGGCGCAGGGGCGCGTCAGAGTTGAAAACCGGGCGGGCGTGCCTGTGGGTTTGACCCGAACATGGCGGGATGCGTTCGCGTTCAGGCGCTGCACTGCGGGTCGGCGTAGTCGAGGCCGGGGAGCGGCTCACCGTCGGGCGGGGTGGGGGCGCGCAAGACCGTCGCGCTGGTGACCCGGTAGCCGGACTCCGCGATCGCCGCGAGGTAGCGGTCCACCACGCCGCGGGTCGGGTCGAAGAGCACCGAGCACTGGCCGCTCGGGAAGTCCACCTCGACCTCGTAGACGGCACCGGACCGCTCCACCGCGCGACGGATGGCCTCCTCGCACCGGTAGCAGTGCATGCCTTCGATTCGCACGAGCAGAAGCTGGTCGAACATCATCGCTGGCGGGCCGTCGTGGTGGCCATGTTGGCTCGGCCGCTACGCTCGGCCGGGCGCGGTCTGCACAACGTATACAAACGGTTGCGAGCCAAGACAATGCGGCGGGCGATAAATCCGTGGCGGCCGATATAAGCGGGCTTTCCGGCGGCCTGACGCCACGCTGCCGAGCAGACCAGGAGAGGACAAGCGGCCCGGCAGCGGGCGGTCAACCCAGGACCAGCCTCAGCGCCTGCCACGCGCTGACGGCCGCATCGGGCCCGCCGGCCACCAGCCCGCTGACGGCCAGCAGCAGGCGGGCCGCGGCGTTCCACAGCACCGGAAGCTGAAACACCAGCAGGAAAAGTCCGGCAAGGATCAGGAAGTTGAGCGGCGGGGTCCGGACCTTCTGAACGAAATCGGCCGGCAGGTACGGCGCAACGGCCCCGAAACCGTCCAGCGGCGGAACGGGCAGCAGGTTGAGGATCAGCGTCACCGCCTGCAGGGCGGCCAGCGACGCCATGACCAGTTGCAGGTTGCTCCAGCGGCTGACCGGCTGGGTCAGGTCGAACAGGCCCAGCGCTGGGTGCATCAGGGCCACCAGTGCCAGCAGGACGAGCAGGTTCATGGCCGGGCCGGCCAGCGAGACCAGCGTTTCCCAAGCCCGGCTGCGGAGCAGGTCGGTCCGAACGTAGGTCACGCCCCCGGGCAACGGGACGCCGCCGAGCGCCAGGAACAGGATCGGCAGAACGATGGACATCAGCGGATCCACGTACTGCAAGGGATTGAGCGTCAGGCCCCCACGTTCCCGGATGGTGTAGTCGCCGCCGAGATAGGCGGCCAGCCCGTGCCCGAACTCGTGCAGCGCGACCGTAAAAATCCACGCGATGACCAGCGCCCAGAACACGGGCGAGTCGAACGGGATGCTGGCGGGAAGGGGGGGCGTCACGGCCGGCGACAAGAATAGGTCGCGCCCGTGCGGGGCCCGGTTTTACAATCCGCACGATGCCGGCCGAGTGTCCGAAGCGGGGGAGGGCGACGTGGGCCGCCACGGCCGCGCTGTTGGCGGTGGTGCTGGCGTCGCAGACCACGCCGGGACAGGTGTTCACCCCCGACCTGGCGGCTTCCCCGTCGGCCGCGGAGGCAAGGTCTCTGCTGGCCGAACTCGAGCGGTTGGAGCGTTTGCCGTCGTTGCCGGATGGGCTGATGTCGAGCCGGCTGGACCAACTGGCGGCGCTGATGAGTTCGCGCGACGGGGTCGTGCTGGGGGAGCGTGAGGGGGTGGTGGAGACGCTGGCCGGCCGGGTGCGGCGGCTGGCCGGGCGGTGGGGGTGGTCGGCCGACGGCCCGGCGGACCGTGTCTGGGAAGCCAAGGCGCGCCAGAGGCTGTCGGCGCTGCTGCAGGCCCGGACGGGGCCGGCGGAACTGACGCGTTGGGCGGCGACCCACGGGCCGACCCGGGTGGCGGGAGAGGCTTGGGCGGAGGCGGCCTTGCGCCTTTACCACCGGGGGGACGATGTCGCGGCCGCCGAGCTGGCCGCGAGGGCGAGGGCGCTGGGGGTGGAGGTGTCGTGGCCGGGGCCGGCGCCCGATTCGGGGGCGTTGGCGGCGAATGCCCGGCCGGCAGGGTCGTTGTGGGGCGTGTGGTCGGCGTGGTGGTTCGACAAGCGGCCGGACCGTCTCGGCGCCGTGCGGGTGTTGCCGGTGGCGGTCTCGCCGGCGAGGTCGGTCTGGGCGGGCCGGCATCAGACGGTGTGTCTGGAGTGGGCGCCCGGGGAGGTCCGGGGCGGGTCCCGTGGTGTGGCGACGGGCCGGTTACGCATCGTGTGGGTGTCGCCGGAGACGCCGCGGGGTGCGGCGACGGGTCTGCGTCTGCCGGGCCGTCGGGCGTTTCCGGTGTACGGCGGCGGG
>JBKBHU010000020.1:0-70238 GCA_046299715.1 Tepidisphaerales bacterium | reverse complement strand
CCCCCCCCCCCCCCCCCCCCCCCCCCCCCCCCCCCCCCCCCCCCCCCCCCCCCCCACAACCAACGGGGCGGGGAAACGAGCCAACTGCAACTTTTTCTTGCTGGTCAAACGCGTCCGTGCCCAAGCTCCTTCTTTACCGACTGCTGCAGTTTCCGCTGATCCTGGCGGTGATCTACACGGTCACGCTGGCGCTGGCGTGGGTGGCGCCCGGGTCGCCGTTCGAGGGGGAGCGGAACATGAACCCGATGGCGCTGCAGCAGCTCAAGGAGCAGTTCCGGGCGGAGAGCTTCTGGTCGTTTCTGACCTACTACCCGTGGCGCGTGATCACGGCGTTGGACTTCGGGCCGGCGTTGAGCCTGCCGGGGCAGCAGGTGAGTGAGCTGCTGGCCATCCGGCTGCCGCGGTCGATCGCGCTGGGGAGCGTCGCGCTGGCCTTTGCCCTGCTGGTGGGGACGCTGGTGGGGACGCTGGCGGCGGTGTACCGGGGGCGGTTTTTCGACTGGGCGTCGCTGATGTTCACGCTGGTGGGCATTTCGCTGCCCGGGTTTGTGGTCGCCGGCGTGCTGTCGATGATTTTCATCGCGTACCTGCGATGGTTCTCGTCGGGCTGGGGGGGGTGGCAGCAGCCCGAGCTGATGCTTTTGCCGGCCCTGGCGTTGTCGCTGGCGCCGATGGCCTACATCACGCGTTTGACGCGTGTCAGCATGCTGGACGTGCTCGGGGCGGACTACGTGCGGACTGCCCGCGCCAAAGGGTGCAGCCGCACGCGGGTGGTGTTCAAGCACTGCCTTCGCAACGCGTTCCTGCCGGTGTTCAGTTATCTGGGCCCGGCCGCGGCGGCCACGCTCACCGGCAGCTTTGTGGTGGAGGAGATCTTCAACATCCCCGGCATGGGCAAGCTGTTCGTGCTGGCGGTGCAGAACCGCGACCAGACGCTCATCCTGGGGACCGTGATGGTGTACTCGGTGCTGCTGCTGACGTTCAACCTGCTGGTGGACCTGGGCTACGCGCTGGTGGACCCGCGGATCGACATCACGGCAAGGCATTAGGACGACGCGACGAGGACGACGCGACGAGGACGACGCACGAGGGGAGCGACGACGCCCGACATGACCACGCCAGCGGCCATCTCGTACCACGTGACGTCGTCGCCGGAGACGCTGTGGCGGCGGGTGTGGGCGTCGGGGCGGGTGCGGTGGGGCGGGGGCGTGCTGCTGGCGGTGTTTCTGCTGTGCGTGCTGACGCTGCCGATGACGCTCTCGCCCGAGAGCGTGTTGTACTACGACGGGCAGAAGTCGCTCCCCGGGCTGGCGCCGCCGGCGGCCGCGGTCCCGCAATGGTTCGGGTCGGACCTGCTGGGCCGAAGCGTGCTGGCCAGGTGCCTGGTGGGCGGGGCGATCTCCATGCTCATCGGCGTGTCGGCGGCGGCGATCTCGGTGGTGCTGGGGTTGACGGTGGGGCTGCTGGCGGGGTTCAAGGGGGGCTGGGTCGACTCGGCCTTGATGCGCTTCGTGGACGTGCTCTACGGCCTGCCGTATTTCCTGCTGATCATCCTGCTGAAGGTGGCGTTCGAGCGGCCGCTGGCGGCGGTGATCGGCTCGCCTCAGGCGGCCAACCTGGTGGTGCTGTTCGCCGCCATCGGGCTGGTGAGCTGGCTCACGATGGCCCGTGTGGTCCGCGGGCAGGTGCTCTCGCTGCGGAGCCAGCCGTTCATCGAGGCGGCCCGCGCCATGGGCCTGCCGCCGATGCGGATCTTCCTGCGGCACATCCTGCCGAACCTGATCGGCCCGGTGACGGTGTACGCGACGCTGATCATCCCGCAGGCGATTTTGCAGGAAAGCTTCCTGAGCTTCCTCGGGGTGGGGATCAACCCGCCGCTGCCGACGTGGGGCAGCCTCGCCGGCGAGGCCAAGGACTACGCCTTGAGCATCCTCAACCCCCGGTGGTGGCTGCTGGTCTTCCCCTGCGCCATGCTGGGGCTGACCCTGCTGTGTCTGAACTTCCTCGGCGACGGGCTGCGGGACGTCTTCGACCCCAAGCGGGAGGCGGCCAAGCTGTAACGGCCGACGCGGCCTCGGTGAGGTGGGCCGGTGGAAGGGGGGGCGCCGGGGGTGTATCTTGGGCCGCCGGCCGCGGCGTGGGAACCGGGCGGAGGGGGGGGGGGCGAGTTGGGGTGTTTGGCGGGGGGTGAGGGCGTGAGGGGCGTGGAGGGGGGGTGACGAAGGGCGTGTCCGATGGAAAACCGGTTCGGCGTCAAGGACTTTTTTCTGTTCACCCTGCTGACGGTGCTGATCATCGTGGTGCTGCTGGCGATGAAGCAGTTCGACCGGCAGTACACGCGGGTGGTCACCCTCGAGCGGCAGTCGAACGAGCTGGCGCGTGAACTGGCACAGCTTTCGCGTCAGGTGTCCGAGCTGCCGAAGATGGTGACGGTGGTGCCGGGCGGGGTGCTCGGGGCCGGGGGAGCGACCGCGGCGGGAGCGACCGGAGGGGAGGCGAGCGGGGCGGGGACGACCGGCGGGGGGACGACCGTCGGGGTGACGTCCGGGGCGGGGGCCGACACCGGTCGAAGGGTGGGCCCGGCGGTGCCGGGGAGCGAGCTCGACCCGTTTGCGGAAATGCGGCGTGTGCGGGCTTTGCCGAACTTCGCCGAGGGCGACTGGCTGATTCATAACCTCGGGGCACGTCTGGGCAAGATCACGCCGCTGGTGTCGTCGGACATCTACGGCAGCACGGTGCAGGCGAGGGTGCTCGAGCCGCTCATCGTCCGCTGCCCCGACACGCTCAAATGGCAGCCGCTGCTGGCCGAGCGGTGGGAAGTGCACGAAGACGGACTGGGCGTGACGTACTTCCTGCGACGCAACGTTCGGTTTTCCGACGGCACGCCGATGACCGCGCACGATGTCAAGTTCACCTTCGACCGGATCATGGAGCCGGACCTCGACGCCGCCCGGGCCCGGTCGTACCTGGTAGAGAACGGCGTGACGGTGGAGGTGGTGGACGACCACACCGTGAAGTTCCGCCTCTCCCGGCCGTACTTCCTCATGCTCAGCGTCACCGGCGGCCAGCCCGTGCTCCCGAAGCACTTCTACGAGCGGTACACGGCCCGGCAGCACAACGACAACCCCGGGCTGCTGATGGGCACCGGCCCGTACCGGCTCGACGACCCGGACAAGTGGCGTCCGGGCCAGCGGCTGATCCTTTTCCGCAACGAGCGGTACTGGGGGGTGCCGCCGGCGCTGTCGCGGATCGTCTATCTGGAGGTGCAGGAGGAGACGGTCTACGCGACGATGCTCCGCAACGGCGAGCTGGACTACGCCGGGGTGACCCCGGAGCAGTTCGTGCGGCTGCGGGAGAACGAGCTGATCCGCCAGCGTCACAACGAGCTGGAGTTTCAGTCGATGCTGGGCGGCTACTCCTACATCGCATGGAATCAGGAGCGGGGCGGACGGGCGACGCCGTTCGCCGACAAGCGCGTGCGGCAGGCGATGACCATGCTCGTGGACCGCGAGCGGATGGCCCGCGAGCTGTGGCTGGGCTACGCCACCGTGGCGACGGGGCCGTTCTCCCGCCGCGGGCCGCAGTCGGACCCGACGGTCGAGCCGTGGCCGTTCGACCCGGAGAGGGCGCTGGCGCTGCTGAAGGAAGCCGGCTTTGAGGACCGCAACAACGACGGCGTGCTCGAAGGGCCGGACGGACAGCCCATGCGGTTCGAGTTCATGTTCCCGGCCGGCTCGGCCTTCTCGGAACGTATCGCACTGTTCATCCGCGACCAGCTCGCCCGCGGCGGCGTGGTGCTGGAGCTGCGGGCGACCGACTGGCCGGTCATGATCGACCGGCTCAAACGGAGCCAGTACGACGTCACCAGCCTCGGCTGGACCAGCTCCGTCGAGAGCGACCCGTTCCAGATCTTCCATTCATCGCAGCGCGGCGACGCGGGCGACAACCGCACCAACTACGCCAACGAAGAGCTCGACCGGCTCATCGAGCTGGCCCGCAAGACGGTGGACGATGACGCGCGGATGAAGATCTGGCACCAGGTGCACCGGATCCTGCACGAAGACCAGCCCTACACGTTCTTGCTGGAGCGCAAGTCGCTCGCGTTTTACGACAAGCGGCTGCAAAACGTCCGGCTGACGACCCTGGGCACGAACTTCATGGCCGCCGAGCCGCGGGTTCCGCCGTGGTTCGTACCCAGCGAGCTGCAGCGGTACACGCAGAACTAGCGGTACAGGGGCGGGGAGACCCCCCCAGGGGGCGGGATGGGGGGGAGGGGCAAGGGGGGGGACGGTGCAGGCGGGTCGTTTATGGTCACTTATCTCATTCGCCGGGTGTTGCTGGTCGTGCCGACGCTGATCGGCGCGACCTTGCTGGTGTTCCTGGCGATCCAGCTTTCGCCCGGCTCGGTCGAGGCGACGCTGATGGCGGAGGACGGCAACCTGCGCCCTGCCGACCGCGAGGCACGCCTGCAATATCTTCGGCAGCGGTATGGCATCGGCGAGCCCATTTACATCCAGTACCTGCGGTGGCTGAACAAGGTTTCGCCGATCGGGTTTGTGACCAACCCTGACGGCTCGCTGGGGACGTTCCGGCCCAAGGTGCCGGACCTCGGCGAGAGCTTTGCCCGCGGCCGGTCGGTGGGCGAGCTGATCGGCGAGGCGTTGCCGATCACGCTGCTGATGCAGCTGATCTCACTGCCGCTGAGCTACGCCATCGCGATCGTGGTCGGGATTTATGCGGCCCGATACCGCGGCGGGCTGTTCGACACGGCGTCGGGGGTGCTGTTTCTGGCGCTGTATTCGCTGCCGGTGATCTGGGTGGCGGTGATGCTCATCGGGTTTCTGGCCAACCAGGAGTACCTGCGCTGGTTTCCATCGGAGGGGACGGGGTCGCTGGCGGCGCTGACGATGCCGTTTTTCCCAACGTACACGGAGCAGGGCTGGGTGCGGGGGTATCTGCTCGACCGGGCGTGGCATCTCGTGCTGCCGATCGTGTGTCTGACGTACAACAACTTTGCGTTTCTGTCGAAACTGACGCGTGGCGCGGTGCTGGAGACCGTGCAGGCCGATTTCGTGCGGACGGCGCGGGCCAAGGGGCTGCCCGAGCGGGTGGTGCTGTGGCGGCATGCGTTCCGCAACTCGCTGATTCCGCTGATCACGGTGGCGGCGGGGCTGCTGCCGGCGATGATCGGCGGCTCGGTGGTCGTGGAGACGGTCTTCGGCATTCAGGGGATGGGCCGGCTGTTCGTGACGGCGGTGCAGCAGCGTGACCAGGAGCTGCTGCTGTCGCTGATCACCATCGTCACGCTGCTGTCGATCATCGGGACGCTGCTGGCCGACATCGCCAACGTGCTGGCGGATCCGAGGGTGAGCTATGAGTGATCGCCGGTCACCGATGAAGACCTCGGAGGGCTGCCGATGACCCGTGTGTTCACATGGTCGCCCAACCCGGACGCCGTCAACAGTGCGGCGCCCCGGAGTTTTTACGCCGCGGCGGTGCGGCAGACGCTCTCGCAGTGGGGTGCGCGGCTGGGGCTGCTGTGGCTGGGGTTTCTGGCGATTCTGGCGGTCTTCGGGCCGCTGATCGCATCGTCGCACCCGTACTGGGTGAGGCTGTCGCCGGCGGCGGCCGAGCTGGCCGGGGCCGGTTCGCGGCTGCCGGGGCCGGTGGGGGTGGGGTTTTCTCCGCTGTGGCGGTCGCTGACGCCGGTGGATGTGGCGCTGCTGGCCGGGACGCTGACCTGCGGCGTCGTGTGGCTGGGGCTGTGGCTGGCGGGCGTACGGCGGCGGGGGCGGTTGGTGCTGCTGGCGACGGTGGTGGCGGTGATCGGCGGGGCGGTGGCGGGATACGTGAAGGGTCGGCCGGCCGTGGTGGTGTACGAGCGGTATCGTGAGCTGCAGGCGTCGGGGGTGGTGGAATATGTGCTTCGGGCGCCGATCCCGTATTCGCCGTCCGACCGCAACCGCGACACGGTGCGGGCGCGGCAGCAGCCGCCGACGTGGGCGCTGTCACCGCAGCGGGCGGCCGAGCGGCCGGCCAACGCCCCGTACTTCCTGCTCGGCTCCGACCGCGAAGGCTCGGACGTGGCGTCGCGGCTCATTCACGCCTCGCGCACCGCCCTTGCCATCGGCTTCGTCGCCACGGGCATCGCGACGGTCATCGGCGTGATCATCGGCGGGCTGATGGGCTACTTCGCCGGCTGGCTCGACATCGTCGGCATGCGGCTGATCGAAATGATCGAAGCCGTGCCGCGGCTGATGCTGCTGCTGGCGGTGGCGGCCATCTTCAACGCCGACATCTTCCTCATGATGGTGCTCATCGGCCTCACCGGCTGGATGGGCAACGCCCGCTTCATCCGCGCCGAGTTTCTCCGCCTGCGTAAGCAGGATTTCGTCCAGGCCGCCGAAGCGCTGGGTCTGCCGCTGCATTCGATCCTGTTCAAGCACCTGCTGCCCAACGGCATCGCCCCGGTCCTCGTGTCGGTGTCCTTCGGCGTGGCCGGCGCCATCCTCATCGAAAGCACGCTGGCCTTTCTCGGCATCGGCCGGCCCGACCAGCCGTCGTGGGGCCAGCTGCTCAACCAGGCCCGCGAAGGCGGCGAGTTCCAGTGGTGGATCGCCGTCTTCCCCGGCGGCATGATCTTCCTCACCGTCTTCGCGTACCAGCTCATCGGCGAAGCCCTGCGCGACGCCCTCGACCCGAAGCTGAAGAAGCGGGAGTGAGGGGGGGGAAGAAGCGACGAAGCCACGAAGCGACGCAGCGACGGAGGGACGAAGCGACGGAGGGACGAAGCGACGGAGCGACGGAGGGGGAAAGCGACGCAGCGACGGAGGGACGGAGCGACGCAGCGACGGAGCGACGCAGCGACGGAGGGGGAAAGGGGCGGAGCGACGGAGCGGGGGGGAATCGGGGGGGCGGTCAGAACGTCAGGATGACGTGGCTCTCTGACAGGGGCGGCAGGTCGATGTACAGCCGCTTCCGCTTGCCGTCGTAGCGAACCTCGCCGTTGCGCGGGGCGTGATGGGTCAGGCCGCGGATGTCCACGTGCCGGGGCTTGCGGGCGGCATAGAAGACGGCCGTGCCGCCGGACGTGAAGTGGAAGACGGCGGACGACTTGCCCAGCTGCCCCTGTGACGCGACCGCCGCGGCGCCCACGAGCTTGCCCGCAAGGCCCAGAGCCGCCACCTTCCGCAGCAGCAGTGGGGCGAGCGTGACGATTTCCCACTCCAGCGGCCGTAGTGCGACTTCGATGGACGCATCGTCGCCCCTGAGCACGCGCGTCGTGTCGCTGCGGTGCAGGTATGCCACCATCTCTTGGCCGTCGTACTCCGGGACGTCGGCCGGGCGGACGGCCGCGACCAGGGGTTTGGGCGTTTTGGCCGTCGGCTCGGGCCGGGGCACGCAGTTGAACGCGCCCACGAGCAGGTGCCCGCCATCGGTGACGTTGGTGAGCAGGAGCAGCCCTTCACCGTTGCAGACGTCGCGGAAGAGGCTCTCGGAGGTGGGCAGCCCGGCCCGGGCGGGCCGCAGCAGGTGGCCCCGGTCGTCCAGCAGCGACTTCAGCAGAGCCGCATCGTGCTGCCCCGGGGGGTCGGAGACGTAGACCGGCCCGCCCGAAAGGGCGCGGGCGGCGGCATGGAAGCTGCCCTCGGGATGGGCCGACCAGAACATGTCCCAGTCGGGCGTGCCGAGGGTGTGGGTGAGGTAGGCGTTGAGGGCGTTCTCGAACATGTGCCGGCCGTGACTGTGCGGCCGTTTGGGGTAGAAGTCGTCGGAGTTGCGGTACAGCGACGTGCCCAGCAGGTTGAACAGCACGTCGGAGGCGTGGGCCATGCAGTGCAGCAGCCGCCCCTGGAAGTGCAGCAGCGCCGAGGCCTGCGCGGCCCGCTGCAGCGTGCGCATGGTGGCCACACGCGGCAGGACGCCCTGGGTGAACACCTCGGTGCCCGACTGCCCGTCCACCTTGACGAGGTCCACGCCCTGCTCCCGCAGATAGCCGTGGAAGTCGTTGTAAAACCGGGCGGCGTCGTCGGGGTGCACCAGCGCCAGCTCGTAGCGGTCGCTGGGGTTCCACGGCCGGATGTTGCCCGTGTTGCGGACCATCCGGTAGCGCCGGCTCAGCTCGCCCTCGGGGTGGATGCCGCACCAGTACCCGTGGAAGGTGTGCCAGACGCCGAAGAGCTCAACGAGCCCCTCGCCCTTGGCCTGCGCGATCACCGGCGCAAGACCGCCGGGGAACTTCGTGGGGTCCGGGCGGAAGGTCAATAGCTGCTCTCGCTCGTGGTGGAGCCAGCCGTCGTCGAGGATACACCATCCGACCGGGACCCCCGCGTCGCGGAAGCTCCTGAGTCCGGCCAGCACTTTTTCGGCCGACACGTCATGATAAAACGCGTCCCACGTGCACCAGCCGAGCGTGTCGGGGGCGAGGAAGGGCTTCTCCTCGGCCAGCCGGAACGTGCCGAGCTGCTCCCGCAGCAGCGTCATGCAGGCGTGGATCAGCGCGTAGGGCTCGCGTCCTTCGGCCACCAGCAGCACTGGCGTCGGTTCCCCCGCGGCGGTGTTCCCATCTCCGGCCGCATCCCCGGCGGGCGAGCCGGCGTCTGCCGACGCCCCGTCCGGACCGGTCCACACCAGCCGCAGGGCGTCCTTGTGCTCACGGTCGCCGTGCAGCGTCGCCCGGCTGTCGCCGGCGACCAGCGGCAGCAGCACCACGTAGCGTCTGGGCCCGGTCTGCAGCAGCACGAGCTGGCTCTCGGCGACGGCCGAAAAATCGGCCTTGCCGCGGGCCGCTTTGCCCACGCACGGACGCATCCAGTAGTACGGCGGACGGTTGAGCGACATCCATCGCCGCACGCCGCGCGGCCGCAGCCCACCCCACGCTCCGGACGGCCGGGCCCGGGGGGCGAAGATGAGAAACGCCTCCGCGTCGGGGTGATAGTGCAGGTCGAGGGTACAGTCGTCGTCCAGCCCGTCAAGGATGCGTCGGAAGGCACGGAGGACCTTGTCGGCGTGGACGGTGGGCGGGTCGGCGTGGATCGAAGGCATAGCGCGGTGCTCTGTCGCCCCAGTTCAAAGGGGGGGGAGAGGTCGGGGAACGAAGGTCGCGATGGCGTTGTGAGGTGATAAACGAAACGATGCCGTGAGAAAAGTAATCGGGCCGCGGCAAATCGCCGTGGACGCCCGCCGGGAAGTCGGAAGTGCCGCGTCGGGCGGCCCGATGTCCCCAGCCGCCTGGTGTCCCCAGCCACCCGATGTTCCCAGCCGCCCGGTGTCTGCGGCCGCCGAGCGTGTGCGGGGTCAGGGCCGGTCAGGTGGACGCTTTGCCCATCAGCCGCAGCACGGCGGCGGTGGCGGCGGGGGCCACCCGTGACAGCGGCACGAGCCGGCGCGACACCGGTGGGGACGACATCGCCATCGCGACGGCCCGGCACGCGGGGCGTCGCACCCGCCAGAGCCTCCGGTACTCGGCCCGCAGTCGGCTGTAGTCCACCTCACCGCCGCGGGCCACGGCCGCGAGCACCGCGTCGGTGGCCAGCTCGGCCGACCGCAGGGCCAGCCCCATCCCCTCGCCACCGATCGGCTCGAGGGCGGCCGCCGCGTTGCCCAGGGGGATCTGCCCCTCTCGCCAGCGCGGCTGCACGGCGAACCGGGGCAACGGACAGGCCAGGGGCGGCGTGACCAGCGTCGCGTCCCGCGCCACTTCCGCCAGCCACGGCTGGCGCTGGCACACGTCCGCCCAGAGCTGCTCCAGCTTGCCGGCGAACGCGCGGACTCGTCGCTCCGGGACCGACATCGCGACGTTCCACACCGGAGTGCGGGCGACCGCTTCCACCGGGGCCAGGCCGCCGTAATGGCCGTCGAGGGTGAACAGCGCGATGGTGTGCGGGTCGAACGTCACCCCGGTGAGGTGGAACTTCACGCCCAGGTCGCCCGTTGTCGGCGGTTTCTGCGGGGCGAACGCGGCCTTGCCGTCGGCGAGCAGCACGAGGGCGGCTTCGAGTTCGAAGCAGCGGTTGTCGGCGTCGCGGCATCGCAGACGCTGCCGGCCCCCCGGCCGGTCCGGTCCGGGCGGCGTGACCGACTCGACCCGCACCGGCTGCAGCAGCCGGGCGCCCGCTTCGACGGCGGCATCGCGCAAGGCGAGGTCCATCTGGCGGCGGGTCAGTCCCCACATCGGCCGCGGCAGCGTATGGACGGCCGTCCCGCCGGCCGCATCCACGAGCGCGACGTGCGTCAGCACCGCCGGCCGGAGTGCGTCCACGACCTGGTGCAGCCCGTGCCGGTGCAGGACGTCGATGCCCAGCGCTGACAGGCACTCGCCGCAGACCTTGTCACGCGGAAAACGCTGCCGTTCGATGAGGCACACGTCCAGTCCGGCCCGGGCCAGACGGGCGGCGGCGAAACTGCCCGCGGGCCCCGCTCCGATCACGGCGATATGGGCGGAGACGGCGTGCATGGGCGACATGGAAGCTTGGCGCCGTGCCGCGGCGGGTGGGCGACGGCTGGTACGACTACACCCGGGCCGGCTCCAGCGGCTTGCTCCCGGCATCGGTTGGGGTTGGGGGGGGAACCGTCTGTCCAAGGTCGGCGGTGTGGGTGACGGCCGGCGGATGGACGCGTCCCGGGGCGTCCGGGCGGCCCAGCGCCCCCTTCCAGTCGGCCGCGTAAGCCAGCGACGCGACGAGCAGTTCGCCCGAGATGGTCCACAGCCGCATGAGCACCGAGCAGAAGACGAGGTAGCCGACCAGCGCCTGACCTTCCGGCAGGCCGACGCGGTTCTCGGCGTCCATGGTGAGTTTGACCATCCCGACGAACACGAGCTCCCGCACGCCGATTCCGCCGGGGGCCCACCAGCCCAGCAGAAACCCGGCCGACCACGCGAGACAGTACGGGCCGGCGAGCTTCCACCAGTGGTCGAGCTTGATGTTCAGCGCGTCGCCGAGCAGAACCCACAGCGCCAGCGACTGCAGGAGCAAACCGGCAAGGTACGTGAAGAAATATTTGAACAGTTTCTTGCCGCGCAGACGGGTGTGCTTGGAGAACGGGCTCTTGTTCAGCCGCCGCATGACCGCGTTGGTGATGCCGTAAAACACCTTCGGCACCAGCAGCACGGTCAGCATGGGCAGCAGCAGGACGCCGCCGAGCAGGTACGGCCGCATGCCCTCGTCGGCGGCCTTGTTCCAGAACCACAGCAGGCACGCCATCCCCAGCACGAGGTTGGCCAGCAGGAACGTGGCGATGTCGAGGATCTGGCTGGTCGAGCAGACGCTGGCCGGCACGCCGTAGGGGCGGATGAGGTGAACGCGCCCGAGCACCTGCCAGACGGTTCCGGGGAGGTAGCGGGCGAGTTCGCCGGTGACCCACACGCGGGTGCCCGCGGCCAGCGGAACCCGGTGGCCGAACCCCTTGAGCATCTTCAACCACGTGATGCAGCGAACGAAGAACAGGAAAGCGGCGAACAGCACCGCCGCCACCACAAATCGCCAGACCTCGTACTGGCGGATCTGTGCACCGACCTCGTCCCAGCGCCCGGCGACGGGCCGCAGCATGTAATAGAAAATCAGCCCCAGCAGGCCCACCAGCAGCAGTCGCCGCAACCACGGCCGCGCGTACGACCACGCCTTCTCGGCGCGGTTCGTGTAGTCGGGGTGAAAGGCGAGAATCTCGGTGTCGGCGACGCGCGGGCGCGTGTGGACGGAGGTGAGCCGTCGCAGCCGGTGACGCGGGGGCAGCAGGTCGATGCCGCGACGCCGCATCCACGGACGCACCACCCGGCGGACGGTCGGCATCGCGCGGATGACGACGTTCGCCCCCAGCAGAACAGCCCGCATCAGAAAATAGCTCGCGACCACACACCCGCCGATGACCGCCGCCAGCCACGGCGAGGAGAACAACGCGTGCTCGAGCAGCTCTTCGAAACGCACGCGGAGCATCACGGCCGCCAGGACCGGCAGCAGGACCGCGCCCAGCCCCGAAAACACGCCCGCCGCGTTGCCCCGCAGGTCGATCGGCTTGCCTCGCAGAATCCGCGACGTGACCCGGCGTTTGCCCGGGAACGTCACCATCGCAAAGCCGATGAGGAACAGCGGCAGCCCGGTCGGCCCGGGAAGCACCACGCCCACCACCGGGCTCACGACAATCAGGGACCAGCCGATGACGTTCTTCGCCACCCACCACGTGTAGTCGTGGACGAAGCGTTGCAGACGCCGCAGCAGCGGTGCGAGGTTGGACAAGGCGGTCAGCACGGACGGGCGGTGGCGGATGATAGCGGCAGCGGGCCGCGATAGACTCCGGCCGCATGTACGCCGACATCCAGCGGGTGCTCATCCCGCACGAGCAGATACAGGCCCGCGTGCACGACCTGGCGCGGCAGATCACCGACGACCTGCTGCGGGAGCAGCCGGCAACGTCGGCCGACGCCCGCACCTCGGACGCCGCCGGCACCGCGGACGGGCCGGAGCTGACCATCGTGCCGATCATGACCGGCGCCATGATTTTCGCGTCCGACCTGATCCGTCAGATCCCCATCGCCATGCGGATCGGCCTGCTCATGGTGTCGTCCTATCCCGGGGCGGCGATGTCGTCCCAGGGCTCGGTGCTGACCACCTCGCAACTGCCCGACCTGCGCGGGCGGCACGTGCTGGCGGTGGACGACATCCTCGACTCCGGCGGCACGCTGCGGCTCGTCGTGCCCCGCCTGCGGGAGCTCGGGGCCGTGAGCGTCAAAACGTGCGTGCTGCTCCGCAAGGACCGCGAACCCGCCCGGGCGACGCCCGTGGACTACGTCGGCTTTGACATCCCCGACGAGTTCGTCGTCGGCTACGGTCTGGACTACAACAACTACTACCGCAACCTTCCGCACATCGCGATTCTGCATCCCGATGCGGTGGAACGGCGCAAGAACGGATAGTCGCCCGATGCTCACGCACCGACGTCACTCCGAAGCGGCAGAGGCGGGTGGGGCGGCCATGCTTGTCCACGCGGGCTCGCCGCCGGCGGACCGGGCACGTCTGGCCCAGCTCGGGTTGGCACTGGTGGCGGTGTGCCTGTTCTTCGGTAACACGCCGGTCACGGGGCTGGTGCCAGCGGCGCTGTCGTTCTTTGTCCCCAGGTTCCGGGTCATCGGCTGGTGGGTGACGGTGGTGCTGGTGCTGCTGCTGGCGTCGGTGAGTCTTGGCGGGCTGGTGTACCTGCTGAGGCAATGGTCTGCCGCGTCGTTCGAAGACCCGGCGCTGGCATGGTGGTCGCTCGGGCTCATGAGTGGGACGTTGCTGGGGTGCCTGCTGACGCTCGTGGGGCTGCTGGCGCCGGGCACGCGACGCGCGATGGAAGCGAGAACGACGGCCGCCTACCCGCACGCCTTTGATTCCTGATGACCGTGGCCGGGTCCGACGACGTGTCGAGCATCGAATGCCTCACCGGGCCGCAACCGGCGGGCGTGGCGGTGTTTCGCCTGCGCGGGCCGGGCGCGTGGTCGATGCTCTCGGCACACCTTCGTCCGCGTCCGGCGTTGCGGCCGGGCCGGCTGGGCTACCACCGCCTCGTGGACGAATCGGGGGTCGTCATCGACGACGTCGTCCTTGCGGACCTCGGCAATGCATCGCCGCCCGGGGGGGAAGCGGCTTCGACGGGGCCGTGGGAGCTGAGCGTGCACGGCGGGCCGGAAGTGGTGCGGCAGGTGCTGACGCTGGCGGGCCGCTGCGGGTTGTCGGCGGCGGCGTCGCCGGCCGATGACGATGTGGAAGGGTGGGTGGAGCGGCTGCTGCCGCTGGCGCGGACGGAGCTGGCCGTTCGGACGCTTCTGGCCCAGTCGCAGCGGCCGAGACAGGGCGGCGTGGCGGGCGAGGCGCTGCGCGTGCTGCTGGGAAGGCCGCAGGTCGCGCTGTACGGGCTGCCCAACGTCGGCAAATCCACGCTGCTCAACGCACTGGCCGGACGCGATGTGGCCATCACCGCCGACCTCCCCGGCACCACGCGCGACTACGTGTCCGCGGAAGCGGTGCTTGCCGAGGCGTGGGGGGGCGTGCTGGTGGAGCTGATCGACACGCCGGGATTACGGGACACGCCCGATGCCATCGAAGCCGAGGCACAGCGGCTCGCACGGCCCGTGCTTGCATCGGCGGCCGTTCGCGTGCTCGTGCTGGACGCGTCGCGACCGCTCACGGACGTGGAGGCCGCCGAGCGGGTTCGCGCGGACGACCGCCGACTCGTGGTCTGGAATAAATGCGATCTTGCCGACGTCGAGCACGACCCGGGGGCGGTCGAGGGCATCCGCGTGTCAGCGCGCACGGGCCGGGGCGTGCGGGAACTGGGCGAGGTGATCGCGCAGCGACTCGGCATCACGCCGGACGTGTGCGAGCGTCGTCAACGTCTGCCGGTGGAACTGCTCGCGGTGGACGATGCCACGAATGCGGTCTCCAACCCGGCGCTGCCCGGCGTGGGCCGTCCGCCCGCGGCCGACCGGCCCGCCTAGCCCAGTTTGCCGAGCTGGTTGAGCAGCGCCCTGAAGTCTTTCGGCAGCGGCGCGTGCAGGTCGAGCAGGTCGGGAGTCGGGTCCGGCCCGCCGGCCGGGTCTGGTCTGCCGGTGAGGTCCGGCCCGCCGGCCGGGTCGCGCACCACCAGCCGCTCGGCATGCAACGTCAGCCGGCCCATCAGCGGGCGTTCCTCGTGGTCGCGCGGCGGGCGATAGCCCGGTTTGAGCCGGCTGAGATACACCGGGCCCGACCGCGGGTTGTACAGCGGGTCGATCAGCAGGGGCAGGCCGATCGACTGCAGGTGGACGCGAATCTGATGCGTCTTGCCCGTCCGCGGAAACACCCGCAGAAGCGTGGCCGTGCGAAAGCGGCGTTCGACCTGCCACTCGGTGAGTGCGGGCCGGCCGTGTTTGGTGACGCACATGCGGTGGAGGTCGGTGGGGTGAGGCGCGACGGGGGCGTCGATCGTGCCGCGCTCGCCGCCTACGCGGCCCTGCACCAGAGCGAGATACTCCTTCCGCACCTGATTGTTCTGAAACTGGTGCGAGAGGTGCCGCTGGGCTGCGCCGTCCAGTGCGAACAGGAGCACCCCGCTCGTGTCCTTGTCCAGCCGGTGCACGACCCGTACGCGCGGGTCGGCCGTCCCACGGCACGGCAGACCGAGCTGCTCCGCCAGCACCTGCAACGCGCTGGTGAGCTCGCCCCGGCCGGGGATGACGGCCAACCCGGGCGGTTTGTCCACCGCGACCAGCCGGTCGGTCTGATGAAGAAGGGTGAGCTGCAAGGTCGGCAGGTGTGGCAGGCCTCAGGGCCGGGCCGGGGTCCACTGGCGGGTGAGGGCCTGGATTTGCGGCTGATTCGGGTTGATTTGCAGGGAGCGGTTCCAGTAGGCGAGCGCCGCCTGCCGGAGCGACTCATCCAGCTCCAGACCCGCCCGGTATTGCTGGATCTTGACACGTCCCGCGTCGTTGAGGGCCGGGAAGTAGTTCGGGTCGATCCGAAGGGCGCGTTCGTACTGCTCGATCGCCTGCTCGGCCAGCCCCTGAAGGGCCAGCGCATCGCCCAGCCGTTTGCGGGCCAGCGACGAGTCGGCAACGCGGGTGAGGCGGGTGAGCACCTCCTGGGCCTCTCGGCCACGGTTCTGCTTGAGCAGGTTCTGTCCGAGGTTGAGCAGCGTTGCGGGGGAGGGCGGCTCGCCCTGAAGTTCCAGTGCGGTGAGGAAGGCGCGTTCCGCCCCGACAAGGTCGCCCACCGCGTCGAGCACGACGCCGAAGTTGGTCAGCGCGTTAGGGCTCTGCGGGGCGAGTTCGGTGGCCTTGCGGGCATGGTCCATCGCCTGCGGCAGCTCGCCAAGGGCGAGGTACACCAGCCCGAGGTTCATGTGGCTGTCCGGGTCGTCGGCCTTGAGACGCAGCGCTGTCAGATACGCGTCGCGCGCCTCAACGAACCGCTGGAGGAACTGGTAGGCCAGCCCGAGCCGGTAAAACCCGCCCGGAGAGAACGGGTCGAGCCGCACGACCGCCTCATACTGATCGAGCGCAGCGCGGTAGTCGCCTTCCGCACGGAAGAGGTCGCCCAGCAGCAGCCGGGCCTTGATGAGCTCGGGGGCGATCTCGGTGGCGGTGGTGAGACGTTCCTTGGCCTTGGCCGTGTCGCCCGCCTCGTGCGCGAGCACGCCCTCCGCGTACGCCTGCGTGGCCTGACGCGGCGGGACGCGGCCGCCCGGCCCGGCCGTCGGCGGCACCTGGCAGCCGGTCAGGAGCAAAAGTGCGGCGGCCCCCAGGGCCACGGCAGCCACGGTCCACGAGCGGTCGGTTCGGGAGGTCGTCATGTCGGCAGAAGGATACATGGCGTCCGCAGGAAGAGGGGAAAGCGTGAGGGACAAGCGGGCGGCCCCGTCCGGACCGATGGTCAGGCCGGGCCGAGACGCACCACGGCGCGACCTCCGCCGTCACTCCCCGAGCGTCGGGCGGATTGATTCGGTGCAGCCGATATGTCTAATGTCGGCATGGGAGGGCGGGGGACATGGATGCCCGGGGGCGGATGGATCGATCGTTGCTCTGCTGTTCTGCGAAAATAACGTTTGCTCCGGCGGCGGGCGGTGGGGCGGTCGGCACGCGATGCGGGTCGACGGGTCGCCGCGGGGTTGCCAGCCGTGAGCTCCTGTTCTGAAGCACACCATGCCCAACTTGCCGCCCACGCCCCCGGATGCGTCCCGCGCCCCCAAATCCGGCCGTCCGACGGCGGGGGGCGCGACGGCGGGGGGCGCGGCGGCGGGGGGCGCCACGGCGGGGGTGCTGGTGGCGATCCCGGTGTTCAATGAAGCGCGGCACGTGGACGACGTGCTGCGGAAGGTGTTCGCCCAGCACCCGCACGTGCTCGTGGTCGATGACGGCTCGACCGACGGCACACCTCAGCGGCTGGCGGCGTGGCCGACCCTGCACCGCATCACCCACCCGCGCAACCTCGGCTACGGGCGGTCGCTCATCGACGCCTTCGCCTACGCGCAGCGGGCCGGCTTCGACTGGGTCATCACCATGGACTGCGACGAGCAGCACGAGCCCGAGCGCATCCCGGCGTTCCTGGAGGCCATCCGCACGGACCGCTGGGACCTCATCTCGGGTTCGCGTTACCTTGAGCCGCGGCCGGACGACCACCGCCCGCCGGAAGACCGCGCGGCGATCAACGCCTGCCTGACGCGGCTGCTCAACGACCTGTACGGGCTGGGGATCACCGACGCGTTTTGCGGCTTTAAAGCGCATCGCGTGGCGTCGATGCGGGCGCTGTCGCTGACCGAGCCGGGCTATGCGTTTCCGATGCAGCTTTGGCCGCAGGTGAAACGGGCCGGGCTGCGGCTGACCGAGCTGCCGGTGCGACGGATCTACGCCGACCTCAGCCGAACGTTCGGCAGCGGGCTGGACCAGCCGCTGGTCCGGCTGACGCATTACCTTGAGGTGCTCAGCCGGGAGCACGAACGGCTGTTCGGTGCGACCCCGAAGCTGCCGGAGGCGTCGGCGCTGCTGGCGGGGGCGCGGTGGTCGGCGTCTGCGACGAGCCCGGGGGCGGCCCGTGCGACTGCATCCGAGCCGGAGGCGGCATCGCCGGCCGAGCCGTCGGCGTGTTGCGGGTGCCGGTGACCTGTCAGGGCGGTTCCCGGGCCCGAAGCGAGCGGCGCGGTCCGAGGCGGACGCATGACCGACACGACAGCAGCACAGCAGACCCGTTGGGCGGCACCGAAGCAGGACGGCGACGTGCTGGTCTGGCCGGGACCGGAGTCGCTGCGGCGGCAGGCTTCGCGGACGTGGCAGCCCATGGCGGTCTCCGGGGGCGAACCGGCGGCATGGCTGGGCGTCCCGGTGGCCGAGATCCGGCAGGCCACGCGACGCTTCATCGGACACGTCGATGACTCGCCGCTGCTGGTCACGGGGCATCAGACCGAGCTGCACCACCCCGGCGTGTGGGTGAAAAACGTGGCGATCGATGCGCTGGCCGGACAGGTCGGCGGGCGGGCCGTGCATCTGGCGGTGGACACCGACCAGCCCCGTCATCTCGCCCTGACGTATCCCGTGCGGCAGGGGGGGAGGGACGGTGCGGTGGAACGCCGGTCCGTGCTGTTGACCGACGACCCGGCCCTCTCGGAAGCCCGATGGTCGGGCCGGCTGGCGGGGCCGACGCCGGCGCATGCGACGTGGCTCGAGCGGACGGTCCTGTCCGACCACCGGCCGGAGGTGGCGGGTTTTGAGCCGGTGGTGGACGAGTTCCTGCGGTTTCTGCGGCTGCAATCGCTGGAGGAGGGGCCGCTGCCGCCGATGCTCACCTCTGCTTTGCACCGGCTCGACTGGGGGCTGGGGCTTCGCTACGACGCCCTGCTCGCGTCGCCGCTGTGGCGGTACGAAGGCTTTCTGCTGCTGGTCTTGCGGGTGCTGTCGGACCCGCCCGGCTTGGCCCGGGCGTACAACCGGGCGCTGGCCAGATTCCGGGCCAGACACGGCATCACCGACCCGGGCCGGCCGATGCCCGACCTCTCGCTGGGCACCGACGGGGTCGAACTTCCCTTCTGGCTCGACCACGAACTGGACGGGCGGCGTCGGCGTCCGCTCGCCCGGCGTCGGAACGGCGGCTGGCTGCTGGAGCTGTGGGAGGGGGAGCCGTTCGTGCTGGACGACGGGGAGACCGACGGGTGGTCGGCGGCGTCCCGACTGGCGACCCATCTGCGGCAGACCGGCCAGCGGCTGGCCCCCCGGGCGATCATGCTCACGGTGTTTGCCCGTGTCCTGCTGGCCGACGTGTTCATCCACGGCATCGGCGGAGGCCACTACGACCAGGTGACCGACGCGCTGCTGGCGGACGCCGACGGGGGTTTCGGGTTGCAGCCGCCGCCCTTCGCCGTGGCGACCGCGACGCTGTATCACCCGTGGGCGGCAGGGCGGACGCGAAGCTGCGTCGCATGTCTGCGTCACCGGCTGCACCAGCGGACCCACGCGGCCCTGGGGGCCGGCAAGGCCATGTACCTGCGGCGTCTGGCCGAGCTGCCTCGCCGCAGCCGTCAGCGGCGGGCCGTGTTCGACGAGATGCGCCGGGCGGTGGCCGCGGCCGCGGGGAGCGCTGCGGAGCTGCGGTCGCTGCAGGCACAGCTCGCCGCGGCGGAGGAAACGGCCCGAGTGGACGAGCTGGTGTTCGACCGGGAACTGTTTTACGGGCTGCAGCCCAGGTCGCGGCTGCTCACGCTGGTGCAGCGCGTGCGCGAGCTCGTCGGGGCAAGCTGAGCGGCGGACGGCGTACGGGTATGCTGGCGGGGGTATGGACCTCCCGTGGCTGGACATCCTGAACGCGACGGCCAATCTATCGATTGCACTCGGCCTGTTCATCACCATGTGGCAGATCAAGCTGCAGGTGCAGCAGGCGGTGACTGATTTTGAAGACGACCTGGACCGCGAGTACCGCGAGATTTCGCTGGCGTTGCCGATCGAAGCGTTGCTCGGGGAAACCCTGTCTCCGGAAGCGCACGCCAAGGCGCTCGAGCAGTTTCACCGGTATTTCGACCTGACGAACCAGGTCATCTTCCTTCGGCAGACCGGTCGGCTTTCTGACCTGCGCTGGGAGACGTGGCTCGATGAGATCCGTGTGAACCTGGACAAGCCGGCGTTCAAGGCCGCGTGGGACGAGATTCGCCGCCGGGCCCCCGGCGAGTTCATCCTGCTGCGTCGGCTGGAGAGCACGGCATTCGACACGGACCCGCGGGACTGGTAGGCGGGTCGTCTCGCGGCGGGCGGCGAAAAAAATGCGATGAAAGCGGTTGGACGGCCGCCGAGCGTTCGTACACTAACGCCCGAGCGGCCCGGCCCGGGCGGCGGGCGTTTCGCGTGGGCGATGCGTCGGCGGGGCGGGGGCGGGCCGCGGACGTCCTCGACGGGGGGATGTCGGCAGTTGTTTGGGCTCCACACGAGGCCGGGGACAACGCCCCGGAATGCACGATGTCGATGACGATTGATCCGCGCTCCACGGCCGCGGACCTGTCGGCGCCGTCCGGGGTGGACGGCGCGGCGGTGGCCCGCCGCCCCTGGTCGCCACAGGACTCGGAGCGGCTGTACGGCATCCGCCGCTGGGGGCAGGGCTATTTCTCGGTCAATGACGCCGGGAACGTCGCGGTGCATCCGACGCAGGACCCGCGCGTGAGCGTTGACCTCAAGAAGCTGGTGGACGAGCTGCGCGAGCGCGACATCGCGCTGCCGGTGCTGATCCGCTTCACCGACATCCTGCGCCACCGCGTGGGCAAGATCGCCGAGGCGTTCCACAAGGCCATCCGCGACCACGACTACACGGGCGTGTACCGCTGCGTGTATCCGATCAAGGTCAACCAGCAGCGGCACGTCGTGGAGGAAATCCTCTCCTTCGGCAAGGAGTACGGCTTCGGCCTCGAGGCGGGGAGCAAGCCCGAACTGCTGGCGGTGATGGCGCTGGTGGAAGACGGCGAGACGCCGATCATCTGCAACGGCTTCAAGGACGATGAGTTCATCGAGGCGGTGATCCTGGCGACGAAGATCGGCAAGAACATCATCCCGGTCGTCGAGAAGTTCTCGGAGCTGGAGCTGATCGTGAAGTATTCCAAGCTCCACAACGTGCGGCCGTCGATCGGCGTGCGGGTGAAGCTGGCGGCGCGGGGCGCGGGGCGCTGGGAGCAGTCGGGCGGGGTGCGCAGCAAGTTCGGGCTGTTCGTCTCGGAAGTGATCGACGCGCTGGACTACCTGCGTGCGCAGGGGATGGGCGACTGCCTGCACCTGCTGCACTTCCACCTCGGCAGCCAGATCAACAACATCCGCAACATCAAGTCGGCCATCATCGAGCTGACCCGCGTCTACACCGAGCTGCACCGTCACGGAGCGGGGCTGAAGTACATCGACGTCGGCGGCGGGCTCGGCGTGGACTACGACGGCTCGCGCACCAACTTCGAGAGCAGCATCAACTACGGCCTGCAGGAGTACGCCAACGACGTGGTGTTTCACGTGAAGGAGATCTGCGACGAGGCCGGCGTGAAGCACCCGACCATCATCTCGGAGTCGGGCCGGGCGATGGTGGCCTACCACAGCGTGCTGGTGTTCAACGTGCTGGGGTGGTCCGGCTTCAACCGCTTCGAGCTGCCCGCGGTGCTCACCGAATCGCAGCGGGCCGAGCTGCCCGCCCCGGTGGTCAACCTGTTCGACGCCTTCAAGGACCTCAACGAGAACAATTACGCCGAGTACTACCACGACGCGCAGATCGCGCGCGACGCCGTGCTCAACCTGTTCAACCTCGGCTACTGCTCCCTCGAGCACCGCGCGCTGGCCGAGAAGCTGTACTGGGGCATCTGCGCCAAGTGCCTCAACATCGTGCGACGCCTCGAGTTCGTCCCGGAGGAGTTCGAGGGGCTCGAGGCGCAGCTCTCCGACACCTACTTCTGCAACTATTCGATCTTCCAGTCGATGCCCGACGCGTGGGCGATCGACCAGCTGTTCCCCATCATGCCGATCCACCGGCTCAACGAGGAGCCGACGTGCCGGGGGATTCTTGCCGACATCACCTGCGACTCCGACGGCAAGGTGGACCGGTTCATCGACCGCCGCGACGTCAAGCACACCCTCGAGCTGCACCCCTACGACGGCAACGACTACTTCATCGCCGCGTTCCTGGTCGGGGCCTATCAGGAGATCCTCGGCGACCTGCACAACCTGCTCGGCGACACCAACGCCGTGCACGTGCGCGTCGAGTCCAACGGCAGCTTCTCCATCGACGAGGTGGTCGAGGGTGACACGGTGCGCGAGGTGCTGCAGTACGTGCAGTTCTCCGCCGACGACCTCAAGCGTCAGATGCGCAAGACCGTGGAAAAGGCGCTGCGCGACGGCAAGCTCACGGTGGACGAGTCGCGCGTGCTGCTGCGCTTCTATGAGAACGGGCTGGAAGGGTACACCTACCTGGAGTAGCCGTGGGCGGGGCGGATGACGGTGGTCGCGGGCGGGCTTCCCCGCGTCGTGCGTTCACGCTGGTGGAGCTGGCGGTGCTGCTGGCGATGGCGGCGGTGCTGCTGTCGATCTTCATTCCGTACGTGCGCTACACGTGGGAGCGATCGCATCGGCTCGGCTGCATGGACCACCTCCGGCAGATCAACGCCGCCCTGCGGGTGTACGCCGCCGACAACGCCGGCATGTTCCCCCGCGTCGTCCACGACACCCAGTCCGGCACCGATGCTTGGACCGCCTTCACCGGGCCGGACGACCCCGACCCGTTCGCCGCCGGGTCGGCCGTGCGGCCCAACGACGTCACCGCCAGCCTGTGGCTGCTCGTTCGCGGCGGGCTGCTCGAGAACACGGGGGTGTTCGTCTGTCCGTCCACCTCCGACCGCCGCGACCTGCTGACCGACGACCTGGGCCGGCGCGTCGAGCCGGCCGCCCGGGGCAATTTCCGCTCCCGCGAGCACCTGAGCTACTCCTACGCGCACCCCTTCTCGTCCGCCGCAGACTACCGCCTCAACGAGTTCCGCGACCCGTATTTCGTGCTGCTGGCCGACCGCAACCCCGGCCGGGTGGGCGGCTACGACGTGACCGCCGTCCGCTGGAACGACCCGCCGTCACGGCGACGCTGGGGCAACTCCCGCAACCACGACGGGGCGGGACAGTCGGTGCTCTACGCCTCAGGGGTCGTGGAGTTCGTGGACAGCCCCTACGTCGGCGCCCGCCATGACCCGACCACCCCTGCCGGAGACCACATCTATACGGCGCTTGCCCGGCGGCCCGCCGGCGACAGCCCGCCCACGTTCACCGCGCCCGGCGTCATCGGAGAAGACGTCGGCCCGGCGTGGGGCAACGACACGTTCCTGGTGCCCTACGAAAAGTAGTTCCACGCTTCGGCCGCCAGGCCTGGGGAACACCCCTGCCGAGCCGCCGGCGCTGGCAGCGCAGATGCCGCAGCGCACCGCTCGCCGACCTAACATCCGCCCGCATGTCCGACGTGGACGAACTTGACTCGCCCGTACAGAACGCAGAAGCCGTGCTGTACTCCGAGCCGATGCGGCGGGTGGTCGAGGCGCTGGTTCGCAGCGGCTCGGCCGTGGTCCACGGGCTGTGGGGGTCGTCGGTGGCCGCCGTGGTCGCGTCGGTCGCGGAGGGAGTGCCCGGACCGGGCGAGCGGTGGTCGCCGGCCGAGCCGTGGCATCACGGGTGGTGGCCGCTGAAGCTGCGGTCGGGCCTGCTGGTGTGCGGGCACCTCGACGAAGCCGACGACCTCGCCGACGACCTGCACCTGTTCACCGGAACCCGGCCCGAAGTGCTTCCGGCCCTCGAGCTGGCCGGTTCGCTGGGCCACGGCAGCGAGGAGCTCTCGGCCAACCGCCTGCTGCTGCTGCACCGCCTGCTCGACGGCGGCTGGGATGGCAAGCTGGTGGTGGCGCCGATCCAGGCGCTGATGCAGTCGCTCCCCGGCCCGGGGCAACTCGATGACGTTTTTCGTGTGCTCCGCCCCGGCCTCAAGCTCGAGCCGGAAAAGCTCATCGTCTGGTTGAGCGAGCACGGGTACAGCCGGCTGGAGCAGGTGGAAACCCCCGGCGATTTCGCCGTCCGCGGCGGCATCATCGACATCTACGTCCCCGGCGACCACCCCCAGAGCGGCGAGGAAGTGGGGCTGGCCGTCCGCATCGATTTCTTCGACGACGTGATCGAGTCGATTCGCCGCTTCTCGCTGGAGACGCTGGGCTCCCTCGATGCGCTGAAAGAGGTGGTGGTGCCGGACATCCGCGGCAAACTTCCCGAGGCCGACGGTTCGGTCTCGCTGCTGCACTACCTGCCGGAGCGGTCCGTGCTGGCGTTCTGGGCGCCGCTGGAGATCGCCGAGCAGGCCCGCAGCTACCTCGAGCGGCTGCCCGAGTCGTCGGGCATCTACCCCCTGGCGGCACTGCTGAACATCGCGCGTCGCGGCCCTGGCGGCGAGGACCGCCACTGGTACCGGCTGGAGCTCACGCCATTCACCGCCGCGTCGCCGGCGGTGGTGGACCCGGCCAGCCCGGAGGTCAAGCTCCCCGTCCGCTCGCTGCAGCGCTTCGAGACCGACAGCCGCACGGCCATGCGCGAGCTGCTGGAGCTGGCGCGGACCCACCGCGTCAGCGTCATCTGCGAGAACGAAGGCGAGATGGGCCGTCTCGGGGAGCTGCTGAGGGATTCCGAAAGGCAGTTGGACCTGCACGAGGCGCGACTGGTGTCCCGCATCGAGGTGGCCGAGGGCTATCTGCACCGCGGCTTCGTCTTCGGTGACGCCGAGCAGGTCGCAGAGAAGACGTCTTCGCAGAGCACGTTTGCCGACGACGACAACCTTCCGGTGGTGCTCGTGGGCCACCACGAGCTGTTCAACCGGTTCGATCAGCGGCGTCGCGTGCGGAAGATGATCGCGTCGCGGCCGGTGGACTCGTTCCTCGACCTCAAGGTCGGCGACTACGTGGTGCACGTCGCGCACGGCATCGCCCGGTTCACCGGCATCCAGACCCTCACCCGCGACGGCAAGGCCGAAGAGTTCCTGACGCTGCGTTTCGCCGAGGACGCCACGCTGCACGTGCCGGCGACGCGGGTGAACCTCATCCAGAAGTACATCGGCGGCTTCCGCGGCACGCCGCCGCTGTCCAAGCTCGGCAGCGGGCTGTGGGAGAAGCAGAAGAGCCGGGTGAAGCAGGCGGTGATGGACCTTGCCGCCGAGCTGGTGGAGGTGCAGGCGGCCCGTGAGAAGCAGGCGGGCTTCGCGTTCCCGCCCGACTCGACGTGGATGAAGGAGTTCGAGGCGGCCTTCCCCTACAACCCGACGCCCGACCAGCTCGCCGCCAACGAGGAGATCAAGGCGGACATGTGCAGGCCCCGGCCGATGGACCGCCTGCTGTGCGGCGACGTCGGCTACGGCAAGACCGAGCTGGCCATGCGGGCGGCGTTCAAGGCCGCCGAGGCCGGCAAGCAGGTGGCCGTGCTCGTGCCGACGACGGTGCTCGCCGAGCAGCACGAACGCAGCTTCCGGCAGCGTATGGGCGGCTTTCCCTTCGTCGTCGAAAGTGTCTCGCGGTTCAAGACCGCGGGGGAAATCCGCAAGACGCTCGAACGCACCCGCGCCGGCGAGGTGGACATCCTCATCGGCACGCACCGCCTGCTCTCCGACGATGTGGTGTTCCACGACCTCGGGCTGGTCATCATCGACGAGGAGCAGCGTTTCGGCGTGCGTCACAAGGAGCGGCTCAAGAAGCTCAAGAAGACGGTGGACGTGCTGACCATGTCGGCCACGCCCATCCCGCGCACGCTGCACATGAGTCTGCTCGGTCTGCGGGACATCTCCTCGCTGACCACCGCGCCGCAGGACCGTCGCAGTGTGGTGACGGAGGTCATGAGCGACGACCCCAACCGCATCCGGCTGGCCATCCAGCGCGAGCTGCAGCGCGAGGGGCAGGTGTATTTCGTGCACAACCGCGTGCAGACCATCCTCGCGGCCGCCGAGCGCGTGAAAACCCTCGTGCCCGAGGCCCGCATCCTCATCGGCCATGGCCAGATGCCCGACGACCAGCTCGAAGAGATCATGCTCCGCTTCGTGCGGCATGAGGCCGACATCCTCGTGTGCACGACCATCATCGAGTCGGGCCTGGACATCCCCAACGCCAACACCATCATCATCGACAACGCCGACCGCTTCGGCCTCTCCGAGCTGCACCAGCTCCGCGGCCGCGTCGGCCGCTACAAGCATCGCGCGTACTGCTACCTGCTGCTGCCGACCCACCGCCCGGTCACGCCAACGGCGCAGAAGCGACTGATGGCCATCGAGGAGTACTCGCATCTGGGCGCGGGCTTCAAGATCGCCATGCGCGACCTGGAGATCCGCGGTGCCGGCAACCTGCTTGGCCCCGAGCAGTCCGGCCACATCGCCACGGTCGGCTACGAGATGTACTGCCAGATCCTGGAGGAGGCCACGCGCGAGATCCGTCAGGAGCAGAAGCAGATCACGCCCGAGGCCCACGTGGACATCGGCGTCTCGGAAGTCATCCCCAAGACCTACATCCCTGGCGACCGCGCCCGCCTCGACGTCTACCGACGCATCAGCCGCTGCACGTCGCCGGAGATGCTCGCCCAGCTGCGGCAGGACACGATCGACGCCTACGGCGACCCGCCCCGGCAGTTCGACGTGCTCATCGCGATGGCCGAGCTGAAGCTGCTGGCCGGGCAGTTCGGCATCTCCACGGTGTTCCGGCAGGACCCCGACGTGGTGCTGCGCGTGCGCGATGCGGCCCGCGTGCAGAAGGGGCTGGCCGCGGCCCCCGGCCGGGTCACCGTGCTGGACGAGAAGACCGTCTACCTGCGCATGCCGCCGGTGTTTCACGAGCCGGAAACGCTGCTGATGACGCTGCGCAACCTGCTCAAGGCCGCGTGGGACCGGGAGCGGGCGGAGTCGCCGCAGCCGTCCGCCGCGGCGACGACGCAGGACGCGACAGACACGTCGGCCCCTGTGGTTTCCGCCGCCAAAGACGACGGTGCCGGCGGATCAGCCGCGGTGGCGCGACAACCACTGTCGCTCCCCGAGAGCTGGAAACACCTCGACGAGAAAGGCCGCTCGGCCGGCGCCCGGCGGGTGGAGGAAGCCGCCAGACGGGCGCCGCCGCCCGACAAACCGTCGAAGTCCGAGTCGGCCCCGTCCGCCGGGTCGGCCGCCGCGACGTCCTCGTCCAAGGGCTTGTCCGTGCCGGCCGACCCGTTCGGTCGCGGCGGTTCCGTGTCGTCGCCCGGGCCCCGGCTGTCCGCCGCCGACCGAAGCCGCGCTGCGGTGGAGAAACGCACCACCGGAGGTGCCGCACAAGTCAAAGCCGCGGCCAAGTCGTCGGGCCCGGCCCCTCAGCCGGTCGGCGGCCCCACCGCCATCCCGGAATACGACAAGCTGCTCAGTCTGCGTGAAATGGGCATCCTCACCGATGCCGAGTTCGCCGCCGCCATCAAGCGGCTGCTCGAACGCCACGCCCAGAAGAAGGCCTAGCCCTGTTCTCCCGCCTGTGAACACTGCCGACCCCGCGCCGACGCCAGCTCCCGAGGTGACGACACCCCGCACGGTGCTCATCACCGGCAGCGGCCGGGGCATCGGCCGCGCGATGGCGTTGGCGCTGGCGCGGGTGGGGCACGCGGTCGCTGTTCAAGACATGGAGGTCATCGCGGCCGAAGCCGTCGTTGCAGAGATCGCGCAGCGTGGCGGTCGGGCCGAAGCCTTCGGAGGCGACGTGACCGACCCTGCTCTCCCCGAGCAGCTTTACTCCGAGGTCCACCGTCGGCTCGGCCCCCCGGACATCCTCATCAACAACGCCGCCGTGCAGGAGGCCGTCGCGTGGGATCAGGCGTCGCCCGAGCGTCTTCAGTGGCAGTGGCGCGGCAACGTGCTCACGCCGTGGATGCTCACCCGGCTGTGCGCCCCGCACATGCGCCAGCAACGCTGGGGACGCGTGCTGTTCCTCTCGAGCATCGAGGCCCGGCGAGGAAACCCCGGCATGCTCGGCTACTCCACGACCAAGGCCGCCGTGAACAATCTGGTGACGGGCCTGGCCGCCGCGCTCGGGCCCGACGGCATCACGGTCAACGCCATCTCGCCCGGCTATTTCGATACGCACCGAAACCGCGACGACTTTCCCGACGAGGCCACCAAGCAGCGGCGTGGCCAGTGGCTCCCTCTGCGACGCGTCGGCGAGCCCGAGGACGTCGTCGGCCTGACCCTGCTGCTCACCAGCGACCGCGGAAGCTACATCACCGGGCAGGTCATCCCGGTAGACGGCGGCATGTCGATACGCTGAGCGGCCCGCCCGTGCCCGCGACTCCCTTCCGCCCGCTTGCGGGTTTCCGGTCGGCCCGTCCTGCCGTGTCGGCTCGGTCGTTTCGATCGCCCGGTGTACCTTCTAGCCCATGTCCGATGCCCCGCTCGAGCCGTTCATCCTCCTTGCCGAACCCGACCACTACCGCGCCTGCGAATGGGACTTCACCACCGACAGCGAGGCCCGCAACTACTGGGTGCCGCTGCTGCTGCGGAACTTCGAGGTGACGCTGCAGATCGCTGCCGAGGCCGACCTGTCCGAAGGCCGCGACGCCGAAGACACCGAACAGCGCATCTCCGCCTGCCACGCGGCCCTGCACGGGCGCATGCAGGCGTACCTGAATGACCCCTCCCACTACGGCAGAGTGACCATCCTCACCCTCGACCGCTGGCGTACCGAGATCTTGCGGTCATTCGGGTTCTTCGACCCGTATCGACTGTTCAAACGCCGCGAAAACGAGAGGGTGCTCCCGCTGCTCAAACCGTGGTGCGACCGGCTCGACGCCATGCATCCCGACGAGCGGGCGCTGGCGGTGGTCGAGGGGGTGCTCGCGGGCAACATCTTCGACATGGGGGCGGAAGCCACGGCCCGGCAGTTCGCCCATGCACCGCCGGACTTCGAGCAAGTGCGCCGCAAGCTTCCGTCAAGGCCGTGGTTGCTGGACGATTTCGAGTCGCTCGCGCCACGACTGACCCGGCATTTCAGCGTCGGTGGCGTCTTTCGCAAGGTCGTGTTTTTCATTGACAACGCGGGGTCGGATTTCGTCCTTGGGGCGGTTCCGCTGGCCAGAGCCATGGCGCTCGGCGGCGGTGAGGTGGTGCTGGTGGCCAATGCGTCGCCCACGCTCAATGACATGACGTTGGCGGAGGTCGAGTCGCTCTGGCCGGAGCTGTGCCGACGGCTTCCCGACCTGGCCCGGCTGCCGGTGATGCGGGTGAGCTCGGGCACGGGCGAGCCGGTCATCGATCTCTCGGCGGTGTCGGCCGAGCTCAACGCGGCGTCGGCCGGGGCGGACCTTGTGCTGCTGGAGGGGATGGGCCGGGGCGTGGAGTCGAACCTTCACGTGCGGATGCGCTGCGACCGCTTGAACCTGGCGATGATCAAAGACCCGTTCGTCGCCGCACGACACGGGGGCAAGCTGTACGACTGCGTGTGTGTTTACCGGCCCTTGAGCGGGGGCGTGGCGGCGGTCCGGAGCGATTGACCCTCTGGAAGCCGACTCCTTAGCATCCTCGCCGCTCAACGTGTGGCGTCGGCGGGCCGAAGAGCGGGCGTGGTGGCCCGAACGTCCCGTGCGGCAGGCGGGCGGTTGGCAACGCTGAACAGGTTGAGGGCACAACAGGTCAAGGGAGCACGATGCTCGAATTCGATCCACGAAAGGTTGACCCCCGGCTGCTGGCGGCGGCCGAGGTCGTGCGGCGGACGGACCCCACGTGGCTGGAGGGCAATCCCGCGTGGGTGCCGCAGGGCACGGTGCGTGTGGCCGGGATGGGGGGGGCTGGAGTGGGGGGGGCTGGGGTGGGCCCGATGCCTGCCGGAGGTGTGAGCTACAGCGCCGCGGGGGCGGGGCCGCTGTTCCCGCACCGGGGTCCGGTGGCGTCGCCGATGGCGATGCCGGGACCGCCGGGCCCCGGCGGCTACAACCGCTACCGCGAGATGACCCTTGAGGAACTGCTGCTCGAGAACCGGGTGGTGTTCCTCGTGGGGGAGATCAACCACGTGACGGCGTCGCGGGTGATCATGCAGATGCTGTACCTGCAGTCGATCAAGCGCGATCAGGACATCAACTTCTACATCAACTCGCCGGGCGGCGTGGTGGATGACACGCTGGCGCTATACGACATCATGAAGTTCGTGAGCTGCGACATCGCCACGTACTGCATCGGCCGGGCCGAGAGCGGCGGGGCGGTGGCGTTCATGGCCGGAAAGAAGGGCAAACGGTACATCCTGCCGCACGCCAAGGTCATGATCCACCAGCCCTTCGGCGGGCTGTACGGGCAGGCGGCGGACATCCAGATCCAGGCCGAGGAGATCCTCAAGACCAAGGACACGCTCATCCGCATCATGGCCGAGTGCACGGGTCAGCCGCCGGAGCGCGTCCGCGAGGATTCGGAACGCGACCGGTTTTTCGACGCGCAGGAGGCGGTGAAGTACGGCATCTGCGACGAGGTGATCGGCATCGACACGGAGACGTCGGCCAGAAAGTAGCCGTCCCCGACCGGGCCGGGTCGGTGTCCACCGGTCCCGGCGGCAGGTCGAGGTCCACCGGCGGTTGGGGCTGTTAGCGCGCAAGGGAGCACGCGGACGTGAACAACTCACTGATTCCCATCGTCATCGAAAAGTCGGGCCGCGGTGAGCGGGCGTACGACATCTACTCGCGCCTGCTGCGCGACCGGATCGTTCTGCTCTCCGGGCCGGTCACGGACGAGTCGGCCTCGTCGATCATCGCCCAGCTTCTGTTCCTCTCCAACGACGACCCCAAGGCCGACATCCAGTTCTACATCAACTCGCCCGGCGGGAGCGTGTCGGCCGGTCTGGGCATCATCGACACGATGAAGTTCCTGCGGTGCGACGTGGCGACCACGTGCATCGGCATGGCCGCGTCCATGGGCGCGTGCCTGCTGGCCGCCGGCACGAAAGGCAAGCGGTTCGTCCTGCCCAACTCGCAGGTGATGCTCCACCAGCCGCTCATCGGCGGCGTCATGCAGGGTCCGGCCACGGACCTGGGCATCGAAGCCCAGCACATGATCCGCCTGCGCGACCGGCTCTACAAGCTCCTGTCCGAGTACACCGGCAAGTCGCTCGAGCAGATTCACCGCGACTTCGACCGCAACAAGTGGCTCTTCGCCGAAGAGGCCATCGAGTACGGCTGCGCGGACAAAATCCTCGAGCGCGCCCCCGAGTCGGCCCGCCGGCCCGACCCGCTCGACGGCGAGAAGGAGTAGACTCTCCGGTCATGGGCGGCACTCGCACGAGCGGGCATCGGCCACGACGGCCGGGTTCGGCAGGCCGGGGACGCCGCGGCGGCGTCCGGGTCGTCGGCCTCGGCGTTCTCGCCGTGCTGGCCGCCGTCGGATGCAGCCGTCCGTATGCCGCCAACATCGCCCTGCGGAAGGAGAACCAGGCGCTGCGGGACGAAGTGCGTCAGCTCCGGCTGATGCGTCAGGCCGACATCGCCAACCGCTTCATGGCCGTCGGCGAGACGGGCAGCGGCGTTTCGCTGGACCGACTGTTCACCGCGCACGGCCTGCGCGTGGGCCGGCTGACGGGCATCTACGGACAGACCCTTCGCGTGTTCGTCGTGCCCACGGACCAGACCGGCGACCTGCTCAAGGCGGCCGGTAGCTTCGAGATCCGCGCCTTCGACCTCGACCTTGGCGAAAGGGCACTGGTCGCGGCGTGGCGCTTCACCGACACCGAGGCCGCGGCGGCGTGGAACGGACAGCTGCTCCAGTACGGGTACGTGCTGGAGTGCCCGCTGCCCAATCCCATCCCGCCGGACGAGACGTTGACCGTGCAGATCCTGTTCACCGACCTGCTCACCGGCCGCCGGCTCGAAGCGGAAACCGTGGCCCGCGTGCGGTCGACCCCGGCCCAGACGCCCCCGCGGCCCGTCCCGGACCCGGCGACGCCGACCGACCCGGCCACGCCGAACGACCCGGCCACGCCGACCGCCCCCGCGACGCGGCCTCTCGAGCGGGCCGGCGGAGGGGCCGCCCATGGCGGATGATCCGAAGAGCCCGCCGCGGCCCATCGACCGCCGACACTTCTTCCGACAAGGCCTGCGCGAACTGCTGGCCAAGGTGGACGAAGTGACCCGGCCGGTGCAGAAGTTCGCGCAGGAGCTGTCCAAGCTCGAATCCGCCGGCGGCACGGCAGGCCCGTCCGCGCCAGGCGCTGCCCCCACGGCGTCGCTTCAGCCCGGCCAGCGTCCGTCAGCGAGCCCCGCCCCCCGCCCGGTCACCTTCGCGTTGCCGCTGCGTCCGCCGGGTGCGTTGCCCGAAGCCGATTTCCTCGATGCGTGCACGCGGTGTGGCGAGTGCGTCAAGGCTTGCCCCGTCCAGGCCATCGTGGCCGACCCCGCGGTCGCGTCCGGCGCCCCGTACATCCTGCCCGAACGTCAGCCATGCACGCTTTGTGAGCCGCTGGCGTGCATGACCGCCTGTCCGACCGGGGCGCTGGGCTTCGTCCCGCGTTTGCACATCCGGATCGGCCGGGCGCACTGGGGGGCGGGCAAGTGCCTGCGGTCGGGCGGCGAACTGTGCACGCTGTGCGTGGAGGCGTGCCCGGTCGGGAACGCCGCGCTGGACATTAACGCCGACGGCGAAATCGAAGTGCACGATGCGTGCACGGGCTGCGGCGTGTGCCAGTACGTCTGCCCGACCACGCCGCGGGCCATCGTGGTGACGCCGCTGCGTCCGTCTGCGGCGTGACGGCGGCCCGCCCCGCTCGAAGCGTCCCGCTTTCCCTCGAAAGGCTGGCCGGTCGTCTACGCCGTCACGACCTCCTGTCCCTGCGCGGCCAGACGGTAACGCCGCACCGTCTCGGTCATGCCGTGGACGAGGGCATCGGCGATCAGCGCGTGACCGATCGACACCTCCGCAAGAAACGGGATGGAGCGAATCAGCGTGGGCAGGTTGTCCAGCGTGAGGTCGTGTCCGGCGTTGACCTCAAGTCCGGCCGCGCGGGCCGTCTCGGCGGTCTCGACGTAGCGGTCGAGCACACGGCCGTAGTCCCCCCGGGCGAAGGCGGCGGTATATGGCTCGGTGTACAGCTCGATCCGCTCCACGCCCAGCTCGGCCGCCCGCTCGGCCTGTGCGGGGTCGGCGTCGAGAAACAGGGAGATGCGGCGACCGCCGGCGTCGCGAATCTGCCGGATCGCCTCCCGCAGCGGAGCGGTGTCCTGCGTGAGGTCGAACCCGTGGTCGGACGTCTTCTGGTCGATCGCGTCGGGGACGAGCGTGCACTGGTCGGGCTGCGCCCGCCGCACGATGTCCACGTAGCCGTGAAAGGGGTTGCCCTCGATGTTGAGTTCGCGGTCGGGCCACTGCCGCAGCAGCTCGGCGATGTCGTCCACGTCCTGCGGCCGGATGTGCCGCTGGTCGGGCCGGGGGTGGATGGTGATGCCGTCGGCGCCGGCCTCGAGCGCGATGTGGGCCAGCCGCACGGGCGAGGGGTAGGGCAGGGGGCGGGTGTTGCGAAGGGTGGCCACCTTGTTGACGTTGACCGAAAGTCGGGCCATGGCCGCAAGTTTAGCGCCCGTTGCCGCTGCCGGGGCGATGCGGCGGGGTGCAAGGGCCGGCCGCTGCGGCGGGGCACATCAGGCGTCGCGTCAGGTCGCTGGCGTCTCGCGGGCCGCCGCCTCGATCGCCGCCCGCGGCACGCCGATGTCTCCGATGGCGATCTCCCCCGTCCAGTGGCGCGACTGCGGGTTGAGAAACCCCACTTTGGGCGCGGCGAAGGTGACGGTGTGGGTCGCCCGAACGGCGACGCCGTCGCCGCCGGACGGATCCCGCAGCGGCTCGCCCGTGTCGGCGTCCAGTCCCGACGGCAGGTCCAGTGCCAGCACGGGCAGGTCCGGCTTGTGCTCACGGACCACGTTGACGGCTCTCACGAGGTCGAGGGCGTTGCCGCTCAGCGGCCGGGTGAGCCCTGTGCCGAACAGCGCGTCCACCACGAGGGCGACCGGCCGGGCGAGCAGCGTGCGGTCCGGCCCGAGCACCTCGACCCCCATGGCCAAGGCGATCTGCCGCTGCACGACGGCATCGCCGGCCCCGTTCGCCCGCTCGTCCGGCGGAGACAGCTCGGCCACGGTCACGTGCCGACCGGCGTTGTGAAGGAACCGCGCCAGCCCCCAGCCGTCGCCGCCGTTGTTCCCCGGCCCGGCGAGGATGAGCACATCGCCGCCGCGGTCGTAGATCAGCCTTCCCGCGAGCACCGCCGCCGACCGCGCCGCGTTCTCCATCAGCAGCAGCGTGGGCATGCGGTAGACGGTGCTGGCGATCTCGTCCAGCCGGCGGCACTGCCATCGCGTGAGGTGGTCCATGCGTTACCTACGATAGCGGCGATGCGGCTGCTGCTGACCAACGACGACGGCATTCGGGCCCCCGGGCTGGCGGCGATGTATGTCGAACTCTCCCGCTGGGGTGACACGGCCGTCGTGGCTCCGGAACATCACCAGTCCGCCACGGGCCACGGCATCACGCTCGCGACGCCGCTGCTCACCCGTCGCCTCACGGTCGCCACGACCTCGCCCGCGGTGACCTTCACCGGCGTTGCGGTGGACGGCCGCCCGGCCGACTGCACCAAACTGGCGCTGGCGCACCTCGTGCGGCCCGAGCCGGACCTCGTGGTCTCCGGGATCAACGCCGGCGCCAACGTGGGCATCAACGTGCTCTACTCGGGCACGTGCGCCGCCGCCATCGAGGCCGGGTTTCTCGGGCGGCCCGCGGTCGCGGTGTCGCTGCTGCTGCGCGAGGGCATCGTGCCGGCATGGTCGTGGGTGGCGTCGCTGGCAATGCGCACCATCCGCCAGCTCTGGGACGGCGGGGCACTGCCCCCGGGTTGCGTGCTGTCGATCAACCTGCCGGCGCTGCGCGACGGCGAGATGCCCGCCGGCGTCCGCATGGTCCGTCAGTGCACGCGGCCGTGGATCGACACCTACGAACGCCGCACCAGCCCGAAAACCGGCGACGACTACTTCTGGAACAACTCGGTGTTCACCCTCGGCCCGTCCGAGGCCGACACCGACGTCGCGGCCCTCCGCGACGGCTTCATCACCGTCACGCCGCTCCAGTTTGATCTCACCGACCACGGGCGTCTGGCGATTCTGCGCGACCGGCTGGGGCCGACGCTCTGCGCCGCCGGGGCAGGCCCCGACCCGTTTCCGGCAGGGGGCTGACATGGCTTTGCCCGGGGCGATGTCGTCGGTGAGCGGCCGAGCCGGTTCGGGGTGTCGCAACCGCCGTGCCCGGCGCTGTCTGGCGTCGGCCGCGATCGCTGCGGTCGTTGCCTCGGCGGCAGGCTGTGGCCTTCCGATGCGTCGGGGCGAGCTCACGCCGGTCGGTGGCCCTGAAGCGGTCCCCGCGCACGCCGCCGCGTCAGCGGTGTCCACACTCCCCCTTCCACCGGCGACGTTGCCCGCGGCGAGGCCGGCGTCGGGCGGCGTCGAGCGGCCGCCTCTCGAGGCCGTGCACCTTTACGCCGCGGCCTATGCGGACCTCGTGGCCGGTCGTCGGCTCTCTGCGCTGCGACGGATCGAAGAAGCGGCCGCCATCGACCCCGACTCGGCCGCCGTCCAGAAGCTGCTCGCCCAGACGCTGCTCGAGTCCGCGTCGCCGACGGCCGCCGGCTTCGGACTGCTCGGCGGACGCCCCGGTCCCGGCGAGGCCGCGGTGCAGCGGGCGGAGGCGGCCCTCGAGCGGGCAGCGGCACTCCAGCCCGACGACCTCGATACGTGGTATCGGCTCGGCCGGCTGCGGACAGGCCGAGGCGACTTCGTCGGCGCGATCGCCGCGCTGCACACCGCCACCGCCACGAGCGACTACCGCGACGACCGCGCCCGCGCGGCCCTGGTGGACCTGTACCTCGCCCGCGCCCTCGATCGTGCCGGTCGGCTGGACGCGGCGATCCTCTCTTACCGCAGGGTGCTCGCGTTCGTCTCCGAGTTGACCTCCGGTCGCCTTCAGCTGCCGCGTGATGCGACCGAGTTGCGGCTGCTGATGCAGCGGGACGACCTGCTCTATGCCGAGGTCGGCTCGGCGTGCGAACGGGCGGGCCGATGGAACGACGCGGCCGAGCTGTATGGTCTGGCTGCGACCCGCCCGACGGCCACGGCCGAGATGCACGCCCGCTGGGCGCGGGCGCTGCAGAAGGCCGGCCGGCCGGACGAGGCCTTCGCGGTGGCCGTCAGGCAGGTCGCCGCGACCGAGGGTGACCCCGGCGCCATCGACCTGCTCCTGGAGCTGGCCCCATCGGCGCACGCGGCCGTCCGGGAGTTGCGGGCGCTGGCCGACGCCGCGCCCCGCGACCTGAGCCTGCAGCGCGGCGTCATCGAAGCGCTGCGACGCGGCGGGCACGCGGAGCTGGCTTACCGGCAGGCCGTGCGTGCGCTCACGCCTTCGGTCGCCGAAGGCGCCGCCGACCGCGGGCTGCTGCGGATCACGCTCACGCTCGGCCGCGAGCTGGGCCGATCCGAAGAAGCCGCCCGCCTGCTCGTCGCCGCCATGACCCGCTGCCGGCGGGCCGACCCGACCGTCACCGCGGAAGCGATCCGACACCTCACGGCCCCACACCTGCCCGGCAGGCTCACGCTCTCCCGGCTGCAGCGCCTTGTGGTCTCCGCCGACGAGGTGTCAGCGCGCGACTTTCTCCTCGCGACGGCGGCCGTGAAGCTGGGCCGGACCGAGCTGGCCCGGACGGCCCTCGCCCGTGCCGCCGACACCTTCCGACCGGCGCTGCTGGCCTGGGCGGCCGACCTCGCCGACCGGCAGGATCTTTCCCGCACCGCTTACCAGCGTCAGCGGGAGCGGCTGCTCCGCGCGGCGGCGGCGCACGGCGACGACCGCCTCGTCGCATGGCTGGACGTCTGGACACGCCGCGACGACCCCGGCGACGCCGACGCGGCGTACCGCCGCAGGCTCGTGCTGTTCGCGGCAGACGGTGTGCCCGACGACCCTTGGAGTGCTCTGGCGGTGGCCGAGGCCCTCCGACGCGGCGGCGATGCGCGTCGGCTGGACGCCCACCTGGCCCGGATCGCCGCCGAGTTCCCCGACCATGCCGCCGTGCAGATTGCGGCCATCTCACACCTGCTCGGCACCGGCCGGCTGCAGCTCGCCGAGCAGCGCCTCAACACGTGGCGGTCGCTTCAGCCCGACGACCCGGACGTGCTCGCCGTGGCCATCGCGATGGCGTTGGACGTCCGCCGGGACCCGACCTTGGCCGTCCGTCTGGCCGAGGACGCGCTGACCGCCGCGGCCAGCAGTCGGCTGCTGGTCACCCTCCAGCGGGCGTTCACGGCGGCGCACCGTCGAGATGAGTTCAGCGAGCAGCTGGCCCGTCGGGTCCGACAACAGCCCGCCGCCATGGATCTGGTGCTCTGGCACATGGCCGACCTGGCCGAAAGCGACCAGGCTGAAGCGCTGGACGCGTTGATCGCCGCCGCCGCCCGTGCCGCGGCGGACGACCCCGATCTGCTCTACCTGCTCGCGTCCGGGGCGTACATCTACGGCAGACAGGACGCTGCCGACCGACTGCTGGAAAGGGTGCTCACGCTCGACGATGCCCACGCGGCGGCCGCCAACGACCTCGCCTATCACCTTGCCGAGCGGCCTTCGCTTGATGCGGCCGAGCTCGAGCGTGCGCTGACCTTGGCTACGCTGGCCACCGACAGCGAGCCGGACGTCGCGGCCTACCTCGACACCCGCGGCTGGGTCCACTACCGGCGCGGGGAGTACGAGCTGGCGCTGTTCTGGCTGGAACAGGCCGCGGAACGGACGGAGCCGGTGGACCCGGAGGTGGCCGATCATCTGGGCGACACCCTCTTTCGCCTCTCTCGGCTCGACGAGGCACGGCAGTGGTGGCAACGTGCGGCGGAGGCTGTCCGGGAGGACGACCGGCCGCACCGCCTGCGGCTGCTCGATCGGGTGAGGACGAAGCTCGCCGCAGGCTCAACACCGCCGGTCGCGCCGTCGCTCCTGCACCCGCAGGCCGACTAACATCCTGACCCGCCGCGCCCGGACACGGCCGAGGCCCGGGGGCATGTCTCCGCTGGAGGACGGCTTCGATGGCAGGTCATTCGCACTGGGCGAAAATCAAGCGGGCCAAGGCGGCCAACGATGCCAAGCGCGGCAAGATGTGGAGCAAGATCGCGCGGAAGATCATCATCGCCGCCAAGCGTGGTGGCGACCCTCGCGACAACCTCGCCCTTCGCTACGTCATCGACGAAGCCAAGGCCGCCAACATGCCCAAGGACACCATCCAGAACGCCATCAAGAAGGGCACGGGCGAGCTCGGCGGCGACAACTACGAAGAAGTCACCTACGAGGGGTATGGTCCCGGCGGCGTGGCCATCCTCATCGAGGGCCTGACCAACAACCGCGCCCGCACCGCCCCGGAGGTCCGCAAGGCGTTTGAGATCGCCGGGGGCAACCTTGGCACCTCCGGCTCGGTCGCCTTCCAGTTCACCAAGCAGGGCATCCTCACCATCCGCAGCGAAGCCGTCAGCGAAGACCGCCTCATGGAGCTGGCCCTCGAAGCCGGCGCCGACGACGTCCGAAACGAGGGAGAGGTCTTTGAAGTGCTCACCTCTCCCACCGTCTATCAGAAGGTCCGCGACGCCCTCGAGGCCGCCGGCGTGCCCATCGAAAACGGCGAAATCACCTACCTGCCCAACAACACGGTGCAGCTCGATAATGAGCAGTCCGCGCGGCTGCTCAAACTCATCGAAACCCTGGAAGACAACGACGACGTGCAGTCCGTCTGTCACAACGCCGTGCTGGCCGATGAGACGTAGAGAAGTGACGTCGCCGCGACCCCTCCGGCCCGCAGAGCGTCCGCGGCCGTCGCGCGGTGGCGTTTTCGATCATCAGCGGCTTTGCGGCAGTGCGGCCGCTTCCGCCTCGGCGATGCGACGCTCGACCGACGCCCGCTGCTGTGCCGTCATCCGCTTCGGTTCGGTCGGGTCGAGCCGGTCGTCATAGCTGAGCGCCAGCCGCCACTGCCCGACCGCCTCGCCCACCCGGCCGGCCCGGAGCAGCGCCTCGGCGTACTCCAGCCGGATCGGCACGTCCGTCGGGTTGAGCCGGGTCGCGGTCTCCAGCTCCGTCAGGGCCCGGTCGAGGTCGGCCTCGTCGCCCGCGAGCAACAGCTCCAGCCGGGCACGGTCAAGCCGATACCGCACGTGTCTTGGGTCCGCGGCGATGGCCGCGTCGAGCATCTCGCGGATGTTCACGAGGCTCATCCGGCCCACGAGCCACGCCCGGGCCGACTTCATGGCGTATTCCGCGTTCCACGGGACGACCCGGAACGCGTCGGCGTAGCGCATCGCCGCAAGTTGCACCCGCTCCGACGCCAACCCGTCCCGCACGGGCCCGCCGCGAAGCCCCGTCCCACCCGGCGTCGCGGGCGTAAGGCTTCGACTTCTCGGCGGGGCGTCCAGCGCCGACGTCCGCAGCAGCTCGTCCGCCTCCCGGGCGAGCCTGTCCCCGCGCACCACCGGCACCGCCACAAACGCGGCCCACACCCCCAACGCGGCCAGCAGCCCGGCCGCCGCCGCCGCACTGGCCCACCGCACCGCCCCGCCCCCGGTATGGCCGTCCGCCGCCCCTGCAGGCACCTCACCCGTCTCCTCACGCTCGGCCCGGCTGCCGCACGCCGCGCCCCACAGCATCGCTGCCATCGCCATCGGCCCCGGCTCGAACAGCGAAAAGTCGATCATGTTGTGCAGCAGAAAAACCCCAAGTGCGGCGACAACCGCGACCCGCGCCAGCTCGGCAGGGCTGGTGTCGCCCCGGGCCGACGTCCGTGACGACAGAACCGACAGCCCGCCCACCACCAGCAACACCCCCATGAACATCAGCCGCTTGAACAGTTCCAGCACCACCCACGCGGCGTCGGCCGACAAGTCGATCGTCAGCGGCACGCTCAGCGCGGTCGCCGCCGCCACCACCGCCGTCAGCGCCCACGGGCCCGCCGACGACCGACCGCCGCCATCACCCCGCGGTGCGCGGGTGAGTTCCCAGGCGCTGCGCAGCAGCCACAGCACGCTCAGCACCAGCCCCGCCCAGCCCAGCTCCGTGGCGAAGCGGACCAGCAGGTTGTGCGGGTCGCGGATCTCTTCCGCCGCGGCCGGCAAGCGGTAGGCCAGGTACCACGCGCCGAAGTTCCCATACCCCACCCCCCACGCGCCGTGCTCGCGCCACAGCGCCCACGCGCCCAGCCAGTATCTCCAGCGGAAGTTCAGCGACGCCCCCGGCAGCCCGCCGTGATACATCCCGTGTGCGACCACCGCGGCGATGCCCGCCACCACCGCAGCAACCCCCGCCCAGAACAGCGCCGTACGGTGCCTCGCCAGCCAGTCCCGCCCCAGCCAGTCCCGCCCCAGCCAGGTCGCCGCCACCAGCCCCGCCCCCAGCAGGGGCGTGACCAGCGCGGTGGTGCTGCGGGTGTAAGGCAGCATCCATGCCGCCATGAGGATCGCGATGGCGGGCGCCGCCAGCAGGACCGGGTCCTTCCGCTGCACAAGACCCTGTGCCAGCACACCGCCGGCGGTCACCGCGAGCATCACCAGGGCCGCGGCGTAGGTGTTGGGCGACGAGCCGAAACCGATCATCTCGCCGCCGCTGATGCGGCGGAGAAACTGCTCGGCCGCGAACGTGTCCGGCTGGAAGCCACGTTCCCGCAGGATCTGCTCCTTCGACCGCTCCACCTGCTCCTGCAGCAGCGGCAGCTCCGCGTAGCGGTAGTAAATCCCCTGCACCGCGTACACCGCCAGCAGCCCCACCGCCACCGCCAGCACCAGCCGCAGCCGCCCCCACGACCGCACCGTCTGGCTGAACGTCCACGCCAGTGCCCCGCTGGCCAGCAGGGTCGAGGACGTCAGCACCGTGACATACCGGTCATTGGTCCATGCCGCCGACGCCGTCGCCAGCACGCCCAGAGCCACCCACAACCCGCTCGCCCACACCGAAGCCAGGCGATAGCTCGGGTCGATGGCTCGCCGCAGCAGCACCAGGACCGCCGACAGCACGCACAACGCGTTGAGCACGAGCGTGGCCCCCGGGCCGGGTCCCAGCGGCGTGTACGCCTGCCCCGGCGACACCTCGAACGGGTCGCGCACCAGCTCCAGCATCGTCGCCCGCGCCACCACCACCGACAGCGCCAGCAGCAGCGCCAGCCGGGTCAGCGCGTGGGCCCCGAGCAGCGGCCGCCGCTCCGACTCGTCCGGCCAGTCGTCCCGCAGCGTCACGTCCCGTCCCCCGCTTCAGGACGACCGGCCGCCCCAGGCGACGACACCGCGCCGCTCGGCCCGTCCCGCGTCGCATCCGGAAACACCACCAGCCCCTCGCCGCGCTCCAGCAGATACACCACCGCCAGCGTCATGACCGTCTGTGCGAAGAGCACGCAGGCGGCGAACGCGGAGTGAACGTGCGGCAGCACCACCGCCGCCGCCGCCGTCGTGCCCGTGAGCAGGTAGATGCACAGCACCGCCTGCACCTTGCTCATCCCCCGGCGAACCAGCCGGTGCGAAAAGTGGTTCGTGTCGCCCCGGAAGGGGCTGCGGCCACGCGACATCCTTAGCGCGCTCACCACCACCAGGTCGTACAGCGGCACCGCCAGCACCAGCACCGGCGTGAACACGGTGTACCACGCGCTCACCAGCTCCTCCCCCGGCGGCAGGTAGGTCGTCCGGACCGTCAGCACCGCCAGCAGAAACCCCAGCACCAGACTGCCCGAATCCCCCATGAAGATGCTGGCCGGGGCGAAGTTGAACACGAGGAACCCCAGACAAGCCCCCAGCAGCAGCGCCAGCGTCGCGGCCACGAACACCTGCCCGATGCTGAGCGCTGTCACCAGAAACGCCGCCGATGCCACTGCCGCAATCCCAGCGCTCAGCCCGTCCATGTTGTCCAGGAAATTGAACGCGTTCGTGATGGCTGTAATCCAAATTACCGTCAAGACTGCCGAAACGACCGGTCCCGCGGCCGTCAGCACGCGTAAGTCCGTCGTCGCCACCAACGCGGAAGCCACTCCCAGTTGCAGCACCAGCTTGGTGTACGGGCCCAGCGCCCGCCGGTCGTCCACGAGACCGACGACGTGCATCGCCCCAACTGCAGCAAGGATCTTCAAAAGAAGGGGCGTCTGAAGGGTGATGCCCCCCACGTAGTCCGCCCACGCATGCTCCGCCGGCATGACCCATGGCAAGGCCAGTACGGCCAGCAGCGGCAGGGCCACCGCCCAGAAGATCGCCACACCGCCCCCCAGTGGTGTCACCTTTTCGTGCACCTTCCGGCCGCCCGGCTTGTCCACGAAGCCGACCCGGCGGGCCAACGCACGCACGGACGCGGTGAGGACCAGACTCAGCACGAATCCGACCGCGAGCAGGGCGAGGGCCGGCCAAATCATCGCCGGGCAGTCTACGGCAAGTGCCGCTCGCACGCACGGTTACGAACACCTACCGGCCCGCGAAAACGGGCCCACCCGTCAGCGTGCCGCGCCCGTCAGCGTGCCGCGCCCGTCAGCGTGCCGCCGACTGAAGGTGGCGGATCTGCTGCTCGACTTCCGCGAGTTGCCGCTGCAGCACACGGCGGTCCGCGTCCGTCCGGACGCGCTGCAACGCCTGCCGCACCCGACGGGCCTCCAGAGCGAGTCGTTCGATCCGGGCCGCCACGGCCGACTCCGGTCCGACGTAGACGGTCATGCACACTCCTCAGTTACCGGGGCCGGGTCGGTTGGTCACCCCGGCCTCCGATCGTCCTGCGTGCAAAGCTTAGCACAGCCCGGCCCGGTGGGCCAGCCCTTACACCTGAAGCGCCCGGTGGGTGCGGACGGCGGTCGTTTCGCCCGGGCGGTCTCGGAGCCCGTGGGCGTCTCCGCCCGGGTCATCTGTCGGGGCCGCTGGCAGCGAGGCGGATGGGCCGGGCCGGTACCCCCACCACGGTCGCGTCCGGCGGCACGTCGCGGATCACCACCGCCCCCGCGCCCACCACCGCGTGGGCCCCCACGCTCAGGCACTGAATCACCCTTGCCCCCAGCCCCACGAACGCCCCGGGGCCGACCCGCACGCGACCGGCCAGGGCTGCCCCGGGGGCGATGTGCGCTCCCTCGCCTACCTCGCACTCGTGGTCCACCAGCGCGCCGGTGTTCACCAGCACCGAGTCGTCCAGTCGGGCTTCCGTCCCCACCACGGCCCCCGCACACACCACCACGTTCCGGCCGAGCGTCGCCGACGGGGACACGACGGCCGACGGGTGCACGGCCGACACCAGCTCAAGCCCCGAGCTGGCAAGGTGATGCGCATACGACACCCTTGCGCGGTTGTCGCCCACGGCCACGACCGCCCCGCGGGCCTTGCCGCGTAGTCGCAGGAGGCGCTGCGGGTGCCCCAGCACGGGCACACCCAGCACCGTCTGTCCGGTCAGCGACTCGTCCGCGTCCAGAAAGCCAACGACGCGGTGCTGTCGCGACGCCTGCAGCACTTCCAGCACGACGCGACCATGTCCGCCGGCCCCGACGATCAGCACGTCCATGCGATGCTCCTTCCCGCGACCATTATCGGACAGGGCGGCGGGCGGTGACGACTGCGCGCTTCAGGCAAGCTGTGTCGCGCGTTTCGTCTGTAGCGTCAGTTAAGGCGGTAGCGGTCTTTCCCGATAGCGGCGATGTCGTCGTGGCGGAAGCGTGGCCCGCGGTGGGCCGCTCCGTCGCGACCGGTCCCCCAAGACAGGCGTACTTCCGTACGCGGAGGCCCCCCATGGCAGAGCCGATTGGCAGCGAAACGTATCCGACGATCCTCGGTCCCGACGCCACCTTCAAGGGTGAGCTGAGCTTCGAGAAGGGCATGAAGCTCCAGGGCCGCTTCGAGGGCAAGATCAACACCCCCGGCCGGCTGCAGGTCTCGAAGGAGGCCAAGATGGCCGCCGACGTCGAGGCCGGCAGCATCACCGTCGAGGGCGAGGTGCGGGGCAACCTCACCGCCAACGACCGCATCGAACTCAAGGCCACCGCCCGCTACGAGGGCGACCTCCGCGCCACCAAGCTCGTCGTCGAGGAAGGCGCGATCTTCACCGGCAACGTCGCCGTCGGCCCCGAGGCCGTGAAGAAGGGCGCCGCCCGCCCGGCCGCCGGCAACCCTGCCTTCAACGCTCCCATCCCCGCCCCGGCGACGGCCCCCACCGGCCCCATCCCCACCCCCGTGAAGTAAGCACCCGACCGCCCGCATCGACGCGGGCGACGGCTCCCCACGGGGCGGTTCCCGCCCGGCCGGCCGCTTCCGTGCCGACCGTGCGAGGCCCAGCGGACAAGCTAAGGGGGGGGCCGGGGTCTCCGGTTCCCCCCTTTTCCGCTTCCCCACCACCCGCCGAAAAAAACGTTCAGAGCAGGTCCGGCCTGCCGCAGCGAGGCGCCTATGGACTTCCGCAGCAAAACCTCGATGCCGCCGTTGAACGAAGACAAGCAGCGGGTGGTGTGCATCCACTGCCACCACGTCAACGAAATCAGCCGGCGGGCCGTGTCGGTCACCTGCACGCAGTGCCGCAAGGCCCTTCGGCTGGAAGAGGTGCGGATCAAGGACTATCAGGCCCGCCGCGTCGTCGAGACCTGCAGCACCGTCACCGTCGAACGCAAGGGCGACCTGCGGGCGGAGAAAATCCTCTGTGCCGGGGCCGTCCTCCGCGGCAAGACCCGCGGCGACGTCATCTCCACCGGCCCCGTCCTCATCGGCCCCGAAGCCGAGCTGCTCGGCGGCGTCACCGCCCCCACGATCGCCGTCCCCGAAGGCGCCGTCCTGCAGGGCTTCTACCGCATCGGGCCGCAGTTCACCCCCGGCATGGCCAAACCCGAGAGCGGCTCGCCGGCAGCCTCTCCGTCCGCCACGAACCCGCCGGCCGCGCCGCCGAGCTCACGGGCCGCGTGAGGCCAAGACGACATCGTCCGGTCGGCCGCACCGGCCGGCGTGTTCCATCGCCTGCAGCGCCGCCCTCAGCACCCACGGCGGCTCCAGCCACCGCAGGCAGCTCTGATGCACGCACGTGCGGCTGAGGCACGGCGCGCACGGCAGCGCGACCCGCAGCACCGAGTCCTCCCGGCCCCACGGCCCCGTTCGCGCCGGATCGGTCGGGCCGTACAGGGTCACCAGCGGCCGACCCAGTGCCGCCGCGATGTGCATCGGACCTGTGTCGTTGGCCACCACCACCGCGGCTTTGGCCAGCACGGCCGTGAGCTGCGCCAGCGTCGTCCGCCCGCACAGCGAGACGTCCGGGCCGATCTCGCGGGCCAGCACGTCGTCCGAACCCGCCCCGGCCACCACCACCGCCAGCCCCTGCCGCCGCAGCCCCGACGCCAGCTCCGCGAAGTGCGACGCCGGCCAACGCTTGGTCGGCCAGTTCGCCCCGGGCAGCAGCACGGCCACAGGCCGTTGACCGACAGGTCGCAGCATGGACTCGGCCGCCGCAACGTCGTCGGCCGTCGTGTTGAACACGAACTCGACCGGCCCCCTTCCCAGCCCGAGAAACGCCGCCGCATCGAGATAGCGGTCGATGGCGTGTCGCGTGGCCCCCGTGTCGGGAACGCGGTGCGTGTAAAACGCCCCCGCCCCCTCGCGGGCCGACGCCAGACCGACGCGCACGCGTGCCCCGGTGGCGTAGGTCAACAGCCCCGACCGCAGCAGGCCCTGCAGGTCCAGCACCAGGTCATACCGGGCGCTGCGCAGGCGGCCGAGCAGGTCTCTCAACTGTCCCGCCGCGGACGGAGAGCGGTACCACGCCGACAGGCCGCGTCGGTCGAACAGCACGACCTCCGACAGTAGGGGGTGTCCGGTCAGCAGCCCGGCGCACGCCGGCGAGACCAGCCACGCGATGTGGCTTTCCGGCCAGCGTCGCCGCAGCAGCGCCAGCACCGGCAGCGTGTGCACGACGTCGCCGATGGCGCTGGGCTTGACCAGCAGGATGCGTCGTGGCGGTTCGCTGAAGCTGAGCGGGCCGGTCATCGGTTCAGTCGCAGCGGAAGAAATACGGGTCGCGGATGCAACGGTCGGGACATCGCCACGTGGCGCAAGTCGTCAACGGTTTCCGGGTATATCGCGCGGCCGGTTTTCGGGCCGTGCCCACGGCGCGTAGCCGCGGCGGAGCGACTCGGCGTCGTGGTCCGTGAAGTCCGGATGATGCTCCCGCATCGACTGAATCAGCCGGCGAAGCCCTTCCCCGCGCCACGAATACGTCCTCACCCCGTCCACGTCCACCAGCACCGGGCCGGGGCCGAGCACGGGGTCGGGGCGGATGAGGATATTCGACGCCTTGGTGTCGAAGTGCACGAGGTCGGTGTCGTCGATGCGCCGCAGCAGACGTCCGACCCGGCGGAACAGCCGCTCGCGTTCGTCGGTGGACAAGCTGAGCAGGTCGGTGCGGTCGAGCTGCCGTCCCGGCACGCGCTCGAAAACGATGAGCTGGTCCGTCACCACGCCCAGACGACGCCGCTGCAGCATCAGCAGCGGCCAGGCCGTGGGGATGTCCCGGGCCAGCAGCGCCCACGACTTCCACCATGCCCGCCACGTCCGCGTGCCGCGGCCCAGTTCGGTGATGTACCGGTAGGCGTACCGCCGGTAAGCCCGCTTGACCACCACCTCCACGGGCACCCCCGTCAGCACCACCTCCCCGCCCCACACGTCGCCGCTGGCCGACCGCTTGAGCGGCTCGAGCGTCTCGGAAACGAGCTGCTCCCACAGCCGGGGCCATTCGCGCAGCCACTCGCCAGACGAGAGCGTCAGCCCGCTGGCCACCGAGTGCCGATGCGGAAACCGCTGGCGGACGAAACACAGCCCGCGGTAAAGCCCGCCGTCGGGCGCCACCCATTCGACCGCCTCGCAGCCGCCGCCGCCCGGCCTGCACATCCGCTCGACCGCTTTCCTCCACTGCCGCCGGGTGACGGCGTTGGCCAGCGGCGGCAGCGGGCTGGAGGCCTCCCCCCGGGAGGCCCCCCCCCTGAAGGCCCCCTCCCTGGAGGACCCCGCCCTGTGCGACGACGCTTTGTAAGACCCGCCAGCACCACGCACGCCGCCGGGCGTCGCCGCCAGCAGCCGCCGCCACCCCCTCAGCAGCTCGGTCCGGGTGGCGTGGGCCTGCGCGCTGTAGCCGAGGACCAGCAGGTCGTGGAGGGTCAACCGGCCCGGGTGCAGGGCGTACGCGTCCAGCAGCACCAGTCCGTGGGGCGACTGTGGGGTCGGCGCGTGCAGCAGGTTGCCGAAATGCAGGTCGTCGTGGCCCAGCCCGCTGCGGGCCAGCTTTTCCAGCAGCCCCACCACCGCCTCGAACCATGCCCGCCGCTGCGGCAGCGCTGTGGCCTCCCGCCGGCAGCGGTTTAGAAGCTCATCCAGCGGCTCCGACGGCTCGACCGCCCACGTGAGCACGGCATCGCCCACCCGACCCTCCCGCCGCAGCCCCCGCAGCAGCGCCAACGCCCGCGGCGAAGGCAACCGCAACTCCTGGAGCACCAGAAGGTTGCGATACTCTCGAATCGCCGGAGCACCCCCCAGACGTCGCTTGAGCCGCTCCCGCCAGGTCAGCCGGTCGGTCGGGAACCATTTCAGGTACGCCCCGCGGTCGGCCACGGTCACACGCCACACCTCACGGAACGCCCGTACCTTGACCGGACGCACGTCGTCGCCGTGGCCCCCGCCGGCCCAGCGCTCGACGGCTTCCCGCACGGCGGCCTCAAGCTGCGACGGCGAAAGCGGACGACCCAAGGCCCGCGGCAAGACGCGGGTGGGTCCGCTCTCGCCGACGTCCGGACGCTGCTCGGGGGTGGGCGTGGGCACGGTGCGCGTGAGGATAGCGGGGCGGCCAGACCCTTCGGCCGACCCGGCCGGTGCCTAGTCGTCCTCCTGCTGCGACTCGTGTTCGTGGCTGCCGCCGAAGAGCTGAGAGCCGATGCGGACCATCGTCGCGCCTTCCGCAATCGCCCACTCGAAGTCGCCGCTCATGCCCATCGACAGGTGCTTGAACGCCGTGCCGCCGATGCGGTGCCACTTCATCTCTTCGAACAGCTCCCGCGTCCGCGAAAAGGTGAACCGGGCCTCCGACTCGGTGGCGTCGTACGCCGCCATCGTCATCAGCCCGATCAGCTGCAGGTTGGGCATGGTGGCGATCTGCTCGGCCAGATGAACCGCCGCACCCACCGCCACCCCGAACTTCTGCGGCTCTTCGCTGGCGTTGACCTGCATCAGCACCGGCACCTTCTTCCCCGGCATCAGCTTGCCGGCCGTGCTGTCTAGCTCTTCGGCCAGACGAAGCGAGTCCACCGAGTGGATGCAGCTCACCAGCGGCAGCAGCGTCTTGACCTTGTTCCGCTGCAGGTGGCCGATCATGTGCCACCGCAACTTCGGCGGAAGCGGGCGCGACGCATCCGCCGCGCGGGCCAGCTGCCGGGCGTGCCACTCGTTGATCTGAGCCGCCCGCTGCTGCAACTGCTGCACGCGGCTCTCCCCGAGGTCCGCCACGCCCAGCGTCACCAGCTCGCGGATCTGCTCCGGCGGCGCGTACTTCGTCACCGCCACCAGCGTCACTTCCCCCGGCGAACGCCCCGCGGCCTCACACGCCCGCGCGATCCGCGCCCGCACCTGCTCCAAACGCTGGGCCAGCGTACCGGGCTGCGACGCCGACGACGACGGGGACGGGGTCATGGTGCACTCCGTTTCCGGCTCCACGGTCCTGTTCACCTTCCTTGGCGGCCGACCGCCGCCGCGGCAACAGCCCCTCTCGGCCGTCACCCGGCAGACTGCCCACCTGCGCAGTTTACCGCGGCCGCTCGCGCCCGCCCACCTGCCCCCCCGCCCCCGCCCGCCCCCCCCGCGTGCTCACCCTTGCGTTCACCCGCGCGCGGGCCGACTCGTCACCCGGCGAAGCAGCGCCCACGGCCTTAGGCCGTCCCGGGTGTGCGACGCCCGGTGACGGCAACGCTGCGTATGGGGCGCCGGACCGGTCCTTCTCCTGCCGTACGCTCAGTGGCCGTGGCCCACGACCCCGCACGCCCTCACGATGAATCGCAGCCGTCGCGACCCGGCGACGGGGCGGACGGTCCGCTCGGCTATGCCGCGCCACCGACCGGTCGGCGGCCACTGCTGCTGCGTCTGCTGACGCTGATGGCCGCGGGCGGTGTGCTGCTGATTGCTCTGGCCCTCGCCCTCCGCCTCGTGTCCCCGGCCAACCCGCCTGCGCCGGCCCAACCGCCGCCGGCCCGCCCCTCCACGGACGTGACGCAGCTCCCGCAGCAGCCTTGAGCAACCCCGACCCGCGATCGTGAGCAAGCTCACCAGATGAACCGCCGACCCGCGGCCCGCCGCCGCCATGCTCCCAGTGGCGTGGCACACGACCGCCTAGACGGCCCGCTCCACGACGAACCGTGCACAGGCGTCCAGCGCGTCGCGCGCTTCCGAAGACGCCAGCACGCCCAGACACGCGCGGGCCTCCTGCACCAGAGACTCGGCCCGCTGACGGGCGTATTCGATCGACCCGCTGGGCAGGATCAGGTTGCGGATCTTCTCGACCTTGTCCGGCTCCTGACTGAGCAGCAGGCTCTTGAGCAGTTCGCGGTGCTCCCGGGGTGCGGCCCGCAGGAAGTGGATGAGCGGGAGCGTGAGTTTCCCCTTCTCCACGTCGATGCCGAGCGTCTTGCCCACTTCACGGACATCGCCGATGAGGTCGAGGACGTCGTCCTGAATCTGGAAAGCGGTCCCGATGCACCGGCCGAAGCGTTCCATGGCATCGGCCTGCTCGGGCGTCGCGCCCGCATGCACCGCACCCAGCCGGCAACTGGTGGCGACCAGCGCTGCCGTCTTTTTCGAAATGATGCGGAGGTAGTCGGCTTCGGTGAGGGCGAGGTTGTTACGCTGGTCGATCTGCATCAGCTCGCCTTCACACACCTCGTTGGTCGTCCGGCCGATCAGCCGGCTCGCCGCCTGGGAGTCGAGGCTGGAGCAGAGGTGGAAGGCGTGGGAAATCAGCAGGTCGCCGAGCATGACGGCCGCCTCGTTTCCCTTGAGGTGGTTGATGGTCGCGCCCTTGCGTCGCAGCTCGGCCTCATCGAGCACGTCGTCGTGGACGAGCGTGGCCATGTGGACCATCTCCACGACCGTGGCCAGAACAACGTGTTCCTGTGTGAGCTTGCCCACAGACTTCCCGGTGAGGAGAAGCAACGTGGGGCGGAGCATTTTCCCGCGGAAACGCGAGACGTAGCGGAGCAGGGCCTGCACGGCCGGGACGTCCGTCGTCAGCTCGTCGGCGAAGCACGCTTCGACGGCCCGCAGCTCGTCGGCGATCAGACGGGTCACCTGCGTGTAGACGGCCGACGCGTCGTCGGCTCGGGTGACGGGCCGGGCGGCGGAGGGCGACGAGGAATCGAGAGGGCGGGCCATGAACTCCTTGCGATGGACATCGGGAAAGTACGGGCCGTTCTGGCGAGCTTACCAGCCCCGCCGGGAAGTTTCGAAATCAGTGAAAACTGGGTCCAGCGTGTCGGGGCATTCGGTCGCACGCTCCCCTAGCCTTGCTGCGTGGCCGAGGACGTCATCTACCTCGACAACAACGCGACCACCCGGCTGTGCCCGGAGGCGGTCGCGGCCATGCTTCCGTTTCTCGAGCAGTGGTACGGCAACCCGTCGTCCGTTCACCGCTTCGGCCAGCGGTCGCGGGCGGCCATCGACCACGCCCGCGGGCAAGTGGCCCGGCTCGTGGGCTGGCGGGAGTCGGATGTGCTGTTCACCTCGGGGGGGACCGAGTCGATCAACGCGGCCGTCCGGGGTTTGCTCGCGGTACGCGCCCCGCGAAGGCGGGTCGTCACTTCAACGGTGGAACACTCGGCCACCCGCGAGCTGTGCGCGGAGCTCGCCCGCCGGGGCGTGGCGGAGGTCGTCGAAGTGCCGGTGGACCGACTCGGGCGGCTCGACCTGGACCGGCTGTCCGCGGTGCTGGGGGACGAGACCGCGCTGGTGACGTTGCTGTGGGCCAACAACGAGACCGGCGTCCTTTTTGACGTGGATGCGGTCCTGGAGCGCTGCCGGGCCGCGAAGGTGCCCCTGCATCTGGACGCGACGCAGGCGGCAGGCAAGCTGGATGTGGCGGGCTGGGTCCGGCGGACCGGCGGCCCGGACGCCATGAGCTTCGCCGCGCACAAGTTTCACGGGCCCAAGGGGGTCGGGGCGCTGGTGGTGCGTCGTGGGTTGCGTCTGCCGGCGATGGTGGTCGGCGGGCCGCAGGAGCGTGGCCGGCGGGGCGGCACGGAAAACGTGCCCGGGATTGTGGGGATGGGGGCGGCGGCCGAAGCGGCACTGGCCGGGTTGCCCGAGATGCGGCGCGTCGCAGTTCTGCGAGACCGACTCGAATCGCAGATTCTTGCCAAGGTGCCGGAAACGTCGGTCAACGGGGACGTCGAACACCGGCTTCCCAACACGAGCAACGTGTCGTTTCACCGTCTGGAGGCGGAGGCGATTTTGCTGTTGCTCTCGGAGCAGGGGGTGTGCGCGTCGGCGGGGGCGGCGTGCGCGTCGGGGAGTCTTGAGCCATCGCACGTGCTGCTCGCGATGGGCATCGAGCGTCACATCGCGCACGGGGCGGTCCGCTTTTCGCTCTCGAGGTTCACCACCGAGGCCGAGATCGACGCAGCGCTGGAAGTGATTCCCTCGGTGATCGACCGGCTCCGGCAAGTTCTGCCGGTGGCGGGCGTGGGCCCCGCCGTCCGGGACGGGACCTGAGCGAGCCGGGCGTGAAGCGGCTGCGGGGGGTCAGGCGGAGACGGCCGGCAGTCCGGCCTGTTTCAGGCGGGCGACCACCAGCTCGGTCTGCTCGGCGGTTGCGGGGGGGGTGTTCTCCAGCGGGTAGTGCAGGCCGAGGGCTTTCCACTTGTCGCGGCCGAGCTGGTGGAAGGGGCGGATTTCGACGCGCGTGAGGTTGGTCATCGGGGCGAGCAGCTCGGCCATCGCGTCGATGTGAGCGGGGTCGTCGGTGAGTCCGGGGACGAGCACATAGCTGACCCAGGTGGGGCGTCGGGCGGCATGGAGGCGGCGAAGCAGCTGGAGCATGTTGGTCTGCTCGACGCCGGTGACGTCGCGGTAGCGTTTCGGGTCGGCGGACTTGAGGTCGACCATCCAGAGGTCGATGTCGGCGAGCTGGTCGTCGCGGACGCGGAAGCCGAGGAAGCCGGCGGTCTGGATGGCGGTGTGGAGCTGGAAGCGGCGTCGGGTTTCGGTGCAGACGCGGTGGACGAACGGCCAGTGAAAGAGGGGTTCGCCGCCGGAGAAGGTGATGCCGCCGTTGCAGCCGCGGAGGAAGTCGGCGTAGCGGCCGATTTCGTCGAGCAGGTCGTCGGCGGTCACGACGCTGCCGGCGGTGCGGAACCACGTGTCGGGGTTGTGGCAGAACTGGCAGCGGAGCATGCAGCCGGCGGTGAACAGGACCATGCGGATGCCGGGGCCGTCCACGCAACTGCCGGCCTCGTAGCTGTGCAGGACGGCGACGTCCGGGTTGTCCGGGAGGCCGGGGCCGACGGTGCCCGGGGTGACGGCGGCGTCGGGGTGGTCCGCGTGGCGGAGGTCGAAACGGCTTCGGGGCAGGACGCGGAGCATGCTGGTCAACGTTAGCGGTGAGGTCGTGGGGAGCGGCGGGGGCGGGGGGATGCTGCGGGGGGCGGGGCGCAGGCCGCGGGGGAACGAGAAGACCCGGCCGCGGGAGCCGCCCGCGCGGCCGGGTCGGAGAGAGAGCTTGCGGGAGAGGGTGTGCTGGAAGGGAACGCGGCTTAGAAGGACTGGTGGAAGGTGCGGTTGATGACCTCGCGTTGCTGCTCGCGGGTGAGCTTGATGAAGTTCACCGCGTAGCCGCTGACGCGGATGGTGAGCTGCGGGTATTTCTCGGGGTGTTCGAAGGCGTCTTCGAGGACCTCACGGGTGAGGACGTTGACGTTGATGTGGTGAGCGCCGGCGGCGAAGTAGGCGTCGAGGGCGGCGGTGAGGTTGGTGATGCGTTCGGGGAGGTCGCGGCCGAGGGCCGAGGGGACCATGCTGGCGGTGTAGCTGATGCCGTCCTGGGCCGACTCGTAGGGGAGCTGGGCGACGGAGAGGCAGGAGGCGACGAAGCCGCAGGTGTCGCGGCCGTGCATGGGGTTGGCGCCGGGGGCGAAGGCTTCGCCGGCCTTTCGGCCGTCGGGGGTGTTGCCGGTGTTCTTGCCGTACATCACGTTGCTGGTGATGGTGAGCACCGACATGGTGGGCACCGAGTCGCGGTAGGTGGGGTGCCGCTGCAGCTTTTTCATGAAGGTTTCGACGGTCCAGACGGCCAGCTGGTCCACGCGTTCGTCGTTGTTGCCGAACTTGGGATAGTCGCCCTCGATGATGTAGTCGACGGCCAACCCCTTGTCGTTGCGGACGGGCTTGACCTTGGCGTACTTGATGGCGCTGAGGGAGTCGGCGACGACGGAGAGCCCGGCGATGCCGGTGGCGAAGGTGCGGACGAAGTCGGGGTCGTGCAGGGCGAACTCGAGCCGCTCGTAGTTGTAGCGGTCGTGCTGCATGTGGATGCAGTTGAGGGCGTTGACGTACACGCCGGCCACCCACTCCATCATGCGGTCGAAGGCGGCGACGACCTTGTCGAAATCGAGGACGTCGTCGCGGATGGGCTCGAAGGGCGGGCCGATCTGTTCGCCGGTGCGCTCATCCCGGCCGCCGTTGATGGCGTAGAGCAGCGTTTTGGCGAGGTTGCAGCGGGCGCCGAAGAACTGCATCTGCTTGCCGATCTTCATGGCGCTGACGCAGCAGGCGATGCCGTAATCGTCGCCCCAGTACTGCCGCATGAGGTCGTCGTTCTCGTACTGGATGGAGCTGCTTTCGATGGACGTCCGGGCGCAGAACTCCTTGAAGCCGCGCGGCAGCCGGTTGCTCCAGAGGACGGTGAGGTTGGGTTCGGGGGCGGGCCCGAGGTTTTGGAGCGTCGCGAGCATGCGGAAGCTGTTTTTCGTGACCAGCGGCCGGCCGTCGAGACCCAGGCCGCCGACGCACTCGGTGACCCACGTGGGGTCGCCGGCGAAGATCTCGTTGTACTCGGGCGTCCGCAGGAAGCGGACCATGCGCAGCTTGATCACCAGGTCGTCGATGAGCTCCTGCGCCTGGGCTTCGGTGAGCGTGCCTTCGGCGAGGTCGCGTTCGATGTAGATGTCGAGGAAGGTGCTCACGCGGCCGAGCGACATCGCCGCGCCGTTCTGCTCCTTCACCGCGGCGAGGTAGGCGAAGTAGAGCCACTGGACGGCTTCGCGGGCGGTCTTGGCCGGGCCGGAGATGTCGTAGCCGTAGCTGGCGGCCATCTGCTTGAGTTCCTGCAGGGCGCGGATCTGCTCGGACAGCTCCTCGCGGGCGCGGATGACCTTCTCGGTGCTGGGCTGGGCGTCGTACTGCGCGCGGGCGTCGGCGCGGTCTTCGATCAGCCGGTCCACGCCGTAGAGCGGCACGCGGCGGTAATCGCCGATGATGCGGCCGCGGCCGTAGGCGTCGGGCAGGCCGGTGATGATGTGGCTGCGCCGACAGCGGAGCATCTCGGGCGTGTAGACGTCGAAGACGGCCTGGTTGTGGTCCTTGCGGTACTTGGTGTAGATCTCGTCGATCTTCGGGTTGGTCGGGAAGCCGTAGGCCTTGAGCGCCTGGTTGACCATGCGCAGGCCGCCGACAGGCATGATCGCCCGCTTCAGGGGGGCGTCGGTCTGGAGGCCGACGATGAGTTCGAGGCTGCGGTCGATGTAGCCCGGGGCGTGGGCGGTGATGGAGGAGGGGACGTCGGTGGAGACGTCGAGGACGCCGCCTTTTTCACGTTCGAGCTTCATCAGCTCCAGCACCTTCTGCCAGAGCTGCGTCGTGCGTGGTGTGGGGCCGGCGAGGAAGCTGGCGTCGCCTTCGTAGGGGGTGTAGTTGCGCTGGATGAAATCGCGCACGTCCACGTGGCGCTGCCAGCGTCCGCCGCGGAACTTCCGCCACGGCAACCCCGGAGAGGGGGCTTCCGAGGAGGCGGGGACGACAGGAGCGGCAGGACGGGTGTTGGCGACGGTGGAAGCGGACATGGCGACCTCGCGGGTAAGCGGGTTGACCGGCCGAGGTGCGGGGTTGCCCCCGGCGGGTGAATCTCGACCTCTCTGTCCATTATTGTCGGTGGCGGTCCGTCGCTTGGCAACGGCTGGACTGCTGCGGCCGCGGATTTGGCGTGCGGTGATTGGTCGCAGAGTGGTCGGTCCACCGGGGCCGCAGGTGCGATGCAGCGGGGCGAGGGTGTGGCGGATTGCCGCACCGGTCAGCTCAGGTTATCGCAGCGGTGTCGCTGGGGTCGAAGCCGGCAGGTCGGGCCGCTGGGTTGCCCGGTCGTTGGTGTGCGGGGTCGTCACGGGCCTGGCGACAGGGCGGTGTCAGGGCTTCTGTCGCCAGAGGCCGTCGGGGAACTTGAGCCACTCGCCCGTGCGGGCGCGGGCGAAGTTGCGTCGGGCGGCGCGGTCGGCGACGACCTCGGGCGGGACGTTTTCACGTCGGCCGATGAGGGCGTAGAGCCGGCGCCGGTCGGCGTTTTCGTCGTCCATCAGCTGGCGGGCTTCGGGCGTGAGCGGCGGCACACCGAGGGCGGCATCGGGCGGCTCAAGGTAGCCGGAGCTGGTTTCGCCGAGGGTGCCGGCGGCTTTGAGCTGCTGGAGCTGGGGGTCGCGGGCGGCGAAGCGGCGCTGAAGTTCGCTCCATTCGTCGGCCTGAACGTGGGCGGTTGCGACGTGGCCGAGCGACACCACGGCGGCGAGGCAGGCGGCCAGCGCAGCGGTACGTGACGTCGGTTGCGCGGTGTGCAGGAGGGGGGTCATGGGGCCTCCGACGTGGAGGGAGGGGTCGTGGGCGGCGTCGCGGGCGGGGCGGCAGGTGGGGGGGAGACGGGGGCCGGGGGTGCGGGTTGAGGCGGGGTGACGGCGGGGCCGGTGGTGGGCTGCTGGAAGGAGAAGAACTCGTCGAGCGAGCGGTCGATGCGGAGGTTGATGTCCATCGTGATGTGGATGGGCTTCACCTCGATCGGCGCGAGTTCGATGCGTGCGCAGGCGGTGGTGGCCAGGGCCGTCGCCAGCAGCACCCCGGCGCGGACCCGGGCGGGGCGACGGCGGACGGTCAGAGGGGGACGGGCACGCGGTGGGGACATCAGCTCCTCCCGTGAACAGAGGCTAGAAGCCAAGGCCGGTCTGACGCAAGCCGAGGTAGGCGTTGACCAGGGCCTCCAGGCCGGTGACGTTGAAGGTGAGGTTGAGCTCCTGCGAGGCGGGTGCGGGGGTGGGCGAAGGCGGGGGGCGGGTGCGTCCGCGTGTGGGGGGAGCCGGGGCGGGCGTCGGCGGGGTCGGGGCGGCGGTGGGGCCGCGGCCGGTGGTGCGGATGGTGACGGTGAGCGGACCTTGCTCGGGGCGGGTGAGGTCGAGTGTGAGGCTGGTGAAGCCGAACTCGACGAGGGCGTCGGTGACGCGGGTCTGGACCTGCCGCACGGCGGCGTCGCGGGCGGGGTCGCCGGAGGGGCCTCCCATGGACAGGCCGACCAGCCGGCCGATGTCCTGCGCGTAGCCGGTGAGCCGGAGCACGCCGGCGGGGCCGGGGTTGCCGGAGGCTTCGGCGTAGATGTAGCCGCTGCCGAGTTCGACGCGTTGCGGCCAGACGACGGTCAGCGGCAGGCGGGCGTAGAGCCGTCCGGACCCGGAGATGCGGCCGTCGGAGAACTGGGCGGCGAGGCGTCCGATGTCGAGGTTGTCGGCGTAGACCACGACGTCGGCGGCGCCGCGTCCGGGCTGGACGCGGAAGCCGCGGGCGGTGACTTCGCCGTCGGCGTACTCGAAGCGGGCGGACTCGACGAAGAGGATGTCGCCGGGGTCGAGGCGGAAGTCGACGCGGCCGTTGCGCACGTCAAAGCGGCCCAGACGTGCCCGCTCGACGGACACGGTCTGCCCGGGGGGCGTCTCCAGCGGGCTGAAGGAGCGTGTCCAGACGCGGCCGCTTACCCCGAGCAGTTCGGCGTCGAGTTCGCGGCTGCGGAGCGAGCCGTTGCGCACCTCGATTTCTCCCCAGCGGACGACGGTCTCGGGGTTGATGTAGTAGCTGAGCTTGGCGGCGAATCGGCCGCGGATGTCGGCGGTGGCAAGGGCGTCGGGGAGGAGTGAGCGGATTTCGTCGGCGCGGGTGAAGTCGAACTCGGGCAGCCAGACGTCGAGCTGGGTGACGACGTCGCGGCGCCAGTCCACGCTGGCCGACGCCTTCACCACGCCTTCGGTGAGAACGGGCCAGTCGAGCCCGGCCCAGAGTGCGGTGGGGGAGAGGAAGAGCGTCCCGGTGACGCCGGGGAAGGGCCGGTCGCGGTAAAGCAGGCTCCGGACGGTGAAGCGGCCTTCGGTCGGGGGCGAGGTGGCGTCGCTCTCGAAGCGGGCGGCCAGCGGCACCTCGAGGTCGAGGCCTTCGACGGCGAAACCGGCGTCGGCGTGACGGACGTGCAGGTCGTCCACGCGGACGCGGCCGTCGAGCGTCCAGGGATGGCTTGTCTGGCGGGTGAGCTGCAGTTGAAGGTCGATGCCGCGTGCGGCCCAGTCGGCGTCGGCGGCCCGGACGCGGGGCTCGCGCAGACGCAGAGAGGCGGAGGTGGAAGCCGTCGCGTCGCCGAGCTGTAGCAGCGGCCGTTCCGGGTCGGGGGACACTTCGATCGCGGCGGGGCCGGCGGTGACGGTGCCGGCGACGTGCAGGGCGGACCAGCTCAGGGCGGCCTGCTGGGTGAGCGTGAGGCGGGTCTGGGCGGTGCTGTGCTGAAGAGACAGCCGCAGGGCGAGTTTGGGGTCGTCCACGCGGAGGTCGTCTGCCGGCGAGCGGCCGAGCCAGCCGACGCCGTGAAGCGCGAGGGAGGGGCAAGCGGCGTCCAGCGCAAGCTCGGGCACCGCCAGCTCGGGGCCGCCGGGGTCGGTCCACACCATGTGGGCGGCGGGGGCGGTCGCCTGCACCGCGACGCCGCCGGCGACGTCGAACCCCGGGAGCGGCGGGGTGAGCACCGTGTGCAGAACAAGCTGTCCCGTCGAGACGGACAGCGGCGTTCCCGGCGACCACGCGACGGCGGCCGATGCGGTGTGCAGCTGTGGGCGGTCGAACGTCCAGCGGACGGAGGCCGGGCCGGGTTCCCCGAACACGATGCGGTCCGCGGTGACGGTGAGATCGGAAACGGTGGCGGTCCAGCCGCCGGCGTAGGTGAACTGCACGTCGCCGCAAACAACCCGCGGGCGGTGCAGCTCAAGGCCGGGGGTCGGCAGGCGGCCGAGCCAGCGGGCGTCGGGCGTCCAGGCGAAGCGGGCGACGCCACCGAGGACCCAAGAGCCGTCGGCGCTGCGGCGGGCGGTGAGACGGGCGAGGTCGGCGGTGAGGTCCGGCCCGGCGAGGGCGGCGGTGGCGTGCAGCTGGTCGTCGTGCCAAGCGGCGGTCGCGGTGAGGCTTTGCTCGCCGGCGAGGTGTGGGGTGGCGAGGCGGGCGCTGAGCTGGCCGTCGAATCGCCAGCGGCCGTCGGCGAGCGTGGCGGTGAGTTCGGCGTGGACGTCGCGGGCGTGGCCGAGGTCGAAAACGGCGGCGGAGAGCTGTTCGGTCCGGGCGGCGAGTTGCCATCGCGGCGGCTGCGCGCCGCCGGAGCCGACCCACGTGACCACGAGCTGTCCGTCGAGCAGCAGCGACGAGTCGGGCAGCCGCGTCTGCGGGGCAAGGTTTTGCACCAGCGTGAGGGCGAGGGTTGCGGGCAGGCGGGCGGTGCCGTCCGTCTGGAAGGTGAGCTGGCCGGCGGGGGTGGCGGCGGCATGGAGCTGGCCGCTGGCCGTCCACTCGCCGGGGCCGCTGTTGAACTGCACGTGCAGGGTGTCGCCCTGCCGTCGCAGGACCGCGGACATGGGCAGGTTGCGCGGGCTGCCGGCGAGGTCGAGGTGCAGGACCGCGTCGGTGAGCTCGATGCGGGCGGGTAGCCCGCGCCACCAGGTGGCGTCGTTGCCGCCGCCGGCGGGCAGGCCCGGCACCTTCACGCCGTCGGCGGCGATCGCGACGGTCAGGTGCAGCCCCGCGATGCGCACAACATCGATGTCGCCGGAGATCACCCGCAGCGGGTCGAACCGCACGGCGAGCACGGCCGCCCGCGGGGCGCCATCGCCGGGAAGTCGAACGTCGGCCACCACCAGTTCCCACGGCGTGACCCGCACGAGCCGGTACTCCACCTTGCCCGGCACGGCCGAGCCGACGAGGTCGGCGACGACACGGGCGACGGCGTACTGCAGCAGGCCGTAGCCGGCGATGATGAGCACCGCGACCACTGCCAGTAGCGTCCACACGGCACGCAGGAGCAGCACTGGCCATCGCACGACCCACGCGGAGGGCGGGGGGCTGCCCGACGACGGTGGGTTGGCGGCGTGCTCGGGTCGAGTCATGGCAGGGGGGCAGAGGCAGGGGCGGTCGGGAGGTGCTTCCGCCGTCCGGACGTGCCGTCATGTTAACCGGGCCGCGCGACGGGCCGACGGCGACTAGCGTTGCCTCTCACCCGGAGGACCGGGCGTCGGGACACATCCATGGACACGCTTCCCAGTTTGTTGTTGGCCGGCAGCCTGCTGGGTTTTTATCTGGCCGCGTGGTCGGCGGCGGCGGGCCCGGTGGGTCGCAGGGCGGCAAGCGTGTGGCCGCTGGCGGGGGTGTGCGTGATGGCCGCGGCGATGGGCCAGCCGGGTTTGGGGGTGGCGGCGGCGATGGGCGGGGCGTTGGCGGCGGTGGGGCTGGTGACGGGGATGGTGCTGGTGCATGCCGACGGTGTCGGCGGGGCGCCGGAGACGCCGACGCCGGCGCTGTTTCTGCCGCCGGCGGTGCTGGCGGTGATGCTGGTCGGGCTGGGCGGGTCCGTCACCCCGCTGACGGCAGGGCTGCTGCTGGTGGTGGCGGGGGCGGTCAAACTCGCGACACCCGGCGTGCGGGGTGCTGCGGACGCCCCCAGCGGCGCGGGGCGGGTTGTGCCCGGCTGGGCCGTGGTCGTGCAGCTTCTGCTGGCGACGGGCGTCGCGTTGCTGGCGGGCTGGGCGGCGGTGGAGGCGGCCACGGCCATCGGTCGGCGGCACGTTCACGCTCCGGCGGGGCTTCTGGCCGCGTGCGTGGTCGGGCCGGCGGCGACGCTGCCGCTGCTGGGCTGGTGCACGTCGCGGGCCCGGGAGCAGGGGGCGATCGGCGCGCTGTCGGCGTGCGTCACCTACGCGATGCGGTGTCTGCTGCTGCTGGTGCCGCTGGTGCTGATGGTGCACGCGATGCGGTCGGCCGTGCTCGGCGAACTGGGCCGTGACGTCTCGGTGCCCTTTCCGCCGACGCTGCACCGGGTCGAAGCTGTGCTCATGCTGGCGTTGTCCACGCTTCTGGTGGCGATGTTCGTCGGCCGCTTCGTGCCCGGCCGACGCGACGGCGTGGTCCTGCTGATGGTGTACGTCGCCTACATCGTGCTGACCTCACTCTGGGGCGCGGGGCTCCGCTGACGCCCCAGCAGCCACTCCAGCGGGTCCGGCAGGTCCGGCACGCTCCACGCCAGAACGACCGGCGCGCGGGCCACGTCGGCGATCGCCATCGAAAACAGCGATGTGGCAGGCACGTGCGGATGAAGTTTCGCAAGTTCACGCAGCTCGGCCAGCACATTCAGGTCCGGGCTGCTGGCGAGCGAGTCGGTGCCCACGGCCAGCGCGATGCCGCTGCTCAGCCGGGCGGCGAGGTCGAACGGCGGGCGTCTGAAGTAGGCGTGGGTGCGCGGACAGTGCACGACCACGACACGCTGCCCCGCACTGCGTGCGGATGCGGCGAGTTCGTCGGCGGCAAGATCATTGCCGTGGGCGATGAGCACGCCGGGCCCGCACGCGGCCTGCAGCTCAGCGAGCGTCGCGGTGGGAACGTCGTCCGACCAGCCGCCCAGACGGTCCCACAGCCTGCGGAAGGGGCCGTCGTGGGCGGAGAGGAACACCCGCTCTGCGGCGACTTCGCCGAGATGGGTCGAGACCGGCCAGCCGCGTTCGGCGGCGCGCCGGCCGCAGGCCTGGTACACCGTCCGTTCGGTGGAGTACGGGGCGTGGGGCGAGATGCCAGGGCGGACGGACGACGCCGGGCCGAGCATGGACGTGTCGCACGCGGCGTCGAGCATGGCCTGTGCCCGGGCGCGGCGGCTGGCCATGCCGGTCACCTCGCCGTAGCTGATCACGTGCACGTCCTGGCCGTCGAGCGCGCGGCGAACTTCCCGTGGATGACGCGTGATGTCGTGCACCTCGTACACCCCGAAGCGCTGACACTGCTCCAGCCCCGCCCGGGCGCGTTGGGCGGCTTCGTCACCCGACCGCGGGCCGCGGGCCATCACCTCGAGCAGCCAGTCCACGAAGCCTTCGTCACCCGGGTCGGGCGGAGCCGGGCGGGCGACGCCGCCGAGCTCAAGATGCGTGTGAAAGTTGACCAGACCGGGGGTGAGCAGGACGCGCCCGAGGTCAAGCGAAGGCGTGCCGACGTCTGGAGCGACCGCGTCTGCGTCTCCGGCTTGCTTCCAGCGACCGCTTTCCACCACGACGACGCCGGGCGAGACCAGCCTTCGCCCGTCCCACACCCATCGGGCCAGCAGTGTCATCCGCAGGGCGTCGGTGCCGACGCGCTGGGGCATTGGCGGAGCCGTGGGGTGCGGCATGCCGTCATCGTACGAAGCGGCGGCCCTTCCCTTGACGCGGCCCATCAACGACACTGCCGCCCGGCATGAAACTGGCACTCAATCGCGGCACCACGGGCGGGGGGTTGCCCCTGCCGGAGTTCGTGAGACTGGCATCGGAGAGCGGCTTCCCCGCCGCCGACTTTGACCCGGGCTTCGGCAGCCCGGAGCAGCTCCGGGACCTGTTTGGCTCGTTCGGGGTCGATTTCGGCGGATGGGGCGTCCCGGAGTGGCGGAAGGACGAGTCCGAGTGGAGGCAGAACCTCATCAAACTGGACGGCATGGCCCGTACGGCCGCCGCGATCAAGGCCGATCACGGTGCCACGTGGATCCTGCCGTCGTCGGACCTGCCGTTCATGGAGACGTGGCGGTTTCACGTCACGCGATTGAGTGAAGTGGCGAAAGTGCTGGCGGGCCACGGGCTTCGGCTGGGGCTGGAGTTCGTCGCGCCGTATCACCTGCGGGTGATGAAGCCGCACGAGTTCGTCTTTACGCCCGGGCTGATGTTGGAGCTGGCGGCGGAGGTGGGGAGCAACGTCGGGCTGCTGGTGGACTGTTTCCATCTCCACTGCGCCGGCGTGCCGATGTCGTTCCTGTCGCGCGTGCCGGCAGGCAAGATCGTGCTCGCGCACGTGAACGATGCGCCGAGGCTGCCCCTGACGGACATCGCCGACGGCAACCGACTGCTGCCGGGCGAAGGGGCGATCGACCAGGCCGGCTTCCGCTCGGCCCTGCAGGCCGCGGGGTATGACGGGCCGGTGTCACTGGAAGTGTTCTCGCGGCTCAAGAACGTGCCCCCGGCCGAGGCGGCCAGGACGGCGGCAGCGGCGTGCCGGGCGGCCGGTTGGCTGTGACCGACCCGGCGACGGTATAGTCGCGGCGATGACGGTCCCGATGCGGCTGTGTGCGGGGTTGCTGGGGTGCATGCTGTGGTTTGGCGCGGGGTGCACGACATCGACGGCGCCGGCGGTGGATGTGACGTCGCTCACGCCGGCTGAGCGTGAGGCAAGACACCTCACGGATGTTGTCCAGCTCACGTTCTCGCGTGACTTCGACCGGGCCGGCGAGGCCTATTTCTCGAAGGACATGCGGTGGCTGGTGTTTCAGGCCGTGCCCAAGGGCGAGCGGAGCTACCAGATGTACGTGGCCCGCGTGGTTTATCGCGAGGGTCATCCGGTGGGACTGGTGGCCGTGACGCGGGTCTCGCCGCCGGCGTCGAGCAACACCTGCGGTTGGTTCGCGGACGACGACCGCACGCTCATCTTCGCGTCCACCGCAGGCAAGCACGACCCGGACGAGCCGGCCCCCGGCTATCAGCGGGAAGGTCGCGACTACCGCTGGATGTTCTCGCCGGGGATGGATATTTACGTGGTGCCCGACTGGCAGCGGCAGGTGTTTGCCGCGGCAGAGGGGTATGTGAACCTTGCCCGGCCGGAGTACCGCGTCACCGACAATGACCACTACGACGCGGAGTGTGCCGCGTCGCCGGACGGGCGGTGGATCGTCTTCTGCTCCGACCGGCCGTCGGAGATCGACCCTCAGTGGGCCGACAGCCCGGCCGCGACCCGGCCCGGCGTGCGTCACCGCCAGCTTTACGTCCTCGACCGGCGGAGCGGCGAAACGGTGCAGCTGACGGCGACGGCCGGCTACAACGGCGGGCCGTTCTTCTCTGCCGACGGACGGAAGCTCGTGTACCGCTCGGACCGCGTGGGCAACAACCTGTTGCAGGTCTACGTGGCCGACGTGGTGCGGGACCGTCGCGGGCGGATCACCGGGCTTCGGAACGAGCAGCCCATCACGTCCGATGCGAATGTGAACTGGGGGCCGTTTTTCAGCCCCGACGGGCGGTGGGTGTATTACGCGTCGAGCAAGGTGAGCCAAGCCAACTACGAGGTCTTCGCCCGGCGGACCACACCGGACCGCCCCCTGCCGGCGGACGGGTCGGCCGGCGAGCGGGGCGAGACGCGGATCACCTTCGCGCCCGGGCCGGACGTGCTGCCGGTGATCTCGCCCGACGGCCGGCTGATGGTGTGGTCGTCGCGGCGGGGGAACGACCCGACGACGCAGATCTACGTGGCCCGGCTCACCCCGCCGGACGGACGGTGAAGTGGATGGAGGACGGTCCGCCGATTCCGTCGGGTTCGTTGCCGCCGCCACGTCAGCGGCCTTCGCAACTGGTTGTCGCGCTGGCGGCCGGCATGGTCGGTGCGGTCGGCGGGGCAGCCCTGGCGGTGTGGGCGTTTCCCCTGATCGAACCGTTGGTGAAGGCCGCCAACCCGTGGCTGTTTGCGCTGCTCGCGGCCGGGGCGACGTTCGCGGCCGTGGTGATGCACGAACTGGGACACGTCCTGGCCGGCCGGTGGGTGGGCTACCGGTTCATGTTTCTGGTGGTGGGGCCGCTACGGCTGGAGCGCCGGGAGGGTCGGCTGCGGCTGGGACTGAACACGTCGCTGGCGCTGGCCGGGGGACTGGCGTTGTCGGTTCCGACCGACCGCCGGGCCCTTGCGAGGCGCTACGCGATGGTGGTGGCCGGCGGGCCGGTCTGGAGCATGCTGACCGGTGCGCTGGGCGTCCTGCTGGCGTGGTGGCTTCCTTCCGACACTTCGGCGGCGGTGCACGCCAAGCTGACGGTGGGCACGTTCGGCTGCGTGTCACTGCTTCTGGGGGTGGTGACCCTGCTGCCGATGCCCTTGGGCGATGGTGCCTCCGACGGGCTACGGCTTGTCCGGCTGTTGCGTGGTGGGGCCGAGGCCGACCGCGATGCGGCGATCCTTCGTCTGGCCGGTCAGGCCATGCTGGGGGAACGTCCGCGGGACTGGGACCGTCACGCGGTGCTGACCGCCTTGCACCCCGCCGACGGGTCGCCCGCGGAGGTGACGGCGCGGTTTTTTGCCATGTGCCACGCCCGCGACCGGGGCGGGTGCGACGAGACGGGGCAGCACGCGAGCCGGCTTCTGGAGGTGTACCCGGCCGCCGGACGTCCGCTGCAGGCGGCCGCGCTGCTCGAGCTGCTGACCACGGCCGTGCTGGACGGCAGGACGGAGGCCGTGCGCAGCCTGCTGGACACACTCCGGCCGCTGACCGCATTTCTCGCGGGGCCGCATCGCGAAGTCGTCGCCGCGGCCGAGCTGGCCCTGGCGGGGCAGGCGGCCGGCGCGGCCGAGCGGCTGGAACGTCCGGCGGTGCGGGCGACGTACGGGCAGCCTTGGCAGGCCGAACTGCTTGAGCAGCTGAAGGCGGCCCTCGCGGCGGTCAGTCGAGCGGATAGGCCATCCGAAGGAACAGCTCGGCGTTGATGACGCCACGGCCCCAGACGGGTTCGAGGTCGGCCAATGGTCGGGCCGCGGTCACCTCGGCCACGTCGGCCCCGCGGCGGGCAAACGGCGTGAGCCGCTCACGGACCTGCTCGAGCATCCCGAGCGTCCGGTGCAGGTCGTCGCGGCCGCTCACCGGGCCGTGACCCGGGATGATGCGGGTCCGGGCGTCGGTGATCTCCAGCAGCCGCCGCGTCGCGCGGATCATGCCCTCGAGGGAGCCGCCCACCTGACGGTCGATGACGGGGAACATCCCGCTGAAGAGCAGGTCGCCCGTGTGCAGGATGCCATCGTCTTCGAAGACGACGACGAGGTCGCCGTCGGTGTGGGCGGGCGGGAAGGTGAGCAGGCGGACGCGGTCGGGGAGGGCAAGTTCCAGCCCGGTGTCGGGCACGAGCAGGGTCTGCAGGGCCAGCGGTGGGAGCGGCTCGAGCGTGACGTTGAACGCGTCGAAGACGATCCGCTGGGTGTTGCGCTGCCGGCACGCCGCGGACCCGGCCACGACGAAGCCCGCCTCGGCCAGCGGCAGGTTGGAGCCGACGTGGTCGAAGTGGTAGTGCGTGTTGACCAGCCATTTCTGGCGGGGCGTGGTGTCCGGGGCGAGCTGGCGCAAGACGGCCACGACATCGCGGGCCCGGTCGGGGATGCCGCCGTCGACGACGAGCACGCACTCGTCGCGGACGTGCATGGCGATGTTGCCCCCGGCCCCGCTGAGCACCCACAGGTGCTCGTTGAGCCGCTGAAGCTGCAGCCCCTGTGGCAGTGGGCCTGTCGGAGGCGGCACGGGGGCGGGGGCGGCGGGCGTGGCGGCCGGCTGAGGGCGACCCCGCGCGGCGGTCAGCGTCAGGCCGCCGTAGGCCGCGGCCGTCGCCGCGCCGGCAAGAAACCGTCGTCGGGAAGGGGTAGCGGGCGTCATGCCCGGAGTGTACCCGGACGCTGCGGCGCCGAGCACGTTCGATAATCGGCGCTTCGATAACTCCGCGAACGTGAACCAAACGCCGGATCAAAAATCGACGTCGAAATCGATCCCGAGCTTCAAGCCCGCAACCTCTCCCGCAAAGCGAAGGACCCGCCGTTTGGAAACGTTGTTCATGTTTGTATTCAGATACCATCCTTCCGCGATGCGATCGGAATTGTCCCTCAGGTCGGGCCGATTTGGAAACAGCTGCTCGGGGCTTCGCGCGATGTATCGGCGTCTGTGCCCACTATTGTCTGGATGGGCCGCGCACCGCTCAAGGAAGGTTGGATCACGAGCCGCCATTTTCTGTAAGAACAGCTTGAGACCTTCGATCGCCGTTCGATATTCGAAGACCTCGTCTTTGATCCGGAGCCGACCACTTCGCGACGAGCTCCCCTCCGACAGCCTTTCCGAGACCACGGACGTAGATGCCCGGCTTTCAAGGGTGCCAGCGCCTACATCTGACGATGTTGGGGAAGCAATTTGTTGCGGTTTTACCGAGAATTGTCCGGAGGCGCGAAGTGAAGTGGAAGAAGAAGGGGCGGCCTGAGTCCGAAGGAAGTTCTCGACGTCTTCTTCTTCGGGCGGAAAACCCACTTTCGTCTCGACCAGTCGTGAAAGCAGTTCTACGAGTTGAGCGTCGGTATCACTTAGGAGCTCGTTCCACGCCTCGGCAAGAGCCCGCCTTGATTCCTGCCGCCGACTCCGGCTCCGGTATGCCTCTATCGCGTCTTTTCGTGCCTCGCCCGACTTGACACGCTCGAATGCAAGGAAGCGTCGGAGCAGGTCTGCACTCTCTGAGGGCGTCCTCTCGATCAAGTCTAATTTGTAGACACGCCGGTCCTCGTATTGGCCTTGTTCGGCGGGCAAATAGAAACTCCACGTTTTGCCGTCAGTCAAAACTGCAAAGGGTGCACCAACGTGGAACGCATAGCTTAGAACTTGACGCACCCCTTCTTCAGCGGAGCCGGGCTGCTTCACCTCAATAAGCAAAGCGGGCTTTTCGGGTGGGACGCATAACGCATAATCCGCTCGGCCCTCACCTGTCGAATATTCTGGCCAGACAATACGGTTGTCAAAAATGTCCCAGCCCAGTTGATTCAAGAGCTTGAGAACGATGCCAGTGGAAATGGACTGCTCATTGCGGAATGCACCCTCACGCAAGCGTTTTACGATGTCTTTGATTGTGTCCTCTAAGCTCACGTACATACGGTATGAACGCAGGGCTGGTCATGCAAGCGTTGAACAGGCCGAGTGGCTCGCTTGCGTTGTGGTACGCTGACCGTTGGCCGTTCGCACAGCGGAAACTTGGCTCAGCGGATGAGCGTGGCGGTGCGTTCGGGGCCGACGCTGACCAGCCGGATGGGCACGCCCACGAGCGTCTCGAGGCGGGCGACGTACTGCTTCGCTTCCGGGGGAAGGTCGTCGAAGCGGCGTACGTTGCCGATCTCCTGTCGCCACCCCGGCAGCGTCTCGTACACCGGCTCGACCTCGCTGAGGACCTCGCTGTCGGCGCGGAAGTAGTCCAGCCGGCTGCCGCGGTAGCGGTAGGCCGTGCAGATGCGGACGGCCTCGAGCCCGCTGAGCACGTCGAGCATGGTCAGGGCGATGTGCGTGGCGCCGGAGAGGTCGGCGGCGTAGCGGGTGGCCACGGCGTCGAACCAGCCGCAGCGGCGCGGGCGGCGGGTGGTCGTGCCGTATTCGTTGCCCCGTTCGCGGATGTAGTCGCCGGTCTGATTGGCCTGCTCGGTGGGGAAGGGCCCGCCGCCGACACGGGTGCAGTAGGCCTTCATGATGCCGACGATGTTGTGCACGGTTTGCGGGGGCACGCCGGAACCGGTGAAGACGCCCAAGGCCGAACAGTTGCTGCTGGTGACGTAGGGGTAGGTGCCGTGGTCCACATCGAGCAGGGCGGCGTGGGCGCCTTCGAAGACGATGCGTTTGCCGTCGCGGGCGGCGTCGATGAGCAGCTTGCCCGTGTCGTCGACGAACGGGGCGAGCCGACGCCCGGCATCGCGGTAAGGCTCGAAGACCGCCTTGAACTCCAGCGGTGGCAGGTCGTACATCAGCTTGAGCAGGCGGTTGCGCTCGGCCAGCGTGTGGCTGAGCTTGCGTTTAAGGACCTCTTCACTCACCAGGTCGCACATGCGGATGGCGGTCGTGCGGTGCATCTTGTCGGCGTAGGCGGGGCCGATGCCGCGGCGGGTGGTGCCGATGCCGCCGCCTTCGGCGCTGGATTCGCGGGCCCCGTCCTCGGACTGGTGGTAGGGGAGCACGACGTGGGCCTTGTAGCTGATGCGGAGGTTGGCGGGGGTGACGGCCACGCCGCGGCCGATGAGCGTGTCGATTTCACGGAGCAGGGCCAGCGGGTCGAGAACCACGCCGTTGCCGATGATGTTCATCACGCCGGGGCGGAAGACGCCCACGGGCAGCAGGTGCGTGGCGAACTTGTCGCTGCCGATGCGGACGGTGTGCCCGGCGTTGGCCCCGCCGCAGTAGCGAACAACGAAGTCGCACTTCTCGGTGATGAAGTCCACCACCTTTCCCTTGCCCTCGTCGCCCCATTGCAGGCCCACGACACAGGTGTTGCCCTCGGGAAACGGCTGCACGCTCGACGCTCCTTCCGATGACGCTTTGCCGGGGCGAACGCGGCCGCCGACGGCGCGCGGCGGCAACCCCGACCCGGTGGGGAGGTTAGGGGGCCGCCTGAAGGTCGTAAATGCTGTCGTAAGCGATGACTAAGCAGCTGACGCAGGGGCGGGCCGGAGAGGGCAGACCACGCCGTCGCCCGTCGACGAGAGAGCTTACCGGGCGGAGGGTTGGGCCCCGGCCGTGCCGCGACGCACAGCGCGGTATGCAAACACTAACCGGTTTCAAAGGCGACAAATCCGCTGTCGCCGGGCTGCGCCGGTGGTATGTTTCGCACAACCGATACCCCTTCCTGGCGGCGTGATGACCTTCGGGAAGCGCGTACCGGGCCGGCTGGGCCGTCCGCGTCGGGCGGCGTCGTGTCCGGGCGAACACGTCGCAGGCTGGAAGGAGAGGGAGACGCGTATGAACGTGATGTGCGGACCGGGCGTAGCCCGGCGTGGGGGTGTTCGTGTCCTCGGGATGGTGGCCGTGCTGGCGGCGGCGGCGTCCGCGGCCGAGGCGGTGGTCATCACCCAGGTGAACATCGACTACAAGTACCAGCGGTTCAGCAACTGGTGCGGCTCGGCGTCGGTGCAGATGATCCTGACCTCGCCGAACGTCCGGAACAACAACGCCTTCATTTCGGACTTTCTCACCGCGCCGGACGACCCGGGCGTTCCGCCCAACGGCGTGCGGCTGCAGCCGACGTTGGTGAACACCCCGCTGGGCGTGAACGTGTCGCGCAACCCGCAGGCGTTCATCTACAACCTGACGCACGGCGTGAACACGGTGAACGGGTCCTCCTACCTGAACCCGGCGTTGCCGTACGGCTCGGGTTCCGACATCGCGGGGATGACCTTTGCGCTGAACATCCTGGACAACTCGACGTTCCCGAACGCCGTGCCGCAGGGGCAGCACGCGTACACGGGCTGGAACTTTCCGCCGACGATTGCAGGCGCGGCGCTGGCGACGAAGCAGATCGCCAACTCGCTGCGGCTGACCAAGGTGGCGGCTCAGGCGGGTGTGGGCAGCGGCTCACACGCGATCGTCGTCAAGGGCGTCGCCACCGACGTGCCTCCCACGCCCAACGGCAACTACGTGGTCACGGGCGTGTACGTCGCCGACCCGTGGACGGGCTACGTGGACCAGCAGATCCGCGGCGGCTTCGGCAACCCCGGCGGGCCCAACGGCCCGCGGGGCTTCGGCTTCAACGCCTTCATCCCGCACGGCTACGACATCATCAACCACCCGAACGCACCGTTCATCAACGTGCCGGGCGTCGGGCTGATCCGCGGGCGTTACAAGGCGTGGCTGCGGCACTTCAACGTCTCGCCGGCCAACCCGCTGGCCGGGCCGGTGTTTGCCGTGCCGGGCGTGCAGTTCATCACGGCCACGGCGTCGCAGCCGGAAGGGCTGGTGCTGCTGCCGATCGAGATCGGCGGCCCGAATCAGAACTTCTTCGGCCTGCAGGGTGTGGCGGCGTTGCCCAACCCGATCCCCAACGCCGCGGCCGCCCTCGCTCAGGCCGCGCTGGCCCTGCAGAACCGGCCCAACCTTCAGGCGTTCTTCCCCAACGTCGGCGGCAACTTCGACGTCAACAACATCATCTTCCGCCCCAACCCCAACCCGTTCGACCCACTCGACGGCGCCTGGGTCCTGCCCTTCCTGCCGGACAATGCCACGACCTACTCCGGCGGGCTGGTGATCAACAGCTTCACGGGCGACATCGACTTCGCCGTCTTCACGCCCGACGACACCTACTCGTACACGCTGGACGACCTGCTGAGCATCTACAACGACCTCGAGCAGGGGAATTACCCGCAGTCGGGGCTGGAAATCCCCGAGCCGGCGGGGCTGGCATGGCTGGGCCTGGCCGGGCTCATGCTGGGCCGGCGTCGCCGGGATGACGCGGCCAGCGGCGACTGACCACGTGCTGCTGGACGACGGCCGGTCCGGCGGGGGTCGGCCGGTCGGGGGCGGGGGGGGGGGGGGGGGGGGGGGGGGGGGGGGGGGGGGGGGGGGAGGGGGGGGGGGGAAGGAGAAAAAGAGAAAAACGCAAAGAAACGA
>JBKBHU010000019.1:0-70370 GCA_046299715.1 Tepidisphaerales bacterium | reverse complement strand
AACAGGGCGCCGTAGTTGGCGATGAACTCGGCGTAGGGGGCGGACTCGAGCAGCGCTTCGGTGAAGACGTCGATGTCGCCGGCGTCGAGGAAGCCGTCGAAGTTGAAGTCGCCCAGAACGATGTTCGGACCCGTGCTGGCCGGGCGGAGAACGAAGTCGTCGATGCCGACGCCGTCATCCTGGCCGCTCTGATCGACGCCGACCCAGCGGAGGGTGAGGTAGTGCCCCGGGGCCCAGCCGAGGTTCGAGAGGGTGGCCGTGCGGAACTGGCGGTTCTCCGCGGCGTTGCCGTTGATGGCGACTTCGGTCGGGCTGGAGGTGTTGGGGGCGAAGAAGTCGAGGGCGGGGACGGCGGTGTAGTTGAGGAGGGTGGCGCCGGGGGGAAGAGGCGGGTTCTGCGAGGGGTTGCGGATGTCGTTGATGGCGTCCTCCGACGGGTCGGTGGCGGTCACGACGTAGCCGAAGGTGAGGGAGTTGGGTGTGGGCACGTTGCCGCGACGCCACTGTTCGCCGAAGAACTCGATGACGAGGCTGTCGAGGGCGGCGCTGGTGTCGTTGCGAAAGATGACCCCGAAACTGGAGACCTGGTTCGACGTGGCCAGCACGCCCAGCGCGCGGTCGTTGTCGCCCTCGACACCGAACGAGATCACGCCACGGCCGGCACCACTGGCCAGCGAGCCGTCATGAGCCCGGAACTCGGTGCTGGTTGAGCTGCCGCGGTGGTTGGCGCCCCACCAGCCGTCGAGGCCGGCAGACCCGAAGGCGTCCGCGAGGGCGTGGGGCCCGCGGCCGAGCAGCGTAGCGCTGCCGAAGACGGACGCCGCGTTCGGCAGGGTGTCAAAGTTTTGCGTGTGCGTGCCGCCGGTGTACCCGACCACGATGGCGTGCGCGGACGGGGCGAGGGCGACACAGGCCGTCGCCGAAAGGAGCATCAAAGCGGTCAGACGGTTCATCTCTCAGGTCCTCCGTAACGAAAGTCTTTGCGGTCGAGCCGATCCGACCGCGGCAAAGGCATCGGGGGTCCCCTGGGAGTTCGGACGCGCTCGCCGCGTTGGGTGCGGCCCGCCCGGACCCCCGGGCGAAGGCATTGATGGCGCTGAGGACGGACGGGGGCGCAAAGATCTCGTGGTTTTCCTGTTAGTGTTGTGCTAACCATCCACAGGCGCGTCGGTCGAGTGGGGGGTGGCACGGGCCGGTGAGCGCTGTCGGCGGGCGGTGTGTCGTGGCTGGCGGGGTGGTGGCGTGGGGGGGCGGCGGGAGTGGCGTGCCGTCGGCTTGCTGGCGGCGCGAGCGGGCGTTAGATTCCCAGCTCTTGCCTGCGGTCGAGGGCACAGGATGTCCGCGGCAGGCACTGGAGAGGTCGTGATTTACGCGCTTTGGGAGGCGAATTCATGGCGAGCTCGGCTGCGTCGCGGACGGGGCTGATCACGGCGACGGTGATCCTGACGATTGTGACGCTGACTGCCCTGGTGGCGGCGTTCATCTTCAGCGCACAGGCACGTCGGAATGCCCGTGAGCTGTCGGAGCTGGAGCGGGCGTACAACGGGATCATTCAGCGGCGGAACCTGTCCAGTCAGGCCGTGGTGGCCATCCGCGACCGCGCCCGGCAGGGCGAGCTGGTGTTCGATGCGGCCGTTCGGGAGCGGGACGACCTGGCGCGGCTGGTGGGGGGTCAGGAACCGGCCGCGGCCATGGCGGCGGCGGAGCAGGCGCTGACGCGTGCGGCCGAGGTGATGCGGGCGGCGAACCTGCCGGAGCCGAGCACGACGGAGAACATGGCCGGCACGGTGACGCAGCTGGCCAATGCGGTGGCGTCACTGTCGGCACAGGTGCAGGACCTGACGCGGACCGCCAACGAGGCCCAGGCACGCGCTGCGGCGGCGGTGGAGAACGCGACGCGGCAGCTGGCGGCCAAGGACGAGCAGATCGCACAGGTGCGGGCGGAGGCGACAAGTGCGATCGCCGCAGCGCAGCGCGACCGGATGGACCGTCAGGGGGTGGTGGACGAGGTCAACCGTCTGATGGAGCAGGAGCGGGCGGCGGCGGCGCAGGCGATGCAGCAGCTGACGATGCGTCTGGCCGACTCGGAGCGGACGCGCGTGCGGCTGGAGCGGGATGTGTCCAACGCGATGGCCAAGCTGGCGATGTTCCGTCCGGACGCGGCCCAGAGCACAATCCGCGCCGCCGACGGGACGATCGCCCGCGTGAGCACGGACTCCGTCGTGTACATCGACCTGGGTGCGGGGCAGCAGATCGTGCCCGGGATGACCTTCGAGGTGTACGACAAGGTGGAGGGGGTGCCCCCGCTGCGGACGGGTGAGGGCGAGCTGCCGATGGGCAAGGCGTCCATCGAAGTGATCCGGGTCGGTCCGACGTCGAGTGAGGCCCGGGTGATCCGCGTGACGCCGGGCCGGACGATCACCGAAGGCGATGTCATCGCCAACCTCGTGTACGACCGAAGCACCCGCTACAACTTCGTCGTCTTCGGGAAGTTCGACCTGACGCGTCCCGGGACGCCCGACGCGGCGGACGCACGGATCCTGCGTCGGCTGGTGTCGGAGTGGGGCGGGCACGTGCAGGACCAGATCGACGTCACCACCGACTTCCTGGTCATCGGGGCGGAGCCGCAGATTCCCGACTTCACCGAGGAGCAGCGGCGCGACCCGGTCAACGCCAAGCTGCTCATCGACGCGCAGGCCGAACTGGACGCGTACAACGAAGTGCTCAAGCGGGCGCAGGAGCTGTCGATCCCGGTGCTGAACCAGAACCGCTTCCTGTACTTCATCGGCTACTTCGAACAGGCGCGGCGATAAGGCCGAAGGCAGGCATGATGGGTCGTAGCCTGCACGGCTAAGGGGTGGGGCGGCGTCAGACCGTTGCCTACCGCGTTAGCGGCGTCTAAGGCGTGGCGTGCGATGTGGCGGCCGGCCGCGTCGCCGAAGACGGGGCGTCGCCGGCCGGGCGCGACACGTCAGTGGGCCGGGACGTGTCAGCGGGGCGCGGACTTTCAACAGGGCGGGTCGCGGCGGCCGCCTTCGTGAGCGACGGGCAAAGCAGCAGCACCATGGGATGAACCACGCCGAGCCGCCTTGCGTGGTGCTCGAGCTTGCGCTGGTCGGCGCGGCTAAGACCGAGTTCACGGGCGACGTCGCGTTCGAGCCGTCGCGCGTTGCGCAGCACGCGGCGTTTGGGCCTGGCGGGAGAGGGCGAGGCGGCCGCGGAGGGGCGTGTCTCCGACCGCTGCTGGAGCCAGTAAGCCACCGCGACGATCAGGGCGAGGCTCAGTAGAAACAGCAGCAGCGTCTGCGGGTCCACGGGCGTGCCTTCGGCTTCGCGGAGGGCCCGGAGGAAGTCTTCCTGGCGGTCGGTCTGGGCGAGCGGGTTCGGCATGACTTGACGTTGGCGGGTTCGGCGTCGGGGGCACTCGGGGAGGGGTCAGCGGACGAGACGGGGCGAGGCCGGGAGCTGTGGGAAGCGGTGCGGGACGACAGGCCGGCTTGAAGCGAGCGGGCTGCCATGGCCGGGAACTGCGGCTGGCGCGGTCGCGGGCGCGAGTTGACCCGACTGGGCGGCCCGGACGCGTTCGGCGATGTAGCGCAGGGCGGCCTGGGCGTAGCGTCGGACGCGCGGGTCGGACTCGGTCTGGGCGAGCTGCAGAATCTCGTTGAGGGTGCTGAAGAGGCCGACGTGTCGCGCGGCCCAGAGCGCGGAGATGCGGTGCTGCGGTCGGGGGTCGCGGAGCATGAGGGTGAGTTGGGGCAGCGCGGCCTGTCCGCGCAGCGTGTAGAGGGCCTTGATGGCGTTGGCGCGTTCCCGGCCGGCGGTCGCGCGGGCGCGGACGGCGAGCAGCTGCACGTAGTCTTCGCGGCGGAGCTTCTCCAGCACTTCGATCGCGTTGGCCCGCACACGCGGGTCGGGGTCGGCCAGCGCGCGGTCGAGCATGGCGTCGGGGACAGGTTCGCTGAGCAGCCCGGCGACGGTCACGGCCTTGGAGCGGACCTTGGGGTGGTCGTGCGTGAGCAGGCCCAGCACGGCGTCGCGGAGACGGTCGGCCAGCTGCAGGGTTTCGACCACGGCGAGCGCGCGAACCCGGTCGTCCGGCGGGCCGGCGGTGAGTTTGCGGGTCAGCCGCTGAAGCGCGTCAGGAAGCAGCTTGAAGACGGCGCGGCCGGCCCGCTCGCGCGTGGGCGGGTCGAGCCGGTCGAACCGCTCGAAGAAATTGTCGAAGGCGTTGGCGGAGATGGCGCGGGCGGCGACACGCCGAACGGACTCCGGGCCGGACTTCATCAGACCCAGCAGGACGGAGGAGTAGTCGGCGGGTTTGCGTCGGACGATTTCGCGTGTGGCGATCCGCTGGAGGGTTTCGTCGGGGTCGTCGAGGAAGCGCCGGAGAAGCGCCAGCGAACCGCCGCGGGGTCGGCGAAGGGCGATGCGGAGCAGCCGCAGCCTCGCCGTGGGGTCGTGCCGCACGTGACCGAGGACGTGGATCAGTTTGTCGTCCTGCACGATGTCGTGCGCGGCCGACGCAGCGATCCACTCGCCCGTGCGGGCGGCGAAGTCGTCGGCGGGGCGTCGGGCGAGGTCCTTCAGCAGCGAGGCCTGAGTCCACCAGACACCACGGCTTACCTGCCGTACGGCCAGCTCGAGACGATGGTCCTTGAGGTAGTGCGTCCGTCGCAGCAGGCCGTCGAGGGCCGGCGGGCTGTCGAGCGATGCGATCGCGGCCGGGAAGGTCGATCGGAGCTGGCCGTGCGTCACACCCAGCAGCAGCGCATCGACATGTTCGGCGTCGGGCGGCTGGAGGAGCTGACGGACGAGTGGCGAGACGCCGCCATCGTGAGAGGTGGAGAGGACGGCAAGGGTTCTGGAAGCGGGGTGGTCCGCCAGGAGCAGCGCCGCGCGGAGCAGGTCGGCGAGCTTGTGCTGCCGTCGCCCGTCGATGACGCCGGCGATGGGGCCTTCGCCGGGAACACCCTCGGCGGGTTGGTTGACGGGCGGTTCGGCGGGTGCGGCCGCGTCGCGCGCGAGACGACGCAGGTCGATGGCGCGGTAGACGGCGGATTCGATGTCGGGCCGCATCTCCAGCAGGCGGCGACACGCCCGCGACCGCTCGGTGGCGGCGAGCGTGGGGCTTTGCAGGCGTCGCACTTCGGTGGCGACGAAACGGGCGAGGGCGACGAGGGCGTCCACGGCCGTCGCCGCGACGGCGGCGTCGGGGTGGTGCAGGTTTTCGGAGATGACGTAGGCCAGTCGCCCAAGACGGGCCATGGCGATCACGCGAAGCGCCCCGCAGCGGACGGCCGGGTCGTCGGCGCGGCCGGCCTCGGGGAGGAGGTGGTAGAGCTCTCCGCCGGCGCGTTCGAGAATGGCCAGACGGTGGGAGCTGGCGAGCTCGGGGAACTGCCTGAGCAGGCCGAAGATGCCGGTAGGGGTTTTGCGAGTGAGCAGGGCTTCGAGGCAGCGGGCCTGCTCCGACGGCGAACCGAGCCGCAACGCTTCCAGCAGCACGTCGTCCGCGGCCTCGTTGTCGGCGGCGATCAGGGTTTTGAGGAGCTGTTCGACCATCGCCTGAGGCACTTATCGGACCGTTCGGCAGGGGGTCATGAGTGCCGGGAGGTCCCGCGCCGGGCCGCGGCGGTCGGCGGGCGGTTGCACGCGGCGGCGGGTCGCGCGGTACAACGCGGGCATGACCGCGACGGAGTCGGCCACCGCGGCGGGCGGGCTGCGGGCGTTGTGGGGTGTCGGCCTGCTGACCATGGCGGCGGGGGTCACGGTCCTTGCGTGGCTGGCGCAGGGCGGGGCGGACGGCTGGAATCGCGTACCGCTGGTGGTCGCACGGCTGGCGATCGACGGCGGCGTGGTCGCCCTCTGGACGATGGCCGCTGCGGGGGCGGGGTCGGCTTTGCTCAGAATTGCGGGGTTGTGGTCGGCGTGCCGGGGCGGTGCGGGGGTGATGGCGGTTTCGCTGGGCTGGGGGGCGTTCGGGCTGGCGACGCTGCTGCTCGGGCTGGCCGGCCGGGTCGGTTCGGGGGTGGCGTGGGGGCTGGTGGCGGTGGGGCTGGCGGCGGGGGCGTGGGCGGTTCGTGGGCAGGCGATGAGGCTGGCGACGCCGGCAGGGCGGAGCTGGCCGGGGTGGGTGCTCGGGGGGGGGCTGGCCGGGACGGCGGTGTTTCTGGCGCTGTTTCCGGCGGGGGTGCTCTGGCCGACCGAGCCCAACGGCTACGACGTGCTGGCATACCACCTGCAGTTGCCGCGGGAGTGGTTCGAGCTGGGACGGATCGCGGTGCTGTCGCACAACGTCTTCAGCTACATGCCGCTGGGCATGGAGATGCACTACCTCACGGCGATGGGGCTGCTGGGCGACCCGTGGGGCGCCATGTACGCGGCCCAGCTCATGCACGTCGCGGTGTGGGTGGCGGCGGGGGTGGCGGCGTACGGGCTGGGTACGGCGGTAGCAAGGGTGATGCGACCTGCGGCGGGCGGGGGTGCCGAGACGGCGCCAGCGTGGGTGTCTGTGGCCGGTTGGGTGTCGGCGGGCGTGGTGGTGGGCAGCCCGCTGGCGGTGATGCTGGCGCCGATCGCGTACAACGAGGGGGCGGTGGTGCTTTACGGGGTGCTGGCGCTGCGGGCGGTGGTGGAGCTGCTGGGGGGCGTGACGGGTGGAGAAGCATCGGAGCCGCCGACGTGGGGCGGGCGTGGGGCGGTGTTGGCGGGGGTCTTCGGGGGGCTGGCGGCGGGGGCGAAGCTCACGGCGGTGCCGCTATGGCTGGCGGCGCTGCCGCTAGGGGTGCTGTGCGTGGTGCGGCCGTTTTCGCGTGGCCTGCGGATGGGGGCGCTGGTCCTGGCGGCCGGGCTGGCGGTGTCGTCGCCGTGGTGGGTGCGGACGGCCGTGTCAGCGGGGGGCAACCCGGTGTTTCCCGTGGCCGCGGGGAAACTGGGGGCGCCGGCAGGGTGGGACGCGACGCGGGTGGAGCGGTTCGAGCGTGCACATCTGCCCCGGGAGGACCAGCGGTCGGTCTCGGGGCGGTTGCAGGCGTTGTGGCGGCAGGTGGTGGCAGCGCCGGAGTTCGGGTGGGTGCTGCTCCCGGGGACGGTGATGCTGGGGGTGTTTGCGGTGGGGGCGGCTGGGGCGGGGGGAGACGCACGTGGGGGGCGGGCCGTGGCGGCGTTGGGGTGGGGGCTGCTGGGGGTGCACGCGGCGGTGTGGCTGGGGCTGACCCACTTGCAGGGGCGGTTCTGGACGGCGGCGCTGCCGGTGATGGCGCTGCTCTGGGCGGCGGGGATATCGGCGGCCGTGGGGCCAGGTCGGGGACGGGCCGTCCGACGGTGGCTGGCGGCATCGGGCGCGGGGGTGGTGATGGTGTCGGTGGGCGTGGCGGTGGGCGTGGTGTACGTGAGGCTGGGGCCGTTCCGCGCGGCCGACGGGAGGCTGGTGACGGAAGTGGTGGGGGTGGAGTTTCCGGTGGTGGAGCGGTTGATGGTGGCGGAGGAGACGCTTTCGGTACCGCCGAATGAGATGCTGACACTGGTGGGCGATGCGAGGGCGTATGCGTACCGGCGGCCGATGGCGTCGCTGAAGTACACCGGCGTGTTCGACGTGGCGGGGGCGACGGCGGCGGAGGGTTGGCGTGTGGGCAGTGACGACTGGGTGCTGGTGCACCCGGGCGAGCTGTCGAGGCTGTCGCGGACCTACCGTGGGTTGCCGCCGGTGCCGTCGGCGTGGCAAACGCTGCCGGGGCCGACGCTGCTTCCGCCGGGCGACCCGCGCCGGGGCCGATAGAGTGGTGGGGCGGCCCGAGAGACGTCGCGTGGGCGACTTCGACCGGGGGCGATGAGCTGGAGGCATCGGAACGGAGTCGGACATGGGGACGGTGGTTCACGGAGGGACAGGGAGGCGGGTGGGAGGGTGGCGCCGGCCGGCGTTTCGCGGCGTGAGTTGGGGCGTGGTGGCGTGTCTGGCGGTGGGGACGGCCGCCGGGTCGCTGGGGTGTCAGCCCAGGCAGCCGGAGACCTTGCGGCTGGGGTATGAGGCGCTGAACAACCGGGACTTCGACCGGGCGTTGCAACTGGCGGATGAGGAGATCCGGCGGTCACCCACCGGGCCGGACGCGGCCGGGGCGTACTACCTGAGGGGGCGGGCACTGGAGCAGCGTGCGGCGACGACGCCGGAAGAGTCGGCCCGTCGGTGGGCGATGGCGCGGGCGGCGTACACCCAGGCGCTGGCGCTGGACCCTTCGCCGAAACTGCGGGCGTACATCCGGGCGTCGCTGGGCAACGTCGCGTTTTTTCAGGACGACTATGCGACGGCGGCCGAGATGTTCCGGATGGCCTACGGCGAGCTGGACAACGACGACTCGCGGGCGTGGGCGCTGTACCGGGCGGGACTGAGCTATCAGCGTCTGGGGCGGTTCGACGACGCGGACCGTTTCTTCACCGAGGTGATGCGGCGGTATCCGGGGACGCTGCAGGCCCGGCGGGCGGAGGAGAACCGCGGGGCCCGGGCGTTTTACGTGCGTCTGGCGACGTTCCACGACGCACCGAGGGTGGAGGCGGCGGCGGCGGAGCTTCGGCGGCAGGGCTTCACGGGCATCTCCACCATCCGTGACAGCCGCGGGCTGTTCATCCTGCGCATCGGGCCGTATGCGACGTACGCCAACGCCCGCGACGCGCGGCTGCAGGTGCAAAGCCGCTTCCCCGACGCGCTGATCATGCCTTAGGCGGGTCCTGCCCGGGCGGAGCCGCGCGGACCGGGAGGCGAAGGAGAAGGGAGCGGGTCATGCAGAGGTATCGGCCGCGGTGGCACGTGTCCGGCCGGCCGTGGATGAACGACCCCATCCCGTTCTATTGGGAGGGGGACTGGCATGTGTTCTTTCAGCACAACCCGGCCGGTCCGAGCTTTGGCGAGATGTGCTGGGGACATGTCGTTTCGCGCGACCTGGTGCACTGGGCGTTGCTGCCGCCAGCGATCGTGCCCTCGCGCGACGGGTGCGACCGCCGGGGCTGCTGGACGGGGAGCGTGATCGGCGCACTGGGCGGGTTCTGGATGTTCTACACGGCGATCGCCGCGTTCGAGCCTGAGCTGCGGCAGACGCAGGCGCTGGCGACGTCGGAGGACCTGCTGACGTGGGAGAAGTACGCGGGCAACCCGGTCGTCCACGGCAAGCCGGCGGGCGTGCCCGGGGGGGCGGGGAACTGCTTTCGCGACCCCTGCGTCTGGGCCGAGCGGGACGGCTCGTTCGCGATGGCAGTAGGGGGCGAGGCGGCCGACGGCAGCGGCGGGCGGCTGCTGCTGTACCGCTCGGACGACCTGCTGCGGTGGCGCTATGCGGGGGTGATGTACGCGGGCACGCCAGCCACGGGGAGGGACTTCGAGTGCCCCGACGTGTTCGAGCTGGACGGCCGGGCGGTGCTGCTGAGCAGCCGCGGCCGGACGTGGGCGCACGTCGGGGAGCGTGTGGGAGACGTGCTACGTATCGAGCGGGCCGAGCCGCTGGAAGGCGAGCGGTTCTACGCGGGAAAGACGGCGTCGGACGGACGGCGGCGGCTGCTGTGGGGCTGGGTGATGGACGACGGGGCGCTGCCCGGTGAGCCGACGTCGCCGGAGGTCATGGCCCGCGGCTGGGCGGGGGTGCTGTCGCTGCCGCGCGAGCTGTACTGGACCGGGGACGGGCGGCTGGGCCAGCGTCCGGTGGCGGAGCTGGCGGCCTTGCGGAAGGGGCCGGCCGACGTCCGCGAGGGGCTGGGGCGGCCCGGCGAGGCGCTGTGGCTCGAGGGCGTCGGGGAAGAGCTGGGGGCGAGCCTGGAGCTGGAAGTGCACGCCGGGCTGGACGGGGCGGAGGATGTGCTGGAGGTGGTGGTGCGGGCCGACGGTCGCACGGGCGCGGGGTGCGCTGTTCGTGTGGGGCGAGGGTGGCTGGAAAGCGGGGCCGGCCGTGTTCGGCGGGGACCGGGGGCGGAGGTGACGCTGCGCGTGTACGTGGACGTGAGCGTGGTGGAGGCGTTCTGTGACGGGGCTGCGGTCACCGCACGGACGTACCCGGCGAGGCCCGACGCCGGCGGCGTGTACCTCAGGGGAACGGGCGGGGTGGTCGTAAGGCAGGTCCGCGTGTGGCCGGTGGGCTGACGTCGGCGGCGAGCTCAGTCGAGGTTCATGGTCAGCAGGAACTGAGCGTTGGTGGGGGTCTTCTCGAGCCGCGACTTGAGCATTTCGATCGCCTCGACGGGGTTCATGTCGGAGAGCACGCGGCGGAGCTTGTAGACCAGCTCGAGCTCCTTGGGGTCGAGCAGCAGCTCTTCGCGGCGTGTGCCGGAGGCGGCGATGTCGATGGACGGGTAGACGCGCTTCTCGACGAGTTTGCGGTCGAGGTGCAGCTCGGCGTTGCCGGTGCCCTTGAACTCCTCGAAGATGACGTCGTCCATCTTGGAGTTGGTGTCGATGAGGGCGGTGCCGAGGATGGTGAGCGAGCCGCCCTCTTCGAGGGCGCGGGCGGCGCCGAAGAACCGCTTGGGCTTCTGGAGGGCGTTGGCGTCGAGGCCGCCGGACATGATCTTGCCCGAGTTGCCCACCTCGTTGTTGTACGCGCGGGCCATGCGCGTGATGGAGTCCATCAGGATGACCACGTCGCGGCCGAACTCGACATAGCGCTTGGCCATCTCGAGGACCATCTCGGTGACGGCGACGTGCCGCGAGGACGGCTCGTCGAAGGTCGAAGCGATCACCATGGCCTTGGTGTTGCGCTTCATGTCGGTGACCTCTTCGGGCCGCTCGTCCACGAGCAGGATGATCAGCACCACGTCCGGGTGGTTTTTCGAGATGGCGTTGGCGATCTTCTGCAGGAGGACGGTCTTGCCGGTGCGCGGCGGGGCGACGATGAGCATGCGCTGGCCCTTGCCGATCGGGGTGACCAGGTCCACGATCCGCATACTCAGTTCTTTCGGCTCGGTCTCGAGGTGCAGACGCTTGCTGGGGTGGTACGGCGTCATGTCCTCGAAGTTGTGGATCGAGTGGACCTTCTCCGGGTCCTCGCCGTTGATCAGCTCGACCCGGAGCAGGGCGAAGTAGCGTTCCGACTCCTTGGGCGGGCGGATCTGACCCTGGACCAGATGACCGTTGCGCAGGCCGAACCGCCGGATCTGGCTGGGCGAGACGTAGATGTCGTCGGGGCTGGGGAGGAAGTTGTAGTCGGGATTGCGCAGGAAGCCGAAGCCGTCGGGCAGGATCTCCAGACAGCCTTCGCCGAACATCATGCCGGTCTTGGCGACCTTGGCTTTGAGGATCTGGAAGATCAGGTCCTGCTTCTTGAGCGCGCCCACGTCGCCAAGGCCTTCTTCCTCTGCGATCTTCTGGAGCGCGGTGATGTCCATCACCTGCAGCTCTTTGATGTACAGCTTGCCCGTTTTGACCTGCTCGTACCTCGCGTTGGTCTCGGCGTCGATGTCGGCGACCTGAGTCGAAGCGCCGGCCGGGGCGTCCGGGGCGTGGCCGGACGACCGCGGAGCGACGGTCGTGGACGCGGCAGGCGACATGGCGCTGGACGGCGGGGGCGGAGCGGGCACGGGGGCCGGCGGGGCCACGTATGGGTTGTCGGGGCGAAGGTCGGCCTCGGGCTCACGCCGGGCGTGGGTCTCCCGGCGGCGTGCGGGCTTGTGATGCGGGTGCCGGGAAGGCCGGTGCGGTGCGGCGTCAAGGCCCTCGTCGTCCGCCGCGTCGCGGTCGTCGCGTGTCGCGTCGGCCTCGTCGTCCGCCCGGTCGGTATCGTCCCCGTCGGCCTCATCGGCGTCGGCCCCGTCGCGGCGGTCGTCGTCCGCGTCGATCCGCTCGACCTCGTCGTCTTCCGCGTCGCGGGCGTAGCGCCGGCGTGATGCGGCCGGCTCGAGCTCGTCCACGACGTCCATGGCTTCCTCGCGGGCTTCCATGGCCTCCTCGCGGGCTTCCATCGCGTCGTCGCGGGCGTCGTTCTCGAGCGACGCGTCGTCGAGGTCCACGTCGTACAGCGAGGCCTTGGCCGGGGCGGGCGGGGGCGTCTTGCGGGAACGGGCGTGCTCGCCGGCGGAAGACGACCGTCGGCGACGCGGCTTGGCGGTTTCGCTTTCGGAGGACTTGCGGCGGGGCGACTTGGCCATGGCAGGACACCTGCTTTCCGGGACGTGCGCCGCGACAACCGGCGGGTGGCGACGCAGGGGCCGCGGCGGGCGGCCCGGGGTACACGAGGTTTCGGGTTTCGGAGGAACACCGCCGGGAACCGGCGGGGCTGTCGGTTCAAGGCCACCAACGGGCCGGTCGCTCGTCGAGGCGACCCGCATCGGGCGTTCGGGAGGGGGTCCCGGTCGACCGATGCGGGAAAAGTGTACTCCGGCCGGGCTGTGAAAGAAAAGGGGCGTGCCGCCGCGTCAGGCGGTGTCGGGTGCGGCGGCAAATTTCTGACGGGCCAGTGCCAGCAGATCGGTCACGGCGCGGTCGGCGACGACGGGGTCGGCGGTGCCGTCGAGCACGACGTCGGCGGCGTCCCGCTTGCGTTCCAAAGGCCACTGGGCGGCCTCGCGTGCGGAAAGGTCCTGCGGCGACCAGCCGCGGGCGACGACGCGGGCGAGCCGGACGGACTCGGGGGCGTCCACGAACGCGACCACCGTGCACCGCGGGCCCAGCCCGGTCTCCAGCAGCAGGGGGATGTCCCAGACCACGGCCGGCTCATCCCCCCGGCATGCGGCGAGATGTCGCTGGCGGGCGTCGGCCACCAGCGGGTGCAGGAGCTGCTCGAGCCGCTGTCGCTGGGCGGGGTCGGCGAAGACGATTCTCGCCACCGCCTGACGGTCCAGTGAGCCGTCCGGCTTTCGCACGGGCGGGTAAGGCGGGGACGGCCACCACGTGGCCAGCGTCTGCAGGATGTCGTGGCGGCGATAGAGCTCGGCGACCGCTTCGTCGGCCGAGAAGACCGGACACCCGCGGCGTGCGAGCAGCCGGGCGTAGGTGGACTTGCCGGAGGCGATGCCGCCGACAAGGCCGATGACGGGGACGGCGGGAGCGTGAGTCGGCGACGCGGGGCTCACAGCGGCATGTTCATGGGGGATTCGAAGATTTGCAGCAGGTGGCCGGCGGGGTCGGACAGCTCGACATGAACCACGCCGGGCATGAGTCCGCGGATGACCTGATAGGGGAGCTGGGCCGCGGAGAGGCGTTCGATGAGCTCGGCGTGCGAGGGGACCTGGAGCTGGATGAGCTTGAAATGCTCGGGCCGGATCCGGTCGATCGGCTGGTAGATCAGCGCGTGGTTTTCTGCCCGGTACACACGGGGCAGCGGCGGCGTGGGTCGGACCGGCTGGGTCGAAGGCAGGACGGCCCCGGGCAGGCGGTATTTCTCGAGCTGCGCGGCGGCGAAGGTGTTGGGCGCGGGGGGCTTGAGGGCGGGGTCGGCGGGAAGGAAGCGGAGGATGTCGAGGTAAAGGCGGTCGAGGGCGGGCTCGTGGGAGGGGGGGCAGAGGAGGGTGACGTCGGCGATGGCAAGGAGGCGAACCGGAGGCGGTTCGGCAAGGGTCGGGGGCAGGTCGGGAGGGGTAGCGTGGCCGGAGAGGGGGTTGTCCACGAGGGGATCGGGCATGGGAGCTGGAGGTTAGGGGTTCGAAGTGGCGAGTTGCGAGGGGGGGCGTGAGTGCGGGGTAAGTGCTTGGGGGATAGGGGGTTGGGTGGGATGTGTGTGATTTCGAAATGTGGTACTTTTTGGTACTTTTGGGTATTTTTGGGGTGGTCCAGAATGCCGATCTCGGATTGTGGGTTGCGGATTGTTTCGGATGGGTGGGGAGGTGGGTCATCCTACCTATGGGGGCAGGTGTGGCGCGGATGGGGCTTCGTTTGGGCAGCGCGCGGGGGGGAGGGCGGGGGATTGCGGATTGGGGATTTGGGGGGACGTGGCGGTGGGGGATTTTGCTTGCTTTTGCGTCGGGGTTTGGGTGTAGTTGGAGGTATGCGGATGGCGTTGGGTGTGATATCGGGGCGGCGAGGCGGGGCGGGGGAGGTTGGAGGGGGGTGGGAGGTGAGGGGGATCGGCGTCGTGGTTCCTTCAGGCCATTCCGCTGTGCAAACTCATCATGCAAAGACTCCCGACCCCATTCTCGCCTTTGCCAATTCACTGCAGGCGGGTGATGTGTTACGTTTTTTCTTTTCGCCCCAGTTGTCGCTCAAGCCGTTGTCGAGCTCAAGGCGACTTCGGCATGAAATCCGCAGGGAGCAGCGTTGCATTGTCTAGGACCTCAACATGGCCGTCAGCGAAAAGGACGTTGGATTTGCCCCTGCCATGGTTAGCGACCCCGAGGCGGGCATGGGTTCCACCCACCAAGTGCGCCGAACTGCTTACAAAGCGGGCAAACTCTGAGTATATGTCGTCCATTGGGAAGAACAGCATGGATTGGAACAGGGGTGGTGTTTCGAGCATCAGAGGAATTTCGGATGCCGGGCGAAGCCGGGCCACTTGTGTCAAACCGGCAGGGGCCGCAGTCGGTTCGGTTGCACTGGCGGATTGAAACGCGTTGATGACAAAGTGACTGACGGCATCTGGGGTGGGGTGAGCTGGACAATGGAGGGTGGGCAGCGCGGCGATATCGGCCCAAGTGAATGGGGAGCGTAGTCCGAGCTCTCTGGCGACAATGGCCGCCCAAGGCGGATCATGAGGAGTGGCGAGTGTTGTCCCTCGTGGGATCAACCCTTTGTTGGCGCTGGCGTATTGGGTAAGCGCTCGTCCGATCTGCGCGAGATTAGCGGCGCATTGTGTCCTCTGCGCGGCCGACCGGGCCAGGCTCAGTCCCGGTAAAAGCATGGACAGGAGGAGTGCAATCACGGCGATGGCAGCGAGCAGTTCTGTCAAAGAAAAAGCTCGACACCGAAAACTCTTGGATGAGTCTACTATGATCATCTCAAGCCCTTTCACCTCGCCTGCCGGTACAAATCGCGTCGGACGAGCGATACCGCCTCGGCGGCAATCATCGCCACGACGAGGAGTATGTTCTGGCCAGTTCGAATCGCCAGCGAGAAGCGAACCTCAGCTTCATTAAGTAGGGCAACTGAGGTTCCACCACACCCGCAAGACCTCGGGTCATCCCGAAACTGCTCAAGAAAAAGAACGAGCGCGAAACTCGATAGTGCCAAGGTGGCGCATAGTCTCGCCACCGAGCCCGCCAATTGGCTCCACAGCCACAGCCCGAGAAACACTTCAACTGCCCCGACGTATCGTCGATGCTGGACGGTGGAAATGAGGTCGGTGAGTATGGTGGCAACAACGACATCGTCGGTCGCCGCCACCTTCGCGAATCCGGCGACAACAAAATGGCTGCCTACGACCAAATTGACGCAGATGACGGCAAGCTTCCAGCCGTAGATCTTTTGCATCAAGCTCGATCCGCTAGGCATGATTCGAGGCAGTAGACTGTCTTCCCGACCGATCATTGCGGTGGTACCCCCTTGATTCTCTCGTCATTGGGATCTGTCACGACACGGACACCGGAGTTGGCAGGCGGCTGTGGAGGGGTGGTTAGGATTTCCTCAGTCCATCGGCGCGGTGGTTGTGTCCGAATGGATTCGGATACACTTCGAACGGCTGCATCCACTCTGGCGAGGCGTTGCTGATCGCTGGCCAATGCGACAGCGGACCTCAGGCGCCAACCGATGTTTGCGGCGGTCCATGCGGTGAACTCGTCGCTGGCCGCGGCAGCCTCCATGAAGGCGACCCAATCGCGGAGGGCCTGATTGAGCGCCCGGTCGGTCAGCTCGCTGCGCTGCGCTGCCTTGATGACGAGGTCCGCCGAGATGGCGCTGCTGCTCATGAGATCGACGGCCGTTCTCGACGATTTTCCAATGGCGTTGGCCGATTGTGAGAGTTCTAGGGCGACTGCAGGTTCGACGCCGAAGAAGCTTGCGACGGTTTGGCCTGCTTTCGTCGCGCGATCGACTGCTGAGCCGAGGCCGGACCCGAGTTCGAGCCAATCTGCGACGTAGATGGCGAGCGCTGCCCGGTTGAAGCGCTGTGCGAGGACGATATCTTCGGGCCGGACCTCAGAAGCGCGCTTCCACATCAGGGAGGCGAGCTGAGCGCGGCTGCCGGAGCGGGCCAACGCGCCGGCGGAGAGTTGTGTGAAGGGTGTGTTTACACGAATCGAGTCGACGGGACGGCTTTGATCGAGCATGTCCCGCCAACGGGCACCGTCCAGTGCCCGCGCAACAATCTCAAGGCGTTGAAACTGTGCCTCGAATTCGCGGATGGGTTGACGACGCCCCTCGATGTCGGCCAGGATCTGCGTAACGACCCTGACCTCTTCAGGTGTCGGGGCACGTTGAAACATGAGTCTTTCGACTCTTATGCAAGCATCTCGAACGGTTGTCGTGCCGTCAGGTGTCTCTGCTTGCGCATGGGAGCCATCCGGGGCAAGCCAAGTGACGCAAGCCAATAGGAACACCTTCGCCAGTGACCCCTGATGTTGAGTCATTGCGGCGCCCTTTCTTGACCTTCTTGGTCGATTTCTCGTCTCGGTATCGAGTTGTCGGTCCTCAATTCCCGCAACCGCTCACCACACAATCAGCGACGGGGATGCAGTGACCTACGTTATCTACGAGTAGCATTCCAGCACAACCACCACCCAGGATTGTGATGTTCGGGCAACTCGCACCTTGGCATCCCCAGCAGAGCAGATCACCTTGGTTCCAACAGCAGGTACCACCGCCGCCAGCTTGCACTCTCATCTGGCACACGACGGCGTCTGTCATCGCGAATGTCTTCCCTACCCAAAGACCGAGAATACCCCACCCCAAGGTCAACGCAACACACCATGCGGCGAACTGTTTACGGAACATGCGAACTCCCTGCAAAGGTTTGCACTCGCAGCCTACTCCCTCTGCTGATCCGAGTCAAGTGGCACGTCGCGCGAACGTTGACGATCAACGCATCGCGGGAACTGGTGTGTGATTTTGGCTACTTCACTTCGCCCCAGTTATCCCCCCAGCCGATGTCGACCTTGAGCGGGACGGCGAGGTTCATGGCGGAGGTCATTTCTTCGCGGACGAGGGCGGCGTCTTGTTCGGCGGCGGTGCGTGGGGTTTCGAAGACGAGTTCGTCGTGGACCTGGAGGAGCATGCGGGCGGGGCGGTTTTCGGCGGTCAGGCGGCGGTGGATGCGGAGCATGGCGAGCTTGATGAGGTCGGCGGCGGAGCCTTGGACGACGGAGTTGATGGCCATGCGTTCGGCGGCGTTGCGGACGGTGAGGGTGTGGGAGTGGATGTCGGGGAGGGGTCGGCGGCGGCCGAGGAGGGTTTCGACGTAGCCGTGGGTTCGGGCGAACTCGACGCACTGGTGGAGGAAGCGGCGGATGGCGGGAAAGCGGGCGTTGTAGTCTTTGATCAGCCGGTCGGCGGCGGAGGTCGAGAGGTTCTCGATGCGTCGCGAGAGGCCGTAGGCGGTCACGCCGTAGATGATGCCGAAGTTGATGGTCTTGGCCTGCGAGCGCTGCTCGCGGGTGACCTCGCCCAGCGGGACGCCGAAGACCTCGGCGGCGACGGCGGCGTGGATGTCCTCGTCATTCTGAAAGGCGCGGATGAGGGCGGGTTCCTCGGCGAGGTGGGCGAGGATGCGCAGTTCGATCTGGGAGTAGTCGGCCGAGAGCAGCACGTGTTCGGGCCGTGAGGGGATGAAGGCCAGACGGATGCGGCGGCCTTCGTCGGTGCGGATGGGGATGTTCTGGAGGTTGGGGTCGGAGGAGGAGAGCCGGCCGGTGGCGGCGCCGGTGGGGTTGAAGTGCGTGTGGATGCGGCCGGTGCGCGGGGAGATGTACTGCGTGAGCGTGTCGAGGTAGGTGTTCTTGAGCTTCTGCAGCGAGCGGTACTCGAGGATGAGCCGGGGGACGGGGTGCTCGTCGGCCAGACGCTCCAGCACCTCCACATCGGTGGAGTGTCCGGTTTTGGTCTTGCGGACGGACTTGAGGCCCAGATGGTTGAAGAGCACCTCGGCAAGCTGCTTGGGCGAGTCGGGATTGAAGGCCACGCCGGCGGCATCGAGGATGCGCTGGCGCAGCTCGGCGATGCGCTGGCCGAGCACGGCGGACTGATCCTGCAGGACGGCAGGGTCCACCGCGATCCCGTTGAACTCCATCTCGGCGAGCACTTCGACCAGCGGCGTTTCCACGTCTTCGCAGAGCTTGCGAAGGGTGGGGAAACGCTCGAGCTGTTCGTCGAAAAGCCGGGCGAGGCGGAGGCAGATGTCGGCGTCTTCCGCGGCGTAGTGGGCGACGGTCTGAAGGTCTACCGCGGCCATCGAACGCTGGTCCTTGCCGCTGCCGATCAGCGCGGTCGTCGGGATTTTCTTGAAGCCCAGCAGCTGCTCGGCGAGGCGGTCGATGCCGTACTGCAACCGGGAGGCGTCGAGGATGAAGGCGGCCACCATCGTGTCCATCGCCAGCCCGCGGACGCGGACGCCGCAGTTGCGGTACACGAGCAGGTCGTACTTGACGTTGTGACCGACCTTGGCGATGGCCGGGTCTTCCAGCACGGGTCGGAGGGCGGCGACGACGTCGTGCAGCGGAAGCACCTGCGCCCCCGGCGGCCCCTTGACGGCCACGTAATGCCCCGTGCCGGGCGCCCACGAAAAGGAAAAGCCGATCGGCTCGGCGTTCATGGCGCCCAGCCCGTCGGTCTCGGTGTCGATGGCGATGCGGGTCTGCTGGCGAAGCTGCTCCACGAGCCGCGCCAAACCGTCAGGGGTGTTGACGAGCTGATAGGGCAAGCCCGCCGAGGTCTCGAACGTACGGGGGTCGAGCGCGTCGGTGTCCGGCGCGGCGGGGGGGGCATCGGAGGAAGCGGAGGGCGTGGCCGCAGCCTGCGTCGAGCCGCTGCCGGCGAGGTGGTCGAAGAGGCCGTCGCCCGTGGGAGGAAGCCCCGGCGACGGCCCCGGCGACCGGCGGACGACATCCGGGGGCGGCGCCCCTTCCACGTTGGGCGTCTCCGACCGGGCGAGCCGGCCCAGCAGGGAATTGAAGCCCAGCTCGCGGAAGTGCCGGGCGAGGGCGTCGGTCCGCAGGCCGCGGAAGCGGCAGTCGTCGGCCGAGAAGCCGGGGATGGTCAGGTCCGTGGAGAGCGTGACGAGCTGGCGGGTGACGGGGAGCTGCGCGGCAAACGCCTTGACGCTCTCGCGGAGCTTGGGGCGTTTGATCTCATCGGCGTGGTCGATGACGGCCTGGGCCGACCCGAACTGGCGGATGAGCTCGAGGGCGGTCTTCTCGCCCACGCCCGGGATGCCGGGAACGTTGTCGATTTTGTCGCCCATGAGCGACTGGATGTCCACCGCCTGCTGCGGGGTGAAGCCGAGCTGATCCTGGAGCGTCTGGGGCGTGAGGAAGGTCGGTTGCCCGTCGCGCAGATCGAACATGCTGATGTGTTCGGAGAGGACCTGATACAGGTCCTTGTCCCGGGAGACCAGCACCACGTCGAAGCCCTGCGACTCGAGCTGGCGGGCGAGGCTGGCCAGCACGTCGTCGGCTTCGTAGCCGGGGAGCTGGTAGATGGGGATGCCGGCGTCGCGGACGATCTGGAGGATGCGCTGTTCCTGGGGGGTGAAGTCGTCGGGGCGGGGCGGGCGGTTGGCCTTGTAGGCGGGGTAGATCTGCGCGCGGTGAAGTTCGGCGTCGTCGGTGGCATCGACGACCATCGCCAGATAGTCGGGCTTTTGAGAGGCGATCAGACCCAGCAGCATCGAACAGAAGCTGAAGACCGCCTTGACCGGCTTGCCGTCGGGCGAGGTGAGGTCGCGGTACGGGGAGTAGTACGCGCGGTAGATCTGGGCGTGGCCGTCGATGAGGTAGAAGCGGGGCACGCGGGAGTGTACGTCGTGGCTCGGGTTCTCCCCGGGCGAGTGCGGTCGCCGGCGCGGGGCTTCACATGGCCGCTTCGTTCTGCCTGATGATGTCGTAGATCTGCTCGGCCGTGGTCGCGCCGGCCAGCGCGACGCGGACCTTGTCGTTGATCATCAGCCTGGAGATGCGGGCGAGCGCGGTGATGTGGGGGCCGGTCTGGTCGGGGGGGGAGGTGAGGAGCCAGATGAGGGAGACGGGTCGGCCGTCGATGGCCTGAAAGTCGATGGGGGCGGCGGCCTTGCCGACGGCCATGATCAGCCGGGGCGTGCCGGTGCATTTGCCGTGCGGAATCGCCACGCCGTTGCCGATGCCGGTGGTGCGGGTGGCTTCGCGTTCGAGGACGGCGGCGAGGACCTTGGCGGGGTCTGTGATTTCCTGATTGGCGGCAAGGAGGTTGACGAGCTCTTCGATGGCGGCGGCCTTCGTGGTGGCCTGCAGGGGAACGCGGATGTTGGCGGGCTTGATGATGTCGGTGAGCTTCATAACGCAAGGCTCCGCGTCGGCGGGGTCCGGAAGGTTCCGATGGACAAGAGCGGGACGTTACCCCTGACGCCGGCAACTGGCAACGCGAGGCCGTGCCCGACCGGGCGACGTCTATCATCGAGGCCCGGTCCGGACAACGCCGGCAGGACGGCGGGGCGGGACGGCGGGGCGGGACAGAACGGGGGCGGGTCCACGCATGCCGCTGCTTCAACTGAAACATCTGGAAAAGTCGTACGGGCAACGGGTTCTGTTCAGCGGCGTGGATTTCACGCTCGGCAGCGGCGAGCGCGTGGGGCTGGTGGGCGACAACGGGGCGGGCAAGTCCACGCTGTTTCGGATCGCCATGGGCATGGACTTGCCCGACGGCGGCGAGGTGGTCGTCCCGTCGGGCGTGCGTGTGGGCCTGCTGGAGCAGGACCCGGCGTTCACGTCCGGGCAAACGGTGCTTGATGAAGCGGAATCGGCGTTTGCGGCGTTGCACGGCCTTGCTCATGCGCTGCGGGAGCTGGAGCACCGCATGGCCGAGCCGGGGGCGGACGTCGAGCGGTTGATGCAGCGGTACACCCGGCTGCAGCACGACTACGAGGCGCAGGGGGGCTACGCGTGGCACCACCGGCTCGAGGCGACGCTGCTGGGCGTGGGTCTGCCGCAGGGGACGTGGGACATGCCCGTCAGCCGGCTGTCGGGAGGGCAACGCAGCCGGCTGGCACTCGCCAAGCTGCTGATCCAGTACCCGGACGTGCTGCTGCTGGATGAGCCGACCAACCACCTCGACCTCGAGGCCATCGAATGGCTCGAGGGGGTGCTGCTGACGCACTCGGGCGCAAGCTGGATCATCTCCCATGACCGGTATTTGCTGGACCGGCTGGCCACGCGGATCGTCGATCTGCGCGAGCGAAGGCTCACCAGCTATCCGGGCAACTTCTCCGCGTACCTGGAACAGAAGGCCCGGGCCGACCTGACCCGTCAGCGGCAGTACGAAGCCCAGCAGCGGGAGATCGACAAGCAAAGTGAGTACATCCGCCGCTTCAAGGCGGGCCAGCGGGCGCGGCAGGCCAAGGGGCGCGAGAAGCGGCTGATGCGGCTGCTGGAGTCGGGCGAGCTGGTGCAGCGGGTGGAGGGTCAGCAGCAGATTCACCTGAGGTTTCACACCGATCTTCGCAGCGGCGACCGCGTGCTGCGTGTCGAGGGGCTGCGCAAGTCGTTCGGCGAGCGCGTGCTCTGGCAGGACGTCGCCTTCGAGCTGCGGCGGGGGGAGCGGGTGGGGGTTGTCGGGCCCAACGGCAGCGGCAAGTCCACGCTGCTGCGGTGCGTGCTGGGGGAGGTGGACGCCGACGACGGCGACGTCACCTGGGGCGCGAACCTGCGGATCGGCTACTACGACCAGCGGCTGGGGCTGGGCGACGACGCGGCCGCGCTGGACGCCGACGCGACGGTCTACGAGGCGATCGGCGAGGGGCGTCCGCTGAACGACCAGCAGATCCGCAGCCTGGCGGCCCTGTTCCTGTTTCATGACGACGATGTGGACAAGCGCCTGGGCGACCTCTCCGGCGGCGAGCGCGCACGGGTACGGCTGGCCCAGCTCCTGGCGGACCGGCCCAACGTGCTGGTGCTCGACGAGCCGACCAATCACCTGGACGTGAGCTCGTGTGCCGCGCTGGAGGCGGCGATCGCGGGGTTCGACGGGACCGTGCTGTGCGTCTCGCACGACCGGTATTTCCTGGACCGGGTCGTGGGGCGTCTGCTGGTGCTCAGGCCGCCGGCGCTGGAGAGCTACGTGCCGCCGGCGGCGGTGGAGGGGGAGCCGAACGTGGGGACTTACTCGGCGTGGGCGGAGCGGGAGCGCCGGTTGCGAGCGGAGCGCGAGTCGGCCGAGAAGGCGAGGGAAGCGGCCGAACGCGAGCGGGCGGCTCGGGCGAAGCAGCGCGACGTGCCGAAGGGCGAAAAGGAGCCGCGGGCCGGCGAGCCGCGCAAACCCGGCCGGGACAACCCGTACCTCCGTCCGTTCGGTCGGCTGACGCTGGAGCAGCTGGAGCAGCGGATCACCGAGACCGAGGTGGAGCTGGCGCAGCTCCAGGACGAGCTGTCGCAGGCATGGAAAGACGCGCCCCGAGCCAGGGGGCTGCAGGCGGAGCTGGAGCGGCTGAGCCGGGAGCTGGAGCAGCTCAACGAGGAGTATTACGGAAGGGCGTGAATGCGGCACGTCGTCGGGACGAGTTCGGCGTCGGTGTCGGCGGGGGGCTCAAGCGCGCCGGGTGGCTCCGGTGCGGCGAGGGGTTCCATTGCCGCGGCAGGGGGTGTCGGGGCGGGTGGGGCGGCGGTGGAGGCGGTGCCGGCGGGGCTGTGGAACGCGCACGGGTTTGCGGTGTTCAACGCGTTGTCGTGGCAGATCGTGCTCGGGCCGCCCGTGATTTTGTTCGCCAAGGGGCTGGGGGCGTCGGCGACGGTGCTGGGGGTGATCACGGCGCTGACGCCGCTGCTGGTGGTGCTGCAGATTCCGGCGGCGTATGTTTTGCCCCGCTACGGCTATCGGCGGCTGACGTTGATGGGCTGGGGGCTGCGGACGCTGGCGGTGGCGGGGCTGGCGGGGGTGCCGCTGCTGGGGATGACGGGCGTGGGGGCGGCCGTTCAGCTGGCGCTGGTGCTGGGGCTGCTGCTGGTGTTCAACACGCTGAGGGGTTTTGCCAGCGGGGCGTGGATGCCATGGCTGACGGAGATCGTCCCGGCGGTGTATCGCGCCCGCTTTCTCGCCCGAGACAACTTTTTCGCCAACGTCGGTTCGCTGATGTCGCTGGGGGTGGCGGCGATGCTGCTGGTGTCGTCGAGCGAGCCGAGGCCGTGGCAGTACAGCCTGGTGTTCGCGTTTGCCGCCGCCATGGGGGTGGTGAGCCTGGTGTTCCTGTCGCGGATTCCCGATGTGAGCACGCCGGAGCGCATGCGCAGCTCGGGACACCCCCTGCCGTGGCGGCACATGCTGCTGTGGGGGCCGTTCCTGCGGATCGCCGCGTTCGTGGGGGCGTGGGTGGCGGTGACCGGGGGGCTGGGAACGTTCACGGTGGCGTACTTGCGGGCCGAGGCGGGGTACAGCGACAGCGACGTGCTGCTGCTCAGCGGCATGACGCTGCTGGGGGCGCTGGCGACGGTGTGGATGGGCGGGCGTCTGTGCGAGGTGTGGGATTCGCCCCGGGTGCTCCGCGTGTGCGTGCTGGGGCTGCTGGCGGCGGTGGCGGGCTGGGCGGCGGTGGCGATGAAGCTGCTTCCGGCGTCGGCGGCCGTGGTGGTGGGGCTGAACCTGCTTTCCGGGGCGGCGGGGGTGAACTTTCAGGTCGCGTCGCAGCGGCTGACGATGGCGACGTTTCCCCTGATGGGGCGGAACCATTTCTTCGCGCTCTACTCGGTGATCACCAGCCTTGTGCTGGGGGCGTCGCCCATCGTCTGGGGCGTGCTGCTAGACCTGATCGGCAACAGGACGTTGTCGCTGGGGGGGGTGGTGGTGGGGCGATACGCGGCGCTGTTCGTGGCCGCAGCGGGGGTGCTGGCGGTGGCGGCGGCCATGGTGTCGAGGTTGCCCCAAGGCCCGCCGCACAACCCCCCTCACAACCCCCCTCATCACCCCGCGCACCCCCCGCACACGACCGCCGCCCCGCCCGGGGCAGACGCGCCGGCCGCCGCCCCCGCATCTCCCGCGGCAGGACGATGAAACCGGCGGCTCAGACGGCGATGCGGCTGCGGAAGTCGAGCTGGCCGGTCTGCGGAACGCGCACGCGGAAGAGGGCGCCGGCCAGCCCGTCGGGGGACTCGTTGCGGCCGGCGGTGGTGATGTAAAGGTCGCGCAAGTCGCGGCCGGCAAAGCACATCGAGGTCACCTTGGCCACGGGCAGGCGGATGAACTGCAGCGGCGTGCCGTCGGGGGCGTAGGTGTAGATGCCGTGGCCGTCCCAGCGAGCGGAAAAGACGGTGCCGTCGGCGGCGACGGTGAGCCCGTCGCAGGTGCCGAAGGCCTTGCGGTCGTGGACCTGATGGAAGACGCGTTCGTTGGCGAGGGTGCCGGCGTCGGGGTCGAAGTCGTAGGCGAAGATCGTGTTCCGCGTGGAGCAGGTCCAGTACATCGTGCGGCGGTCGGGCGACCAGCCCATGCCGTTGGCGCACCCGGTGCCGCGGAAAAGCAGGCTGAGCTGCCTGTCCGGGGTGAGCTTGAACAACCCGCCAGACGTGGCGGTCTTGCCGATGGTGCCGGCGTAGCAGGCGCCGTCGGGCCCGGCGGAGGTGTCGTTGAAGCGGACGGAGCCGTCGTCGTGGAAGTCCATCACCTTCTGCACGGAGCCTGAGTCGGGGTCGAGCAGGGCGATGTCCCGCACCCGGAAGAGCAGCAGCCGGCCGTCGGTTTGCAGGGTGAACCCGCCGACGGGATCGCCGGTGTAGATCTGCCGGTGGGCGTGGGTGTCGCAGTCGATGCGGAAGAGGCGTCCGGTGTCGATGTCCGTCCAGAACACGCAGTTCCGGGCCGGGTCGTAGAGGGGGCCTTCGCCGCAGGTGCAGTGGTACTGGGCGACGGGTTGAGCCGCTTCGGGGGGGAGATGGGGGGTGGACATGGCGGAAAGACTAAACGGGGTGGAGCTTGAGGTGAGGGGGTCGATTGTGGTTTAGGGCGGTTTGGGCGGTTTGCGGGGAGAAAGAATGGGCGGGCTGCGTCACTTGGGCGAAGATCGGGCATAATGTGCGTGAGGGGCGTTACGGAGTGCGTCGCTCAAGATTACCCAGATTCACGCCGATGATAGTTTGGGTAGTTTGGGGAAGTTCGGGGCTTCATCCAGTCTAGGTGGACCCTGCGTAGGAGTAGTGAGGAAGCGCCATGAAGACGGTGTTCACGACGGGCGAGGCGGCGGATATCTGCAAGGTGTCGCAGCAGACGATTATCCGCTGTTTTGATTCGGGTCGGCTGAAGGGGTTCCGGGTGCCCGGGTCGCGGTTTCGGCGGATTCCGCGGGAGAGCCTGTTGAACTTCATGCGTGAGAACGGGATTCCGCCCGACGCGCTGGACTCGGGGAAGCAGAAGATCCTCGTGGTGGACGACGACCCGGAGATCGTCGAGCTGTTCGTGGACGTGCTGACGCGGGACGGGCGGTTCGAGGTCAAGACGGCCCGCAGCGGCTATGACGCGGGGATGCTGACGCAGGAGTTCAACCCTGACCTGATCATCCTCGACTACATGCTGCCGGACATCAACGGCAACGTGGTGTGCAAGACGATCCGTCAGAACCCGAACTTCGCGGACACCAAGATCATCATCGTTTCCGGTGTGGTGAATCAGGACGAGATCAACGAGCTGCTGCGGAGCGGGGCGGACGAGTTCGTGAAGAAGCCGTTCAACATCGAGAAGCTGATCGAACGGATCGGCCAGTTGTTGTCGGTGTAGTCCTTGACGCCTTGCCGGAGGTCGGGAGCGGGCGGTTGGCGAGGGCCGCGTGGGGCCGTCGCGGCGGGGGCGGTATGTCCTGCCGGCGAAGGCGGCGTCCCGCAGGGAGGCACGGATGGCAGCGGAGCCGGGGCTGGACCTGCTGAAGGAAAAGCGCGTGGAGCTGGTGCTCCAGCAGCTCGAGGAGCTGCCGACGCTGCCGGCGGTGGCCGTGCGGGTGCTCGAGGCGACCAGCAGCGAATCGACGTCGGCCCGGGATGTGGTGTCGCTGATCGCGTCGGACCCGGCGCTGACGACGCGCGTGCTGAAGCTGGTGCACCGTGCGGACCTGGGTGTGCGGGCGGAGGTGAACTCCGTCGAGCGGGCGGTGGTGCTGCTGGGGTTCGAGGCGGTGCGGTCGGCAGTGCTGGCCGTGTCGCTGTTCGACACGTTCCCGGCGGAGACGCGCGACGGGGCGGAGTCGGCGCCCGCGCGGGGCGGCGCGGCGGGGGGCGAGCGGAGAAACGAGGGGTCGGGTGAGCGGAGCATGGCTGGGGGGGGCGGTGGGGGGGGTGGGGGGTTCAGCCGCGAGGGGTTCTGGCGGCATTCCATCGCGGTGGCGAGCTGCTGCGAACTGCTGGCGGCCGCGCTGCGGGGCACCTGGGGGAAGGACGTCCGTGTCGAGCCCGCGGAGGCGTTCGTGTGCGGGCTGCTGCACGACATCGGGAAGGTGGCGCTGGACAGCTGCCTGCCCAAGAGCTTTGCCAAGGTGGTGGAAGCGACGGAGCTGCTGCGGGGGAACATCGCCGACCTCGAGCGGCAGATCATCGGGCTGGACCACATGGTGGTGGGCAAGCGGCTGGCGGAGAAGTGGAAGCTGCCGGTGGCGATCCGGGACTGCATCTGGCTGCACGGCCAGTCGCCGGCGGCGTTGCCCGCGACTGTGCGTAACGCCCGGCTCGTGTCGCTGGTGACGCTGGCCGACCAGCTCGTCCGCGAGCAGCACCTGGGCTACAGCGGCAACTACGCCGGCTTCGTGCCCAAGCCCGCCCTTCTGGACGCGGTGGGGATGCGTGAAGCCCAGGCGGTGGAGGTGGCGGGGCGGCTGGTGGAGACGCTGGAGAAGCGGGCGTCGGCGCTGGGGCTGGGGGAGATGTCCACGGCCGAGCTGTACCGGCAGGCGCTCAGTCAGGCGAACCGGGAGCTGGGGCGGATGAGCACGCAGCTGGCGGTGCGGAACCGCAAGCTGGCGGTGCGGGCGAAGTTTTTCGACGCGCTGGCGGAGTTTCACGGGGCGCTCCGGGCGGACGCGGCGCCGGGGCTGGTGCTGCGGGCGATCGCGCAGACGGCGTGCGAAGCGCTGGATACGCGGAGCGCCGCGGCGTTTTCGATTCCCCCGGGCCAGCCGTACGCGGAGGTCGTGCTCGTGCACCGCGTGAGCGCGGAGGCCGGTACGGAAGGTGGGGAGGGGCTGGAGAGCGAGACGCTGCTGTGCGAGGTGCAGCGGCGGCCGGAGCTGCCGCCGGGGGGCGCGGGGGTGGTGGCGTCGGCGGGCGACGAGCTGGGGTTTGTGGTGGGGGAGGTGGCGCCGCGTCTGGGGGGCGGCCGGCGGTACTGGGTGGCTTTGTCGGCGGAAGGGGCGTGCATCGGGGGCGTGGTGTGGTCCGGGGGGAGGGATCCGGTCGGCGGGGCGGGCGGCAGCGAGGCGTCGGGGAGCGTGGAGGACGAGGCGGAGCGTCTGGCGGGGATGCGTGTGGAGCTGAGCGGGCTGGCGTCGGGGTGGTCGCTGGCGCTGCGGACGAGTCAGATCCGCGACGAAGCGAGGCTGCTGGCCGAGCAGCTGGCCGAGGCCAACCGGAACCTGCAGGATGCTCAGTCGCAGCTGCTGCGGGCCCGGACGCTGACGTCGATCGCGGAGATGGCGGCGGGGGCGGCCCACGAGATGAACAACCCGCTGGCGGTGATTAGCGGACGCTCGCAGCTGCTGGCCTCGACGCTGACGGACGAGAAGTCCCGGAAAAACGCGGCCCTGATCGCTGAGCAGTGCCACCGGCTCAGCGGGATGATCACGGAGCTGATGGAGTTCGCCAAGCCGCAGCCGCCGAAGGTGCAGACGTGCAGCGTGGCGGAGATCGTCGAGGCTGCTGTGCGGCTGGCTAAGGGGCGGGAGGGAATGGCCGATAGGCGCATTGACGTGCTGGGCACGGACGCGCCGGCGGTGCGGGTGGACAAGGACCAGGCGGCGGCGGCGCTGGCCGAGGTGCTGGACAACGCCCTGCAGGCGACCGACCGCGGCCCGGGGGCGTCGCCGGGGACCGTGAAGGTGGCGGCGGCTCACGACCCGTTCGGAGGCCATGTGGTGGTGACGGTGACGGACGACGGCTGCGGGATGGACGAGCACACGCTGGCGCGGGCGTTCGACCCGTTCTTCTCGGCCAAGCCGGCGGGCCGTCGCCGGGGGATGGGTCTGGCGCGGGCGCTGCGCTGGCTGGAGTCGGTGGGCGGGTCGATCCGGCTGGACTCCAAGGTCAACGCGGGCACGCGGGCGCTGGTGCTTCTGCCGGCGGACACGTCGGCGTCGCAGCAGGCCACGGCATCGACGGGGACGGGCGGGGCGGGGGTGGCGCGTCGGGTGGCGGGGTAAGGCGGCGGGGGAGAGGCGGCGGGGGAGAGGCGGCCAGGGCGGGCCGCGGCGGTTGGGACGCACGGAAGCGTCCGTGGGTCGGCGGTGTCGGGATGTGTGCGGCCGGGGTGCACCCGGCGGTCCTGCGAGCCGACGCGAACGGAGGTCTTCCGGTCATGGCAACGGCGACGGCAGCTCAGACGCGTAGCAAGGGCCAGGAATTGCCCCGTCTGCTGGTGGTGGACGCGGACCGCCGCAGCGGCGAGGCGGTGCAGCGGGCGTGTCAGGGGCGGCTGGCGTGCACCGTGGTGTCGGCGCGGACGCTGGCCGAAGCGCGGGCCGTCCTCGCGACGGGGGGCGTGACGCTGCTGCTGACGGAACTGAAGCTGCCGGACGGACCGGGCACGTCGCTCATCGACGAGCTGCGAAAGTGCAACCCGCACGCCAGTGTCGTGGTGACGGGGGCGTCGCCGCGGGTGGACGAGACGATCGAGGCGTTCCGTCACGGCGCGGTGGACTTTCTTCCCAAGCCGCTCAGCGGCGGCCACGTCGTGCAGAGGCTGGCGGCGGCGGTGGACCTCGAGCGTCGCCGCAGCCGCGAGGACCGGCGTCTGCAGCGTCTGCGGCAGGCGGTGCGGAAGCTCTCCGACGCCCGTCGCACCGTGGCCCGCAAGGTGGACCTGCTGTGCAACGACCTCGTCGGCGCGTACGGCGAACTGAGCCGGCTGATGGACCAGCTCCGCATCGGTGAGGACTTCCGCAAGCTCTGCGACCGGGCCGAAGGTCTGGAGCAGCTGCTGTGCCACACGATGGACTGGCTGATGCGGCGGTGCGGCTACGCCAACATCGCCGTGTTCCTCGCGACGGAGGAGGCCCCGGAGTCGGCCGGCGGGGCGAACTTCCAGCTCGGTGCCTACGTCAAGTACACCGTGCCGTCGAGTGCGGACCTCGTGGAGGCGCTCAAAGACGGCGTCGTCCGGCGGGCGACGCAGGAGGGATTCGTACGGCTCAGCAGCGACGAAGCTGAGCAGTCGCTCTCGGCGGCCGAACTGCGGCACCTTCGGGGGATGGCGCTGGTCGCGGCCAACTGCACCTACCTCGGCGAGAGCCTCGCGACCATCGTGCTGTTCCGCGGCGGCGACGTCCCGTTCACCAACGACGACGCGGACATGTTCCGGGCGATCGCCCCGACGCTGGCGGTGGCGCTGGCGACTCAGGTGCGGGGCGGCGCGGGCGAGAACGACGGGGAGGGCGGCGAGTCGCCCGAGCCGCCACGCAAGGACGACCGGGCGGACGCCGACTGGTGGAAGCGGGGCGAAGCGCCGCCGTTCTAGGACGGGCGGTGCCGGCCCGAAGGACGGGGAGAACCCCCGTGGCAAGGGTGCCACCCGGCCTCGTATGCAAGCTGCCGCCGGCGTGTCGGCAAAGTTCCGCGACGCCGTCCGCGTGGACGCGAGCTAAACTTATCCCGTCATAGCGGTTCTGGTGTGTTCGAGATTGAAGGCGTTTGAGTTGGGTCGAACCGGTAGGTGTTACCCATCGGGAAGGAGCGGTCGGGACGGCCACGCCCGCAGGGACCGGCCGACGGCCGGTCGAGACGGGATCGCCCGAAGGACCCGCCCTTAGCACCCAAGCTGTCGGGGCAACCCGGCGGCACTTGTTCCGAGGGTTTGACGCCATGTAGGGCCTTCACACGGCACGACCGGATCTGCTGTGACGTTGCGGGCGGCCACGCGAGGGGGGCGGTGGAAGGGGGGGATGGCGGCCGATAGACTTGAGCGAAGGGCACGGCCGGCGCAGGTCGGCGTTCCCGGCATGGCCTGGAGAGGTGGCTGAGCGGCTGAAAGCGCTGGTTTGCTAAACCGGTCATGGGGGTCAAACCCCATGCAAGGGTTCGAATCCCTTCCTCTCCGTTGGACGTTGTGGGGGGCGAGCGAGTCGGGTTGTGGGCAAGACATGCCGCTGACCCGGGTGATGTCGGGGGGGGTGAGCGCGTCGGTCGGGGTGAGAGCGAACCGATGCCGGGGGGCGAAGCGGGCTGACGTCGGAGAAAACCTGACCGGGGAAGTCCGGGCGGTCGGGCTTTGGCTGTGGGCACTCGAGGCCGTCGGGCCGGGAGAACGAGTGCACATCGTTTGACGCATCGACGTGGGTTTTGCGGTTCAGCGCGGTCTTGCCGTGCCGCTTGCGCAAGCGGAGCGCCGTTGTTTCGGGACATTCACGCCGGTCTCAATCGCAGTAAGCGCGTGCAGGGGAGAACCGTCGCATCGCCGGTGGTCGGCCGGCGTCATCGTCGTGGGACGGTGCTGTCGGCCGACGCCGCCCTTCCCGGAAGAGGAGACCGACATGCGACGCGAACTGTTTTCGGCCTTTGCGGTGCTGACGCTGGCCGCCGCGGCGAGCGCTGCGCCGATCACGACAACCTACGCGGAAGATTTTGATTCGATGGGCACGTCGGGGACGACGCCGCCGACGTCGTGGAAGCACATCGTGTTCAACATGACCACGTCCAACGGGACGTGGACCAACTCCACGGGGATCCCGGCCAACGGGACCAACTCGGTAGCGTCGATTCCCGTGACGGCGGCGGGCACCACGCTCACCGCCACGAACAACCCCACCAGCAACAACAACAACGGCTACAACGCCGCCCGGACCACCAGCGCGACGAGCGACCGGGTGCTGGCGACGGCGCCGACCAACGTCACGGGCACCGGCATCCAGCTCACGCTCACCAACGCCAACACGTTGCCGATCGACACGCTGACGGTGCGGTTCGACATCGTGCGCTTCACCGCGCCGAGCTCGGCCAACGAACTGCCGGGCTACTGGCTGTTCATCAGCACCAACGGCACGAGCTGGACGCACATCGGCCCGGCCCCGACGCTGACGGAAGTGCCCAACAGCGTGGGCGTGTCGAACCTGACGCGGTCGTTCGGCACGGTGAACGTGCCGCTGGTGAACCCCGGCGCGGACTTCTACCTGCGGTGGGTGGACGACAACGCCGCCCAGAGCTCGCCCGACCAGATCGTCGGCCTGAACAACGTGCTGATCACGGCGACGGTGGTGCCGGAGCCGGCAGGTCTGTCGCTGCTGGGCTGCACCGCGCTCGTGGGGCTGCGTCGCCGCCGCTGACAACGCATCGCTCATCGGCCGAAAGGGGGTCGCCCGGCGTGCAGGCTGCGCCGGGCGGCCCCCCGACCTTGCCGGCCGCTGTCGCATCGACGGACGACGTCGTCGTGATCAAGTCGGGGGAGGTTTCCGGGGGATTCGTTCTCGAATGGATATCCACATGAACACGCGCCATGTGCTCACGCTGGCCGCCGGTGTTGCCGCGGCCGCCCTGTGGTCGTCGCTCGCCTCGGGTCAGACCAGCATCCGTTTCGCCGTGATCGGCGACTACGGCGTGGACAACGCCAACCAGGCCGCGGTCGCCACGCGGGTCAACGCATTCAACCCGGACTTCATCGCCACCACCGGCGACAACACCTACCTCGTGGGCAGCTCGCCCGCGGCCGATTTCGCCAACTGGGACCGCACGCAGGGGAAGTACTACGGCAACTACATCAAGCTCCCCGCGGAAAGTGCGTACCTGCCCGGCTCGCCGGTCAACCGCTTCTTCCCGGTGCTGGGCAACCACGACTGGGATGAGGGGGTGCAGTCGTACAGCGACTACTTCGAGCTGCCCAGCGGGGCGACGGCCACGAGCGGCGAGCGCTACTACAGCTTCCGGCAGGGCCCGGTCGAGTTCTTCATGCTCAGCTCCGACTCGCGCGAGCCCGACGGGCGGACGGCCGGCTCGGTGCAGTACGAGTGGGCCCGGCAGGCGATCCGCAACTCGACCGCGGCGTGGCAGTTCGTGTTCTTCCACAACCCGCCGTACAGCTACGCGTCCAGCCATTCGGCCAGCACGACGATGCGGTGGCCGTTTCAGGCGTGGGGGGCCGACGCCCTCTTCCACGGCCACAACCACAACATGCAGGACATGACGGCCAACGACCCGGCCACGGGGAACACGATCCTGCCGGTGTTCGTCCAGGGGGCGGGCGGGGCGTCGCGCTACAGCATCAGCGGCCCACCGACGCTGGCGACGGGCAACTGGTCGAACGCGACCGACTTCGGCTTCACGATGGTGACGGCGACGGACACGACCGCCCGGGTCGAGTTCTACAACACGGCCGGGACGCTCCTGCATTTCCGCGAGCTGACGCAGATCCCCGTGGGCAGCGAGCCGCCCCCTCCGCCGCCGCCCCCGCCGCCGCCGGCCGTCGCCCTCACGCTGGACGGCTATGTGCAGACCTTCGACGGCATGGGCCGCACGGGCACGGCCCGGCCGCTGGGCTTCCAGCACCTGACGATCGACGGCTCCAACAGCACGTGGACGACGACGATCCCCGCCAGCGCGGTCGGCGGGGGCGCGGTGGCCGGGGCGCTCACCGCCGCGACGCCGCCGACGTCCAACGCCAATAACGGGCTCAACGCGGGCTTCGCGGCCACGCCCGACGACCGTGCGCTGGGCACCGCCCCGACGGGCAACGCCGGCGCCGTCATCGAGCTGGCGCTGGTCAACAACACGCCGTTCAACCAGCCGGGCATCGTCATCTCCTACGACGTGGACCGCTTCACCGCGGTGTCCACGGCCAACGAGCTGCCCGGCTACTGGCTGTTCTACAGCCTCAACGGCGGCGTCACGTGGTTCGAGGTGACTGAGTTGCGGCCGTCGCTGGCCACCGTGCCCAACACGGTCGGTACCTCCAGCTTCGGTCCGGTCGAGGTGACCTTCGCCGGCCCGTGGGACATCAACGACGTGCTGCTGCTGCGGTGGGTGGACGACAACGCCCGGCAGACCTCGCCCGACCAGATCATCGGGCTGGACAACCTGCGGGTGCTCCCGGCCGTGGTGCCCGAGCCGGCCGGTCTGGCGGCGGTCGTGCCGGCAGCTGTGCTGATGCTGCGACGCCGGAGCCGCTGAGGCTGCTGGCCCGCGACGCCGAGGTCGCTGGCCTGCGATGAAGAGGTGTACCGGAAAGGAACGCGGGGCGTGCCGTGGGCGACGCGGCACGCCCCCTTTTCCGTTTGGCCTTTCCGACCGGCTACTTCGCTCCGGGCACGCACTCGGCCAGCAGGCGGATGTACGACGCCTGGTAGTAGATGGCCGGCTCGGAGAGTTCCCAGCTGGCCTTGGGCCAGCCGTGGTTGAAGTCGCCGTAGGCCTTGGCACGCGGCTGGGTCTTGATCCACTCGACGTCGCCGGGGGCGTCGCCGTTGCGGCCGCCGAAGTTCTGGTTGGGGCCGCCGACGACGTAGCCCGGCGGCGGGTTGGACTCGAACGGCGTGCCGAAGTTGTATCGCGAGTGGTAAATGCGCTGCACCGACAGCTCGGCGCCCAGCGAGCCCATGTTGGAGAGGTACACCACGGTGAGCGGGTTGACGCCGTGGAACGAGTGCAGCAGGTTCATGGCCCGCTGACGCAGGCGTTGCCGGTCCGGCTCGGGCAGGCCGCCGAAGCGGGCAGCGGTGACTGCGATGTGCCCGTAAGCGCTGCGGACGTGGTTGCTCCCCCAGTGGTAGGCGTTGGGGTTCATCCCGGCGCGGTACAGGTCGCTGTCGCCGGGAAAGGCCCAGGCGGGGTTGCCGGCCGAGCTGGCCAGCTGCCGGCGGATACGCTGCGCCAGCGTCGGGTCGGCGTTGGGGAAGGTGGTGTACTCGGCGAGCACTTCGGCAGCGCCGGCGTCGTAGGGGCTCCAGTAGCCTTCGGAGAGCTGGCGCGTCTGCGGCGCGCGGCGCTTGATCACATCGTGGAAGCGGTCTTCGCCGGTGAGCGCGAACAGGTGCACCGCGGCGAAACACTCCCAGTTGTTCTGCGATTGCTCGTCGCGGCTGGCGTTGCCGGACTTGATGGTGCCGTCGTCGGAGCGGTAGGTCTTGGGGTTGTTCTGGTAGTAGTCCCACGCGAGCAGCGCCCGCGTCTTGAGCAGCTCGGCGTACGGCTTCCACGGCTCGAACTGGCTGTAGACGCGGGCGGCGTGGGCGAAGTTGGCGGCGGTGTAGATGGTCGCGCCGGTGCACTTGGGCCCGTAGAACCGCGGGCGGGTGTCGGTGTGGATGGGCCACCGGCCGTTGTAGTCGATCTCGCCCATCTTCACCCACACCCCGCCGTCGGGCTCCTGCATCCGCAGCAGCCAGTCGAGCTGGTACTTCACCTCGTCCAGCAGGTCGGGCAGGCCGTTGCCCGACTCGGGGATGCCCAGCTGCCCGTCGGGAAACGCGGTGGGGTTGAATCGGTAGGCGTACAGCAGGCTGTGCAGCACCTCGCCGTTGAACGGCGGGTATTTGTTGGTGTCGCCCGCGTCCATCCACCCGCCGGAGAGGTCGCGGAACTGGGAGGCATCGTCGCGTGCCCACAGCGCGCGGGTCTGGCGGTCCTGCAGCATGCCGGCCGGCTCGTTCCACGGCGCTTCGGCATAGGGCAGGTCGAGGTCCATCCCCAGGCGCTGGTAGAAGTACGTCCGGAGGGCGGCACGGAGCACCGGTGCGTACACGTCATCGGCCACCTTGAACACGGCCGAGCGGAGCTGCGTGGACGGGTCGAACAGGTAGTACTCCCCTGCGTCGCGCACGGCCGAGAAGTCGAACCACCACCCGCGGTCGCCGGAGTGCTCGCACACGGTGCCGTTGCGCCACGGCACAGGGGGGCCGGAGAAGACGACCCGGCCACTGTTCCGCTCGCGGACCTCGATGACCGGCCCGGGGGTGTAGCTGTCGGCGGCGTTGTAGCCGCGTTGCGGGTCGCTGATGACCGCGACTTTCTCGAAGCCCGGCCGGTAGCCGAACTGGTCCACGTGAAACCGCGACGTGATCGCCGGCAGCCCGGGCACGGTCACCCCCTCGAGCCGGGGGATGGCAAAGTCCGGATACCCCGGCGTCGGAGCGGGCGGCGGCGTCGGGGCCAGGGAACCCGAAGCCGCGGACCACAGCAGCACAGCCCCCAGTGACGACACCGCCACACTTGCCAGCAACATGACCTGTGCCTCCTCGAAAAGAACCCACGACGTTGTCCACTCCCGCCGAACGTTGCTCCGCGTTCATCATCGCTGCGGGTGCCGCGCGAGCATGGCCTCGACCTCGTCCCGCGTCGGCACCGACGGCTGCGCTCCCAGGCGTGTGACCGAAACCGCCGCCGCGGCCGACGCGAAGCGCACGGCGTCCACCAGAGGCTGGCCCTCCACAAGCGCGACAGCCAGAGCACCGCAGAAGGTGTCGCCGGCGGCGGTCGTGTCCACCACCTCGACCGGAAACGCCGGGACGTGCATGGACACGCCCTCCGCGCTGACGACCGCGCCGGCGCCGCCCAGCGTGACCACGACGAACCGCGGTCCGCGCGCCAGCAGCGGTTCGGCAGCTCGCCGAGCCGACGGCACATCCGACACCGCCAGCCCCGTGAGCTGGGCGGCTTCGGTCTCGTTGACCACCAGCCCATGCACTTGGTCGTCCACCTCGACGCTGCGGTCGCGCACGGGGGCGTAGTTCAGCAGCACCGGCACGGAGGCTGCCGCGCACCGCGCCAACACGTGACGCACCGTCGCCGTCGGGATTTCCATCTGCATGACCACCATCGACGCGCTGGCGAGCACGGCCCCGGCGGCGTCGAGGTCGGCGGGGGCGAGAGCCGCGTTGGCCCCCGGGGCGACGGCGATGGCATTGTTGCCCGCCGCGTCAACGAGGATCAGCGCGCAGCCCGTCCGCACGCCGGGAACGCGCTTCACGGCCGACGTGTCGATGCCGTCGCCTGCGAACGACCGGAGCAGCGCTTCGGCCGAGGCGTCGTCCCCCAGCGCGGTGATGAATCGGGTGCGCGTACGGCGCCCCGTCCGGGCGGCGGCGACGGCGGTGTTGGCCCCCTTGCCCCCGAACGCTTCGTGCAACACGCCGTCGGTGACGGTCTCGCCGGGGCGGGGGATGTGGCGCAGACGCAGGATCACATCGACGTTCGTCGAGCCGACAACGACGATGGTGGGCGGAGTGTCGTGTCCGGCCATGGCGCGTAACCAACCAAGCTAATCCCATCTTCTCCGTGATACAACGTTTTACTCGGTGCCGGGCTGGGCGTTGACGGGTCACATCGGTCCGGCCAGGGTCAACGGGGGGATCGCGGGGTCGGTGACGGCCCGTGGGCTCAGTAGGGCCTGTCGTCCCTCGCCGGGCTTGCCGAAGCGCCTTCGCGCCACAGGGCCAGTGTGGCGGTGGTGCCGAGACGCGTAGCGCCGAGCTGCAGGAAGCGCACGGCGTCGGCCAGCGTGCGGATGCCGCCGGACGCCTTCACCCCGACGTGCGCGGCGCAGACGCTGCGCATGAGCCGCACGTCAGCGTCCTGCGCCCCGCGTGCGACAAAATGCCCGTCGGGCTGCCGGGCGAAGCCGAAGCCGGTGGAGGTCTTGACGAAATCCACGCGCAGTTCGGAGCACAGCTCACACAGCCGCCGTTTGGCCATCTCGTCGGTGAGGTAATCCGTTTCGAAGATGACTTTGAGCACGCCGCCCCGCGACCGCACCACCTCCAGCACGGCGGCGATGTCCTGCCGGCAGAACGCCCAGTCGTGGGAGAGCGCTTTGCCGATGTTGATGACCATGTCCACCTCGCGGGCGCCGTCGTCGAAGGCGGCGGTGGCCTCGGCAGCCTTGACCGCCGGCAGGTGCGAGCCGTGCGGGAAGCCGATGACCGTGCCGACGGCGATCGGCGTGTCGGCAAGCCGCCGGCACGCCCGCCCGACGGCATACGGCTTGATGCACACGGACGCTGCGGCCACGCCGTGTGCGGTGTAGAGGCCGCGAAGGGCGTCAAGTTCGCGGTCGATCTGCTCGTCGGTGAGCGAGGGGTGCAGGATGGCGTGGTCGCACCGGGCGACGACGTCGGCCGGGGTGAAGCTGGCCGCCGGTGGGGTCTGCGGAAGGTCGGGCATGGGGATGACTGTATCGCCTGCGCGCCCGTAGCCGAGACGTAAGGGCCGGAGCGGCCGGCCGTCGCGACCGGTTGGGGGACGCGTTGCAGGACGACGCCCGCCCCGCGTGATATCGTTTGTTCGCAAGGAGGACGCGCATGCAGCTTTCGCCCGAGGTGGAACAGGTGCTCTCGGCCCATCAGGTGGACCGCGAGCGGGGATTTCTCCCGGGCACGGAACCGCTGAGGTCGCTGCCGTCGGCGTTTGCGGTGTGGGAGCAGGTCGCCGCGGAGCTGCCCAAGCTGCTGATGACGGACCTGTTGCGGCGTGAGCTGGAAGACCTGCCGCCGTTTCCGGTGCACCGGCTGGCGGCCCATCAGCTCGAGCGGGCGATGATGCTGCTGAGTTACATCGGTCACGCGTACGTGTGGACGGGTGAGCCGGCGCGGCGTCTGCCGGCGAACCTGGCTGTCCCGTGGCACTACGTAGCGATGAAGCTGGGACGTCCGCCGGTGCTGTCGTATGCGTCGTACGCGCTGCACAACTGGCGGCGGTTTGATGCCGACCGCGACGTGGAGCTGGGCAACATCGCGTTGCTGCAGAACTTCTGGGGCGGGGCGGACGAGGAGTGGTTCATCCTGGTGCACGTGGACATCGAGCGCAAGGCGGGCCCGCTGCTGGTGGGTCTGGTGCAGGCGAAGCACGCCGCGCGGGACGGCGACGTGGAGGCGGTGACGCGGGCGCTGCTGCACTGTGCCGCCGCGCAGGAGCAGATGTACGCGACGCTGTGCCGCATGCCGCAGTGGTGCGACCCCTACATCTACTACCGCCGCGTACGGCCGTACATCCACGGGTGGAAGGCCAACCCCGCGCTGCCCGACGGGCTGGTCTACGAGGGCGTGTCGGAGTACGGCGGCAAGGGGCAGTTCTTCCGCGGGGAAACGGGCGCCCAGTCGAGCATCGTCCCGGCCATCGATGCCGTGCTGGGCATCACGCACGCCCCGGGGCTGCTCAACGACTACCTCATGGAGATGCGGACGTACATGCCCCCGGCGCACCGGCGGTTCATCGAGTACCTCGAGGCCGGGCCGAGCGTCCGCCCGCTGGTGGGGCGTTCGGTGGCGCTCAAGGACGCGTACAACCGGTGCGTGGAGCTGCAGGAAGGCTTCCGGGCCAAGCACTACGAATACGCCGCCAACTACATCTACAAACAGGGACAGGCCGACGCCCAGACGGCCGGGGCCAACCCCACCGCCATCGGCACCGGCGGTACGCCGTTCATGCCGTACCTCAAGAAACACCTCGACGAGACGCGTCAGCACCGCGTGGGCTAGCGGAACCGTCGCAGGAGCGTACGGATACCATCGTCCGGCGTGGCGACTCTGGATGCCATCTTCGGGCAGGACGCGGCCGTGTCGTGGCTACGGTCGGCCGTTTCGGCGGGTCGGCTGCCGCACGGCCTGCTGTTTTCCGGCCCGGCCGGGGTCGGCAAAGGCACCACGGCGCTGGCACTGGCGGGGCTGCTGCTGTGCCGTCAGCCGCGAACCACGCCCGCACTCGACCGCTGCGGCCGGTGCGACAGTTGCGTGCTGCTCGACGCCGAAACGCACCCCGATTACCGCCGCGTGTACCGACAGCTCATTCGCCTTGAAAAAGACGCCAAGGCCCGCGACCTCTCGGTGGACGTCATCCGCGACCACCTGCTCATTCCCGCATCGCGGACGAGTCAGCTCGGGCGGGGCAAGGTGTTCGTGGTGGAAGAGGCCGAGCGCATGAGCCGGGCGGCGCAGAACGCACTGCTCAAGACGCTGGAAGAGCCGGCCCCCGACACCGTGATCGTGCTGCTCACCGACACGCCGGGGGCACTGTTGCCGACCGTACGCAGCCGCTGTCAGCCGCTGTGGTTCAGGCCACTGCCGGACGAACTCATGCTGGCCGAGCTGGAGCGGCGCGGCGTGCCGCGGGCGACGGCCGAGTCGGCGGTGCGTCTGGCCGACGGGTCGCTGGGGACGGCCCTTCGCTACGTGGAGGATGATCTGCTGCCGCTGATCGACGAACTGCAGCGGCAGGTCACCGCGACGCTGGCCCGCCGACCGGGGGCGACGGCCGTGGGCGGCACGGCGGGCGGCGGGGGAGGGGCGGGCGCGGCAGCCGGGGGGGGACTGCTGAAGTTTCTCAAGGAGGCCGGCGAGCGTCTGGCCGACAAGGCCATGCAGCGGGACCCCGACGGCTCGAAGGACCAGGCCACCCGCGAGGCCCTCGCCGAGCTCACCCGGCTGGCCGAGAATGGCCTGCGGCGGCTGTTGCGCAGTGCCCGTTCGGCGGCCGGGCTCGAGCGGCTGTGCGGCGGCATCGAGGCGCTGGTGCAGGCCCGCGACGACCTGGAGAGCAACGTGGCCGTCGGGCTGGTGCTCAACAGCCTGGTCGCGCAGCTCGAGACCGCGGGCGAGACGTCCTTTCCGGGCATGGCCCCGGCGTCCGGGACGGTGGCGGCGGCGGGGCCTGCATCGGCGGGGGGCGCGGCGGAGACGGTGAGGCCTCCCGCGAGCCGGGGCTGAGGCCTTGGGTGGCCCGGGCTTATGGAAGTCGCGTGGGCGTCCGGATCAGCTCGACGATCTCGTTGGACGGGCCGAGGATCAGCACCCTGGCCACATGCCGGTCCAGCTCGTGGGGCAGGGCGTCCACGAAGCTCATGACGATGACGCGGTTGCCCGGCCGGGTGAGCAGGGCGGCCGCCCCGTTGATGCCGATGGTGCCCGAACCCGCCTCTCCGGGGATGACGTACGTTTCGAAGCGGTTGCCGTTCTCGCAGTCGGCCACCAGCACCTTCTCGTTGGGAAGCAGGCCGGACGCCTTCAGCAGCTCGGTGTCGATGGTGATCGACCCGTGGTACTCCGGGTCGCACCGGGTCACCCGTGCGTGGTGGAGTTTGGCCTTGAGAAGTCGGGTGAGCATGGGGAAACGTGAGTATAGGGTGCGGGCCGTCCGTGGGCGTGACGACGGGTGACCGACTACGCTTGGTCCGCGACATGTTGCCGCACCGACGACGAATCACGGCCGCAGGCGCGGTGCTGGCCGCCGGGGCCTTTGCAAGGGTTTGCACGGCCGTCGCGGCCGGCCAGACCCCGTCGGCGTCGCTGCCGCTGCCCGAAGTGAACAACGCGGTGCTCACCGAGCTGGCCGCACAGGTCGTGCTGGTGCACGACGTGCCCGGCCTGGGTATCGCGGTGGCCACACGCGACGGGCTGCACGCCTTCGGTGTGGCCGGCGTGCGCAAGGCCGGCTCGACCGACCGGCTCACCCCCGAAGACCGCTTCCACATCGGCTCGTGCGGCAAGGTGCTCACCGCGATGCTGCTGGCGCGGCTCGTGGATGAGGGCGTGCTCCGCTGGGACAGCACGGTCTCGGACGTGCTGGGTGGGGTCACGATGGCCGAAGGGGCACGCGGCGTGACGGTGGCGCAGCTGCTGCGACATCGCTCGGGGTTGCCGTCGTCGGCGGACGCGGCGCAGCTTCCGTTTCTTCGGGTCGGTGAACGGTCGCCGCGGCAGGCGCGGGCCGAGCTGGCCGGGCGCGTGCTCGCCGACGCATCGGCCTTTCCCCCCGACGGCCGGGGCCGCTTCGCCTACAGCAACATCGGCTACGTGCTCGCGGGGCACGTCGCCGAGGTGGCCGCGGGCGAGCCGTTCGAGGTGCTGATGCGTCAGCGGGTCTTCCAGCCGCTGGGCATGGTCGAGAGCGGCTTCGGCCCGCCGGGCGCTCCCGGAGAGGCCGACCAGCCGCGCGGGCACAACCGCATCAACGTTCCGATCGAGCCCGGCCCGCTGGCGGACAACCCCGCCCCGCTCGCCCCGGCCGGGACGATGCACGTCTCGCTGCGGGACTGGGCGGCTGCTACCGCGGTGCTGCTGGGCGGCGGCCCGGACGGCTTCCTCTCGCCCGCCGCCCGGGAGGCGATCCTCACGCCGCCGCCTTCGGCCCGCGGCGACGCCGACGACCCGCCCTACGCCTTCGGGCTGGTCCGCACCGAGACGCTGGGCCGGGTGACCTACACCCACGCCGGCAGCAACACGCTCTGGTTCGCACGGGTGCTGCTCATCCCCTCCGGCGGCACCGCGGATTCGGCGTCGTCCGAGTCGGGTGGCGGGCCGGCCCCGTCGGGCGGCTGGGCCGTGCTGGTGGTGACCAACCGCGGGGGCGACGCGGGCGTGCGTGCGACGGAAGAGGTCCTGCAGGAGCTGCTGGCGCTGTCCCGTCGCGGCGGGGCGAGCCCACGCTGAGGCGGCGACGCTAGGTCAGTGGAAGGATGTTGGTCGGGTCGTCGTGTCGGGGGTTGCCCACGCGTGGTGTGACGGGGTAGGCCTCCATGGCGTCCGCGTCGTACGGGCGGAGCAGCCCGAGGACGCGGTCGAGGTCGGTGCTTTCCAGCCACGTGCGGTAGTGGTCGGGGTGCAGGATCACCGGCATCCGGTCGTGCAAGGGCCGCACGAGCTCGTTGGGCGTCGTGGTGAGCAGGGTGTAAGAGACCAGCGGCGGCGCGTGGGGGGCATCGCGTGGACGCCAGACCTCCCAGAGCCCGGCGAATGCGAACGGCACGCCACCCCGCAGCCGCAGGTAGTACGGCTGGCGGCGTGCGCTCGCGGGCGTTGCGCCGCCCCGCGACGCGGGTTGGGCCCGGCCCTCCTCTCCGCGGCCGGTCCATTCGTAGAAACCGTCGGCGGGGACGAGGCAGCGGCGGCGTTTCAGGGCGTCGCGGAAGGCGGGCTTCTCGGCCACCGTCTCCGCACGCGCGTTGATCATGCGCTGCCCGATGGACGGGTCGGCCGCCCACGACGGCACGAGTCCCCACCGCGCCCGCTCCAGCCGCCACGGGGCGGGCAAGCCGGGCTGCGACGGCGGCCTGAACACCACGACGGGCGCCTCCTGGGTCGGCGCGATGTTGTAGCGCGGGGGGTTGTCCGCCGCCGCGTCAAACAGCACGGGATGCGGCAGGGCGTCCACGAACGCCTTGAGGTTGACCAGCGTGTACCGGCCGCACATGTCGCGTCAGGGCAGGATACGATGCCCCCGCTTTCGACATCGACCTCAAGCAGGAACGTCAGCGGAGCCGACCATGCCACCGACCATCACCGTGACCGAGCGATTCGGCCGAACGTGTGCCTCCAGCGGGTCCAAGTGGGAGCCGAAGATGGGGTACAGCCGGGCCGTGCGGGCGGGCAATCTGATCGCCGTGACCGGCACGGTGGGGATCGGCCCCGACGGGACGTACCCGCCGACGCTGGCCGAGCAGACGCGCCGTTCGCTGGAGATCGTGCTCGCGGCCATTGAATCGCTCGGTGGTCGCAAGGAGCAGGTGTTCCGCACCCGCATCTACACGACCTGCATCGAACGCTGGGAGGAGATTGCCGCGGTGCACGGGGCGGTCTTCGGCGACGTCCGCCCGGCCACCACGCTCGTGGGCGTTGCCAGGCTCATCGACGCCGAAGCGCTGATCGAAATCGAGGCCGACGCGGTCGTCGCCTGACGAACGCCTTGCTCCACCGGGGGACTTGTGATGCGTCGGCGAGCGGGTGTGGCCGTGTGCTGGGTGATGGTGCTGTCGCTGGCGGCAGGGCTGCTGTTGCTGTCCAGTCGCGACGCCGCCGGGCCGGCTCAGCCCGCGGCACCGCAGGTGGACCTCGTGACGCAGTATCAGGCGAGGTATTTCGTCGGGATGAAACACTGGCTCGGCGACGAGGCGGCGCGGCCGTTGCTGGGCGAGGTCGAGTCGGCGGTGGATGCGCGACTGCGGCCGGTGGTGACGGCGGTACTGCGTGCGGAGCTGGACGGCCCCCAGCGTGCGGCCGACGGGCTGGTCAAGGACGATTCGCCGGACGCGCTGGTGCTGCTGGGCTGGTACACGCGTGGCCTTCGCCCGGACGAGGACTTCGTTCGGCGGTACGGCTACATCGGCCGTCTCGCGCTCACGCAGACCCTGCCGCCGGATGACCCGCAGCGGACGCGGGTGCTCAAGCAGGCGTCGCTGACGGTCGTGGTGGTGTTCGTGGGGCTGGCCGTGGTCGGCGGGGCGCTGCTCGTGGGGGTGGCGCTGGCGGTTCTGGCGGGGGTCCTGACCGCATCGGGTTCGCTCCGCTGGACGGGCGCCACGCCCCGGGGCGACACGGCCGGCCCGCTGTACGGCTTTACCCTGTATCTCTATCTGCTGTTTCTGCTTTCGGCGGGGCTGTCGGGGGTCGCTGACGTGAAGCTACCGTTTGCCGCCAACCTGCTGCCGCCGCTGCTGGCCACGGCCGCCGCGCTGGTGCTGATCTTCAGCCGATCGTCCGATGCGTCGGCCGCTGCCAGCGACCTCGGCCTTGCCCGCGGCCGGGGCCTGCTGCGTGAGGCGGCCAGCGGCATCGTGGGGTACGTCGCCGGGCTGCCCCTGCTGGCGGGGGGGCTGGTGCTCACGCTGCTGCTCTCGCAGCTCGCCGGGTCCACGCCGCCGAGCCATCCGGTGGTGGAGGTGGTCGGCGAATCGCCGGTGTGGGTGGCGATTCTCGCGGTGGTGGTGGCCCCGGTGACGGAAGAGCTCATGTTCCGCGGGGCGCTGCTGTCGCACTGTCGCGGCTTTGCCGGTCCCGTGCTGTCGTCGCTGATCACCGGGGTGGTGTTCGCCGCCGTGCACCCACAGGGATGGACCGCGCTGCCCACGCTCACGGCCATCGGCATCACGCTGGCCCTGATTCGCCAGTGGCGCGGGTCGATCCTCGCCCCGATGGTCGCCCATGCCCTCAACAACGGGGTCGTCATGCTCCTGCTGCTGCTGGCGATGTCGTGACGTCGCCGCAGCGCCGATGACCGCTGGCGTCGCCCGTCGCCATACACTTGGTCTCCGCCATGCCGCTGCGCACCGCACTCCCGCGGGACGAGGCCGCCCGCCGCGACGCCATCCACCGCGCCCTGCTCACCGGGCTGCTCGGCAACGTCGGCCGCAAGACGGACAAGCCCGAATACCTCGGCCCGCGGGCGGTCAAGTTCCACCTGTTTCCCGGCTCGGCGCTGTTCAAGGCCAAGCCGCCGTGGGTGATGGCCGCCGAGCTGGTGGAGACCACCCGGCTCTACGCCCGCACGGTCGCCCCCATCCGCCCGGAGTGGATCGAAGCCGTCGCCCCGCACCTGCTCTCGAAGAGTTTCGGCGACCCCCGATGGGACGCCCGCGGCGGACGCGCGATGACCGACATGCGGCTGAGCTATCAGGGGCTGGTGGTCGTTCCGGCCCGCGCGGTGCCGTTCGCGAAGGTGGACACCAAGGGCGCCCGCAACCTGTTCATCCACCACGCGCTGGTCGAAGGCGATGTGGCGCCGCCGCTGGCCCACGCCCGTTTTCTCCGCCACAACCTGGAGCTGGTGGAGCAGGTCCGCCGGCTGGAAGAGAAGGCCCGCCGACGCGACCTGCTCGCCGATGCCGTCCGGCTCTTTGCCTTTTACGACGCCCGTGTGCCGCCGGACGTGGCCGACGCCCCGTCGTTCGAGAAGTGGCGGCGGTCGGCCGAGGCCGCCGACCCGAAGCTGCTGTGGATGTCGCGGCAGGACGTGCTCGCCGGCGACGACGCCGACATCACCGCCGCCAACTACCCCGATGAGTTCATCGTCCCCGGCTCGCTCGACCCCGCGACCCGCAGCGGGCCCATCCGGCTCGCCCTTCGCTATCGCTTCGACCCCTCGCACCCCGGCGACGGCGTGACGGCCATCGTCCCGCTCGACGTTCTGGCCTCGCTCTCGGCGTGGCAGTTCGACCGGCTCGTGCCCGGCTACCTGCTGGAGAAGATCGACGCGCTGATCCGCTCGCTGCCCAAGGGGCTTCGCGTGAAGTTCGTGCCCGTGCCGCAATTCGCCGCGCAGGCGCTGCCCGCCTGCCGCACGCCGCGCGGCCCGCTGGTGGAAGCCTTGGGGCGGTTTCTGCAGGTGTCGCCCGATTCCTTCGACCCCGCGAGCCTCCCGCGTCACCTGCACTTCAACTTCCGCGTGGTGGATGCCTCCGGCAAGGTGCTGGCGGTCGGCCGCGACCTGGCCAAGCTCCGCACCGAGCTGGGCATCAAAACGCGCAGCGTCTTCGCGGAGCTGCCGCCGGGCGAGTGGAACCGCGACGGCCTGACCCGCTGGGACTTCGGCGAGCTGCCCGAAAAGGTCGAGGTGAACCTCGGCGGGGCCGTCCTGCCGGCCTATCCCGCCCTCGTGGACCGCGGGGAAACGGTGTCGCTGCGGCTCATGGAATCGCCGGAGACCGCCTACGAGACCACGCGCGGCGGGCTGCGTCGGCTCTTTGCCCTCCAGCTCCGCGAGGAGATGAAGTACCTCGAGAAGAACATCCCGGGCTTCGATCGCATGGCGCTGTACTACCGCCCCATCGGCACCGCCGACGACCTCAAGGCCGACCTGCTCGCCGCCGCCTCGGAGCGGGCGCTGGTCACCGAGCCGGAGCAGATCCGCACGCGTCAGCAGTTCATCGACCACGCCCGCGAGGGGTGGCGGCTGATCGTCCCGGCCATGGCGGACATCGCGAACGTCGCGCTGGCGGTGCTGGAGACCCGCCACCGGCTGGAACAGACGCTCTCCCGTGTGTGGCCCGAACTGCTGCTGCCCAGCGTCCGCGACGTGCAGGAACAGCTCGCCGCGCTGATGCCCCGTCGCTTCCTCTCGCTGACACCGCAGGCGTGGCTGCCACACCTGCCCCGCTTCCTCAAGGCCGCGGAGGTACGACTGAGCAAACTGCTCAACGCCGGGGCCGCCCGCGACCTGGCCAACCTCAAGATCATCCGCCCTCTCTGGCAGCAGTACCTCGAACGCGCCAGAGCCCACGCCCAGCAGCACATCCGTGACCCCGAGCTGGTGCAGTACCGCTGGATGCTCGAAGAGTTGCGCGTTTCGCTGTTCGCGCAGGAGCTGAAGACGTCGATCCCCGTCTCCCCGCAGCGGCTGGAGAAGCAGTGGGAGCGCGTGCGACCTGCGCGGTAGGCAGGATGCCGGCTGCCGCAGAGTTCAACGGCCGCTTGCGCCCCGCACGACCACGCCGAAGTGGTTGGCGACGGGCCGCCAGTCACCCAGCACCGCCCGTCCCTGCACTGCCATCGCCGTGGACCCGCCGCCGTCGAGGTGCAGCACGTAGGTCGCGCCTCGGCGGGCGAGCGCATCGGCCATCTCGGCCAGTGTCGCGTCCTCGCCGACGGCCAGATAGAGCCGCGGCGGAGCCATGCTCACGCCCACGGCCGTGCGGTTGCGACGCGGCCCCTGCTCCCACCAGCCCCGCTGCCCGTCGTAAAGTTGCCAGCTCTGCCCGCTGAGGGCCAACGGCCAGCCCGCCAGCTCTGTGGGCGGCGGCGGGGGCTTGTGCCGCACGGGCCGGGGCGTCAGGTCCGCCCCGAAGCCGAGCAGGTAGGCGTGCTCCCACCAGCTCAGCACCTTCCCGTCGAGCACGGCCGTCTCGCTGAGCCGGGCCCTCTCGCCGGGCCGTCGCCGTGCCCAACCGCCCCAAACCAGCCCGCTTTCCCCGGCAAACATCTGCCCGTTGACCATCACCACCGCCCCGGCCGACCGCGCGACCGACGCCGTGTGCCGCAGGCGGTGCGTCCACGCCCACGCATCGTCCCGACCGCCGGGCCGGGCGTCGGCGTCGGGCGGCGTCAACCACAGCGCGACCCGCCGGGCGTCCAGCGGCACCGTCGCCACCACCAGCCGCCCGCCGGGGCCTTCACGCCACCGGCTCGGCCCGAAAAGCCCCAGAGAGGCCCGCCACTGCGGCGGCGGTGAATCCGGCAGCGGCGACCACCGCGTCACCTCCAGCACCACGCCGCCGGGCAGTTCCTGCGTGCCCTCGCCGACCGCGGTTAGCCGTACGTAAGCCCCAAGCAGACCCAGCGCAACGAGCAGCGCCCCCACAACGCCGCCGGCCACCCGGAAAAGCCGGCCCGGTACGGCGGGCGCGTCAGGCATCGAAGATCTTCCCCGGGTTGAGGATGCCGTCGGGGTCGAACGCCCGCTTGATCTGCCGCATCGCCGCGACCTCCGCCGCCGAACGCGCAAAGTGCAGCGCGTGTTTCTTCAGCACGCCGATGCCGTGCTCGGCAGAGATGCTTCCCCCCATCGCCGCCACCAGCGCGTACAGGTCGTCGTCGAGCGCCTTGCACGTCTCGGCGAAGTCGCGCGGAGAGACGTCGGGGGGCTTGAGGCAATTGACGTGCAGGTTGCCGTCGAGCAGGTGGCCCCAGACGACCATCCGCTGCCGATGCCCCAGGCGCTGCTGGAGCTCCGGCAGAAAGGCCTCCAGCCTCGACAGCGGGACCGAGACGTCGTTCTTGTACGGCGTGAACGGGGCCACCGCCGTGCCGATGTTCAGCCGGACGGCCCATACGCCCCCGTCGCCGGCGGCCGTCCGGCCGTCACACCGCAGCACCACCCGCGCCCCGTGCCGCCGGGCCGCCGCCTCGGCCCACGCGCCGGCGACGTCGCCTTCGAACTCGCCGAGCACGTACCACCGCCCACTGGCCCCGGCCGGGGCAGGCCGCTTCAGTAGAGCCAGCGACAGCTCCATGCCGGCAGCGTCCCAGAACTCCATGGCCAGGACCCGCCCTCGTCCGCTGCCGGCGCACGCGAGCCCTTCCATGGCGACGGGGACGAGCCGCCCGGTGTCGTCCAGCGCCAGCAGTGCGACGGTGGTCTCGCCGGGCGGGTCGGTCAGGCGGACGGTGGCTCGCGTGATGACCCCCAGCGTCCCCTCCGAGCCGATGAACAGCTGTTTGAGGTCGTAGCCGGTGTTGTCTTTGAGCACAGCACGTGTGAGGTCAAGGACCTCGGCCCCGCCGTCGGCGGCGCTGGGGCACACCACCTCCAGCCCGGCCACCCACGCCCGGGTCATGCCGTAGCGATAGACGTGCACGCCGCCGGCGTTGGTGGCGATGTTGCCCCCCAGCTGCATCGTGTCCACCGGGGCGAAGTCGATCGGGTAGTACAGCCCGGCGTCGGCCGCCGCATCCTGAACCGCCCGGATGCTCGCCCCGGCCTGCGCCGTCAGCAGCCGGTCCGTGCGGTTGACCTCCAGAACGCGGTTCATCCGCTGCAACGAGAGCACCAGCTCGCCGCGCTCGGCCAGAGCGCCGCCGCTGAGGCCGGTCCGCCCGCCCGACGGCACCACCGCCACCCGGTGCCGGCGAGCCCACGACAGCACGGCGACGACCTCGTCCGTACTCGACGGAAACACCACCGCCGACGGCGACGGCTCGCGCAGGCGCACCCAGTCCCGCCCGTACTCGGCCAGCGTCGCCGGGTCGCGACGGACCGCGCCCGCCGGGAGCAGCCGCTCCAGCGTCGCCCACGCCCCGTCGACAACTCCGTTCGACGCCACGACATGGCCTCCTGCCCGCTCGCCCGCCGCCGCGGGCCGTGCCGTGCTCTTCCCGCCGGCGCCCGGGCCCGGACCTACCGCACGTGCTTGCGCGCGTCGGTGGCGGCAATGATCTCGCTCACGCCCTTCTGGTTGAACCCCTTGAACCCCGCGTTGCGCTCGAGGTTCTCCAGGTGGCTGCCCAGGGCGCCCTGCTCACGGAAGACCTTCGCCTGCTCGGGCGTGATGTGACCGCCGGTGAGCAGGCGCTGCAGCCGCTCCTCGGAGACCTTCCACCGCTCGCCCTCGGTGAACGCCTGCCGCAGGTGCGGGAAGTCGGTGAACGGCTTCATCGTCTTGATGCCCGCCTCGCTCTCGAGCTGCTGCCGCAGCGACTCGAAGTCGAACATGCACTCGAGGTGGTGCATGCCCGCCTGCAGGAACGAATCGCCGTGCAACGCGCACCACAGCCCCACGGTGCCCAGCGTCTCCCGCGGGGGCAGCGGCTCGTGCGCGAAGTCCTGGAACAGCTCGTCCGGGGCCAGGTCCACGTCGTTGAACGTGATGATGCCCGTGTCCGACTGCTCGAGGATCTGCGCGCCCCACCCGGCCTGCGCCCCGGCGTGGTACCGCTCCCGCAGCTTGAACCCCAGCTTCTCCCACACCGCAATCAGGCGTGTGAAGTTCGCCCGCGAGCAGCGGTAGGTGTGGTGGTCGTGGTTGGCCCAGCCGATGCCCAGCCGGGCCTGCCGGGCGTACTGCACCCGGGCGGCCGTGTTCCGCCGCATCCAGTACTCACGCTCGGCGGCAAAAAACAGGTCGCAGGTGAGCCCGACGCCGAGGTCGCCGATCGCACGGTCGATCAGCTTCATCGCGTGCTCGTAGCCCTCCGCCTCGTCGGCGAAGTCGCGCTTGCGGGTGCGGAACGCCTCAAGGTGCCGCAGCCGCGCAATCGCATGGCCGGGGGCACGCCCGGGGAGCGCGAAGCTCCGCGTGCCGTGCCGCTCGACCACCGCGAACTCCCACTGGCCCTCGCGGTCGCCCGAAGGCCCACGCGCCACCGTCGCCACACGCACGTCGCTCAGCGGCTCGCCCAGGATGTCCAGCTGCAGCCCGTGCACCGCCGCGAAGTCGGCGACGCTCTCCACCTTGATCGCCACCTCCCGTCCGGGGTAGCCGAACACCAGCATCGGGAACATCCCCTCCGGCTGCACGTACACGTCCAGCCCGCCCTCGGTGCTCTCGTACACCCAGCCGGCCGCTTCCGCCCGCGCCCGCATCGGGCTGTCCCCCGGCAGGGCGATGTGCCCCACGCAGTCGTGGAAACGCACACCCGCCTCCATCTTCAGCCGGTCGGCAAATCGCTTGGCCTGCGGGACGGCCATCAGGCACCCTTCCACCAGCTCCAGCACGAGGGCCTCGGCCTGCGGCTGGGGCGTCCACTGAAAGTCCTTGAGCGGGTCGGCGGCGACGGTCATATCCAATCTCTCCCATGCAAAAAACGTTTGCTTCGGCGGTCTAGCAGTCACCGCAGCATACCCGCCCACCGGCCCGCCGCTCAATCGCTGCGCGTTACCGTGCCCACGACCGGCCGCTGTCCACGTCCAACCGCCCGTCTCGACCCAGCTTCACACGCACCGCCCCGACTTCCGACGTCCGCAGCAGCCTCCACGGCCCGCCGTCCAGCTCGCCCAACGCCTTCCGCTGGCCCCGCGTCGGCGTCCGGTCGTCGCTCACCAGCACGACGCCCGCCTCGGACGACCGCACCAGCGGCAGCAGTGTCGGCTCGTGAGTGCCGTGGTGCGGCAGCACCAGCACATCGCAGCGCACCGACCCCGGCTCGGCCAGCAACGCCGCCTGCCCGACGTGTTCGACATCGCTGCACAACAGTACCACCCGCCCGGCGTAGTGCAGCCGAAGCACCAGACTGGCGTCGTTGTCGGACAGCCCTTCCCACGCCCCGGCCCCGGGCCAGAGCACGTCCACCGCCAGCTCGCCGTCCCGCCACGTGTCGCCGCGGCAGGCCACGCGGACCGGCGTCCCGGTCGCCTCGGCCGCCGCGAATGCCGCGGACGAGACGCCGGTCACACCGCGCGCCCGCTCGCCCTGCGCCCTTGCCACCAGCGACTCGCCCACCACCAGCTCGCCGGTCGGCCATCGTCGCAGCAGCGTCGCGGCCCCGCCGGCATGGTCGGCGTCGCCATGGCTGAGCACCAGCCGGCGAACACGCCGGACGCCGACCTCGCGGAACAGCGGCTCCAGCACGTCGCGCACCACGTTGCTCCCCCCGCCCGCCCCGGCGTCAAACACACTGGCCGTGCCGTCGCCGTGCTCGAGCACCGCGCACTGCGCCGCCCCCACGCTCAGCAGGGTCAGACGCACACCGTCCAAAGCCTCGGTTCGCCAACCCCCGGCCAGCGGTACCGTCAGAACACCCCCCGCCACGGCCACCCAGACGGCCGTGCACCGCAGGCGCGTACGAACCTGCCGGCCCTCGGCCGGACGGTCGCCCCGGGCGGCGGTCGCCGGCGGCGGCATCCCCCACCGCGCCGCGGCCGCCAGCAACACGCACAACCCCGCCGCCGTCCACGCGCTCACCCGCCCGGCGGTCGGCACACCGTCGGCCGTGCCCAGCGCCCACGCCAGTGCATCGGCCGAACGCTCCAGTGCCCAGGCCGCCCCCACGCCGCCCCACGCCCACACGCCCGAGAGCGGCGGACACACGGCCGAGAGCACCAGTTTCAAGGCGGCGATCACCACCGCCGCAAACACCACCGGCGTCAGCAGGACGCTCGCCACCGCCCCCCACAACGCTACCTGCCCGACATGAAAAGCGAGGATCGGCACCGACATCCACCACGCCACCAGCGCCGCGCTCGCTCCGGTCAACCCCGGCCCCCACGCCCACCGTCGCAACCGCGCGGCCCACACGCGTTTCCGCCCCGCGGCCGCCTCTCCCCCGTCGTCTCCCCCATCGGTGCTCCCCGCGCCCCCACCCGCGCCCCCACCCGCGCTCCCCGACGCCCCCGCCAGCAGCCACCCATCCGCGACGGCCACGTCCCGGTCGCGCCACAGCCGAAGGCTACCCGCCAAGGCAGGCGCTGCCGCCACCAACGCCCACACCACCGCGAAGGTGAGCTGAAACCCCGCCTTGAACACCGCCGGCGGCCACACCCACACCATCACCACCGCGCACAGCCCCAGCAGGTTCAGCACGTTCACTGTCCGGGCCCACAACAGCGCCGCCCCGGCCAGCAGGCTCAGCAGCACACTTCGCGTCACCGCGTCCCCCGGCGACACCGCCAGCCCGTAGGCCGACACGCAAAGCAGCGCCATCACCAGCGTGCTCCGCGGCGTCAGCCACCGCCCCAACGACCACACCGACGCCGCCCGCAGCACCAGCCACACGAATCCGCCCACCACCGCCAGGTGAGTCCCCGACACCACCAGGTGGTGCGCCGCGCCCAGCCGCTGAAACCGCTCGAACAGCGGGGTGAGCGACGCGTCCATCTCCCCCAGCAGCAGGGCCGAGAGGACCTTGGCCTCGTGCGTGAACGACGGGCCGAACCCGTCGGCCAGCCGGGCCGCCGCCGCCGACCGCCACCACCCCAGGACGGCGGTCAGCGGCGCCTCTCCGGACAGCGCGGCCGGCTGGGCACCCGCACCCGGGGTGGCTCCGCCGCCCCGCACCGACACCGTCCCCCGCACCCCCCGGACCCGCTCCGCCCACGCGAGGTCGGTTTGACCAGGGTTGGACGGCCCCAAGGCCGTCGCCCACCGGCCCACCACCGACACCCGGTCGCCACTCCGCCACCGCACCGCGGCGGCCGGCCCCTCCGCACGCACGCGAACCCGTCCCGAGGCCGGCATGCCGTTGGCACGCACCACCCGCCCGAGCCAGCTCGCCGCCACCTCCGGCTGGCCGGGCCGTGCCCAGCCGACCGGGGCCGCCGGCGCCGTAGACCAGCGCGGCCCTTGCTCGAGCACGACTTCCAGACTCACCAGTTCGGCCCGCTCCCCCAGCACCAGCCGCACGTCATCCACGGCCACCCGGTAGAGCGCGGTCTGCCCCAGCCCCAGTCCCAGCAGCCCCCACGCCGCCGCCAGCAGCACGCCCGCCCCGGCCCCGCCCGGCCGACAGGCCACCGCGACGGCCACCAACCCGGCCGAAGCAAGTGCCCATCCGCCCCCGCCCGGCCACGCCGCCGACACGAGCGCCCCGGCACACAGCCACACCGCCGACCACCCCAGCGGATGCCGTGACCACGCCGCGGCCGACCTTGACGCGACAGCGTCCACGCCGAGGCGTCAGGTTACCCGCGGCGTCCCGGCCAGCCCAAAGGTATCTGACTTCAGACGACGCCGGGCCAACGACCACACCAGCCGCACGCAGCTCAATCGCTCTCGTGCAGGTCGTACGTCGGCGCCCAGCCGGTCTCCTCCGTGATCCGCCGGATGTCCACCAAGCTCTTGAGCGTCTCGACCGGCTGACGCAGCGGCACGTTGCCGTAGAACCGCTGGATCAGCTCCGCGATGGGAATCGCCGTGGCCGGCGTCCGCGCCGCGGGGAAGTACTGCCGGTACCCCGGCAGCGACGTCCGCAGACACGCCAGCACCAGCCGCGCGGCGTCCTCGGCGTGCAGGTACGTGAAACATTCGTCCAGCAGCGAATGGTCCTGAATCGTCGTGCTCATGCCCTTGCGCTTGAGCCACCGCCACCAGTCCGGATGGCTCGTCCACGGCAGCCGGATGGTCACGGATTCGATCCCCTCCGGTGCGACCCAGTGCTCCATCAGCAGCTCCCCCGCACGCTTGCTCAGCGAGTAGGGGTTCCGCGGATTGGGCGGGGTGTCGCCGTCGAGCGGCAGGTACTTCAGCATCGACGGCTGGATGCGCGACTCGTCGGAGTAGTACTTGCGGTCGCCGTTGATGACCTGCACCGACGAAATGAAGATCACCTTCTTGACGCCCAGCTCGCGGGCCGCCGTGAACACGTTCATGTTCATCTGGCAGTTCTCGCCGTACACCGTCTGGGCTTCGAGGTTGTCGCTGAAGTACGGGTGGTTCCCGAGATGGACGACCGCGTCGGCCTCATCGACCACGCGGTAGACCCCGTCGCGGTCGAGCAGGTTCATCACTTCCACCTTCTTTGGCAGGTTTTTGCGAACGCGGCGGTCGGTCAGCCGCAGTTCAAGCCCGGCCTCATGCAGCACCGACGAAATCACCGACCCCACCCGTCCCGCCGCCCCCGTGATCAGTACCTTCAACCCGTCTCCTGATGGAACCCTGAAGCCGAGATAGTAGGGAGCGGGCCGTGGCGTTGAGCGGCCGCGGGTTCGGCTCTCAGGTGACGGCGATCCCGCGCAACATCTCCACGGTCGCATCGTCCACGTCTGCCGGGGTGTCCTCGCCGGCACCGTCGTGGACCGGCTCCGGCGTGACCGGCGGCTCCGCGGCCGGCGTGTTGTCATTCGGCGTGGGGTACAGCTCCGCCTGTCGGCTCGGCGTGGTCGTCCGCCGGGACCGCCCGCCGAAAGCCCCTTTCAGCCGGACCGCACCCCGGCCCAGCAGCGCCTCGAAGTCGTCCAGCAGCGCCTGCGTGATACGCACGCCGTGCTCGCCGTTGACCCGCAGGGTCGCCGTCTTTCCGCCGACGTCCACGAGCACGAACCACTCGCGTCGGCCGGGGTGACGGCGGACCACCTCCCGGACGGCCGCCACCGTGTCCGGGCCGTGCCGGGCTGTGCTGAGGTGCACGCCGACCGCCGTCGCCAGCTTGCCCACTGCTTCGTCCACCGGCAGCACTTCGCTCACCAGCAGGCTCGGCGTTTCCCGCTTGCGGTCCACCTTGCCCCGCACGAACACGATGCGGTCGGGCTTGAGCAGATCGGGGTAGCGTTCGGTGACGGCCGCGTAGGTCTCGGCGAAGCACATGCCTTCGATCTTGCCGTCGAAGTCCTCGAACTCGACGATCGCCCACTTCTGTCCCTGGTTCTTGCCGCTTTTGGCGATCCGCGCCCGCACGGCCGACACCATCGCCCCCAGGACCACCTCGGTGCCTTCCGGGGCGGCCATCGCCTGCCGCGTGGTGTGGCTCGCCAGCGCCTCGACCTTGGGCAGATGGTCCGTGAGCGGATGGCTGGTGATGTAGAAGCCCAGCAGCTCCTTTTCGAACCGCAGCAGCTCGCCGGGCGGAAACTCCGGCACGTCCGGCAGCGGGGAGGCCACCACGGCCGTCCGTCCGGCCCCGGACTCGCCCCCGCCGAACATGCTCAGTTGTCCGGCGCGGCGGTCTTCCTGCGCCCGCTGCCCGGCCTCAAAGGCCGCGTCCAGCCCCGCGAGCAGCGCGGCCCGTGGGGCCTTGAGGCTGCCGAACGCCCCGCAGCGGATCAGCAGCTCGATCGAGCTTTTCTGCACGATGCGGGTATCGCAACGCTCGCAGAAGTCGTGCAGGCTGGTGAACGGGCCGCCGCCGCGCCGTGCCCGAAGGATCTCCTCCACGAGCTTTTCGCCGATGCCCTTGACCGCACACAGCCCGAAGCGGATGACGCCTTTCCCTGCCGCGTCTCCCGCGCTTCCCCCGCCGCTCCGATTCCTGCCCCGACCCCCCGCACGGTCGTCCAGCCCGTACACCGGCGTGAAGTCGCGGTCCGATTCGTTGATGTCCGGCGGCAGCACCGTGATCCCGCGCCGGCCGTCCGGCAGCCGCACACGCCGGCACTCGTCGATGTACTCCACCACCTTGTCGGTGGACCCCATCTCGTACGTCAGCAGCGCCGCCATGTACTCCAGCGGGTAGTACGTCTTGAGGTACGCCGTCTGGAACGCGACGATCGCGTAGCGGGTCGAGTGGCTCTTGTTGAAGCCATAGCCGCCGAACCGCAGGATCAGCTCGAACAGCTCTTCGGCCTTTTTCTCGCTCAGTCCCTGTGCGACCGCCCCCTTCATGAACTCGGGCTTGAACTTGGCGATGACCTCCACCTGCTTCTTGCTGATCGCCTTGATCAGCTTGTACGCGCTGGCCAGCTCGATGCCCCCGAGCCGGTTGAAGATCTGCATCACCTGCTCCTGGTAGACCATGATGCCGTAGGTCTCCTTGAGCAGGGCATCGACCTCGGGGTGCACGCTGGGCACGCGTTCCTTGCCGTGCTTGCGGTTGCAGTAGGTCGGGATCAGCTCCATGGGGCCCGGGCGGTAGAGCGCGTTGGCGGCGATCAGGTCCTCCAGGCGGTCGGGCTTCATCTTCATCAGCAGGTCCTGCATCCCGCCGGATTCGAACTGGAAGATGCCCTTCGTCTCGCCGCGGGCGAACAGCGCCAGCACCTGCGGGTCGGCGAAGTCGATCTTCTCGATGTCGATCTCCACCCCGCGGTTGTGCTTGACCAGCTCCACCGCACGCGTGATCACGCTCAGCGTCCGCAGCCCGAGAAAGTCCATCTTGAGCAGGCCGACCTTCTCGGCCACCGGCCCTTCGAACTGCGTGAGGATGTTGTCGTCCCCGTCCTTGTACAGCGGGACGATCTCCTCCAGCGGCTGGTCGGCGATGATCACCCCCGCCGCGTGGCAGCCGGCGTTGCGGCACAGCCCCTCCAGCCGGCGCCCGATGTCGATCACCCGCCGGACCTGCGGCACCTGCTCATAGAGCTGCCGCAGGTCAGGCACCGACTCCAACGCCTTGCCCAGCGTCGTCCCCGGCGTCCCGGGAATCAGCTTGGTGATCCGGTCCACCTCGGGCAGCGGCATCCCCAGCACCCGGCCGACGTCGCGGATCACCGCTTTCGCCGCCAGCGTGCCGAAGGTGATGATCTGCGCGACGTGCCCGTACTTCCGGCGGACATAATCGATCACCTTCTGCCGCCCGTCCTGGCAGATGTCGATGTCGATGTCGGGCATCTCCGACCGGCTCGGGTCCATGAACCGCTCGAACAGCAGCCCGTACTTCAGCGGGTCGACGTTGCACAGCCCCAGCAGGTAGCCCACCATCGTGCCGACGCCGCTGCCCCTGGCCCCGACGGGAATCCCGTTCGCCCGCGCGTAGTTGCAGAAATCCCAGACGATCAAAAAGTACGAGCTGAAGTTCTTGGCGCAGATGATCTTCAGCTCGTGCTCGAGCCGCTGGCGCACGTCCGCCGGCACGTCGCGCGTGCCGTACCGCCACTGCAGCCCCTGCTCGCACAGCTCCCGAAGGTACCGCTCGTCGTCCCGCATGTCCGCGGTCGAACCGCCGCCGTGCGTCCCCCCGGCCGAAGTGCCCTCCAGCGCGTCCTTCGGCACGCGGTACACCGGCGCGTACCGCTTCGAGAAGTCCAGCTCGACGTTGCACATCGCGGCGATGCGTCGGGTGTTCTCGATCGCCCCGGGAAACCGCGACAGCCGCTCGGCCATTTCCGCGGCGCTCTTGAGGTAGATCTCCGTCGGGTACTTCAGCCGGTTTTCTTCCTCAAGCTTCCTGCCCGTGTTGATGCAGCACAGCACGTCGTGCGCTTCGTGGTCCTCGCGGTAGAGGAAGTGCACGTCGTTGGTGGCCACCAGCCCCAGCCCGAGCCGGGTGGCGATCTCCACCAGCTCGGGGTTGACCTGCTCCTGCAGCTCCACCCCCTGGCTCTGCACCTCGATGAAAAACCGCTCCGGGCCGAAAATGCGGGCGTAGGTCTCGGCCATCTCCCGCCCCGCGCGGGTGTCCCGCCGGGCCACCGCCGACGCCACCTCGCCGCCAAGGCAGGCGCTGGTCGCCACCAGCCCCTTCGAGAAAGCCTGCAGCAACTCTTTGTCAACCCGGGGCTTGTAGTAATACCCCTCCCGGTACGCCAGCGACGACAGCTTCACCAGGTTGCGGTACCCCTCCAGGTCAGTCGCCAGCAGCAGCAGGTGGTACGCCGCGTCCGACCCGGTCCCCGACACCGTGCTGCGGTCGAACCGCGACCCCGGCGCGACGTACGCCTCCATCCCCAGGATCGGCTTGATCCCCTCCTTCTTGCACTCGCTGTAAAACTCGATGACGCCGAAGAGGCAGCCGTGGTCGCTGATCGCCAGGGCGTCCATCCCGAGCTGCTTGGCCCGCTTGACCAGATCCGGGATGCGGCACGCCCCGTCCAACAAGCTGTAGTGGGTATGAACGTGCAGGTGCACAAAACCGTTGGGGGCGATCGTCCCTGTCGCAGACCCGTCAGCCATATCCAGCGGAAGCTACGCCCCCCGCCCCGCGGCGGCAACGTCGCCCGCCGCCACGCGACAACGCCCCGCTCACTGGACGGACCCGCCTTCGCCGGGCTAGTTTCCCCGCCTTCGTTGTTTCAACAACGAAAGGGCGCACCAAGTCTCTCGCACGGAGGTCTTCCATGTTGAAGGTTCGAATCGCTCGCGTTCTCGCCGCCGCCGCGTTCCTCGCCGCCGCCCCGCTGGCCGTCGCCAGCAACTACAACCTCGACGGCGTGCACTCGTCGGTCGCCTTCCGCATCCTGCACAACGGCGTCAACCACGTGCACGGCACCTTCGCCTCGCCCACCGGCACCGTCACGCTCACCGACACCGGCGGGTCGATCAACGTCACCGTGCCGGTGGCGTCGGTGCACACCGGCAACGCCAACCGCGACAACCACCTGCGTTCCAACGACTACTTCGCCGCCCAGCAGTTCCCCACCGTCACCTTCCGGGCGGACAACCTCACCCGCAACGCCGACGGCACCTACACCGCCGAAGGCCAGCTCACGCTCCGCGGTGTCACCCGCCCGCTCACGGTCACGCTCTCGGTCACCGACGAACGCCCCGGGGCGCGCGGCGGCATCGTCCGCGGGCTGGAGACCAGCTTTACCATCGACCGAACCGAGTTCGGCATCACCTCGGGTGCCCCGGCCGTGGGCAACGAAGTGACGTTGCACGTGTCGCTGCAGCTGGTGAAGCAGTAACCCGACCGTCGCGGCTGAGGAGTACAGCATGCCGACCCCGGCCATGCTCATCTGGGGGGTCGCGTTGCCTTTGGCGGCGTCGGCGGTCCTCTGGGCCGTCTGGGCGGCGGTGTCGGGCGGCGGCTCGGCCAGCGCCGGTCGGCGGGGTCTGCTCGGCCGGCTCACCGCGGCCCTGCCCGTGCCGGCCGCGTTCGCTCTGGCGTTTTACGCGGCCGACCCGGTGGCGGCGTTCCCGCCGCTGATGGCGGTGGACTGGCTGTTCTATGCGGCTGTCGCATTGACCGTCGTCGTGCTGCTGGAGGCGACGCTGCCGGCAGGGCGGCTGGCGTGGCGTGTGCCGATGTGGCTGGCGGGTGCGGCGGTCATGGTGGTGCCCCTGACCGGGCCGTGGCGGACGGGACTGGACGCGGATTTCAACCCGCGCAGTCCCGTGTACGCGTGGATGATGGTCTCCGCGTGGACGGTCGCGTGCGTCGTCGTCCGCGGTCTGGTCGGGCGGCTCGCCGGGGCGACGCCCGTGTCGGCGCTGTGGGTGCTGGGCCTGAGCAGCGCGGTGGGGGCCGTGGTGATGGGGCTGTCGGGGTCGCAGTTCGCCATGCCGTTCCGCACCGCCGCGCTCGGGCTGGCCCTGCTGCCGCTGCTGCCGCTGGTGTGGTGGTGGGGACGCAAGGGCGCGACGGTGCCGCTCCCGGCCGCGACCGTGTCCGCGTGGGCGCTTCTGTATACGGCCGTGGTGCTGGCGGGCCACCTGTGGTACGCGCTCACGGCCCTCAACGCCGTGCTGCTGGTGGCCGGCCCGGGACTTGCCGGGCTGGTTCCCGCCCGCTGGCCGTGGCTGCGGCTGGTCGTCGGCGTGCTGCCGCCGCTGGCGGCCCTTGGTCTGGCCGGCTACGCGTTTGCGGCGGCACAGTCGGTCGACCCGTACGGCTACTGACCCGCGGTCGGGCGGAGCCGCCGCGTAAACTCCCGCCGCGTGTCGCGACTCACGTTGCTGCTGCCGCTGCTGGTCTACCTCACGTTCGACCCCCGGCACGCGCGTCACCCGGTCGGACTCGACCAGCTGCTGCTGAGCGTGGCGGCGTTGCTGGCGATGCCGCTGCTGGGGCTGCTGTACGCGAAATGGTGCATCGCCCGCAGCCACCCGCGGACGCTGCACGTGACGGCCGTCCGCGTGAACCGCGTGCTCGGCGGGCTGCGTCTGGCGGCGCTGCTGTGGACGGCGCCGGCGATGTACGTCTTCGGCTGGGCCGAGTGGCTCGGCGGCTGGACCTTCACGCCGCACCCCTCGGCGGTGGGGGCGCTGGTCATGACGCTGCCGGCGTACGTCGGCTGGCTGCTGCTCTACGCCGCGCAATACCCCGCGGAACGCGCCATTCGCGAGCAGGCCATGCTCGCACACCTTGATGAAGCGCTGCCCGTCCACGCCCCGCCACCGCTCATCCGTTTTCTCGGCCATCAGCTCCGCACGGGGCTGGGCGTGTTCGTGGCGCCGGTGCTGGCGGTGCTGGCGGTGCGGGACGGGCTGGTGCTGACGCTGGACGGCGTCGGCTGGACGGGCTCGGCGTTCGCCCAGAGCCTGCTGTTCGTCGTCGCGTCGGCGGTGGTGTTCGCCTTGTTTCCGGTGGCGCTGGTGCGGCTGCTGCGGACCCGACCGCTGCCCGACGGGCCGCTGCGCCGCCGGCTCGAACGTCTGGCCGCGCGCTCGGGCGTGCGCATCCGCGACATCCTGCTCTGGGAGACGGGCTACAGCACGTGCAACGCCATGGTCACGGGGCTGCTGCCGGGCCTGCGGTACGTGCTGCTGTCGGACCTGCTCGTGGAGTCGCTGACCGACCGCGACGTGGAGGCGGTCTTCGCGCACGAACTGGGGCACATCGTGCACCGGCACGTCGCGTGGTATGGCGCATTTCTCGTGGGGTGTGCGGTCCTGCTGGGCGGGGTGGACGTGCTGCTCGGCGGGTCGGAGACGGCGGGCACGGCGGGAGCCCTCGGGGGAGGTGAGGCGGCGCGGTCGCTGCCCGTGGACGCGGCCGTGGCCATGGCGGCGCTGGCCGCCACCGTGCTCGGGTTCGGCTACCTCTCCCGCCGGTTCGAAAACCAGGCCGACGCCTACGCCGCGCGGGCCGTCGGGGGCCACACCGATGCGGACGAGCTGCTCGCCGCCTTCCCGCCGCTGGGGGCGGTGCACGCGGTGTCCGAGAACGTCGCGGTGGCCGAGCTGCTGCAACCCGTCGAGCTCGCCGACGACACCGCCCACCCGCTGGACCGGCCCGTCACACCGGACGGGTCGGCCGCGTTCATCCGGGCGCTCAGCCGCGTGGCGTGGCTGAACAACATCGCGCCGCACGCCCGCAATTTCACGCACGGGTCGATCGCGTCCCGGATGGCACGGCTTTCGAAACTGGCCGCGACGCCGCAAGCGACGGACGCTTTTGACCGACACATGACAAGGATCCGCTATCTGCTTGCGGCCTTGCTGGTGGCGGCCGCGGGCCTGGGTGCGGCGGTCCTGTGGCAGGGGGGCTGAAGCCGCACCCCGGCCGCCCGCCAGTGCGCTGATGGCGAGGTCCCAGCCGCCGCGCGTCGGGGAGGAGAAGCGGGCCTATTTTATCGTTTCAACAAGAATCTGGTTCGAACGTATCCGAGTACGACCTATGACCCGTCCTGCCTGTCGTGTCGAGTTGGTCTCCCGACCCGCCCGCGGTTTCACCCTCGTGGAGCTGCTGGTGGTCATCGGCATCATCGCGCTGCTGATTGCCATCCTGCTTCCGGCCCTGGGGCGTGCCCGTGCCCAGGCGCAGGCGGTGGTGTGCATGTCCAACCTGCGGGAGATCGGTCTCGCGCTCACGCAGTACCTCAACGAGAACCGCGGGATGGTCCCGCCGGCGTTCGGGCTGGTGTTCCCGGGCACCAACACCTTCGCCTACCCGCACCAGCTCGGGTACGACTACCCGCTGCTGTCGCCGACGCAGTTCTGGACCAACGCATGGTCGGATTTCGCGTTTCTGGGCAAGTGGGTGCCGCACCGTCGTCGCCCGGACGCGCCGGGGTCCACCCGCGCCGGCGTCGCGGGCAACGTCAACGCCGACACGCGGACCGCCTGGACGTGCCCGTCCGACTTCAACCTCGGCTACGCCGACGGCAACGGGCGTCGCAACTCCTACGGCATCAGCCGCAACTTCCACGCCAGCGCCGACCCGTTCCAGTCGGAAACGCAGATCCGTCAGACGTTCACCAATCAGCTCTTCCGCGTCACGCGGGTGAAGGACACCTCCAACGTCCTCTACGCGGCCGACGCCAACAGCTTCCGCTGGGGCATCGACAACGTCTTCAGCCCGCCGACGGCCTGGGTGTGGCGGGTCCGGCCGGGGTCGGACTTCACCTTCCCCAACTCCGAGTCGCTGGCCAACCGGCACGCCAATGGCCGTGACATCAACGCGGTGTTCTTCGACGGCTCGGTGCGGCAGCTTCCCGGCAACCCCGACGCGCTCCGGCAGGCGTTCGTCAACCGCGAGTTTCGCCTCCGACCCGGGCAGTGACCCCGGCACCGCCGCGCCGACTCACCCGGCTGGTCGCTCACCCGGCCGGCACGATGTGGACAGCGTCCGCCTGTCCGGGCAGGGCAAGCCGCACCGGCAACCCCCGCGTCGTCAGCACCTCGCCGGAGAGCTCGCCGCTCGCGCCCGAGAAGGCCGTCCAGCGGTAGTGGGCTTCCCGTCGCACGTCGCGCAGCCGCCACGACCGCTCGGGCACCGGGTCCTGGAGCCGATACACCACCAGCAGATGTTCATCGCCGTCGTGACGCGTGAGCTGAAGGGCCGACCAGCCCCGGCGGTCGTCCACACCGCGAACGGGCGTGAGCAGGTGGGCGTGGGCGTTGGTCAGCCAGTGGCGGTGGGCCGTGTACCACGCCACGGCGCGGGCGAGCGTCTGACGTGCGTCCTCACTCAAACCCGCGAGGTCCCCCGAAAAACCGAGCTGTCCCGGGAGGGCCGCCAGTACCGCCAGCGTGGCGTCCACCCACTCCGGCCCCTGCCCGCTCTGCCAGCCGGACGCGACGGCGGTGGCCAGCCGCTGCGGCGCCTCCGCCGCCCGCATCGGATACTCCGGCCCGACCGGCCCCATCGGCCGCACCACGCACCACCGCCCCAGCCGCCCCGGCGGGCACCGCAGCAGCGTGCCCTCGCCGATGCGGATGACCTCGTACGCGTTGGTCGTGTCCGAGAGGAAGTGGCCGTCCACGTGACGCAGGCTCTCCAGCTCCAGCCGCATGCCCCCGGACGCACAACCTTCGAACCACACCTGCGGGTACGCCCCGCGGAGCTCATCCAGCAGGCCGTACCACGCGTCGTAGTAGCCCGTCAGGCCCGGGTCGGCGCCGCCTTCGCCCAGCGGGATGTTGAAGTCCACCTTCAGCCACGACAGCCGGTAGCGCTCGATGAGCCGGACCATCTGTTCCCGCAGCCACGCCCGCGCGGCCGGCAGGGTCAGGTCGAGCCGGGCCCCGCCGCCCGCGAACCACTCGGGATGGGCCTGCCGCACCCGTGCCCGCGGGCCGACGTGCTCCGGCTCCATCCACAGCCCGAACCCCAGCCCGGCCGCACGGACCTCATCCGCCCATGCCCCGACGTCCAGCACGCCCGACTCGTCCCAGTCGCCGACGGCGTCGAACCAGTCGCCCTTTCCGTGGCCGAACCACCCGGCATCGATGACGAACACTTCGCACCCGACCGACCGCGCGGCGGCGAGCTGGGCGCGCAGACGCGGCAGCTCGAGGTTGTCGAACTGGTCCAGCCAGGTGTTGTAACACACCGGAGCGGCTCTGGCGGGCGCCCCGAAGCGTCGGGCCCACCAGCGGTGGACTCCGGGCGCGGCCGATTCGGGGTCATCGGCCCCGAGCACCGCGACGGCCGGCGGCGCCGTCGCCCCACCACCGGAATAGCCCCACTCCACGACCAGCGGCCCGATGCCGTGCATCGCCGGCTCGCTCCGCAGCCGAATCTCCCAGTCGCCCCGCGGGAGCACGTGCAGCACCACGACCCCGTCGGGCAGGTCGCTGCGGCGCAAGGCCACGAACGGCGTCGCGCCCTGCGTCGTCCGGCCCGACGTGCCGTGCAGCACCAGCGTGCCGGCGTGCAGCGGCACCCAGCGGCCCTGACTTTCCTGACCCCAGCGCCCGGCCTGCACGTACGCGTCGTAACTCCCCGCCGGCAGCCTCACCCCGCCCACCGGCCCGTCGGCCGTGAGTTCCATGGCGTCACCGCACACGCGGGCGACCGTACCGGGGAGGGTGTCCAGCGGCGTCATCCGGCAGCTCAGAGATGATGCCCGAGTTTGACGCGTTTGGCATCCAGGTAGGCGCGGTTGTCCTCCCCGGGAGGCACGCGTAAAGGAACCTCCTCGACCACCGTCAGCCCGTACCCCTCCAGCCCGTAGATCTTCCGGGGGTTGTTGGTCATCACGCGGATCTGCCGCAGCCCCAGGTCGCGCAGGATCTGGCTGCCGATGCCGTAGTCCCGCTTGTCCACCGGAAGCCCCAGCCGCAGGTTGGCGTCCACCGTGTCCAGCCCCTGTTCCTGCAGGCGGTAGGCGTGCAGCTTGGCGGCCAGCCCGATGCCGCGGCCTTCCTGCCGCAGGTACAGCAGCACCCCGCGGCCCTCGTCGGCGATACGCCGAAGCGCCGCATCCAGCTGCGGGCCGCAGTCGCAACGGCCGGAGCCGAACACGTCGCCGGTGAGGCACTCGCTGTGCACCCGCACGAGCACGGGCTGCGTCTGCTCCGGGGCGACGCCCGACGCGTCGTACTCCCCGATGCCTCCGGCGGCCACGGCGAAGTGCGGCTTCTCGTCCACCCGGCTCTCGTACACGAACAGCCGGAAGTTGCCCCAGCGGGTGGTGAGGTCGCGGGCGGCCACGCGTTTCACCAGCCGCTCACGCTGCATCCGGTAGCGGATCAGGTCGGCGATGGTGGCCATCTTGAGCCCGTGGCGGGCACAGAACGCTTCGAGCTGGGGGCGACGCATCATCTCGCCGTCGTCGCCGATGATCTCGCACCCCACACCGACGGGCTTGAGCCCGGCAAGAACGCACAAATCAACGATCGCTTCGGTGTGCCCGGCCCGGACGAGCACCCCCCCTTCCACGGCCCGCAAGGGAATGACATGGCCCGGTCTGGCAAGGTCTTCCGGGCGGGCGTGGTCGTCCACAAACACCGCGACGGTCGCGGCCCGGTCGAAGGCCGATACGCCGGTCGTGGTGCCACGCAAAGCGTCCACCGTTTCGGCCATGGCGGTGCCGTGCCGGGCGGTGTTCCGTCGGGTCATCATGGAAATCCCGAGCTCGGCCAGACGCTTGGCCGTGGTCGGGATGAAGGGCACGCCGCGCCCGTGGGTGATCATGAAGTTGATGGCCGCGGGCGTGCACTTCTCCCCGGCAATCACCAGATCGCCCTCGTTTTCCCGGTCCTCGTCATCGACGAGAACGATCATCCGCCCGGCCCGCAGCTCGTCGAGGATCTCAGGGATCGTGGCAAAGGGCACGGCAGCATGGTAGCGGCCGCCGGGCCCCCGGCGGGCGGCCGGAACCGCGCCGGCGTCGCACGCTCCGCTGCGCGCAGCGCCCTCAGTCGGCCCCGTCTCCGGCCGATGACGTCCAACGTGGCGTCCGAGCAGCCGACCCAGCCCGGCCCCGCCTCCGAGCGGCCCGCGGCGATAAGCAAATTGTTGCGAAAGGTGGCCCGGCGCGGCCATCCGGGTGCCGTCGCCCGGACGGGGGCCGATGCGGGCCTGCCGCGGTCGGATGCAGCTCCAGCTCTCGCGGCGACGCCACCTCCGTCCGCCACCGACCCCGCGAGCCGTGCCGAGGGTGCCCCGCCCACGGTGGCGGCTTCCGACGCGGGCGGGGAGCCGTCGCGTGCGGCAGCGCCGGCCGAGCTGTCGTGTGTGATCTACGCCACGCCGTGGGATACCTTCGTGGTTCGACGGGAGCGGCTGCTCTCGGGGGTGTGGGCGTCGTGTGACCCGGTGGTGCGGCTGTCGCCACGGCCGTGGGGGTGGGTGCTGGGGCTGGCGGTGTGGCGGGTGCTGTGGGCGAAGCCGCGCGTGGCGTGCGGCGCGGTGAGCAAGCTGGGCATGTCGCTGCGTCGGTTCGCGCAGGCGGTGGACCACGCGTCGCGGGTGGAAGTGCTGGTCGTGGGAGATGCCGCCCGGCTGACGCCCTGCCAGCGTAACGCCGCGGGGCTGTTCACGCCGGTGCCGGGGCGGACGGTGGAGGTGTCGGCGACGCCGCTGACGCTGGGTCGTTCGATTCTGGCGGTGCTGGCCGAGGTGGGGGGCGGGACGGCGATGCCGGCCCCTTCGTCCCCGGCGGTGGCGACGTTCAAGGTGCCCGAGGACGCGACGCTTCTGCTGATGCGGGGGGTCTCGCCGGAGGACGTGGTCGAGTCGATGGGGGTGGTGCTGACCCCGCGGAAGTCGCGGCACATCACGCGGCAGCAGCGCGACTTCGCCCGACGGCTGTCGCTGGGGCACCACGACGGCTGGCTGGTGGCGACGCCCGTGGAGTGCGTGGACGCCGGCGACGAGACGCTGATTCCGCTGCTCGAGCACCTCTCCCGCAACGGCACGGCGATGTACCTGGCCAGCCACACGCCGGCCGGCTACTACGCGTGGGCCCTGGCGACGGAAGGCCGCATCGAACGGGCGTTCGGCGTGGACGTCACGACCGGCGAGGTGTTCGTGGACCTCGGCCAGCCGTGGCAGTTCGAGCCGGACACGTCGGACGTGTCGCAGCTCTCGGCCGAGTCGGTGCGGCAGATGGCCCGGGAGTGGGCGATGGACCCGTGGTCGGTGAGCTTTGAACGCATCGAGCCCCTGTCGCTGGTGCGTCGGGCGGCGTGAGGTGGTGGGGGGGGTCACATCGACTGCAGCAGCTCGAGCATGGCGCGGTCCACCTTCACGCCGCGGACCGTGTCGTAGGCGACGTCGGGCCGGTCGCTGTCGGCGACGCCGAAGCCGCCGCGGAGGTTCCACAGCGCCCAGCCGATGCCGTCGCGTTTCCACAGCGAGAGCAGGTCGCGCATCCACGCGAGGGCCACCGCGTGGGGCGTGCGGTTGAAGCACCCGAACTCGCCGATGTGAACAGCCCCGCCGCGGGCGAGGTAGTCCCGCCACGGGGCCACCGCCTCGCGGTTTAGACGCTGGGCGTCCCAGCCGTCGCCCGGCCACGTCGGCACCGACCACGTGTCGCTTCCGCGGACCCAGCTGGCGCGGTAGTGGGTGAGGCCGAACGGGGCGTAGCCGCGACCGGACTGCACGACCGAGAGGTCCCAGAGCGACTCGAGCGGACGCGTGCCCCAGCGGAGGCCGTCCACGATGACGAGCCGGTCGGGGCTGTGGCGGCGGATGGCGGCGGCCATGCGTCGGCAGAAGCGGTCGTAAACCTCGGGCAGGACGCCTTCGCCCGGCTCGTTGAGGAGATTGAAACTCAACTCGGCGGCGGGCACGTCGCGGTACCGACGGGCGAACTGCTCCCAGTGGTGCTCGCAGGCGTCCATGGCGCGTGGGTCGTCCCAGAGGACGGTCGGCTCTTTGGGTTCGTTGACGCAGTAGCCCGGAGCGCGGTGGAAGTTCAGGCACACGTGGAGCCGGTACTGCCGGGCGAGGCCGATGAGCCGGTCGATTTCGGCGAGGTCGGCTTCGCGGAACTCGAAGTAATCCCTCTGGCTGCCCCAGAACCGGTAGTCCATCGGGATGCGGAGGAAGTCGAAGCCCCAGGTCCGGGTCAGCTCGAGGTCCAGCTCGCGGAAGGGCTGCGGCGGACCCCAGTCGCTGGAAAACCGCTCCAGCAGGTTGAAGCCGCGCCACCGCGGGATGCTTGGCTGGGGCACCGCAGGCGGCGACGTCGCGGAAGGCTCGCTTGATGTGTGGAAGGTGGCCGACCGCGTGGTCGGGCTGAGCAGCCCCGCGGCCGCGATGCAGGCGGCGGAGAGCAACTGGCGTCGGGAGGGGAGGTCGGCGGGCAGGCGGAGGAACGGACCCGTACGCAGCGGTGTCACAGTCTGCGATACTCGGCAGCCGCGTCCGCGTTGCCGGCGACGGGCTCAAAACGCGGGGGCCTTGGCCGGTCAGCCGCCGAGCAGGCGGTTCCACCACACCGAGAGCGTGGAGGCCGTGATCCAGCCGGTCCACAGCACGATGACCGCGAGCGTGACGACGCCGAGAGGCCAGAGGACGGCCAGCCAGATCGCCTCGCCCCGCTTTCGCTTCATGGCCGATGCTAGTGTGGCCTGCCGGCTCCGCGGAACCCCGGCTGGCGGGGGGGCGGGACCTGGTTTAACGTGACCGGGCGGACATGAAGATCGCGCACGTCATCACGCGGCTGATCATCGGCGGTGCGCAGGAAAACACGCTGCTCTCGTGCGAGGGACAGCACGCCCTTGGCCACGACGTGACGCTGATCACCGGCCCGGCCGAAGGCCCGGAAGGGTCGCTGATGCTGCGGGCGAAGACGGGGGGCTACCGCGTCATCGTCATCGACGAAATGAAGCGGTCCATCCTGCCGGTGAAGGACTTTCGCACGTACCTGCGGCTGAAACAGGTGCTGGCGGAGATCAGACCGGACGTCGTGCACACGCACTCGTCGAAGGCGGGGATCCTCGGCCGCTGGGCGGCCGACGCGGTCAAGGTGCCGGGCATCGTGCACACGATCCACGGGCTGTCGTTCACGGCGTCGTCCTCGCGTGTGGTCAACCACGTCTACCGCATGCTCGAGCGGCAGGCGGCCCCGCTGACCCACAAGATCGTGTGCGTGGCCGACGCGATGCGCGAGCAGTCGCTGGCGGCGGGGGTGGGCCTGCCCGACCAGTACGTGACGATTTACTCGGGGATGGAGACCCGGCCGTTTCTCGAGCCGGACGTCCCGCCGGAGGTGATGCGTGACCGGCTGGGCATCGAGCCGGAGGAAGTGGTGATCGGCACGGTGGCTCGGCTGTTCCACATGAAGGGGCACGACGACCTGCTGGACATCGCCCCGCGTCTGGTGTCGATGTACCCCAACGTGCGGTTCCTGTGGGTGGGCGACGGCGTGCTGCGGGAGCACTTCCAGGCGCGGATGGACCAGATGCGCCTGCGGTCGAAGTTTCTGATCACGGGGATGGTCCCGCCGGAGCAGGTGCCCTCGCTGATGGGCGCGATGGACATCGTGGTGCACCCGTCGCGGCGGGAGGGGCTGGCGAGGGCGTTGCCGCAGGGGCATCTGGCGGGCAAGCCGGTGGTGACGTACGACATCGACGGGGCGAGGGAGGCGGTGGAGCACGGGGTCAGCGGCTTTCTGGTGCCGCCGTTCGAGCAGGACGAGCTGGCCGAGCGGCTGGTGACGTTGCTCGAAGACCCGTCGCTGCGGCAGAGCATGGGCGAGGCCGGGCGGGAGCACGCACTGGCCCGGTTCGACGTGCGCGTGATGATCGAGGAGCTGGAGAAGGTGTACGCCGAGGTGACGGCCCGCAACCCGACGTGAGGGCCCGGGGGAAGGCGGCGGCGCGGTCGCAGCGTCGAGGACGCAGGAGACATCGGGGAACATGACTTTTCTGGTGATCGGCCCGCATCCGGATGATCAGGAGCTCGGCATGGGCGGCACGGTGGCGTTGCTGCGGTCGCAGGGGCACACGGTGCATCTGGTGGACATGACCAACGGCGAGCCGACGCCGCGGGGAAGCCCGGAGGTGCGGGCGGCCGAGGCCGCCGCCGCGGCGAAACTGCTGGGCGTCGAGCGGACACTTCTGGGCCTGCCCAACCGTCGCGTCGTGCACAGCCTCGAGGCGCGGCACGCGCTGGCGGCGGTGATCCGCCGGCACCGCCCCGAGACGCTGTTCGTGCCTTACCCGGTGGACGCCCACCCGGACCATGTGGCGGTCACGCGCATCGCCGAAGACGCCCGCTTCGACGCCAAGCTCACGAAGACGGACATCCCCGGCGAGCCGTGGCATCCCAAGCGCATCCTTTACTACTTCTGCACGCACCTGCGGATGAGCTTTCAGCCGACGTTCTGCATCGACATCTCGCGGTTCATCGACGTCAAGATGGCGGCGTGCGGCTGCTACGCGAGTCAGTTCGGCCCCGACGGCCCGCCGGCGATGGTCAAGACGGTCAACGCGTACTTCGGGACCCGTCTCGGCGTCGCTTACGCCGAGCCGTTCTTCAGTCATGAGGTGGTCGGTCTGAGCGGGCTGGACCAGCTCGTGTGACGAGGGCGGGGGAAGGGCCGGAGAGGAGGCGTCGGATGGTGTTCACGTCGCTGGCGGATGCGGTGCGGTACGGGGCGCTCTCGCCGCGGTTCCTGCTGGCTTTGCGGTATTGCCGTGAAACCGACTTCTCCTCGCTGCCCGTCGGGCGCTATCCCGTGCACGGGGAAGACGTCTTTGCCCTGCTGCAGGAGAACGAGACGCGCTGGGGCGATGCGGGCCGATGGGAAGCACACCGAAAGTACGCCGACATCCAGCTCGTGCTCTCAGGCACGGAGTGCATGGGGGTGGTGCCGCTGGAGCAGTGCGAGCCGGACGGGCCGTTCGACCCGGCGGCGGATGTGGGGTTTTACCGGGTGACCCGCCCGCCGACGCACCGGCTGACCGTCCCCGCCGGCTACCTGGCCATCTTCTTCCCGGAAGACGTGCACATGCCGCTGCTGGCGGCGGAGAGGCCGATGAAGGTGCGAAAAGTGGTGGTCAAGGTGCGTGTGTAGGGGGGGAGACGGTTGGCCGGGGGAGAATGGGGGTTCGGGCAGGGGGCAGG
>JBKBHU010000018.1:0-71165 GCA_046299715.1 Tepidisphaerales bacterium | reverse complement strand
CGCTGCCCACCCCATGGACATCGCTCAGCACAAGGTCGGCGCGGTGACGGTGCTTCGCCCCAGTGGCCCGCTGGTCCGGGCGTCGGCGGACGGGCTGATGCGGTGTTTCCGCACCGCACTCCAGGAGTCGATGGGACGTGTCGTGCTCGACCTCGAAGCCGTGCCGTTCGTCGATTCGGTCGGGCTCGAAGCCCTGATGGACGCCGCCGACGAAACGGGGGCGCTGGGGCTGTCGCTCAAGGTGTGCGGCGTCGCGGGGGTCGTCAAAGAAGCGCTCGTCGCGACCGGCTGCGACGCGGGGCTGGAGTTTCACGCCGACGCCAACGCCGCGGCAAGGAGCTTCCTGTGAAAGCTGCCGCCACCCCAGCTTCCGCGCAGCCGGTGCCGCTGAACGCCGACGCCGCACCCGCTGTCGCAGCGTCCGACGCACCGGCCCCGGCCGCCGCGCTGGCGCCCTATGCGGCCCCGCTCTCCGTCGGGCCCCGGCCTGCGAAACGCTTCGGCGAATCGCTGGTGCAGAAGGGCGCCCTCTCCGAGCAGCAGCTTTCGCGGGCGCTGGCCGAGCAGAAGGCCACGGGCGCCCGCCTCGGCGAAATGCTCGTCGCCCAGGGCGTCATCAGCCAGCAGACCATGGTCGAAGCGCTCTCCGAGACGCTCGGCGTCCCGGGCGTGGTGCTCCGTCACGGGCTGCTCGACCCGGCCGTCTTTCCACTGCTGGGCGAGGAGGAGGCGACGCGGCTGTGTGCGGTGCCGATGTTCCGCGTCCGGGACACGCTCACGGTCGCGCTCTCCGAGCCGCAGAGCCTGCCGAAGATCGACCGGCTGCGGCTGGTCACCGGCTGCCGTATCCGGCCCGTGCTCGCCCTCGAGGCCAACATCCGCGAGTACATCGCCAAGTACCGTGGCGGTGACGTCAACGTCGACTCGTTCCTCACCACGCTCTCCGAGGCCGAGGTGGACGTGGTCGACCGCGAGGCCGTGGACGAGGGCCCTGTGACCGACCTCGACAAGCTCGTCGCCGGCAGCCCGATCGTCAACCTCGTCAACGTGATGCTGCTCACGGCGGTCCGCGACGGCGCTTCCGACATCCACATCGAGCCGGAGAAAAAGACCTGCCGCATCCGCTACCGCATCGACGGCGTCCTGCGCGACCTCATGCGACCCCCGGCCGGCATGCACGCCGCCATCGTCAGCCGCGTCAAGGTCATCGGCAAGATGGACATCGCCGAGAAACGCCTGCCGCAGGAAGGCCGCATCCGCATCATCGCCGAAGGCCGCGAGATCGACGTCCGCGTCTCGTCCATGCCCACGCTGCTGGGCGAAAAGCTGGTCTGCCGCATCCTCGACAAGCAGAACCTGCGGGTGAAACTGGAAGACCTGGGCATGCGACTCGAGTCGCTGACCCGATTCCGCCGCATGCTCGAGCGGCCCCACGGCCTGCTGCTGGTGACCGGTCCCACCGGCTCGGGCAAGACGACCACGCTCTACTCGGCCCTGGACCTGCTGCGCAACCCCGAGGTCAACATCATGACCGTCGAGGACCCGGTGGAATACCAGCTCGAGCTGGTCAACCAGATCCAGGTCCAGTCGTCCATCGGGCTGACCTTCGCCCGCGCGCTGCGGTCCATCCTGCGGCAGGACCCCGACATCATCATGATCGGCGAGATCCGCGACGAGGAGACCGCGCGCGTCGCCGTCCAGGCCGCTCTCACCGGCCACCTCGTCCTGGCCACGCTGCACACCAACGACGCGGCCGGCGCCGTCACCCGACTCATCGACATGGGCGTCGAACCATACCTGCTCTCGTCGGCCCTGGTCGGCGTCATCGCCCAGCGGCTCACCCGCACCGTCTGCCCCGACTGCGCGGTCAACTACTTCCCCTCGCCCGCCGAACTCGAGGAAGCCGGCTTGCCCACCCGCTCGCCCCGGCCCATGCGCAAGGGCGAGGGGTGCCGCAAGTGCCACGACACCGGCTTCCGCGGACGCGTGGGCATCTATGAGGTCATGGAGGTGACCCCCGCGCTTCGGCGGCTCATCGCCCGCAACCGGCCCGTCCACGAGCTGCGCGAGCACCTCCGCAATCGCGGCATCCAGACCCTCCGGGAAGAGGGTGTGCTCATGGCCGTCGCCGGGCGCACCACACTCGAAGAAGTCCTCCGTGTCACCCACAACGACGAGGACGCCGCGGCGGACGCGCCCCCTGCGGACAACGCGATGCCCACAGGCAGCGCGGCATCGGCGGACGGCGAACCGGCCGCCGCACCCCCGTCCTCTTCGTCCAACGGCCCCGGGGCCGCAACGGAGGCCGCATGAACCTGCTCAGCCGACGTCACCTCACCCCCGCCGGCCTGCCCCGCCGCGACGCCGCCACCGCTGCGGTGACGCACGGCCGCGCCGGCTCCGGCAGCGTGGTCGCCCGCAGGGCCGGTTCGGACGCCCCGCCCGACCCGAACGACCGCACCGGCCGTCGCCCCGACCTCTCCGGCGGCCACAACCTCCCGGCCGGCGCAGCGGCGTCGTCGGCCGGCCAGCCGCCCTCGCTCTCCCGCGGGCAGAGACTGCGGCTGACGGCCACGCTGGCCCGTCAGCTGCAGGTGCTCGTCGCCACCGGCACACCGCTGTCGCAGGCGCTGCACGCCGTCGAGCGCACGACCCGCCACGCCGGTTTTCAGAGCGTGATCGCGCGTCTCCGGCACGACGTCGAAGAAGGCACGCCGCTCTCGGCGTCGATGCGCGCCACGGGCGTCTTCGACCGCGTCGCGGTGGCCCTCGTCGCGGCCGCCGAAAGCTCCGGCAACATGACCGTGATGCTGACCCGCCTCGCCGAGCTGTCGAGGCGACAACTGCGGTTGCGGTCGGCGGTGTCGTCGGCGCTGGTCTACCCGTGCATGCTCATGACCCTTGGCGGCGCCGTCCTGCTGACCATGCTGCTGTTCGTCCTGCCGAGGTTCGAAGGCCTCTTCGCCTCGCTCGACACCCCGCTCCCTGCCACGACGCAAGCCGTGATGTGGGCCAGCACCGCACTGCGCGAGCACTGGCTGGCGGGGCTCGCCGGGCTGGGGCTTCTCGCGGCGGCCGCGGTCGTGGCCGGACGACAGCCCGGCCTGCGCGACCGCATCGATACGCTGGTGCTCCGCATGCCCAAACTGGGCGACCTCGCCCGGTCTCTCGCCTGTGCACGCATCGCCCGCATGCTCGGGACCCTGCTGGAATCCAAAGTCCCACTGCTGGAAAGCCTCTCGCTCACCCGCGAGGGCACGCTCAGCACCGGCTACGCCCGGCTGCTCGCGCGGGCCGAAGACGCCGTCTCGCGCGGGGAACCGCTTTCCAGCGTCTTCGACAGCTCCGACCTCATCGTCGCGCCCGTGCAGGAAGCCGTCCGCAACGGGGAGATGTCCGGCCAGCTCGGTGCGCCGCTGTGCCAGCTCGCCGACTTCCTGGACGAGGAAAACGACCAGCTCGTCAAGACGCTCACCGGGCTGCTCGAGCCGACGATCCTGATCGTGCTCGGCCTGATTGTCGGATTCATCGCGGTGTCGATCTTCCTGCCGATGTTCGACCTGATCACCGCCGCACAGGGAGGGGCCGGATGACCTTCCGACGCGTCACCCCCATCGGCCTTCAGCTCGACGCCGCCTGCGTCCGGGCCGTCCAGCTCCGCTGGAGCCGCAACGGCTGGGACGTCGCGGCCAGCGCCGACGTGCGTCTCCCGCCCGGGCTGGCCGCCGACGCGACAGCCCACGTCGTCGGCGGCGTGCTGCAGCGCTGCGGCTTCATCGGACGCGACCTGCGCCTGCTGCTCGACGACCGCTGTGTCGCAACCGATGTGCTCGAGAAGGCCCCCGCCGACGACGAAGAACTGGCCCGCTGCATCGCAGACGCCCTGCACGTGTCGGCCGACGCCCTTCAGTTCACCGCATGGACCGCCCCGTCGCTGCCCGGCCGGGCGTTCGTCGCCACCTTGCCGCATACGGCCGCCTACGACGCCATCCGACCCTTCGAGCGCTGCGGCTTCGACGTGACCGGCCTCTTCGCCCCGATGACCGCCGTCTCCCGGCTCGTCCGCGTCTTCGAGCGTCCCGTGGCGGTGTTGCGGTGCGGAGAGGCCGCCAACAGCCTCACCCTCGCCGAGACCGGTTCGGTCATCTATCACCGCCTGCTCGACACGCCCGGCGGGCTGCGGCCGGACAACCGTCGCGGCCTCGTCCGCCTGCTCGAGGAGGTCCAGGATACCCTGACGTGCGTCCCGCGGTCGTTCGGGGGCATCACCGTTCAGCGTGTGCTTGTCTCGGGCGAGCTCGCCGAGCCGCCGGCCCTCGACAGCCTGCTGGCGGCAACGCCGCTGCAGCTCCAGCCGCTGGCCCGTTGCGCCTCGGCCGAGCTGGCCATGCGCCTGATGGAGGCTCTCCCCAGCCGCTTCGACCTCGCCCTTGGCCTTGCCCTGCTGGAGGAGGAAGCATGACCCCCTCCAGCACGCCATCGCGGCCCCGCGGCCGGCTCAACCTCGCCCCCGCCGCCTATCGGCAACGGCTGCGTCTGCAGCGGCGGTGCCGGGGGTGGCTCACAGCGCTCACCCTGTACACCGCCGTCGCGTCCATCGGTGCCGGCGTGTACTGGGGATTGCGGGCGGCCGACCCTGAGGGGGTGGCCACCGAACTGGCCGCTCTCAAAGTCCGCAACGACGACACACGCGCTGCCCTGCAACGCCTCGCGACGCAGATTTCCCGGCTCCGGCTCGCGGTGGACACGCGGCAGACTCTTGTGGATCAGCCCGACTTCTCGATCCTGCTGGCCTTCCTCGCCGACGCCGTTGACCGCGACACGGTGCTGCGCCAGCTCAGCCTCCGCGGCACCGGCATCGACCCGCTGCGCCCCGTCGGCATCACCAGCGCAGCGCCACGAGCCTCCGGGTCCGAACGCGAGCCGAAACACTTCGTCCTGAACCTGCGCGGCGCTTCCCGCTCCGAGTCGGGCCTCGCCCGGCTCTCCGCGCAGCTCCGCGAATCCGGCCTTTTCGACCGCGTCGAACTTCGACGTACCGGGCGTGACGGCACGTCCGGCGACGATGCCGTCGCCTTCGAGCTGGACTGCGTCCTGCTCGACGTGCCCGGGACCGACGGCTCAGCCCCCGCGGGCCGCCCCGTCGCCTTACCCGCCACCGCCGGAGGTGTGCCATGACGACCTCCCGGCTCTCCGCGTGGAAGCTCGACCTGATCGGGACAGCGACTCTGCTGGCCGTGACGGCCGGGCTGTACTTCGGCGTGATCGGCCCCGCTCGCGAGCGGTGGCTGACGCGTGAGGCCACCGTCCAGGGCCTTCGCAGCGAACGTGAGGTCGCCTCCACGCTGGCCCGAAGCCTCTCCGTCCGACAGGCGGAGCTGCGGAGGCTTCGCGAGCAGCTCGAAGGCTTTCATCACACATGCTGGGCCGAACAGGACCGTTCCCGCCGCGTCGAATGGCTCCTCCAGCTCGCCCGGACCGACGGCCTGACGGTGGAGTCGATCGAGCCGGCCGAGGGCGACACCGTGGCCGGCCGACGCGTCGTCCCGCTCCGACTCACCGCGCGCGGCGACTTCCCCGCACTCCGTCAGACGCTCCAGCGGCTGCGCACCGAGATGCCCGACGTCCTGCTCCGGTCGCTCGAGATCGTCGCCTCTCCCGCCACCGAGACACACCTGCTGATCTCCGCCGACCTGCTCTGGGTACCGATCGCGGAAGGTGCTGCCGGCGAGCGGGGTGTCGCGGGCCCCAACCCGCAGGCCGCCGGGACCTCCGCCCGCGCCAGCTTCGAGCGAGGTGGCCGATGAAGCTCACATCCCGACAGACCATGCTCGTGGTCGTGCTGGTCGGCGGATTGACGCTGCTCGCGGCCGACCGCCTGCTCCTGGGACCGGACGACGGCGCTACGCCCGCCGCCGCACGGGCCGCCGGCTCCGGTGTCGTCGAACCCGGCAGGCCGGACCCGCGCCGTCTGCCGCCCGGCCCGATCGCCCCCCTGCCCGGTTCTGCGCCAACAGGTTCTGTGCCAACAGGTTCCGCGACAACAGGTTCCGCCCCGCCCGGTTCTGCCGCCGCACCACCGCCCAGGGACGGTGCGGCCGAACCCGCCGTCCTTCCCGCCGCGACCCGCGGCTGGGGCGCTCCCGGCGTTCAGGCCCGGCTCCGATCGCTGCAGCAGCGACTGCCGGCATCTGCCCACCGACGCGACCCATTTCACTTCGAGCGTGCGCAGGTCGCGGCCGTGGAGCCGCCGCCCGACACCACCGAGTCCTGCCCGCGGCGGCTCGCCGCCGAGGCCTTCGCGACCCGCCACCGGCTCCGCGCCATCGTCGGGAGCGGCTCGGGGGGGATGGTGCTCGTCTCCGACCGCATGGTCCGGCTCGGCGAAGGCGTGGAGGGCTGGGAACTCGTGCACATCGCGCGCGACTCGGCCACCTTCGAACGCGACGGGTACCGCGTCACCCTCCCGTTATCGGACGGTCCGACCCGACCGGGGCAATCCGCCCCGTAGCTTCAGGTGCACCATGGCCCTGCCGATACCGATGAGGCCGGGCGGTCCGCGTCGAGGGGCGGAGTCCGGCGGGACTTCAGAAGGTGGAGCAGCTTATGCAGCGCAAGGGTTTCAGCCTCATCGAACTGGTGATCGTCATCGTGATCATCGGTGTGCTTGCCGCGATCGCCATCCCGCGGCTGTCGCGCGGGGCTTCGGGTGCTGGCGATTCCGCACTTCAGGGCAACCTGAAGATCCTCCGCACGGCCATCGACCTGTACGCCACGGAGCACGGCGGCGCCTTCCCGTCCGCCGCGAACATCGTGGACCAGCTCACCAAGTTCACCGACGAAAACGGCAACGTCAGCACGACGCGGACGGGCGCCTTCATCTACGGCCCGTATCTGCGGTCCGTCCCGCCGCTGCCCGTGGGGACGCGCAAGGGCGCGACGGGCATTGACATCGCCGCCAACGCCACCGAGGCCGGCGTCGGCTGGATCTATGACCCCGCCACGGGCACCATCCGCGCCAACACGACCACCGAAACCGACGCCCGCGGCACGTTGTACTCCAGCTACTAGGCCGTCCCCTGCCGACAGCTTCCCCCACGCCGCGTCCCGGAACGCCCGGACGCGGCGTCGGGCTTGACGGGGCAGACCCGCTCTCTCTGGCGACCATGGCCCGGCCGTCGCACCCAACCCATGCCGCGTTCACGCTGGTCGAGCTGCTGCTGACACTGGCGATCATCGCGGTGCTTGCAGGGCTGGCGACCTCCCGCTTCGACCGCTCCGCGCGGCATCGCAGCGTGGACGCACTCGCCCAGCTCCTGCTGGCCGACCTGGAGCTGGCCCGCACGGCCTCGCGGGCACAGGAACGCCCCGTGTCGTTGGAGTTCAACAGCCCGCCCGGCAACGTCGGCGGCTGGTGCGTCGTCGGGCTCCCGGACGGGCGGCTCATCGTCCGCCGCGGCTGGGGCACGCTCCCCGCGGCCGTCACCTACGTCGCCCTCAGCGACAGCGTCGGCCGGGACGCCGAGTCCATCACCTTCTCTTCCAGAGGCGTGCCGCTGGCCTACGGCAAGGTCGAGCTGAGCTGTGGGCCGGTCTCGCGTGTGATTCAGCTCGACGCCCCGTCGGCGGCCGTCACCATCGTCCCCTGACCCAACGCCCACTGACCCGGCGCCACCGCCGCCATGCCGACCCGTCCGCCCATCCCGCCCCCGGACCGCCGGCCGACGACCGCCTGCCTGCCCCATCGGCGCGGCGCCTTCACGCTCGTCGAAATGCTCATGGTCACCGGCATCGCCAGCATCGTGCTGGGCCTGCTGGCGATGACGCTCTTCGTCGCGTCGGCGGTCAACCCGTCGGTCGAGACCGGACCGCGACAAGGCCTGCGCGCCACCGCCGGGATCGACGAGCTGGCCGCCGACCTCCAACGCGCCTGGTCGGTTCACAAACTCTCGCCCACCGACCTTGAACTGCTCATCCCCGACGCTTCCGAAGACGGCCTGCCCGACCGCGTCCGTTACCGCTGGTCGGGCACGCCCCACACGCCCTTTCTTCGCGAATACGCCACGTCGCCCGACGAGCCCTACGGCGCGCCGCGCGTGCTCATCCAGCGCGTCGCCGAGCTCACCTTCACGCCTCATCTCCTCGCACGGCCCCTCGAGCTGACCCCGATGAACGTGGAGGAACAGCTCATCGACGCCTTCACCCCCACCTCGGCGGCCTCCGTCCGCCCGGTGTCCCCGGCCAGCCACATCGCGCAGACCTTCGTCCCGTCGGTGACGTCGTCCGCGGCCGCGTTCCGCATCAGCCGCGTCCGCGTGCGCATGTACCGCAACCCCGACATGACCGGGGCCGTCCAGCTTCAGGTCCGCACCGCCACGGGCAACCTTCCCGGAAGCTCTATCCTGCTCACCCAGCGGGTGGATGCCGCCGACCTGCCGCTCGCTCCGGCCTGGGTGGACTTCCCGTTCGTCGCCCCGCCGTCGCTCTCCGCGGCCAACCGATACGCGATCGTCCTCGCCCCGGTCGGCACCACCACACCCGCCTTCGTCCAGTGGACCGACAGCGCCCCCGCCGCGCAGGGCAAGGCCGCCTTTTCTGCCACCGGCGGTGCCAGCTTTATCGCCACGGCGGGCGCCGTCCTGTTCGAGGTGCACGGCTTCGTCGCAGGCACACGCAACGCCGCCCCCGTGGCCCCGGCCACGCCGCGGCTCGACAGCCTGTCCGTCCGTCTCGTCCCCTCCGCGCCCGGCGCGGCCGTCGTGACGCACCACATCCGACTGCCCAATCGGCCCGATGTGCCATGACCCCCTCCGCTGCACCAACCCGCCACGACCGCCGGTTGCCGCACGACCGAATCCCGTCGAACCGCCATGCCGTGCACGGCCGGCCCCGTCGGGCCTTCACGCTCGTCGAAGCCATGCTGGCGCTGCTGGTCGTGTGCCTGGTCACCGCGGCGGCCATGGAAGCGACCGGCCTGGTCGCCCGCAGCCACCGACAGCTGCGCGAGCAACAAGCCGCCCAGCGCATGGCCGAAGCGATGCTCGACGAGGTGCTGCGCAGCCCGTACCCGCCGCCGGGCGGCCCGCCGCTCGTGGGCATCATCACCGCCAACGTCGGCAGCCTGCTCAGCCGCACCGGTCTCATCCACATCGACGCCTACCACCAGTTCAGCGAGTCGCCCCCCCGCGGCCGCGACGGCCAGCCTCTCACCAGCGAACCGGGCTGGGTCCGCACCGTCGAAGTCGTCAACGTCCAGCCGGACAACCCCGCCCTGTCGTCACTGACGGACCAGGGCCTCAAGCGGGTCGTGGTCACCGTCTCCCGGTTCGGCCGCGTCCTGGCCACCGCATCGTCACTCAAAGCCGCCGATGACTAGCCCACCCGACCGCCCCCCATCCGCCGTCCGGACCGGTCCCCGCGTCCGCCAAGGCCGCCGACCGGGAGCACCGCGCGGCTCGCTGTACCTGCCCGCCCTGCTCGTCGGCACGGTGGTCACCGCGCTGGCGCTCGGCGGGCTGGCCGTGTTGCAGTCTTCGGCCCGCGTCGCCTCCCTGCGGTCCGACCACGCCCAGGCACGCTTCGCCGCCGCCGCAGGCATCGACGCCGCACGGGCCCGCCTTGCCGCCACACCCAACTGGCGGGCGACCTTCAAAGACTCCCCCGTTTTCGAAGATGCCGCCTTCGGCCCCGGCCAGGGACGCTTCACCGTCCACCTCACCAGTCCTTACGACGCCCTCACCCGCCGCGACACCGACCCCGTCATCGTCACCTCCGTCGGACGCTACGGCTCCGCTCAGTCCACCCTCACCGCCACGCTCGGCCCCGTGCGGGTAAGCCCCCTGAGCTGCCTCAACGCCGACATCGCCGTCGGCGCGACCCTCACGTTCAACCAGGCCACCGTCCAGGGCCCCGGCCGCGTCATCTCCGCCAACGGGGCCATCCTCTCCACCGTCACCGGCAACAACGTCCAGGCCGACCTCGAAGCCACGCTCACCATCGGCTGCACCGGGCACACGGGCCACGCCTTCCCGCTCCGCCCGCCCAAGATGTTCCCGGCCGCCGACGTCTTCAGCCACTACACCGCCATCGCCTCACCCATCCACTACAACCTGCTCCCGGGCTCCGCCGGCAACCGCAACTTCGGCCGCGCCCTCGTCTCCCCGCTGCACAACCCCTGGGGACCCACCAACCCCAACGGCATCTACGTCATCAACGCCGGCGGACAGGCGCTCACCATCGGCAACTCCCGCATCGTCGGCACCATCATCGTGCTCAACGCCTCCACCGTGAACCTCACCGGCACCCTCCACTGGGAACCCGTCCGCGCCGACCTCCCCGCCCTGCTCGTCCAGGGCAACCTCTCCTGGCGCACCGACAGCGGCAACCTCCGCGAGAGCATCGGCGGGGTCAACTTCAACCCCCCCGGCGTCCCCTACCCCTACAGCCGCGGCCCGGCCATGAGCAACACCAGCAACACCGACGAATATCCCACGCTGGTCAATGGCCTGGTCTACTGCTCCGGCAACCTCACCCTCTCCGACTTTGTCCGCCTGCACTCGGTGTACGCCGCCCTCTCCGCGACCATCTCCGGAACCGTCATCCTCGCCCGCGAAGACGACCGCAACCTCACCACGCCACCCCCCGGCTTCTACACCTACCGCATGGGCCTCATCGACGGCAGCTACCGCTGAACCCCCCCCTCTGACCCTGCGCCGCGCGACTCACCCGAGCCCGCCCCGGCGCCAGCGGATGCTCAGCAGCCCCATCGCCGCCACAAGCGAAGCCGCCGCCCCCGACGGCTCGGGAATCACCACAAACGTCCGCCCCGTCAGCGTCACCACCGAGTAGGCCGGCAGCGTCACCGTCACGCTCTGCGTCAGCCCCGACGCCGTCAGCAGTTGCACCGTCCCAAGGTTGGCCAGGTTCTGCGTCCCGGTCGTGCGGTGCACCGTCAGTTGCGTCATCCCCAGCGACGACGGGATGTCCAGCGTCACCGACTGCGACGTGCTGAGCATGTTCAGCAGCACGATGGTGAGCGTCCGGTCCTCGTCGTGCAGGTACGCCGAGACGTTCACCGAGTTGAGCGTGTCGTACTCGCTGTTGCCCAGGATGCTCGTCACGCCGCCCGTGAACAGCGCATCCACCCGCACCGCGCCCGGCCGCACGAACCGCGAAAACTGCCCGAAGGCCGAATACTTGCGGCTCGCGGTGGGGTTGTTCACCTGCTGCGACCCCAGCAGGCTGTGCTCGGTGGGGGACGTCGTGCCGTCGATGAAGTCCCAGTACAGGTAGGCCGACGCGTTGCCGTGCACCATCGCGTTGTGCATCTTCAGCGCCACCGTGATGGCCCCGTTGCCCGGCGTGCCCCCGGGACCGGTCAGCCACGTGTCCGGACCGTCGCCCGTCTCCACGAACCAGTTCTGCTTCCCGTCCGCCCCCACGCCCCCCATCGGCGCCCAGTGCGTCCACGGCCCGGGCACGTTGTTCCGCCCGCGCCAGTACGCCGCCACGTTCATCACCGACCCCTCGCTGAGCCCGTCATAGAAGTTGCTCGTGTACGCCCAGAGGAAGTCGATCAGCGTGCGGTCGGGGTGGTTCTTCACCGCGTTGATCATGTTCATCTGGTGCAGGAACGCCCACGGATTCTGCGGGTTCTCCCGCAGCGACGCGAAGTGCGGCCCCCTCACCTTCGTCGTGATCCCCTGCGCCGTGAACGCGTCCTTCACGCTCTTGAGCGCCAAGGCATACTGGTTGGGGTCGTTCGCCCCGGTCGCGGTCGACATCAGCGTCATCGAGTCGAACGGGTTCTCAAACCCCGACTCGTTCTGAATCGAGATGTTGTGGATCGGCACCCCGTACCGCTGCTCCCACGCCTTGATGTACGCCGCGAAGTACCGCCCGTACTCCTGCATCACCACCGGGTCTTCCGTACGCAGCCGCCCGCCGATGCTGTCGCCCGTGTAGCTGTGGAAGTACGTCCCCCCCACCCAGTGGTTGTACTCGTTGCTCAGCCACGGCGTCGGCCGCGCCGGAGAGTTCCACGACGGGTTGCCCACCCACTGCTGGGAAAAGCCCGTCGGCCCCTTCATCCAGTGCGGCGGCGTCCACGCGTCGGCGATCAGCTTGAACCGCGACGGCTCCCAGACGTTCGCCGCCAGCCACTGGGCGTTCATCCCGAACCCCGCCACGTCCACGAAACTCCCCGCCGTCCCCACGTTCATGTTGAACTTCGCCACATTCTCCTGCAGGTTCGGCCCCAGCGGCACGCGGATCCGCCAGTCCGTCGGGCTGGCCACCAGCGTGTTCTTGGCGATCTGCATCCGCATGATGTTCAGCCCGAGGTCGCGCCAGGCCGTCAGCGTCGCCGTGTCCGCACGCCGAAGGAACGAGCCCCACCCTTCGACCGTCTGGTGCCGGACGTTCGGATTCACCGTGACGCGGTGCTGCCCCCACGCGAACGACCCGTCCGTCAGAAACACGCCGCCAACGGTCCAGCCACAGGCCGCTGCGAGAACGCCCACGCCACGCTTGAGGAGCCTGCGCATCAACGCCTCCTGACGCTTGACCTTCTCAATCGTTTCACCCGACGGATGAAAACAGTAAACAAGTATGCGCGATTCCGTCGCTCAAAGGAAGCCGAAAAGCCCCACTTGTCATCGTTTTACCACAGGCCCCGCCTCGCCGCGGACTTGCCGCCCCCCAAGCCCACCCCTCGGTGGACTCGGCCGCGTCCTCGGGTAGATTGTCCCGTGCAGTCTTATAGAAGACCGCATCCCCCGGAACCGACCCGCGGAGCCCCCCTTTGACCCAGCTCTCCCCCCCGTCTCAAGACGCCAGCCGGTCCGGCGACATCTCGCCCGCGCCCCCCCCGTCCGCCCCGCCGTACCACGTCAACCCCTGGCTCTTCGTCCCGGTGCTGTACTTCATGCAGTTTCTCCCCAACGGCGTGGTGACCTCGCTGTTCGGGCCGGTCTACAAGTCGCTGGGCGTGGACAACCTCGCCATCGCCACCTGGACGAGCCTCGCGGCCCTTCCGTGGGCCTTGAAGATGACCTGGGGCCCCCTGGTGGACCTCAACTCCACGAAGCGCCGCTGGACGCTGGCGATGGAGTTCTGCATCGCCGCCACGCTCATCCTCACCACCATCGCCCTGCTCACCCCCTACTGGTGGGCGCTCACGCTGGCGGCCCTGTTTTTCATCGCCACCTTCTCCGCCACCCACGACATCGCCTGCGACGGGCTGTACCTGATGTCGCTGAACAAGAAGCAGCAGGCCGCCTTCTCCGGCGTCATGGCCGCGTCGTCGCGTCTCGGCCGGCTGTTCCTTGATTCGGTGATCATCTACCTCGGCGGCTACCTCGTCGCCGCCTTCGCCTTCGGCCAGCAGGCCGCGTGGTCGGTCGCTCTGGGCATCTGTGCCGGGCTTTACGCCCTGGGCACGCTCTGGAACCTCTACTTCCTGCCCCGACCGCCCACGGACGTCCCGGCGGTCCCCACCCACCCGTCCGAACGCACCCACAACCTCTACCGCACGGCCGCCGTCCTCGTCACCGGCGTCGTCCTCTACTACTTCTGCAACGGCCTCGTCCAGCTCGCGGGCCACGCGCTGTTCATCAGCTTCCCCGGCTACATCCCCGACCGCTTCGACCAGACCGGTGAAGTGTGGAACGAGACGTTCAAGGTCCTCACCGGCGTCGTGCTGCTTCCCCCGCTGTGGCTGCTGATTCGCTGGCAGGTGGCCGGCACGCCCATGGGCGACGCCTTCGCCACGTTCTTCCGTCAGCGCGGCTTCTGGGCCATCCTCGCCTTCATCATCTTCTACCGCTTCGGCGACGCCATGATCTTCGTCATGGCCTCCCTCTTCTTCCTCGACCCCGTGGAGAAAGGCGGCATCGGCATCAGCCTGCAGCAGCTCGGCATCATCAAGGGCTTCGGCATGGCCGGCGGGCTCATCGTCGGCGGCCTCGCCGGGGGCTGGTTCATCGCCAAAGTCGGCCTGCGACGCGCGTTCTGGCCGCTGATCGTCTGCCTCCACACCCCCAACCTGCTCTACGTCTGGGCGTCGGCGAAGAACGAGTGGTTCGCCGCCCAGACCCTCTCCGTCGCCGGCTTCGACTTTCAGGCCTGGCCGCTGTTCCCGCTGGTCTTCATCGAAGCCGCCGGCTACGGGGCGGGCTTCGCGGGCTATTTCGTCTTCCTCATGCAGGTGGCGCAGCGCAACCGCTTCGTGACCTCGCACTACGCCATCGCCACCGGCCTGGGTGCTTTGTTCATCACCTTCGCCGGCATCTTCGCCGGCATCGTCTACGCCCTCTTCGGCTACCTCGGCGTGTTCATCGCCGCCTGCGTCATGACCATCCCCGGCACGCTCACGCTGCTGTTCATCCCGCTCGACGACCCGCCGAAGGTCGCCCCGCCGCTGGCGGCCGACTGACGCTGGCCGGCACGAGCAAGCCGCCGCTCACGTCGTGTCGTCCATGCGGGCGACGGCCTACGGCCGCCCCAGCGTGAACGGCCGGCTGCTGAAGACGTTGCGGTTCCCGGCCGCATTCAGGTCGTCCGGAAGCCCGAAGCGGTCCACCTCGACACGGACGTAATACTGCCCCCGCGGCAGCCCCTCCGGCACCTGAAACTCCAGCCGGAACCGCGCCGACCGTGTCCCGCGCAGGTTGGTCAGCTGCACCGTCGTCGAACCCACCGGCTGGTCGTTCAGCGACGGCTGCGGCTGCGTGGTGAGGTACACGCGGACCTGCGCCGTCCCGCTGGCCGGGATGTTCCCGAAGTTCCGCAGACCGCCCGACACCACCCCCACCTGCGGCACACCCGGACGCCCGGCATTCCGGAAGCCGACGGCAAACCGTCCCACCGTCACATCCGTGAACCCCTGCACGACAAACGGCCGCGACAGCGCCACCGACTGCCCGAAGACCGTCCCCGCCGCGATCGCCCCGCCCATGTCCACCGACGCGACGATGAAGTACTCGCCCTCGGGCAGCCCGTTGGGCACCACGGCCGTGTGCGAAAACACTTGCCGGCCCCGCGGCCGCAAATTCAGGACAAGGTTAGCCGCCTGAAACATCACCGCGTCGAACGCGTCGGCCGTCGGGTTGGGGGACAGGACATAGGTCAGGTCGATCCGCCCCTGCTGCGGTTCACGGCTGGTGTTCGTCAGCCGCAGCGACAGCCGCAGGTTGGTCCCCCCTACAAGAACGGGCGGCGTCCGCGAGACCAGCTGTCCTACCAGAAGCCCGTTGTACGGGTTGTACGGCTGGTCCAACGCTCCGGAGAGCAGCCTGCGGGGTTCCAGGGCTTGCACGTGCCACATCAACACTCACCTCGGCTCGTCGCCAACACCCGAAGGCGCCGGTCTTTAACAAAACTACACGATGTCCACATCCCATGTTGTCCCCCGGCCGGCCGACCCACACCCCCGACCGCCCGGAACCGCCCCACCCGCCCATACAATCCGCACGCGTGGACTACCGCGTTCAGCTCGACGTCTACCACGGCCCGCTCGACCTGCTCCTTTACCTCATCAAGCGGGACGAGCTGGACATCCACGACATCCCCATCGCCCACATCACCGACTCTTACCTTGAATATGTCAGGGACTTGCGGGAAACCGCACGGCTCGACATCAACGTGGCCGGCGATTTCATGGTCATGGCCGCCACGCTGATGGAAATCAAATCGGCGATGTTGCTGCCGCGTCAGGAGAGCGCTGACGTGGCCGGCGGCGTCGGGACGGGGGGTACGGGGGGGGCGGGGGGCGACCTCGCGGACCCACGCGCCGACCTCGTACGGCAACTCCTTGAATACAAGCGATTTAAGGACACCGCACGGCTCCTCGAGCACCGCCAGCAACGGCACGCCCATCGCTTCGCACGCGAGCCCGTGCGGCCCGGTGCCCCCGACGAACCCCCGCCGCTCGACCTCGACGAAGTGCAGGTGTGGGACCTGCTGGCCGCCTTCACCCGGCTGATGAAGGAAGTCGGGGCGCGGGGCCCGCTCGACCACGAGGTCATCGACGACGACACGCCCCTCGAGCTCCACGCGGCGGACATCGAAGACCGCATCCGACGCGACGGACCGGTCACGCTCCGCACGCTGCTGCTGGGCCGGTCGTCGCGGGCGGAGATGATCGGCGTCTTCCTCGCGCTGCTCGAACTCGTGAGGCAACGCAAGGTCGAACTCGCCGATGCCGACGGCCCGGACGTGCAGATCATCCCCCCCACGTCGCAAGGACAGCCGCCCGCGGGCGCGGACGACGCCCTGCCCGCCCAGGCCGCGGCTGTGCCCGAAGACGTGCCGCCCCCCGCCGGCGGTAGCGCTGCCAGCAACGCAGACGCCTGACTGCGGCGGGCTGCCGCTAGAGCAGCCGCAGCACGAAGTCCGCCGTGCCTTGCGACCCGGCGATCGGCGGCACCTGGTTCTGGCTGTTGAGGTTCCGCAGGGCGAAGCGCTGGTTGGCGTCCGTGAAAAAGGACACCTGTCGGATGGTGTCGGCGGCGATGCCGTTGAGGCCGTTGGAGACGCTCCGCACCGCGTTGAACCGCAGCGTGCCGATCTCGCGGGCGGCGATGGCCGAAAACGCGAACGCGTACACATTGCCGCGGGCCGTGAGCGTGACGCTACCGATCCGCGAGACCGAGCCGAACTGCGACGCCGCCGTCGGCAGCACGTTGTTCGGGTCGTTGAAGCCGGCGTAAATCCGCGTCTCGTTGATCGACTGGGCCGTGAAGCGGTTGAGCACCTGACCGGCCTGCACGAATCCGCCCACGAGGAACGTCCGGAACGTCACGGCGTCGATCGTCGTCGAGGCCACGACGGTCGCGCCGTCGCCGCTGGCGGCGTTGAAGCTGCCCAGCGACCCGACCGCGACCGTGCCGTTGAAGGCGTTGCGGAAGCTGACGGCATTCACCCGGCCGACGCTCTCAAGGACGTAGTCCGGTCCGCCTTCGCCCGCGGTCACCCGCCCGGCGCTGCCCACCTGCCAGCGGCCGCCGGTGAGGTTGCCCGCCACGTTCGCCGTGCCCAGTGCCTGCGTGATGTTGACGTTGGCCGCAAGGTTGGAGCGGATATTCAGCGTCCGCACGCTCCGGAGCGAAATCAGCGCCACGTCGCCCGAACCCGACCACGACTGCGCGGCGAACGTCGTGACGGGGTAGCCCACGAAGATCGCCGAGTTGGCCGCCGAGCCGACCTGAAAGGCCAGCGCCGCCCGGGGGTCGTTGTTGTTGCCGATGCTGACCTGAGCACTGTCCAGCTCGCCCACCAGCAGGTTGCGCACCTGCGCGTCCGTGGGCGCCGACGACCCGAAGGTGATCGCGTCGGTCACCCGCGCGCGGCGGAGGTCCAGCCGGTTCACCTGGGCCGTCCCCGCCCCGACGACGCTCGGCACCACCGCCAGCGACGGGCCGCGCGTGGCCACCGACAAACTCGTCCTCAGCGTCGTCTGCGCCAGCGTCACGCCCGCCAGCGTCGTCTCGCCCCCGGTCACCGACAGCCGACCGCGGCCCAGATCATTGAGCACCAGGTCGTTGCCGCTGAACACGAAGTCCGCCACGCCCTGTCCGGCGAACGTCCACGTCACGGTGGTGGCCGACGCCCCCGTCCCCTGCGTGTAAATCAGCGTCCGCGTCTGAGCGTTCAGCCGTGCCTGCAGCCGCACGTCGGCCGTCAGCGGCACCGAAAAGTTCGGCACGCTCGACGCCGGGCTGCTGATGACCAGGTTGCCCGACTTCACGCCCGTGGAGGCGGTGTCGATGATGAGCGTGAGGTTCACCCGCTCGCCCGAGGGAAGGCTGCCCGGCGGCGCGCCGAGGAACGAGTAACCGGCCGGCAGCGTGTACGTGAGATTGGTCAGCTCTTCGGACCCCACGTTTTCGAGCACGACCGATCGCGTGACGGGGTTGGCGTTCTGCGGCACGATCGCGCCGAAGTTCACCGCGCTGGGGCTCGCCGGGTCCAGGCGGGTGTTGCCGTCGAACACGGCCGGCGTGGCCGCCGGCGCGACGTTGACCACGAAGCTGCTGGTGAGGGTCGCGCCGTCGAGGTCGTTGACCGTCACCGTGATCGTCGCCGACCCGGTCACGTTCGGCTGCGGGGTCAGCCGCAGTGTGCCGCCCTCCAGCGTCGGCACCACGCGCGTCAGGTCGCTGGAAGTGACGGAAAACGTCAGCGGCGAGACCACCCGCGCCGAGTTCACGAACACCACGTTCGACTGCTGGAGCTGCGAGCCGGGCGTGAAGTTCGCCAGCGGCATGTCGTCGAACGGCGAGGCGAAGCCCCCGTTACGCGGCAGCGCGTTGATCTGGTCCACCACCGACATGCCCGCGCCCAGCACGCGCCCGAAGGTGGTGAAGCCGCCGTTCTGGTTGTCGAGGTTGCTGGAGTTGTCCGCCACGTTGAAGAAGAACTCGCTCGTGGCCGAGTTGGGGTTGCCCCCGAGCTTGGCCATCGCGACCGTCCCGCGCGTGTTCACGCGGTTGAGCGCGTCCCGCGGGCTGCCGGCGAACTCGTTCTGGATCGCCGCGTCCTTCTGCACCGCCGACCCCGAAGGAAAGTAATACCCGCCGCCCTGCACCACGAACCCCGGCACCGACCGGTGGAAGAACGTCCCGTCGTACCGGCCGGAGTTCACGTAGTTCAGGAAGTTGGCCACGGTGACCGGGGTGGCCTGGTCGAACAGCTCGATGTCGATGTTGGCGGCCGTGCCGCCGAAGCTCGTGGCCAGGCGGACGACCGTCCCGCTGATGGTGGTGGTCGCGAAACGTTGCGACAGGTTGATCGACACGGGAAACGCCCCCGACGCCAGCGTCAGGTCCGTGAGCGGCTGCGTCGCCACGACCGAGAGCAGCCAACGGTGCTCAAGGCTCTCCACCTTCGGCGACAGCGCCCGGCGCGGGCGTGCTCCCGCGCTGGTGCCCCCGCTGCGATTCGCCCGCCGTGACCACCATCGACTCAGCCGCATGACACCTCCTCGCTCCCCCGACCGTCATCCCCCCGTTCGACCGCCGCACGGACCGGAACCGGGGCTAGGCCACGGCGAGCGGCAGCAGATTCAGCTGCAGCCGCGTCTCCGCCACGCCCGCCGCCGCAAGCGCCTCCTGCGCGGCATCGCCGAGCGTCACCCGACGAAGGCTGAACGCCCGTCCCGCTTCATTCCGCCCGGTCAGCTGCAGCATCCCCACCGTCGTGATCGACGACGCGTTCCCGCCGCCCGTGAGCTGCCCCAGCGCGACACGGCCGAGGTTCGCCGCCGTCAGGCTCGACCCCGAGAACGCGTCCGCCGACCTCGACGTCACCGTGAACTGGCGCACCGCGGAGGCGGGCACGAAGTCCTGCCCCCTCGACGGCGTGACGACGCCCGGCAGCAGCCCCGCCCGCAGCGACGACCCCACGAACACCGACGTGGTCACGCGCTGCACGGAGCTGGCCGCCGCGAGCACCGAATCGGTGATGCCCTGCCGTGCCGTGAGCGTGCCGAGCGTCCCGCCGAAGGTCAGCGATGCGCCCGTCAGCGACACCGCCGTCAGCGTGCCGACCGCGCCGTTCACCGTCAGCGTCACGCCGGACACCGCGCCGAGCGACATCGACCGCACCGTCCCGTTGACCGTCAGCGTGCCGCCGGTCACGTCGCCCAGCTGCAGCGAGCCGATCACGCCCGGACCGGTCACGCTCGCCGTCACGCCGCTCAGCCCGCCGAGCTGAACCGACCCGGTAACCCCGGGCAGGCTCAGCGACGAGGTCAGCCGCAGCCCGCGCAGCGCCAAGCCCCGCACGGGCGATTCGGCCGTCAGCTCGCCCACGTCGATCGCTTGATTGCCGCCCCGCGTCGTCAGCGACAGCGTGCTGCCTGCGGTGGTACCCGAGAGCGCGATGTCGGTGAGCACCACGTTGCTGCCCGTCACCGTCGTCACGCCGCGCACGGTGGTGGCGGTGAGGCCGTCGCCCGTGAAGTGCAGACGTCCGGAACCCGGTCCCCGAAGGCTGAACGTCGCCCGCGTGCCGTCACCGTCCACGAACACCACCGACCGGGCCCCGCCGCTGCCCAGCGCTACCTCCGACCCGACTTCGCCCACCACGTTGAACCGGAACGCCCCGTCGGTCGCGTTCACCGCGTCTGTGGGGATCTCGACCACCCCCTCGATCACCCGGGGCGATGAGGTATCGATCTCCAGCGTCAGCGTCACCTGCTGCCCCGGCGACAAGCTGGCCGGCACGCTCCCCGACACCGCCAGCCCTGCCGGCACCACCGGAAGGCCCAGCGAAATCGGCCCGGTGCCCGTGTTACGCAGCGACAGCGTCCGCGTGGCCACCTGCCCGGTGAACACCGTCCCCAGGTTCACCGCGCCCGCACCGCCGGGCTGCACCGTCTGTCCCGCCACCTGCACCTGCAGGCTCGGGTTGGCCACCGTCACCGTGAAGTTGGTCGTCACCGAGGCACCGGTGAGGTCCGTCGCCGTCACCGACACCGTCGAGCTGCCCACCTTGTTGCCGAAGTTCAGGTTCAGGTTGTTGTCGCTCCCCACCGACACCTCGACCACCTGCGTGTCCGAGCTGGAGGCCACGTACGTGAAAAACGTCTGCGGGTTGTTCACCACCGCAGGGTTCTTGAACGTCACCAGGTTCTCCGGCTCCACGTCCGTATCGACCGTGTACCCGGCCAGCGGCAGCTCCGTGAACGCGCCGCCGAAGTTGTACCGGGGCAGTGCGGCGATCTGGTCCGCCAGCGCCATCCCGCCCGAGAACACCCTGCCGAAGACGGTGAACCCGCCGTTCTGGTTGTCGAGGTTGCCCGAGTTGTCTCCGAGGTTGATGAACCACTGGCTCGTTGCGGAGTTGGGGTTGCCCCCCACCTTGGCCATCGCCACCGTCCCCCGCACGTTCACCCGACCCTGCGCATCCTTCGGCGAAAGGTTGAACTCGTTGAGGATCGGCGGGTCCGTCTGCACGGCCGCACCGTTGGGCGAGAGGAATCCCCCCGCCTGAATCACGAATCCCGGCACCGACCGGTGGACGAACACGTTGTGGTAGCGCCCGGAGTTGATGTAGTTGAGAAAGTTCTGCTTAGTCAGCGGCGTCGAGTTGAACAGCTCGATGTTGATCGAGCCCGTCACCTTCTGCGCCCCCGAACCCCACTCCACAGGGAAGCGGACCACCGGCCCGGTCACGCCGTTCAGGTTCGTGGTGGCGAACACCCCCGCCAGCGGCACGCTCTGGTTGGGCGCATTCAGCCGCACCACCACCGGGTCGATCGGGTCGGCCACGGTCACCGACAGCAGCCGCCGCGGCTCCAGAGCCTCTACCACCCGTGCCGCCGCCACGTTCCACCGCTGCCGACCTGCTCGTGCTGTCACGTTCATGGGCCTCTCACAAAAAAACAGTTCGGGCGCGGCCGACAGGCCGGCGGACCACCTTGCCGCCAGCCGACAACCACGCCCCGCACCCGGCGACGCGCGCTTACTCCCGCACCCCCACGCCCGCCACGCCCCCGACACACCTGCCGACACATCACCACCACCACGCACGGCCGCACCGTCGAGTCGTGCCGCACGCCGCCCACGCGACAGACGCCGCCGCGGCCGGGGATGTTACGCCAAGCCCACCTGAGCCCCGCGTCGTGCGGGCTGCTTGATCCGAAGCTTTATTCCATACTTACGCCGCCGCCGCCGCACGGCCCCCCACAACGACCTAAGCCGGGTCGTACCCCCCCCGAGACAGGGGATGGCAGCGGCAGATCCGTCCGATTGTCCTGGTTAAACCCTTCAGGGCACCGTACTTACGGATCGCATCCAGCCCGTACTGCGAGCACGTCGGATGGAACCGGCACTGGCCGCCGAGAAACCGCCCCAGCGTCGCCCTGTACAGCAAGATTCCGCCGATGAGCCCGCGGGCCGCCCAACTTATGCGGACGCACCCGGCGTCGCCGGGGCCGTTGGCGTCGCCGCCGCTTCCGCCCGAGCGATGGCCCGACGCTTGGCCCGGATGTCCGCCACCATCAGCAGCGACGTCAGCAACGCCACCGCGAACAGACCGCTGCACAGGTACAGCAGCTTCGGGTAATCCGTGCCGATCACCGCCCCCGTCTCCGACTCGATGTGCACCAGCGGCACCAGAACGCTCGGCCCCACGATGCCCGCCACCGACCATGCCGTGAGCGTATAGCCGTGGACGGCCCCGAGCTGCTTCGTCCCGAACAGGTCGCCCAGGAACGCCGGGACCGTGGCGAACCCGCCGCCGTAACAGGTCATGATGAGGTAGAGGACGATCTGGAACAACAGCACATGCTGGATCGACGGCAGCGCTGCATACGCGACGATCTGCAGCACGAAGAAGGTGATGTAGGTCGCCGGCCGGCCCAGGTAGTCCGACAACGACGCCCAGATGATCCGCCCGATGCCGTTGAACACGCCAATGAGCCCCACGACGCCGCCCGCCTCCAGCGGCGACATCTTCAGCATCGCCTGCATCATCGGCGACGCCACGGAAATCAGCGCGATGCCGCAGGTGATGTTGATCCCCAGCATCAGCCACATGAAGTAGAACCGCCGCGTCCGCAGGGCCTCATTGGCCGTGAGCTGCGCCAGATCGCCGCAGCGCACCTTCCCGTCCGAGGTCAGCGGCGGCATCCAGCCCGCCGGCACGTACCCCTTCGGCGGCGGGGCAAGATATTGCGACGCCAGCATCATCACCACGAAATAGGCCGCCCCGCACAGGAAAAACGTCCGCGACACCGACGCCGTCGTGTACAGCGGCTGCGCCGACGTCCCGGCGTTGAACATCCACGCCATCAGCGGCCCGGCCAGCATCGCCGCAAAACCGAACCCCATGATCGCCAGCCCCGTCGCCATTCCCCGCTTGTCCGGGAACCACTTAACCAGGGTGCTCACCGGCGTGATGTAGCCCACGCCCAGCCCGATCCCGCCCAGCACCCCGTAGGAGAGGTACAGCAGCCACAGCGACTCCCACCGCACCGCCAGCCCGCTGCCCACCAGCGCCAGCCCCCACAGCGTCGCCGAGAGCATCCCCGACACCCGGGGCCCATACCGCTCGACGAAATGCCCCAGAAACGCCGCCGCGATGCCGAGGAAGAAAATCGCGATCGAAAACGACACCTTCACCTGGTCTGCTGTCACCCCCAGCAGCCCCATCACCGGCTTGGTCATCACGCTGTACGCGTACACCGACCCGATGCACAGGTGGATGCACACCGCGCACGCGGCGACAAGCCAACGGTTCTTCAGTCGAACTTCAGACGGGTCGGCACAGGCGACGGCAATGGCTTGAGGGGTGGTCATGGGCGCGTCCTTGCGAACCCGGTTCGGGGCACGCCTCCCTGTTTTCGGACATGAACGTCGATTTTGCCAGCCGTTCTGTGACGTTGCGCCCACATGCCGCACCCCCTCCCGGCGCATCCGACCCGCCGCACCGCCATCGCCGCCCCCCCGCGTCCCCGCCTTGTCACCCTCACTGCCGATGGCTAATGTTGCCGATACCTTCCGCGGGCGCGGCCGGCCGGCTGGGCCCGGGGAGAGCGTTGCCGAGATAGCTCAATGGCAGAGCACCGCTTTCGTAAAGCGGGGGTTGTGGGTTCAACTCCCATTCTCGGCTCTGGAGGGGTCGTCGGCAGGTCGGCGTCGGAGCGTTTCCCGGCCGTAAGGTACGGGCCCGGCGCCGCTTACGTCATCTGACCGCCCCACCGGGACGTCGTTCTGAAAGGAGCTCACGGGAATGGGTAAGCCGCGTCGTCGCCGCAAAATCGGCAGCAAGAAGCGCAAGGCCCGGCGTGACCGTCGCAAGCGCTGAGTCGGCTCGGCGACGTGCGGCTCTTCCTGTTGTTGTGAACGACCCTCGCAGCCGCTCGCGTCGAGGGCGTGGGGGGCGGACTCCGCATGGTCAGCTTCGCCGACCGTCTCCGTGACGCCATCGACCGCAAGCGGTCGGTCGTGTGCGTGGGGCTCGACCCCATGCCGGAGCTGTTCCCGCCACAGCTGCTGCCTTCGCCGGCCGACCGGGGCGACCTGCGGGACCGCCTCGACGCCGTGTACCGCTTCTGCCAGCACGTGCTGGAAGCGGTCGAGCCGTACGCGGTGGCCGTCAAGCTCCAGTCGGCCTGCTTCGAGGTGTTTCATGGCGACGGCGTGGACGCCTACTTCTCGCTCGTGCAGGAGGCGGCGGAGCGCGGGCTGCTCACCATCGGCGACGTGAAACGCGGCGACATCGGCACCACCTCAGCCGCCTACGCCAAGGCCCACCTCGCCCCCATCGACCCCGAGCTCGAGGGCGACGGTGAACTGGCCACGCCGGACGCCATCACGGTCTCGCCGTTCCTCGGGCTGGACACCCTCGAGCCGTTCCTTGCCGAGGCCGCGGCCCACGGTAAGGGGGTGTTCGTTCTGGTGCGGACCAGCAACCCCGGCTCGTCGCTGCTGCAGGACGCGGTGCTGCGCGACGGACGCACCCTCAGCGAGTCGCTGGCCGACGCCCTCGCCCCCATCGCCGAGCACTATCCGGCGGCGTGCGGCTGGTCGCAGGTCGGCGCGGTGGTGGGCGCGACGCAGCCGCACACGATGGCTTCGCTCCGGCGGCGTTTGCCCCGCTCGGTGTTCCTGCTGCCCGGCTACGGCGCTCAGGGCGCGACGGCCGACATGACCCGCGAGGCGTTTCGCGGCGGCCCGGCCCTGGTCTCCGCGTCCCGCTCGGTGCTCTACGCCTTCCGCGACGCACGGTACGCCGGTCTGGCCGACTACCGACAGGCCATCGCCCACGCCGCCCGCGACATGCGGGACGACCTCAACCGCGTCGTCACGCTCGGCGGCCCCGCGGCGGTCTAAGCTCTCCCGCCGTCGTCCGCCCTCCGCAGGTCAAGCATCGCGGCTGCCGGACGGAACGGCCTTGGCGAGGTGCGCATGTCGGGTAAGAAAGTGGTGGCGGGCGCGGCCGTCGTGGCCGTGGCGGGCGGTCTGGCCGGCGTCGTGCTGGCTTACCGCATGTATGTGATGATCCGTACGCCGCCCCCGCCGACACCCTCCCCCGACCGCACGATGGTGCTGGTGCAGTCGGTGACCGACTCCCGGGGTGAGCCCAAGACGCACATGTGCGTGGCGTTCGAAATCCGCGACGCACGCACAGGGGAAGTGCTGTTCTCCCGGCAAACCCGCGCCTCCGCCCTGCGGAAGTGGGAGCTGAACTGGATGGGCAACGACCGTGTCACGATGCTCTCGTGGGAGATCGGCCGTCTGGAATGGCGCCGCGGCGAGGACGGCGTATGGCACGACGTCCCGGAGAACGGCGAGCGGGTGTGGCCGCCCGTCGCCGCGGAGACGAAACCGTAAATCGCCCGTCGTCCGCCGTGCTGCCCGCACGACCTCACACCGCCGCTGAGGTCCGCCCCCAGCGCGGGCGCGGCTATCCTCGCCTCCCGATGACGCCCGATTCCTCCCCACCTCTCTCGGAACGGACCGACGTGCGTGGCCGTCGCGTGACGGTCATGGGCCTGGGCCGGTTCGGCGGACAGCTCGCCGCCATTCGCTACCTGCTCGCCCGGGACGCCCGCGTCGTGGTGACCGACTCGGCCGGCGAAGCAAAGCTGGCCGACTCGCTCCGGGAGCTGGACGGGCTGCCACTGACCTTTCACCTTGGCGGACACGTCGAAAGCGACTTCACCGAGACCGACCTTGTCGTGGTGTCGCCGGCCGTGCCGCCCACCAACCCGTTCCTCTTGAAGGCCCATGCCGCCGGCGTTCGGGTGGTCACCGAGATCGAACTCACGCTCGAACGCATCTACGCCCGCAACCCCGAGCAGACGGTCATCGGCGTCACCGGCACCAAGGGAAAATCGACCACCACCGCCCTGCTGGGCCGGATGCTCGCCAGCACCTTCCCGACGCACGTCGGCGGCAACATCGGCCGGCCGCTGCTCAACCAGCTCGACACCATCGGCGCCGGCGACCTCGTGCTGCTGGAGCTGTCGTCGTTCATGCTGCATTACCTCGGCCGACGCCGCTTCCGTCCCCACGTCGCCGTCGTCACGCTCGTGTCGGCGGACCACCTCGACTGGCACGGCAGCCTCGAGGCGTACATCGACGCCAAGCGCCAGCTTGTGCGTTACCAGCGGCCGACCGACCATGCCGTGCTGTGCGCGACGTCGGAGGTGGCCCGGGGCTTCGCCCACGACACGGCGGCACAGGTTCATCTCTACGGCCCGCCCGACCCGGCGGAGCGCATCCCGATGCGTCTGCCGGGCGAGCACAACCAGCTCAACGCTGCCGGGGCGCTGCGGGCGGCGACGCTGCTGGGCGTGCCGCGCCAGCAGGCACTGGCGGCCGTGGCCGACTTCGGCGGGTTGCCCCACCGGCTGGAGCTGGTGCACGAGTCCGGGGGCGTGCGTTATTACAACGACTCCATCGCCACCGTCCCCGAAGCGGCGGTGGCCGCGCTGCGGTCGTTCCCGCCCGACACCGTGCTTCAGATCGCCGGCGGATCCGACAAGGGGCTGGACCTGTCCCCGTTGGTCGCGGCGCTTCGACAGCAGGCCAGGGCGGTGCTGTGCATCGGCACGCTCGGACCGAAACTGGCCGCCGAGGTCGGGCCGAAAGCCGAGCTATGCCAGACGCTCGACGTCGCTGTCAGTCGAGCCCGGCAACTCGCCCGGCCAGGCGACGTCGTGCTCCTCTCGCCCGGCTGCGCTTCCTACGACCAGTTCCCCCACTTCGAGGCCCGCGGTGACGCCTTCCGACGACTCGTGTGCGGAGGCGGCCCGGAGGTCGCTCCGCCAGCCGCAGCCGTGGGGCCGACCGGCGCTGCGGCCACAGGCCGTGAGAGGTCGCCAGACCGCTAGATGTAGTACATCGCGTCGCCCTTGCCGCTGAGCCGCTGCACCTGCTCCAACAGGTCTTCCAGACTCATCTCGTCCAGCACGCGGTCGGTGGCATCCGTCAGCCGGTCGTTGATCAGCCGAACCGCCAGCTTGCTCGCCAGCGACTCGGCCACCGGCTCGGTGTCCTTCACGGCCAGTCGCCCTTCGAGCCGCCGGACCAGCTCGCCCACGGGAATGTCCCGGGGAGGCCGGCTCAGCCGGTATCCCCCACCGGCCCCCACGCGGCTTTCGAGAAACCCGCCCCGCCGCAGCGTGAGCAGGATGGCTTCCAGGAACTTGTTCGGCAGGTGCTCCTGTCGGGCCAGGTCTTTGGACTGGGCATAAGCGCCGTCAGGCAGGCGGGCGAGGGCGACCACGGCACGAAGGCCATATTCCGTGCGTTTGGAGAGCTTCAAAACCGTTCTCCGCGTCGTAACCGCCGCACCCTTCATGCAGGTGCGGCGAGAACCTACTTCTCCTGTCGATTTGTAGGAGTTGAACGTTCCGAAGTTCCATCCGCCGGGATGGGGGCGACCCCGATACGATGCGGCATGGACGGTCGTCGCGCGTTGCACCTGGTTTTCTCGTGGCTTGTCCTGTTGTTGCTGTCTACGAATGCAGCGCTGGGTCAGTTGTTTGCCGGGCCGAGCGTGACCGTTCGTGCCGAGCTCAATACGACCGCGCTGGTGGCGGGCAGTCAGCAGGTGCTGGCGGTGGTCGTGGACGTGCCGCGGGGTTACCACGCGCAGTCGGCCCGGCCGTCGAGCGACGCGTTCATTCCGTTCGAGGTTCGGCTGGAGGCGGCAGAGGGTGTCCGCACGTTTCCGGTGGTGTACCCGCCGGGCGAAGACAAGACCTACCCGCTGCTGGGCACGCTCAACGTGTACGAGGGCCGGGTGGTGGCGTACGTCCCGCTGATGCTGGAGGGGGACGCGTTGCCAACCGGCAGCGAGGTGAGCTTGCGGGGCGTGGTGACGACGCAGCTGTGCGACGATTCGACCTGTTTCCCGCCGCAGGACACCCGGTTCGAGAAGGTCGTGAGGGTGGCGTCACCGGGGGAGGCCGCCCCGAGTGCCGAGCCCGAGCTGTTCGCGCGGTTCGACTGGTCCACGTTCGGTCAGGCCTTGCCAGGGACGGAGAGCGTTTCGGGCCGGGATACGGCCGGGGGCGGCGGGCGGATTCTGGGGCTGACGCTTCGGCCGAACGACTACCCCCTGGCGTTCGCGGTGGCGCTGCTGGTGGGGGTGATCTTCAACGTGATGCCGTGCGTGCTGCCGGTGTTGCCGCTCAAGGCCTACGGCTTCTATGAGGCGGCCCAGCACTCGCGGGGCAAATCGCTGTTGCTGGGCGTGGTGTTTTCGCTGGGGGTGGTGGCGGTGTTCGGCGTCCTGGGCGTGGTGGTGTTCGTGGGGGGCCAGCAGTGGGGCGGGCTGTTCCAGTACGGCTGGTTCACGTGGTCGATGGTGGTGATCCTCGTGCTGCTCTCGCTGGGGCTGTGGAACGTGTACACGTTCCGGCTGCCGATGGGCGTGTACAGCTTCGAGCCGCGGCACGACACGATGGTGGGCAACTTTCTGTTCGGCGGGCTGACGGCGTTGTTGTCCACCCCGTGCACGGCCCCGCTGTTTCCAGCGCTGCTGCTGTGGGCGTCGGCCCAGCCCAAGGCCGTGGGCCTGACGCTGATGCTGACCGTGGGCGTGGGGATGGCGTTGCCGTATCTGCTGCTGGCCGCGTTCCCCGGCCTGGCCAAACGGTTCCCGCGGACCGGGCCGTGGTCCGAGCTGGTGAAGCAGTTCATGGGCTTTCTCGTGCTGGGGACGGCGGCGTTTCTGGCCGGGCAGGCCCTGCTGCCGGGGATGCAGTTCATGTGGCTGATCGCGGCGACGGCGGTGGCGGCGGCCGTGTTCCTCGTGGTCAAGACGTGGGCGCTGATGCCCCGCCCGCTGCCGATGGCGGTGGCGGCGGTGCTGGCCGTGCTGCTGGCCAGCTCCACGCTCTATTCGGCCGCCGCGCTCAACCGCAAGGGCGTGGAGTGGGTAGCCTTCTCGGACGACGCGCTCGCCGACGCCCGCGCCCGCGGCAAGACCGTGCTCGTCAAGTTCACCGCCAACTGGTGCATCAACTGCCACTACGTGGAGCGCACGGTGTTCACCGACCGCGACGTGCTGGCTACGCTGCGGCAGAAGGACGTCGTCCTGCTGAAGGTGGACATCACCCGGCCCGGGGCGCCGGGTTCGGAGCTGCTCCGTCAGCTCAACCCCGCCGGCGGCATCCCGCTGACGGCGATCTACTTCCCCGGCGAGAGCGAACCGCTGCAGCTGGCCAGCATCTACACTCCGGGGACGCTCGTGGAAGTGCTGACGTCGCCGCCGGCCAGGTGAGCCCGGGGTCGGGCCGCGGCGCCGGTCAGTTCCACGTGATCAGACCCGGCTCGAACGGCGTGGCCAGATCATGGATGCCCGGGACGATGCGGATGGCAAAGCCCTGCTTGCCGGTGGAGTGGCACTTGATGACGCCCTCGAAGCGGTGCAGCTGCGGACCGGTGGACTCGCGCTTGGCCATGGGCACGACCCGCGGTTCGACGATGCGCGAGGTGGTGTCGAGTCGCCCGGAGTAGAGCTGGACCTCGATGTCGCGGGGGTCCACCGCGTCGGGGATGGAGACGATGCACTCCACGGTCATCGTTTCGCCCACGCGGTAGTGCCCGCTGCCCACCGCCCGTGCCGAGACGATGCGGATGTTGGGCCAGTGCTCGCGCAGGCGGGCCTTGGCGGCGGCGAGCTTGCGGGCGCGGGCGAGCTTTTCCGCCGCCAGCACCCGCCCCCGCCGCAGCGAGGGCAGATAGAACATCTCCGCGTACTCGCGCACCATCCGGTTGGTGTTGAAGAACGGCGTGAGCTCCCGGATGGAGTTTTTCATCCGGTGGATCCAGTCGAAGGGGGTTTTGCCGTCCGGGCGGTGGTAGAACAGCGGGATGATTTCCCGTTCGAGGGTCTCGTAGATCGCCTGCGACTCGACGGTGTCCTGCTGGTTCTCGTCGGAGTACTCCTCGCCCTTGCCGATGGGCCAGCCGACCTGCGGCGTGTACGCCTCGTCCCACCAGCCGTCGAGGACGGAGAAGTTGAGCACGCCGTTGGCGGCGGCCTTCATGCCGCTGGTGCCGGAGGCCTCGTGCGGCCGGCGCGGGTTGTTCAGCCACACGTCCACGCCGTGCACGAGCATGCGTGTGGTGGCCATGTCGTAGTTCTCGATGAAGACGAAGTGTCGGCGGACGCGCGAGTCCCGGCAGAAGGAGACGATGCGGCGGATGAGGTCCTTGCCGCCGTTGTCCGCGGGGTGGGCCTTGCCGGCGAAGACGAACTGCACCGGCCGCTTGTCGTTGAGGATGATGCTGCGCAGACGCTCCTCGTCGCGAAGGATCAGCGCGCCGCGCTTGTACGTGGCGAAGCGGCGCGCAAAGCCGATGGTCAGCGCTTCCGGGTCGAGCACGGTGTCGGCCCGCTCGACCTCCTCGTACGTGGCGCCGCGGTCGCGGAGCTGGCGGCGAAGTGTCTGCCTCGCCCACGCCACCAGTCTCGCCTTACCCCGCTCGTGGGCTTTCCAGAGCTCTTCGTCGGGGATCTGGTCCACCCCTTCGAAGACGGCGAAGTTCACCGGGTTCTCCGTCCAGTTCTCCCCGAGGTAGCGTTCGAAGAGCTCGTTGAGGTCGGGCGAGAGCCACGTGCGGACGTGCACGCCGTTGGTGATCGACCGGATGGGCACCTCGTTCTCGGGGACGTTGGGCCAGAGGTTGTGCCACATCCGCCGGGACACCTCGCCGTGCAGTTTGGCCACGCCGTTGACGCCGTCGGCCAGCCGGATCGCCAGCACGGCCATGGAGAAGCCCTGACGCTTGTCCGAGACGTCCTGCCGGCCGAGGGCGAGGAAGCCTTCCTCGTCCAGCTTGAGCCCCGCCCAGTAGTTCTTGAAGAACTTGACCATCGTCTCGGGCGCAAAGACGTCGATGCCCGCCGGCACGGGCGTGTGCGTGGTGAACAGGTTCGTGGCCATCACCTGCTGGCGGGCCTCGTCGAAGGTCAGGTCCGGGTACTTCCTGATCAGCATCCGGATGCGCTCCAGCGCCAGAAACGCCGAGTGCCCTTCGTTCATGTGGAAGACCTGCGGGTGCAGGTCCATCGCCTCGAGCGCCCGCACGCCGCCGATGCCCAGCACCAGCTCCTGCTTGATGCGCAGGTCGGTCCCGGTGCCGTAGAGCCGCTGGGTGATGTCGCGGTCGGCGGGCGAGTTGTCCGCCACGTTCGTGTCCAGCAGGAACAGCGGTACCCGGCCGACGTTCACCCGCCACACCTGCGCCACCACCACCGTCTCCGGCAGTTCCACCTCCACGCGGACCGGGTCGCCGTTGTCCTTCCGTACGAGGTCCACCGGCATGTTGAACAGGTCCAGCTCGGGGTAGCGCTCCTGCTGCCAGCCGTCCGGCGAGAGGTACTGCTGAAAATAGCCCTGCCGGTAGAGCAGCCCGACGCCGATCAGCGGAAGGCCGATCTCCGAAGCGCTCTTGAGGTGGTCGCCGGCGAGCACGCCCAGACCGCCCGAGTACATCGGCAGCGACTCGTGCAACCCGAACTCCGCCGAGAAATACGCCACCAGGCCCTTGTCCTTCTCGCCATGGGCCGTGGCGAACCACCCGGGGCTGTCCATGTGGGCGCGGAAGGCCTGATAGACGCGCTTGAGGTGTGAGCGGTAGCCCGGGTCGGCCGCCGCTTCGTTGAGCTTGGCCGTCGGCAACGTGTTCAGAAGCTTGCGGGGGTTGTGCCCCACCTCCTCCCAGCGGGCGCGGTCCAGCCGTCGGAACAGCTCGATCGCGTCCTCGTTCCACACCCACCACAGGTTGTTGGCCAGCTCGGCCAGCTCACTCAGCGCCTGCGGAATATCCGGGGTAACCAGAAACTCTTTAAGGTTCGGGGGGGAAAAGTCTGCCATGGTCATGCACTCCTTGCATCCAAACGGGCCGCCCCGCCCCGGCGACCCGGCCGGTCGCCAGAGCCCTGCCACACCCGCGGTGCGTCCGTCCACATCGACCGGCTCATTGTGCGGTTTCGCGAGGGCGGTTCAATCATGACGTCGTCAGCATTTCATCGGCCAGACACGGCCGGCAGGTCGGGTCGTGCCCAGCAGGTCGGGTCGCGCCCGGCAGGTCGGGTCGTGCCCGACAGGTCGGGTCGCGCCCGGGAGCGGACTCTTGAAGCGGCCTATTTCAGCGGCGGCTCATAACGACGCACATAGAACCGCGAATCCGTGAGCCGCTGACCCACGAGATGCAGTGCCAGCGGAAAGTCGATTTTCTGCTCGAGGTACCACCGGAAGACACGCTCGCCGTGCCGCGACTGACGCTCGAGGTTGTTGTCCACCTGGTCGGTCAGCTCCGGCGGAATCAGCCGCTGGCGGTCGTAGTCCCAGTGCGGGTCGATGCGGACCACGAGGTGCCCGTCCGACGCTTCGATCGGATAGCCGTTGAGGTCCGCGGGAGCCGTGTCCGGCGTGTAGAGCCAGAAGCACAGAAACCGGTCTTTCCACACGACGCCCGTCTGATTATCGGCACCGGTGATCAGTCGCGCGTGCGACGTGCGGATCGCCTGCCCGTCCAGCGGTCTGGCCACCCACACTTTGCCCTCGCGGCAGTCGTACAGCCCGACGTGCGGATATCGGCCCTTGAGGCGGTCGGTGCACAGCCGCGTGGAGACCTGCGGCCCGGCCGGCGGGCCCGCGTGCCCGCCCTGCGAACCTGCGTCTTTCTTCCGCCGACCGAAGCCGAACATCGCCTGCCCTCGCCGCCGCCCTGCTCGCCCGTGCCGCCCTGCTCGCCCGTGCCGCCCTGCTCGCCCGTGCCGCCGCAGACGGCCGAGCCGTCCGGCCCGGGCGCCATCGCCCCCCCGCCGGGGCGCCCCGCCCGCCGCCCTGCGGCAGGATATCGGACGTCGCACGCGCCCGCCCGTCGTGCCGCCTCAGCGGCACAAGGCGCCGTGAGCGAGGCCCGCGGGGCCCACGCTCGCTTGGGGCAGCGCGGCCCATTCGTTATAGTCGCACCCGCCGCCGGACCGACGCCCGCAGGCCCAGGCGTCACGGACGGCCGGACAGAAGGAGACGGTGTGCGGAGCGCATCTCGGCAGGTGAACGGTCGGACTCGACGCCCCGGGCAATCGAAGGGCACACGCGGCCGTTGGAGCTCGCACAGCGGGCTGGCCGTCGCGGCGTGCATGGCCGCGGTCGCCGTCACGTGGGCAATGCGTCCTGCCGACGCACAAACGGTTTCTCCGAGTTTCCCCGCCCTGGAGGTCGGGCCCGTTTCCCCGGCCGCCGAGCTGCTGGTGATGTCCGCACCCGCCGCGGTGACGTGGGACATGGACGACCCGTCGGCCGTCGGGGGCACGTCGTCGGTGGTGCAGTTGGGGCGGGTCGGGGAAGCGGGACCCGTGCGGCTGCGGCTCGACGGCACGACCCTCTCGGCATCGGCCGCCGTCGTGTGGATTTCCCCCGCCCCCGGAGCGCTGGTCGACCGCCAGCTCGTGCGGATCGCGCTGCTGGGCGACGCCGAGGTCGAGCAGGACGGCGTCCGCCGCTCGGGCCCGAACCTGTTCGTCACCGCCCTGGTGCGTGGGTCGATCCGCGTGCAGTCCCCTAGCCGTGTGACCCGGAACCTCTCCACGGAAGACACGTATCTGCTCGCCGCCAACCTGCGGGCGGTGGCCGAGCCGCCGAGCGAACGCGTGGGGTCGGCGGTGCTGGCGCGGGCGGCCGGGGAGCCGCCGCCGCGTCGGGAAGTGACGGGCGTGAACCTGCGTCCGGCGCCGATCCGCTTCGAGCTGGCGCGGGCCGAGACGTTCCTCGGTCCCGACGGCCGGGTGAACGTGCTGCTGGAGGGGGGCGCGACCATCGTGCAGGCCCGGCCCAACGGCGATTTTCTCGAGCTGCGGGCCCAGCGGGCGGTGCTGATGACCTCGGCCCGCTCGCTGACCGAACTGGCCGAGGCGCAGCAGGCCGACGACGGCCGGGAGCTCGTCGACGCCGCCTACCTCGAAGGCGACGTACGCGTCGTGCTGACGCCCGGGGGCCGGCCGCTGGCCGAGCAGCGGCTGCAGGCCGAGCGGGTGTATTACGAATTCGCCACCGACCGCGCGGTCCTCACCGACGCGGTGCTGCACACGGTGGACCCGCAGCGCAACCTGCCGGTCGTGGTGCGGGCGCGCACCGTCCGGCAGCTGGCGCAGGGCGAGTATGCCGCCGACGGCGTCGAGCTCTCCACGTCGTCGTTCGCGGTGCCGACGTATTCGGTACGGGCCAGCCGGATGTACGTGCGGCAGGTGCCGGCGGCGTTCGAGGGCGACCGCGGCCGCACGCTGTACCGCGCCGACAACCTCACGCTTCGAACGCTCGGTCTGCCGGTGTTTTACCTGCCCGTTGCCGGCGGCGATGCGTCGAACCAGCCGCTGCGGTCGGTAGGCATGGAGCGTTCGGACCGGTTCGGCTTCGGCGTGCGCACCAACTGGGGCCTGTATGAGGTGCTGGGCCGGCCGCACCCGCGCGACCTCGACATCACCTTCCGCGCCGACTATCTCGACCGCCGCGGGCCGGCCACGGGCGTCGATGCCGACTACCGCGGCGGGCTGGTCACCGAGACCACCGCCGAGCCGTGGAACTTCGAGGGGCGGCTGCGGTCGTACATCATCCACGACCGTGCGTCGGACGACTTCGGCGGGCTGCGCCGCGACGTGGACAGCAACGAAGACATCCGCGGACGCATCCTCTTCGAGCACCAGCACTTCCTGCCCGACGACTGGCAGGTGCAGCTTCGCGCCGGCTACGCCTCCGACGCCACGTTCCTCGAGCAGTTCTTCCAGTCGGAGTTCGAAACCCAGCTGCCGTACGAGCTGAGCTTCTACGCCAAACGCCAGCGGGACACCGAGCAGCTCTCGCTGCTGGCCGTCACCACGCTCAACGACTTTCCGACGACGGCCGACCTCGTGCAGGAGCAGACCTTTGTGCAGCGCTACCCCGAGCTGGCCTACCGCCGCGTCGGCGACTCGGTGCTCGACGACCGCTTCACGTTCTTCTCCGACAACGTCGCGTCGGTCCTGAGCTTCAAAAACTCCACCACGTCGCTGTTCGACCAGGGCTACCCGGCGGGCCTGAGCCCCGGGCTGCCGAGCTTCGGACAAACCGGCACGGACGAGGACACGGTCCTGCGAGGCGACTTCCGTCAGCAGCTCGACTACCCGTTCTTCGCGGGCCCGTTCAAGGTCGTGCCGTACATCGTCGGCCGCTACACCCCCTACTCCGAAGGCCCCGAGGGCGGCTCGGAAAACCGCATCTATGGCGCCACCGGCGCACGCATCGCCACGGCCCTCTGGCAGACCAACGACACCATCTCGTCACGCCTCTTCGACCTCCAGCGCGTCCGCCACATCATCGAGCCGGCCCTTCACGTCTACACCTCCGGCACCACCGTGGACCGCACCAAGCTGTTCATCTACGACGAGCCGATCGACGCCATCAACGACGTCTCGGCCGCACAGGTGCAGCTGCTGCAGCGCTGGCAGACCAAACGCGGCGGACCCGGCCGCTGGCGCAGCGTCGACTTCTTCACCCTCAACGTCGAAGGCAACTTTTTCGCCAACCAGCCGTCGAAGGCCCAGCTCGACCCCGCCGACTTCCGCGGGCTCTTCTACGCCTCGCTGCCCGAAGCGTCGATCCCCCGCAATTCGATCAACGCCGACGCCCAGTGGCGCGTCACCGACACCACCCTCATCCTCGCCGACCAGCAGTACAACCTCGACGAGTCGCGCCTCGCGACCGTCGCCGCGGGACTGGCCGTGCAGCGCGACCCACGCGTCGCCTACTACGTCGAGCAGCGGTACGTCGAGCCGCTCAACTCCAACATCACCACGTTCCGCATCAGCTACCAGCTCTCGGCCAAGTACTCGCTGGACCTCAGCCAGTCGTACGACTTCTCGCAGACGAACAACGTCAACTCGTCGGTGACGGTCAACCGCCGCTTCGACCGCCTGCTGGCGTCGGTCACGGTGTACAGCGATTCGGTCAACGACGAGACCGGCGTGCGGTTCCTGCTCCTGCCCGAGGGGCTCAACCCGCGCGGGGCCAGCGCCTTCTTCGGCGCGCTGCAGAGCCGCGACCGCCGCTAACCCCCCCACCCCCTCAAACAACATCCGCCGAGCCGCCCGCCTACCGCGACTCCTTCGACTCCAGCGGCAGCAGCCCCTCGGCCACGCGCCCGACGTTCTCGTCGGTCACCGTCACCTTCAGGACGTATCGCCCCGGCGGCTGCGGCGGGATCCGCACCAGGTAACTGATGAAAAAGTCCGTCCGGCGGTTGCGGCACAGGTCCACCTTCAGCGGCGGCCGGAAACTCCACACCCGTCGCCCGCTCGCGTCGAACAGCCCCAGCTCCGCCGACAGCCGCGTCTCCCACTGCCGCGTCTCGGTGAGCCTCGACGTGAAGTTCGCCACCTCCGTGTACAGCACGGTCACCGTCTCCGACCGCGGCGAAATCACCTGCGGCATCGGCTCGTACACGCCGAAACTGTCCACCCGGCTGGCCATCGCCACCACCGGCACGGCCAGCTCCGAACGCAGACGCAGCCGGTCGGACATCTCCGCGAACGGCCGCACCCGCGCCGCGTACATCATGTTCGGGTCGCTGCGCACGCCGGCACGGAAGTTCACCAAGGCGTCGATGGCGGCGGCGATGATTTCGCGGTCTTCCTGCGGCAGCGACGCGATGGCCGACGCGTTCGGGGTCGGCTCCTCCCGCAGGTACGCCAGCAGCGCCGCATCCAGCTGGGCCGAGACGTCGCGCGGGTCGCGCTCCACCCGCCGCGCCACCATCGCCTCCACGCCGCCGGCCACTCCCCCGAAGCCGGTGGCCACTCCCCCCGGCCCGCCGGCCGCGGCCGGCACAACGGCCCCGTCCGCCACGCTCACGGCCGGCACCGCGCCCCGCGACTCCACCGAAACCGCCTGATTCGTCGGCAAGCTCGACCCCGCCTCCGAGGCACCTGCACCGCTGGCCGCGGGCACGGCCTGCCCCGCCGATGGCCCCCCGACTTCGATCCGCACCGACCCGGGCGACGCCGCGACCGGCGGTGGCGTCCCCGGCTCGTCCCGCGCTGCCGCCAGCACGGCCGGCGCTTCGGCGGCCTGCGGCTCGAATCGCGCGGCAGGGGGCCGAGCGGCCATCCCCGACGCTTCACCTGTCTCCCGTTCGCCCCCAGCCCGCTCCGCTGCCGGGCGCTCGCCCGCATGGCGGGCGGACGCCTCCCGTGCCGCTTCCAGCTCGGCCACCAGTTGCCGGATGCGTGCCTCCAGGGCCGCGGGGTCGTTCACCCCGGCCACCGCCGGGGGCACAGCCGACGACGACTGCTGCGGCCGGCCTGAAGCCTCCCCGGCCGCCCCCGCCGGGTCCACCGGGCGGATCGGCGTCGCCACCGGCGCCGGCGGAATCGGCTCCACCGCCTGACAGCCCGCCATGCCCAGCGCCGCGAGCGCCGCCCCAACCAGCGCCGGCCTGACCAGCGTTGCCCTGACCAGTGCCGCCGCCACGTTGCTCCGCCGTCCTTCCCTGTTCGGCACCGGCCCCGCCGTTCCGATCGTTCGGCTTCGTGCCCGTCGCATAGGACCTCCTGTCTGCTCAAGCGATGGCGAGCGTCCAGACGTCGTCCGATGCCGGAAGTTTAGAGCACCTCGCCGGCCCTCGGGTACGACCCCAGCAGCGTCAGCTGCAGGCAGTGGGCCCGCGCGGCGTCGATGGCCTTGCGCATCGGCTCATCGTCGGCATGACCGACGGCGTCGATGAAGAAGTAGTACTCCCAGTTCACCTTCTTGCTCGGCCGCTTCTCGATGTCGGTGAGGTTGATGCCGGCGTCCCGGAAGACGTCCAGCACTTCGGCCAGTGCGCCGGGCTTGTGCGCGGTGGTGAAGAGGATCGCCGTCTTGTCGTCGCCGCTGCGGCGGGCCGCCTCCCGCGAAATCACCCAGAACCGGGTGATGTTCTCCGGGTTGTCTTCGATATTCTCGAACAGCTCGTGCAACCCGTACAGCTCCCCGGCCAGCCGCGACCCGATCGCCGCCACCCCTTCCTCCTTCGCCGCCAGCTCGGCCGCCGCGCTCGTGCTCGGCGCCGCACGCACCTCCCGCCCTTTGGCCACGGTGGACAGGAAGTTGCGGCACTGCGCGAACACCTCCGGCTTGCTCGCCACCACCTTCACCTTGTCCCAGGGGCAGTTCGCCAGCACGTGGTGATGAATGGTCACCAGCACTTCGGCACAGATCCGCGCCGGGTAGATGAGGAACGCGTCCAGGGTGTCGATCACCCCGCCGTGCAGCGAGTTTTCCACCGGCACCAGCCCGTAATCGATGCCGCCGCGGGTCACCTGTTCGAACACCGCCGGGATGTCGGGGAGCGTCACGTAGTCCACCGACTGCCCGAACTTGAGCACGGCCGCCTGATGCGAGAACGAGCCGTCGGGCCCGAGAAAGCCGATACGCAGCGGCCGCTCGAGCGCGAACGAGCCGCTCATCAGCTCCCGGTAGACCGCCTCGAGACAACGGTTTTGCAGCGGCCCGCGGTTGAGCGCGCGTACGCGGTCGAGGACCGCCTTCTCCCGGTCGGGCGCGTAGATCGGCGACCCCGTCCGCTGCTTGTACCGACCCACCTCGACCACGACGCGGGCCCGGGCGTTGAGCAGCTCGACGATCTGCTCGTCCAGCCGGTCGATCTCCGCCCTCAGCGCCTCCAGCGACGGCGGCCCGGACGCCTGCGCTGCAGCGCCCCCCGCCGGCACCGGCCCTGCCGGCACCGACCCGCCCTGCACCGGCCCTGCCCCGGCCGACACGGAAGTGGCCCCGGCCGACACGGATATCGCCTTCGGCCCCCGCTCCGCCGCGGGGCGGGCGCCTGCGTCGCCAGATTCCGGGTGCTTTGCGTCGGTCAAGGGCTCCCTCCCTGCCCGGCCGCCGACCCTGTCCGACGCCCCGACCGGCGCTGCCGACGGCCCCCGGGCCTCTCACATCCACAGGGGGCAGGACCCCACCGACGGGGGCCAGAGCCCCTCGGGGCCGCGGTCGCGGTGGCTGCGGCGGCCTCGCCTACAGGGCCTCCTCGTTGGTCTCGCCGGTGCGGATCCGCACCACCTTCTCCACCGGGTAGACGAAGATCTTCCCGTCGCCCACCTCGCCCGTCCGTGCCGCCTCCACGATCGCCGACACCGCCCGGTCCACCTCCAGCGACTTCACGCACACCTTCAGCAGCACCTTGGGCACGAAGCCGACATCCATCCGCGCCCCGCGGTACCGCTCGGTATGACCCATCTGACGGCCGAACCCCTTGGCTTCGATCGCCGTCACCCCGAGGATGCCGATCTTCGCCAGCGCCGTCTTCACGGCGTCGAGCTTGTGGGGCTTGATGACAGCTTCGATCATCTGCATGACTCAATCCTCGCGCGTCAGCGGTCGTTCCCGGCCCGTACAGTAAACCCGAAAACCGGCTTCTCGTCCACCCGCCCCGAGCAGGCCCCCCCTCCCCAGCGCCACTCCGCCCCGAGCCGCCCGGACCACGGCCGTTTCAGCAGGCCGCCTCGAGCACCTGCTCGGCCACGAAGATCGGCACCCCCGAGGCGATCCCCAGCGCGATGGCATCGCTCGGGCGTGAGTCCACCACCACCACGTCGTCGCCCGGCCCGCGGCGCAGATGCAGCGACGCGTAAAAGGTGTGGTCCTCCAGCCGCGTGATCTCGATCCGAATCAACTCGCCCCCCAGCGCATCGATCACACTGGCCAACAGATCATGCGTCTGCGGCCGCGGCGGGCGAATGCCCTTGAGACGACGGTCGATCGCATACGCCTCGGGGGAACCGATCACAATCGGAAACTTGCGGTTCCCGTCCATCTCGCGAAGCACGATCACCTGGGCGTCCTGCCCATCGGCGATGATGATCTGGTGCAGCTCCATGCGAACCGGCATGGGATTCGTCTCCTGAGATGGCTCGACGCACCCGGGCGGGAGCCGTGCGGCGGCGTCGCCGCCCAGCCACGGCCCGCGTGGCGACTTTCGTACACCGTTCACTTGCAAACTACGTGCCGACCGGAGAGGCGTCAAGCAACCGCCGACGGCGCTGCGGTCAACGCCCGCCCGCCCGGCCGCAACTTCCCGTGCAGGCGGTGGGTGCCCGCTATCATCGCCCGATGAAGTGGCGACGTGCGCTGGCCGTGGTGGTCCTGGCGGTGCTGGCCGCGACGGGCGGGTATCTCGCTTATGAGCTCACCCGGCCCACCGTATTGACCACCCGGGCGGTGCGGGGGCCGGTCGTCCAGGCCTTTTATTCGACGGGGACCGTGTCGCCGGAGCGGGAGTTTCCGGTGCGGGCCCAGGTCAGCGGCATCGTGACCCGGCTCACGGTGGACAAAGGTTCGCGCGTGCAGCGGGGGCAGTTGCTGGCCGTCGTCGAAGACCCGGCGCTGCGGTATGCCGTCGCCAAGGCCGAGGCCGAACTGCGCGAGAAACAGGCCCTGGCCGACCCCGACGCCAGCCCCATCCTTGCGGAAATCGATGCCCAGCGGGAGGCCACTGCGGCCGTGCTGGAAATCGCCCGGCGGGAGTACGACCGGCTCGAGCGGATGCGGGCGGCGGATGCATCCACGACGGTCGATCTGGACCGCGCCCTCGACCGGGTCAAGACGTTGGCGTCCGAGGTCGCGTCACTGGATGCGCGTCGCCGGCTGCGGCTAATCGAACTGCGCCGGCAGGTCGAGGTCGCCGAGGCCGCCGTGGCCGCAGCCCGGGCCGAGCTGGCCAAACAGAACGTCCTCTCGCCCACCGACGGCGTCGTGCTCGACCGGCCCACCCCCGAGGGCACCCGGGTGGACCCCACGATGAACAACCACCTGATGACCATCGCGGACGTATCGCCCGATGCGCTGGTCATGCGGGCGCAGGTGGACGAAGAGGACATCGCCGCCGTCGTCGAGGGGCAGGTGGTCAAGCTCACGCTGTACGCCTACGGCGATGAGCTGTTCGTCGGCCGCGTCGAGCGCATCTACGACAAGGCCGACCCCGAGCGTCGCACGTTCGAGGTGGACGTCCGCTTCGACCGCCGCGGCCGGCACCTTGCCCCGGGCATGACCGGCGAGCTGGCCTTTATCGAGTCCGAACGGTTCGACGCGTGGGTGCTGCCGACGGAAGCGGTTCAGGTGCGGCTGCGTCCGCGTCGGCCGGGCGAGCCGAGGCCCCCTCTGATGGTCGATTCTGCCGCCGCCGCGCTGGCCAGCGACGAAATCCGTGAGCTGGTCGTGTGGACCGTCCGCGACGGGCGGCTGGAGCCCCGGCAGGTGGAGGTGGGCCTGCGCGGCGTGGAACGCGTGGAGATCCTCTCCGGCGTGACCGCCGAAGACGAGGTCGTGGTCTCTGCGGTGGACCCGCGGACGCGGCCGGGCAGCCGGGTCCGCGTCAGGCCGGCCGCACCCCTGCGGCCCGAGCCGTTCTCGCAGCCGCCCGCAACGCCACAGCTTTCCGGGCCGGACGCCAAACCGCCCCCCGGGCCGGACGCATCACCCTCGCCGTCTGCCGCGCCGCCGACCACCCCAGGGGGGGCCCCCGACCCGCTGACCGCAAGCCCGTCCCTGCCCCCCGGCTGAACCGACCATGCGCCTTTTCGTGGCCATCCGCTATTTCTCGGCCCACAAGCGGCAGTCGGCCGTGTGCATCGTGGGCGTGATGATCTCGGTGATGATGTACGTCGTCATCACCACGATGTTCAAAGGGTTTTCCGACAAGTTCATCATCGAAACCGTCGAATCCGCCGGCCACATCACCGTCCGCGACGAGCCACGCGAGTTCCGCACGCCCATCCTCGAGCGGGCCTACCTCACGGGCGGCCGTCCGGTGGGCTCGGCCGTGCTGGTGCTTGAGGGGACCAAGCCGCGGGAGCAGGTCCGCAAGATCAAAAACCCCCAGGGGCTGCTGCGACGCATCCGCTCGCTCGACGGCGTGGTCGCCGCGGCGGGACTCGTCCGCGGCTCGGTCATCTGCACCTACGGCACCCGCAACGTCAACGTGGAGATTTACGGCGTCGAGCCCGAGCAGCAGCTCCGCGTCACCACCATCGGCAGCCAGCTCGTCGCCGGCGACTTCTCACGCCTCAAGACCGTGGGCAACGGCGTGGTGCTCGGCTCGGGCGTCGCCCGGGCCCTGGGCGTGAGCCTCGACGACGTGGTCACGCTCTCCTCGGCCGCGGGCGGGCTGACCACCTCGAAGGTGGTGGGGATTTTCGAGACCGGCATCGTCCCGATCGACAACACCCGCGGCTACATGCTGCTCTCGTCCGCACAGACGCTGCTCGACCGCAAGTCCATCATCAACGAAATCGCCATCCGCACCACCGATTACGAACGCGCACCCGCCTTTGCCGCCCAGATCGAAGCCCTCTCCGGCTACAAGACCGAACCCTGGCAGGAGACCAACGCCAACTTCCTCCGCATCTTCGTGGTGCAGAACCTCATCGGCCTCTTCATCACCTCCGCCATCCTCATCGTCGCCGGCTTCGGCGTGCTCAACATCCTCATCATGGCCGTGCTCGAGCGGGTGTACGACATCGCCATCCTGCGGTCTTTCGGCCTCTCGCGCAACGACATCACGCTGATCTACCTCTTCCAGGGGCTCGTCATCGGCGTGGTCGGCGCTGCCCTGGGACTGGCGGCAGGCAAGGTCGCCGTGGAGCTGCTCCGCCGGCTGCCCATCAAGCTCGAAGGGCTGGTGAAAAGCGAAGGGTTGCTCATGAGCGAGCACGCCGAGACCTACATCTTCGCCGCCGTCTCGGCCGTCGCCATCACGCTGCTCGCCGCCGTCTACCCCGCCCGCCGGGCCGCCAGTTTCGACCCGGTGGACGTGATCCGGGGGGTGCACTAGCCATGCCTGCCGTCCCCGCGACCGACCGTGCCTTCCCCGCGACCGACCGCGCCCTCTCCACGGCCGACGCCCCGCCGCCGATCCTCGAGGCTGTCGCCGTGCACCGCTTCCTCGGGCAGGGCGAGCTGCGCACGCACATCCTCAAGGGCGTCTCGCTGACCGTCCGGCGGGGAGAGTACGTGTCCATCGTCGGCGCTTCGGGGTCGGGCAAGTCCTCGCTGCTCTACCTGCTCGGCGGGCTCGACCGCCCTTCGCCCGCCCCCAACGGCAGCAGTGACCCCTCCATCGTCCGTATCGACGGGCAGGTCACCAGCGGGCTGGAGGATGCCCCGCTGGCGGCGTTGCGCAACCGCACCTGCGGTTTCGTCTTCCAGTTCCACTACCTGCTCAAGGACTTCACCGCCCAGGAGAACGTCGCCCTGCCGATCCTCAAGCTCGGCCGGCTCTCCCGAAGCGACGCCATGGAGCGAGCGTACCAGCTTCTCGACCGTCTGGGACTGGGCGAGAAGGCCACGCGGCGGGCCTCCAAGCTCTCCGGCGGCGAGCAGCAGCGTGTCGCCATCGCCCGCGCGCTGGCCAACGAGCCGGCCGTCGTGCTGGCCGACGAGCCCACCGGCAATCTCGACAAACGCAACGGAGAGCTGGTGGCCGAGATCTTCGACGAGCTCGCCGCCGAAGGGCAGGGCCGCGCCCTGGTCATGGTCACCCACGACCTGCACCTCGCCCGCCGCGCCCGCCGGATGGTCACCATGGACGACGGCCGGGTGGTGGCCGACGAGCCCGTGGCATCCCTTCAATGCTCGCCCTGAAACGGGTACATCTCATCCGCAGCCACCATGCCTGCCCCACAACCCCCGACCGGTCCGTCCGACCCGGCCCAACCGACACCCGCCCCGCCCGCCCCCCCCGTCCCGGCGCTACCGACCCCACGCCTCGACGGCGGCGGGCGCTATCCACGCCCCAGCAAGCTCTCCATCGTCATCCCGGTCTACAACGAGGAGCGCTACGTCCAGACGCTCGTGGGGCTGGTCGTCGCCGCCCCGCTCCCGCCGGGCCTCGACCGCGAAATCATCTGCGTCAACGACGCCTCCACCGACGGCACCGCCGCGAAACTCGATGAGCTGCCCGCGCTCTTCCCGCACGCGACCATCCGGGTCGTTCACCAGCCCGTGAACCGCGGAAAAGGGGCCGCCCTCCGCCGCGGATTTCAAGAGGCCACCGGCGACCTCATCCTCATCCAGGACGCCGACCTCGAGTACGACCCTCAGGACTACCGCAAGCTCCTCCAGCCCATCCTCGACGACAAGGCCGACGTCGTCTACGGCTCGCGTTTCATCGGCGAGCCCCACCGCGTGCTCTACTGGTACCACACGCTGGGCAACAAGTTCCTCACCTTCCTCTCCAACTGCTTCACCAACCTCAACCTCACCGACATGGAGGTGTGCTACAAGGTCTTCCGCACCGACGTGCTGCGTCAGATCGATCTCGTCTGCGACCGCTTCGGCTTCGAGCCGGAAGTGACGGCGAAAATCGCCAAGATCCGTCCACGTCTGCGCATCTACGAGGTCGGCGTCGCCTACTACGGCCGCAGCTACGAAGAGGGGAAGAAAATCACGTGGAAGGACGGTATCAAAGCCATCCTCACCATCGTGCGCTTCGGTCTGTTCAAGTGACCGCCCCTGCTGCGTCCTCGCCCCCCTCGGTCGCACCGGCCGCACCGCCGGCTGACACCACCGGCGCCAGACGCCCCAGCCGCTGCGCGTCACGGAAGCGCTGCGGCGTCAGCCCCGTCCACCGCTTGAACACCACCGAGAAGTAACTCGCCGACGTGAAGCCCGACGCGAACGCGACCTGCTCCAGCGTCAGCTCCGTGTCCCCCAGCAGCTGGCGTGCGCGGTCCACCCGGCACCGGGTCATCTCCGCCAGCACCGACCGCCCCAGCACCCGCCGGAACTTCCGCTCGAGCTGCCGCCGCCCCACCGCCACCCCCGCCACGACATCGTCCACCGTGATCGGCCGCCCGGCGTGCGTGTAAATGAAGCGGATCGCCTCCGCCACATCGCGGTCGCCCACCGCCGCAAGGTCCGTGCTCCGCCGCGACACCACCCCCTTGGGCGCCACGAGCAGCCGTGTGCCCGCTCGCTCGGCCGAGCCCATCTTCTGTACAGACGCGTCCGGGCCGCCCCCTGTCCGTTGCATGAGCCGGTCCAGCATGGCCGCCGCCTCAAACCCCACCCGGTCGCGTGCGGTGTTGACGCTGCTCAGCGGTGGATCCGCCAGCGACTGCATCAGGTCATCATCGTCCACGCCCAGCACCGCCACGTCCTCCGGCACACGCCGGCGCAGCGTCCGGCACATCTCCAGCACGTCCAGCGCGATGCGGTCGTTGCAGGCCATCACCCCCACGCCCCCGGCCGCGTCCGACACGGGCGACTCCAGCAGGTGCATCCGCAAGGCTGCGGGGTCGCTGGCCACGTCCACCCGTGCCCGGCCTTCCACCGCCCGTTGCACAAACCCCTGCCGTCGCCGCTCGACGAACGCTCGCGGGTCCGGCCCGTAGAACAGCAGACGCCGTCGGCCGATCCGCAGCAGGTGCTCGGCCCCCAACCGCCCCACCAGCACATCGTCGCTGACCACCGTCGGCATCGCCGGCTCGGCCAGCGCCCCCGAGATGTTGACCAGCGGCACCCCCGCCGCCGCACACCGCTCGACCAGCTCGCGGCCGGCCCGATCGTCGCCCACCTGCGCCAGCACGCCGGCCCACCCCCCCGACATCGGGTCCACGGCCGGCACGTTCACCCCCGCCACCCCCAGCCGCCAGCCCCGGCCGGCGGCGTAGCTGGCGATGCCGCGCAGGACGCCCCGCGAATAACCGCCGACGGCGTTCACCACCACGCCGACCGCCCGGCTCGACAACACGTCCGGGGTACCCCGATACGGCTCGCCCGCCATGTCGCGAAATTAAAACACTTTGACGCCCTTTTCAAATCTACGCGTGCAACTTTCGAGCTTACAAGTGGTTGCAGCTTCACCCACCGGAGTCGCTATGCGCATCCTTATCACCGGCGCCGCGGGCTTCCTCGGCTCTCACCTCACCGACCTGCTGCTCGAGCAGGGGCACGAGGTCGTCGGCGTGGACAACTTCATCACCGGCAAGCAGGACAACATCGCCCACCTCAAAGGCCACCCGCGGTACCGCTTCATTCAGCACGACGTCATCCAGCCGCTCGAGCTCGACGGCCCGCTCGACCGCATCTACCACATGGCCTCGCCGGCCTCGCCCATCGGCTACGTCAAACATCAGGTCGCCACGCTCAAGGTCAACTCGCAGGGCACCTGGCTCATGCTCGAGCTGGCCGAGCGGAAACAGGCCCGCTTCCTCATGGCCTCCACCTCCGAGTGTTATGGCGACCCGGAGGTCAACCCTCAGCCCGAAACCTACTGGGGCAACGTCAACCCCATCGGGCTGCGGTCCATGTACGATGAGGCCAAGCGCTTCGCCGAGGCCTGCACCATGGCCTACCTCCGCGAACGCAAGGTGGACACCCGCATCGTCCGCATCTTCAACACCTACGGCCCGCGCATGGACCCCTACGACGGCCGGGTGGTCATCTCCTTCATCCGGCAGGCGCTGCGGAACGAGCCCATCACCGTCTTCGGGGACGGGCTGCAGACCCGCTCGCTCTGCTACGTCTCCGACCTCATCCGCGGCATCAACCTCACGATGGAGTCGGACTTCCACGAGCCCATCAACCTGGGCAACCCCGACGAGCTGACCATCCTCGACATCGCGAAAGAGGTGCTGGCGCTGATCCCCGAGAGCAAGTCGCAGATCACGCACCTGCCCATGCCCCCGGACGACCCGAAGGTCCGCCGCCCGGACATCACGCGGGCGCGCCAGATCCTCGGCTGGAAGCCGGTGGTTTCCCGCCGCGAAGGGCTGATGAAGATGATCGACTTCTACCGCGAGTCGCTGCTCAAAGGCTGAGCCGACGCCTCAAGGCCAAGGTGGCACACCCGCGCCGCCGAGCCACGCGTTCCGCGGAGCGGACCTGCGCCGCACTCCCGCGACGGTGCCCCCGGCTCAGCGGCGGCCCCGGCGGGCCAGCAGCGCCCCAGCGCTCAGGGCGAGGACCATCAGCCCCGCCGTCGGCTCCGGGATCACCGTGACCGTAAACGACCCCTGCAGGATGCCGAAGTCGCTGCCGCCCAGGATCGTCAAACCATCGCCCAGCAGAATCCCCGGGCCGGACGCCCCGGCCACCGTTCCCTCGAACAGGGCTTCGTTGAACAGCTCGAACCCGCCGAGCGTGAGCGTGGCCCCGAAGAGGGTGTACGACAGGGCCAGACCCGTCGTGAGGTACGTCTGGGTGAGCAGGTCGCCCAGCACACTGATGCTGTAGTTGATCTCGAGCACCTCGCCGGGCATCACGCCCGCCGGCACCTCGAACTCGAACTCGTTGGTGGTGTCGAAGAGGTTGTTCCCCAGCACGTCGGTGATGTTCACGCTGCCCGCGCTCGTGCTCACGGGTTCCCAGTTGAAGTCGGCTTCGGTGAACGTGAACTGCGTCCGCTGACGCAGCAGGAAGCCCTGCTGCATGGTCAGGTCCGCCAGCGTGAAGCTCGCGCCCGTCCCCGGCAGCGGCTCGAACGACACCCCGAACGGCGTGAGCGACGCCCCGGCGCCCCAGCCCCAGCTCAGCCCCGCCACCGTCGCGAACAGCGACGTGAGGCTCGTGTCGAACGAGATGACCGGGCCCGTCAGCGCCTGCCCGATGGACCGGGCCGGACCACTGTTGGTCGTGCTCCCCAGCGGCACCTCGAACTCAGCGCCCGGCGGGGAACGCAAAGTGATCGCGAACGACGGAGGAATCGGAAAACTCTGGGTGTTGCCCGGTCCCACCGACAGCAGGCTGACGTTCAGCCCCCCGGCCGGCGTCGTCCCCGCGTTGAACACATCGAAGTAGTCCACGTCGTAGCTGGTGCTTCCCACACGCCCGCCGAACGACACCTCCACCCGACCGTGCCCCACGGCGTCCAGAGTCGCCGTCAAGCCGCCCCTTTCGATGGCGTGCCGCACCGGCTCACGGACGTTGGCCCGCGTCTTGATCCGCACCCGCTCGCCGGGAGCGACGAACTCCGGCACCGTGATCGTAAACCTTGGTTTCACTTCAACTTCAAACAGCTGCCCGCCCAGCTCCGCCCCCAGCTCGACGCCCAACCGCCCGCCGCTGGTTCGCACGTTGAGATAGCCTTCGGTGATGCCCAGCGGGTCGCCCACCGACACCCCGCCTTCCCGCGCAGACCACTCCGCCCCGATGAACTGCCGCTTGGTCAGCACCAGCGGGTCGTCGCCGTCCCGGAACAGCAACAGCGGGCCGCTGGCGGTCAACACGTCCGTGTCCCGCACGATGACCCGGTCCTCCGCGCCGGCCAGTGCAGGCCAGAGGACAGCCGACACGAAGGCCGTCCGGCACGCGCTCCGGACCAACACACCTCGCCGAAGGTGAGCAGCATTACGCAACAACATCGTCCTCTCCCCGATCAAGAGACCTGCCTCGCCGTGCCCCACCGCGGGGCACGCCGCGCCAAATTGGCCACATCTGGCCTTCTTTGCAAGAAAAAGCGGCCGGAATATTTCTGTACAGAAATCCACACGGGGCGACAGGTGCGACAATTCCGCTCGCCATGAACGCGTTCGAGCTTGACGCACCGCGCGTGATGGGCGAGCTGTGTGCCGCCGTCAGCCAGCTCCTGGCCGAGTGTGGATGTACGCCGCGCGGCACCGACGTCGCCGAGAGGCTGGCGATCGACAAGATGCTGGCCTGGCACCTCGCGCAGATCGCGCGGTCGGACAACCCCCTGCTCGTGGCCCACCATGTCCCGGGCACCGAGGGCATGAAGCTGTGCCTTCAGGCGGCCGCCAAGGCGGGGGCGTCCCGGCTCGCCATCGACCGCCTGCAGGAAGTGTTCCTGCGCTATCAGCGGCTCAAGGCCGACCATGCCGGCGACCAGCAGCGACTGGACTCCATGCTCGCCAGCACGGTCGGCCGGCTCGGCGACGCGAGGTCGCTGGAAACCGCCCGTGCCGCCGCGTTTCGCGCCAACAGCATCATTTTCGGGCTCGCCTCCGCCATCCATTTCAAGACCGACTTCATCGCCCCCCACGCCGACGGCGAGTCGCTGGACTTCTGCGCCCTCATCGGCACGGTGCAGCTGGCCCGTTTCCGGGCCGACGCGACGTGGGAGGTCAGCCGCTCGTCCTACATCGATGAGCGACGTCCCGCCGACCTGCATATGGCCGGCCCGCTCGACCCCGACGCCTACGCCGAGTTCAACATGCCCCTGCTGCGGGCCTTCAGCTCGACCCCGCCCGTGCCCTTTGCCGTCTACAACGAGGGCGGGTTGCGTCACAGCCGCTACCTCAACTCCGGCGAACTCGGCCTGTGCGGCCGGCTCACCTTCGTCTTCGGCGAGTACGCCCGAGGGGTCGGCCACCGCTACGCCCAGACGCCCGGCGAGCACGGCGACGTCTTCACCCGCCTCTACACGCCGTCCGAGCTGATGCTGCACGACCTGCTGATTCACAACGACCTGCTCCGCACGGCATGGGCGGGCATCGTCCCGCAGTGGATGCTTCTCGGCGAACTGGGCTGCGGGCTGCTGTTCCCGGCCGGGGCCGACCGCAAGGTGCGCATCCCCGTGCCGCGACTGGAACACGCCGGGCCCGCCGCCGCGACCCCGACAGTGCCGCGCTACCCGCGCTACCTCGAGCTTCTGCACCACGCCGCCGAGCGGATGGGCTGGTCCCTGAAAGACTTCACGCTCTTCCGGGCCAAGCTGAAGTTCCCTCCCATCCCGGCGACCAACGTGCTCCGCCTGCCGCTGCCCGTTCGACCGGCGGCCCGCCCGACCGCCTGACCCGGCCGACCCGCCGCCGCCTCCGATCACCCGACGCATTCATGCGGATGGATATGAGTGTCCATTCGGCGTGGGCTGAAACTCGTGTGATTTCATCGATTGCACGGGTTCGACACCGCCCGTGCGCGTATCACTTCTTCAGTAGTGACTGAAGCCTGTATCCGCTGCTGAAAGGAGTGTGTTCCGATGCAGAGCCTGACCCCCCCGCCGATGAGCACGACCGGGACCATGACCGGGAGCACGAACGGGAGCACGAATGGTTCGACCCAGGGCGGCCTGTCGCCCGCGGGCGACCGGGTCGGCGACCGGGTCGCCCCGGCACCGGAACCGTTGCCCGTGCAGCAGTTGCGGCAGGCGCAGGATCTGTTCATCCGCCGCTGGGGTGAGATGGGCCAGACGTGGGGCATCAACCGCACCATGGCGGAGATTCACGCCCTGCTCTACATCACCGCGCAGCCGCTGTGCACCGACGACGTCATGGAGCGGCTGAACATCTCGCGCGGCAACGCGAGCATGTCGCTGCGGGCGCTGTGCGACTGGGGCATCATCCGGCGGATGCACAAGCGGGGGGAGCGTCGCGAGTATTTCGAGTCGCTCGGCGACGTGTGGGAGATGTTCTCCATCATCGCCGCCGAGCGCAAACGCCGCGAGATGGACCCGGTGCTGGAGACCATCAAGCAGTGCCAGCAGATGCTCGACGAGCAGCATCTCGGCAAGGCCGCCGCCCGCCACGAGCAGGTCATCGCCACCCGCCAGCGTCTGGCGAGCATGGAAGAGTTCATGGACGTGACCAACAAGATCTTCCAGGGCTTCATCGGCAATGCCCGCGCCGGCCTGACCCGCGTGGTCAAGGTGCTGCTCAAGGGGATGTGAGCTGCCTTCCAGGGCGTGCGCAGCACATCGGCCGCGTCTGCCGCCCGGGCCGCCGGCGCGGGCCTTGGCGTCGCGTTGGCGGCTCATGCCCCCGTCGCCCGCCACCCATGAAACGGCCGGCTGAGCCATCTCTGCAGCCGACGCCAGCCCCGTGGCCGCTCGCGCCAGGCCGCACGCGTGACCGCGAACTGCGGAACCGCCCGGCCCGGAGGCGATGCGTCCCCGGAGACGGTCGCGGGGTAGCCCAACTCCGCGTTGTAGCTCGCAAACGTGCGCTCGAGCCACGCCAGGTCGTCGCGGGGAACACGCCCCACCGACAGCCGGCCGGGCGAACGGACCGACGCCGCCAGCCCGCGGCCTAAGCAGCGCCGGAACGTGGCGTTGCCGTGCCGCGGGTCGGCCAGTGACTCCGGCGATTTCGGCCACGTGAGCATCGCTTCGTCCCACGGCAGGCCGAGTTGCGCGCACGCCGAACGCAAGGCCGCTTCGGCGGTGCGGACGTCCGCGACGTCTTCAAAACGCAGGATCGGCCAGCCGAGCCGGCGTGCGTCGGCGTAGTCCGCGAGAAACCGCCGCAGCCGCATCCGCAGGGGTGGGTCGTCGGCGGTGGTGCCGTTGCGGCCGTAGGGCTTGTCCACGAGCGAATGGAAGACGGCACGCACGTCCCGGACGACCAGCAGCGGACACACGTCGTAACCGGCATCAAGGAAGTGCTCCACCACCTCGACAAGGCGGAAGCACGCCACCGTTACCTTGCACCAGACGAACGGGGTGGCGACCGCGGGGAGCGGGTCGGGCAGACGGTCGAAGCGTGCATCGAGCACGCCGTCCAGGTCGTGCCGCTGCAGGAAACACCAGCTCACCAGCGTGGAACCGCTGGACTGCGGCCCCCCCGCCAGATAGAGCCGCTGCCGTGCCATCAATCTGCCGCCGCCACCTCGCGTTTCTCGAAATCCGGCTGGCCGAGACGTCGGGCCTCATCGATCACGCGCATGACCTCGCGGGCCTGCGCGAGCGTGATCGGAAACGGCGTGCCCGCGGTCAGCCGGTCGAAGACCGCGGACCAGAATCGCCCCTCGCCGTCGAACGGGTCGAACCGTGTCTCGGTGACGCGCCACTGGTCGGCCGAGACCGCACGGTAGCTCCGGTCGTCCAGCGGAGGGGGGCCCTCGTCTGCCGAAAGACGACGGCGGTCCAGCGGCTGTTTCAACTGTTTGAGAACAGCAAGGTCCGGATAGACGGTCAGGGCGCCGCGGTCGCCCTGCAGGACCATCATCGGTTGCGGCGCCGCGTTGCCCCCGGAGATTTCCACGTCCGCGAGGATGTCCGTCGGGCCCCGGAGCAGCAGCTTGACGTGGTCCTCCGCATCGCCCGCGGCCGCCACCCGGCGCAGCTCGCACCAGAGTACGTCGGCCGTGCCCCCGAGCAGTTGCACGGCCCAGTCGATGACGTGCGGGCCCCAGTTCAGCAGCTGGCCGCCCCCGCAGCGACGCAGGGTCTGCCAGTCGCGGCGAACCACAAACTCGCCCACGCGCAACTGCACGCCGTGCACCTTCCCCAGTTCGCCGGCGGCCAGCGTTTGTTCGGCCTTGCGGAACGTCGGGTCGAACCGCTTCGACAGCCGCACCAGAAGTTGCGGCCCGTTCACCCGCCCCGAGGCCGGGTCGCTCCCGAGCTCGGTCGCCGCTCGGATGAGCCGGTCGGCCTCGGCAAGGTTCACCGCCATGGGCTTTTCGACCACCACGTGCTTGCCGGCCCGCAGTGCCGCCTCGGCCAGCGGCGCGTGCGCGTCCGAGCGGGTGGCGATGACCACGACGTCCACCGCCGGGTCGGCCAGCAGGTCTTCGAAGCGGCCATGGGCACGCGCTCCGGTTTCCTCTGCCAGACGCCGCGCCCGCTCGGACAGCAGGTCGTAGGCGGCCGTGAGAACGAAACGGGGTGAGCCGTCCGCGTTGGGGGGAACTTTCGAGAGCTCGCGTCGGATACGCCCGTAGCCCGTGCGGCCTACACCACACAAGCCCAGTCCCAGCGGTCTCGACGCCGGGGACACGGTGACGGAGGTTGTCGAGCGGGGCAACGTGGACACGAGCGGGTAAGGGTCGGCTGGCAGCGGACCGGCGTGGGCGGCCTGCAACAGGGAGTGTAGCCCAAACCGCGGCCGCGGCCGCATCGGTCTCTCCGCCGGCGCCCCGCATGCCGGGCGGGTAAGGCAACGCGACTGACGCGCCCGTGCCCGGTTCAGCTCGGGAGGTAGCGATTGCACGTGCTGGATGACCGGGAGTCAGCCCCGTGACGCAGGCGGTGGAAGGTGCGCCGTGCTCCGGCGGTGGAAGGTGCGCTGTGTTCCGGCGGCCGCCGCCAGCGCCCGGTTGACGCGCCCGCTGGGCCGTCCTACCTTTCCTGCAACACCGCGGGGTAGAGCAGCCTGGTAGCTCGTCGGGCTCATAACCCGGAGGTCGGAGGTTCGAATCCTCCCCCCGCTATGCATGACAGCCTCGGCTGCCGCCGGGGCTGTTCTGTTTCAATCGCGGGCTGCGCGCAGTGCCCCGACGGCCCCACCAAGCCCCGGGGAAAGAAATCGCCGCTTCCGCCCCGCCGTCTACCCCGGGCGGCACTTCCTCACGAGCCTTCCGGCTTTCCTCTGGGCCACCAGCGCCCGCCAGACCTCATGGCGGCCGAGGGACTGGCCCGACTGCGCGATGAACTGCGCGTAGAGCGTCTCGAACTCCTGCGTGTAGGGCGACCGTCGCTCCGTTCGCCAGTCTTCCCGGTTGGCCGACTTGTCGTGCTGGCGCCCGTTCACTCAAAGAGTCGTATTCATTTGTGGCTTGTCCCGAAGCGCAAGGGTGTTCAGCACATCGCAGTTGCTGCCTTAGGGATTCTGCTGGTAAGGCGGGTTGAGATCGGCGGTCTCCGGCACCCGGCCGCTGGAGTCCTTCAGGCGACGGCCAAGGCGATAGGCGTCCTTTATCTAAGCCAGATTCTCTACCGCGTTATCGGCGAGCACGGGTTGCTGGAGCGTCAGGTGTACTCGGATGTAGCACAGCCTTCCGAACCATCTCGAGCGGGAAATCCGCCGGCGGCCAGCTTTCCGGGCGAGGCCCTACGCCGCGCCTGAGCGCAAACGCCAGCCCGCCAGCCCGCTCGCCGGCGGCTTGTCGCGCGGTTGAGCCTTGAGTTTCCACGCATCCTTCGTTAAACAGTCGGCTTGATGTTGTCGGCCGAGCCGCTAAGCGTGGACAGCCCAGGACTCTTCCTCACGTGTTAAAGGTTTGTAAATGATCGGAAAGATAACTCGTGTCCCGCTTCGCGATGTGTGGAAACACGAAGCCAACGATTTCACCCGCTGGCTCGAAGAGAACATCGACGTCCTCAACGACATCCTCGATCTGGACCTGACCACGGCCGAGCGGGAGAAGGACGCCGGCGACTTCAGCGTGGACCTTGTGGCCGAGGACGACAAGGGCAACCCGGTCGTCATCGAGAACCAGCTTGAGAAAAGCAATCACGACCACCTCGGCAAGCTCATCACGTACCTGACTGCCGTGGGCGCTCGTACTGCCATCTGGATCGTGTCCGATCCCCGGCCCGAACACATCAATGCGATTTCGTGGCTCAACGAGGGCAGCGCCGCGTCGTTCTACCTGCTCAAGGTCGAGGCGATCCGCATCGGCGAATCCGCGCCGGCCCCGCTTCTTACCCTGATCGTCGGGCCGAGCGAGGAGAGCCGCGAGGTCGGCGAGACGAAGAAGGAACTGGCCGAGCGGGGCGACCTCCGGCGCGAATTCTGGACCGGCCTTCTCGACTACGCCAAAACCAAGACGAAACTGCATGCCGGCGTCTCACCCGGCGGGAGTAACTGGATTAGCACCGGAGCCGGAGTTACAGGGCTGGGCTACAACTACACGATCACGAAGCACGCCTCGACGGTCGAGCTTTACATCAAGCGCGGCAAGGACGCAGAGGACGAGAACAAGGCAATCTTCGATCAGCTTTTCGCCGCAAAAGACGAGATCGAGCGAGCCTTTGGGGAGCCGTTGGAGTGGCAGCGCCTTGAGGAGCGCCGCGCGTGCCGCATTCGAAAGAAACTCACCATCGGCGGCTGGCGGGACGATCCCGCCAAGTGGCCAGAGGTTTACGCCGCGATGGTCGATGCGATGATCCGCCTGGAGAAAGCACTGAAGCCGCACGTCCAGAAGCTCAAAGTGTGATGGCTGGCCAGCTGCCGGCGGCACTCACTCCGCCGCGTCAAGGATGCCGTCCGGCCCGAAGGTGAAGGCCAGAACCAGCGGCCGGGCCGTTCGGGGAGCAATCGCCACGCGCCCCCGCTATGTGTGACGGCCTCGGCTCCCGCCGGGGCTGTTTTGTTTTACTCTCGGCCTGCACGCAGTGCCCCGACGGCCCCACCAAGCCCCCGGGAAAAAAAACCCGCTTCCGCCCGGCCGTCTACCCCGGGCGACACTTCCGCACGAGCCTTCCGGCTTTCCTCTGGGCTACCAGCGCCCGCCAGACCTCATGGCGGCCGAGGGACCGGCCCGACTGCGCGATGAACTGCCCGTAGAGCGTCTCGAACTCCTGCGTGTAGGGCAAGTCGTCCACCGTCCGGCCGCTTCGTGCATACAGCTCGGCCAGGATCTGCCGCTCCGCTTCACTGAGGTGCAGCCCCGCCATGCACGCTCCGGTCGCCGTCCCGCATCGAGCATGCCCCGCGTTCGCCCGACCGGCAAACCCGCGACGACGCCAGTCGCCGGTCGAAACGACCGCCATCATGTCGTCAAGGAACGGCCACCGCAGCCCGCAACGCCGCAGGCGCCATCGCCCCCCCCCGCCGCCTACGCATACCGCTCGCCGGGCATGGTCGCCCGTGCCTTCGCCACCGCGCGCACCACCCAGCCGATCGCCCCCAGACCCAGCACGGCGAACGTCAGGAAGACCGCAAACCCCGCCCACGTGCCCACCTGAGCGTGCCGCTCGAGCAGGGACGGGTCCACCACCTGCGACAGCCGCGCCGCTTCGCGCGCGTACAGCGTGCCCAGCCAGAACACGCCCGTCCCGGCCGACGCCGCGATGAGGGCCGGCAGCGACATCGCCCTGCCCAGCAGCCCCGGCAGCCACGCCAGGAGCACAACGGCCGTGCCCGCCCACGCCGCCAGTACGCCCGCCTGCATCGACGCCGCCAGCTCGGGCGACGTCGTCGCCGCGGCGGGTGCACGGACGATCCATCCGACCATCGCGGCCGCCACCACGCCGCTGATCACCGCCACATACGCCAGCATGTGCGTGGACCGCCGCGCGCCTTCGGCCGACACGCCCGATGCCCCCCCGCGAAGCTGCCACGCCAGCAGCACCGACGCCGCCGGGAACGCCGAGGCGATGTAAAAGGCCAGCCGGGGCAGGATCTTCGGGTCGGTGTAGACCATCGCCCCGGCGAGGTACTGGGCGGGCCAGGCCTGGCGGTCCAGCGAGAGCAGGTGGTTTTCCACCCACGACCACGCCACGAACAGGATGCACGCCATCGCCGCCATCGCGGTCAGGCTCTGCAGGACCAGCTTGCCTTCGATCCGGTGGGCCTTGAGCAGGTACAGCAGGTAGAACGCGATGATCAGCACCGGCACGATGGCCATCCACCGGTGGAACGAGAGCAGGTTGGCCGTGTAGAACGCCTGCTGATAGAGGATCTGCACGAACAGCAGCGGCGCGATGCCCGCGGTGATGGCGGCCGAGAGGGCAAACGGCATCCAGTCCTTCAGCACCGTCGTGACCGCCGACCAGTCCGACGGCGGCCCCACCCGGCCGAGCATGCGACGCAGCCCGGCCACGCCCAGCATGATCGACCCGCCCAGCACGTACGCCATGAAGACCACGTGCAGCAGCAGCGTGACCACATACAGCACGACATAGGCCGCGGTGACCGGCGGCAGGTTGAACGGAACGAGCGTGTTCATGGCCGTGACAGGTGAAACTTTGCAACCTTCAGAGGACGAACGTGCATTCCGCGAACCCGCCGGCATGGCGGTGAGGTGCCGATCACCTCACCGCGCGGCCGGCCGATCCGCCGGTTCGGGCCCGCGGGCTTCGGGCGGCTCGGCCCCGGCCCGCTCGGCCTCGGCCCGCAGCTGCGTGGCCGACTTCGTGCCCGCTTCGGCCAGCCACGTGCGGATCTGTGCATAGACGTCCGGGTCGTCGGAAACCGGCCAGGTCGCCGGCCGGCCGGCGTGCTCCCACCGCACGTACTGGACGAGCCCTTCCAGTTCCTCAGGCGTGCCGGCGAACGGCGGCATGAACGTCTTGGTCCACTGCAGCTTGGCGATGTTCATGCGCGACTGGTCCACCGTCCACGCGCCCATCAGGTGCGTCAGGCCGTTGACGCCGCTGATCGTGTGGCACACCGCGCACTGATTGCGGAACGTCAGCGCCCCGAGCCTCAGTTGCGGGTTGGGGATGCGGTCGGCATCGCGCAGCGGGAACGGGTCGTTCGTGGTGCAGCCGATCTCCCGCAGCCGGGCGACCTGGTCGGGCGTGATGGCGTTGCTGTAGAGCACCTCGCGGATGGTGTACGGCTTGCGGACGCCCTCGCGGACAAACTCGCCGCCGGCGGTGGCCCCGAACGCCAGCGCCAGCAGCAGCGTGGCCGTCGCGCCGTTGATGTACAGCTTCTGCCGCCACAGGCCGATGACGGCGTAGGCACCCACGAGCGCGCTGGCCCCGACCGTGATGTTCATGAACAGCGTCATCGCCACGCTCCCGCCGAGCACCCACGCCCGGCTGTCCTCGGGCATGGCCGCGATGAACCACACGCCGAACAGCGGCATCGCCAGCATCGGCAGCATGAACCTGGCCGTGTGGTTGATCAGCCGCGTGCGGTCCTCACGGGTCAGGTCGGACATCACGTTGACCACCACCGCCGCGACCAGCCCCGCGATCACCAGCGACGCGATCGTGCGATAGAACAGCGACGGCCAGAACGTGGCATTAAAGAAGCCCGCCCACACGCTGCCCGTCTCCACCCACTCGCCCGGCGTGAGCTGCCACGACAAAATCCCGTTGATCCAGAACAGCGAGCCCCAGCCCGCCACGCTGTAGGTCAGCAGCAGCCCCAGCCGAACCGGGTCGGAGAGGATTTTGCCGTAGCGGTAAAACGCGTAGCCGGCCACCACCTCCACCCAGAAGAAGATCCACTCCGTCGCCCACACCCAGTGGAAGACGTCCACCATCCGGCCGATGGTCCCGGGCGAGATCTGAATGCTCGTGAACCACATCCCCACCCCGGTGAGCGCCCCGGTCACGAACGAAATGAGCACGAGGTAGCGGAAGTACGAGTCCAGCACCCGGCGGGCCAGCGGCTCCCGACCGGTCATCGCCAGCCACTGGAAGTACGCCATGAGCATCCCGCCGCCGATGGCGAACTGCGCCAGGAAGACGTGCAGAATGCCCAGACCGCCGATCACCAGCCCCTTCATCAGGGGCCCGAAGTCGTTGATGGGATACGAAATGAACTCCATACGTCCACCTGCTGCACCTGCCGCCCGCTGAACCCTACCCGAGGCGGGGTCGGCGTCGTATTAGATGCAGCGCCAGCGCCAGCCGTTTCTTTCAGACAGGGGCTGCGACAATTTGGACTAGGATGGTGCGAGATGGAACCGGCCGCTACCGAACCCTCAAACGATCGCTCAGCCGCCTCTCCGCGACAAACCGCCACACCCTCCCCCGCCCCGTCCGACGACGCCCGTCGGGCCGTCGTCGAGCTGCTCGACCGCTACGGGCCCCGGCTGCATGCCCTGGCGATGCGGCTGTGCCGCCACCGTGCCGACGCCGACGACATGGTGCAGGACATCTTCCTCACCGCCCTGCGCAAGTGGCACACGTTCCGGGGTGAGGCCGACCCCGGCACATGGCTGCACGCGATTGCCGCCCGCTCGTGCAAGGCTCGCACCCGTCGCAAGGGCGGCATCGACCGCCGACAGGTGCCGATGTCGCAGCTCATGCCGTGGAGCGAGAAGACGGTCATGGAAGTCGCCGCGGCCGACGAGGGCGCGGAAGACGCTTCGCAGCGACAGGAAGCGATCGCCCGTGTACAGGCCGAAGTCGCCCGCCTGCCCGAGCACCTGCGCTTGCCGCTGGTCCTCAAGGACGTGCTGCAGATGAGCGTCGAAGACGTGGCCGCCGCCCTCGGGCTGGCCGAAAACACCGTCAAAACCCGCCTGCACCGGGCCCGGCTGGCGCTGCGGAAGGCCATGACCGCCCGAGCCAGGGCCGTGGACGCGCCCGCGCCCATCTACGAAAAGCAGGTCTGCCTCGACCTGCTCAAAGCCAAGCTCGACGCGATGGACCGCGGCGACGTCGCCGGGGGCAGCAAGCTGCCGCAGGCCGAGATGTGTGCCCGCTGCCGGGCCGTCTTCCGCGAACTCGACCTCGTTCAGGAGGCGTGCACTCACCTGGGCGAGGGCAAGCTGCCGGCCAGCCTGCGGGAGAAGATCACCCGCATGCTCGAGGACCGCGCCCGCACCGTCGAACGCACCCCGCGTCGCGGCCGAAAGCCCATTCGCGGCGGCGGGTCACTCCCGTCCACCTGAGCCCGTCGTCCCGACCCTGCCGCATCAGACGGCCGCCCACCGTGCCACCCGCCGGCGGATGACGTCCCCGGGCACAAGGCCGGTCCATTCGTCCACGATCTTGCCCTGGTGGATGACGAACACGGCCGGGATGCCCGAAACCCTGAACGCCGCGGCCAGTTCGGGGTGCTCGTCCACGTTTACGAACGCGAACGCCACCTTGCCGGCCATCTCCGTCGCCAGCTGCTGAAGCTGCGGCTTGAGCAGCCGGCACGGCGGGCACCACGGCGCCCAGAAGTCCAGCACGACGGGCACGGGGCTGCGAAGCACCTCGCGTTCAAACGTCTCGGCGGTGGGATGAAGCGTGTTGTCGAGGGTCGTCCGCATGTCGGGCCTCCGTTTCGTGGATCACAGCATCGGAGCGGCGGCCATCCGACCCACCGCTCCACACGCTGAGAGGCTGCGACCGCGTGCGATGTTCCCATCGCCCCCCGCCGCCCGACATCACTTCACGCCCTTCTCCTCCCAGTGCTTCAGGGCCGCCGCCACGACCGTCACGTACGTATAAACCGGCCCGCCGCCCATCATCACCGCCACGCCCGCGGCATCGAGCACCTCGCGCGGGGTTGCCCCCGCCTTGAGGCACTTCTCCGTGTGCGTGTAGATGCACGCCTCGCACCGGCTCAGCACACCCAGCGCCAGGGCGATCAGCTCCTTGTGCTTCACCGACAGCCCGCCTTCCGCCGTGGCGTCCTTCATCAGCCCCTGAAAAAACGGGCCGAACGCCTTGCCGATGTCCACGCCACCGGGCATCCCCTTGAGCGTGTTCATCTTCTCCGGCCAGCTCGCGTAGAACTCGTGCGCGTTGTGGTTCATGATGACGTCCTCCCAAGTGACACGTCGGCAAGCAGGCCCTTCAGCGGCCCGCTTGCCGACGCTGGTCCGTTCTCGATTCGACAGCCCGCGCTGACGTGCCGCCTAGCTGCACGACTTGCCCGGCGAGCAGCACGACGCGCCTTCCACCGGCGCACCGCCCGCCACCCGGTTCCACGGCATCTTGGCGATCAGGCTCGCCAGAGCGCACGTGCCGGTCGCCCCGGCGAACGTCAAGCCCGCGCCGAAGAACGCCGGGATGATGATGAACAGCGGGTTCACGAAGTACGCCAGCACGCTGCCGGTCAGCACGCACAGGCCGATCACGAGCTGCACCTGCCGCATCACGCTGATGCCCGAGACGCTGTTGTTCAGCACCGTCGCCAAGTTGGCCTGCTTCCACGCCTCGATGCCGCCCGTGACCATCATCACGTCGATCCCCGACCCCGACAGCGACGACGCCATGCGACAGGCGTCGGCCGACCGCTTGCCGCTCTTGCAGTGCAGCACCAGCTTCTGTCCGGGCCGCACCAGCGACCGCAGCTGCTGCACGTTGAACTTCGACAGCGGCAGCAGCTTCGCACCGGGGATGTGCTCGCGGGCGTGTTCGTCCGGCTCCCGCACGTCCACCAGCACGCACTCGCCACGCGCGAGCCACTGGCTGACCTCCTGGGGCGAAACCTCCCGCACGCCCGACGCAGGTGCCGACGCAGATGACGGCCGGGGAAGGGTTTGGGTGCTCATGTCTTCTCCTTGCTGAACTCCAGTGTAACAGCGGCGCGACCACACCGCCTCCGTGCCACCCGTTAGTGCATCCCACCCGCCCGTCGGTTCCCTTCGTTCCCGCTCGACTCGACCTCCCCCCCCACCGCAGGACCGGTGCCCATCCCCGCCTCGGTGCCCGACACGGGCTGCTGCCGCTCCGTCACCGCCTGCACCGCCGGCGGCCCGAACCACCCCGGAAACACCCGCGGCGTCTGCCGGACCACGATGTACCCCGCCATCACCACGAGGAAGACCGCGAACAACCGTTTGAGGAGCAGGTCAGGCATCCGCGTCGCCAGGCGATTGCCCACCAGGCTCCCCGCCACGCCCACCGCCGAGAACATCCCGATCGTCGGCCAATGAACCCCCAGCGACGACCCCACCGACACGACGGGCGGCGTCACGCCACCGAAAACAAGCAAATACTTGAAAAAGCCCGCAATCGAATTGGCCGTGATGATCGCCAGGCTCGTCCCCACCGCCACCGACATGGGCAGCCGTCTCAGCAGCACCAGCACGGGGACGATCAGAAAGCCCCCGCCCACGCCCACCAGCCCCGTGGTCATGCCCAAACCCAGCCCCTGCAGCCCCCCGACCCACAGTCGGCCTCCGCCCGGAGCGTCGCGCTGGCCTGCCGTGACGGGTGCGGTGTCGCCGGGACCAGCCGTCTCGTCCGTGAGCGGCACCGGCCGCCGCCCGCGGAACATCAGCCCCGCCGCCGCGAGCATGAGCCCGGCCAGCAGCAGAAGCTGCACTGCCCCGGGGATGTACCGAGCGAGGTGGGCACCGACCACCGCCCCCGCGATGCCCGGAACGGCAAGCAGAAGCGCGCTGCGGGCGTCCACCCGTCCCTGCAGGGCCGCCCGCACCATGCCCACGAGGGCAATCGCCCCCACGATCGCCAGCGACTCGGCGATGGCGCTCTTTTCATCGTGACCGACGAGGTACACGAGGATCGGCACCGTCAGGATCGCCCCGCCGGAGCCGAGTAAGCCCAGCGACAGCCCGACGGCCGCCGCCCCCAGCCATGCCCAGATCACCATAGAGACCGCAACGATACGGGACCGAACAAAGAGGCGGTCGGCGCCTGCGGACGAACCGCCAAGGGGGTAAGCGGACGCCCGCAGGGCCGACCAGCCCGAGAGAGAGGAGATTGTGCACGGCAGACCCGCTCACGCCGCGGGCCCTTCGCCGTCATGGCCGGCCCGCAACGCCGCGTCCGCCGAACGTCTTACCGCTCGACCAGCACGCGGTTCTGCTGCCACGCGAGCATGCCGCCGGCGAGGTTGGTGCACTCGTAGCCGTGCCGCTGGAGCAGCGCACACGCCCTGGCCGACCGCGCGCCGCTGCGGCAGTTGACGAGGATGTGCCGGTCCTTGGGCACCTCGCTCAGCCGCGACAGCAGCCGGGTGTGGGCGATGTTCACCGCACCGGGGATGTGCCCCTCGCGGAACTCCGACGCCCGCCGCACGTCGAGAATGAACGGCTTGGCCGTATCGATCAGCACCTCGGCCTCGCCGACCGTGCGCTCGTCCGTGGTGGCCAGCTTCCCGCCCGACTTGGCGTAGGCGTCGATGTCCGCCGGCTCGCACCAGCCCACGATGTTGTCCAGCCCGATGCGGATGAGGTCGCGCACGGCCTCGTCCAGACGCCCCTGCTCCACGACCAGCACGATCGGCTCGGTCTCGTGCACCATCGAGCCGGCGTCGGTGTTGAACGCGTTGTTCAGCGGCAGGTGCAGCGCCCCGGGGATGTGCCCTTCGCGGAACGCCGCCCACGGACGGGTATCGATGATGGCCGTCTTGCGGCCGTCGAGCTTAAGCAGCTCCGTGACGCTCAGCTTCTTCGGCAGCGGCACACCCGCGCCGCCGGCGATGCCCAGCACCTTCGGCCCCATCTTGTTGTCCCGCTTCATGTTGGCGAAGTACAGCGGGGGCTCGGGCTGGCTGTCGAGGATGAAGTCCACGAAGTTCTGCTCGGTCGCCGCCGCCCGCACCGAGGCGTTGAACATCTTCTCGTACCCCACCGTGCTCGTCGGCACCGCACCCAGGGCCTTGCCGCAGGCACTGCCCGCCCCGTGTGCCGGCCACACCTGCATGTAATCCGGCCAGTCGAGGAACTTCAGCACCGTCCGGTACAGCCGATGCGCCGACGGCTCGGCCTTGCCCTTGAACCCGGCCGCCGATTCCAGCAGGTCCGGACGGCCCAGGTCGCCGACGAACACGAAGTCACCCGTGATCACGCCGATCGGCTTGTCCGCACCGCCGCCGCGGTCGGTGACCATGAACGAGAGGTGCTCGGGCGTGTGGCCGGGCGTGTGCACCGCCTTAAACTCGATGTTCCCGACCATGAAGGTGTCGCCGTCCTTCAGCAGCTGGTAGTTGTACGAACCCCCGCCGAGCTTCTTGTCCAGCCACTGGTACTTCCAGTCGGCGTCGCCCTCGTCGGAGACGTACACCTTCGCGCCCTTCTCGGCCAGCTCGCGCGAACCCGAGAGGAAGTCGGCGTGGATGTGCGTCTCGGCGGTGGCGACGATCCGCAGACCGTTGGCCGCCGCGAGCTTCTCGTACCGGTCCACGTCGCGCTCGGGGTCGATCACGATCGCTTCGCCGGTCTTCTGACAGCCGATCAGGTACGCCGCCTGGGCCAGTTTGTCGTCGTACACCATCCGCAGGAACATGGGTCGTCCTCCTTACCAGTTCGATCGCGTCCGTACCCGGACGCCGTCGCGGTCTTGGAGCAAACCCCGTCCCGGCGGGTTCCAAATCGATTTCACAGGCCGCTCGCCACACCTCGCCGTGTAACCTTTTGTCGCAGGGCGGCTTGCATCGCCTGCGACCGCTTGCCGCACCCCCAACCCCCGCACACCGCCCCCACGCACACCGCCCGCGCGCAGCACGCGCCCCGGCCCGCCTTGCCACGCAGGCCGACGGACTTCACCCGGTCGCCACGCCTCCCGACCTGCCCGCTGTCACTGCGCCGCAGGCACTTCGATCCAGAACCACCCCCGGATGTCTCCTTCGCGGTAGCCGGTCGCCCGGTCCTGCGGGTACGCCGCCTGCAACGCCGCACGCGTGGCCGGGTCGATCTGCTCGGGCGCCCCGTGACAGACGATGCAGTTGGCCGCCAGACGCACCGGCAGCGTCAGCCCCAGCGTGCCGTCGGTGTTCAGCACCACGCGCGGCTCGGCGGGCTTCTCCGCCAGCACCGCCGATGCCCACGGCGGCGCGACGTTGCCGGGGTTCCGCAGCCGGTCGCTGGTGCGGCCGATCATCACGCCCTTCTCCCGTGCCACCTGCTGCGCGATCTTCGGCGCTTCGTCCTTGCACACCGACACCGCCCCCGCCGGGCCCACCGGCTGCCCGTCCGCCCCCGCCGCCGCCATCGCCTCGCCCAGCCGCTTGAACAGCCGGCCGAACATCTCCGCCCGCGCCTGCTCGGCCAGCGTCTTCTGCCGCTGCTGCTCCGGCGTGAGCACGTCGGCCGACACCACCTGCCACGACACCGCCCGGCCTTCCCTCTCCGCCAGCGTCCGGCGGATGTAATCGCGCGTGCGGCTCTCGTACAGCGGGTCCACCAGACCCACCGCCCGGCCCACGTACAGCGCCCGCGGGAGAGGCACCCCTTCGTCCAACGCAAGGTACGCCGCCAGCCCCGGACCGACCCGCCCGCCCGTCCGGCAGTTCAGCGCCAGCACCAGATCGCCCGCGGCCGCGGCGCGATACTCCTCACGCACCGCGTCGAGCAGCTCGTCCGTGAGCTCGTCCCCGATGCGGTACGGCAGGTTGCAGTAGCTCGCCCCCACCGACGCCGCCGCCGCCGACTGGTCGTAATCCGGGTGTTCCGACTTCGGCCGGAAGTTCACGAACCGGCCCGCACCCAGCGCACGCAGCAGGGCCACCTGCCCCGCGTCCGGCTGGGCCAGCAGGAACCGGTGCGGCAGCCCGGCCACCGCCGCCTCGTCCACGGGACGGGTCATCTCCAGTTGCGTGAGCACCTCGCCCCACCGCCCCCCCTTCTCCCCATCCCCCACGCCCGCCGCCGCGCCCGCCCGCACCGCCGCATTCGCCCGCAGGGCGTGCCACCACAGCCGCTGTCCGACGCCGGGCTGTCGGCTGGTCTCGCGGACGCGGACCCCCGTCGGCAACACAGTGATGTCCCGCTCGACCTCGGCGTCGGCCCCGACGTCCGTGATCGCAAGCAGCGCCGCATCCGGCCCGGCCGCTGCCGAAACACCGGCCCGCAGACGCTCCGCCAGCTCGTGCAGTCGCGCGACGACCGAAGGCACGTCGCTCTCGAGCGTGGTCTCGACGCCGCGGACGCCGTCGGCCTCCACGAACCGCACGACGCGCACCACGTCCAGCTTGCGGCCGAAGGTCGCGTCCGCCGGTGCGACGGCCCCCCACGCCGGCGACACCGGACCGGCGGCCAGCCACCCCGCACCACCGGCCACGCCCGCCGCATCAGGTGTGGCAAACGGCCCCAGTGGGCCGAGCGCCAGCCCCCCGCAACCCAGCATCAAGCCCAACGCCCCAAGCCCCTTCACCCACCGCGTGCTCCGACCGACGCATGACCGACTCATGCCGGCATGATACCGCCGGGCGAAAGGCCCCCGGGGTCAGGTGCCGCCGTTGACGGTGCGACATTTTGCCCCAGCGGTCGGGTCGGACCACACTCCGCCCCGCGCCTTGGACGGCTGTTCGCAGGGCACTCAAGCGGGTCGCAACAGCGCCGTCAGCGCTGGCCTCCACCGCCCGGCCGCCAGCGGTACAGCAGCGTCTTGCCGCGGTAGTTCTCTTCAACGAAGACCAGGTATTCGCCGTCGCTGCGGCGGTGCGCCGCGATGCCCGTGAGCAGGTCGATCCAGCCCGTGCGGTCGGGACCGCCGACTTCGTCGCCCGGCACCAGCTTCCCGACGAACGCACCGTCGGACATCCGGTTGACGTAGATCCGTCCGCGTTCGCGATAGCCGCCCGTGAAGACGTAGTCGCCCGCGGCCGTCACCGAGCCCGCTTCCGGCCCCGCCCCCGAACGGAAGCGCACCGGCGTGTGGTCGTTGCCCGCCAGATAGCCGTGGTAGATGAAAATGTCGCCCAGCCGCCGCATCTCTGAACCCTCTTCCGCGGCGACAAGAATGTCGCGCTCACGGTCGTACCACACGCGGGAGACGGACTTCATCCCGCGCGGGATGTTCATCTTCGTGATCGCGTTGCCGGAGTAAATCGGGTTGCCGTGCTCGTCCAGACCCTGGAAGTGGTAGCGGTAGAAGCCGTAGGCCATCCAGATGTCGCCCGCGGAATCGACCCAGAACGGGCCCGGTCGCGTGAGCTCGGTGTTGGGCTCGTACTCGTCGGGGTCGTAATCGCCGTTGCCGTTGCGGTCTCGCCAGATGAACGTGCCCGGCGGTCGGTGCGGCGGCCACTTCCGCTCGGTGCGGTAGAGCGGGCCGGTCCACTGCATGATCAGCCCCGACGGCACCATGATCGTCCCCGGCCCGTCCTCGAAGCGGAAGATGTTGATGAAGTTGCTGGCGAACATGCCGCCGACGAACATGAACCGCTTGCCCTGCAGGTAAACGACCTGCGGCGAGGTCAGCCCGTGCTCGCCCTGCTCCTTGACGAACAGCAGCCCCCGGGGGTCGTTGGGATAGCGGTGACGGTCGAGCGTGTAGTGTGTCCACGTCGCCTCGCGTCCGGGCGTCGTCTCCGCGTAGTTCATGCTGTACCGCTCCTGCAGCCCCCAGACCGTCGCCGCATCGTCTTTCGGGTCGGGCACGGCGAAGTCGCAGAAGTGCAGCGAGTGCAGCTGCCAGTTGAGGTGTCCGTCGGGCCGCAGGCTGCGCAACACCACGCCCGACTGGCTCATGCCCACGTAGAGGTTGTCGCGTGCGTCCACGCCGATGCCGCGAATGCCCCAGAACTTGGTGGGCGACAGCTCGCCGGGCACCCCGGCCCGGATGCCGCCCCGCTGTCCGAACTCGCGCACGAGCTTCGGCTCACCACCGCCGGGCGTCACCGACGTCACGTCATAAAACAGCACCTGCTGCCGGCTTCCCGTCCCCGAGTCCGCCACCATCAGCAGCCCGTCGTTCGACATCGCCAGCGCCGTCGGATACTCCAGTCCGGGGAAGGTCACCTCACGGCCGTCGCAGGTGATCCTGACCGGCTCGAAGTCGTACTCGTTGTGGTTCGGGTCCAGGTACCGCACGTGCAGCTCCCACGTGCGCCCCTGTCGGTCCGTGGTCTTGAGGCTGTTGGCCCCGAGGTCCTCGTTCCCCACCACCCGGCCGTCGCGGTACAGGCCGAACCGCTGGCTCGCCTCGTCCCAGTGGCTCCACGTGTACACCGTCCCGTCAGGCTTCACATTCATGTGAATGATGAAGTTCTGCACGTGGTGGTCGGCGGGGTTGCCCCCGAAGCTGTTGCCGATCCAGCTCGTCCGCGCGTTCAGCGGACGTGTCTGCTCGCCCGGTTGATTCCCCGCTTGCTGCATGATGTTCCCGGTCAGAACTCCCGCGTTGACCCTGCTCAGCGACTCGCCGCCTGCCGCCACACCCCCGCCCGAGCCGCTGCCCCCGCCCGTCGCCGCGGCCAGCCCCAGGCCCAGACCGACCACGGCCAGCGAAACGGCCGTGGTCCATCTCTCCCCAACCCACCCGGCCCGCCTGAGCAGGGCCGCCGCCCGCCCCCTACCCGCCGCACCCCCCTCCCGGCCGCGGTGTGACGCGTCCCGGTCTGCAGCGTCGCGGTGAGACTGCACCATCGCCTGAACCGACGTCAACCTGTGTCTGCCACGCATCCCGGCCTCCTGACCTAACCCCCTTCGCCACCGCCGGAGCGGGGTGCCCTGTCGGGCCGCCCGGTCCCGCCGCGAACGACACGCCGTGTTCCGTCTCGGCCGTCCGGCCGTTGCGATGCCGCTCAAGCTCCCCCGACATCACGACTTCACCGGCGTCTCCACCAGCGTGGGCGGCACCACCCTCACCTGCGGCTCCGGCGGCAGCCGACCCGCAACCCGGTCCTGAAGCAACCGCACCATCTCCTCCCCCATCTGCCAGTTCTGCTTGTCCATGGTCACCGCCGGCACGTCGGGGCACCACGCCCGCTCTTCGCACTCCGCCGCGTAGTGGTCGTACCCGCCCAGCAGGACGTCATCGCCCGGCCGCACACCACACGCCCGCAAGGCCGCCGCCGCGTAGAACACACCGCGGTCGGTGTGAGACAGCACGGCGTCGGCCGCCCGCGTGCCCCGAACCGCGTCCATGAAGAAGCCGACCTGCTGTCGCCAGCCGAACTCGAACTGCTCCGCCGAGATAGGGCTGTCCTCCGACACCTTCGGAATGAACAGCGTCGGAAGCGGCTCCAGCCCCGCGTCCGCCATCGCCTGCTCGTACCCCCTCCGCCGCATGTGGTACCAGTACGGCAACTCGGACACCGTGGGCCACGACATCGCCACCCGCCGGCGGCCCCGGCGCAGCATCCACGATGTCAGCTCATACATCCCCCGCGTGTGGTCGGAATAGACCCGGTCGAAGTCGCTCGTCTCTGAGTAGCCGTACACCACCACGGCCGCCCCGCGCTCGCGCAGCAGCCGCAGCGACGGCCCGTAGTCGCCCCTGAGCCCGACCGCCTCCGGCAGCAGCACGCCCATCGGCACGACCGACTTGAACCGCTCAAAGCCGCTTCCCGTCAGCCGGTCGGGGTGCATCGCCAGCACGTCCAGCCCCTGCACCCGCACCCCGTGGATCGCTCCCTGAACGAGCTGCTCGACCCAGCCGGGCTGGCGGTGCTGCAGGTTGGGCTCGGGGTGCGGCGTCAGCACCACCACCGTCGAGCCGAGCACGTCCCTCAGCGACTCGGCCTTGGACACGCTACCCGGCGCGGGCAACGACACCACCCGACGGCCGTCGGCCGTCTCCACGAGCAGCCCCTCCCGCTGCAGCAGCTCCAGCGCGCTGCGGATGGCCGAACGCCCCACCCCTAAGCGTTCGGCCAACTCGCGCTCCGACGGCACGGGCTCGCCGTTCTCCAGCCGCCCGCTCGCGATCCACTCCCGGACGACCGCACGGACACGAAATCTGGGCGGCAGTGGCGGGAGTTCGGGCGTACCCTTGGCAAGTTTGCTGCTTCGCATCGAACCATATCGTACCACTCCAGACCACCCCGTGCAAGGCTTTGTCTCACCCCCTTTGCCGCGACCCTCGACGGCCGTCTCCGGCCCTTCTGGGCGTGAAAAAACGTTAGTTGAACCAACACGCGACGCCTGAGAGTTCACATAAATCAAGTTTCCATGCATCGATGCAAGTTCGGCGACAACAAACCGCCACGCCCCTTGCAAAGGTTTCCTTTGGTGGTACACTTTGGTACGGTCAGGCGGGCGTTCCGCCGACTCGCATCGAACCGGAGGGTCAACATTTCGGAGAGGACCACCATGAACCAGAACTGGCAAACGCTGGCGCTGGCCGTCGCTTCGGCCGCGATCGCCGTCTCGGGCGTCGCCGTCGGCGCCCCGCTGGTGCAGTACACCTTCAGCGAGGGCACGGGGACGACCACCGCCAACCTCGGCACGCTCGGCCCGGTCGCCGACCTCACGTTGAGCGGCGGCGCCGTCTTCTCGACCGCGGGCAACACGCCACTCGGCGTCGGGCACGCGCTCGACAACACCGCCACGGCCGCCGCCAGCCCCGCCGGCATCGGCGGCAAGGCCCAGTCGGCCGGCGACGTGACCGGGCTCGACAGCCTCCCGGCCGCCACGATGACCGGCTGGTACAAGGCCGAGTCGCTCGGCACGCTCGCCCGGCTCCTCGACCGCGCCGACAACGCCGTCGGCGCGACCCAGTGGTCGCTCTACATCGACGGCGACATCAACCGCCTCCAGCTCAACCTCGGCGGGACCACCTACGTCAGCGGCACCGGCTACGGCGTCACCGACGCGTGGGTGTTCTTCGCCGTGGTCGTCAACGACTTTGACGGCTTCAGCAACCGCATCCGCTTCTACCTCGGCAGCGAGACGGCGTCGGTCAGCGCCGCCGGCGACCTGGCCAGCAGCAGCTCCGGCCTCGGCGACTCCGACAAACCCCTCACCGTCGCCAACCGCTTCACCGGCACCCGGGCCTTCGACGGACTGATGTTCGACGTCCGCATCTACGGCTCGGCCCTCTCGCCGGACGAGCTGGAGGTCGTCCGGCTCCAGGCGATCCCCGAACCGGCCTCCGCCGGGCTGCTGGCGGCCGGCTGCGGCCTGCTGCTGCGGCGACGGCGCGGCTGACGGCAAACCCGCCCGCCGCCACCGACACCGCGCGCAGGCCATCCACGCGTCCGAGGTAACGCGTGACCCTTTCCCCCGACGTGCGGCCTCGACCGCCGCACGCCGGTTTGGTCCGCCCAAGGGGGCGATCCCGAGGACCGTGTCACGTCCTCACCGCCCTCCACCGTCTGCTGTTTGTCCTCTCTTCTCTCACGTCACGGAGGCACCATGACGCTCACACCCCACCACCCCCGACCCCTGGCACGGCCCCGCCGTAGCCGCGGACGACACGGCCCCCGCCACCTCGGCTTCACCCTCGTCGAACTGCTGGTGGTCATCGGCATCATCGCGCTGCTCATCGCCATGCTCATGCCCACCCTCAGCCGCTCCCGCGAGGCGGCCAACATGACCGCGTGCATGAGCAACCTCCGGCAGATCGGCATGGCCTTCCAGCAGTACCGCAACGACAACCGCGACATCCTTCCCGCCCGCTTCGCACCCTGGAACTCCGCCCGCTGGCAGTGGGTCGTCCAGCAGTACGTCGCCCGAAACGACTTCAGCACCGACGACCCCGCGCGTCAGCACGCGATCTTCCGGTGCGTCTCTCAGGGCGACAACTTCCACAACATGCCCTCCGACGGCCGCTACCGCATCAGCTATGCCATCAACTTCCTCGGGTCCGACGGCACGTGGGACCACTGGGGCCGCTACTACTGGCTCCGCGGCTCGAAGGTGAACAACTCCACCTTCCACTACCTCGCCGACATCAACCCCAGCTGGTACCCCTGGCACTACAGCTTCACCGAAGACGTGAGCTGGATGCTCGCCTTCCGGCACGCGGGCAACCGCTATGCCAACTTCCTCTTCCTCGACGGGCACGTGCAGAGCATGACCCGCACCGAGTACCTCGCCAACAACGGCGTCTTCGGCTCCTACGAGAACCAGCGGCGGCTGGGCTTCTGACGTGCTCAGGCCCGCGGCTCGCCGCCGGCCCGCTGCGCAGCCGCGGGGCGTACACCGCTTGCCCCCGCGTCCCCGGGTAGCGCCCCACCCCTGGCGGCCGGGCCGCGGGGTGCCACCCGCCCGTTTGGCCCTC
>JBKBHU010000017.1:0-74001 GCA_046299715.1 Tepidisphaerales bacterium | reverse complement strand
GGGGTGGAGTCGACGTAGGGCGGGGTGTTCTTTGGTGGGGTGGCGGTGTGGTGGGGGGGGGTTGTGTTGTTTTTGTGTGGTGGGCCGGCCGACCGCGCGGCGATGCGGCAGTGGGGGGTGGCGTCCGTGTGGCTTGCAGGACAGGCGGTGCTGACGGTGCTGGTGCTGGTGGTGCTGCTGCAGACCGAACCGCAACTGGCGTTCGACCGCGTGCTGCTGCTGGCGGTGGGGAGCGTGTCGCTGGCGGGGGTGTCGGCGGACCCGGTGGCGGTGGTCGGGCCGGGCCTGCTGGTGATGTCGGGGGCGATGGTCGCGGGGCGGCTGTGGTCGTGGGGGATGCTGTGGTGGATGTGGCGGGTGACGGTGCCGGCGGGCGACGCCGGCGGCGGGAACGAATCGGCCGCTCTCACTGCGGCGGCCATGCCGACGGGGACGAACCGGCCGCAGTAGGATGACGCGCCCATGACGCACAGCAGTGGCGGTTTCTCGGGGGTCGGTGTGTCCGGCACGTCGGCATGGCCGTCGGCCGCTGGTGAGGACGCGGATGTCGCCGTGCAGAAGCTGGCTCCGCAGGTGCTGGTGCTGTGGCTGGTCTCGGGACTGATCAGTCTCGGGGTGGTGCTGGCTGTTTCGGCGTCGGTCGAGTTCCTGTGGCTGCGTCATACGGCGTGGTACGGCCGGTTGCCGCTGCCGACAGGCCTGCTGACCGGGACGGCGACCTTGCTGCTGGGGGTTGTGCCGCTGCTGATGGTGCCGCTGCGTTATCGGCGGTGGTCGTATGCGATCCGTCAACAGGACGTGCTGATCGAAAGCGGCGTGGTGTGGCGCGTCCGGCGCAGTATTCCGCGTTCGCGCGTGCAGCATGTGGACATCCGCTCCGGCCCGCTGGACCGGATGCTGGGCGTGGTGCAGGTGGACCTGCACACCGCGGGCTCGCTGGAAGCGGTGGCATCGATCCCGGGCCTCACGCCACCGGCGGCCGAAGCGTTGCGCGCATCGCTCGTAGGGGGAGTGAACGATGGGCTCTGAGCCGTCGTTGCCGGAGAACGGCACGCGGCCGGACCCGTCGGCCGGGTCGCCCTCGGTGTCGGCGGGCCTTCCGCCGCCGCCCGGCACGCCGTCGCCCGGCGTACCGCCAACGCCCGGCGTACCGCCAACGCCCGGCTCGCTGCCGCCTGCAACGCCGCTGGCGACTGCCACGCCGCCGGCGACTTTGCCGCCGATGCCGCCGTTGCCGACAGAGCTCGCCGCGCCGCCGGTGGCTCCTCCGCCGACGCTGCCGTACGCGGGGGGTGGTGACCGGGGGCAGACGTTGCATCCGGCCACCGTGGCCGTGGGCGCGGTGCGGGCGGTGAAGAACCTGTCGTGGGCGATCGTGCTGCTGCTGCTGTTGCGGGCGTTCGGCCGGCAGGGGGCCACGTTCGAGCTGGCGGTGGCCGCGTTCGGGGGTTTGCAGGTGTTCGGCAGCCTGATGCGGTACCTGACCTTGCGCTATCGCATCGAGCCGGGTGCGTCGCCGACGCTGGTGATCGAAACCGGGCTGGTGTTCCGTCAACGTCGCGCGATTCCTGTCTCGCGCATCCAGAACATCAACATCAAACGGGACCTGGCGCACCGGCTGCTCGGCGTGGCGGAGCTGGAGGTGGAGACGGCGGCCGGCCGTGAGGCGGAAGCCAGCCTTTCGGCCCTGTCGGCGGCCGACGCGCAGCGGCTACGCGAGCAGCTGCTGTCGATGCAGCAGAAGCGCCCGGTGTCGGAGGTGCCGGCCGGCCTTTCCGCGGAGTTGGTGTATGCCGCGGGTGTAAGCGACCTGCTGCTGGCGGGGGCCACTCGGACACGCGTAGGGGCGGTGGTCGGCGGCGTGCTGGGGGTGTTCTACTTCGTGGCCGACCTCGTGGGCGACGAGCGACAGACGTGGTCGCTGCTGCTCCTGCCGACGCGGAAGATGGCGTGGCTGACCGACAGCCTGACGGCGGGGTTGCCGCCCGAGGTGGTCGCGGTGCTGGCGGCGCTGGCCGTGGCCGCGCTGGCGGTGGCGGCGGGGTGGCTCGTGTCGATCGCCACGACCCTGGTGCTGTACTGGAAGTTCACCCTGCTGGAAACGCCGGACGGGCGGCTGCTGCGACGGTTCGGGCTGCTGACGGTGAACGAGCTGGCGTTTCCGCGGCAGCGGTTGCAGAAACTGACGATTGACGCGCCGCTGCTGCAGCGGAAGCTGGGGCTGTGTCAGGTCACGGCGGTCACGGCCGCCAGCTTCGAGGACCGGCAGGACGCGGGTCAGAGCATGCTGGCGCCGATCACGCGGACGCAGGCGGTCGAGGGGCTGTGCAGGCGGGTGCTGCCGGGCTTCACGCTCAGCACGGTGCGGTGGCGGCGGGTGTCGCCCAAAGCGAAACGGCGGTGGACGGTCCGCAACAGCGTCTGGCTGGCGCTCCTGACGCTCGTGCCGCTGTCCGTGTTGGTCAGCCCGTGGGCTGTGGCGGGGCTGCCGGCCGTGGTGGCTTTGGCGGCATGGCTGGCCCATGCGCAGTACCGCACCACCCGCTACGCCATGGCGAACGGATTGATCCTGTTTCGCAGCGGCGTGCTGACTCGGAAGCTCCGGGTGGTGCCGCAGAGTCGGGTGCAGTTGTCCGTCGTGCGGGCGTCGCCGATGCAGCGGCTGCTGGGCCTGGCGGACTTGAAGGTGTACACCGCCGCCAACCCGACCGCGGCAGATGCGCATCTCCCGAACCTGCCGGTGGACGTGGCGGTGCGGATTCAGGATGAGCTGCTGCGGCCGGCGGAGGTTCGTGTGGCGGCGGAGGTCGGGGCAGGTGAGGGTGGGAACGCGGGCTTGCCGATGGCGGCGCGTTCGGGCACGCCGACGGCCTGAAGCAGGCTTGGATGCGTGCGGCGGCCGTGGTGGTGGCGGTGGTGGGGTGCGTGATGGTGGGGCGGAAGGTTGCCTCGCCCGAGACGGCATGGCCGCCGAGCCGGATCCGGGCGTTCTACCTCGGGCACTCGCTGGCTTCGGACCTGCCGGACCTGGTTCGGGCGTTGTGTCAGGCGACGCCGGGGGTGGAGTTGAGTTGTCGGGATCAGAACATCGCCGGTTCGCCGCTGCGGTGGACTGGGGAGGAGAGGGACAAGCCGGCGGACAGGCAGGCGAAGTTTGAGCCGCAGTTTCAGGGGCACTTTCACAAGTTGGTGCCGCAGGGCGGGTTTGACACGCTGGTGATGGTGGACTCGGTGCCGCGGGGTCCGGAGATGAGGGCGGAGACGCGGGAGTACGCCGGGAAGTTCATCGGCGAGTTTCTCGAGGCCCGCCCGCGAGGTCGGGTGTTCATCGATGAGCCGTGGCACTGTTTGTAGACAGGGACACCGGAGGGGTGTGCGTATGACAACTCGAGCCCGACGCGGACGCTGAAGTGGCCGGAGCGGGTGGCGGCGGACGCGGCGATGTGGGATCCGTTGGTGCGGGATCTGCGGACGGACTTTCCGGGGGCGCCGATGGAGCTGGTCCCGGCGGCGCGGGCGCTGGCGCGGTTGGAGAGGGCGGTGCTGGCGGGAAAGGTGCCTGGGTTCAAGACGCTGCAGGACCTGTTTGAGGACGACATTCACCCGACGCCGGTGGGGAAGTGCTTTGCGGGTGCGTTGCACTATGCGATGCTGACGGGGCGGTCGCCGGTGGCGCGGCGCGGTGACCTCGGAGAGGCTCGCCCGAAACGGAATGGCCAGCCGTGCATGTCGGAGAACTCACCGGCCTGCGGTCGGATGGAGATCCGGCGAGAGCGGGGGACATTCTGTAATGACCACCACAGTTTCGATGCGCGTGAGAAAAAATCGGTAGGCGATGAGATTTTCCTTGTGTTCCATATTTTTCGTGGTTATTGTTTTGTAGTAAAGGGCCTCTGGTGTTGTCGCCGGTCGTTTGCGTAGAGCGGGAGGTTCTCGTGCTTGGAAATCCGAAAGCTCTGATGGGGATCGGGGATCGGGGATCGGGGATCGGATACCGCCTTGGCAGCGGTTTGCTGATCGGCCTGCTGTTGTCATCTGTCATCGGAAAGCTCATCAACCCTGGTCCGACGCTCGCGGTTCTGCGGGAGACGTGGGGGGCAGTCAACCATGTCGGCGTGGCGTTCGCCGGCCTGATTGCGTTGGAAACGCTCGTCCTTCTCCTGCTCGTTCCCGGATTTGCACGTGGGCCGTATCAGTCGCGACTGTGGACGCCCGCCCACGCGATCGTTGCGATCTTCGTTTCTCTCGTGAGCGTCAGCATCGTTGCTCAGATCGCACAGGGTTCTTCGTTGAGCTGCGGGTGCGGGCTTGGGAGTAGTCTTTCGCCCAAGGCGTCGCAGTGGCTTGGCCTTTTCAGAAATGCACTTCTGGTTTACATCGCCGCGGGTCTCGCGTTGGTCGGTGTGTCGCCGGCCGGAGGCCGCACGGGCAATGATCAAGTCGTGTAGAAGGAGTCATTTCGCATGGAGCCGAAAAACCAGATCTCTGCGTTACGCCATAAGCTCTTCGCACCCCGGAAGCTCTGCGTCCTCGCGATGACGGTGGTCGCCGTCACGGTCACGCAGACACTCGCCCAGCAGAACCCTCCCTGTCCGCCGGTACAATATGTTTGTACCGTGGGCCACCCGGATCGCCCCGAGGTGCAAGCGTCCACGACCTGCCCGGCCAACACGAGGTGCAATCACTGGGCGGGCTACGGGGGCGGCGGTCAGCCGATCGTCATTGTTTGGTGCGGACCCTGTTGACCGTTGTGCGATGATCGTGGGGTCCAGACGTTTCAGGTGCGCGTCAGCGGGGTCGTTTCCCCTGATCGCGCTGTCGTTCGCCGATCCGGCGATACATCAATCGGAGTTGCCGCATGAAGGCATCGGTACTTGTCGGCGGGGCACTGGCCGTCGTTGCTATTGCGACAGCCGTTGGACTCCTTGCGTTCTCGCGGGCAAGCCGGGAGGGCGGCGCTCTACCCCGGCTTCCTGAAGGAATTCAGCAGGCCGAGCCGGCCTCACTCCCGTTCGGAGGCGTCCCGTTCAAGTTGGCCGACGTCGAGTTGCACGCAGGGCGCGCGTTGGATTCGACGTCGGTCGGCCTGGCCGGTATTCCTGCGGCAGCACGCGCGGAGTTCGCCCGCGTGGGTGCTGCGGCGCTGGGTGCGGTGTGGGCGGGGGATCTGGATGCCTACAAGGCCCTGCTCCGCTCGCTGGGGCTCGATCCCGACGCCCGCTCGCCAAGGGAATTGAAATCGGTGGAGGTGTGGGCGGTTTCCGCGGATGTCTTCCGCGGCGCGGAGGTCAAGCCTGACGGCATCACGGCCCGCGTGCTGATGGTGCGGGGTCGTCCCGTTGCCGGGTCTGACGTGCCGCCGGTGGGCCATGCGCGAATCAGCGCTCGCCCTTCGACCCCCCGCGGACCGGAGGACGTGCTGGATCCCGCATCGGCCGGCGCCACCGTCGTTGAGCTTCGGATCCCGGCGCGTCTGGCGTCCGCCGACGGCACCCGTCACGACGCCGAGTTTGTGGTCGAGCTCACTCTGCGGCCGTCGGATGCGCGTTGGATCGTGACCGGGTTCGCCGTGGTCGGCCCGGTACACGGTCGGCCGTTTTCCGTCCCGCTGCCGTAGGGGAGCGGGTTTGTCGGCGACGGTTCAAGGTAGGTTGGTGAGCCCGGCCCGGGGGGAACCTGAGACAGACGGGAGAGGTGACCGCCATGCCCGAGTACAGACTTGGTGATTGGAGTCGGACTCGTGCGGCGTTCACTGTGACGGAACTGCTGGTCTGCCTTGCGGTGCTTGCCGTTCTGCTGGCCTTGCTGATCCCGGCGGTGGCGTTGGCCCGACGGAGCGCACGGTCGCTGGAGTGTGTCAACAACCTGCGTGAGATCGCCCGGGCTTCGCTCATGCGTGCCCAGGACTCCGGCGGGTACCTCCCCCTCGCGGGGGATATCCGTGTGCCCGCCTCCACGGCTGGCCTTGGGTCCCTGCCCGCGGCCTTGAACGACCCGGAGCGGAAGCGGTACGTCTATGTCCGCCAGCGGGGGGTTCCGGGCGACCTGCCGACCCTCGAACTCGTGGCACCCTATCCCGCCGCGCTGCTCCCGTACCTCAATCACCGTTCGCCGGAGATTGAGCTGAATCAGGGCAATCTCTTCGGTTGGGATCGGCTGAACCGCGGGTCTCCCGCTGTTCGCGTCTTTGCCTGCCCGGAGCAGCCGGAGAACCCGGATGGCTTGTCTCCTGTGCCTGTGGTCTCGCTCACACTCGGTACGCTGATGCACACTTTTTTGTGGGATGTGCGGACGACCTACGGCCTCAACGGTGTGATGCTCGGGTTTAGTTACGACCGCCCGCAGGACTCTGTGGCGGGGCGTCTCGCGGCGGCGCGTGACCCGTCGGCAGTGGTGCTTGCGGCCGACGTATCGCTGGCGCCCCGGTCCCATCTTCTTGTCTGGCAGCTCGCCGCATCACGCGGATCGACAGACGCCGTTGGCGTGTCTCTCGCGGATGTCCTTGGCGGTTCCAGCGCTGTGGTCGGACCGGCTCTGACTCCCTCCCCACACCGCCGCGGGATCAATGTCGCCTTTCTGGACGGGCACGTCGATACGCTGCCGGTGGGCGAGCCGGGCGGGCTGTCGGGCGCGCTGCTGTCGCCCCGCCCCTGAGTCTCGCGGGGCTCGTACGCGCGGAAGACGCCGCTGCCGGCGATGGCGACGAATGCCCTGTCGGACACGGGCTCATCACCGCTGTCATCCGAGCGTCGGTGGTGGCATCTTCCTGCGACCTAGCCGTGTTTGGCACGCTTGGCACGCGGACGGGCCGGCTTGTGGTGGCCATTAGCGTGGGCCGCCGGCGCTGCGGGTGCGGCGGGGGCAGTCGGCATGCCGTGGCGGGCGGCGTGGCCGTTGACATGCCGGTCATGGTGCGGTGGCAGGGGTGCCGTCGCGGCCTTGGCCGGCTGGGCCGCAGCGGACGAAGGCGGACCGCCGCGAGCGGCAGCCGCCGCAGTCCGGAGAGCCTCTGCAGTGGGGCCGGGGCGTGCCGTGCTCAGCGGAAGCGGCCGGGCGGGGTGGGGCTTGTGAGGGCGTGTGGGGATCGGAAGGGAAGCCGGGCTACCCTGTGCGGCGGCGCCGAAGGGGCGCCGCCGACTCCTTTCCTGCCATCGCATCGCGCAGGCGTTTGAGGGTTTCGTGTTCGATCTGTCGGACACGTTCGCGCGTCAGGCCGATCCGCTGGCCGATCTGCTTGAGCGTCAGCGGTTCTTCGCCGGCCAGCCCGTAGCGCAGGCGGAGGATGGTGGCGGCTCGCTCGTCGATCTCATCGAGCAGCGAGACCATCCGCCGGATCTCGTCGTTGAACCGGACCACTTCGTCCGGCGGGGCGGTGTTGCGGTCGGGGACGAGTTCGTCGATGGACAGTTCGCCCTCGCCGCCGCCCGACTGCGTGGGCGAGTTGTACGCCTTGACGGCCTTGCGGATGATTTTGAGCTTTTTGGTGCTCACGCCCATCCGCTCGGAAAGCTCTTCGGTGGTGGGCAGCCGGCCGAGCTCGTCCTCGAGCTGACGGACGGCTTGCTTGAGTTTGCTCATCATCTCGACCATGTAGGCCGGGATGTGGATGGGCTGGACGGAATTGATCAGGGCCCGCTTGATGGCCTGCTTGATCCACCACGATGCGTAGGTCGAGAAGCGTGAGCCGTTCTCGGGGTCGAAGCCTTCGACGGCCTTGAGCAGGCCAATGTTGCCCTCTTCGATGAGGTCGGTGAGGCACAGGCCGCGGTTAACGTAGTGCTTGGCGATGTTGACGACGAGGCGCAAGTTAGCACGGACCATCCGCTCGCGGGCCTCGGGGTCGTTGTACTTGACGATGCGGCGGCCGAGTTCCTTCTCCTCCTCGGCGGTGAGCAAGGGCACCTCGTTGATCTGTTTGAGGTAGAGCTGCAGACCGGATTGGACGGCGGCTGAGGCCATGCGGATGTGTCCCTGCGCTACGCGAAGCTTCCGCGCGGTCCCGGCGTGGGCCGGGACGCGGGGGTCCACCTCGACAGCCCGGACTGTGGAGAACGTTGCGCGGCCGAGGCGCCTTTCGCCTGCTCCCGTTCCCGTCTCAAGGTTGACCTCCCACGGTCGTATCGGCGCACGGGGCGGCAGGGTTTGGCCGTGGGCGTCGACTGCTCGCGTTGGCAACATTACATACGCGACGTCCACTGCGGACGGATGCGTTTTGGCGAAGTCACGCGCGGTTTTTACCGGACGCTGACGTGAGATTCTGGAGAGGCTGGATAAACAAGAGAAACGGCCCGGTCGTGCGACCGGGCCGTCGGAAAGCTTTGAACGCAACCACGCTGTGAAGGGGCGGGTCGCTGCGCCAGCGGCGGGCGATGAAGCCGGACGCCCGGCCGGCCTAGAGGCGGATGTCGCCCAGGCCGGTGGTGGCTTCGCCGCCCTCGAGACCGCCGCGGAGGCCCTTGGCGCGGGACCGCTCGGAGCGGGCCTCCTCGCGGCGCTCCTCTTCCTGGGCCCACTGGGCCCGCTTGAGCGAGAGGCCGATCTTCCGTTCCTCGCTGTCCACCCGCAGGATTTTGACGTCCAGCTCCTGCCCGACCTTGAGCGCCTCCTCGGGCTTTTCGATCTTCTGGTCGGAGATCTCGGAGATGTGCAGCAGGCCCTCGAGGCCCGGCTCGAGTTCCACGAAGACGCCGAAGTTGGCGATCTTCGTGACGTGACCCTTGACCACCATCCCGGGGCGGTAGTTCATCGGGATGACGTTGATCCACGGGTCTTCCTGCAGCTGCTTGAGGCCCAGGGCGATGCGCTGCTTTTCCTGGTCCACCGAGAGGACGACCGCGCGGATCGTCTCGCCCTTCTTGAGCACCTCGGACGGGTGGCCGATCTTCTTCGTCCACGAGAGGTCGGAGACGTGCAGCAGGCCGTCGATGCCTTCTTCGATCTCGACGAACGCGCCGTAGTTGGCGATGTTCCGGACGACGCCTTCGATGACCGAGCCGGGCGGGTACTTCTCGGCCACCCGCTCCCACGGGTTCTCCTCCACCTGCTTCATGCCCAGCGAGATCTCCTGCTTCTCCTTGTTGATCTCGAGGACCTTGACGTGGACCCGCTGGCCGACGGTGACCACCTCGGAGGGGTGGTTGATCCGCTTGGTCCAGGACATCTCGGAGATGTGCACGAGGCCTTCGACGCCCTCCTCCAGTTTGCAGAAGGCGCCGTAGGACATGATGTTGACCACTTCGGCCTCGTGGATCGACCCGACCGGGTACTTCGTCTCGATGTTCTCCCAGGGCGAGGCGTCCTTCTGCTTGAGGCCCAGGGCGATCTTCTCCTTCTCCTTGTCGATGGAGAGGACCTTGACCTCGATTTCCTGATCGATCTTGAGCAGGTCGGAGGGGTGGTTGACGCGGCCCCACGACATGTCGGTGATGTGCAGCAGGCCGTCGATGCCGCCGAGGTCGATGAAGGCGCCGAAGTCGGCGATGTTCTTGACGGTGCCCTTGCGGATCTCGCCGACCTGCAGGCTCTCGAGCGTCTTCTTCTTGAGCTCTTCGCGCTGCTGCTCGATGAGCTTGCGGCGGGAGATGACGATGTTGCGACGCTCTTCGTCGATCTTGAGGATGACGGCGTCGATGTTCCGGCCGATCCAGTCGGAGATTTCGCCGGGGCGGCGGATGTCCACCTGGGAGGCCGGGAGGAAGACGGGCACGCCGATGTCCACGAGCAGGCCGCCCTTGATCTTCTTGGTCACCTTGCCGGAGACCGGGTCGCCCTCCTTCTTGGACTTCATGATGGCTTCCCAGTTGATGATCCGGTCGGCCTTGCGTTTGGAGATCTTGACGGTTTCGGTCTCCGGGTCCACCTCTTCGACGAGCACGGTGACCTCATCGCCGACCTTCACGCTGTCGGGGTCGTCGAACTCGGACTTGTCCAGCTCGCCTTCGGACTTCAGCCCCAGCTCGATGATGAAGTTGTCGCCGGCGCGGCTCTGGACGCGTCCCTTGATGATGGCGTTGGGGGTGAGGTCCTGCGCTTCGCCGCCGTCCACGAGCAGCTCGAGCTTGTCGGCCTTGTCGCCCAGCGCGCTGCTGACCACGCTGTCCACGTCGAAGTCGCCGAGCGAATGAAGAAGGTTGTGATCGACCATGAGAGGAAAGACCCTGCAGCGTGGACCGTTTCGGCCGGCGTCGCGTCCAACCCCACCCGGGCCGGCCTGACCGCCGTCGTTTCGCCCCCGACCACCACGCGAGGCCGGGGGCACCTGAGACCTTGAGTTCGAAGACCGCCGCGGACCGCCCGCGACGCTGAGCTTACATAGTAGCCGTCTCGCCGGCTGCCGGCACGACTGACGTGGCGGGCGTCAAGTGGACGCGCGATTTTGTTGTAAATGCCTACGTTAAATGGGTTTACGGCGATGGTCCTTCCCCGGCCGGGGCGGCAGGGGCGGTCGTCGGCGGCGTCACGACCACGTCCACGGCCGCGGTGTACGTCCGCCAGCCGCGCCCCAGCAGGAGCTGGTCGTGCAGGACCGCGCGATGGCTGGCTTCCACGGGCCCCTCGAAGAGCGTGCGGCCGCGCCAGGTCACGGAGACCGCCCTTGACAGGTCCACCAGCTCGTCGCTGAGCAGAAGCCGCACGGCCCCGACGTTTCGCCCGTCGAGTTCGATACGGTTGCCCGCGGCCGTGCCCCGCGCACCGGCGAAGCGGGCCTCGAGCGTGAGCGTGTTCTGGAACGTCCACATGCTCGAGCCGCCCCAGCGGAAGACGTGCCGCATCTCCGGGCCGGGGTCGGCCGGCTCCCACACCTGCACCCAGTCGTTGCGAAGAAAGGCGAGGTCGGGCCGGTTCGAGCGGAGCGTCACCTGCCGCGGGAAGGGGTCTTTGGTGCGGGCGGTGAGGCGTTCGAAGAGCCGCTGGTCGATCTCCGGCCCGGGGACGTGGCCGACGCCCCGTGTCTCCTCGAACAGCACGTCGATCCGGTTCTGCCGCAGCACGGCCACGAGGTCCCGCGAGGCCTTGACGGGCACCGCCGGGTCGTCGCGGTCGTGCCAGACCACCGGCAGCGTGTTCCGCAGGTTCACCAGACGCATCCGCTGCCAGTCGTAGCTCGCCCCCCCGGCCAGCGGGTTGAACGCCGCGAAGTAGGTCGGGTAGTGCAGGGCAAGGTTCCACACCGCGTGCCCGGACATGCCCTGCCCGCGAAGGTAGACCCGGCGCGGGTCGATGGCGAAGAGCTCGGCCGCATGCATCAGCGGCTTCATTGCGTTGTTCATCCCGGCATAGCCGGGGCCCCACAGCTCCGTGAGGTGCAGCAGCGGCATGATGAACAGAAAACCGGGGCGGGCGCGCAGCTCGGCCTGCAGCCATCGGGTGTAAATGGCGGCGACCTCGTTGCCGTCCACCTCGCCGACCGGCCGGCGCGCGACGAACGCCGTGGCGGTCGGGAGCATCAGCACCGCCGGCCACGGGCGGGCGGGCGTATACCCCTGCGGAACGCCCACGAAGTAGTACACGGGGATCGGGCCGATGCGGTCGTGGATGTAGTACACGCCCGGCTCGACCTCACGCCAGCTCAGACGGATGCGGCACAGCCGGGCGATGTCCGCGGGGCTGACGCCGGAGGCCTCGACCTGCTTGAGCACCTGCTCGCGCGCGTTGCCCGGGAGGTCGGTAAAGAACGCTTCGACCCACTGGTGGGCGTCGTAGAGCTGGCGGATGCGGTCGGCCGTGAGGTCGTCGCCGAACTCCGAGCGGTACCACGCGGCGGCGACCTCCCGCTCGACCGGTGGCGGCCGCGAAGGGAGCGTGGCCGGCGGCGGGGGGGGCGGCGGCAGGGGCGGCGGCGGCGGGGGGGGCGGCGGCGGGGGGGGGGACACGGACGCTTGCGACCCGGCCTGCGCAGGACGCCAGGCGACGACGGCCGTCAGCATGGCCGCCAGCACGGCCGCCAGAGAACATCGCGCCGCCACGGCTGCGGCGGGTCGAAACCGGCTTTCCACGCACAGAGGCTAGGCCCAGTGGGACGCACGCCCGGCGAGGGCCTGCCGGTGGGGTGAGGCGCGTGGCCGCTGCTCAAGCCTCGGTGATGGTGATCGACTTGATCACGTCGCCCTGCCTGATCGAGTCAACCACGTCCTGCCCGGTGACGACCTCGCCGAAGACGGTGTGTTTGCCGTCGAGCCAGTCGGTGACGACATGGGTGATGAAAAACTGCGAGCCGTTGGTGTTCGGGCCGGCGTTGGCCATGGAGAGCGAGCCGCGCTTATGCCGGGGCTTGCCCGGGCCGACTTCGTCCTGGAAGCGGTAGCCGGGGCCGCCGGTGCCGGTGCCCAGCGGGCAGCCGCCCTGGATCATGAAGTCCTCGATGACGCGGTGGAACTTCAGCCCGTCGTAGAACTTCTCCCGGGCCAGAAACACGAAGTTGTTGACGGTCAGCGGCGCGTCTTTGGCGAAGAGCCGACAGACGATGGTGCCCCTGCTCGTGTCGATGGTGGCCGTGTAGTTGCGGCTGGGGTCGATCGTCATCGGCGGCGGCTTGGGATAGCTCCTGGGCATGGCCGCAGTCTAGGCCAGTGGCAGGCACGGGACGGCGGGGTCTGCTGCAACGTGCCGCAGGTGATGCAGGACCTCGCCGACGATGCACGCGGCGGCGGCGTCCGTCACCAGCTCGCGACGTCGGGTCAGGCCGAGATGGAGCTGCTCGCCGAGCGTGGTGACGGAAATGACCAGCGGCATCATCGGGCCTGTCGGCGAGACGCGGAGGTAACTTCGCACGAGCCCTGGATGAGCCGCAGCGGGCCAGTCGCCGGCGAGGTTGACGTTGGAGATGCCCGCGGCCAGAGGCACCCGCTTGCGGTACCACTCGAGGACGTCGGCGTCATCGAGGTAGCGGTGCGTGAGCAGCCCGAAGGCCATGCGCAACTGCGAGGCGGCGGCGGCGCTTTGGCGTCGGTGCAGCTCGGCCTGCCGGGCGACCGCTCGTGCGGCGGTGTCGAGGTCGCGGAGCTGTCCGGGACGGAGGAAGGTGGTCGTGAACCCCAGATACAGACCGAAGACGTTCTCCAGCGGGGCGGCGCTGAGCCGTCGCAGGTCCACGATGGTGCCCAGAGCCAGGTCGTGCCGGCGGGTGGTGGGCGTCTGGGGGCCATGACGTCGGACGGCCAGTGCCAGGCAGGCGAGCAGCAGGTCGTTGAGCTTGATGCCCCGGCGTCGGCTGGCCTGCACCAGCCGGCTCACGGGGGTGTCGGGGAGGCTGTGGCTGGAAAACGTCACGTCCAGCGCAGCGCGGGCGCCTTCGACGCGGCAGACGCGCCGACCGCGACTGGCCTGAGTGGCCGATGTCAGTAGGGCCGGCAGGAGGCTCCAGCGGCCGCCGCCGCCGAAGTCCGACGGCCCGAACAGCCGCCAGTAGCCCGCCTTGGGGGGGGCCCACCGGCACGCACGTCGTACGCGCAGCCCCGGGAATACCCGCGAGAGCAGGGCGCCCAGCACGCTGCGGACCGCGACCGAGTCGGCCACCCAGTGCCGGTAGGCGATGCCGACCCGGCAGCCGCCTTGCCCGGCGGGACCTACGAGCAGCCTCAGCGGGACGTCGGCATCGTCGTAGCGCCGGTTCAGCTCGTCGGAGAGCACCGCGTCCCAGCCCCCGGTGTCGGCTCCGTCCACGCAGACGACCGGGGGCCGGACCACGGGCTCGAACCGGTACTCGCCCCCGGGTCCGTTGCGGAAAACCACACGGCCCAGCCCCAGCTCGGCCAGCGTGTCGGCCCACGCGGCCTCGAGCGCGGCGTGGTCCGGGCAGGGGCGATGGAGTTCGGCGAGCTGGGCCCCGTTGTACGGGTGGAGCCTCTCCCAGCACAGGACCAGCCGCTGAAAGACATTGGGGCGTGCCCACGTCATCGTGCCGCGAGTGTACTGGGGTGCGGCTTACGCGTCGGACGTGCGTGCGGCGGTGGTGGAAAACGCCCGCCACGACCGGGGCACGAACCGACCGACGCGTCGGAGATAGTCGGCGTAAACCGCACCGTGCGCGTCACAGAGGTAACGTTCTTCACGGCGGGCTTCCCACTGCAGAAACACCAGTTCGACGGCCGCGACGACCGCCATCACGGGCGTGGGCAGCACCGCCAGCGACGCCAGCGCCAGCACCTGCTGCAACGCGTAGATGGGATGGGCGACGTACGCGTAAGGGCCGCTGACCACCAGCTCGGTCTTCTCGCCGGGGTTGATGCCCATCCGCCAGCTCTTGCCCATCCGACGCCAGCACACCAGCGTCCCGTAGAGCGCGGCCGCGGCGAAGGCGACCGCGACGACGGCCAGGACGCCGCTTTCCACGACCGGACGCATCGCCCACGGCAGGCCGTATCCGAAAACCGCCGAGCCGGCCGTCAGCCACGGGTGCAGCACCCAGAGCACCACCGTCGGATACCAGACGATGCGCAGCAGGCGGCCGAGCGGCTCGGCCGGAAGAAACTGGGCCGAGCGGCCGGTGGTCCGGCGGGTCTTACGCACGAGTTTGAGGACCCGGCCCCAGTAGAAGCCGACGATCAGTCCCAGCAGCACCACGCAGGCGGTCGTGATGGTCATGGCGTCGGCGGCGTCTGCGCTGGACCGGAGGGGCGTTCGGCGGCGTACCGCGGCACGAACCGCGGGACGCACACGGTCAACACCTGCTGCAGCACGTCGTCGTGGATGCCCGGCTGCTTTTCGATGTTGAAATGGTCCAGCCCGCGGACGAGCAGGTCGGTGCGGTCGCGGCGGATGTCCATGTTCTGAATCTCCACCTTCGCCCCGGGAGCCGCCTCGAGCGGGATGCCGCGAAGCCACGGAAACGCGTCCAGCATCCCGTTGGACTGGTAGAGGTTATAGACCCTCCGCACGTTACCGGTCACCCGCGGCGGCGTCACGGGGTCGAGCGTGATGATCAGGTCCACGGGGATGCCGTGGGCGTCAAGCTGCTCGGCGATGCGCAGCGCGGCGTCGGCCCCGTAGGAGTGGCCGATGAGCACGATCGGCTCCCGCTGCGCGACCGACTCGGCGTTGTAGCGGCGCCGGATCTGCCGGGCCACGTCCCGCCACTGGCTCTCCTGATACACCGTCGCCCGCACGCCCGCGTCATTGAGCTTGGCCCCGAGCTGATCGATGCCGGCCGAGAAAATGCCGATCCAGCCACGGAACAGGTACGCGTTACCAATCCTTGCGGTGTCGGAGACGGGCTGGACCCGGTCAAGGTCTCCCGGACGTGTGTGGGACGAGCAGCCCGCCAGCCACGCCAAGGCCATGGCGCTGACGGCCCACGCCCGCCGCCTGGACACAGGCCACCCGGCCGCACGGCGGGCGGGCCCACGCCCGCACGGGGCCGTGGTCGTGGGCGGACGGGATGACGGCGACGTGGGCATCGTCAGCATCGGCCTTCGGCTCGGCAGGCCCGGCGCCTTAGGCGGAAGGGGCTGCCGGGGTCTTGCCCGGCGGCAGCACCACGCGGATATGGGCCTCGCGCAGCTGTTTCTCCTCGATGGGCGCGGGGGCCTGGCACATCAGGTCCGCCCCGGACTGCGTCTTGGGGAACGCGATGACGTCCCGGATGTTGGTGATACCGCGCAGCAACATCACGATACGGTCAAGGCCGAGTGCCAGCCCGCCGTGCGGCGGGGCGCCGTACTGAAGCGCATCGAGCAGGAACGAGAACTTCTGCCGCTGGGCTTCCGGGGGGATGCCCAGCAGGGCGAAGACCTGCTGCTGCACGTCCTGCCGGTGGATACGGATCGACCCGCCGCCCAGCTCGTAGCCGTTGAGCACGATGTCGTACGCCTTGGACTTGAGCGACGCGAGCTCGGCGGGGTCGGTCGACCGCAGGCGGGGGATGTCGCGGTCGATGGGCGACGTGAACGGGTGGTGGGTGGCGTTCCACTTCCGCTCTTCATCGTCCCACTCCAGCAGTGGAAAATCGGTGACCCAGGTCCAGGCCCACGGCGTGGACGGCGTGAGCTTGAGGTCGCGTGCGAGCTTGAGACGCAGCTCGCCGAGCACCTTGTGCACGACCTTGGGCGTGTCGGCGGCGAAGGCGAGCAGGTCGCCTTCTTTCGCCCCCGTCCGCTCGAGCAACGCGGCGGCCACCGGCTGGAGGAACTTGGCCACGCCGGTGTCGAACGTGCCGCCCGACGCCACCTTGGTCACCGCCAGCCCCTTGGCCCCGTACCCCTTGGCCCACTCGGCCAGCGTGTCGGTATCCTTGCGGGTGAGGCGGGTGGCGCCGCCGTCCACGACCACGCACTTGACCATCGGGGCGGCCCGGAACACGCCGAACTCCGTGGTGTGGGCGATGTCGGTGATGTCGTGCAGCGGCATGCCGAAACGCAGGTCCGGCCGGTCGGAGCCGTACTTGCCCACGGCCTCGTCGTAGCTCATGTGCGGCAGCGGCAACGGCAGCTCGACGCCGAGAATGTGCTTCCAGACCCGCGCCAAGACCCCCTCGACCACGCGGATGATGTCTTCGCGGTCGATGAACGACATCTCCAGGTCGAGCTGGGTGAACTCGGCCTGCCGGTCGGCCCGTGGGTCTTCGTCGCGGAAGCAGCGGACGATCTGGAAGTACTTGTCCGTGCCCGCGACCATCAGGATCTGCTTGAACAGCTGCGGGCTCTGCGGCAGGGCGTAGAAGCACCCGGGCGAAAGGCGGGACGGGACGATGAAGTCGCGTGAGCCTTCGGGGGTGCTCCGCGTGAGCATGGGCGTTTCGATCTCCCAGAAGCCCAGCGAGCCGAGGTATTCCCGCATGACCCGGGTCACCTCGTACCGGACGCGCAGCGTCTCCTGCATCTCGGGCCGGCGGAGGTCGAGGTAGCGGTAGGTCATCCGCCGCTCTTCACTGGCCAGCTCCTTGTCGGAAGGCGACACCGGCGGCGGGGGGCTCTGGCTGAGCACCTCGAGCTTCGTCACCCGCACCTCGATGGCCCCCGTGGCCAGCTTTGGGTTCTCCAGCCCCGGCCCGCGGGCGGTGACCCGGCCCACCACGTGGATGACCCATTCGCTGCGCAGGGAGCGGGCCAGCTCATGGGCTTCCTTGCCGCACAGGTCGGCGTCGAAGACGAGCTGGGTCAATCCGTCCCGGTCGCGCAGGTCCACGAAGACCAGTCCGCCGTGGTCGCGGTAGGAGTGCACCCAGCCGGCCAGCCTGACCTCCTGGCCGATGTGCTGGTCACGCAGGCTGCCGCACGTGTGTGTGCGATATCGGGTGGCGACGTAGTGCATGGCTGGCTCGGACCTCAGACCGGCACGATACGTGACCGGGGGGCGGGGAGTGTAGCGGAGAGGAAGGTCGGTCGGGGAAGCGGCGGGGGCGCCGGCGCGACGCCTCACCCTTGATGGCGAACATGCCAACGATTGAACGACGGTCAACGGTCGGTGCCCCGGCGGGAAGCGGGGGCCGTGGCGGATGGGCTGGGGTCCACCCGCCAGGGCGGCTTGGCCAGATAGCTCCGCAGCACCCGCTCGGCCGGCTTACCCCGGGGCGTGTAGCCGCGGTCGCGCTCGCCCCCAGCCTCCGGGGGCCACTCCCAGATCGAAAACCCGCCCAGCTGGGGATGCCCGTACCACGACTCGAAGAACCCCTGATAGAGCCGCCGCTGCAGGTCGAGGTCGATCGGCTCGCTGAGGCGTGTGTAGTCCCACGGCTCGTGAGCGGCGTTCGCCAGCGAGCACCACCCGGCCTCCAGGAAGATGATCGGCTTGCCCTTGGCCGCGGCGAACGGCAGCAGGTCGGCCTGGATGTTGCGCCACGCCGTGCGTATGTCCTCCACGGTGGCGTGGCGCCCGTTGCCCTCGTCCAGTGCCCAGTAGGAGTTCATGCCGATCAGGTCGAGCTGGTCCCAGAAGGGGACCGCGTGGTAGTGGTCCCAGTTGGCGGAGTAGGTGAGCAAGCCCGAGTAAATCGACCGCACGCGGCGAATGACGGCCGACCAGTGCGTCGCCTGCCGCTCCGTGCTGACGAGCTCGCTGCCGACCACCAGCAGGTCCACGCCGCTGGCCTGCGCGATCCAGGCGAAGTGCACCATCATGTCGGTGTAGCTTTCGAACCAGCGGTCCCAGCTTTCGGGCTTGATGGTGCCGCGCCACTCGGTGGCCTTGCGGGGGGCGTCGAGCAGGACGATGGGCATGAGGATGACCCGCAGCCCGCGCGCCTTGGCGTGGGCGATGAGCCGCTTGAGGTTTTCCGTCGAGGGGACCATCCGCAGGTCGAGGTAGATGCGGTTGGACTCGCCGTGCTCCATGCGGGGGTCGACGACGAACTTGACGGTGTCGGCCCCGAGGTCGGCGATTTCGTCGATGGCCTGCTCGTAGCGGTCGACCCAGTCGACGCGTTGCAGTTGCACCGTGACCGAGCGGAAAGGCAGCACGTTCCGTGCGTCGGCCGACGGCGGCGCCGACGGTCCTGTTGTGCCGCCGGGTCGCGCGCCGGAAGCGCCTGCGCGGTCGGCCGATGGCGTGTTGCCCTCGGAGCCGCCGCTCGCCGCGCCCGACCAGCACGCCACTCCCACCAGCATCGCCCACAGCCCTGCCGTCGCGATCACAAAGCTGCGAAGGATCATGCAGGGGCGATGGTATCCGGCACGCACGGGGGTACGATGCATGGGCGGGGCGGCACCGCCAGCCCGCCGGGCCTGTAGCTCAACGGTTAGAGCAGGGGACTCATAATCCCTTGGTTCTCGGTTCGAATCCGAGCGGGCCCATGCCGCCGCGGCGGCGGCCGGGCTATGACCGTCGTACCCGACGCTGGCGCTTATACTGCCCCTCGACATGCCCGAGACCCACTCCGCTGACGACGGTCGCCAACACCGCATCGCCAAACTTGCCCTCGAGGACGGCACGGTGTTCACCGGCTTCGCCTTCGGCGCCCAGGCGGACGCCGAGGGGGAAGTCGTGTTCAACACCTCGATGACCGGCTACCAGGAGATCCTCACCGACCCCAGCTATAAGGGGCAGATCGTCACGATGACCTACCCGCTCATCGGCAACTACGGCATCAACGAGCAGGACATCGAGGCGGCGGTGGCGGGCACGCCGCAGGTGGCGGGTTTCGTGGTCAAGGAACTTTCCCCGGTGTATTCGAACTACCGCGCGACCTGCTCCCTGCACGAGTACCTGCAGCGCCACGGCATCCCCGGCATCGCGGGCATCGACACCCGGGCCCTCACCCGCCGACTGCGGATTCAGGGCGCGCTGCGGGGCGTGCTGTCCACGCGGCCGGCCGACGACGTGGAGCTGGTGCGGCGGGCGAGGACGGCGGCACAGATGGCCGGGGCGGACTGGGTGAAGGCGGTGTGCCCGTCGCGGCCGTACCCCTGGCGCGAGGGGCACGGGGCGTGGCGGCCGGCCCGGCCCATGCTGCGGGGCGACGGGCTGCATGTGGTGGCGCTGGACTGCGGGGCCAAGTCCAACATCCTGCGCCATCTCACCGAGCGGGGCATCCGTGTCACTGTCCTTCCGCCGAATGTGACGGCCGAGGAAATTTCCGCCCACCGGCCGGACGGGCTGTTCATCTCCAACGGCCCGGGCGACCCTGCAGCGCTCGACTATGCCGTGCGGCCCATCCGCGAGAGCCTCGGCAAACTGCCTATCTTCGGCATCTGCCTTGGCCATCAGCTTCTGGGGCGAGCACTCGGTGCGTCCACGTACAAGCTCAAGTTCGGACACCGCGGGGGGAACCAGCCGGTGAAGAACCTTGACACGGGTCGGGTGGAGATCACCAGCCAGAACCACGGCTTCGCGGTGGACCGGGCCAGCCTCGAGGCGGCCGGGGGCGTGGTGACCCACATCAACCTCAACGACGGCACGGTGGAGGGGTTCCGCCACGCGACGATGCCCCTGTTCTGCGTGCAGTATCACCCCGAGGCGTCGCCGGGCCCGCACGACGCCCAGTACCTCTTCGACGCGTTCGTGGACATCATGCGCACACGGGAGCCCCTTCGGCCGCAGCGCGTCCGTGAGCTGCAGGGCGTCGCCTAGGTCAAAGCAAGGTCGCCGAACGTTCAGCAGCAGGGCGACAGGGCGGTCTAACGGCGGCGGAGCAGCAGCAGCACGCCCCCCGACAGAGCGACGGCAGCCGAGGCCGGCTCGGGGATCACGGTCGCGATCGTGAAGGCGTCGATGGAGCCGTAGACCTGGTTGTTGAACACGTTCAGGTCCACGTTGCCGCTGATGCCGGGAACCGAGCCGGTGTTGGTGTACTGCCAAAACGCCCACGGGTGGTTGCTGGGATTGCCGGTGGGGTTCCACACGCCGTAGATGTTCGGCAGCGACGACGTGGGCTGGGGCTGGCCGGTGGTGAGCGGGTCGCCCGTGGAGCCGTAACGGGCCAGCCAGAGGGGGTAGATGTTGATGTCGGGGTTGAGTTCGTGGTTAGCGAACCACCCGTTGACGTAGATGATGGGCCGGGCGGCCGGCCCGAGCGCCCGCGTGATTTCCTCGGCGAAAGCCAACGCCCACGCGGTGAGCTCGGCCTTGGTGAAGCGGCTGGCGGCGTCGGGATCGGACGAGTCGTTTTCGATGTCGAGCACCGGGCGGAGGCTGCCCTCGGTGATGTACGGCCCCGCCACCGACAGGAAGTGCATCGCCTCATCGCGGGGGGAGTTGGGGCCGGTCCAGTCGCCCGGGGTCCAGCGGTCGAAACGGGCGAAGTGGTACGCCCCGACGCGAATGCCGTTGGCACGGGCCTGCGTGATGTTGAACACGAAGCGGGAGTCCACCACGCTGGTGGGGCCGGAGCTGCCGCCACGCGTGGCCCGGATGAAAGCGAACTCGATGCCGCCGCCGCCTTGGGAGATGGGCCGTGCGACGCGCGCCCAGTCGATCACGCCCTGCCAGCTCGAGACGTCGATGCCGCGGGTGCGTGTCTGCGCTTGAGCCTGCGGTACGGCCAGGACGCCCCAGCCCAGAACGAGACCTAATGTCAACGCTCCGCGGACCGAGAGAGGCCGCAGGACCCGCGCGGCGTTGGACAATCCGCCGCGGGCCCGCCGGTCCGCCACACCGCTTCGAGCCGAGCTGACCATGGCCAAATCGCGCACCACCGTCTCCACTCGCCAGAAAGCCAAACGCACGACACTTGCCGCCGCTGCGGCCAGCAGACGCCAACCCGCCCGGGGCAAGGCGAAGGGCGGCCGTCGCCCGTCTGGTGAGAGTATCCCCGATAAAAAGACGCGAGCAAACGGTGCCCGGGTGAAATCGGCCGCCTCTCTACGGGGCGGCTCGGCCGTTCGGCAAAAAAGCGACACTCTGCCACCCCGGTCGGCGGTGAATCCCGCGGACACCTGGGACCTCACGCCGCTGTTCGCCAGCGTTGCCGAGTGGGAGGCGGCGTACACGCAGGCGTCGGACCGGCTGAGCCGTTACGAGACGTTCAGGGGCCGACTGGGCGAGGGGCCGGCGGTGCTGCGGTCGTTTTTCGAGTTCGATGCGGAGCTGTCACGTCTGCTGGACCGCCTTGCCAATTACGCGACGCTTCGCTGCACGGAAGACCAGTCCGATGCGGCCGCCCAGGCGCTGCGTGCGAGGTACGTGCACCTGGCGACCAAGGCGTCGGAGCTGTCGGCGTTTTTCCGGCCCGAGCTGCTGTCGCTGCCGGAGGCGACGCTGCAGACGTACCTGGCCAGTCCGGAACTGGCGGAGTGGAAGGTGGTCATCGAGCGGGTCGCGCGGTACCGGCCGCACACGCTGTCCGACCGCGAGGAGAAGCTGCTGGCGATGCAGGGGCAGATGGCCGAGGCGGCCAATCTGGTGTTTACCCAGCTCAACAACGCCGATCTGAAGTTCGGGACGCTCAAGGACGAGAAGGGGCGGGAGGTCGAGCTGTCGCACGCGAGCTTCTCGAGTTTTCTCAACTCGCCCAAGCGTGAGGTCCGGGCGAAGGCGTTTCACCAGTACTACGCCCAGTTCGACGCGCACAAGAACACCATCGCCGCGGCGCTGGCGTCGTCGGTACACCGGGACGTGTACTACGCCAAGGTCCGCGGTTTCGGCTCGGCACGGGAGGCGGCGCTGTTCCCGGACAACGTGCCGGTGGCGGTGTACGACAACCTCATCGCGTCGGTCCGCAAAGCGCTGCCGAGCGTGTATCGCTATCTGGAGGTCCGGCGGCGGGCGATGAAGCTCAAGGCGTTGCACCACTACGACACCTACGTGCCGATCCTTGCGGACCTGAAGAAGCACCATACGTGGGAGCAGGCGGTGGACGTGGTGTGTGCGTCGCTGGCGCCGCTGGGCAGCGAGTACGTCGAGACGCTGCGCCGCGGGCTCACCAGCGACCGCTGGTGCGACCGCTACCCCAACCGCGGCAAGCAGTCGGGCGCGTTTTCCTCGGGCTGCTACGACTCCCCGCCGTACATCCTGATGAACTTCCGCCCCGACGTGCTCGAGCATGTCTTCACGCTCACGCACGAGGCGGGGCACTCGATGCACACGTGGTACTCGGTCCGCAACCAGCCCTACCAGTATCACGACTACGTCATCTTCGTCGCCGAAGTGGCCAGCACCTTCAATGAGCAGCTGCTGGCACGGCACCTGATGTCGTTGGCGAAGGACGACCGCGAGCGGGCGTACCTGATCAACCGGCAGATCGACGGCATCCGCGCCACGATCATCCGGCAGACGATGTTCGCGGAGTTCGAGCGGGACATCCACGCGTTGGCCGAGGCGGGCGAGCCGCTGACCCTGCAGGCGATGCGGCAGACGTACCGCAAGCTGCTGGACGCGTACTTCGGCCCGCAGTTCGTCGTGGACGACGTGCTCGAGCTGGAGTGCCTGCGGATTCCGCACTTCTATCGCGCGTTCTACGTGTACAAGTACGCCACGGGGCTGGCCGCGGCCATCGCGCTCAGTCAGAAGGTGCTCTCGGGCGAAGCGGGGGCGCTGGATCGCTACCTCGGGTTCCTCAAGGGCGGGGGGTCCAGGTTCCCGCTGGAGCTGCTCAAGGACGCCGGCGTGGACATGACCACGCCCGAGCCGGTGGACGCGGCGCTGTCGCACTTCGACGCGCTGGTGACGGAGCTGGACGCTCTGCTCTAGCCGCGTTCATCGCCGTGGAGGCCACATGACGGTCGAGCAGCGCCTGCGCGAGCTGTTCCCCACCGCCAAACGCACCACGCTCAGGCGGATGGTGCAGACGGGCCGGGTGCGTCTGCGTGGTGCGGCCGTGCGGCGTCTGGCTGAGGTGCTGGACGACCCGTCGCAGTTGGAGGTCCTGCCGCGCGCGCCCGAGCCGCCGCGGCACCGACGCGGCAACTTGCCCATCGTCTACGAAGACGACGACCTGCTGGTGCTGGAGAAGCCGCCGGGCCTGCTGACCGCCACCACACCCCGCGAGACGCGCCCGACACTGCTGGCGAAGGTGACTGCCTATCTCGCCCGGACTGCGCCGCACGCCCGGGTGGGGCTGATTCACCGGCTCGACCGCGACGCCCGGGGGCTCGTGGTCTTCAGCAAGAACGAAGCGGCCTACTTCGCGCTCAAGGCGCAGCTCAAGGCCCGCACGCTCGGCCGGACGTATCACGCGGTGGTGGTGGGGTCGCCAAAGCTCCCGGAAGCGACGCTGCGGTCGCGGCTGGTCGAAGGTCCCGACGGCCGCGTGCGGTCCACGACCGACCCGCGCAAGGGCGAAGAGGCGGTGACGCACTACCGCGTCGTCCGTCCGGCCGCGGGCGGCACGCTGCTGGAGGTACGTCTGGAGACCGGCCGCAAGCACCAGATCCGCGTTCATCTGGCCGAGGCCGGGCATCCGATCGTGGGCGACGTGCTCTACGCCCCTCCGCCCCACAACTGCCTGCCGCTGCGTCTAGCCGCCACGAAACTCACGCTGGTGCACCCGCGGACGGGCCAGACGCTGCTCGTGCAGCGGCCGGTTCCGGACGACTTCGGGTGAGGCGCTGAATCTGAGCTGATGCGCCGGGCGTTGCGGCTGACCCCTCAGCGTGGCGGCCGCTCAAGGAGCGCCGTGAAGCTTGAGCGGCTGCGCTCGCCCGGCTAACTTCGCGCCGGATGTCAAGCACCAGCACGTGGGGCATTCCGCGGGAATGTGCTTTGCCGGCGGTCGTGGCGGCCGTTTCGGCGGCGGTGTGTTTTGGCGCCCTCGCTCTGGCCATGGCAAGCCCATGGGCGTGGGCGCTGTACGCCGCGTCCACTCTCTTTTCGGTGCTCGTCATGGTGGTGGTCGCGTGGCTGACCGCGCACTGGTTGGGCGTGGGCTTCGGCACCGTCGGGGCGGCACTGCTGAAGTTTCTGGCGGTGACGCTCGCGGGCGAAGCGGCGTGGGTGCTGGCGGGTTGGCTGCCGTCGGGGGTGGACGGCCCGGCCCGGCTGCTGGCGTGGACGGCGGTGTTTGTGGTGCTGATGCAGTCTTTTTTCGAGCTCTCGCTCGCCGAGACAGTGGTGTTTGTGGTGCTCCTGCTGGTGGTGCGGTTTGTGGTGGGCTTTCTGCTGGCCGTCGCCATCCTCTCGCGCTTTGCCTAGCCGACCGGCGGGCTCGGACGGCCTCACGGCCGCGGGGCGCTGCGGATGACCGCGTAGTCGTGGGCGGGGTCGGGGAGCAGCTTGCCGGGATTGAGGCGGTGCTCGGGATCGAAGGCGTCCTTGACCGCGGCGAAAGCATCCAGGGCGGCCGGGCCGAAGAGACGCGGCATCAGCCCCACCTTCTCGATCCCTACACCGTGTTCGCCCGTGATCGTCCCGCCGAGCGCGATGGCCGCCTCCAGCACCTCCGCGCACGCCGACAGCGCCCGGCGTACCTGCGCGTCGTCCCGGTCGTCGTAGAGGAAGATGGGGTGGACGTTGCCGTCGCCGGCGTGGAAGACGTTGGAGATGACGATGCCGTGCTTCTCGCCCACACGGTGGATGATCTCCAGCATGTCGGCCAGGCGTGACCGGGGCACGCAGGCGTCCTGCGTGCAGTAGGAGTGCGACACCTTGCCGATAGCGCCGAAGGCCGACTTGCGGGCCTTCCAGAGCTTGGCCCGGTCGTCCGCCGTGGCCGCCACCCGCACCTCCGACGCGCCGCAGCGGGCCATGATCTGCCGCACCTGCTCCAGCTCGGCGTCCAGCAGGGCGTCTTCGCCGTCGAGCTCGGCCACGAGCATCGCCTGGGTCGCCGATGGGATGCCGAAGTGGTAGGCGTCTTCGATGACCCGCACCATCGTGCCGTCGAGCATCTCCAGCGCCGCCGGCAGGATGCCCGCGGCGATCACCCCCGACACCGCTTCTCCTGCCCTGCGTGGCTGGTCGAACAGCGCCAGCAGCGTCCGCCAGCCGCTGCGTTTGGGCGTCAGCCGCACGACCAGCTCGGCGATGACGCCCAGCGTGCCTTCCGAGCCGCACATCAGGGCGGTCAGGTCGAACGGGCCGGTGGCGACGCAGCCGTTGCGCCCGCCGGTGGTGACCACGTCGCCGCGAGCGGTGACGAACGTCACGCCGAGCACGTGGTTGGAGGTGACGAAATCCTTGAGCGTGTGAACCCCGCCGGCGTTGGTGGCGGCGTTGCCGCCCAGCGTGGACGCCCGGGCGCTGGAGGGGTCGGGGGCGAAGTGCAGCGGCGGGCCCGCCCAGCCGGTCTGCTCGGCCCGCAGAGCGACCTCATCCGAGAGGGTCTGATTCAGCACGCCGGCATCCACGTGGGCCCACCGGCCGGGCAGGTCGATGTGGTGGATGGTGCGCATCCGGCTCGTGCACACCAGCACGGTCGGGCGCTCGGGGGGGCGGTTGGGGGGGCGGTCGGGGGCGCCGGTGTCGGCCGGCGTGGTGGCGTGGCCCAGCGGCGTGGCCCCGCCGGCCAGGCCCGTCCCGCTGCCCCGGGTCACGACCACCGCGTCAAGGTCGGCCAGCCGCCGGAGCGTATGGGCAAGCTGGGCCGTGTTTTCCGGAAAGACCACCAGGTCCGGCCGCCGCCGCACCAGCGTGAAGGCGTCGGCGTCGTACACGCCGGTTTCGGAGCACGCCTCCAGCACACCCCGGCGGGGCAGCACGACGCCTAGACTCTCGGCCAGCTTGCGGTTCTCCACGGCCGCGATTGTCACGCGGCGTGGTTTAGCGCACAATCCCCGCCCCGTTCGGCCGTGGGCCGAGCGGGTGCGGAGTCTCGCTCCGGTGAACGAGCGTTCCGCAACGGACCCTTCAGAAAGGAAGCCGCCCCATGGCCGACGAAACCACCCCCTCCGCCCAGCCGCAGCAGGTGCAGGTGATGCTCGATGAGAAGGACCTCAAGCTCACCTACGCCAACGCCTACCGCATCCACACGGCCATCGAGGAGGTCGTGATCGACCTCGGCTTCAACATGCCCAACCCCAACGTGCAGCCGGGGCAGCCGCAGTCCCTGCTGTTCAAGGTGACCGACCGGCTCATCCTCAGCTACCCCAACGCCAAGCGGCTGGCGATGAGCCTCGGGCAGCTCGTCAAGCGGTACGAGCAGCAGTTCGGTGAGCTGCCGCTGGTGCCGCCGGGCGCCCGCCAGGCCCAGTAAGGGCGGTCAACCAGTCAAGGCGGTCCAGCCGTCGTCTTCCCGATTCCCCCCGGCTTCCAGGGCCGCCGCGCTCGCGCTGGCGCTTTGGGCACGGGCACGGAGCCGACCCCGCCCTGACTTCGCCGCGCGCGGGCGAACACCTCAGGACGCCAGCCGCAGGGTGGAGGTGGTCTCCGGGAGCAGTGCCACGCGCTCGATGAGCTCGTCGGCCGCGATGGCGACATTCCCCAAGGCGGCCGCTTCCGCGGCGGCGGCCACCGACCCCAGCAACGCGGCCGCCTGAAGGTTGCCGCCCGCGGCCAGCGTGAGCGTCGCGGTCGCCAGCAGTGCATCTCCGCAGCCCAACGGGTCCACCGCGTGGGGGTTGAGGGCCGGGACGTATTCCGACCGGAGCCGGCCGTCGGTCGCCTCACCGGGCGGGCGGTCGAAGGCGATGGCGCCCTGCCGGCCCAGCGTGGCGATCAGCCCGCGTGAGGCCGTCGCGTGCAGCAGTTGCCACGCGACGGCATTGAGCCCGGACGTGACGTCCCCGCAGGCGTCTCGCATTTCCTTTTCGGTAGGGGTCAGAAGGTCCACATCCCGGAACCGCGTCAGGGTCGCGCGGCGACCGGACACGTCCCCCGCGATCACCCGCGCCCTGTTCCGCACCTCGGGGATCCACCGGTCCAGTGCGGCGGGGGACAGCATTCCGTAGCCAAAGTCACAGAACACCACCGCATCCGCGCCGTCACACGTTTCGGCGATCTGACGGGTAAGGTCGTCCGTCTGGGCGCTGTCCAGCGGAACGGCGCTGCCCTCGTCCACCTTCATGACCTTGGTGGTTTCGCACAGGTAGCGGTGTTTGGTCACGAGGTCGCGGCGGCCGCGGAGCCCGCGCACCGCGATCCCGGCCGCGGACAGCCGCTCGACCACCGCGTGCGACGCGGGGTCGTTCCCGAGGTGGGTCATCAGGCAAACCTCGCAGCCGAGGGCGGCGGCATGACGGGCGAGGACGGCGGCTCCTCCATCAAAATCTTGCCTGCCCAGCAGCCGCAGGCTCATCAGTGGGGCTTCCGACGCGATGCCGGTGGCGTCGCAGAAGTGGTAGCGGTCGAGCAGGTAGTCTCCGACGATGACCACCCTCAGCCCTTCGAATCGGCGAATGAGCGAGAGCAGGTGCGGCGTGCCCAGCCCGTGGCGGTCGCGGAAACGGGCCAGTTTTTCCTGCTCGAACGGGTCGGTGCGCTGCAGCTGCTGGATGAGGGCGGTGGACGAGTAGACGACCTGCCCGGACGTGAAGACCACCCGGCCGCCGTGCTCGACGACCGCGGCCCGCTCGGCCAGGAAACGGGGGTCGGCCGACCGCTCGTACTCGGCTCCTTTGACGAACACGTCCGGCCGGACGTCGCGGATGAGCTCGACCGCGGTGGCGGTGGGGTTGATGTAGACGGCGTCAACGCAGGCGAGGGCGGCCAGCGACGCCGCACGCAGCTCATCGGGGATCAGCGGACGGGCGACGCCCTTGTTGACGAACGCGTCCGACGACACCGAGACGAGCAGGGCGTCGCCGAGCTGGCGGGCCTCCTGCAGGTGGGCGATGTGCCCGGGGTGAACGATGTCGAAACAGCCGTGGCAGTGCACGAGGGTTCGGCCCTGCTGCCGGAGCTGCTGTCGCCAGGTCAGCAGCTGCTCGCGTGAGAGGCGTTTGCCCGCGTGGTCGCCAAGGGCAGAGGTGGACGATGGAACTTCGCCGCTGGCCATGCTGGTGAGCATCGGCACGCCGGCGGCCGTCCCATGAGTTTATCGGACGGCAGGCCAGCGGCGTCGCGGCGGGGACAAGCCGGCTGCACCGGGGGGGCTGATGCAGACGCCACCTGAGGGGGGGGTCAGCCCTGGACGGAAAGTGACGCTTCCATGCGTTCGGAAGGGGCGGGCATGTCGATACCGACGGCCGCCTTGGCCGCCTTCTCGCGGGCCAGTTTTTCCAGCAGCATCGCCCAGGTGTCGCGCTGGTATTTCATGAGCTTGAGCGCTTCGTCGAGGGCGTCGATGTTGTGCTCGACGTTGGCCTCGACGAGCTTCTTGTACACGTAGGTGTAGATGGCGGCGAGGCGTTCGCACAGCTCGGGGTACACCTCATGGCGCAGGGTGCACCGCAGCTCGAGCACGATTTTCTGGAAACGGTTGATCGCCTCGAACGACTCGTCGAACCGCTTGTTGAGCAGGGCCGCCCGTCCCTGTTCCCCGAACCGGATGGCCCCGTCGAAGAGCATCATCTGAAGCTGTTCGGGGGTGGCGGTGAGGACCTTGGCTCGAAGGTAGTTGTTGGCGGCGTTGGCGTTCATGCGTTCCGCGGTGAAGACCCGACGCCGGTGTTATCGGCTTGGCTGTGAAGTGGGGTGAGGCGAAACGGTCGCGCCGGGGGCGGGTGTGGGTTATGGGACACGGCGGCCGGCGGCGGCCGGCGGGGGCGAGAAGGCGGCGGCGGAAACGCGGGGGCAGTTCAGCGGGGGAGCTGGGAGTGGGAGGGGGGGGCGACGAGCGCCGCAGCATCAGCGGTTGTTGTTGTTGGAGAACTGCACGGTCTGGATGCGGCCGATGGCGCTCTGCTGGCTCTGGAGCTGGGCGAGCACGCGTTCCATCTGTGTGAACTGGCGTTGCAGCCGCAGGCGTTTGGCGTCGAGCTGGGCGTTGATCGATGCGATGCGGGCTTCGAAGACGCGGTTGGCGTCGTCGATGGAGCGGTTCTGCCGGACCACGGTGCCGTTGACGGGGTCGATCAGGCGGTTGATGGCGTTCTGCAGGGTGTAGGCGATGCCGAAGCCTTCGAGTTTGACCTCGGTCCGCACGTTGTTGCCGTCGTTGTCCGTGGAGGTGGAGACCCCGACGGTTTCGGTGCCGAACGGCGTGGTGGTGGTCGTCTGGGAGAGCTGCTGGCCGCCGGGGGAGGTCACGGTGGTGGTGGTGACGGTGTTGAAGGCGGTGAAGAGCCGCTGTGTGGACTGGGCGTCGGTGGCGTAGGCCTCGCGGAAGCGGTTCTCGTCGAAGGTGAGCTGGTTGTTGGCGCCGACGCTCAGGCCGACCTGCGAGAGCAGGGTGTATCGGCCGGCCCCGCTGACCGGGCTTTGCAGGGCGTTGAACAGGCCGGCCACCATGCCGCTGACGGCCGCGTCGCCCAGCAGCAGGCCGCGGGTGTTGGTGGTCGGGTCGAACCGCGTGAGTTCGCCGATGCGCTGAGTGAGGGCGTTGAAGTTGGTGACGAAGCTGCGGAGCGTGCTGACCGCCTGGTCGGCGCTTTGCGAGACCGAGACGGTCACGGGGGTGTTGGACGCGTTGGCGAGGTTGAGCGTGACCCCGGGGACGACGTTGGCCAGCGTGTTGGTGTTGGACGTGAGCAGGACCGGGTCGGGCACGTCGCTGGAGCCGAGGAAGACGGCGGCGTTCTGCGCCCGCACGAGCGTGGTCAGTTCGACGCCGGTGGCGCCGCCGTCGAAGGTGAAGCGTCCGGCCAGCCCGCTGTTGACGGCGTTGACACTCAAGCGGACGGGGTTGACGGTCGAGCCGTCGTTGATGGTGCTGGCGGTGACGCCGACGTTGGCGCTGTTGATCTTGTTCACCAGCGTCTGCAGGGTGTCGGTCGCGGTGACCTGAATGTCCGCGGCGTAGCGGCCGACGAGGGTGCTTCCGGTGGCGGTGCCGGCGATGCGGAGGTCCTGGGCGGCGGTGCCGGTGACGTCGGCCACGCGCAGCGCGCTGGCGCCGCCGAGCGTGTCCTGCAGCATCAGCCCGGTGCCTTCGTCGTTGATCGACGCGATCACGCCGATGTTCTTCGAGTTGATCGCGGTGATCACGTCCTGCAGGGTGGGGTTGTTGAGGTTGGTGAGCGAGACGGTCGCGGAGACGCCGTTGGAGTTGGTGATGCGGAAGGTGCCCGACGCGATGCCGCGGCCGCCGTTGAGCGTGCTCAGGGCCGTGTTCTCCGAGATGAACTGCCGCTTGAGCGAGCCGCCGTCGATGCGCGTGCGGCTGAGGTCGAAGGTGCCTTCGATGCCCAGCAGCGCGGCGACGTTGGGCCCGGAGAGCGAGCCGATTTCCAGGTCGCCGGTGCCGCCGGAGACGTCGGTGATCTCGATGCCGGTGCCGCTGCGGTTGACCGATGCGCGTACGCCCGTCCCGGCGTCGTTGATGGCGGTGATGAGCTCCGACAGCGACGACACGCCCGCCAGGGACACCTCGGCGTAGGCCCCGGTGCGGTCGGTGAGCGTGAGCGTCCCGGCGGTGATGCCGGTGCCGCCATTGAGGTTCTTCATGAGCACCGAGCCGAGCCCGGCGCGGACCTTGCTCCCCGTGACGGTGCCGGTGCCCGCGGCGAACTCCAGCCCCAGGTCGCGCGCGGCCTTGGAGTCGTTGAGGGACGAGACCGTCAGCTCGTCCGGGCCGCCAGTGAGGTCGGTGATCCGCAGGCTGCGACCGTCGGGCGCGATGGACACGCTGTACCGCCCGCCCGAGGCATCGTTGAGCTTGTCGAGCACGTCGCCGACGGTGCGCACGCCGTCGAGGTTGACGTCCACCGATTCGCCGTTGCCTGCGGTGATCCGCAGGTCGGCCTGTCCCGGCCGTGTGCGAACGCCGATGCCGTCGTTGAGGCTGGCCAGCAGCGAGTTGCGGCCGAGCGTGTTGATCGCCGAGCCCTGAAGCGTGGAGGTCGTCGAGGTGCCGAGGATGCCGAGGTCGGCCGCGGCCCGCCCGCCGCCGAGGTCGTCCACGCGCAGCGTCCCGGTGCCGCCGGAGGTGTCGGTGAGCACCAGGCCGTCTTCGCCCAGCGACGCCCGCACCTGCAGGTTGCCCGCCGAGTTGATGCGGCTGACGACGTCGTCGAGCGTGATGGCGCCGCGGATGTCCACGGTGGCGGTGTTGCCGGCACGGTCGGTGATGCGGAACTGCCCGCGCTGCACACCAGCGCCCCCGTTGAGCTCGGACAGCGCCATCGAGCTGGTCACCTCACCCCCGCCCAGCCCGATGCGGATGGTGCCGGGCTTGAGCAGCGCGTTGACCCCTGAAAACCCCTGCGAAACGGCCGACTGCGTCGTCACCGTCCGGGCGACAGTGAACTGGTAGTTGCCGGGGGTGGCGGTGGGCGTGGTCGTGGCCGTCAGGACATCCGGGTTGGAACTGCGGGCGCTGGCGGCCTGAAAGGTGGACGGTCGGCCCAGCAGGTTCGCCGAGGCGAGGAGCCCCGAAAGCCGCGCCTGCAGGTCGGTGAAGGCGAGCTTGATCTGGTTGTTGCTCTCGATCCGCCGCTGGAGCTGAATCCGCGGCCGCGAGTCGATCGCGATGAGCTGGTCGATGATCTGACCGGTGTTGATGCCGCTGACCAGACCGACACCCGACGAGATCGTGCCCATGGTTTCACCTCACCTACGGCCCGGCCGGGCGGTCTGCCGAAGTACCCCACACCCGTCCGCGCCTGAACGACCCGGCCGACACCGTTCGGTTCAGCGCGCAAAGGGCTGGGGTGGGCCGCCGGCCTCTTTCGTGATATCGGCCGGATGCGCCCCGGCCATCAAGGCCATGTCCCGGCTTATCGGAACCGACGTGGCAGCCGGTCCGCGCACGGATGCCAAGGCTCTTTCAGGACTTACGACGACCCGTAGACGGTCGCTCGGCCCGCACCCGAGTTATCGGACGTTGCGGCTTCCCCGCGACCTCCACGCCAGCCACACGCCCCAGGCCGCCCAACCCGCCAGCCCCGCAAGGCTGACCCACCGGCCCCACGTCCACCCCCACGGCCGGTACTCCAGCTTCAAGACGTACCGCCCCGGCGGGACGGCCACGCCCTGCAGCGCGAAGTTGGCCGGAAAGACCGGGTACACGCTGCCCGTGTCCTCGCGGACGGCCTGCCAGCCCGAGGCGTAGCTGTCGGTCACCAGCAGGATCGACAGCCGCGGGGCGTCGACCTGCAGGCGCAGGACGTCGCCGCTGTGCTCGAGGACGGTCACATCGCCGCGACGCTCGAAGTCCACCGCGTCGGCCGCCCGGCTCACGTCCTCGCGTGGCCACGGCGGCGGCGCGTCCACCAGCACGGCCGCGAACGGGTCGAACCGCTCGTCCAGCAGCCTCGCCAGTTGCAGCGGTTCATTGGGCACCACCTCGGCCCGGTCCACCAGCATCGCGCGCGGCAAAGGGTCGTCGAACCGGCCGACGACCCCGTTCTCGGAGATGATCCACCCCGCCCGCAGCAGCCGCCACGCCGGGTGGGCCCGCAGGGGGCCGACGATCTCGGTCACCTCGCGCGGGTCTTTGCCTTGCGTAGCCGCCATGAACGCCGCGAACCGACGGGACTGCAGCGGGTCGTAGCCGGTCAGCCCGCCGCCGGTCAGCCGCAGCCGCAGCGGCAGGTTGGCCATCGCGATGTCCTGAATCTGCACGCGGGTGTCCGCGTCCATCTGCCGGAACAGAGCCTCGTACGCCGGTGGAACGGGCGGGTAGGCCGGCCCGTACGCCAGACACACCCTCGCGACCACCAGCAGCTCGCCCGCCCCGAGCAGGCCCAACGCCCACGTCGCCCCCCGCGTCCGCAAGGCCAGCAGCAGAAGGCCTGCCGCCAGAAGCAACGCGGCCGACGCGTACATCGCCGGCGAGCGCAGCGGCCCCGGTCCGGTCATGTCCGAGCCGGCCGTCCACGCGAGGTAGACCAGCAAGGCCGCCGCCCCGACCGCCAGCGACGCCAGTGCGACACGCGTGAGTTCAGCGGTGACGCCGACAAGCCCCCGTCCGCGGCCGCGCAGCACCTCCACGCCCGACGCCACCAGCACCGCCCCGAACAGCGCCGCAATGACCAGAAACCGCCCCGGGACGCGAAAGCTCGCCAGCCCCGGTACGGCCTCGTACGCCAACCGGTACAGCGGCGTTGCCGGGCCCAAGGCCAGCAGGACCGCCAGCACCGCCATCGTCCCCGCCCACCGCCGTCGCTCGCCGCGGTCGAGCACGCCCCCGAGCAGGGCCACGCCGAGACCCACCGCGCCGAAGTACGGCCACACTTCCCACAAAAACCACGCCCCGCCATAGCTGGACGTGGACGGCCCGCCGAGGGCCAGCGGCGCCACCAGCAGCGCCAGGTTCTCCAGAGGCAGGGCGAAGCTGCTGGCGTACTCGAAGGTCGCCCCGCCCGCACGCGACGATTCGAGTCCCGTCTGCACCCCCGGCAGAACCTGCACCGCCGCCAGAGCGACGCCCACGGTCATCAGGACGAAGAACCCGACCACGGCCCGCCATCGGTGAGGACTGAACACGCCGCACAACACGAGGTACGCCGACGCCGCCAGCAGCGTGAGGTACACCGGCTGGGGGTAGCCGGCGAGCAGCTGCATCGCCAGCGCGGCCGAGCCGAGCCATGCCCACACCCAGCGGCCGCCGTCCAAAAGCCGGTCGATGCACAGCATCACCAGCGGCATCCACGCGACGGCCGCCACCCACGTGAGGTGCCCGGCGAAGATCCGCCCGAGCAGGGGCGCTGAGAGCATGAACACGCCCGCGGCCACCGTCGCGGACCATGACCTGTAGCCCTTTTGCGACAACCACAGCCAGGTCAGCACGCCGGCCAGGTACACATGTGCCGCCACCAGCAGGTTGATCGCCCGCGGCGCCGGCAGCATCAGGTGCAGCGCGTTGGGCGGGTAGAACATCGCCGTCTGCCAGTTGCCGATGAACGACTGACCTGAAAACAGGTACGGGTTCCACAGGGGCACATCGCCGTCGGCCAGCCGCTCGAAGCCATACTCGCGCCAGCCGAGGAACTGCGAGACGACGTCGCTGCCGGGGGCCGAGATCACGCGGTCGGCCGGCCCGAAGAGCACCGGCGAAAAGAGCACCAGCACCACCGCCGCCAGCAGCCCCAACCCGAGCAGCGGATGGTCGAGGGCGGACCGGTTCGGCAGGATCGGGCTCGGCGTCGGCGGGGCGTCGGGCATGTTGAGCGGCTGCAGTGTACGGCGTTACGTTCACAGGCATGACCGAGACGACCCAGATCAGTGCGGGCGGCGCGCCGCCCCGGACCGACGGACGCCACGACCGCGAGCTGCGGCCCGTGCGGGTGCAGCGGAACTTCACGGCCGCGCCCGCCGGGTCGGTGCTGTGGCAGCAGGGGGGAACCGTGGTGCTGTGCACGGCCTCGGTGACGCCGAAGGTGCCGGAGTGGTTCGGCCCGGCCCGCGGCGGCGGGTGGGTCACCGCGGACTACGTGATGCTGCCCGGGTCCACCCCGCAGAGGAAAGATTGGCCCCGCATCGGCCACACCGACTCCCGCGGCACCGAAATCACCCGGCTCATCGGGCGGGTGCTCCGGGCGGCGGTGGACCTCTCGGCCCTCGGGCCGCACACCGTCAGCGTGGACTGCACCGTGCTGCAGGCCGACGGAGGGACGCGCACGGCGGCGATCTGCGGCGGCTACCTCGCGCTGCGCGACGCCCTGGCCAAGCTCCCGGCCACGCTCCCGACCCCCCGCGGCGAGCCGACCCCCGGCTTCCTCGCCTCGCAGGCGGCCTACAACCCCTCTGCCTCGCTGCGTGAGCCGGTCGCCGCGGTGTCGGTGGGGTATGTCGGCGGAGTGCTGCGGCTCGACCTCGACTACAGCGACGACGCCGTGGCCGAGGTGGACCTCAATGTCGCGATGACCGCCTCGGGACGCGTTATCGAGGTGCAGGGCACGGCGGAAACCCCCGACGCCCACGGCAAGGTGGGCTATACCCGCCAGCAGCTGCAGGACATGCTCGACCTCGCCGCCGAAGGCTGCCGCCGGCTCATCGACATCCAGACCACGGCCTGAGCCCGCAGGCGATATACTGCCGGGTCTGGCGAGGCCCGCGTTGGCTGGGGGGGGGCGGAAGTAGGGAGAGCGCAGTGCGGGGGGGGCGCGGGCGGCGGGGGCGCTGGGGGCGGGGGAGGGAGCGGACGCGAAGGAGTGACGCGATGGGTTGGGCGTGCTCAGTCAAGGTGTCGGACGTGGCATTGAAGGTTGCGGCTTTGGGGTTGATGGTCGCTTGGGCGGCCTTGCTCGGCACCCCCGTCGCCTTCGGCCAGAGCCGCGGGGGTGGTGGAGGTGCGGCCGGGGTCGGTCGGCCCGCGTTGCCGGGGGCGTCGGCGGCGGTGCCGGACGCGCGGTTTACGATTCTCCTGGTCACGTTTGAAGGGCCCGGTCACGTACGGATGTCGAAGGAGGGACGCGACCAGATCGCGCAGGCCACCGGGCTGCGTGAGCTGCACCTCGTCCACGGCGAGCGGGCGTCCACGCTGTACTTCGGCTTTTATCGCACGGTCTCGCGGGCGGAGGACCCGGTGGAAGCGGCCCGGGCCCAGGCCGACCTCGCACGCATTCAGGCGATTCGCATCGGCGACAGTCAGCCCTTCCAGGCGGCGTTGTTCGTGCCATTGCCGTCGCCGGACCCGGACGCCCCGCGCGAATGGGACATCCGCAACGCGCGTGGCGTGTATTCGCTGGAGATCGGAGCGTTCCGCGACCGCCCCGACCGCAAACAGGCGGCGGTCGAAGCCGTCCGCGAGGCCCGGGCCATGGGTCTGGAGGCCTATTTCTACCACGGCCCCACGACCAGCTCCGTGCTCATCGGGGCTTTTCCCGCCGAGGCCCTGCGTACGGTCCGGCCGGACGCGCGCATCAGCCCCGACCGTGAAGTGCTCGTGCTGCCGTTTAAGCCCAAGGACATCCCCGACGAGATCGAACGCCCCGACGGCGCCCGCGCACAGATCGTCGAATACCGGGTCGAAGTGGTGGACCCGCAGCTGCTGAGCCTGATGCGGCAGTTCCCCGAGCACGCGGTGAACGGCGCGGTCCCCGTGCGGCGCATCCGTGACCCGAGGACCGGGCAGGTCATCGAGCGAATGGCCGAGTCGTTCATCGTGGACATCACGCAGATTCAGCGCGACTCCCTGCTTTCGGCCGGCGCGGAGATCCCCGAAAACGCCTCCCGCCCGACGCCGCCCTCGGAGGTGCTCGCGCCGCGGCCGACGACCCCCGGTTCGGATAAGCTCCGCGGCATCCGATGAGTCGCCCCTCGCCACGCCCCGGCGCGCCGCCCGCGACCCCCGGCCCGATCGACCGGCTCGTCATCGCCACCGGCAATCGTGGCAAACTGCGGGAGTTCGCCGAGCTGCTGAGCCCGCTCGGGCTTGTCTGTCTCGACCTTGCGGCCGCCGCAGAGGCGTTGCATCGCCCGCAGCCTGCGGAGCCCGCCGAAACGGGAAGCAGTTTCCTTGAAAATGCCTGCCTCAAGGCGGTTCACTACGCGACCTCTCTGGGCCTCTGGACACTCGCCGACGACTCGGGACTGGTCGTCGACGCCCTCGGCGGCGAGCCGGGCGTGGACTCCGCCTACTTTGCCGCCAAGTACGGGCACGGCTCGCCCACGGACGACCGCGCGTCCCGCGATGCTGCCAACAACCGTCTGCTGCTTGAGCGGCTCCGCGACGTCCCGCCCGAGCGGCGTGCCGCCCGCTTCGTGTGCGCGATAGCGCTGGCCACGCCCGAAGGCCAAGTGGTGGCCACCACGACCGGCGAGGTGGCCGGCCGCATCCTCGACGCGCCCCGCGGCGGCGGCGGCTTCGGGTACGACCCGCTCTTCGAGGTCGAGGGGCTGGGGCGAACCTCTGCCGAGCTGCTGCCGGCCGAGAAACACCGAATCAGCCACCGGGGCATGGCCAGCCGACGGATGGTCGCGCTGCTCGCCGAGCTGAAGGCGTTGCCGCCGTCGAAGCATCCGCCGGTTGATACATCGGGGGACCGCTCATGAGCGAGCCCGGACGTCCGAGCCGCATTCTCGTCGCGGTGTCGTCGGCCCTGGCGGCGGAACGCATGGCCACGCCGGTCGCCGACCTCGCCACGCGGCTGGGGGCCGAGGTGCTGGTGGTGCACGTGTCGCGTCCGTCGGCGGGGCAGCTCCGCGAGCAGGAGCTGGCCGACGGCGAAGCGGCGCTGGCAGAGCTGCGGCTGCGGCTCCAGCAGGCGCGGGTGCCGGTCCAGACGCTGCTGCTTTTTTCTGACGAGATCGCCACGGCCCTGCTCAACACCGCCCGTGAGCGCGAGTGCACGCTGATTTGCGCGGGGTTGAGCGGCAAGAACATCTTCGTCCGCCTGCTCTCGGGAAACGTGCCCGTGGAGCTGATCCGCCAGACGCGACTGCCGGTGCTCCTGCTGCCGCCGGACACGGCCGCCTTGTGACGAGGCGGGGCGCTCGGCCGGCGTCACACCTGACCCGCCGGTCAACATCGCGGGCCGGTCAACATCGCGGGCCGGTCAACATCGCCGGCCGGTCAGGCGTCGGTCGGTTCGGCCAGCGGCTCGCGCTGCAGGCGTCGGCGTGCCGTGTGCAGCTCCACCTCCGGTCGGGCGGAACCCACCGCGGTCGCACCGCCGCTGACCCAACGGCGACAGTGGCTCACCCAGCCCTCCCACGCGGAAGAGCTGCGGAGCTGCAAAAACTGTTTGAACGCGGCGTCGAGGGTCTGGAAGAGGGTGGAGAGGTGCTCGAGCCGTCGTTCGAACGTCTCGCGCGGGTGGTCCGGGAGGAAGCCGCCGGGGGAGTCGGCCGACGACCCGTCTTCGCCGCCGGCCCGCTCGTTCGGCTCGGGCAGGCGGACGCTGGCGACGGCCAGCGGCTCGGCGGCGAGGGTCAGCGCGAAGGTGTCCCCGCGGACGTCCACCACGAGTCCTGCCCGCCGAGGAACCTTGCCGCTGCGCAGGGCTTCGCGGGCTTCCGGCATGCGGGTCGGGCCGTCGCCGCGGAGCACGTCTCGGCCGGTCGCCCCGTAGACGCACTCCAGGTCCAGCGTGCGGTCGAACAACACCGCCACGTCGGTGCGGTCGGGCAGCTCGAAACCGCCCTGGCTCTCGGCCGCATGCCACAGCCACACGAGAAACTCGTTGCCCAGGAAGTCCTTCGGCTCGGGTCCCTTGGCGACCCAGGGGTATTCGGCCGGCTGCGACTCGCCGGCGGGGCCGAAGGCGAACCGCGTCGGCTTGAAGTCCTCGTAATCCCGGGTGCGACCGACCGACTGAAGATGCCGCCGGGCCATCGCCCCGGCCGTCAGCGGCTGCAGCTCGCAGTCGAACGTCCGCTGGAACAGCTCGAGCAGCCGGTCGGTGTTGCCGCCGCTGGCGTTGCTGTAAAGCACCCCGGATGCGGTGTCCCAGAGCACGGGGATCAGTCGGCTGCGGCGGTACTTGCCCTCTCGGAGCTCCTCGTCGAGTTTGCGTTGCACCGCCTCGCGGATGTCCCGCCGGGCGGCTTTGGAGAGCAGCCCGCTGGACGACTCCGCCCGTGCGGCCTCCTCTTCGATCGCCTGATACGCGCGCCGGATGTCCGCCGGCGGGGTGTGCGTGTCCACCCGCATGGCCAGGAGCAGCCAATCGCCAAAGACATTGTGCTCGAACGACAGCGTGGCGTCGAACAGGTGCCGCCCGCCCGACCAGCCGTACTCCACCTCCGCAGGGGCGCCCAGTTCGGTCGGCCGCAGCAGATGCTGGCTCAGCTGCTCGAGCAGGGCTTCGCTGGGAGAGAACCGCTGCCGCCCTTCCACGGCGAACCGACGGCACGACACGCTGCCTGAGGCGAATCCCATGCGATGCCTGCTCCCTCCAACACCAGGACCTTGACCGTCGCCGCGCCAGGCCCCCATGGCCCGGACGCCGCGTTGACGGACGTGAAAGCGCGTCAAAATAACCGCGGGGCGGGGGTCGGCTGGCCCCGCGGGGGCCGTCTCGACAGCTGCTCCACACTCGCGTCCACAGCGGCGGGCGTGGCCCGTCACGCGACGTGCGGCCGCGACGCTGCGGGTCGGTGTCGGGCGACGTCGCGGGTGGGCGTCGGGCGACGGGGGCGGTTTGCCCGCAACCGGCCGCGACTCTACGGTGAGCCGATGAGACAGAGTTTGCGGGGCGTGGGGCGGCCGGGGGTGTCACGTATCGGAACGTTGCTGGTGCTTCTGGCCGGTGGCGGCCTGGTGGGCGGCGGCTGCGCTGCCCGTCCGGCGGACCCGTTCCCGGACGCCAGCCCGCGCAACGTCGTGCGGGTGACCGAGCGGGTGTTTCCCGCCGTGGTCCGTCTCGACGTGGCCCAGGAGACCTTCGACCAGGGCCGCCGCAACCTTCGACGGGGCATCGGTTCGGGCGTCATCATCGACGACGACGGGCACATCCTGACCAACTTCCACGTGGCCGGGCGGGCGGCGGAGATTTTTGTGACCCTCTACAACAAGGAGCGGGTCCGCGCGACGCTGGTGGGCGACGACCACTGGACCGACCTCGCCGTCGTCCGGCTGGACATGGACGAGGTGCGTCGGCGGGGCATCTCCTTCCGTGCCGCCGAACTGGGCGACTCGGACAAGCTCATGGTCGGTCAGCCGGTGATGGCCATCGGCACGCCCTTCGGCCTCGCCCGAACCACCACGCTCGGCGTCGTCTCGAACAACGAGCGGACGTTCTACCCCGAGAACCAGACCATCGACGAATTCGAGACGGGCATCTTCTCGAACTGGATCCAGATGGACGCGCCGATCGCCCCGGGCAACTCCGGCGGCCCGCTGGTGGACCTCGCCGGGAACGTGGTCGGCATCAACACCCGCGGCATCCCCGGCGCCGGCGGGCTCAACTTCGCCATCCCCATCAACACCGCCAAAGGCGTGATCGATCAGATCCTCGCCACCGCCACGCCCGATCGGAAAGGCCGCGTCACCCGCGCCGACCTCGGCATCGACCTCAAGCCGATGCAGGACCTCGAAAGTTTCTTCGAGGTGGATGTGAACCAGGGCGTCCTGGTGAACTCGGTGGACCGCCGCTCGCCCGCGGAGAAGGCGGGCATCCAGCCGCAGGACGTGCTGCTGTCGATCAACGGCCGTCCGATCAATGTCCGTTTCCCGGAGGAACTCGCTGCCGCGCGGCAGTTCATCGCCGAGCTACCCATCGGGCAGGAGGTCACGCTGGTGGTACGCCGCGGCCGGCAGAACCTTACCTTCACGGCCGTGACCGAACGGCTCGAGGGTGTCGTGGGCGAGGAACGGGAGTTCCGGGTGTGGGGGATCACCGTCCGCGATGTCACCCGTCCGTTCGCCAACGCCAACCAGCTCGACGACGACCGTGGCGTGGTCATCACCTCGCTGGCCAACGGCCTGCCGGGTCAGAAGGCCGAGCTGCAGCGCCGTGACGTCATCCGCGCCGTCAACGGCGAGCCGGTCGACAACCTTGATTCGTTCATCCGACTTTATGAACGGTCGGTGGCCGCGCAGGAGCCGACGGTGTTGATCGAGTTCCAGCGGGGCCGCGCGGTGCAGCGGGCCGTGCTCCGGCCGACCTACGACGGCCCCGCCCGCTAAACCGCCTGCACCGCCGCACCACGCCGGGGACGGCACCGGCCCCATGAGACGCGACGGATGACCCCACCGCACGCGGCCCGGCAGGGCCCGGTGCGCTGCCGGGCTAGACGTCCGCTAGAGGGCTACAGGCACAAACGGCTTTGGCCAGAGAAACGAAAAGGCGAGAGGGGTTCCCATCTCATCCGCACCTGTCCGGAACCCCTCTCGCCCGTACAGCCCAAGGCGAGTCGAACTGTCATCTCAGCACGGCGAGACTCACTTCCGGTGAACCGTGCCGCCGTGACTACCCTACAACACGATGGCCGCTCCTCCAACGCCCATCGCCGGTATGGTGGAGCGTTTCACCTTCCGTGAAAACCGACGCGTTGGCAAGCCATCGTGGTTGCTCGTGCAAACAGAACCCGGCAGGGCACCCCGATTATTCGCGCCGAACGCCGAAAGATGTCGTTTGCTCCCGCGGCTCGGTTGTGCAACAGCTTCTTGTCGACGGCTTCTGCGTTAGCAAGCTCACGGAAAGCGGCGGGCCAGCACCGGGCCATAGAGGTCTTCCAGCCCGTCATCCTCGCCCGGCTTGCACGGGGCGGTCACCCAGATCTGAACCCCGTCACGCAGGCCGACCGCGGCCACGCGATGATCTCCTAACTGCTTGTCAAACCAGTCGCCGGCGCTCAGATGGGGGGTGGCCGGCCATGCCAGCAGCATCGCGCTGCGTGAGTGGTTCCGGTACACCACGCAGCCGACCTGCTGGCCGTTGAAGTCGAGGACGCCCGCTGTGCTGACCGTCCAGCCCTTCAGGTTCGCGTCCGGGACGACCACGTTTCGTCGCAGCAAGGTGGACAGTTGTCGGGAGATGGCGTCCGACGGGAGGTTAGAGGGCACGAGGTCCACCAGCGGCAGCTCGGTCGCGCGGGCCAGCGCCAGCGATGCGTCGACCAGGGGGCGGTTGTCGGCCAGGAGGGCACGCTGGGCCAGGGTGCGGGCGCCCTGAAGCGACAGCCAGCCGAGCCCAGCGATGATCACCAGCACGGCCGCGAACGCGGCGAGGCGTCGCCCAACCGCCACCCGCCCGGCCGCCCCCCGCCACGCCGACGCATCGCCACTTAAGCGCCCGGCCACACCGTCGAGACCGGCGTGTGGGTCAAAGGGCGGCTCCCCATCGCCACGGTGGATGCCGGCGGGACCGGCCGCGAGCAGTTCTTCGATACGCCTGCGCAGGGCCGCGCTCGCCCGGTGGCCGGCGAAGTGCCCGTGAAGCAGCGACCGCAGGGCCGGGTCGTCGGGCAGGGGGTCGGGCTGGACGGGCGGGCGACTCATGGACGTATCGTCATGCCTGGCCGCGGCTTAACGTCGGCTCGGCCGCGCGGTCTCTATAGAAGAATAACCGCGACCTATTCCCGCGTTGTCTCTTCCCCTCCGGTTCGCAGGGTCTCGGGCAGACGGGCCCGGAGGTCGGGCGGCAGCTTGGCAGCCAGCTTGCGGCGGGCGCGGTACAGCCGGCTCATGACCGTCCCGATGGGGATGCCCAGCACGCTGGCCATCTCGCGATAGCTCAGCTCGTCCACTGCCCAGAGCAGCAGCACAGCGCGCAGGTCGGGGTCGAGCTGCTGGAGGGCGGCGCCGAGGTCGGTGTCGGTCTGGGCGGCGTTCGCCAGTGGCGGGTCGGGTGGAGGTGGTGCGGCGTAGACCTGGTCCAACTGCTCATCGTCCACGGGCCTGGGCAGCCGCGACTGCTGGCTCAGCCGGGTGCGGTAGACGTTGTGCAGGATGGTGTAAAGCCACGGGCGTACGCCCTGCGGCCCGAGTGTGAAGGTGTGCCACGACCGCAGCGCTCGCAGGTAGGTCTCCTGCACGAGGTCGTCGGACTCCGGCGGGGGCGCCAGCGACCGGGCCAGCCGGTCCACGTGGTCGAGTTCGGCCAGCACGAGCCGGTTGAAGTCGTCGCGGGAGAGATGGGCCATGCGACCGCTCGACGGAATGCAAACGTTGACGAGGCCCCCGCGGGCATCGTAGCCGCGGGGAGGGTCTACGATGCCGCTGAGATGGCAGATCCGTATCTTCAGGAGCTGTTCGCGCAGCGCATCGGCGGGGCGCAGTACGGCAAGGGCACGGCGATTTACAAGTTCGAGCAGATCAAGCGGGCCAAGCGGGCCGCGCTGGCCGCCAACCCGGGCAAGGAACTGATCGACATGGGCGTGGGCGAGCCGGACGAGCCGGCCCCGCGGGCGTGCATCGACGCCCTGTACGAGGCAGCCAAAGACCCGGCCAACCGCGGCTACGCCGACAACGGCGGCGACCGCTTCCGTTACGCTGCCGCAAAGTGGATGAAGGACGTGGTGGGGGTCGAGCTGGACGCACAGCGGCAGTTGTGCCATTCCATCGGGTCGAAGGCGGCGCTGAGCATTCTGCCGGCGTGTTTCATCAACCCCGGGGACGTGGCGCTGATGACCACGCCCGGTTACCCGGTCTTCGGCACCCACGCCCGGTACTACGGCGGCGAGGTGTACAACCTGCCGCTGCGGAGAGAGAACGCCTTCCTGCCCGACCTGCGGGCGATCCCGCCGGAGGTGCTCAAGCGGGCCAAGACGCTGGTCATCAACTATCCGAACAACCCCACGGGCGCGTCGGCCACGACGGAGTTCTTCCACGACGTCGTGGCGTTCGCCCAGCGTCACCGGCTGGTGGTGATCCACGATGCCGCGTACGCGGCGCTGGTGTTCGAGGGGCGGCCGACCTCCATCCTGGCTGTGCCGGGCGCCATGGACTGCTGCCTCGAGCTGCACTCGATGAGCAAGACGTTCAACATGACCGGCTGGCGACTGGGGTTCGTCGCGGGCAACGAGCTGCTGGTGCGCGCGTACGCGGACGTCAAGGACAACACCGACTCCGGGCAGTTTCTCGCGATTCAGGCGGCGTGTGCCCACGCTCTGGAGCACCCCGAGTACACGCGGGCGATCGCGGCGAAGTACTCCCGGCGGATGGACAAGCTGGTGCGTGTGCTGCGGAAGCATGGGTTCGACGCCGAGAAGCCGCGCGGGTCGTTTTTCCTGTACGTCCCGGCCCCGCGGCAGGCGGTCCGCCGGGGCGAGGTGACGGCGTTCGAGACGGCGCAGGCGTTCAGCAACTGGCTGATCACCGACCGGCTCATCAGCACCGTGCCGTGGGACGACGTCGGCCGGTTCGTGCGGTTCAGCGTCACGTTCACGGCCCCGGGAGAGGCCGAGGAAGACCGGGTGGTCGGCGAGATCGACCGGCGGCTGGGGGAGGTAGAGTTCGTGTTCTGAGCCGCCGGCGGGGCGGGCGGCCCCGGCGACCTACGCTTGCCGCATGTTCGGAGGTTGGCGGATGGCGGCGACGGCGGCGGTGCTGGGGTGCATGGGCGGCTCGGGTGGCGGCACGGCGCTGGCGGAGGTTCCGCAGCCGCCGCCGACGGAACGTCGGGCGGTGGTCGAGACGCTGCACGGCGTGGAGGTGAAGGACCCGTACCGCTGGCTGGAGGGCGATGCGGAGGGGCGGGTCACGCCCGAGGTGGCCGCGTGGACGGACGCGCAGAACGCGTACACGCGGGCGATGCTGGACGGGTTGCCCGGGCGGGCCGAGCTGGAGTCGCGGCTGCGGGCGCTGCTGACGGTGGGGTCGGTGTCGGCGCCGCGGGCGCGGGGCAACCGCTACTTCTACAGCCGCCGGGAGGGCTCGGCGTCGCAGGCGTCGGTGCTCATGCGGGAGGGCGTACGCGGCGCCGACCGTGTCCTGCTGGACCCGGCCGTCATCGACCCTAGCGGGCTGACCACGATCGCGTTTTTCTCGCCCGCCCCTTGCGGGCGTCTGATGGCCTTCGGGCTGTACCGGGCGGGCGACGAAAACACCACCGCCTACGTGCTGGACGTGGACCGCGGCCGGTGGCTGGCGGACGAGCTGCCGGGCAAGGTCGGCGGCGTGGACTGGCTGCCGGACAGCGCATCGTTCATCTACCGACGGCTGGCGGACGTGAAGAACCCGTATTCGGGGCAGGTCGTCTTCCATGAAGTCGGGACTCACGTCCGGCAGGACCGGGTGCTCTTCGAGCAGTACAAGGACGGCCCGCTCGCCACGACGTGGGGGCCGGGGGGCTACCTCTCCGAGGACGGGCGATGGCTGATCCTCTCGTACTGGACGAGCACGGCCAGCAATGACCTGTGGGTGGCCGACTTCGACCAGTGGCGTCGGACGGGCGAACTGGTCAAGCGGGCCATCGCCGAAGGGCTGCCAGCGACGTTCGCCGGCGGGCCCATCGTGGGCGACACGCTCTACATGCGGACGACGCTCGACGCGCCCAACGGACGCATCGTCGCCGTGGACCTCCACCGGCCCGACCAGCGCTCCTGGCGGGACGTGGTCCCCGAGCGGAGCGACGTCGTCATCGACGGCGTCTCGGCCGGCCGTGGGGTGCTGGTGGTCAGCGGACAGCGGCGGGCGATGACGGTGCTCGAGCGGTACGGGCTGGACGGCACGCCACTGGGCGAGATCGGTCTCGGCGGCCCGGCCAGCGCGTCGGTGACCACGCAGTTCGACCGCACGGAGGCCTTCGTGTGGGTGTCCGGCTTCGAACGGCCGCCGGCGGTGTACCGCATCGACCTGACCGACCCGAAGCTGGCTTCGGCGGGTGGGGAGTTCGAGCTGTGGGAGCGGCTTCCGTTTCCGGTGGACACGTCGCAGCTGGAGTCGAAGCAGGTCACGTACACCTCACGCGACGGGACGCCGGTGACCATGTTTCTCGTGCACCGTCGGGGGGTGGAACTGAACGGGAACAACCCGGTCCTGCTCTCGGGCTACGGCGGGTTCCGCATCCCGACGCTGCCGGGGTTCCGGGCGACCGCCATCCCGTTTCTCGAAGACGGCGGCGTGCTGGCGCTGCCCAACCTGCGGGGCGGGAATGAGTACGGCGAGGCGTGGCACCGCGCGGGCAAGCTCGAGAACAAGACCAACGTCTTCGACGACTTTGAGGCGGCGGCGGAGTGGCTGATCGCCAGCGGCTACACGCGGCCGGAGCGTCTGGCGATTCAGGGCGGGAGCAACGGCGGGCTGCTCGTCGGCGCCGCGGTGACACGGCGGCCGGAGCTGTTCGCCGCGGCCATCTGCCAGGTGCCGCTGCTGGACATGCTGCGATACCAGCATTTCCTCATGGCGCGGTTCTGGGTGCCCGAGTACGGCTCGAGCGAAGACCCGGTGCAGTTCCGCTGGCTGCTGGGCTACTCGCCGTACCACAACGCCCGTGAAGGCGTGCGGTATCCCGCGATGCTCATCACGGCCGGCGAGAACGACGCCCGCACGCACCCGATGCACGCGCGGAAATTCGCCGCGCTGATGCAGCACCTGACCTCCGGCGGCGAGAACGGCGCTGGGGGGGGACCCGTGCTCCTGTGGGTGGACCGCGACGCCGGGCATGGCGCGGGCAAGCCGCTCGAACTGGTCCTCCGCGACGTGGTGGACCAGCAGCTCTTCGTCCGCTGGCGTCTGGGGATGCGGTAGACTCCAGGAGCGTTGGGGGGATGAGGAGGTCGAGCGGGTGCAGCGTCGCGGGCCCAGGAAGTTGCTGTGGGTGTGGCTGGCGATGCTGATGGTGACGCCCGCGGGGCTGGCGTTGGCGTCGCGGATGAGTTCGGCCGGGCCGCCGCTGCACTGGCGTGCGGTGTATGAGCCGGGGCAGGGCGGGGCGATGGTGTCGCTGGTGGTGTCGCCGCACGATCCGAAGCGGCTGGTGTCGGCGGGGGACATGCTGGGGCTGGCGCTGTCGGAAGATGGCGGGGAGACGTGGCAGCCGACGTTCGGGCTGCTGGGGTATGAGATGGCGGGCTTGATGTGGCACCCGACCGAGCCGCTGACGGTGTGGGCGGGGAGCGCTTCGGGGCCGTACGAATCGCGGGACGGGGGCCGGACGTGGATGCCGCGGCGGCAGGGGATGCCGCCGGTCCGGTCGGACGGCTACTCGGCGATGGTGGAGGTGGTGCGGGTGGACCCGGCGACGCCGGGGCGGATGCTGGCGTTCGGGGGCTCGTCGCGTCGCTGGCGGACGTCGGACACCTTCGGTTGGGTGTGGGAGAGTACGGACGCGGGGATGACGTGGCGGCACCTGACGACCGTGCTGGCGGAGGGTTCGCGGGAGGCTTCGGAGCGGGGGGTGAACATCCTGGCGGCGGACTTCGCGGCGGGGCGTACGGGGCGGGCGTATCTGCTGGCCGAGGGGGAGGGGCTGTTTGTTTCGGACGATGCGGGGCGGACGTGGTCGCGGGCGTCGATGTCGGGCAGCCCGCACCGGTACGCAGAGTCACTGGTGGTGCACCCGACGGAGCCGGACACGCTGTACGTGAGCCTGGGTCCGGCCCCGCCGGGGGAGGGCGAAGCGGACCGGCGGCACAGACCGGGGGATGTGTTGAAGTCCCGGGACGGTGGGGCGACGTTCGTGTCGATTTCGGCGGGGTTGCCGCAGGTGCGGCACGAGCAGGCGATGCTCACGAGCAGCTTCAGGGCGTTGGCGGTGTCGCCGGTTGCGCCGGAAGTGATGTGGGTGAACGATCAGTCGTGGGCCGGGTCGGTGACTTACCGGAGCGAGGACGGGGGAGCGACGTGGCGGGCGGTGGCGTGCCGGAAGCCCGCGGGCGAGCCGGGGTTTGAGGGTGTGGCGCGGGTGGAGACGGCGACCCCCGCGGGGCACTCGCTGGTGGGGCTGACACCGTGTCCGAGGAGCCCGCACACGGTGTATGGCTACTCGCAGGAGGCGATCGTCCGGACGACGGACGCGGGGGCGACGTGGACGGACCTGACGGCGTTTCGGCCGGACGCGAAGGCCCCGGATCGCTGGCGGGGACGCGGGTGGACAGGCTGGTGTTCGACGGCGGTGACGTTCGACCCGTACCGCAGGGGGGTGGTGATCCTGCAGGGGCTGGACGCGGCACGGGTGTGGTTGTCGGACGACGGGCTTGGGACGTTTCGTTATCCGGCGACGGTGCCGACGCCGTGGCTGGGGGGCAACGCGGCGGTGTTCACCCCGGACGGGTGGGTGTATGCGACGACGGGGCAGTTCGGGCAGTACTCGGGGGTGCTGCGGTCGCGGGATGGGGGAAAGACGTTCGAGGCGTTGTACGGGCCGTCGCACGGGTTGCCTGCGACGGGGCCGGGGTCGGGGGTGGGGTGGGGGATTGCCGTGGACCCGGAGCGGCCGTCGCGGGTGTGGATGGTGCACGAGGGCCGGGTGTACGTGAGCGACGATCGGGGGGACTCGTGGTCGTTGGACGTCTCGGCACCGACGGACGCGACGTGGCTGGCGGTGTCGCCGAGGACGTCGGAGAAGCGACAGGTGCATGTGGCGGCGGCGTCGGGGGTGTATCGGTGGGAGTCGGGGGCATGGCGGTCGCTGGGCGGGCCGGCGTTGCCGGGGGGCAGGCTGAACGAGGGCAGGCTTCATGTGGACCGTCGGGGGCGGGTGCTGCTGTGCCGATGGCGGGAGGGGGATGCGGGGCTGTGGCGGTGGGACCCCGCGACGGTGCGCTGGACGAAGCTGCTGGATGAGCCGCTGGCGTACGCGGTGGCGGCGGACCCGGTGGACGCGGACCGGCTGGTGCTGACGACGGCGGACCACCCGTACCACGACCACGCCACGGGACGGGGCGTGTGGGTTTCGGCGGACGGCGGGTCGAGCTGGGCGTCGGCGAACACGGGGTTGCCGCTGCTCCGGGCCACGGCGGTGGCGTTCGACCCGTTCGACCGATCGCGGGTGGTTCTGGGGACGATGGGGCGGGGGTTCTTTGTGGCGACGTGGCCGGTGTCCTACCGACCGGCGGCGACGCGGAAGGACGCGCCCGCTGCAGCGCCCTGACCGGGGTCAGCGGTCCTGCAGAATGGTCAGCGCGATTTCGGTGGCGCGGCGGAGGTTGCGGGCGACGTCGGCGTAGTTGACCTCCATCCAGCGGACCTGTGTTTTCTCAAGGTCGCGGAGGGTGCCGTAGAGGAAGCCCTGATTGAAAAGCTGTTCTTCCACGTGACGCTCGGTGAGGAAGTCGATGAGCCGGCGGGCGTGGGCCGGGTTGGGGCCGCCACGGACCAGCGCGATGGTCGTGGGGACGAGCAGTGTGCCTTGTCCCGGGGCGACGAGCTCGGCATCGGTGGGCTGTCGGCCTTGTGTGGCGGCGAGGCGCTCAGCGTCTTCCGGCGAGAGCGTCTGGTCGGGAAGTACGCCGCGCGCCTGCCCGCCGGCCCGCACGACGGCCGAGATGTCGTCGTTGTCGGTAAGGCCGGCGGCGAGCGTGCCGTCGCCGACCAGCCGGGCCACGACCGCATTGCCGCCGACCACCCGCGCGTTGTTTTGCCGCAAGGCCAGCAGCCACGCGCGGTAGCGCGGCTCGCCCCAGTAGGTGTACAGGGCCGCAAGATGGCCGGCGGTGGTGCCGGCGGCCGGGTTGGCGATGGCGATGCGGTCGCGCAGCGAAGGGTGGCCGAGGCGTTCGACCCCTTTGATGTCGGCGACCAGCGGGCTGAGCTCACGCCGGGACGAAACGACGATCATCCGAGCCCGGTACCCCTGAGCCACCCACCGCCCGTCGGGGTCGCGGAACGCTTCGGGAATCTCGGCGGCCGCCGGCGGGCGGTACGGCTCGAAGACCCCGGCTTCGGCCAGCCGGATGGTGTGGAATGGCTCGTTGCCCCAGTAAACGTCCGCCCGCGGGCGGTCGCGTTCGGCCAGCACCCGCTCGGCCAGGCCGGCCGTTTTGAGGGCTTCCCCGTCGGTGACCAGCACCACGCGAATCCCCGATGCCAGCTCGAACCGTTTGATGAGCTGCGGCAGCTCGGACTGGTCTACGGAGGTGTACAGCACGACCTCCGGCGGACGGGTGCACGAGCTGAGCAGGCCAAGCCACCCGGCCAGCACGAACAGGTACCACCACTTGAGCATAAGCAAAGGATGTACCACTTCAGCTAGCGGTTTGGCAACGCGGACCGGCACGGCTACACTCCCGCTCCGCGTCAGGAAACGCGTCGGCAGCAGGGATGGGAAGTACAGCGACCCGGCGGTTGCACAGACGCGGGGCGGGGGGCGGTGGGAGAGCGGCGGGACGCGGGGGCGTGTGGGTGTCGGGAGACGAAGTCGGGGGGCTAGCGCGAAGACGGGCGGTCCATGTCACTTCTGCAAGGCAAGACGGGTCTGGTGCTCAACATCGCCAACGATCGGTCGATCGCGTGGCACATCGCAAACAACTGCATCAAGCACGGGGCGACCGTGGGCTGTGGCTACCTGCCGATCGAAAAGATGGAACGGCGGGTGCGGAAGGCGATGGAAGAGGGCGGGTTCGGTGACGCGTGGCTGCACCCGTGCGACGTGGGTTCGGACGAGTCGATCGACGCCTTCTTCACGGCCGCCAGGCAGCAGTTCGGCAAAATCGACTTTCTGGTGCACTGTCTCGCCTTTGCCAACAAGGATTACCTTGCCCCGGGCAAGTTCCTGTCTACGCCCAGAGAGGTGTTCAAGCAGGCGCTGGACATCTCGGCGTACTCGCTGGTGGCGCTGACTCGGGCGGCAGTGCCGCTGATGCCTGACGGCGGCTCGGTGATCGCACTCACCTACCTTGGCTCGGAGAAGGCCGTGCCGGGGTACAACGTCATGGGCGTGGCGAAGGCGGCGCTGGAGTCGTCGGCACGTTATCTGGCGCTGGAACTGGGGGCACAGAAGATCCGGGTCAACACCATCTCGGCCGGGCCGGTGCGGACGCTCTCGGCCATGGCGGTGGGGGGCATTGACGAGATGTTCGCGCATCAGGAGCGCAAGAGTCCGCTGAAGCGGAACATCGACGGCGACGAGGTGGGCAAGACCGCCGTGTACCTGCTGTCGGACCTGTCGTCGGGGGTGACGGGTGAGAACATCTTTGTGGACGCCGGGTTCAACATCGTGGGGCTTTGACCGGTGAGGTCGCCGAACCGGCCGGGGCGAGCTGGGTTGACTCGGCGGGCGGGGCGGCTAACCTTCTCCCTGCCGTCGCGGGTGTAGCTCAGTGGTAGAGCGTCACGTTGCCAACGTGAATGTCGTGGGTTCAAGTCCCATCACCCGCTTGAAAGAAGCCCCGCCCGCGGCGGGGTTTTTCATTTAAAGCTGCAGGTTCTGGAGGAGCGGATGCGCTGGCTTGGTCAACCCAGCGGGCCGGGATAGAGCTGGCGGGTGGTCAGGTCGAGCAGGGTGGTGCTGCGAGGGGCGGTGTCGAGCGAGAGGGTGTGGCCGTCGGGGAAGCGGAGCGTGCGCGGGCCGCCGGTGAGGGTGTGCAGGCACAGCACGTCGCCGCCGACGAGCAGGGCGTCGCCGGCGTCGCACCAGAGGTGGCAGCCGGCCCGTCGGAGCAGGCCGCGGAGCACGGCGGAGTGGTGCAGGGGCAGGGCGGAAAGGTAGACGACGGCGTCCTGCACGGGCTTGGGCGCCAGGGCCACGGGCCCGGGGGCGCTCGGGTCCTGCGCGAGGATGTGCCAGCCCAGCGGCTCGGCGTCGGGGTCGTCGATAGCGGGCATGGGCACGGGGTGCCAGAGCTCTAGGCGTGTCTCGGGCACATCGTCGAACCGCACGTTCATCGCCGGCTTGCCGACGGGGGTGAAGCGTCGGAGGCGAAAGCCGGTGAGGTCTTCGACGAGCCGCAGGTCGCACCGCTGGCCGTCGGTGTAGCCGGGCAGGTAGTTCAGCAGGACATGGCGGCCCGCGGTCATGACGCGTTCGCGGATGAACTGTCGCTGCTGGGGGGTGAGGCAGAAGGTGTTGGCGAAGATGACCAGCCGGTAGGGGGTGAGGTCGATGTCGGGGAGCCGGGAGAGCAGGGCGTCGTCGAAGACGCCGCCGGACTTGTAGAGGTCGCCGGTGGTTTCGTCGTTGGCGACGTGCGAGACGCAGTCGATGGTCCAGCTGCGCGCGAGGTGGTGGAAGACCTGCGTGTCGTGGACGACCAGCACGTCGGCATGGCTCTGGAAGGGGGTGCGGCGGCGCTGGGTGAGGTAGGCGCGCAGGGCGGCGATTTCGGCCAGCAGGCGGGGGTGGTTCCACCATCCGCCGAGGTAGGCGCCGAAGTCGTAGAACCACAGGCCGTGCCCGCGGGTGTGGCTGGAACAGACGTTGCGTCGAAGATAGGCGAGGTCGTCGTCGATGCCGGTGGTATCGACGGTGCGGAAGCGGTCGCCGAGGTTGAGGGACGTCTGCGTGTCCATCTCGTCGAGGAAGAGCTTGCCGGCGCGGGCGATGGAGCGGAGCAGCGCGCGGGACTGGCCGCCGCCGCCGAGGGCGCGGTGGCTGCCCCAGTAGGACTGCGGGGCGGAGAGGTAGTCGAGGTGGGGGCAGGCGAGGACGCGGTCGATGGCGAGGTGGCCGCCGGCGGCCTGCCGCCCGAAAAGCGTGTGGAAGTAGCCGTAGAAGACGCCGGTCAGGCACGGGCGGGGCCAGTGGGTCTTGACCTCGCGGCAGACATGTTCGATGGCTTCGGCGACGACGAGGTGCTGGCAGACGTGGTAGTCGATCAGCGGGCGGTGCTTGACCGGGTCGAGGAAGATGCCGTCGCCCGGCATCTGGCGCAGGTCCATGCCGGGGACGGCGGCGGTGTCGAGCGTGACGTCCGGCGCCGCCCAGGCGTCCTGGAGCTTCGCGTCGGTGCCGTAGCGGTCGCGAAGGAAGCGGCGAAAGCGGGCGGTCATGGCGGGGCCGACGTCGGGCTCGTGTTTGAGAAAGCCCCACATGTGCCACTCCGCATAGACGCCCCAGGCGATGTGGAAGCCGACGACGTGCTGACCCTCGGGCGTGTCGGCGAAGGCTGTGAGAAACCGGCGGAGAAGCTCGGACTGATGCCGGATGCACTGCTCGGAGGCGAGGCTGGGGCGGGGCGTGCGGGCGAGGTCGGCCCCGCGGGTGTTGAAGCCGAGGTAGTACTCCTCGGGGGCGTCGATGTCGCCATCGGCGTAGCGGCACCACTGCTCGGGGTGCCGGGCGACCCACGCGTCGGACGGGTCGATGTGCAGGCGGAAGACGATGGCGGCATCGGGGCAGGCGTCGAGCACCCCGCGGACCTGCTTCTGGGCCCGCGTGAGGTCGAGCGTCTGGTCGTCGGGGAACAGCCAGTGGAGGCGGACTTCGACCTGCACCAGGTGCAGACCGGTGGACGTCATCGCCTTCAGGGCCGCGTGCGGGATTTCCTCGAAGCTCCAGCGTCCGCCCGGCCAGTGGGTGAGCGCGTAGAACATCGGCGTGACGGGCTGGCCGTCCACCAGCAGTTCGGGCCGGCCGAGTTGCATCTGGACGGCGGCAGTACGCGGCAGGGGCATGGCGGGGCGGTCCCTTCTTCCGGCAGAGGCGGAAGCCGGAATCGCAGAAGATACCGCCGGGCCCCCGTCCGTGGCACGCCCGCGGGCCCGGGGCCGGTTGCCCATGAGCAGCCCGAATCAAACCGGGCACGTCGGCAGTCGCGCCGGCCGCGGCGGGCGTCAGTCCATCGGACGCCGTGCCGTGGCCCGGTCGAACGCGTCGTCGAGCTGGCGTCGCAGGGACCGCTGGCGGAGCGGGTCGGTCACGATGTCGAAGCGGACGACGGTGTCCAGAGGGTCGGGGAGCGGGTGCGTGTGCTGCACGGGTTGGGCGAAGTTGAAGAAGATGTCGTCGGGGGCGTCGAAGGTCTGGATGCCGGGGTTCCAGTAGTCGGTGAGGATGCCGGGGTTGCCGGTGCTGAGGACGACGGGGCGGTCGATGCGTCCGCGGAGGCCCGGCAGGGAGACGTGACCGACGACGGGGTGCAGCAGGTGGGCGTAGAGATACCGGCCGTCGTGGCTGGCGGTGAAGCGGCCCCACTCGGGGACAGGCAGCGCGGCGGGACCGCAGCCGTAGATGCTCTCGCCGTGGACGCCCAGCCACCGGCCGACCTCGTGCAAGGTCGAGACCACCGCCTCGGGCAGGTCACCGGCGGCGTCCGGGGCGACGTTGAGGCAAAGGTTGCCTGCCTTGCTCACACAGTTCACCAGGGCGTGGATGACGGTGCGGCTGGATTTGAGCGGCTCGGGGGTGGCACTGTGGGCCCAGGCGTTGCCGAGGGTGAACCACGCTTCCCACGGGACGCCCTCGCCGCGCGCGTTGACCACCCGCTCGCGCGGGATGTTCTGTTCGGCGTGGTCGAAGTCGCCGACATAGTCGGGCGGGTGCAGCGCCTTGATGCCCTCGCGGCTGAGGCGGTCGTTGACGATGATGTCGCTCTGGCAGCGGCGGATCAGCCGCATCAGCTCCGACGCCCCCCACGTCTCGCCGACGAAATCCCAGTAGGAAAAGTCGAAAAACAGCACGTCGATGGTGCCGTACCGCGTGAGCAGCTCCTCGATCTGGCCGTGCATGTAGCGGACGTAGCGGGAGAAGTCGCGGTGGCGGTCGAGCTCGCGCTGCTGCGGGTCATGGCGAAGGGGGTGCTGGCGGTCGCCGTAGACGGGGCCGTAGTCCGGGTGGTGCCAGTCCACGAGCGAGTAGTACAACCCGACGCGCAGCCCACGCTTGCGGAGGGCGGTGACGTACTCGGCGATGAGGTCGCGCCCGGCAGGGGAATGGACGGCGGTGTAGTCCGTGAGCTTGCTGTCCCAGAGGCAGAAGCCGTCGTGGTGCTTGGCCGTCAGCACGACGTACTTCGCCCCGGCGGCGAGGGCGAGGTCGGCCCAGCGGTCGGCCCAGCCTTCGCGCGGCCTGAAGCCGTCGATGAACGGTCGGTACTGGCTGACCGTGAGCCGCTCGGCGGAGCGGACCCACTCGCCGCGTCCGGCGACGCTGTAAATGCCCCAGTGCAGGCTCAGTCCGAAGCGGGCGTCCTGCCACCAGTGGGTGCGGGGATGGGCGAGGTTACGCGGGGCGAGGAGACCGGATGTGGCGGCCATAGGTGGGCGTCAGCGTGGCAGGGATGGGGCGAAGATGGCGGGGACGGGGGGGCGTCACCAGCGGTAGTAGCGGTACGGGTCGTCGCCGAGCTCGAAGTCCGTGCGGTAGTCAGGGTGATAGAGGCCTTTCGGGAGCTGGTCGTCGGGGACGGCCAGACGCAGCTCGGTGGAGACGCCGGTGATGCCCCCGCCACGGAAACGGTCCCACACGCGGACGGCGATGACGTTGGTCCCGGGGCGGAGGACCGACGCGGGCACGCGGTAAGTCCGCCGCACGTTCCACTGCGATGGGACGCCGTCGGGGCTGCGGCCGACCTCGACGCCGTTGATGAACGTGACGTCGCGGTCGTCGACCTGACCGAGATGCAGGATCAGGTCGCGGCCGAGCAGGTGCTCGGGCATCTCGAACGTTCGTCGGATGACGGCCTCGCCGTTGGCCTGTGCCCACGTGGGCCCGAGGTCATCCCAGCCGGCGGGAATCGGCATGGGGGTGAAGCCGGTGAGGTCGGCCTGCGGCTGGAGCAGAGCGAGGGCCGCGGGGCTCATGCCGGGGTCTTCGTGCTCGGCCGTGCCGGCCGGGTCGTCCAGACGGTTGACCCACTTCGCCTGCCAGGTGCCGGCCAGCGGAACCTGGAAGCGATCAAGGTCGATGGGGTTGAAGAAGCGGGTGTCGTTGTCGAAGGTCGCGCCGAGGTTGGCCAGCACCTGGGCAAGGGCCCGGGTGTGGCGCCAGCGGGTGTAGCGGTTGTAGGTGCGGGTGTCGGCGTCCAGACGCGACGGGTCGAGCTGGAGGTGGACCGCGACGCCGCGGCCGAGGGTCTGTCGGGCGAGCAGGCCGTCGGCGGCGACCATTCCGCCGGAGCGGATGACGTGAGCCGGCCCGGGCGTGCGGCGGCGGAGGTCGGAGGGGCTGAGCCCGGCGGCCTCGGGCCAGCGGTCGGCCGGCGGGGGCTGGATCGACCCGTCGTGACGTTCGACCGCGGCGAGCTGCACGCCCAGCGGCCGGGTGGAGTGGGTGCTGGCGAGGAAGAGGACCTTGCCGCCGCCGTTGAGGAAGCGGCGCAGGGCCGCCTCGTCGGGGTTGACGTCGCCGCCGACGATCAGCAGGTCGGCCGCGGGGTCGAGCTGGTCGCGACGTTCGAAGCGGAGGGTGAGGCTGCTGAGCAGCGCGGCCTCGGCGTCACTGCCGACCAGCATCGTACGTTGTGCGCGAGGCGCGAGCGGCGCGGTGGCCGCGTAGCGGAGCAGCTGCGCGGCGAGCGTGCGGGCCGGCGGGGTGGACTCGAAGTGGTCTTCGAGGTCGAGCTGGCACAGCAGCACCCGCCCGCGACCGTGGTCGAGCTCGAGCAGGGGGCTGTAGGCGAGGTCCCACTCGCACTCGAGGATGGGCCGCCAGCCGGCGTGATGGGGCTTCTCGACGGGGGCGCTGGTCACCATGCCGCGGTTGCCCCAGCGCCAGCCGTATCGGGGGACGTCGTTGGCGCCGCGGGGCACGTCGGGACCGGACATGTCCGGGTAGGCGGGCAGGAGCGTGCTCACGCCGCTCCAGTCGCGCAGGTCGTCGTCGGTGAGGCCGCGGGTGACGGGATGGTCGCCCATCGTGAACACGCGGCGGGAGACGTACGGGGCGGTGCGGAAGCCGAAGAGCCGCTGGAGCACGGCCGGCTGCTGCTGGAACACGACCGCCCGCCCGCCGCCGGCCACGTGCTTCTGTAGCGCCTGCATGATGTCGACGGCGTTGTCGGGGGTGAGGGCCTCGCGGCCGATGAGCACCAGTCCGTCGCGGGCGACGCGGTCCCACGGGGCGACCGAGACGCCCAGGGCGTTCAGCAGCCGGGTCGTGTTCCCGGCGGGGTCGAACACGAAGGCCGACACCCCGCGGGCGTCGGCGTCGCGCGGATGGACGCGGAAGTCGAAGCGGTCGGAGACGCTGTGCGGGCCGATCGTGCCGCTGAGGTCGATCTGGCCGCTGGCGGGGGCCGAGGCGGCGGGCAGCGTGAACTCGATTGGACGGAAGACGGTGGCGGCGGCATCGAGCGTGCCGCTGACCTCGCCCGACGCCAGCGGACGGCCGCCGAGGGATGCCGTCCAGCGGAGCTGATACGGCTGGGGCGTACGCGTGTCGTTGAGGATGACGAGCTGCTTGGCGAGGGTCTGGCCCGGGGCGAAGAGGTGGTCCTTGTCGACCCACTCGGGGCTGCCGCCGATGTACGCCAGCACGGGGCCGTTGCTGGCGAACTGGGCTTCCCCGGCGGGGCTGACCTGCCAGCCCGGCGGCTGGAAGCGCTGCAGCAGCCGGCGCGGGATGCGGGGGATGTACGTGCCGAGCCGGCCGGGGTTGAACGCGATGGCGACTTCCTCGTCGGCGGCGGGGCCGCGGAAGGCCGCGTAGCCGTTGTCCCAGGGGATCATGCCGCCGCTGATGCCCCACGTGCGCCAGCTCCGGAAGCTGTTGCGCTGGAAGAGGGCCTGCAGGGCCTGATAGGCGGGCGTGGTCACGAACACTTCGTTGTTGGCGTGCCACGAGCTGTACTGCTGGTTCTCGCGGAAGCGCACGGCGATCTGCTCGCGGTAGGCCTGTGTCTCGAGCCGGTAAGCCTCGCGGCCGAGGTAGATGGCCAGGAACTCGCTCACCAGCGGCTCGGTGTTCACGCTGTTGCCGAAGCCGTTGCGGCCGCGGAGGAAGGTGTTGAACTGCGGGGTGCCGAACTCGACGGCGAGGTAGGGCATCTCGCCGTGCTGGGCCCAGTGGCTGAGCCACTCTTCCCGCTCCTGCAGCGGCAGGAGGTTGAGGTAGGTGTTGACGGTGTGGATGTCGCCGACGTCGGCGCCCTGGTGGGTGAAGATGGGGCGGGTGGGGTCGATGGAGCGGATGATCTCGATCCCTTCCTTGCCGGCGGCGCGGAAGCCGGTGTTTTCGAAGACGCGTCGGCCGATCTTGCGGGGATCCTGGTCGTCGGAGGCGCCGAAGAAGTTGGCGCTGGTGCCCCACATCACGACGCTCGGGTGGTTGCGGACGCCGCGGAGCTGACGCTCCAGACGCTTTCGGTAGGTGTCCTTCTGGGCGTCCCAGATGAACCGCCAGCTCGTGTCCACGATGGAGCGGTTCATGCTCAGGGCGACGCCGGCGATGGGCAGGCCCAGGCGGTCGGCGGCGTCGTACCAGATGTGCCAGTACTGGCGGAAGCCGCGGCGGCCTTCATCGTTGGGCCAGATCTGCACGAGGTTGACCCCGCGGGCCATCAGGTCGCGGAGGTTCTGCTCGGCCACCTCGGCCACACCGTCGGCGGGGGTGAAGGTGGTCGGCGCCAGCGCGGGCCGGAAGCGGATCTCCTTGCCGTTGAGGAAGAACTTCCGCCCTTCGACCCAGAACTCCCGGAAGCCCAGACGCTGGGTGATCACGTCGTCCACGCCCGCCCCACGCACGTGCAACTCCAGCTGGTAGAGATTGGGCTGGCCGACGTCCCAGAGGCGCGGGTTGTCCCACGTCCAGCCGACGCGGACGGTGGCCGTCGGGGAAGATTCGATGCGGGCGGTGGCCGAGAACTCACGCTCAACCTGGCCCTTCTCGTCGCGCAAGACGGCCGAGACGGACACCTCGCCGGGGGCGGTGAGCTGCTCGAGCGTGACCTCCAGCTTCAGCTGTTTCTCGCGGACGGAGGTTTGCGCGAAGACGTCGGCGACGTGCGGGCCGTCCGGGCGGCTCAGCAGCAGGACGTCACCGATGATGCCGCGGTTTTCCAGACGGGCGGGCTTGCGGAGCACCTGGCTGTTGGCCGTCTCCATGAACGTCAGGACGACGTCCTCGTCATCGGTGGCCAGCACCAGCACGCGCAGGCGATGGGTCTTGCCGGGTGTGACCTTGCCCGTGAGGTTGACCTCGCCGCCGGGGAAGGCCACCTCGCCGACACGCTGGCCGTCCACGTAGACGACCGCGTCGGTGCTGAGGCGGGCGAAGTGCAGCCCGATGTGGCGGCCGGCCCACTCCTGCGGGATGGTCAGGTCGCGCTCGTACCAGGCCGCTCCGGTCTCGTTGGGGACGAAACCGTCCCACGCGAGCCCCTTGCCGCGGACGACGATCCCGGGGACCAGCCCGGTGGCCGACCAGCTCCCCGGGACGCGGATGTAGCCGGGGATGCCGGCGGGCGCGTCGGTGGCGTCGTTGCGGGCGGGAACGAACGTCCACAGGCCGTTGAGCACCACGCGGCCGCGCTTCGCGGAAATCACCTCGACCGGCTCGCGTCCCCAGTACAGCGACTCGCCGGGCGGCAGCTGGCCGGCACCGCGGGCTTCGATACGGAGGTCATCGAAGTCCACCGTCCCCTGCGAGGCCCACATGCCCACCTCCACCCGCAGCGTCGTGGCGCGGTCGGGGATGGTGTAGGTCTGGCTGAGCGTCACCCACGGCGTGTTGTCGCTCACCAGCAGCTTGGGCGGCCAGCCGCCGACACGCTTGTTCTCGGCGTCGAAGAAGCTGATTTGCACCTGGCCGGTCTTCCACACCTCATCGCCCACGACCAGACCGCTGGCCCGCGCCCGCACGCTCACGTTCAGCAGCCCCCACGACGGGTCGATCGGGAAGTTGCGGTGGATGATGGCCGAGTGGGGCCGGTCGGTGCGGAAACGGAGGAACTTCTGGGCGCCCTCGGTGCCGATCATCACGTACTTCGGGTCGCCCCGGCTGAACCCCTCCATCCAGTTCTGGTTGGTCGCGTCCTGGAAATCCTGCTCGAGCACGACCTGCCCGGAGGACGCGCCGACGGACTGCGCCGACGCGGGGGTCGCGTTCAGCATCGGGGACAGGAGCCACCAAAGCCACAGCAGCGCGGAGAACAGGCGAACGGGTGCGGGGCGGGACATGACAGGGCCGTCCAGAGAATTGCGTGATGCGGCGAACGAAAAGTAACAGTTCACGGCGTAAGGGCGCCAGATCCAAACGCCGGCGACAGGGCAAGGGCCGCCCGACGGCAAGCCCTTGCCGCACGTCCTTGATAACGCCGGGCGACCGCGGCTGGCCGGTCAGCGGCGAAGAAGCTCGCCGTTCGGCGGGGAAGGAGCTCGCCGGTCAGCGGCACGCGGGCGGAAAGAGAGTGCGGGGCGGGAGGCGAATCCCGCCCCGCACGGCCTGCCATGGGGACGCGTGACCCAGAGCAGGGAGAGAGGAGGAGGCGAAAGGGTTGGCTCGGGCGGGACGGGCGAGGATCAGTCGTCGTTGATCGTCCAGTAGCCCTTCGGGTTCCACGTGGAGGTGCCGCCCAGGAGCGTGTCCGTGCGGTCCGGGCCGATGGTTTCACGCGGGCGGAGCCGCTCGACGTGGCCGTCGGCGAAGAGGTAGTTCCACGTGTCGCCGCGGTGGCCGTAGTAGACCATGGGCACGCCGCCGATCACCGGGCTCTGCGAACGCGGGGCCTGGGTGGTGGCGGCGAAGCGGCTGCCGACCTGGTTGTCGGGGGTGTGCCGCTCGACCAGCAGAAGCACCTGCGACGGGTTGCGGATGCGCGAGAACAGCAGCGAGCGGTTGCGGCCGCCGACGGTGCCCCACGGGTAGGCGCCGTTGCCGTCGGCGTTGCCGTTGGACAGGACGATCCACGTCACGCCGGTGCCGCACGGCCGGGGCTGGCCGGCCGGCACGAAGCCCCAGTCACCCCAGGTCATGGCGTACGACCGCGGGCCGACGCCGCCGGAACGGATGATGGTGTCTGAGGGGCAGCGGAGCAGGTCGCGCGAGGTCGGGGCGTTGGCGGCGAAGTTCTCGCCGGGAAGCTGGAACTGCTGGCCGCGGCCGCCCAGGTAGGGCTCGATCAGACGGTCCCACGAGCTTTCGAACTGGCTCTCGGGGCGGTCGTCCCGCATCATCGCAAACGGCACGGCGTCGCGGTGGGCGACGGCGTAGTTCCGCATCGCCAGACCGATCTGCCGCATGTTCGACGCGCACTGCACCGCGGCGGCGGCCTCCCGCGCGCGGTTGAGCGACGGCAGCAGGATCGAGATCAGCAACGCGATGATGCCGATGACCACGAGCAGCTCGACGAGCGTGAAGCCATACGGGCTGCGGCGGCGGAATGCCGCGTTGGACAAGGACGTTGCAGACATGGCTCAGCTCCTTTCGGGGAGAGAAGAGAGAGAGGGAGAGACGAGATTCAGTGCCTCCGGCGCCGTACCAGCGCCAGCGCGGGCAGGCCGAGCCACGCGAGCGCGCCCGGCTCGGGGATGACCGTGTAGTACACGTCATCCAGTGCGATCTGGCGGTACAGCTGAGGGTCGATCTTGGCCTGGAAGAGACGGACGATGTCGTCGTCCTGCGTCCGCGGGCCGGGCGTGATCTGCCCGAAGCCCAGCCCGTGGTAGCGGAACGGCATGTTCAGCCGGCGGAACACCTCGGCGTTGGCCACGCCGGCGCGTCGGACGTACACGTTGTAGGTGTCGGTGACGTAGTCGCCGTCGCCGTACACCTCGTACCAGACGTCGTGCTCGGCCCGGAACGGCTGGTTCGCACTGTTCACGAGCGGCTGGTTGATCTGGTTGCCGGCGTTGTCGCGGCCGGTGGCGCGGACGTAGCCCTCGCCGGCGTTGAGGTAGACCTCGAAGTGCGAGCCGTTGCCGTTGGTGTCGTCGATGCGGAAGCCGAAGAAGCCGTCCCACACCTCACCGTTGCGGAACGGCGGGTCCACGAAGCGGAACTTGAACCCGAAGACGAACTGCGTGGCCACGCCGTCGAGCACGCCGGGCGTGGGGTTCCACAGGGCGTTGCCGAGCAGCTGCTGAGAGAGCAGGCCCTGCGAGCCGTTGTAGCCGACACCGGGGCGGACGACGAACGCGTGTCGGCTGTCGCCGGGGACCGTGCCCCACGTGGTGGCCGACGCCGAAGGCTGGCCGACCACCGTTCCCGTCACCACAGTGCCGTTGAAGAGCACGCCGCCCGTCGGGCTGTACCCCTCCGAGGGCTCGAATCCTGTCAGCGGGAGCGTCGCAAGGGCGGGCGTGGCCGCCGCGGCCGAGACCACAAGGCAATACGAGATGGTGCGCACGGAAATCATGTGCGAAGAACCTCCACGACCCGGAGCACGCATCACCCGCGGGCCGATATCAATCGATTGTCGACTCGGGCAGACCCCAGCCGGTGGCCGCGGCCGCAGCAGTCGACCGCGGCCACCGAACTGCAGGAGGTGTCAGGCGCGACGCCGACGCATCGCCAGCAGACCCACCAGCGGCAGCGCGGCCAGCGTCCGCGGCTCGGGGACGGGCGTCACCGAGCCGAAGGTCGTGCCGATCCGCAGCTCGTCCACGACGAAGTCCGCCGAGTTCGAACCGCCGATGAAGAAGTGCCCGAGGTTGGTCGGGGTCGCGATGTTGTCGATCCCGATCGACGACCCGAAGGCCGACGACACCGACGGGTCGGCACCGCCGATGGCCGGGTTCAGCCACACCCACACGTCGTCGTTGCCGGCCTTGGCATCGATGCGGAAGACGATGAGGTTGGTGGCCCCGAGCGTGAGGGTGGGGTTGGTGTTCGTCGTCGCGTTGCCGTCGCCCGGGTCCCCGGCCGCGTCACGGGTGCCCAGGAACAGCACGCCGCCCGTGCCCGCCGAGGGGTCCCAGTTGAGGAACAGCCGGTTGGGGCCGTTGCCCGCCTGGCGGAAGCCGAACTCGCGGTTGGCGGTGGGGGCCGCCGTCACCTTGAGCAGCATCGCCACCCAGTAGGTGTTGCCGTCGACGATCGGCAGCGTCAGCTCGCGGCGGAGGAAGTCGCCGCTGCTGCCGGCCACCTTGCGGGCGGAGTTGCCCGAGGTGACCAGCGGGCCGCCGTTGTTGTAGCTGAGGCTGCCCGTCTCGACACCCCACGACGGCACGGACACCCACCCCGAGATGTCGTCGAACGGCTCGTAGAAGATCGTCGCCCCGCTGGCGACGGAGGCGGCGAGCGTGCCCGCCGCGACCGATCCCATCAACATCGACCAACGCATATCTACTCCTCCTCGAAAAAGGGTTGAAGTGAAAAGAAGTGACCGTTACGCGGGGGGTGTGGCCGTGCTCTCTCCCTGCCGAAGCTCGAACGGCAAAAGCACGCTCGGCACCGACTCCCGACGACCGTTGATTTTGTCCACGAGCAGTTGCACCGCGCGACGACCCACGTCGTACGCGGGAATCCGCATGCAGGTGATCCCCAGCCCCGTCGCCACCGGCACGCCCGAGTGGAACGTCATGATCGACAGCTCACGCGGCACATCGATCCCGGCCTTGAGCGCCGCCACGTACATCGTCTGCGCGTCCACGTCGCCGTAGGTGATCACCGCCGTCGGCCGCTGCGACGCGGGCAGCGACAGCAGTTCGGCATGCAAGGGCAGACGTTTGACCGCAGGGACAAATGAATCCGAAGCGAACACCCACGGCTTGAGCCCCGCCGACACCATCGCCAGCTCGTAGCCGGCCCGGCGGGCGGCGCTGCTGTAGTGCCGGTTCGCGTCGCGGTCCACGTAGCAGATGCGCCGATGACCCAGCGACAGCAGGTGCTCGGTCGCCGCCTTGCCGCCCTGAAGGTCGTCAGGTCGCACGGCATCGTTGGGCAGGTCGATGTTCAGCCACACCGACGGCAGCCGGTACGTCCGCAGCACCTCAAGGATCTTCGCCGGCATGTCCACGGAGTAGCTGATGACCAGCCCGTCCACCGACCACTCGCGGAGCAGCCGCGGCAGGTAGTTGTCGGCCGTCAGCTTGGCATCCGGCACCTGACCCAGCGTGAGGTGCATGTCCCGCTGGAGCATCTCCTCCTGAATGCCGTGCAGCGTCGCGGCGGCCAGCGCCCCGCGTGACGCATCGGTGCTCAGGACCAACCCGATCGCATTGAACCGCCCCGTCGCCACCGCCCGCGCCGCCGCATTGCCGCGATAGCCCAGCTCCGCCGCCAGCTCGCGGACCCGCCTGGCGGTGGCTTCGGACACCTTGACCGTGCCCCGGTCGCTGCCGTTGAGGGCTTGCGCCACGCTGCGGCGGCTGATGCCCAAACGACGGGCGATGTCGCTGAGAGAGGCCGTCTTGGCGTTCATTGCATTCACCGGTGAAGTTAGTATAATGCACCGGTGAATCAAAGCAAGGGCCCTGCGGAAAAATCGTTCGCATCGGCCCTCCCAAATCCGCCCCGCATGACCTCCAGCCCACTACAACCTTTCACCTCCCCGGTCGTCGTGGTGGGAAGCGGTCTCTCCGCCCTCGCCGCGGTCCATTTCGTTACCGAACGCCTGCGGCTCAAGCCGCTGCTGGTCGCCCGGCAACCGGGGCTGGCCTCGGAGGTGAGCTGGTCGCTGGACCTGGCCCCCGTTCCCCCGCGCAGCGTCCCGGGACGCGCGCTGTGGGAGCGTTTGCGCGAGGGGATGCCGGGCGACGGCCCCGGGCTGGACCCCGCCGTCACCGAAATCCGCGCCGCTCAGTACCTCCGTGCGGCGGGCGTGCCGGTCCTTCTTTACGCGTCGCCGGCGGCCGTCTCGGTACGGGGCGAGAGGCTGGACGCCGTGCACTTCGCCTGCAAGGGGGGTGTGCGGGTCGTCCGGGCGAGCTGGTGGATCGACGCGACGGACGACGGCGAACTGCTGGCGTTGATCGACCGCACCTGGAAGCCCCGGCCGCCCGTCGAGCGCATCGGCCATCTGGCGGTGCGGCGGGCCGAGTCAACGGCGTCGCCGTTGCCGCCGTCGGGCACGCTCGCCTTCGGCGACACGCTTTCATTGGGCGAGGGTCTGGTTGTGTCGGCCGGGCGGTCGCTGTGGTCGAACGAGTGGCGGCTGAGCGTCAGGATGGCGACCGCGGAGTGGCCGTGGCATCGGGCGGTGGCCGCCGCGTTGCGGCACGCACGGAAGGAGACCCCGTGGCTGGGTGAGCAGGACGTGGTGACCCACGCGAGCGTGGTGCCCTTGCGTCGCTGGGGCGCGGACCGGAGCGGCCCGCCCGCAGGTCTGCCGGGCAACGTGCTTGTGGCTTCGCCGTGCGTGTTCGGAGATGCCCGGTCGGACGCCGAGGTCGCGGCGGGACGGATGGCACTGGGTGAATCGGCCGCGACCGAGCTGTGCGGTGCGACGCTGTCCGAGCCCGCAGGCTGCACGCCGACCGGGACGGACCTCTGGCAAGATGCGGAGCAGGTCGCTGCTGAGGTGGCCGTGGCGGGCACGGGCACCGGCGGGGCGGTGGCGGCGATCGTGGCGGGGCGTCGCGGGCGGAAGGCCGTGGCGTTCGACGCGTTGCCGTTCCCCGGCGGGATGGGCACCGGGGCGGGTATTCACCGTTACTGGTACGGCGTCAAGGGCGGTTTTCAGGCCGAGCTCGACGAGCGGACGCGGGAACTGGTCCCGCTGTTCGGCCGCAGCAGACAGGTGATGGGCTTCCACCCGATGGCCAAGCGGCTGGCGCTGGAGGCCATGCTCGCCGAGGCCGGGGTGACGTTCCTGCCCGAGGCGACGCTGTGTCAGGTGCGGTGCGACGGCGGCCGGGTGCGTGCGGCGCTGGTGGCCCTGCCGGGCCGTCTCGTCCGCGTCGAGGCTCCGGCGTGGATCGACGGCACCGGCGACGGCGACCTGTGCGCCATGGCCGGGGCGGCGTACCACATGGGCCGCGTCGGCGACGGGCTGCTGCACGCGTTTACGCAGGCCGCCGGCGTGGTCGTGACCGACCCGGACGGCTCGCCGCGGATGGTGCAGAACAACGCCGACTCGGGTTTCGTGGACCCGACCGACCCGCTGGACCTCTCCCGCGCCCGCATCGAGGGCGTCGCGCAGTGGGCCCAGATGCAGTTCACGGCCACGAAGCGTCCCACGATCATTTATCCGGCGATCGGCATCCGTCAGGGGCGACAGATCGACTGCGACTACCGCGTCACGCTCGCCGACCTCATCGAGGGCACGCGGTTTCCCGACGTGGTGTCGATGAGCAGCTGCCACTTCGACTGCCACCACGTGGACCTGGAGTTCGAGACCGACGAAGCGCTGTTCTGGGTGTGGCTGTGCGAGCAGCGCGAGACCAAGCTGGGCTGCGAGATTCCCTACCGCAGCCTGCTGCCGCGTGGGCTGCACAACGTCTGGATCGCCTGCCGGGCGCTGGGCGCCGAGAACGACGCGCAGTACTCGACCCGGCTGCAGCGTGACATGCAGCGCCTGGGCGAGGTGGCGGCGGTGGCCGCGGACCTCGCGCTCTCCGGCCGTGTGGACAGCCGCGCCGTGCCCTACCCGGCGTTGCGACAGGCCCTCGAGCGGAGCGGCGCACTCAGCCCGGTGTCGGATGCGGCCGAGGACACGTTCGGGCCCGCCGGGCACGCGGACAAAGCGCCCGGCGCGCCCCGCGACCTGCAGGCCGACCTGCTGGAGCTGCGGGAAAAGGCCTCGCCGGCGATGTGGCGTCTTTACCGTTACGGCAACGACCAGACCGACGCGACGCTTCGGCAGTGGCTCGCGGACGCATCGCCGGACGTCTCCTGGCGTGCGGCAGCCGTGCTGGCGATGCGGGCGGACCCGACCGCCGAGGGACGGCTCATCGCCGCCGTACGCCAGCAGGAAGACGGCTATCCGGACACGTCGCGACCGTCGCCGCGGACGACGTCGAGGCTGGTGCCCCGTTTCGTGGCGGCGGTGTCGCTGCTGAGGCGATGCGGCGGACCGGCCGCGGTGGACGCGCTGCTGGCTTTAGCGCGTGATGACGCCCTTCAGCACAATGTGCGGACCGGCATCGCGATGACCCTCGAAAGGCTGGCCGGCGCCCAGCGGCTGCGTCCGGACCAGCGCGACCCGGCCGTCGCGGCCCTGCGCGAGCTGCAGACCCGGCCGTGCCCGGACGTGCAGGTCAAGCCATGCCGCAATCCTTACGCGCTGCCGTCGCCCGACGGGCCGCATCGCGCCGACGCGGTCGGTCCCAAGGCCGTCGTGGACCTGAGCTGGCAGCTCGAGCTGGCGGTGTCACGCGCCGCTGAGACGCTGCAGCGACTGCGCTTCGACCCTGCCCGGCGGCCGGTCTCGCCGCCTGCCGTCCCCGCGGTCATCTCGGCCGCCGGTGCATGAATCCCGCTCAATGCACGACGTGGCCGGCCCTCGCCGCCCGGGTCACGCAGGTCGCGGCAGGGGGCCGCCGCCGAGCCCGCCGAGGTCGGGCGCAGCCGGGGCGGGCGGGGTTGACGGGGCTGCCGTCGTGCCGGTGCCCTTGCGCGACTCGCGGTCGAGCAGGTCCGAGATCGTCGGCTTGGTGAGGTTTTCGCCCCGCATGATGCGGTCGATGTCGCTGCCGTCGAGCGTCTCGTACTTCAGCAGCGCCTGGGCGACGGCCTCGATGCGGTCGCGGTGCGCCTCGAGCATGCGACGCGTCTCGGCCTCGAGGGTGTCGATGAGTTTCTTGACCTCCTCATCGATGATCCGCGCCGTCTCCTCCGAGTACTCCCGCCCGCCGAAGCCGAAGGGCGTGACGCGGTTGTCGTCGTCGCCGTAGTAGACGAAGCCGACGCGATCGTTCATGCCCCATTCCCGCACCATCGACCGGGCCAGGTGCGTCACCTGCCGGATGTCACCGCCGGCGCCGGTGTTCACGTCGCCGGTGAACATCTCCTCGGCGATGCGCCCGGCCAGGCCCATCTTGATGAACGAGATCGACCACTTGCGGGAGACGCTGGTGCGGTCCTTCTCGGGCAGGGTCATCGTCACGCCGCCGTAGTTGCCCCGCGGGATGATGGTCACCTTGTGGATGGGGTCGGCCGTCTCCCGCTCGAGCCACTGGACGACGGCATGGCCGGCCTCGTGGTAGGCGGTGGCGAGTTTTTCCTTTTCGTCGATCACGCGGCTCTTCTTCGCCCGCCCCCAGCGGACCTTGTCGCGGGCCTCTTCGAGGTCGTCCTGCTCGATGAAATCCTTGTTGGCGAGCGTGGCCATCAGGGCGGCCTCGTTGATGATGGCTGCCAGGTCCGCGCCGGAGAAGCCCGGCGTCGCCCTCGCCAGACGCAGCAGGTCCACCGCCGGCCCCAGCTTCACCTTGCGGGCGTGCACCTTGAGGATCTCCAGCCGCCCCTTCACGTCGGGCAGCGGCACGTAGACCTGACGGTCGAAGCGGCCCGGGCGGGTGAGCGCCGGGTCGAGGACGTCCACACGGTTGGTCGAGGCGACGACGATGACCTGGTCGTTGGTCTCGAAACCGTCCATCTCGACCAGAATCGCGTTGAGCGTCTGTTCGCGTTCGTCATGTCCGCCCGAGGAAAAGCCCGAGCCGCGGCGACGGCCCACCGCGTCGATTTCGTCGAGGAAGATGATGCACGGGGCGTTGTCCTTCGCCTGCTTGAACAGGTCGCGCACGCGCGAAGCGCCCACGCCGACGAACATCTCGACGAAGTCCGACCCGGAGATGGAGAAGAACGGCGCGTCCGCCTCGCCCGCGATCGCCTTGGCCAGCAGCGTTTTGCCCGTCCCCGGCTCGCCCACCAGCAGCACGCCCCGCGGGATCCGCCCGCCCAGGCGCTGGAACTTCTTCGGGTTCTTCAGGAACTCGACGATCTCGCGGACCTCTTCCTTGGCCTCCTCGATGCCCGCCACGTCGTCGAAGGTGACGTTGGTGTGCTCTTTGTGCGTCACCTTGTGCCGCGAGCGGCCGAAATTGCCCAGCATGCCCCCCGCCCCGGCCGAGTTCCGCAAAGCACGGAACACAAAGAAGTAGAAGAACAGGATGATGAGGATCCACGGCAGCAGCGGGATCAGCAAATTGACGATCAGGTTCTGCGAATTCTCCACCGTGACCTTCGTGACCGCAGGCCGCTGCGAGAGAAACTCCAGAAACTCGTAGTTCGACCCCATCCCCGGCGGCACGGTCACCCGGAAGTGCTTGACCGGCGCCCCCTGCGGACCCAGCCGCTGCTCCTCCGCGAACTTGCCGCGGATCTCCTCACCGTCCAGCGTCAGCTCGAGCACCTTGTCCGCGAGAAACGCCGTGCGGAAGTCCGAGTAGGCGATCAGGTCCGACCGCGTGCCCGGACGCGTGATCAGCATCCAGAACATCACGACCAGCGCCCCCACCAGCACCCAACCGAGCATCCCCCGGCCCACCTTCATGCCGTTGGGCCCGCCGTTGCCCGGCCCCGACCCGCCGCCCTCCCGACGTGGCCGCTTGGACTGATTCCGCTCGTTGTTGGGCTCTGCCATGCGCCTGCCTTCACGCCTCACGACATCCTTCGCCAGGGCCCATGCCGCACCCGACGCCAGCCCGGGCCCGCTGCCGACTCTACGGAATACCCCGAGCCGTTTTCTATGCCATCGTTCCCCGGCCCCGCGACGCCCCGCCCCGCGTCGACGGCGGCCGTCGAACGCCCGGCCTACCAGTCGGCCTCGAGCTGCTGCACGATCGCCACCGCCAGCCGCTCCGTGGCCGTCTGCATGCCCACGAACCGGCCTTCGCCCAGCGTGGGGTAGTACGTCGCCGATTGCGTGAAACTGCGACGCTCCACCAGCACCCGACCCGTCCGGATGTCCTTCCAGACGAAGTTGACCCGGAGCGTCATCATCTGCTCCTGCGGCAGGAGCGTTCGCGACGACGATGAAACCGTCTCCACCTCCACCGCTTCGATTTCCCCCTCAAGGATCGTCTGCGCCCGGTCCCGCGACACCACCTTGTACGGCGTACGCAGTTCGATCTGCTGGATCACGGCCCGTGTCAGTCCCACCTCCACGCCCCGACTGAACGACTTGGTCGTGAAAATGGGGACGGCGACCGTCTGGATGTCCTCGCGGTAGAGCGACCGCCACGCGTAGGTCGGGTTGACGTCGGGGTTGAAGTCGCCGGACACCTGATAGGTGCACCCCGCGCAGCACGCCACGCCCAGGGCGGCGGCCCACATGCCGACGCGGCGCCGCCAGGGTCTACGTCCGCAGCCGCCTTGGCGGATCGGCGGGTTCATCGCGCCCCTCCTTCCCGCGTCGCCGGGCCCGCCGTCGGGCCGTTGCCCCCGACGCCTGCAAGGTCCTCCCCGAGCATCGGGGCTTCTGCCGCCGGCTCCGGGTCCTGCAGGGCCGACGCCGGGAGCCTCGCCAGCCTCGCCCGTGCTTCCGCCGCGTCGGCGGATTCGGGATACCGCAGCACCAGCAGGCGGTACAGGTAGGCCGCCCCGCGGAGCTGGTTCGTCCGCCGATACCAGTCGGCCGTCTGCAGGAGTTTGCGGGCCTGCGCGTCGTCAATCCGCCCCACGACCGCGGGCAAGGCCTCCTCTTTCGACAGCTCCGGCTGGGTGACGATCAGGTCCGAAAGCAGCTCGCGGGCGTCGGTGAGCGGCGTGGCGTCGAACCGCGTTCCGCGGAACTGGGCCATCAGCGCAAACGCCTGCCGCAGCCTCGCCCGGGGGGCCAGCGGCGACCTCGGGTAGCTGCTCACGTACGACGCGTACGCGTCGGCCGCCAGGTCGAACTGGCTCGTCGCGTAGTAGAAGTCCGCCGTCCGGAGCAGCGCCCGCTCGGCCAGCGGCGAGCCGGGGGCACGCGTCTGGATGCGAAACAGCATCTCGATCGCCTCGTCCTGCGCGCTGAGGATCGGCAGCCCGAACAGCCGGTTCTTGAAGCCCCGCAGGTACGCGTCGGCGATGTCGTACTGACGCTGCAGCGCCAGCGGATACAGCGGGCTGTCCGGGTACAGGTCCATCACCTCGTCGAAGTGATAGAAGCTGCGGATCCGGTCGCCGGACATGAAGTACACCTCGGCCAGCAGGAACGTGGCGCGGTCGCGCAGCGGGTGCCGCCGGTCATGCGTGCGGAACCACCGCAGCAGCAGCGTTCGCGCCGCCCGCCATCCGCCGCGTTGCAGGAAGTCTTCCGCGCGGTCCAGCGTCGGGTCCGAAGGCAGCGTCGTGGGGGCGCGTTCGGCCAGCGGGATCCACCGCCCGCCCCGGAACTCGAACTCCTGCGTCGTGTCGGCCGGGGCCGTCGGCTCGACCGCCGGCGCCGTCTGCGCCGTTGCCGACGACCCGCACACCGCCATCGCGCCCGCCACCGCCCACACCGCCCACCGACGCGAAGGCGCTGCGCCGCTCACCCCGGCCGCGCGTCGCGTTGTCCGCTTGCCGTGCTCCATCCGTTCGCGGAGTCTACAGAACCGCCCCCGCCTTGGCGACACCTCGGCGGTTCCCCTCGCTCCGACACCGGCCTGGCCGGGATGCCAAGACCCATCTGCCGTGATGCTGGTGCCGGGGTGCTGGCGGGCCGTCCCGGATTCCCCCCGGACCGTTCATCCCGTCGCGTTCTGCACCACGGCCTTCGGGGCCGCCGGGTTCGGGTCGTCTCGGGTCGTGGTCACGGCCCCGGCCGGGGCCGTCGTCGTCGCCACGTGCGCGGTCACCGTCGCGGGCTGCGGGTCTGCAGGGTTGGCCGGGCCTTGCGGGCTGCGAACGGTGTCGGAGAGGTCTTCTTTCACCTTTCGACGTTTGGACTGCGGCGCCGGCTTCGCCACCGCCAGGCGCGCACCCGGCGTCGCCAGGGCGTCGGACACCTTGTCCTGCGGCGGGACGTCCGGCGGGCGCGGCGGCAGCTCGGGCAGCTTCGGCTCGTGCGGCCGCGGTGGCGGTACCCGGTACAGATCAAGCCGACCGGTTGACAGCAATCCCCACTCCACGCGGCTGCGGTGGCCCAGCTGATAACCCACGTGCTGGCTCAACAGTCTGAGCAGGGGCTGTGTCTGCACGTACATCAGCCGCGGCAGTCGCAGTCGGGCCATCGGCACGCGGCCGCCACCGCCCTCACCCCCGACAGCAGCGCCGTCCGCGCCGGTTGCCGTCCGCACCAGCCGGTACGCCAGCCTCATCAGCACCCCTTCGATGCCGATGCCGTCCCGGACGCCCTTGTCACAGCATGTGCACAGCACGGAAGCTGCCGCCAGCCGGAAGGTCACCTTCGGTGGCGGCACCGCTTCATCTCGCACGACCTGTGCCCCGCACGCGCCACACCGCCCAAGTTCCGGCAGGATGCCCGCGGCTTTCAACAGCCGCAGCGCCATCACAAGGGCGAACACCTCGTTGTCATCCCGGCACAAACACGCCAGCGTCTCCGTGAAGTCGTCAAACACGGCCGGGTGCGGGTCATGCTCCGCCAGCACGCGCGTGATGAGTTCGCCGAGAAAGAGCGCCAGATACGCCCGGCGAAGGTCCAGCCGCAGGGCCAGGTGGCCGTCGGTGAGAGTCCACGCGGTGACATCCGAAAGCTCGCGGTCCGCGGCGTAGCGCATCTCCACGGTACCGAGATCCAGCAGGTCCACACCACCGGAGAACACCGACGCGCCCGCGCGGCTCGTTCGCCGTGCGCCCTTGGCCACCCCGCGCACCAGCCCGTGCGACCGCGTCAGCAAGAGGAGAATCTGGCTGGTGTTGGAGACGTCCCACCAGCGGAGGCACACCGCCTCGTCATGCACGAGCTTGCTGCCCACGCCTGAACGTTACGCCCGGATGGGCACACCGACGCATCGCTGCCGGGACGGCCAGCCTTCGCCACAGCCGCCTCCCGGACACCGGAGCCGCCTCCCAAACACCGGAGCCGCCTCCCGGACACCGGCCCGGCCGGCGACCTACCATGGCCGCTGCCGAGGGCGAGAGACGCCGTCGCCGTGCACCTTCGCCCGGCGCCCCGCCGCCATGGCAGGACCCGGCCGAGTCGGTAGCTCAGTTGGCAGAGCAGCGCACTTTTAATGCGCGGGTCGTGGGTTCGAATCCCACCCGACTCATTTCCCCAAAACGTCAGAATCCACCGGATTTACCGAGCGATTCGCCACTTTCGACCCACCCGCAGCCGCCCGCCCCGATCGTCCCGAAAAGTCCCGTTTTGTATACGAACAAACACCTAAACGCGCACCGGAACGCGCACCACTTTCGGCAGCGGCAACGGCGGCCTCCGGCAGGGCCAGGCTGGGGGCGGTTTTGGCCAGCCGGTCGACGTCCAACCGCATGCTTCGGGAGTACCGCTCGACCAGTGCAAGGCTTTGCAGCCGCATCGCGTCCATCGCCTCCCGCGGGGTTACCTTGTGATGCGCGAACAACCACGCCCCCCGCGTATGCCGCAGCGAGTGAAACACCAACACCCGGCCCGCCCCGTCCACGTCGCGTAGGAAGTCGCTTCCGGCGTCCCCACCAGCCGCCACCCACGCTTCCCGTGCCGCGCCCACGTCGCGACGAAACTGCTTGGCCGCCTTGCTAGCGTCGCCGACCCGCAGGGCCTTGGCGCCGGGCAGCTTGCGGGCGAACGCCTCACGCAGCCTCGCCGCGGTCTCCGCCGGAATGGGTAGCAGGGCATCGCGCCCGTTCTTCGTCCTCGCCCCCGGCAGGCGCACCACGGCGGGTTCGCCGGCCAGGTCGAAATCCGCCACGGTCAGGCTGGCAAGCTCGCCCCGCCGCAACCCCGTCTGAATCGCCAGTTCGTAGGTCAACGCCCGCTCCCCACCCGGCCCGGGTTGATCCCGCAGGTAGTCGAGCAGCCACCGCGCCTCATCCAAGCTCAAGGCCCGCCGTTCCCGGGCACCGGCGTTATCGGCACGGTCCAGCCCGGTCGTCGGGTCGGCCGCCAGCAGTCCCGCCCGCACGCACCACCGGGCCAGCGACCTAACCGCCGTCACGTGGGCGTTCCGCGTCGCCGCCGACCAGCCCCGCCTCGCCGACAGGTCGGCCAGCCGGTCCGCCAGCACCGCCGGGGTCGCGTCCCGCCACGTGGCCAACCCCCCCAGCAGGTTCCGCAGCCGCAACTCCACCGCGGCCACGTATTCGGGCACCCGGCGTCGGTCCCGCAACGCCGCCAGGAAGCGGTCCACGTGCTGCTGCAGCGGCTCCACGGCAGCCGCGTACACGCCCGGCACCACGCCGGCGGCCACCAGCCGGGCACGCAGTGCGTCGGGCAGGGCGGCCACCGTCCGCGTCGCGCGGTCGTCCAGGGCCAACCCCGCGGCGGCCAGCTCCGCAACGTGGGCCACGTTCAGCAGCAGCCCTTGGCTTGCGGCCTTGGAGCGCAGCAGGGCAAAGCGGAGCACGCCGCCACGCCACGCTACCGACCCCATCCACGCCCGCCCAGGGGCAGGCTGGTACATCCGAACGCCACGCCGCAATTGCACGCTCGCCATCAGTCACCATCCTTTCGCCAGGGAGGATACCGCCCACCCGACTAGCAAGATAAGGAAAGTCTCTCTAGCCCCGTGACTGTTCCCGCGGCACAGCCTAGGGGAATCCCTGATGCGGGGGACCCAACCGGGCGGGGTGGCCGCGACCCCGTACGCCCCGTTGCCCACCAGTT
>JBKBHU010000016.1:0-78807 GCA_046299715.1 Tepidisphaerales bacterium | reverse complement strand
TGGATATTCCCCCCGCCGATTCGCCGCGCGGGATTGGATACGATGATTTGGCGATTGTCCGCAGCGTGACCGCTGATTTTATCCCCGGCGCAAATACACTGTTTTGGGAATGGCAAGCGGAAAGTGTAAGCAAAGAGCAAATCAACACTAACGGCGATATACCGGTATATGACGCGGACGGAGTTTTTGATTTTGACTTTACACCTCCCCCATTTCCGCTCCCCCCGCTCCCCCCGCTCCCCCCGCTCCCCCCCGCGCCCTCTCCGCCAGCGGCGGCCGACGCGGCGACAGACGCGGCCCGGTGCGGCGGTCAGAACGCCTCCGGGATGATCTTTCGCGTCTCTTCCCGGAGGAAGTGCATCACCTGCCGCTCGGAGTCGAAGCTCATGACACGCCGGGCGACCGACTTGGCATGCTCGAGCGTGGTCGAGCGGATGACCTTCTTCACCTCGGGGATGTCGGGCCCGTTCATCGAGAAGGTGTTCAACCCCAGCCCCAGCAGCAGCAGCGTGTACAGCGGCTCGCCGGCCATCTCACCGCAGACGCTGACGGAGATGTGGTTGCGTGCCCCGGCCCGGATGGTGTCGCGGATGAGCGTGAGCACGGCCGGGTGGGCGGGCGAGAACAGCCCGGCGACCTTTTCGTTGGTCCGGTCGACGGCCAGCGTGTACTGGATGAGGTCGTTGGTGCCGATGGAGAAGAAGTTGACCTCTTTGGCGAACTGCCCGGCCATCAGCGCCGCCGACGGCACTTCGATCATCATGCCCACGGGGATGTCGCGTCGGAACTCCACCCGTTCGTCCTCGAGTTCCTCCATGACGTCGCGGAGCACGAGCTGGGCCTGCCGCAGCTCCATCATCGTGCTGATCATGGGGAACATGATCCGCACGTCGCCGAGCACGGTCGCGCGCATGATGGCGCGGAGCTGGCGTTTGAACATCGGGATGTCGTGCAGGCACATGCGGATGCTTCGGTCGCCGAGGAAGGGGTTGCGTTCCGGCGACGCCTGCTGCGTTTTCGTGTACTTGTCCGCGCCGAGGTCCAGCGTGCGGATGACCAACGGCCGCCCCTCGAGCGTCCGCAGCGCACTGGCGTAGGCCTGGTAGTGGTCTTCTTCGGTGGGTTCCTGGTCACCGCGCAGGTAGAGGAACTCGGTGCGGAACAGCCCCACCCCCTGTGCTCCCCGACGCAGTGCGTCCTCGATGTCCTCGGGCGACTCGATGTTCGCCAGCAGGCACACCTGATGTCCGTCGAGCGTCTCGGCGGGCAGGTCGGCCAGCCGAGCCAGTTCCGACTCGAACCGGCTGAAGGCCCTGGCGTCCTCCTGGTACTGCGCCAGCTGCTCGGCGTCGGGGTTGACGATCACCACGCCGCGCTGGCCGTCGATGATGATCGTGTCGCCGGCGTTGACGTGCGCGGTGAGGTCGCCAAGGCCCACGACCGCCGGGATGCCCATCGCCCGCGCGACGATCGCCGTGTGGCTGGTGCGTCCGCCCACGTCCGTCGCGAAACCCTTGACGTGGCGGCGGTCGAGGCTGGCCGTCTGGCTGGGCAGCAGGTCGTGCGCCACGATGATCACGTCCGAGGTGAGCTTGCCAAGGTCTTCGTGACGCTGTCCGATGAGGATCCGCAGCAGCCGCTTCTCGACGTCGTAGATGTCCTTGACGCGCTCGGAAAAAAACTTGTCCTGGATGCGGAGGAAGTTGCCCGCATACCGCCGCATCACCGTCGAGACCGCGTACTCCGCGGTCACGAGGTTCTGCGTGATCTCCTTCTCCACCCCGGCGACCAGCGACTTGTCCTTCAGCAGCCCCTGGTGGAACGCGAAAATCTGCCCGATGTCTTCCCCGTGCGACCTGGCCACGTCGTCCCGCAGGGCCGAAAGCTGTTCACTGGCCGTCCGCAACGCCGCCCGGAACCGCTCGACCTCCGCCGCCGCCTCTTCCGCCCGGATGGACCGCCTGGGAATCAGCGTGTCCTCGGCGTCCAGCACGACGGCCGGGCCGATGACCACACCGGGTGCGACGCCGATCCCCTTCTTGATCTCCATGACGCCGACCTGCCCCCGAACGGACCTGACCCGAACCGACCGCCCCGACAAACCTTTGCCGCGGGACGTCACGCCCGTGGGCTCCCGCGTGCCACCTCACCAGTGTCGCTGGAGCGTAGTGGAACGGAACCGAGCTTGCCAGCCAGCACGCGCCGACGCCGACCCCGCACGCTGACCGGCCCGTGTCAGTCACCGGGCGCGGGACGACCCGCCCCGGCGCATCTGGCCACGCGAGCGACCGAATCCTCCCGCGCCGACCGCCGCGGCCCTTTGCGGACTACTCCTCGCCGAACTTGTCTTCGAAGAGCTTGGCCAGCGTCGCCACAGCCTCTTCGGCGTCGTCCCCGTCCGCTTCGATGGTCAACGGAGTGCCCTGCGTGGCGGCGAGGATGATCATCTCCATCACCGATTTGCCATCGGCGTTCTCGGGCTGCTCGCCTCCCTTCCTCACCACAATATCGCTGGAGAAACGATTGGCCGTGTCCACGAACTGCATCGCCGGCCGGGCGTGCAGCCCCAGCGAATTGAGGACGGTCACGGTGCGGGACACAAAGGGCATGAGGAAGTCGGTTCCGGGCCTACACGATACTCAACCACACCGGACCCACGTCGGAATCGCAAGGTCTTGACAGCTCACACGCCGTCGAGTCGTCACTTCACGGCATCCGCCCGGCGTTTTGTCGTTTGGGGGGTCTGGCCCGCCGGCGGCTCGGCCGTGTCGCCCGACGCTTTCCTTGCCACCGGGGCGACCGGCGGGACGTACCGGCCTCCCGGAGCTCGCGGCGGTGTCGGCGGCGTTGGCAAGTCCCGCCGGCCGCCCGGCTGTCTGTCGTGGCAGCGCCCCCCCGTCTGGCGTTCACTTCGCGGCCGAGTCGGCCTCATCCAGAAGGTCGAGGATCTTCTGCTTCGTGTCCGCCTGACGAAGGAACTTGCGGAACATGTCCTTCTGCAGGTTGGAGAAGACGATGTTCATCGCTTTGAGGTGCTGTTCCGGGGCCGTATCAGGCGAGAGCAGCAGCACCAGTGAATAGACGGGCTGGTGGTCGAGCGCGGCGAAGTCGATGCCCTGAGCCGAGCGGGCCACCGTGCCGACCATCCGCTTCACCTTCGGGTGCTTGACGTGCGGGACGGCGATGCCTTTGCCGAAGCCGGTCGAGCCGGCCTGTTCACGCTTGATCAGCGCCTGGACCACCTCGTTCACGACCCCCGGGTCCAACGCGCCGCACTGGGCCAGCGCGTTGACCATCTCCCGAAGTGCGTCGTCACGGGTGGTGGCCGTCAGGGACGGGATGACCGCGTCGGCGATGATGAAGTCCTTCAGTTTGAGTGTCATGGCGGGGTGGGTGTCGCGCGCAAGGGAGACCGGGCCCGGGCGGGGCCGACAGGACATCCCTGCCGGAGCTGCCCGGCGACGTGGTGGAGATTAGCCGGGAACGTCGGGGTTGCCAACGCCCTTCCGGCGTGCCCCACCACCGGGTGCAGCGGCTCGGCCGGGTAACACGCCTCCCCGGGGGCGACAGCCGCAGGTACGGCAGCCGGGAGCGACGACCCACCGGCAGCACCCGAGCCGCCAAGCCGGTGCCGCAGCCGTCACGACAGGGCCGGGAAGGGCCCGCTCTGGAGCCCGTCGCCGGGTGCGGGTCAGGCCGTGCGGGTCAGGCCGTGCGGTTCAGGGGGGGGTCAGGCCGCCCGGCCGCGGACCGACACGCTCCGTCGCGGCGTTTTGAACTGCCGCTTGGCGTCGGAGAGCGTCCGCTCGAGCTTGCGGAAGCACGCGTCCACGCAGCCGTAGGCGTCGCCGGTGAGTTTGGCGACGAACCGCCCGCGGTGCCGCGTGGTGGCGATCATCTCCACGCTGCACGCCCGCCGATGCCCGTTGCGGCAACGGTCCACGACCACCTCCACCGCCTGCAGCAGGTTGAAGTACCGCGCGAGCTGCGACGCCTTGGATTCGGCGTGTTCGCGGAGGGCAGGGGTGAGGGTGTTGTGCCGGCCGGTAACGATGAGGGTCATCGTGCACTCCTGAAGCTGAGACGCCGCGGTCGCAGGCCGGGAGCGCAACCGGCCCGCCACGTGCGTCGGACCGGAGATGCAATGTACCGACCGCCGACGACGAAACGGAAGAGAAAAATCGCCCCTGGGCTACGTCCGAGAATCGCGGCCCGTGGGCGATTCCGGCGGCGTCGCCGCGGCCGACGGGGCGGGCGGGCCGGCGGCCGGCCCGGCCGAAACGTTCAAGGGTCGAGCCTCCGCGGTCGCGGCGGCAGCAGGCCCGCGCCCGTCGCCCCCGGCCACGACCGGGGCACCGGCGGGCCCGGGCGAACCCGACGCATCCCTCCCGCCCAGCGCGCCGGGCGGCGCGCTGCCGCCGGCCCGCCCGACCGCGATCGACTCGCCGCCGGCGCGGCCCACGTCCACCACGCCCCCGGAGAGCAGCAGACGCATCGCCTCCTCCACCGTCAGCGGCAGCTCGACGATGTCGTTCCGCGGTACCACCACGACGTAGCCCGAAAACGCGGTCGGAGATGACGGCACGAACACCGTCACCATGTCCGAGCCGAGCGCCGCCGAAAGCCCGCGGATCGGCGCCCCCGTGTACAGCCCGATCGACCAGATGTTTCCCGCGTGCGGCCGCACCGCCACCACGCGCGAGCCGGCGAACTGCGACCGCCGCTCGGCCAGCAGGAAATCGGTGACCTGCTTCACCGTCGGGTACACCGCACGCACGAACGGGATTTTCAGCAGGAAGTTCTCCGCGATGCGGTAGAACGTGCGGCCGATCAGGTTGCCCGCCACCAGCCCCACAAGGTAGATCGCCAGCACCGCCAGCGCGACCCCGATCGCCTGCACCATCCAGAACGGCAGCCGCTCCTGCAGCACCGTCTGCAGGTAAAACCGCGGCAGCCACGGCCCGGCCGGCTGCGACACCAGCCAGTACAGGTACGACACCCCGGCCAGCAGGTGCCGCCCGAGGTTCGTCCAGAGAAAACCCCACGCCCACACGAGCAGGTAAAAGGTGACCAGCGTCGGGAGGATCGCCACCAGCCCGCGCACGAAGAAGCGCTTGAAGTCCTCTTCGAACGACACCCTGCCGCCGTCACCTGACATCCCTTGCTGCTCCACCACGTCCGTTCCACCTCAGCCCGACCGGGCCGCGGCGTGCGAGAGCGGTCACCCGGCGGGCGACAGCGGTCACCCGGCGGGCGACAGCGGTCACCCGGCGGGCGACAGCAGTCACCCGGCGTGCTCAGGGCTTGAGCTCGTCCACTTCATCACGCAAGGCCCTCGCGAACGCCGCCACCGTCGCATCGGCGTCCTCGGCCAGCCGCGCGGCCAGCTCCCGCAGCGGCGTCAGGTCGTCTTCCGGCCGCCCGAAGCGGAACGACTCCCGCAGCCCGACGAGGGCCGCCAGACGCACCGCCCAGCTCGGGTCCGCTGCCGCCGACCGCGCCAGCTCCAGCCGCTGCTCGTCCCGGCTGCCGCGCAGCACCACGACCGTGCCGTACGCGCGGACCGACTCGTCGGGGTCGGCCACGAGCTGCCGCAGCGCGTCGCGGAAAGCGTTGGTTTCCTCCGCCGGAAAGCTCGGCTGACCCTCACCTTCGCCCCGCGGCTGCCCGAACATCGCCAGGTAGATCGCCGCCGCATCGATCAGCCCCAGCCGCTGACGCGCCGGGGCCGACCGCAACCCCGCCAGCAGCGCCGCCCTCGCCTCCGGCCGCACCACGGGCACCGGCGTCTGCTCGACGATCCGTGTGAACTCCACGGCGTAGCCCCCGGGCCCGGGGATGATGCGGCTCACCGACACCGGGTTGGTCAGCACCGAACCCGACACCGGGACCGACGCCACAGGCATGGTCCGCAAATAAGCCTGCAGGGCGCCGCCGTCCACCCGGGTCAAGCGGCTGGCCTGTTGCCGTGGACGCAGCACCAGCGGCCCGCCGAGCCGGTCGTAGGCGGTACCGGGGAAGTTGGCCGGCTGCAGACCCCGCACCACCGCATCGAACCACAGGTCGTTGCGGATCGACCCGTCGCCGATGGCCAGGTCGAACTCGCTGGTGTTCATCAGCGTCACCCGAACAAGCAGCGGCTCGCCGTAGCCGACCACCGACCGCAGCGGCTCGGCCCGCAGCACGTAAAACGACTCGGGGTCGGTCCCCAGCCGGAGGATGCGCGTGGGGAAGCCCCCGATGACGTCGCGGAACAGCACCGCGGTATCCGACGGCAGGTAGGGCGTACGCCGCGGCGTCAGCTCCGACGACACCACCGCGCCGGTCACGCCGTGGGTGTGCTCCGACCGCAGCCGACGGGCGTGGCTCTCCGCCGCCTGACGCAGCGTCAGCTCCGTGCTGTCACCGTCGAGCCGCACCAGCCCCAACGCGGCCAGCGGGTCGCGGTCGGCGATGGCCGACAGACGCGACCGCGCCTCCAGCGGACGCTTCTCCACGAGAAACGCCCAGCCGTCGATGCGGGCCAGCAGCGGCGAGTCTTCCGGCAGCAGGCTCGCCAGCGCCGGCAACACCGCCCGCGCGACCGACGCGTCGTTGAGGAAAATCAGGTGATACAGCGCCAGCGTGCCGACGCTGGTGATGAACTCCTCCCTCAGCTCCGGCCGCTCCCGCACGGCCGCCGCCACCGCCATCGGGTCCGGCAGGGCGAACGCCTCCACCGTCGCCGCCGGCCGCGTCGCGGCGCCCGGCACCTTCGCCTCGGCCGCCACCTCCATCACCGCGTTGGTGAGGGCCGTCCGGGCCAGCGCCCGGTTGCGCTCGGCGTTCTCCACCGACATGCCCATGGCCGTCATGGCCCGCTCCGCCGCGACCCGCACGATGTGCGCCGACGTGACGTCCGGCAGGGCGCTGAGCACCTGTGACGCCAGGGCCGACGCCTCGCGGGGCTGGCCGTTGGCCAGCAGTCGGGCGGCGAAGTCCACGACGAACGTCGGCGGGGGCGGCGTGCCCGAGCGGAGAAACTGCGTCAACGCCGCGTCGTACCACGTCGCCGCCGCTTCCCCCAGCCCCGCCAGCGACAGCTCTTCCGCCACCGCCGCTACGGCCGGCGTCCGCAGCGGCGCCGCCCGCACGATCGCCAGCAGCCCGTTGAGCCGGTCCACCGGCGTGCCGGTCGAGGCGATGAGGTCGAACCTCAGCTGCTGGGCTTCCACGTTCACCGGGTTGAGCCGGGCGGCTTCGCCGGCCATCGCCACCGCGGCCCGACGCTCGCCACGCTCCAGCAGCGTCCGCGCCGCCAGCACCGCCGCGTGCGAGCGGATTTCCGCGGGGATGGTGCCCGTCCGCAGCAGGTCGTCCCGCAGATACTTCAGCTTCGCTTCGGCCGTCTCCATCCGCTGGGCGTACAGCTCGATGAGCTTGGCCTGCGCCTGCAGGTCGCTGGTCTCCAGACGGCAATACCGCACCAGCGCGTCGATGGCTCCGTCGATGTCGCCCGCCTGCAGCAGCGCCTCGTGCCGCAGCCGGTGATACCGCGGCTCGTCCGGGCTGACCCGCGACGCCGCCTCAAGCAACGCCCCCGCCTGCCGGTAGTGGTACGTCGCCAGCAGCGGCGACTCGAGCGACGACGCGGAGAGATCGACCCAGCGCTCGGCCAGCAGCGGCTCGAGCGTGCCGGCCTTCGCCGGGGCCGCCCACCCCGCCACGACCGCCCACCCCGCCAAAGCCGCCGCGGCCCACCGATTCCAACCCGTCCGCCTGCGTCGTGCCGGCTGCCTGCTGATGCTGCTCATGGTCAACCTCGCTCCTCTCTCGCCCGACCGGACGCCCCGCCCGGGCCTCGGACTTTATCGGAAATGCCCGGGGTCTGGCCCCTGCGACTCCCGTGCCCGCCTGCCGGAAGACGAAGGTCACCCCGTCTCCTGGCCCCCTCGGCGGCGGAACCACCTCAGGCAGGTCTCCCCGGGGAATCTATCGTCGGCAGACGCCGTCTCGAGCAGGTCCAAGCGGCCCGCCAGCAGCGCCGCCGCCCGCTCCCGCAGGAATCCCGCCCAGTCCGCCCGGCCCGACGCATCCGCCGCCTCGGCCGCGACCACACAGAACGCCGCCTGATGCATCGCCGGGAGCGTGCCGACCTGCCGCAGCTTGCCCACCAGGTCGTGCAGCACATGCCCGTACGCCCCGACGGCCAGCTCGTACCGCGTGCGACTGAGCACGAACCAACCCGCATCCGATGGCGGCAGCTGCACCCGCGACAGCTGGGTCAACGACTCGTACGCCGAGCGCGTGTCGCCGATCTCCAGCGCCACGCCCAGCGCCATCCGATGACCCAGCCACGTGAGTTTTTCGGGCACCCCACGACGCAACCGACCAACCGTCCCGGCCAGGCGGGCCGCTTCGCCGTATCGCTGTTGCAGATACCTCACCCGGGCCAGGTGCAGCAGGTCGGCGGCCCGGCGTTCGGGGTATAGCGTCAGCGAGCGGATCGCCCCGCACAGCGCCGCTTCGACCGCGTCCAGGTCGCCGCTGTCCATCTGGTCGACGGCCGCATCCACCCGACGGTTGAGCTTGTTCGCCCGCCACTCGAGATACGCGAACGCGACCACGGCGGCGAGAAAGATCCCGCCCGCCACCAGCACGCTGCCCAGCGAAAACACGAACAGCACCGCACAGGCCAGAACCAGCAGCAACAGGGCCCGACGCATCGTCACGCCCAGCACCCACGAGCGGCGGAACGCCGCCACGTCGTCCCGACCGCTCATACCGCCCCCCTCCCCGCGAACGCCGACGGTCGCTGTTGTGCCGGAGCCGTCTCCGCCGGCACGGGTTCCGCCGGCCCCACCGGCCTCTCGACATGAAACAGTTCAGCGAACTCCGGCGGGACCTCAGCCGCCGGGTACGTCCGCGCCACGTCCGACAGACACGGCAGCTCCCGCACCAGCTCCGCCGGCGACTCCAGACAGGTCGCCCGCCGCCAGCATGCCGCCGCCAGCTCCGGGAGGCCCCGCTGGTGCGCGGCCGCCGCGGCCGCCGCGTCGGCCCGGCTGACCATCGAACCCAACTCGAGCATCACGCCCGTCCGGTGACGGGCATACGTCTCAAGGGCCTCGTCGGGGTGCCCGGTCATCACATCCCGAACCATGCTGAGCACGGCGGTGAGCCCCCGGGTCACGTCGCCGAGCTTGGCCGGGTCCTGCCGCAGCTCAGCGAGCGCGCGGTCGGCATCGAGCAGGCGGTCTTCCCGCAGCAGGGCTTCAACGCGGATCGCCTGCAACTCCGGCACCAGTTCTTCCGGCACCCCTTCGGCCAGCAACCGCTCCGCCGCGTCCAGGGCCTCGGCGTAGCGGCGCCGGTCCACCAGGCCGCCGATGTACATCCGCAGTGCGATGGCCCGGTGCATCGGCGAAAGCATCGGCGACGACAGCAGCTTGTTGATGATGGCCGCCACCGTCCCGAAGCGTCGATACAGCTCGGCCTCCATCGCCCAGCGAAGCTCCCGCTCCTCCCGTTTCAGTTCGGCCAGCCGCTGCGCCGACCAGAACCAACCCCACGCCAGGGCTCCCATCGGCACCAGCACCGCCACCAGCCGCTGCACCGCCCGCCCCGGCCCCTCGGCCACAGGCGCCAGCAGCAACCCCGCCGCCGCCGTCGCCGAAATCAACAGCACCACCGCAAAAACAGGAAAAGGCGGCCGCACCCGGCTCCGGGAAAACGCCACGTCCACCGGCAGCGTCGCGACCGTCATGACCGGACCGGGCACCACGCCCCCACTGTAGTTCGTCCTGCCCCGATGTCACGGCACCCCGCTCGACGTGCCCCACCCACGGGCCTTCCGTTCGCTTTTCCCGGCTACCCTTTGCCCGCTCGCCTGCCCCGGCTCGCCTGCCGGCTCATCCGCCGGTGCGGCCCGGCTCCTCCCCGGTCGCGTCCGTCCTCGACCCCTCCAGCACCGGCTGCCACTCGCGTTCCCAGTACTCGCGGGCCGCGGTGAGCCGTTCCGATCGCAGGGTCTCGGCGCTATTGAACTCCTCCATCCGTACCGGACGGGCCGACAGCTCCACCTCCACCTCCACGACCCGCCCCCCGCGGACCACACCCAGCCGCACCCGCTCGCCGGGCCGGCGACCGCGAATCTGCGCGGCGAACTCCTCGGTCGAGCGGAACCCCAGCACCGCCGGCCGCGGTTCGCCCGTTCCCGCATCCGCCGGGGACACGGACACGACGATGTCGCCGTCGAGCAGGTAGCGGAACCCCGCCAGACCGGGCATGCGACTGGTCACCGCGATGCCCAGCGGCACGTCGGACCACTCGACCGCCTGTCCCGGCGGTTCGGCCGCAACGCCGCGGCGGGCCTCCACCGCCTGCACCGACTGCACCGCAGGCAACGTCACCGGGGCCAGCGTGATTCCCAGAAACGCCGAGTCCGGCTGGGCGTCGTAGGGCCGATAGCGCAGGAACACGTGCGTCACCACGTCCTTCAGCAGCGGGCCGGTCTGCGGTGACAACGGACGCGCCTCTGCGGCCGCCTCCCGCAGCACGGGCAGGTCGTCCGCGCTCAACTCCATCAACGCATCCACCGCGGATTCCCGCGACCGCGGGTCGCTCGAACCCAGCGCGTCGATCAGCCGCCGGGCCTGCTCGGATGTCAGCGCCGAGGCACGCGGCAGAATGGCCCGCGTCGAGGGGATTGCAATCACCGGCGGCGGGGCGTTGACATCGAACGCCCGTGGCGGAGCAGGCGGGGACGCTGGAGCTTGCTCCGCAGCCGCCGGCTGCAACGTGCGCAGCGGCGGCCCGGCCGCCGCATCACCACCCACCCACACTCCCGCGACCAGCCACGGCAGCAGCACCGTCCAGACCCGCAGTCCCGCCGCCGTTCCACGCCGTTGCGGCGGCCCGACGTGCTGCCCTGCTGACCGCCGCAGCGCCATATCGCAAGGGTACGCGCTTGCCGGGAGCGATGCTCGCCCCCCCAACGCAGCCCCCACGACGCAGCCCCACGCCCCCCCTACGGCCCCACACCCCGCCCTTACGCTGAAAGCCGCTGGACCAGTCCCGCCCCGTGCGTTTCGATCCACGCCGCCTTCCGCTGCACCATCTTGAGGAAGTTCACCCCGTCCAGGTGCCCGAACGTACCCGTGATCGCGATGGGCAGCACCGCTTCGGCGATCAACGCTTCCACCATCAGCCAGGGCACGGCGTCCAGCTCCGCCCGGGTCAGCAGGTCCACCGTGTCGTAACCCTGAATGAACCGCCGGAAGCGCGTCTCGTCGAGGTGGTCCGGCCACTGGGTCACCGGACCCTCCCCGCCAAGGATGGAAAACTGCAGCACGCCGTTGGCGACGTCGATCACGCGCGGCGTGAGCCGGGCCGAGTCGTAGTCGATCACGGCCACCACGTGGTTGTCGCGAAAGAGCATGTTCCCGGGGTGCCAGTCGGCGTGCACGATCTGCCCCGGCCAGCTCGAGATGCCCAGAGCTTCGGCGGCGTCCGCCGCCCGTCGGTACCGCCCCTGCAGGTCCTCCAGCAAGGCCCGCACGGCACGCCCGTCGTTGCCGGCCGCGTGGCGTTCGCCCGCCTGCTCGAGCACGGCCGGCACCCGCTTAAGCCCGGACTCCACCGACGGAGCGTTGTGGTAGGCGCCGACCGGCGGCGCCCAGGGCGACTCGAAATCCAGCAGCAGCTTGTGAAACAGGCCCAGCACCCGGCCGCTGTCGCCCGCCGACTCGGGCGTCTCCGGAAACGGCTGACCCGGAATGTACTCGAACAGCTCGTACACGTGCCCCCGCCACTGCAGCATCGAGTTGTTGTCACGACGCGTTCCGATCAGGTGCGGCAGGGGAAACTGCCGATGGGCCAGATGCAGTTGCAGGGCATGGCAGAACGCGACCTTGAACGGGTCGTCCTTCCCCTTGGCCCGTCGTTTGAGCAGAAACCGGCCCTGTTCCGCAGTGATCAGCAGCTTCGGCGCTTTCCGGGAGCCTCGGGGAAACTCCTGCACCGACTCGATCACCCCGATGTCGTAATGCGACAGCACGATCGCCAGCTCATCGGTGGCGAAGGTTTCCCGCCCGGACGACTTGCTCGCGGGGGTGGGGGACTGGCTGGCCGGGCCGCTCACGCTCAAGTTTATCGACCATCGGCGCCGGCCACGTTGCTGCCGACAGCCTGCCCGGCAGCGGAAAGCTCTGGCCCTTGGCCCCGCGATGCTGCCCCGGGTCGCTGCCGGCACCGGCGCGTCACCGCCGCACGACGGTCAGGCCCGCGAGAGGTACTCGCCGGTCTCGGTGTTGATCCGCACCACCTCGCCGACCTCGATGAACGGGGGCACACGCGTCTTGAGGCCCGTCTCGAGCGTCGCGTCCTTGAGCTGGTTCGTCGCCGTCGCCCCCTTGATGCCCGGGGGCGTGTCGATCACCTTCAGGTCCACGACGTTGGGCAGCTCATAACTGATGACCTTGCCGTCGTGGAACAGGGCCGTGAACTGCGTGTTCGGCTTGAGGTAGAGGATGTCGTCGCCGAACATCTCTTTCGGCAGCGTGTACTGCTCGTACGTCTCGTTGTCCATGATGACGTGCCCGTCGGCGTCGGAGTAGAGGTACTCCACCGCACGCGAATCGAGCGTCGTCGTCTCGATGTCATCCGTCGCGCCCACCCGCTTGTCGATAATCGTGCCCTTCTGCACGTCGCGCAGCTTGAACTGCACCTTGGCCCGCAGGTTGCCCGGCGTGTTGTGGTCGGCGCCGGCCACCACATACAGCTTCCCGTCGATGATCACCGCGGTGCCCTTGCGGATGTCAGAGGCGCGCATCGCAAACTCCTGTCAAAACATCGCTTCAACATCACCCCGCCGGCAAACCCGCCCCCGGGCCTACCCGCCCTTCACGGCTCGAACCGACCGGCCAGCCCGGCCGTGGGTGGAGAGGGTAGGGGCCGGCCCGAAAACGGTCTAGCGTGCACACGGGCGTACCCCCCCGTCATGTCCCTGCAGCGGCTGTGAACGGCCCCGGCCGGCGGCCGCGTCGTGGCCCGTTCCACCGCCCGGCAGTCTCCCACGGGGGCGGGGACGTGCACAGGCGACCCGCAGCGGCCCCATCAGAACGTCCAGAGCAGCCCGACCACGCCCGAGAGGGCGTTGGAGCCGCGGTGGCGGTCTGAGCCTTGAATGCCGCCGTTGGAGTAGTGCAGCACGTCCACCCCCAGCACCAGGTGCGTGGCGTGGGCGATGCGATAGGTGACCCCCGCGCCGACGGTCAGCACGAAGTTGAAACGCGTGCCCTCCGGCGGCGGGATGCGGTGGTCGAAGTAGCTCAACCCCGGCCCCGCCTGCACGTAAAAACTCCAGCGGTCGTCGCGGTACAGGTGTGCCCGCACCGACAGCGTGAAGTCCAGCCCGATCGTGTCGCTGAACTCCGTGTCCACGAACAGCCCGCGCAGCTGCGGCACCACCGCCATCCGGTCGGCGAAGTAGTACGCCGGCGCCACCGCCACCGACCCGTAGTACTCCTCGTCGTTGGTGATCGGCACGGCGTAGCCGCCCGTCAGCGACAGCGCCCACGTGCCTGCCTCGAACATCGATTCGGCCGCCGCGGGTGCCGCCGCAACCGCGCCCCACGCCGCCGCCGCCACCACGCCCGCGCCCACACGCCCGCACCACCGATGCATCGCCGATTTCATGGTCTGCGGCCAGTGTAGTCCGGGCGGGCGCCGTCCGGCCGCCACGGCCCGCGCCATAAGGCGGGCTCCCGGCGGTGTCTGGCGGCGGGCTCGGGATTGCCGTAGGTTCAGCCCGTGTGACCCCCGCCCTGCTGCTCGTGGCCGTCCTGCTCTCCAGCGTGGCCGCCGGGCTGATGGGCAGTTTGCTGGGTCTGGGCGGCGGCATCATTGTGGTGCCGGTGCTCACGTTGGGTCTGGGCGTGGACATCCGCCTGGCGATCGCCGCGTCGATCGTCTCGGTGGTGGCCACGAGCTGCGGCGGGGCCGCCCGGTACGTCCGCAGCGGGCTGGCGAACCTGCGTCTGGGCGTGGTGCTTGAGGCGGCCACCGTCAGCGGTGCCCTCTGCGGCGCGGCCGCGTTCGGTCTCGTGCCGGCGGCGGCGCTGTTCCTGCTGTTCGGCATGGTGCTGGCCGGCGTCGCCGTGCGGATGGCCGTGGCCGACGACCGCGACCGCCCTCCGCCGGCGGGCACGCCGCCAGACCGCTGGGCCGAGCGGTTGCGTCTCTCCGTCCCCCGCTCGCCCGCACCGGGCGTCCCGCCGTATGCCGTCCGACGGCTCGGCACGGGGTTGGCCGTGAGCTACGTTGCCGGCGTGCTGTCGGGGCTGCTGGGCATCGGCGGCGGCGTGCTGAAGGTGCCGGTCATGAATCTCGCGATGGGCGTGCCGCTGAAGGCCGCGACCGCCACCAGCAACCTCACCATCGGCATGACCGCCTCGGCCAGCGCGGCGATGTACCTCGCCCGCGGCGACATCGCGCCGCTGCTGGCGGCGCCGGTGGCCGTGGGTGTCCTGCTGGGGGCGACGCTGGGCAGCGTGCTGCTGCCACGTCTGCAGACGCGGTGGCTCCGCCGCGCCTTCGTGCTGGTGCTGCTGGTGATCGCCGGGCAGATGATCCACAGGGGGTGGTCATGACCCGCCGCCAGACTTCACCGCCGCCGGGCCCATCAGGGATGCCGGACCCACCACCGTCCCCCGACCCGTCAACGTCCACGGACCCGTCAGCGTCCCCCGACCCGCTGGCGCGACGCGTCTCGGCGTGGCTGGCCGGCGGGGTGTGGTCGGCCGCCGCCCTGCTGCTCACCGGCCTGCTCGCGTGGATGGCCCTCACACCGGACGTGTGGCACGCCCGTCCCGACGCCGCCGGTCTGGTGCTGCGGCCCGGCCTTGCCGCCACCTTCGAACTCGCTCTGGCCACGGCCGGGCTGCTGATCCTGATCCTCACGCCCCCCGCCCGCGCCGTGATGGTCATGGTGACCTGCTGGCGAAGCGGCGAGCGGCTGCTGGCGGCCTTCAGCGCGGTCGTCGTGCTGCTGCTGATGCTCTCGGTCGTGCTCGGCCTGCTGTGGCGGTAGGAGCGACGTGTCAACCGCCGAGGCCGGCTCGTCCATCTGCGGCCGTCGGCGCCGTCTCCAGCAGGGTGCGGGCAAGGCGGTCGATCTCGCCGTGCAGGGGCACGTCCCGCGTGAACCGCCGGCAGGCCGGCAGCCACGCCGGCAGCGGCGTCCGCCGACCCGGAGCACGGCCGCGATCCCGCAGGTCGCTCAGCCGGTGGAGTGATAACGCCAGCACCGCCAGGACCGCCGCACACCGTGGCGTCTGTCCCCAGGCATGTCGGGCGGCGTTCGTGCCCATCGACACGACATCCTGGTTGCCGCCGTTGGTGGGGATCGATCCGACCGCCGCGGGGTACGCGTGCTGCCGCATGTCGGCAACCACCGCGGTGGCGGTGATCTGCGCCCCGGCCATCCCCGAGCACGGCCCCGGCTCCCACGCCAGCAGCAGCGGCGCGCCCCCGTTGTGAGCCGGGCTGAGCACGGTATCGACCTGCCGCTCGGCCAGCACCGCCATCTGGGTCACGGCCGCGTTGATGGCGTCGGATGCGAAGGCGATCTGCTGGCCCTGAAAGTTGCCGCCGTGAACGACCGAGCCGTCGGACCCGTCATCGCCGCCGCCGAAGAACAGCGGGTTGTCGTTCACCCCGTTGATTTCCCGCTCAATCACCTGCCGGGCGTACGCGAGCTGGTCGCGGCAGGCCCCCAGAAACTGGGGCGCACACCGCAGCGAGTAGACCTCCTGCAGCGGCCGGGACGGGTCTTCGAACGGCCCGAACGCCGACGCCTCCGCAAGGATCACGCGTGCACTCTCGCGCTGTCCGGGATGCCCGCGGGCCTCGTGCAGGCGGTCGTCCAGAGCACTTGCCCGGCAGCCCAGCAACCGATACGCCCAGCCGGTCAAGCGTTCCGCCCAGCCCAGCAGCCGCGTCGCCCGGCACAGCGCCAGCGACGCGTAGGCGGTCATGAACGAGGTGCCGTTGACCAGCCCCAGCACATCGCGCGCTGCCGGCCGAAGCGGCTTGATGCCGCACCGACGCAGGGCCGTCCGTGCGGTCGTGCGCCGGCCCCGCCAGCGTACCTCCCCCAGCCCGTGCAACGCCCTTGCCACGAACGCCAGCGGGATGAGATCCCCGCTGGCGCCCACCGACCCCACCTCCGGCACCTCCGGCACGATGTCGTGCTCGAGCAGCTTCAGCAGCCCCCGCACGACCTCCGGCGACACCGCCGAATGGCCCCCGGCCACCGCCCTCGCACGCACCAGCATCGCCGCCCTCACCACCGGCGACGCCGCCGGCGGCCCGAACCCCGCGCACAGGTGGTTCACCAGCCCCAGACCGTGACGGTGCGTGGCCTGTTTTCCCGCGGAAAACCGCACGAACGGCCCGAAGCCGGTGGTCACGCCGTAGATCGGCGCCCCGCGCTCACGGAGCCGCTGCATCGTCTCACAACTCTCACGCATCGCCGCTTCCGCTTGCGGCGACAGCACAGCACGCACGCACGACCGCGACGACCACCGCTCGACCTGCTCCGGCGTCAGCACCGACTGCGGGTCCAGCACCACGTCCGCCGCGCACGTCCCGGCGGCCCGGCCATCCACCCGGCGGCGGTCGGGCCGGGCAGGCAGACGACGACCCGGTGCAGCACGAAGGTTCATGCGTCGCTCTCTTTCGGCTCGGACAGGCGGTTCCGTTCACCCGGCTTCAGGCGGCCCGCGCCGCAGCACGCCCCGTACCCGCAAGGTGCAGCAGGCCGCGTCGGTCCACCGCGCCCTTGGCCGTCCTCACCGCAGACGACTTCGGCAGTGGGAACACGCCCGCCAGATACGTCCCCAGCGACCCCATCGCCGCCCCCACCTCCGACCAGTGCGGCATGGTCGCCCCGTCGGCCACGTCCAGCGCCACGAACAGCCGCTCGCCGTCGTCGGTGAACACCACGGCGTCGTCCACCCCGGGCAACGTCCTGCACAGCCCCGCCTCCACCCGCCCGGCCTCCACCCGCCGTCCGTTACTGAGCTTGAACGTGTCGTCGGCCCGGCCGAGGTAGACCCAGCCGTCCGGCGTCTCTTCCGCGACATCGCCGGTATCGACCCAGCCGTCCTCGAGACGGTTGCATGGGCGGGTCTGCAGCCCGCCGTGGTCGGGGTCGAAATACCCTGCAAACGCGTTGTCGCCCCGGAAAGCGAGGGTGCCCCGCGGCGTCAGTTTCACCTCACACCCCACGGCCCGACCCAGCAGCCCGCGCCGCCACACGCCCGGCTCGCCGAGCGTCACCCCCGGCGACGCCTCGGTCTGCCCGTAGCCCGCGCACAGCCGCGTTCCCGCAAGCTGCGTCGCCAGACGTTCCGACACCGGCGCCCCGCCGACGATCCCGCCACGGAGCGTGCGGACCAACGCCTCTCCGTCCGGCAGCTCCAGCAGCCGCTTGAACATCAGCGGCACGCCGCTGAGATGCGTGACGCCCCGGTCGCGCACGTGCGTCAGCAGGGCTGTCGGGTCGCGCCCGCCCGTGGGCACCCGCACCACGACCGCCCCCGCCACGACCGACGCCAGCAGCTCCAGAACCAGCCCGAAGCTGTGGTGCCACGGCAGCACCGACGCCACCACCGCATCGTGCATCTCCATCCGCGGCAGGTGGCTCTCCAACACCGAGAGCACGCCCCGCGCGGTCAGCGCCACCGCCTTCCCCGCCCCGGAGGTGCCGCTGGTCCGCAGCAACAGGCAGGCCTGCGGCGTCGGCGGCGTGCGGCCTGCGCGGAGTGCCGGCATCGCTTCGGGCGGATTGCTGTACCGTGGCACCGCCACCGCCTCCCCGCCCGAAACGCCCACCGCCAGACGGGCGTCGAACCGTTCCAGCGATGAGGCCGCCGGCGTCGCCGGGTCGGCCACCGCCACCGTCAGCCCCTCCCACAGCCCCGCCACCAGCACCGCCACGAACGCCGGCGACGGCGGCAAGCACAACACGACCCGGTCGCCGGGGGTGAGCCCGGCCGACCGGAACGCCTGCACCCAGCCGCGGGCGGCCGTCCACACCGACGCCGCGGGGATCACCGCATCGCTGAAATCCAGCACCGGGACCGCCCGGCCACGCAGCGCATCATGCAGAACAGGGTGCCACGGGTTCATCAGCGGCATCCGCCTTCCCTGGGCAAGGACACGATCGGGGGCTTCGCGGTCGGCCTGCGGCTGCAGCTCGCGTCGACCGCCCGCCCTGCGTTTGAGCGAAAGGCCGTCCGCCGGTCGGCCGGCGGACGGCCAGGTGGGTGTCACATCGAACGACGTGCGGCCGCCTACGACTTCTTGACGAACACCCAGTTCGTCTTCGAGTCGGGGTCGCGGAACATGTGCACCTTCACGTTCGTCGGCTTCATCTTGTAGGTGAAGGTGTAGGGGAACATGAGGTTGAGGTTCCCCGAGGCGATGCCCTTCTTGAACTGCCCGAAGAACAGCGCGTTGTTCGTGCACGGGGCCACTTCGGTGAAGAAGTTGCGGCCCTCGGCCGTGCTGGGCGTGATGCCCGCCAGCTCCGCCTCGTAGCGGTTGTAGAGCAGGATCTTCCCGGAGTCGTCCACCTTCACCACGCCGAAGTCGCACGCGTCGGCCTGCGTGCGGCTCATCAGGCCCACGCGGCTGAGCACTTCCGGCGGCACGAACTGGCCCGCGAGGGGCTTGGAGGCAACAGCAACACTCATGTGATTCTCCTGTGAGAGCTGGTTGGACCGTTAGCTGACTGTCGTTTTGACAACTTCGCGCGTCGCGATCGGCCGCGGCGGCTCATCGGCCGCCCGCTCGGCCCGTCACGCCGCCGACTTCCACACCGCACGCAGCAGACGCCGACCGTCCGCCGCTTCGTAGATGATCTCGGGGCTGCCGAACTCGGCGAACTGGCTGCGCAGCGAGCGGATCTCGCTCGCCGGGTCAGACCCGCCGCCCGTCTCCGACTCCCGCTCGTGATACAAGCTGCCCAGCTGCTGCTCGAGGCTGCGAACCATCGCCACCAGCTCGTGGGCATCGGACGTACCCAGCTCACGCTCGAGCTTCTCACGCTCCTGGTAGAGCGTCACCAGCTGGGCCTCCAGCCCGCCCTCGGCACCATCGTGCGAATCCAGGGCCATCAGACACGCTCCTCTCAGAAATCCGGAACCGCCGACCCAGGTCACGACAACCACGCGTCATCGGCGACGACCCACACGTCGCGGTCGGCGAGCCACACATCGGGCACCACACCGGTACGCTTTAAAAAATTTTCGGTGCAGCAGATCACAAAACGGGGCGACACACTCCACGAAAAGTTCCGACAACGTTCGGCCGATGGTCGAAGCAGCCCGGGTGCATGCCACGTCCGACGTGCGTCGCCTTTTTCCCGCGGTTTTTCAGCTGAAAGGCCTGAATCTCATGACGACGACCAACACGCTCGACGCGGGGTCCATCACGGCCGCCGACGTGCCCGAGCCCGACGCCGACGCGTTATCGGCATCGGGCGATGTGTCCGAGAACAGCGCCGGCGGCGCCCTTGCGGTCGAGCCCGCGGCCGAGACACCGGCGCACGCGGCCGAATCCCCCGTGTCCGCGGGCAACGCGGCCGCCGCCGAGAAACTCATGTCGCTGGCCATCGACGTCTCGGCGATGTCCGGCGGCATGGCCGACCTCGCCTCCCGCGCCCGGCAGGGCGCCGACCAGGCCGAGAAGGCCGCCGACCACGCCGACGCCGGCGCCTCCAGCGTCCGAGAAGCGATGGCCGCGATGGACGCCGTCGGTCACGCCCTGGACAGCACCGAGCAGCGCATGGCCGCCGTGCTCGGCAGTGTGGACCGCATCGCCCGCTTCATCGAAACCGTCAGCCGGGTGGCCAAGACCACGCGCCTGCTCGCCCTCAACGCCGCCATCGAGGCCGCACACGCCACCGACGAACGCAGCCAGGCCTTCAAGGTCGTCGCTCAGGAAGTCCGCAGCCTCGCCGACGAAAGCAGTAAGGTGGCCACCAGCGTGCAGGATGAACTGGACAACCTCCGCCGGCTGGTGGACCACACCAGCGGCACGCTCTCCAACACCCGCGAGAAGGTCGAGGCCGGCGGCACCTCCGTCAACGACGTGGGACTGAAGATCGCAGCTCTGGTCGAGGCCACCCGCGTCATCGTCAGCACCTCCCGCGACATCGCCACCGAGCTGGACCGCCTCGCGTCCACCGCAGAGGCGAGCTCGCGGCAGCTCAACGTCGTCGCCGTCGAAGTCGCCGGGCCGTAATCGCCACTTCCACAGGCGGCGGATGTCAAGCCGCCGGAGCCGCCACGTCCCTCCGCACCCGCGCGTCAGCAGCCCATGCGTCTCTTTCAACGCCTCAAGTCGCTCTTCGGCTCCGGCTCTCCGGCCGCCGATCCCGCGCCGCCGCCGCCCGCCACACGGCGGTCGGGCGGACTGGCCGTCCTGCCGCTGCTGCGGGTCGTCCGGCGCGCCCTCGAGCCGCTCGCCGGCAACGCACTCGATGAAGCCGTCCGACGCGACCTCCAGGCCATCCCGCCGATGAAACCGGTGCTGCTGGAGGTGCTGGCCGAGCTCTCCCGCGAGACCGCCTCTGCCGCGTCGGTCGCCCGGCTCATCGTCCGCGAGCCGGCCCTCTCCGCCGCCGTGCTCCGACTGGCCAACTCGTCCGCCTACAGCCCCGCCACCCGCATCACGTCGGTCGAGCAGGCCGCAGCCTACGTCGGCCTGTCGGCGATCCGGGCGACGCTGCTGGCCAGCGAGCTCAAGCCTCTGCTGCAGGTCGCGTCGTCCGAAGCGCGCGGGGCGTCCGTCGCCCGAGCCGCCGAAGAGATCTGGACCCACTCGCTCGTGGTGGCCCAGCTCGCCGAGCGCCTCGCCGGACGGTTCGACGCCGACCGGGGCCTGTGCGGCACGCTGGCGATTCTCCACGACCTCGGCAAGCTGGTCATCCTGCACGCTCGCACGACAGAAGTGCACTCGGCACTCAATGCGCCCGCTACCGGCGACGAAAGCCGACTGGCACGCGAACGCCGCGTCCTCGGCACCGACCACGCCGACCTCGGCGCCCACCTCGCCGCCCGCTGGGGGCTGCCCGAGCTGCTCGTCGCGGCCATCCGCACGCATCACGCCCCGCATCGCTTCCCGGCCGTCGGCGGCGACGACCCGGCCACCGAGCGTGCGGTGGCGGTCGTGTTCGTGGCCAACCAGCTCGCCAAGTGCCTGTACAGTTACGCCGACGACACCGAGCTGGACGTCGTGCCCCCGGAGACCGCCCGTCTGCTCGGCACGTCGGCCGACCCGACCGATTTGCTGGACGAGCCGGCCCGCCGGGCCGCCGCCGACGCGTTGCTGCTGGCCGCCGCTTCGCTGGGCCGCCCGCCGTGCAGCACCGCCCGGCTCATCCGCCTCACGCGGCCGCAGCACCGCCGTGCCGCCCTCGACGCGGCCCTGTTCGGACTCCCCCCCGACCCGCTCACCGACCCGGCCGACCCCGCGTTTTCCACCGCCGACGTGGCCGCGACCGCCCTGATCTTCCAGGCCGCCGCCGGCGACGCCCGATTCGTGCACAGCCGCCGCCGGGAAGACGATGAGGCCGCCGTCGCCTCCGCCACCAGCTTCCTCCAGCAGCTCGGCGCGGACGAACCGCTGCGATGGAAATACGCCACCGCGTTCGGCTATCTCGTCGCCGAGCTGCGCGACCTGGCCCCGGATACCGAGATATCCCTGGCCGTCAGCCGTCAGGACGGCCGCTACGTCGGCTGCGTCGCGTGCCCCGCCCTCCGCTTCAGCCACCGCTTCGGCGAGCACGTCAACCCCACCGTCGCGGCGGCGGTGGTCCGAGCCGAGTGTGCCGGAGTGCTCAACCTCCGCTGGTTTCAACAGGTCCGGCCGTCCGCCGACGGCGGGGCACTCAGCCTCGTGGCCTAGCCCCAACGGAACGCGGAAACGCAGCGACATCAATCGCCTCTTGCAACCGACGCCCGTCAACCTCTTACCAAGGAGAACCCATGCTGCTTCAACAGGCCATCGACACGCTCACCGCGAACGAGATCAACCGCCACTGGGAGACGCTCGCCCTCGACTGGCCGAACGCCGACAGCGAGCAGCGCACGCGCGCCCTGGCCCACGTCTTCTCCCGCCGCGACCGGGCCGTCAGCGCCCTTCGCGAGATCGGCGACGACGAGCAGCTCATGGACACCCTCGCCGTGCTCTACATCGAGCTCAAGTGCGAGTGGATCATGATCAACACCGTGGTCAACTACCAGATGTTCCGCACCGGCGAGGGCGACGGCGAGACCGTCCTGCGCGGCGCTCTGGTCTCGTCGCTGCTCGAGCGGGTCGAATCGTTGCTCGGTGAGGAGGACGTCCGCGCGATCACGGAGTTCCTGTCCCAGCCCGTGCGCCAGCGACGCCCCGACGGCGGGACGGGCTTCAAGCAGGCCGCCTGACCCTCTGGCCCCCCGCACCGGCCCGCCTGCGGCGAACTCGCCGTATCGGGGCGACAGGATTTGAACCTGCGACCTCCTGGACCCAAACCAGGCGCTCTAGCCAAGCTGAGCTACGCCCCGTCGATGCCCCGATGGTAGCACCGCCGTGTGCGCCCGCGGTCGTACGGCGGTTTGGCGGTCGCCGCGCGGGTTGGCGGTCGCCGCGCGGGTTGGCGGTCGCCGCGCGGGTTGGCGGTCGCCGCGCGGGTTGGCGGTCACCACAAGGGTGGGCGGTCGCCGACGTCTCGCCGCCACGACGGGTCACGAGGACTCCCCCAGAGGGCCCACCTACGCCTCACCAAGTGAAAGGGTGATGTGCCCCGGAAGGTTTGACCCGACCCGCGGCACATCACCCGTCAATTTCCCTACGGTCCCGCCTGCCGTACCGGTGCACTTGGTCTAACGCCGCCGCGACAGCAACGGGAAGACCGGCACGAGCAGCCCCAGCGTCGTAGGCTCAGGGATCGGCGCCGTAATCCACCGGACATAGTGCACGTCCGCCAGCCCAGAGGGGGCCTGCGCCAGGTCCGAAAGCGCCACCATGCCGTCGGTGAAGTTCCGTGCCCCATACCGCGACGAGAACAACGCCGGGACCACCTCGTCAGCGTTCGCAATACCCTGATGCGACACCCGATACACCAGCGTTTCGCCCGGGGTGTAGACGTAGGGGGTGTCGAACGTGAAGGTCGGCCCCCAGGCATGACTCCCGGTGTTCCCGCCCGACGCCACAAACGAGTTCGCCGGGATCGTCAGCGGGCCCGAACGCACTTCCACCGTGTCCTGATAATACAAGTCGAACTGACCCCGCAGCCAGATTCCGTTGGGCGTGCGGAACCAGCCCGCCTCCGCAATCGTGGGCGTCGCCCGGCCCATCGTCACCCGAAACTCGGCCATCTGCACGTCCACGTTCGGCCACGTGTTGGCGGTGTAGGTCTCCGGCGTCTGCAGCCGCCAGTTGCTCCCCATCGCCAGCCGAATCTGCATCCCCACGATCAGCACCGGACCGTCCAGCTGACTCTGGTACAGCTGCTCATCCAAGTACGACATGTAAGAGCGCGGGCTGGGGTTCAAGATCGACGCCATACCACTGATCGGCGCGATTTGGGGAAACGACCCCATCTGCTCGATCAGGTTCGGCGGAAAGTCCAGCACGCCGCCCCGCGCAACACCCAGACACGTCACAGCCACCGCAACCGCCACCTTCGCACAACCACGCACCATTGTCACACCTCCACGGTGATCACCATCACGATCACCACTACGAAATCCGGTTCCCAAGAAGGCAATCCCCTCTACCGCCGACGACGCACCGCCAGCGCTCCCGACGGAACCAGCACACCCAGGGCCGTTGGTTCCGGGATCCCCGCTGCAGGGTGATTCAGCACCACGTGCCAGATCGCGTCCTGCAGGTCAAAAATCGTCTCCTCCGTGATCGACGGCAGGCTCGGATTCAACACCAACCCGGGGAAGTTGAAGTCCGCCGTCCGGTAGGCCGGATTGTCCGCCGCCTGCTTGTATGCGTTCGGAACCACCAGCCCCCGCGGGTCGTCCTTGAACATCACCGCGTAAAACGTGGTCCCCACAATGAAGTTGCCCAGGTTCCCAAAGTGAATCCCGTCCGGATAGAGGATGTTCACGTCCAGCACGCCCGGCGTCCGCGTCGGCAGCGTGTTGCCCGTGATGCCTCGAATCTGACCGTTCCGCAGCCGCGTATCGATCTCCAGAAGCACATCCCCAACCGGGACCATCAGAATCTCCGGGCCTACTGCCGTGTTCTGATCCCGAAGCCCGTTAAGCAAGCGGTCGAAGAAGTCGTCGTTCTCGAAATTGTTGAACGCGAACGACCCCACCACGTGCGGCTGGGCCCACACCGTCGGGTAATTGATCGGCGACCACTGCGTGGGCGCCGAGAACGGGATCGACGCCCGACGCGGCCACCGCGAGTACACGTAGACTTGTGCATCCACGTTTGTCGGCCGCGTCCGCATCAGGTCGATGAACCGCTGCGCGTAGTCCAAGTCCGAGGCGAGGGATCGATCAAACGGCTGCAGTGTCAGCACGTTCCAGTCGTTACCGGGCAGCGCCGTCTGGTATGACGACGGCTCGGCGAACCCGCCCGTGGGGTTGTCCCAGATGAACTGCAGGGGCGCCCCGGGGATCGTGTGACGACCGAACGTGTAAGTGTGTCCCCGACCCGGATTCGCCTGCACCATCGCTCGCAACGCCGTGTACCGGATCGTGTCCGTCACCGAGTTGCCGATGTGGAACGCCCGGATGTCGGCGGCCCACACACTCCCACCCCACAGACACACCATCCCCACCGCCCCTACCAACAGGGACTTCGCGCACAACATCTCACACCTCTCTCAGGCTCGAAAACCACCCGACCCGACCGAAACGGCTGCGTCCGACGGTGCGACCGCCCGGACGAGCCGGCGGTTAGCGACGACGCAGCAGCATGGCCGCCGGGAGCATGAGCATCCCCAGCGCCGCCGGCTCCGGAATCACCGCCACCGATCCCGTGAATCGGACGTTGTCAAAGTCCACCGAGCTCGCGTTGTTGACCGAGTGGATATAGAACCGGAACGTCACCGGCGTCGTCACGTTGTCAAAACCGCCAGACAAGGCGATGCTCTCCGCACGCGGCGCCGCACGCGTACCCGCCTCGTTGTTCACCACCAGCAGCGGCGTCGCGAAGGCGTCCAAGCTGGAGTACACGGCAAAGCCGCGAATCCCCGATGGACCGCCACGGAACACCGTGAAATCGAGGGTGTCCAGATCGAGGAAGTATCCCACATCGGGCGTCAACGTCAGCGACCAGTACTCGTTGCGAGCGTACGCGCCCGCCGGGTCCCCTTGGCTCCCGAAGTTCGGCGCCGTCTGAAGGAACGGGTTGCCCGACCCGTACGTCGCAGAAGTCGCAAACGAGTTGAACACCGCGAGGTTCGTCGGCGCCACGTTCGACGCCGCCATGTTCGGGGCAACCGTCTGCGGCGCAGCTCCGCCGAAGTTGTACTCCACCAGCACTGCAGCACCCGCGGACGTCGCGACACCGAGGACACCCAGAACCGCCGCCGAAATCAATGCCTGTCGCATATCTGCTCCTCCTGACCTCATGAGATCATGACCTCCGCGACCACTCGGTCGCCAAGTTTCTACGGTGAGGAACTTAACCCCGCGACCGGCGTCACGGTTGAAAAATCTGCTTTTTATTTATATAAATTGGTACTTGTGCCCGGCGAGTCGCACCGAACAATCGTGTTCCTTCTCGGTCGCAACGCGTTCACCACCGCCGACGTGCTGCGAGGAATTGCCGCAGTTGCGGAAACATATCACGCAACCGTTCTACCTGTCGATTCTTTGCTCGAACTTGCCGCCGCACGTGGGGAACCCAACTCGCCGGTGCAACACCCAAACACCACGCTGATCCTCGGACGCTCCGACCCGGAACAACTCGCCGCAGCCCGCGACCTCGGCAAGCCCACCATCGTCCTGTTCGACCACGACGCCGCGCGATACTTCCCCGCCGTCCTCCCGGACGAGATCGCCATCGGGAAGCTCGCGGCACAACACCTCACCGATCGCGGCCTGCGTCACCTCGCCTACGTCGGCAACACCGCCCGATGGAGCAGGCTGCGGCTTCAAGGGTTGCGCCTCGGCGCTTTGGCCGTTCACGCCCACCTCCACCCCGCACGCCTCGAACCGGCGTGGATTCAGCTCCGCGACACCGCGGCCATGGCCAGATGGCTGCTCAAGCTTCCTCGGCCGCTTGGCCTCTTCACCGCCAACGACGAGGTGGCCACCGTCGCCAGGGGCGTCGCCCTCGACCTCGGAATCAACATCCCCGAAGACCTGGCCATCCTCGGCGTTGACAACAACGAGCTGCGTGTGCGTTACGGCCGCGTCACCCTCTCCTCGATCGACGTTGACGCCCAGCGCATCGGCCGTACCGCGGTGCAGCTTCTCCTCCCCTACCTCACTCAGCCCACCCCGCCTCCCCTCCCCGTCACCACCACGCTCATTCCACCCGCCGGCGTGGTCACCCGCCGATCCACCAACGTGCTCGCCATCGCCGACCCCGACATCCGCACCGCCGTCGAATTCATCGCCGAAAACGCCTGCCGTGGCATCGACGTCTCTGACGTGCTGGCCAAAGTGCTCATCTCACGCTCCTCCCTCGACCGGCGAATGAAAGCCACCATCGGCCGATCCTGCTCCGACGAAATCGCCCGCGTGCGCCTCATGCACGCCCGGCGGCTCCTGCGCGAGACCGACCTGCCGCTGTCCGAGGTGGCTTCCGCCTGTGGCTACCACTACCTCTCGCACTTTTCCCACGCCTTTCGCAAGGCGATGGGCGTGCCCCCACGCGTCTACCGCCAGGCCAGCCGCAACGTCAGCGGCGTCGGCGGCAGCGGCACCAGCGCCCGCGTCGCCGGTTCCGGCGTGGACGACGGCGGCCTCCCGGGCGGCAGAGGCGTTCCCACGGACGGCCAGCCGGGCGGCGGCGAGCCCGGCTAACCCCTGCCGACACACGCCGACGGCGTGGCGTCCAAATGTCGGCCCGAAGACGCGGCCTGCGTTGCCCCGGTCACCCTCACAGCAACGTGATCGGCGCCTCCGAAAACGCTTGATCGTTGCCCGCGTTGGTGTCCGCCGGCGTGCCCGACCACGTGAGCCGCCCGGTCACGAACACCAGCCCCGGGTCGGCCGGCCGCGTCAGCGGCACCCGCAGGTTCAGCGACCTCCCCGGCTGCAGCCGCAGGTTTCGGCTGAGCTGGCCGAACACCCCGAGTGAGACGTCGCCGACCGCCCCGCCCAGCAGCGCTTCCGCCCGCAGCAGCCCCGTCGCCGGCACGTTGCCCGTGTTGGTCACCCGCAGCGTGACGAACCCGCGCCCGTTGGGGCGGATGCTCGCCGAAGCGCTGAGCACCGACACGTTCAGGTCCACGAACGGCGCCACGAACAGCGTCGTCTGCCCGGCCACCGCGAGGTTGTTCGTTTCGTCGCGCTCGGCCAAGCGGCCGTCGGCGTCCACCACCGCCAGCACCACGTAGTTTCCCTCAGCCACCGACGCCGGCGACGCGAAGTTCAGCGTCACCCCGCGCGACTGACCCGCCCCCAGCGACACCCGCGTACTCACGCTCCCCAGCAACAGGTCGCCCGCGTCGAACACCCCGTCCGCCGACGCGTACAGGTTCACCCGCACGCTCCCCCGCACCGGCCGGTCGCCCAGGTTCGTCAGCGTCACGCCCACCGGGTTGCGCTTGACCAGCGGACGCACCTCCGCCGGCACCGACGTGATCGCGGCGGTGAGGTCCGGTCCCGACGGCGGCGGCGGGGGCGGCGGCGTGACATTCTCCGACAGCCGCACGACATAACTGCCCGTCTCGAAACCGCCCGTCGCGCCCGTCCCCGTCGCGATGTTGTACGCCCGCGGGTTCTCCCCGAAGCCGCTGACGCCGATGTAGTACGTCTGCCCCGCCGTCACCGCGAACGTCAGCTCGGCGTCCGTTGTCGCCTCCGACGCATCGTCATTGAAGCCGACCTCGTTACCCGCGGCGTCGAAGACCCGCAGGAACACGTCCGGCGGCAGGTCTCCCGTCCCACGCACCCGCACCGTCGCCGTCCCGTTGCCCGTCGCGACATAGCGGAATACGTCCACGTCGTTCACCACATCCCGCACGGCCACGTTGCCGTCGCGTCCCAGCACCCCGGTGACCGTCTGGCCCGGCGTAAGCGACCTTGCCCCGGCGATCGAGTCGTCGCGCCTGCCCTGTGCCGACGGCGACACCATCTGGCCCCGAAGCGTGTACGCCCCCGTGCCGCCGCCCGAGCCGCTGCCGGCCGCGAACCAGTCGAAGTCGCGGTTGCCGCTCCCGGTCACCGCCACCCAGAACAGCTCACCCGCCGACGACTGCAGTTCCACCGTCGGCGACGTGCCTACCGCTTCGCCGACCAGCAGCAGGTCGTCTTCCTGGGCGTCGTAGATGAACACCGCCAGATACACCTCGAAGCCGGCCGTCACCTCGAACCGCACCCGCCCCGCCGACGCCGGCACAAGGTAGAAGTCCACGTCCTTCGTGCCGTCCAGCCCCACGAGCACGCCCGCGTCGTTGCCGACGTTGCCCTGACGCGTCCCCAGGCCGATCTGCGTCGCCGTCAAGGCCGTGCCGTCGGCGTCGCCGTTGACGAACTGCAGGTACAGCCGGTAAGCCCCGAAGCTCGCTCCGGGGCCGGCCGAGCCGCCCGTGGGCGTGAGCGGGTCGAAGTTGCGCCCTTCGAAGCTCGACGCCGCCACGAAGTACAGCCGCCCGCGCTCCACCGCCACACGCAGGTACGCGTCGCCGTCTTCGTCGCCCGACTCGTCATCGAAGCCCAGCAGGTTGCCGTTCTCGTCGAACACCTTGAGGAACGCATCCAGCCCCGACTCGAACGCCTCGAGGTCGATATCCACGAACCCGCTGTCGGGCGCAATGAACGCGTAGACGTCCACGTCGGCCGTGCCCACCGTCTGCACGCCGGCGTCGGTCTCGTCCGTGCCGATGACCCCTTCGATGGTGACAAACCCGATGCCGTCGTCGTCCACGTCGTCGATGGCCAGCAGCTCCACCTCGTTGGCCGCCAGCAGCCCGCCGTCCGGGTCGGGCGAGTCCGACTCCAGCACCAGCTCGTAGGCCCCCGTCGTCGCCGCCACCGCCCCCGTCCCGTTCACCACGTCGTAGTTGACGTTCGCCTCGCCGCTCACGCCGACGTAGTACACCCCCGCCGGCAGCAGGGCCGTCTGCCCGGCCGGGTAGCCGCTGGCGTCGGTCACCTCCCCCAGCTCGTCGCCCGATTCGTCGAAGAAGCGAAGTGCAAACCGCCCGGCCGGCTGTCCCGCCACCGCATTCAGCCGCACATCGAGGATCCCCGGCGCCAACAGCTCGACCTTGTACAGGTCCACGTCCGCGTTGCCCACGGACTGGGTCCCGTCAAACCCGATCGACCGATCGCCGAACACCCGCCGGTCGCCCGGCTCCATGGGCGCCACGACCACCGCCGTCTGCAGCGTGCGGTCCACATCGTTCCCCGTCGCCGGCTGGCCGCCGCCCGGCGGGGTGGTCCCGACGAACAGCGACCGCACCCGTTCGATGGCCCGGTACACGTTCACGCGCGGGAACGACAGCCCCGTCTCCGGCAGGTCGAACAGCTGCCCGGCGTCGTTCCCGTACGCGTTCACCGACGTGGGGCTGTCCACGATGGTGTCGCCGGTCTCCCGCAGGATGCTCGCCACCGTCGCCGGCGTGAGGTACGTCCCGCCGAAGGTCTGCGCTGCGTCCTGCATGAGCGCCACCACCCCCGCGATGAACGGCGAAGCCATGCTGGTCCCGGGGATCGTGTTGTACATCCGCCCGCCCGCGCCGTTCCACGTCGAATAGATGGTCGTGCCCGGCGCGGCGATCTGGTTGGGCAGGTTCGCCCGCTGGCTGTAGGCGGAAATGAGGTCCGCCGACGGCTGAAAATCGATGGCGACCGCGTTGTCGCCCCCGCCCGTGCTGTATGGCAGCGGGTCGCCGATCCCCGCGTCCTCCCACGTCGACACCACCGCCAGCGTCGAGTTCACGGCCGGGAACGACACCCCCGCGGCGCGGAAATCCGCGTAGCTGTTGCCGTTGGCGGTGACCAGCGTGATCCCGACGCGCTCCAGCGTCGCCATCAGCCGCGACACCTCGTTGTTCACCGGGCTGGTGAGGTTATTCCGGATACCCAGCGACATGTTCACCACGCGGATGTTGTGCTGCTGGTGGTTGTTCAGCACCCACTGCAGCCCTTCCAGCAGCGGGTCGTGTCGCGGCAGCCGCTCGCCCGCGTCCAGCAGCACGCGGACGCCGATGAACTTCGCCGCGTTGGCCACGCCGATCGCCGGGTTCGTGCTGGCCACCGTGCCGGCCACGTGCGTGCCGTGCCCGTCGCGGTCGCGGCTGGCGGCCGGGTTGGTCACGAACGTCGCCGTCTGCGCCGGCGCCAGCACCGTGTCCACGTAGCCGCGGAAGTTGCCCACCAGGTCCGGGTGATTGCCGAACACGCCCGTGTCCAGCACCGCCACCGTGATGCCGCTGCCGTCGATGCCCGCGTAGGTCGGGTCGTTGCGCAGCTGCGTGAGCCCCGTCACCGCGAACGCACTGCTCAGCAGCCGCCGCCACTCTAGCGTCTCCATCGCTGCCACCCGCGCGACCTCACCACCGCCGACCGCCCGCCGACGCTTCCCGACCGACCGCATGGACGCCTCCTCAGCCGCATCCCTCCCCCCGCTACCGATGGACCCGGCCGCCCCGACGGCGACCGCGTGTGCCATGTTGACACGCGGCGCCGCGAATCGATAGCTCAGTGGACAGCCTAATGCTTTCCCCGACCGGCGACGGTAACAGGGGTCACCCCGGGGCTGGCGTGAAACGCGCGCACCGCCTTGAAGCGACTCCTTCCTTCACGCGTCCACCTTCTTCGGCGCTTCGTGCACCAGCATCTCCTTGAGCTTGCGACGCAGCACCTTGCCCGTCGGCGTCCGCGGCAGGCTGTCCACCCGGTAAATCTCCCGTGGCACCTTGTACTGCGCCAGCCGCTCCCGGCAGAACTGCCTCAGCTCCGCCTCATCGAACACCGCCCCCTCCTTCATCTCCACGAACGCCACCGGCACTTCGCCGCGTAGGTCGTCGACCTTCCCCACCACCCCCGCATCGCGCACGCCCGGATGCTGGCACAGCACTTCCTCGATGGTCCGCGGGAAGACATTCAGCCCGCCGACGATGAGCATCTCCTTCTTCCGACCCGTGATGGCCAGGAAGCCGTCCGGCGAGAGCGTGCCGATGTCGCCGGTCTTGAAGTACTTCCTCCCGCCCGGCGTCAGCTCGGCGAACACCGACGCGGTCGTCTCCGGGTCGCGGTAGTAGCCGTGGAAGACGTTCGGGCCCGACACCCAGATCTCCCCCGCCTCCCCCGGCGGCAGCACCTTCCCGTCCTCCGAGACGATCTTCACGTCCACGTTGTCCAGCACCTTCCCCACGCACCCGTCGCGGTTGGCGTCCGGTGTGGACCACGACACCACCGGCGACGTCTCCGTGAGCCCGTACCCCTCCATCAGCCGCACGCCGAAGCGGTCGTACATCTCGCGGCGCACCGCCTCCGGAAGCGGCTCGCCCCCCGAGATGGCCATCCGCAGCGACGCGAAATCCTCCCGAGTCGCCTCCTTCACCGACAGCAGCGCCCCGTACATCGACGGCACCGCCATGAACACCGTCGGCCGGTGCAGCCGGAACAGCTCGATGATCTTCTTCGGCACGAACCGGGCCGAATACACCACCTTCGCCCCCAGCACCAGCGGAAACAGCGAACACGCCGTGAGCCCGAAACTGTGAAACTGCGGCAGCACGCCGAGAAACACGTCGCGCTTCGTGAAGTTCCCCCGGCGGATGCCCGCCTCCACGTTGGACATGAGGTTCCCGAACGTCAGCGGCACCCCCTTGGGCATCCCCGACGTGCCCGACGTGTACAGCAGCACGGCCGTCTGGTCCTCCGTCAGCCGCGGCGGCCACCGCAGCGACGACAGCTTGCCCATCGTCGGCAGCACCTCCTCCAGCCGCACCAGCTTCACCCCCTCCGGCACACCCGCCGGCCGCCCCCACCCCTTCTCCCCCCCCTTCTCCCCCGCCTTCCCCCCCGCCTTGCCCCCGGTGGCCATGCCCCCGCCCGCACCTCGGGCTTCCGCCCTGCCGGCGTCCCCCTTGCCGGCCTCCGCCCCCAGAAACTCCAGCATCGGCCCCACCGTCAGGATCGTGTCGATGCCCGCGTGGCGGATCACATGCTGCATCTCGCCCGGACCCAGCAGAAAGTTGATCGGCACCGGGATTTTCAGCGACAGCCAGCTCCCCACGATCGCCAGCGGTGTCGCCGCCGACGTCGGCAGCAGCATCCCCACCGTGTCGCGGGTGGTCTCGCGGTCGATCAGCCGCGAGAGCATCATCGCGCCGACCAGACACTGCGGATAACTGCGGGGGCCGCGGTCATCGACGACGGCCGTCCGCAACGGATGGCTCAAAGCCGTTCGAAGGATCCGGGTGAGCAGCGCCATGCGGCAAGGTTACCGCGGCCCGGGGGGCTTGTCCTTGCGATCCTGTGATGTGCTGCGGTGCAGAATCGGCCGCCTCTGCCACAAAGCGTCCCGACGGCCGAACCGCTTCCCCGGAGCGATGGCTCCAGCTCCCAGCGGTCGCTTAACGACAACGCCCGGCCTCTGGTCAGAGCCGGGCGCTGTGGATGTGTTCCCAGCAGAGGTAGGAGCGTTGCGATGCTTCGCCGCTGGCGTATGCCCATCCGTCGATGGGCCGCTTAGCGACGCCGCCGCAGGGCGGTCAGGGCGAGCAGTCCCGGCGCCGCCACCGCAGCCGCCGGGAGCGGAATGTCCTGGACATCCGGTGCGAACCGCGCGGTGAGTGCGAAGTCGTCGATCGCCAGGCCGTGGTCGTTACCCGCATCATTGATGTCGACCCAGCGAATTCGCACCGACTGACCCGGCAGGATGTTCAACCCCGTGATGACACCGCTGATGCTGACACGGTTGGCGGGCAGGTTGCCGTCGAGCGAACTTGCCGTCGAGGTAGCGATCGGCCCTGTGAAGTCGAGCGAGGGTACGGCGATGTAGCCCGAGACAGCACCGATCGTCGTCGCCGTCGTGCTGTACTCGAATGCCAGCGTGTGGGCCGTCGTGTTGCCCCCGTTCCGCCACTGCTCGCCGACGTAGGCGATGGCCAGCTCGGTGATCGCTGTCGTCCCCCCGTTGGAGACGAGGAGCCCGTAATAGAGGGTCGCGGTGGACCCGGACGCGACGGAACCGAGCGCCCGCTCGGTGCTGTTGGTCGCTCCGAACGAATAGATGGAGCCCTGCGTGCTGCCTCCGTTGCTCGCGATGTACTGGCCACCCGCCGGTAAGCCCAGGTTCGAGGTCTGCTGCCAGGCCTGCCCGGTGGAGGTCGCCCACGCCGCGAACGAGTTCGTCGTGCCCTGGAAGGCCAGCGTGTTGAAGTTCTGCGTCACCGTCGGCGACGTGTTCGTCACCGTCGCCGCGTTCACGCCCGTCGCGGCCGAGACCACCGCCGCCGCCAGCACCCACCACGTCGTCCGCATCGCTTCTCTCCTCACGCGTCCACGTCCCGGGACGCAGCTCGCCCTCCGAGGGCGGATGCATCATGGCACGGATGCCGCTCGAGGCAAGAAGCTCACACAACCTTCGTAATCCAATAAAGGTTTGCATGCCCCGTCGGGTCCGGACATCCCCGATGGCAAGCCGCGAATCAATCCATTGCACACGGGCCCACGCACTGCGACGACGCATCGCCGATGGAGCGTCGGCCCACGTCTTCCCCCGCTCACGCCGCCCCGGTCGCGGACCGTCGGCTCCCCGCCGCACGGCGGCCTACTCCACCGTCACGCTCTTGGCAAGGTTCCTCGGCTTGTCCACGTTGCACCCGCGCAGCACGGCCGCGTGATAGGCCAGCAGCTGCAGCGGGATCACCGACAGCATCGGCTGCAGCGGCTCGAGCGTGTCGGGCACCTCGATGACGTGGTCGGAGTACTTGCGGATGTGGCTGTCGCCGGCGGTCGCCACCACCATCACCCGCCCGCCCCGCGCCCGCACCTCTTCGATGTTGCTCAGCACCTTGTCGTACTGGCTGCCCTGCGTCGCCACGAACACCACCGGCATCCCCTCGGTGATCAGCGCGATCGGCCCGTGCTTCATCTCCGCCGCCGGCATCCCCTCCGCGTGAATGTAGCTGATTTCCTTGAGCTTCAGCGCCCCCTCCAGCGCCACCGGATAGTGATACCCCCGCCCGAGGAACAGCCAGTTCTCCCGGTCCACGAACTCGCGGGCGTAGTCGCGGATCTGCTCCGACTGCTTGAGCACCTGCATGATCTGCTCCGGCAGCTTCAGCAGCCCCTCGATCACCTCCTGACACTGGCTCTGGCTCATGAACCGCCGCCGGCCCAGGTACAGCGCCAGCAGCGTCAGGCACACGCACTGGCACGTGAACGCCTTGGTCGAGGCCACGCCGATCTCCGGCCCGGCGTGCAGGTAGATGCCGCCGTCGGTCTCGCGGGCGATGGTCGAGCCGACCACGTTGACGATGCCCAGCCCCAGCGCCCCCTTCTCCTTGGCTTCGCGCAGCGCCGCCAGCGTGTCGGCCGTCTCGCCCGACTGGCTGATCGCCACGCACACCGTCCCCTCCTCCACGAGCGGGTTACGGTAGCGGAACTCGCTGGCGTAGGTGGCCTCGGTGGACACCTTGGCGAGGTCCTCCATGACGTAATCGCCCACCAGCGCCGCGTGCCACGCCGTGCCCTGCCCGGTGAGGATGAACTTGCGCGCCTTGACCAGCTCCTTGGCGTGCGGCTGCAGCCCCCCGAGGATCACCCGCCCCTCCCGCACGTCCACCCGGCCCGAGAGGCACCGCTCCACCGCCGAAGGCTGCTCGAAGATCTCCTTGAGCATGTAGTGCGGGTAGTCCCCCAGCTCGTACGCCTCGAGCTTGTCCTCCAGCGTCTCGATGACCGGCGAGACCTCGATGTCGTCGGTCGTGCACGTGCGGAACGCGCCCGGCCGCAGCACCGCCATCTCGTGGTCGTTGAGGTAGATCACCTGCGTGGTGTGCCCCACGATCGCCGAGCGGTCCGACGCGACGATGTACTCGTCCTCGCCGACGCCGACGATCAGCGGCGAGCCCTTGCGCGCCACCACCAGCGTGTCCGGCTCGTCGGCGCACGCCACGGCGATGCCGTACGTGCCCTGCACCTCGTGCAGCGCCGCCTGCACCGCCTTCTGCAGCAGGAGGACCCCCCCCCGCGTCCCCTGCCCCCCCCGCGCCGCCTGCCCCCCCCGCGGCCCCCGCCGCCCCGCCCTCACCCGCCTGCCGCTTGAGCTCGCCGTACAGGTCGGCGATCAGCTTCGCCAGCACCTCCGTGTCCGTCTGCCCGTAAAAGGTGTACCCCTTGTCGCTCAGCACCTTCTTCAGCGCCGCGTAGTTCTCGATGATGCCGTTGTGCACCAGTGCGATCCGCCCGGCCGTCTCCGCCGAGCCCGACTCGGTGTGCGGGTGCGCGTTGTATTCGGTCACGCCCCCGTGCGTCGCCCACCGCGTGTGGGCCAGCCCGATCGACGCCGGCGGCAACGCCCCCGCGCCCTGCAACGTGGACTCCAGCACCGAAATCCGCCCCACGGCCCGGCGGATGTGCAGCCGCCCCGTCGCGTCAACCACCGCGATCCCCGCCGAGTCATAACCGCGGTACTCCAGCCGCTTGAGCCCTTCGATCAGCAGCGGCTGCGCCAGCTTCCGCCCGACGTACGCGACAATGCCGCACATGCTTTCGACTCCTTGCTCCCCACCTTCGACCGGTGCCGCCCCGCCGGCGAGAAGTCCGCCGGCCGTCGCCGACGACGGCGCACCCGAAGCCGGGGTCGGACGGCCGCCCGGGACGTAACCCCTCTCGGAATCGACACAATGCGCTGGCCGGCTGAGCGTCAAGCGGTTGCATCCGCGTTAACGCCCGCAAAACCCGCTCACAGAACGCCCCCGCGGCCTCACCCTCACACAACTCTTACATAACTCTCACGCGACTCACATGGCCCAGTCGCCATCCGTGTTATCTATCTCACTCCGACAACCGCTGAGCGGGGAAGGTCATGGGACACCGCGTCCCGCCTGCCGCGCTGCAAGCGATGACCTGACGGAAGGGAGACGAAAACATGAAGGCGATGCCTTGGGGTGTGGGTCTGGGTGTGGCCATGTTGGCGGCGGCCGGCACGGCCCACGGGACGATCGTGATCACCGAAATCTTCTATAACCTTGCCGGGACCGAGGGCAGCACCAACGAGTGGATCGAAATCGCCAACATCGGCCCCGCCGCAGTGGACCTCTCGGGCTGGCGGTTCATCGACATCGCCGACAACCAGATCAGCGGTCCGTTCCCCACGGGCACCGTGCTGGCGTCGGGCGGCGTCGCGGTCATCACCCAGCAGCCTGCTGCCACCTTCCAGTCGATCTGGGGCAGCGGGATCCAGGTCATCAACGTGACCTCATTCCCGAGCCTGGCCAACACGCCGACCACGTACACCGGGACCGTGCCGGCCCAGCCCTTCCCCTACACGGGCTTCGCGTCGCTGTTCAGCCCCGCGCTAACGACGGGTCAGGAAGCGCTGGCGATCGTCTCGGCCGACGATCAGGTCACGGACCTCGTCATCTACGACGTCGTCGCGCCGTGGCCGACGGGCGCGAACGGCTTCTCCATCTACGCCCTTCCGGCAGCGCTGGCCAACCCCTTCACCGTCACGGCGGCCAACGACCTCGGCGCGAGCTGGGGCCGCTCGGCGATCGGTGTGGACGGGGCGTATGAAGCGCTGATCGTGAACCCGGACATCACCAACACGACGCTGAAGGACGTGGCTTCCCCGGGCGTGGTGGCGGGCCTGGTGGTGATCCCCGAGCCGTCTGCGCTGGGCGTGGTGGGGGTCGCGGGGCTGGCGCTGATGCGTCGTCGCCGGGCGTAAGCCGAGCTGCAGGAACCGTTTCGGAATCAGCGGGTGCCGACCTCCAGTCTTGGGGGTCGGCACCTTTGTATAGGCGACGGTCAAACGGCCGAAGGAACGACACGATCGGAATAGACCTATTGACGCGCAGTCTTCAGCAGGTTTCGGATTCACTGTTGCGGCTCATCGCGCAATGCATCCGGTGTCACTTCGAGTCGCTGAACGCGGCGGCGGTGGGGGTGAAGGAGGTTTGTACCGACAAGATCTTCTCGGTCTCTGCGCTCTCTTGACACTTTCGCCTCACCCAGTTAACTTCCAATGTATGAACTGTCCCCCCCCCCCTTGCTCTGATTCCCCGCTTGGCTTCTCGAATCTCCAGCGGTGACGATGTTGTTTGTCAGACGGGAGGTGCTGGGCGTTCGAGGTTCCGCCTTGGTCAGCTCTCTTCCCCTGACAGCAGGATCCTTGCCTTACCGGTGCTGATTCCCTTTCTTGGCGTGCTCGGGCTGGGCATTGTCAAACATGCTCTGGCAATCCCCGGCGTAAGGGTGCCAAGGGCTTGCGAGATGCGTTGGATGGGCAACGTGCCGGGAACTGTTGCACCCAATTGTCCATGACAACCGGGTGACACCATGTGTATACCGTGCCTGGCCACGGGCGGTTGTGCTGACGGTTGGGTGTTGGACATCCCGGGGCATGAGCGAGATGGGGTCTGGTTTAAGCTGAACTCCGCCGGCTGCAAACCATGTTTCATCCCTGATCCGCCTGAGTTGTAGTGCGAACAATGGCAGACACGATGCGCTGGCTGCTGTGAGTACTTCTTCGTGCTGAGGTCTCCATGTTTCGATCCGCTACACCTTTTGCATCCGGCCGATCTGGCCTGATCCCTATCACCCTGTTGATGGCCTGCGCTGCGTCGGAGTGGACTCATGCGACCGGGCGGGTCGTCGCCGAGCAACCACGGGTTCCCTTGACACGCATGGTGCAGGAACTGCCGTTTGTGAGGGGTGATGTTGAGCCCCTCGACAGCGTGTGGCGCAAGCTTGCATTGACGTTTTCGACGGACGCCGACGATGCAGGTCAGCGTGCATGGATGACCCAGGCGATAGCCGATCTGAGTGAAGCCGTGGCCGGAGGCATCCGCCCCGGGAGTTTCGGCGACCGCAAGATTGCAGAGGTGACGCTCAAAGACGAGTGGGGCTTCCGCAGTGAGGGGATCTTTGACAGCCAGGCGGAGCGGTGCCGCGACTGGGTGCTCAATCATCTTCAGCGGCGGATCACTCGGGACAATCGGATGGATGCGGCGGAACGGCTTCGCCTCGGGCGACTGCTGCTGGCTCTGTCGAGCCACGAGGGCTATCCGTGGGCGGACGAGCGTGTTTCGTTCGTACTGGATCTCGAGGCGAGAGCGCCATTTCTCGGCCTTGACAAGGAAGACCGCACACGTCTGCTGGAAGCGAATCGTGATTTTGTGTCGAGGCGAGGGCGGGTTGCCAGGTCACTGATCGCCGCGGCGGACGCCTTCGATCCGCTCCTTGACGACAAGTTCATGCACGATACAGCGAAGCGGGGACAGTTGCTTGCCGCCATTGAGCAGGGCTGGACGGACGGTCGCGGTTACCCGTCGTTGCAGTACTCCTTCGCGAGTTTACTATTCAAGTATTCCTGCCTTGAGGCGTCGCGTCGCAACTCGAAGGCGATGGACGAGATTCGGGCCGCAGTGGACCGGATGCGGCAACACGCCGAGTGCGGGCACACTCAACGATGGCTTGATGAGGTGCTCAGGCACGATGGACCGCGTCCGACCAGCAGCGGAATCCAGGCCATCCGGGATCCCAATCAGCTCAAGCCCTCGCGATGAGTGGAGGTGTAGGGTGCTTCTGGCCAACCTCAGCACGAGCCACCGCGGGGCGAAATGCCAGCCGTCGCACGACCACCGGATGACGGCAGAGCGGTGGAGATGGCCATGGCCCACCGTGATCGTGGGCTTCACACTCGTTGAGTTGCTGGTCACGCTGGGTGTTGTGGCCGTACTGCTGGCATTGCTCATACCTGCAACAGTCCACGTACGTCGTCAGTCTCAGGCGACCGTATGTGCATCCAACCTGCGTCAGACCGCAACGGCGTTGCTCACGTACGTGCAGGAAAACGGAAAGGGCAGGGTGCCGCGCGGGGCGATCGACTTCAACACGACGGAGCCGCTCTGGGTCGAGGCGGTCGGCGATGTGATGTTGTCCGGTCGGAGTTGGCAATGGGCCGACCTGCAACGCCTCAAATCGCTGCACTGCCCCTCACACCCGGTCACCGAGTTTGTCTCATCACACTTCCTGATGAACGCCTTTGCATTCGACTCCGAGCCCCTGTGGCGACACTCTCCGCCCGTGGTCTGGAGTCGGATCAAGCAGCCTTCGGAGGTGCCCATGCTCGTCGAAGCTGCGGACTCGCTGGGCTCGGCTCGGTTTGTTCTCGGGGATCTTTACTTCGAGCCGGCGCTGATGATCTGGCGTCCTGAGCATCTGCCGGGGAGCCCCCGCGAACGTATTGGCCACCGACGACATGGAAGCCGCTCGAACCTCGCATTCTTCGACGGGCATGTGGATTCGAGGCGCAGCGGTGACTGGACGCTGAGTCTTTTCGATGACGGCATCCGGGACCGCTGGGGCGGAAGCGGTCCACCGCGTTAGCCCCATCGAGGGGTTACACTCTCGGCATGGATCTTTTCGCCGGCAGTCGTCAGAAGCACCTCGACGCGGTGGCGCCGCTGGCGGTGCGGATGCGGCCGCGGGATTTGTCTGAGTTTGTCGGGCAGTCCCACATCCTGGGGCCGGGGAAGCTGCTGCGGCGGATGCTGGAGGCGGACCGGATCTTTTCCGTGCTGTTCTACGGGCCGCCGGGGACGGGCAAGACGACGCTGGCGCGGCTGATCGCGCAGTCCATCCGGTGTCACTTCGAGTCGCTCAACGCGGCCGCCGCGGGGGTGAAGGAGGTTCGGGGGGTGCTGGATGCGGCGCGGGGGCGGCTGGAAAGCGGCGGACGGCGGACGGTGCTGTTCCTCGACGAAATCCATCGCTTCAACCGCGCGCAACAGGACGTCCTGCTGCCGGACGTGGAAGCGGGTTACATCGTCCTCGTGGGGGCGACGACGGAGAACCCGTTTTTTTCCGTCAACGCGCCGCTGGTGAGCCGGAGTCAGATCTTCCAGTTCGTGCCGCTCACGGAAGACGAGATCATCCTGCTCCTGCGACGCGCGCTGGCCGACCGCGAGCGCGGTTTTGGCGGCCTGCCCATCACGGTGGACGACGAGGCGCTGCGCCTCTGGGCCACGCTCTCCGACGGCGATGCCCGCCGTGCGCTCAACGCCCTGGAGCTGGCCGTGCTCAGCGAAAGCCGGCCCGGCAGCGGCGGCGGGCAGGCGGCCGCTCTGCACATCGATCTCGCGCTGGCCGAGCAGTCCATGCAGCGCAAGGCGGTGGTGTATGACGGCACGGGCGATGAGCACTACGACGCGGCCAGCGCGCTGATCAAGAGCATGCGCGGCAGCGACCCCGACGCGGCGGTGTACTGGGTCGCCCGGATGCTCGAAGCCGGCGAAGACCCGCGGTTTATCGCGCGACGCATCGCCATCCTCGCCAGCGAGGACATCGGCCTGGCCGACCCGCACGCCCTCGTCGTGGCCGCCGCCGCATGGGACATCACCGAACGCGTCGGCATGCCCGAGTGCCAGCTCACACTCGCCGAGGCGGCCGTCTACATGGCCACCGCCCCCAAGAGCAACGCCACCGCACGCGCCATCTGGGACGCCATGCACGATGTCCGCGAAGGCCGGACCCTCCCGGTGCCCAGACACCTCCGCGACCGCCACTACGCCGGTGCCGCCCGGCTCGGCCACGGGGAAGGCTACCAGAACCCCCACGACCACCCCGAAGGCCACGTCCAGCAGGACTACCTCGGCGTGGACAAAACATACTACCGCCCGACGCTGCGCGGCTTCGAAGCGAGTGTCGCCGAGCGACTAGCCCGCTGGCGAGCTGCCGCAGGCGAACAAGATTACGGAAAAGATGTCCCGCTCAATCCCGATTCAAAGGATTGAATAGTGGGGGTGCCCCGTTTCGTCCGATGAAATCTACAGACGCCGATGTTTTTCCTTCTCCACCTCACCGTGGACGGGTTAGACTGTGTTGCGTAAGGCACGTCCTGCCGCGAAAGCTGTCGAAAGCCTGCAGACGCATCCTTTGACCTTACCGCCCATCTCCATGACCCCCGCGACCTCCGGCTATTCGGCAGACCTCGGCACCACGACCGCCATGCACACCGCCAAGGCGGAGATTCGCAAGAAGCTCCGCGCCTTGCTGGAAGCGATGCCGCCGGCCGTACGGCACGAGAAGAGCCTGGCGGCGTGCAGCCTGCTGTCGGCCACGGCCGAGTTCGCCCAGGCCCGTGTGGTGATGCTGTACATCTCCACCGAGATCGAAGTCGAGACGCTGCCGCTGGCGCTCAAGTGCTGGCAGGCGGGGAAGACGGTGGCGGTACCGAAGGTCTCGTGGGACCAGCGACGCATGCTCCCTGTCGAGATCACCAGCCTTCAAACCGAGATGACCACCACCGGGCCGGGCATCCGCGAGCCGGTCAGTGGCAAGCCGGTCCCGGCCGAGTTCATTGATCTGGCCGTCGTCCCCGGGCTGGGCTTCACGCGTCAGGGGGCACGCATCGGCCGCGGCATGGGCTTTTACGACCGTTTCCTGGGCAGCGGCGACTTCCTCGGCGTCACCTGCGGTTTGGCCTTCGAAGAGCAGATCGTCCCCGAGCTGCCCATGATGCCGCACGACGTCCGTGTCTCGATGCTCGCCACCGACGGCGGCATCCGACGCTTCGGCGTCAACTGCATGCGGCTCTAGGCCGAAGCCGCTCCCGCCTACGGCCAAACGACCCCGTCCCCCCCGGAACGCGGCCACCCCTTCCGCCCCTCACGCCGACCCGCAGGGTCTGCTGGCGGAAAAAACGCGGCCGACGTGCGGTCGCCCGACGGCTTTCGCCCAAGCTATAACCGGCGGCAGCCGATACCTGTAGCGTCTGGAAGGGTTGTGCGGGTCCGGCGGACGGAACGCCCGCCCGCTGTGCTCACGGATGTTCGGATCTTGCGGAGCTGACGGATGCGACGACGACGTAGTGGCTTGGCCAAGGCGGTCACGGGCATCGCGCTGGTGGCGGGCGCGTCGGCCGTCATCGTGTGGTGGAACACCGGCGGCCGATTCGCCGCGGGCACCCCCGACACCGCCCACGCCGACACCCCCGTCCGCCCGGTGACCCCGCCAAGGACGACCGAGACCCCCGCGCCGGCCGGGCTCACCCCGCCTGCCTCGTCGTCGCCCGCCCCACCCTCCGCGCCGACCCAGACCACGCCAACCCTGACGACGCCGACGACGGACGCGGCCGCGTCGGCCTCTGCGGCCGAGACCGCCCCTGCGACCGTCCCGCCGGCGTCTCCGGTCGCCCCGGGGCTGGCCGGCAGCCGCCCGCCGGGGGTCGCGCTGCCGCCCGACGCGCCGGCCGTCCAGCTGACGGCGCCGCGGCCGATCACGGAGTCGTCCCCCGCCGCTCTGCGCGAAGGCCAGGCCCTGCAGGCGGCCGGCCGGCTGGTCGAAGCGCGCGAGCGGGTCAACCGCGCGCTGCTGCTCGGGGAGTTCGCCGATGACGCCGATGCCGCCGCCGCACGGCAATTGCTCCAGCAGATCAACCAGGTGCTGGTGTTTTCGCCGCAGCGCATCGCCGGCGACCCGTGGGTCGATTCGGTGACCATCCGCCCTGGCGACCGCCTCACCCGCATCGCCAATGAGTACGCCGTGCCGTACGAGCTGCTGCTGCGGATCAACAACATCCCGGACGCCCGCCGTGTGCGGGCGGGCCAGACGCTCAAGGTCATCCGCGGCCCCATTCACGCGGTCGTGGACAAGCGGCGCTTCACCATGGACCTGTTCTTCGGCTCGCCCGGCGGCGAAGACAGCGTCTACATCACGACCTTCCGCGTCGGGCTGGGCAGCAACGACTCCACGCCCACCGGGCTGTGGCGTGTGACGCCGGAAAACAAGCTGCGCAACCCCACCTACTACTCGCCCCGCGGCGAAGGCATCATCCACGCCGACGACCCGATGAACCCCCTCGGCGAGTTCTGGATCGGCCTCACCGGCGTCGAAGGCGATGCCGTCGGACGGCTGAGCTACGGCATCCACGGCACCATCGAGCCCGAGAGCATCGGCCGCATGGCGTCACTGGGGTGCATCCGCCTGCTCAACGAGGACGTCGAGCGCGTCTTTGAAATGCTCTTCGAAGGCCGAAGCCTCGTCCGCGTGATCGAATAACCCTGCAGGCCGCCGGCAGCCGCGCCCGACAACCCGCCATCGCACCGCACGACCGTCAGCGCACCGGGATGGGCGACACCCGGACCGTCGTGTCCGGCCGCGGGCCGCCGACAAGGTCGGGACGGATGACACCCGACTGCGCCGGCACCCCCGGCGTGAACAGCGGCTGGGGCAAACTCGCCGACACGCCCATGCGGTCGAGGATGTAGGCGTATCGCCGCTGCAGCACACGCGTGGCCCGCGGCGTGCCCGCATCACGCCAGCCCTCGATGACGAGGTAGGCCGTGAACGTGTCCGACCGCGTGGTGAGCAGGTTGGACACGGCCGTGATCACCAGGAACTGCGACTCGAAGTCGCCCGGCGGCTTACGCTGCAGGCTCGGGTTCGCCTGAGCAAACGGCGAGTTGTCCGTGTTGCGGTTACCCCGCCGGCCGGGGAAGGCCGGGTCGGGCACGGGGCGGACACCGACTGGGCTGTTGCCCGCATCGCCCAGCGGCGAGAAGTCGCCGTTGTCGTTCGTCAAGTTCGCAAGGAAGTTCGCGTCGAACGGGTCCGAGAGGCCGGGGAACAGCCCCGGGTCGGCCGGCGGCGTGTACTGCAGCCCCGCCCCGCCGACCCGCAGCGTGAACGCCGTTTCGGTGCCCGTGTTGGGGTCGATGATGCGGACGGCGTTGAGGTCGAAGAGCGAGCGGAACGGCCCGTTCTTTTCGCGGTGCGCGATGATGGACCGGGCGATGTTCACGTTGGCCGCACGCTCGATCAGCGGGTTGGCGTTGCGCACCCACGGCACGGCCGCCAGCACCGGCAGCGGCGCCGTGTTGATGTTCACCAGCCCTTGCTCGCCCACGTCGTACGCGGTCGTCGGGCTGGGCCGCTCGAACGTCGCCGGCTTGGGCGACACCGGCTGCGGCCGCAGCAGCGGATCGGTCTCGGGGTAGCTGGCGACCGTGTAGGTTTCGTTGCCGCCGATCGCCCCCTGCACCTTCCGGACGGCCGCGTGCGGCAGGTGCGGCGACGTCGCGGGCCGCACGGTGAGGTGGTCGAGGATGTCCGACGCCCAGCCGTACCGCAGCAGCTCCCAGTCGCTGGACGTTTCGTCGATGGTCGCCACGCCCCGCGTCCGCGGCGGGCTGTTGGCCGGGGCCGGCACGACGATCGGCGTGAAGCGGCCGATGTTCTCCTCGCCGTTGTTGTCAGTCGCGGTGTCCTCGGCGAAGGCCGCGTCCTGCGTCAGCGAAATCACCTCATACTGCAGGTTGGGGTTGCCCACCGCGTGAATCCGCACGGGCGAGATGAACGGCACCTGCAGCACGTCGAGGTTCCGCAGGAAGCCGCCGAAGGGGAAACGGTTGTTGTTGCCGGAGGTGGCGTTGGACAGCGGCGCGTTGGGCCCGCCGAAGCCGATGTTGGCGATCTGGATGGGGAAGGTGCCCGGGATGTTGGCGCCGTCGCCGGTGTAGGTGGCCAGACCGTCGCTGTTGGCCGCCGTGCCCAGCCCCACCGGCGGGGCGGCCCAGATGCCGCTGTCGCCGTTGGGATCGACCGCCGGGCCCTTGAAGTCGTACACGCGCAGCCCCTGCTGCCGCACCAGTGCGGCGAGGCTGGCGGGGTTAGCCGTGTACCGCCCGGGGTAGACGAACTGCCAGCCGTCGGTGCGGCGGGCGTAGTGGTAGGCGTAGGCCGGGGCGTCCTGGTCGCTCGGGTCCGCCGGGCCCATGGCCACGGCCGTCAGGTCGATGCTGTCCACGGGGACGGCGTCGAGCGTGGCCGCCCCGCCGCCGGTGACCGGGAGCGTCACGAGCATGTTCGGCGCCAGCCCGGCATTCCGCGGCCGGGTCAGCACCAGCTCACCGCGGGCCACGCCCGGCCCCGACCCGAGGTACACCCGCTCGAGGCCGGGGATGAACACGTGGTTGGCGATCGGGCCGCCCGCCGGCAGCCCCGAGCCCGCCGGCCGATACGTCGCCGGCACCGGCACGTACGCCCCGGAGGACACGCCGGGCGCCACGCCACTGCCCGAGGGGTCGTAGTTCTCCAGCACCAGCGTGCCGTAAGGCTCGACGAACACCGACGCGTCGAAGACGAACAGGTCGGTCACCTGCCGACCTGTGGACACCGAGTTGGCGGCGGTGCGGTCCACCACCTGCAGCCGCCAGCCGTCCAGCCGGATGCGGAACGGGAAGGGGTTGTACAGCTCGACGGCGATGTAGCCGCCGGGGTTGTTGAACTCGTTGCCGCTGCCCGTGGGGATTTCGATCTTGCGCGTTTCCGTGTTGATGTACACCTCGGTGATGTACAGGCCGCGCGGCGCGGCGAACACCGTGGCCGCCACCGGCGTCGGCGTGCCGTTGATCGTGGCCGTCAGCCGGATGGTCCGGCTGGGCACGTTGTCACGCAGGATCAGCGGGGCCGACGGGTTGATCGTCCACAGCGACCGCAGGTACTCCGCGTTCACGGCCGCCTGCGCCGCCCGCAGCAGCACCATCTGGTCCGGCCGCAGGTAGGTGTTGCCCACCGTGTCCTTGATGTTGGAGCGGAACATCCGCTGCGGGTGCTGGGTGGCCGTCGTCGCGGGGTTGATCGTGTGGGCCGCCGCGCCGAGGTTGTTGAAGTCCATCCCGAGGTAGTTGACCGCGATGTTGTACGGGTTGGGCTCGGCCCCGAACGGCGAGACGGTGTTGGCCGGGCTGCTGGGGTTGATCGCGTCCGACGACATCGTGAGGTAGAACGCGCGCCACAGGTCGCCGAACGGTGCCGTGTTCAGGTCCACCTTCGTCGGCACCACCGGGCCGTTGTGCACACGCCAGGTGTTGGCGGGGCTGGTGCTGTTGGGGGCGATGTTCGCCGCCAGCGTGGTCACACCGCTCTGGATGTAGTACCGCCCGGTCACCGGGAAATAGACGATCTCACCCGGCGCGTATCCGACACGCTCGTTCACCGGCACGGCGGGCGCGTCCGTCGGGTCGCGCCACAGCCGCACGTACGGGTGCATCACGTCAAACCGCGGGCCGGCCGCCGGGTCCGCCGGGGCGACCGCTTCCAGCGGCAGCGCCTTGAACCGCACCGCCTGCGACACCGGGTTGCTCGCCACCACCAGCGGACGCAGGTTCAGCACGGTCAGCGGGTCCTGCCCGCCGGTCACGTCGTAGTTGAAGTTGTCGTTGAACCAGTGCGACACGTCCGGCGTGGGCCGCCGCCAGCCGATGTCGCTGGCCGGGTACGGCCGCGAGCGAATCACGCCGCCGAAGTTCGACGCATTCGGCGAGTCGGAGAGGCGGTAGAGCGAGTTGGGCAAAAGCTGCTCCAGCGGCGTCCGCTTCGACAGCGCCACCGCGTACGTGTCCACCGGGTCGCGCTGCGCCAGAACGAACCCCTCGGCCCACTGCCCCTGCTCGGCCAGCGTGAACGGCGTGAAGCGCGAGAAATCTCCGCCGGTCGGCGGGCCGTGCACGCCCGGGAAGTCCAGCCGACGGATGAGCTGACTGTCCATCAGCTCGTGCTGGGTCATGAACGCGAAATCGACCCGCCGCACGGTGGCCGGCCGCCCGGTCGCCGGGTCCACATCCGCCACCGGGATCGCCCGGTTCTGCAGCGGGTTGGAGTCCCCCAGCCGCCCCGCGCGGTACGCCACGAGGTCGAAGCCGCTGCTGGTGCCGTCGAACTCATCCAGCTTGATGAAGCTGCCGACATCCCGCGGCGTGGTCGTCTCCTTCAGCCCGATGGCCGACGGAAACAGGCGGTTGTTCCGCACGGGCACGGCGGTGGTGCCCGCGACCAGCCGGTCGTCGCCGGTGGTCCAGGCGGTGTTGACGTTGAACGCCGAGTTGTTGTCGATGACGCGCAGGCCGTAGTAGAAGGTGATCCCCGCGAACTCGGGGTTGGGCAGCCCGCCCAGCGGCACGAGCCCGCTGTCGGCGATGCCGTCGCCGTCGGCGTCGGCCGCGATGACGTAGCCGGTCTGCCCGTCGGTCGTCGTGAAAAACGCCGGATAGAGCTGACCGTCACTGGCCAGGGTGACCGCGGCGATGGCGGCCGTGTTGTGGCCGGTGCGCGTGCCGCGCCGTTCCGCCTCGTTGAGGCCCCAACGCAGGCGGTTGAGCGTGGACGTGCCGCCAAAACTGCCGGCATCGATCGCCGCGTTCGGCGCAGGGTTCACGAAAAAGCCGGGGTCGCTCTCTGTCGCGTTCAGCGGCGCCGAGAGGAACGGCCACCGCGGCCGGGCCCCGGGCGAGAGCGTGTTGCTGGCCTGCGGCGCAAACGGCACCCGCGCCGCCAGCACCTGCAGCCCGCCGTCCCGCGTCAGCGAGGTGGGCGCGTCAAACCCGAAGTACGCCGTCGCCTCCGGACGGATCACCGCCACACCGCTGACATCCGTCTCGAGTCGCTCGGCCGCCACCCGTCCCGCCAGCGACTCGACCACACCCCCGGCCAGCGTGTCCACCGCGGCGGTCGCCCCGCTCGTCTGCGCGGCACTGCGGTCCGACGAGCTGGTGGCGATGTACGCGGTGCCGATCAATGCCAGCAGCACCAGCACCGCCACCACCAGAATCAGCACCGACCCGCGCCGGGGCTCATGACCGCGCCGCCGTCTCCCCATGACCGCGACGCCCCCGCCCCCGGGCGCGCCAACGCACGGGGCCTCACTCGGCCACGGCGGCACCAAGACCGCCGTCTGGACGTCGTCACCGGGGCCTGGAACGTTCGGGTTGGCGATCGTGCAAGTCATGACCGTGAAAAGCTTTCGTGGTGTCCCCCGCCCCCCCCCCGCCCCCACCCCTCTCCGCTCTCCGCCCCCCTCCGCTCCCCAACCCGCTCCTCCCCACCTGACCCCCGTCCCCTTCACGCCTCCGTCACCTCCACGCCTCCGTCCCCTGCATGCCTCCGTCATCGCCCGCCAGACTCCCACTGCCGCCCACCTCCGCCGCGGCCGCGTCAGTACGGCAACGTGAAGACGTACTCGAAGGTCTGCGGGCTGGCCGCCTGCGAAGCGGCATCTTCGAGAACCACGGTGAGCCGCACCAACCGCGGCCCGCCGCCGCGCCACGCCACCACGTAGTTGGCCCGCTGCAACGTGAACGCGTTGGCCCCGGTCACCGTCGTGTCGGCGTAGTTCGGCTGCGGCGGCAGGAAGCGATTCACCCGCACCGGGTTGTTCGACTGCTCAAGGTCATAGAAGAACTGACCCGGCGGCTGCACCGTCTGGTCGGTCATGATCACCCGCTCGAACGGCGCGACGTTGCCCGTCCGCACGGTGCTGTTGGCGATCGCCGCCAGCACGTCCGACAGCGGCACCACGTCCGGCAGCAGGTTGGTGTTGCGAACGGTGAACGCCTGACCCGTCGGCGAGTTCGCCGCGGTGTACGACACCGTCGCGGTGGTCGTTCCGGCCACCCGCGGCCCGATGTAGTCGCCAAAGCCGGCGCTGGTCGCGTCCACGTCCCCGGAGTTGGTGTAGCGGGGCAGGCCGTACCAGCGGATGCGCCGTGCACCCTTGTGCACCACGTAATCGATCTCCCCGTCCGGCACCGCCGCGTAGGCCACGCCGTAGTTGTCGTTCGGGAAGCCGTTGACGATCTGCCGCGAGTCCTGCGTGATGAAGTCCCCGGCGAACTCGACGATGAAGTTGGTGCACCGCGGCAGGAACACGGGCGCCGACTGTGCCAGCGTCGTCGCGAGCTGGTTGTTGGCCGGGCCCAGGAAATCCCGCGGGCCGAAGGGGTTGGCGTTCACCCGATACACCAGCGACTCCCGCGCCCGCCGCGGGCCGGGCACGTCGCCGTAGCTGTCCGACGAAACCGGAAGGAACCACAGCCCCAGGTTCAGCGGGTTGCTGTAACGCCCGTTGCCCGGCCCCCCGGACGCCAGCACGTCGCGCTCATATTCCGCCAGCCGCTGGGCGAAGCTCGCCAGCGTCAGCGGCGTACGCCCCCACAGCTCCACGGTCGAGTTGTCCGTCAGGTCGCCGGCGGCCAGGTCCACGCGCGATTCCCAGATGTTCACGCCGACCACGTCCTGCGTGCCCGTGGCCGTCTGATTGCGCAGACGAAGCGTGGCCATCGACAGCGGCGTGAGGTTGAGCGGGTCGGTGGCGGTTCGGCGCGGCTGCGGCCGCCAGGCCGTCTCGCCCGGCAGCGACACGAACGGCACCATCAGCAACTGCTGCCGGCCCAGCACGAACTGCGTCGCGTAGCGGTTGTTGTCGTTGCGGTTGTCCGCGGCGTAGTCGGGCTGGGCCGGGTCGAAGTAGCTGGGAGTAGGCAACCCGCCGGTGGTCCGGTTGTTCGGCAGCCGAAGGTGCCCGTAAGTGACCATCGCTTCCTGCGCCAGCGTCCGACCGAGCAGGTCCGTCGGCACGCCGCCGCTGTCGAGGTTGCCCGTCTGACGGCTCAGCGGCCGCCGCACGAAGAACGTGATCGAATCGACCCGGCGCACACGCTGCCCCGGCGTGGCCGGGGAGACCACCTCGCCAGGGCCGTTGGCCAGCCCGTCGCCGTTGAGGTCGATCAGCAGCGGGTTGTTCGGGTTGACGCTGCCGAGCTGTTCGTCGCGGCTGCGGAACGCCGCCACCGCCTGATTGCGGATGATGAGTGCCGGGGCGTCCGGCGCGATGTGGGCGAAGTCCTCCTCCAGCGTCGTGCGCGTCGCCCGCTGATCCCGCAAGGCCCCGGACAGCGACTGCCCCGCCCCCACCGTGTCCGACGTCAGCCGGAACACCTCGTTGACCCCGACGATGATCAGCAGCACCAGTGCCACCGCGACCATCAGCTCCACCAAGGTGAAGCCACGCAGCGCCGCGGCGCCCGGGACGCGCTCACCTAGAACGCGCCTACCCGGGACGCGCCTAACCGGGACGCGCCTACCCGGGACGCGCTCCCATGGCCTCGCGCCGCTCCGACGCCGCCGCGCGGCTCGCACCGTTCCGTCCTGTCGCGTCGTCATCACCATGGGCTGCCCGTACCGAAGACCGCAACTCCCGTCCGCCACACTCCCCCCGGTTTCCGCCCGCCGCCGACCCCGGCAGCTCCCCCGCCGGCCCGTCACGTCAGGGCCGCAGCGCCACCGTCGTCGTGTACACCGCCACGTCCATCGCCGCCCCGATGTACGGATTGGTCGTCGCGTTGAACGGACGCGTCGGGTCACGCAACGCCCTGCCCAGCACCAGCACCTCCACGATCGACCCGCTCCCGAAGCTCCCCTCGAAGTACGGCGGGCGGTCCTGCGCCGGCAGTGACGAGATGTCCTGCCCGGCCACCAGCTCGAACGTCGGCGACCGCGCCGCCGAACCCCGCGCCGGCTGGCCCACCCGCAGCACCCGTCCGTTGGCCCTCGCGTTGAAGTTCGTCGTCGCATCGCCCGGCTGGCGGACCAGCGTCGGGTTGCCGTTGCCGGCGTCCGCGATGATCACGAACGTACCCGGGGCCACCGCCGACGCGCCGTCCAGCGGGCCCGTGCCGCCGGTGGTCATGTTCGACCCCTCGTCCGTGAAGCGGATCAGGTCCGGGCCGCCGTTCTCGCCCTTGAGGAACCGCGCCCGCAGCCGCTTGAACTGCAGCGTCGCCGGCGTCCGCAGCTCGTCGAGGTACTGCGTCGTCCACTGCGTCACCCCCGGCGGCGTGGCCTGCGGGATCCGCACGTCCTGCGACGTCGTCGCGGTCGCGTCGGTCTCGTTGAACCGCGGCGTGTTCCGCGACTGCGCCACCACCACCACGACCCGCATCGTCGGCGCCGGCAGGATCTGCCGCGGCGGCACCGCCCCGTTGTTCGTCACCAGCCCGCCCCGCGCGTAGGCCACCGCAAACCCCAGCCGCTGGTCCACGGTCGAAACCAGGTCTCCCGCAAACGACACCCACTGCAGCGCCGCGTCCGGGTTGGTGATCACCTTCGTCCCGCCCACGTTCCGATATGCCTCGCCGAGTGCCACCAGCGGCGGGTGGTACTCGAACTGCGTCACCGGGATGTTCACAATGCCCGCAGGCGCGGTCGGCGGGAAGAGCTGCTCCGTCGCCCGCAGCGCGATCGTCGCGGCGGCACGCTCAGCCGCCGTCACCGCCAGCGACTCCTCGGTGGACTGGGCCGTCTGGCGAATCGCCACCGGGAAGATGGCCGCGATCATGATGAACCCGATGCCCAGGATCACCACCGCGAACATCACCTCGGTGAACGTGAACCCCCCCGCCCACGGGACGCCCTCGCCCCGGCCGTGGCGACACGCCCGTCCCGGCCCCCCGCCGGCGCACGCGACGCCCGTCGCCTCACGCCACCGCCGACCGAACTTGGACCGATTCATCACCATCCCGACCGTCCCTTGAACATCCGCCTGCCCGCAGACCACCCGCCGCCACCGTCCCCCCTACTCCGCCCTCAGCAACGTTCCGTTGAACCGGTTGACCATCAGCAGCGTCCCGTTTTGATCCAGCCACGTCTCTTTCTGCTGCTCGCTGGGGCTGCCCGTGGTGTAGTTCCTCGCCGGGTCGAGCATCGCGTCCCACACCGGGAACCCCTGTGCCAGGTACGCCTGCCGGTCGAAGAGGATGACCCCCAGCCCGCCCCGAAGCCGGTCCGACGTCGGCGACGGCACCGGGTCAAGGTTCGTCGTGTCCGCCGTCGAGGCCGGGTTGGCATCGAACCGGATCAGCATCCCCAGCCGCGACGACGTCAGGTCCTGGTTCGTCGCGTCCAGACGGTCCGCCTCGTTGAAGAGCACGCCCCACACCTGCTCGGGCATCAGCCGGCCGTCCGGCCCGAAGAAGATCACGCCCGCATGCAGATAACGGTCGAGCTGCGCCCCGGTCGTCGCCCGCGCCGACACCAGCACCTGCGCCCCCACGCCCCGCGGCAGGTACAGCAGCTCCGTCCCCGGAAGCACCGACACATACGTCGGCAGCCCGTACCGACGCGGCGGCGCCGCCGACGGCATCGGCACCTCGCCGTTGTACGGCGACACGGCCGGCAGCAGGTTCCACCGACCCGACCCCGGCACGCTCGACCGCGGCATCCCGTCCACGTCCGCCGGGTCCCCCGTCGTGGACGTGTGCGTGGTGTGACAGACGAAGTAATACGTCCGCGGCGGCGCCCCCCGCGGGTCCTGAATCAGCGTCGTCACCACCGACACCACATCCCCCCGCACGTACGTCACCCCCGGCTCCCACGGCGGCGGCGACGACACCAGCGCCACCGCCACCCGGTCCCGCAGCACGTCCGTGAACACCGCCAGACCCACCGGCCGCTGCCGCGCAATCGCCTCCTGCCTCGCCCGCGACAGCATCGTCGAAATCGTGTTCGACGCCGCGTCGATCGACCGCGAGCCCGACAGCACGTTGAACACCGGCACCGTCAGCGAGGCCACGATCACGATGATCACGACCACCACCAGGATTTCCGAGAGCGTGAACCCCCGCCCACCACGCACGCCACCCCGGCGGCCCACGCCCGACGCCTCCGCAGGCCGGATCGCCGACATCACCACTTCGGGTTGGCTCACTCGCTTGTCCATGCTCCGCACCTACGGCCCCGCCGACACCCACACCGCCATCCACGCCGCCGCTCAGTTCTCGAACGAGTACAGGTTGTCCCCCGGCGTATCGAAATCCCCGTCCGGGCCCGCCGACACCCAGAACGGCTTGCCGTCCGGCGACCGCAGCGGCTCGGCCGGCCGCCAGAACGCCGTGTTCGTCACCGACGTCCCCACCGGCGCCGCCTGAATGCACTCAAAGTACTGCCGCACGCCCGGCGTCGGCGACACCCACACCCGGTCCCCCACGTCGTACGCCCGGTCGGACCCGTGGCGCCGGCCGATGTGCAGCCCGCTGCTGGGAACGAACAGGATCGGATTCCCGAAACCGTCCAGCACCGCGCCAAAATCCCGTGCCCAGTCCGCCGTATCCGTCCCCGGCACCGGCGCCACGCCCGGCGCCACATCCCGCACCGCCACAAACACCGCCGCCGGCCCGCTGAACGCCGTCGAGTTGTTCGAGACGCGGAACACCACCCGCTGCCCGCGGGCGTACGGCAAGGTGGGGCTGAAGAACTCCGGAATCCGCGCCACCGAGTTCGGCAGACCGTCAAGCGTCCTGGCCACCCCGGGCACCGTCCGCATCATCGCCAGCGCCAGCGCCGTGTTCTTGATCGCCGGGGCGTCACGCCAGTTGTTCGGCCCCAAGCCGTCCGAGTTCGCGTCATAGTCCAGCCACGTCGAGGGCAACCGCGACCCCGTCACGTTCCCCGGCGACCACACCGCCGCCTGCCCCGGAGTGCGATTGGACACATCGTGCCGACGCCACAGGTCGGGAATCAGCCCGTTGCCGTACGGCCCGCTGCTCTCGGGGTCGATCCGCACCCACGTGTTGTTCGGCTCGAACAGCCCCGGCGGCTGCCGCCGCAGCAGCCCCGCCGCCTCCGCCTCGAGCAACGCCCCACGCAGCGTCTCCAGCGTCACCCGAACCGCATTCCCCCTCGCCCGGTCACCCACAAATCGAAACCCGATGACCGTAATCGCAGCAAGAATCACCAAAATACCGACAACCGCGAGCACCTCAACGGTCGAAAACCCGAAACGAACCTTCCCCTTTGCGTCACCGCCGCGTCGGGGTTCCACCGGGCCGTTCGCCCGTTCCCGCCACGGGGCGGCGTCCTTCGTCCGTCGGTTGTTCATAACTCGCGACAGCATCATGACCTCGGCAACCCACGCCCGCCCCGTCTCGTGTGCATGTTTCGCGTTGTCCACCCCCCCTTCACCCGGCCCGGACCTCACCTACAGGATGCACCTCCCCACCCCGGTCTGACCCGGGGTGTTGTGGCATCTCGGCACGGAACTTGGACCGGCAGGCCGCCAGAGTAGGGCGAAACGGCCTTCGCCGCCAGCCGAAAGCCCAAGCCATGGCGCGTTTTCCAGCACCCCATCCGGCCCGCGGACGGTCCGTCCGGCTGGGCCCCCCGCTCAGTTCGGCCGGGGATAGGCCTCGTACGAGTAGAGGTTGTCGGCCACGGTGAGGAAACGACGGTCCGGCCCGGCGGAAAGAAAGAACGGAACGTCCCGCGGGGCCATTCCCAGAAACGGATGGTTCCGCCGCACGAAGACGATCGGCGTCCCCCATGCGTCCCGCAACGACATCGACCTCGGGTCGTACACCGACACCGGCAAACGCCCCAGCAGCTCCGGCGAGCCCACCAGCTCCGGCGGCAGCGACGTCGTCAGCAGCCGCACCCACTCGCGGTTGTTCCGCACCGCCCGGCGGAGCAGCGCCTGGTCCTCCGCGGCCGTGACCTCGGGCGAGCCGTCCTCGCCCACCGCCTCGCCGGCCAGGATCAGCGGCGTGACCCGGTCCAGCAGCCCGGCGTCCTGCGTCTCCAGAAACGCGTCCAGCAGCCGCTCCGCCCGCACCAGCACGTCGCTGGTCAGCACCCTCGCCGACTGCGCTCGCACGTGCCGCGACAGCGAGACCGCCAGCGTCAGCACGATCAGCAGCACGCACGCGGTCACCAGCAGCTCCACCAGCGTGAGCCCCAGACGCGGGCGGCCCCTGCGCCGATCCCCGGACAGCGTCCTCTGTCGATGAGTCCCCTGCCGACGCATGGCCCCGTCCCGCAAGACCCGCGTGAACGCGTCGAACCGGCGCTCACGGCGCGATGGTCGTCACGTCGTCCTTCGTGCCGAACGCCTGGTCCGGCCCCGCCGAATAGAGCACGAACGGTCCGGTGAACTGCGTCTGCTGCAGCCTCGCCAGCAGCGTCCCCGGGGCCAGCTCCGGATTGTCCGACGGGTTGAACGTGAACGTATCGCCCAGGCCGAAGTAGCGGGCATCCTGCGGGCCCACCCGCGGGCCGGGCTTGGCCGGGTAATAGAGGATCGGCGTCCCGTAGCCGTCGGCCAGCTGCTTGTAGGTCCGGCCCCCGTCGACAAAGTCCACCAGACGGAACCGGTCCGCCTGCAGGTACGGGCCGTACACCCGGCCCACGCCCGGCCGGGTGCGGAAGCCGTAGCCGTCCGCCCCGTCGCCCACGCTCGTGGCCGACGCCGACGCCGGGTACGGGCCCAGCAACGCCCAGGTGAGCACGATCGAGCCGCGGTCGACGTTGACGCGTCCCGGCCCGGTGAACGGGTTCAAGCGCGGGTAGTCGCCATGGTCGGAGCGGTAGGCTTCGAGCGCCTGCCCGATGGCCTGCAGGTCCGCCTGCAGTTTGGCCAGCGCCGCGGTCCGGGTCGCCCGCAGCGCCACCGGGATCAGGATCGCCGCCAGCACGGCGACGATGGCCACCGTGATGAGCATCTCCGTCAGCGTAAAGGCGCGACGGCCGCAAGGCAGGGCGGGCCCCAGGTCATCTCGGTGGTGGCGGGCGGTGCTGTCCATGTTGGGCGTCATGAAGGCGAACTCGATACCCCAGGGCAAAGCGATGTGCGGTCGGCAACCCCGGTTCTCCCGTCGGGGCAAGGCCGGTCAGGGCAGCACCTGCCCGAAGCTCGTGATGTCGTCGGCCGTGCCGTAAATCCGGTCCGGACCGGCCGAAATCAGCAGGTAAGTGTCCCTCGCCCGCGGAGACAGCCGGTTGCTCGGGTCGGAGGCATACAGCGAGAGGTCGAACGGGTAGCGGTAGTTCGCGCTGCTCTTGTCCCAGACCGTGGTGCCCGGCGGCTCGACCACGTCCCGCAGGCCGTGTGTCCCCGCGATGACCGCATTCCGGCCGTCGGACGGCGACGACCCGCCCGTCGGGCCGCGACGCTGATTCGCGCCCAGTGTTCTGGGCAGACCGATGGCCGCCGTGGTGTAGGCGATGTTGTGGGCGAGGTCGTACTGCGCGTTGGTCGCCGTCCCGGCCGGGCCGTAGCCGGCGATGCCCGTCGCGCCCCGTTTGGCCCGGAAGTACAGGATCGGCATCGCGTCGGGGAAGCGGTCCACGAACTCCGGAATGATGCTGTCGTTGGCCGGATTGACGTCGTTGTAGACATACAGCCCCGGCGACAGATTCGCGGCCTCGATGTAGGCCGTCGCCGGCCGAAGGCTCGCCGGGTTCAGCGACAGCGGCCCCTTGCCCACACGCGCCGGGTCGAACTCCACGCCGGGGTTCACGGGCGAGGCGTTGTACACCAGGCCGCCGAGCAGCCCCAGTACGAGATTCTCCGCCCCGGTGATCGACACGAACTGCTGCGCGTTGGGGTTCGTCGGCACGCCCACCGGCACGCTCGCCGGCGTCGTCTGTGTGATCGGCGGGCTGGACGTCCCCGCCACCCGCAGCACCGCCGAGGAGCCCCGCGAGCCCACAAACGAGTCCGGCAGCGGCCCGGGATACGCCCCGAAGTCCTGGTTGTACCGCTCGATCGCGTTCTGCAGCTTGGCGATCAGCGCCTGCGTATCGGCCACCTGCGCCGCCCGGCGGATCCGCCCCACCGTCGGAATGAGCAGCGTCACCAGCACGCCGATGATCGCGATCGCCACAAGCAGCTCCACCAGCGTGAAGCCGGCGAGCGGCCACCGGCGGCGACGAGGTTGTCCGATCGACAGGTTCATGACACTCCGCACGTCCGTTGAGCCTTCCACGCCCGCCCTCTCTCCCTTGTCCCCGCCCGCCGCACTTCGCCCGGCGCCCTTCGCCCAGCGCCCTTTGCCCGGCGCACCGTGCCCGACGCTCCCCGCAGGGCCGGACCACCGGTCCGGCCCGTCGGACGCGCCGCCTACTTGCCCGACACCGACTGAATCAGCGTGATCATCGGCGCGAACAACGCGATGACGATGAAGCCGACGATCAGCCCCAGCACCACCACCATCACCGGTTCGAGGATCGAAATCAGCGAACCCACCAGCACGTCCACGTCGGCGTCGTAGTTGTCCGCCACCTTGATCAGCATCTTGTCCAGGTCGCCGGTCTCCTCGCCGACGTCCACCATGTTCACCACGATGGTGTCCACGACCTTCGTCTGTTTCAGCGGCTGCGCCATCGACTCGCCCTCGCGGATCGCGTCGTGCACCTTCTGCAGGGCCCGGGCGTACACCTCGTTGCCGCTGGTCTCCCGCGTGATGTTGATCGCGTCGAGGATCGGCACGCCTGCCGAAATCAGCGTGCCCAGCGTCCGCGTGAACCGCGCCACGGCCGTCTTCGCCAGGATCGTCCCCAGGATCGGAATCCGCAGCTTCACCGCGTCCACGAAGTACCGTCCGCCGTGCGAAAGCCGGATCAGCCGCACGATCAGCAGGAACACGATCGGTGCGGCCAGGATGTACGCCCAGCCGAACTCCGTGCCGAACCACCGCGAGAACCAGATCAGATACTCGGTGATCGCCGGCAGCTTCGTCCCGAAATCCTTGAAGATCTGCTCGAACTTCGGAATGACGAAAATCATGATCATCGACACGATGCCGATGGCGATGCTGATCACCACCGCCGGGTAAATCATCGCGCCGATGACCTTCTTCTTCAGCTTCGCGGCCTTCTCCATGAAGTCCGCCAGACGCTGCAGAATGATGTCCAGAACGCCGCCCGCCTCGCCGGCAGCGATCATGTTCACGTACAGCTTGTTGAACGCCTGCGGGTACTTCGCCATCGCGTCCGACAGGCTCGACCCGCTCTCCACCTCGTCCGCCACCCCGCCGATAATCGCCTTCATCAGGCCGGGCTTCTGCTGCTGCTCAAGAATCTGCAACGACCGCAAGATCGGCAACCCGGCGTCCTGCAGCGTCGACAGCTGTCGCGTGAAGCTCACCAGCTGCTTCTGCGGCACACCGCCGATCGCGAACGGCAGCTTCCGCTTGGGCGTGATGACCGTGTCTTCGCCGCCCCCCTTCTTCGCCGGCTTCTTCTTCTCGGCCTTCTCCTTGACCTTGGTCGGGAAGTACCCCTTGGCCCGGATCTTGGCAATCGCCTCCTCCGAGTTGGACGCCTCCACCGTGTCCTTGACCTCCTGTCCGGAGGCGTTCATCGCTTCGTACTGGTAGGTGGGCATAGGCCAAAACTCCGTTCCAACGGCCCGATACGTCGCAGCAGGAGGGCACAGACCCTCTCCGGCCCGCGCACGTGTTCCCGGACCCCACCCCCGCCGTCGGCATGTTACAGGATGTCTACCACGCCGGAAACACGGCCCGGCGAGCTCATCGCCGGCAGGGACGTGCCCCCTCCCCCGCCACCGATGCCGACATTCCCGCCCCCGCCCCTTACCATCGGCACAGACCGCCCACGCCCCGCGGCCCCCGGCCCCCGGCCCTCGGCCCTCGGCCCTCGGCGACCTGTCGCCGCCGTCATCCTTGCGGTGCCGATCATGTGCCTGTCGCCGAACATTTGCCTGTCGCTGCCGGGCGTTTCATGGCAAAATGCTGCGGCACGCCCGATTCGGCGGGTGTCCCGGGGAGACCCGTGTGGTACACTAGATGAAAGCGGGTGGCGGGGTCGCGAGCGGACGGGGACGTGGTGAACCATGTCCGGGCAGGGTGAACCGCCCGGGGCGTGTGGTCTTGGACCTGTTGCAGGCCGTCGGGTGACCGCCGGCGGGGGCGGCGGGGTTTTTTCGTTGACGAAAACGTCGAGGCAGGGCATGGCACGACAGCAGAAGAAGATTGGCGAAATCCTCGTGGACCTTGGCCTCGTCAAGGCCGCGGACATCGCGCGGGCGCTCGAGCACGCCAAGGCCAAGCGGATGCGCCTGGGCGAAGCCCTGGTCGAGCTCAATCTTGCTTCGGAAGTCAATGTCTACAAAGCACTTGCAGCTCAGAACGGCATGGAGTTCGTGGACCTCGAGCAGGTCACCGTGCCGGGCAACGCTACCGCGCTGGTGCCCGAAGAGCTGATGCGCAAGTATCTGGTCCTGCCGCTGGGGCTGGAGGGCAACCGGCTGCGGCTGGCCATCCACGACCCGTCGGACCTGGAGATGCTCGACATCCTCAGGTTCAGGCTCAACAAGGATTTGCGCACGGTGCTGGCGGCCAAGGGGCAGATCAAGGCCAAGCTCGACGGCATCTTCAAGGCCGGGGCGTCGGCCACCATCGACAAGACGATGGACAAGACCATCGACCGGCTCCGCGACTCGCTGGACAAGTCACTGGACCGCTCGCTGGACAAGTCGCTCGACAAGTCGATGGACCGCTCGATCGACAAATCGATCGACATCGCCGGGATGGGCGAAGACGCCGCCAACGACCCCACGCAGGCGCCGATGATCAAGCTGGTGGCGGCGATGATCACCGAGGCGGTGCGCAACCGGGCCAGCGACATCCACGTCGAGCCGATGAAGGACCGTGTCCGCATCCGCTACCGCATCGACGGCGAATGCGTCGAGCGCGACCGCATCCCGCTGCGCATGAAGGGCCCGCTGATCTCGCGTCTGAAGATCATGGCCGGCATCGACATCGCCGAGAAGCGGCTCCCGCAGGACGGCCGCATCAAGATGATGGTGGACAAGCAGCTCATCGACTTCCGCGTCAGCTCGCTGCCGGCCTACCACGGCGAATCGGTCGTGCTGCGTATTCTCCGGCCCGACAGCGTCCGCATCGGCATTCAGAACCTCGGCTTCGAGGAAGAAGACTACAAGACCTTCCACAAGATCATCCGCCGGCCCAACGGCATCTTCCTGGTCACCGGCCCCACCGGCTCGGGCAAGACCACCACGCTTTACGCCGCCCTCAACGAGCTCAACCGCCCCGACCGCAAGATCATCACCGCCGAGGACCCGGTCGAGTACAACTTCGTGGGCATCAACCAGTGTCAGGTGCGCGAGGCGATCGGGCTGAAGTTCGCCAACATCCTCCGCGCCATGCTGCGTCAGGCGCCCAACATCATCCTCGTCGGTGAGATCCGCGACCTCGAGGTCGCCGAGGTGGCCATCCAGGCCGCCCTCACCGGCCACCTGGTGTTCTCCACGCTGCACACCAACGACGCCCCCGGCGCCATCACCCGCCTCATCGACATGGGCGTCAAGCCCTTCCTCGTGGCCAGCTCCATCCAGGCGGTCATGGCCCAGCGGCTCATCCGCGTGCTGTGCCCGAAGTGCAAGGAGCCCGACCCCGAGCCGGACAAGAAGTGGCTGCGGCTGTGCGGCATCACCGAAAGCGACCTCGCCAAAGCCCGACTCATGCGGCCCAAGGGGTGCGAGTACTGCTCCAACCTCGGCTTCCGCGGCCGAATCGGCATCTTCGAGATGATGCAGATGAACAGCGAGCTGCGCAACCTCGCCTTCGAGCGGGCCCCTACCAACAAGATCCGTCAGGCCGCCGTCCGCAGCGGGATGAAAACCCTCCTCCAGGACGGCAAGATCAAGGTCCTCAACGGCGTGACCACCGCGGAGGAGGTGGTCAAGGTCGCCCAGGTGGAGGGGATTCTGGACGACCTCTAACCGGCCCGCGGTGCCGGGTGGAATCCGGCGTCGGTCCGCAAAGCGCACGCCCCTCCGACGGCACACGCCGCAAAAGGCGGCCCGCGCAGCTCACCCAAGGATTGTCATCACCATGTCCACGATTCAGATCGACCGGCTCCTCGAAACCGTCGTCCGCCGCAAGGCCTCGGACCTTCACCTGGCCGTCGGCCGCCCGCCGACGCTGCGTCTGCACGGCCACCTCCGCGAGCTGCAGACCAAGGTGCTCGACGGCGAGGACACGATGGCCCTGATGAAGGCGATCACGCCCGAGCGCATCCAGCAGGAGTTCGAGGAGACCGGCTCGGGCGACTTCGGCTTCAAGTACTCCGACGAGGCCCGCTTCCGCGTCGCCATCTTCAAGCAGAAGGGGTACTGCTCGCTGGTGCTGCGGCGCATCCCCAGCACGATCCTCACGTTCGAGCAGATCGGCCTTCCCGCCATGGCAAGGCAGATCTGCCGCCGCCCCCGCGGCATCTTCCTGGTCACCGGCCCCACCGGCTCGGGCAAGACCACGACGCTGGCGACGATGATCAACTACATCAACGAAAACTTCGATCGCCACATCATCACGATGGAAGACCCCATCGAGTACTACCAGCCGCACAAGAAGAGCATCGTGGTGCAGCGGGAGATCGGCGTGGACGTGCCCAGCTTCGCCGAGGCCCTGCGGCGAGCCCTGCGTCAGGACCCCGACGTCATGCTCGTCGGCGAGATGCGCGACCTGGTCACCATCCAGTCGGCCATCACCGCCGCCGAAACCGGCCACCTGGTCTTCGGCACGCTGCACACCTCCGGCGCCGCCTCGACCATCAACCGCATCATCGACGCCTTCCCCACCGACCAGCAGGAGCAGGTCCGCGTGCAGCTGGCCAACAACCTCATCGCCGTGCTTTCGCAGGCCCTCTGCCCCCGCATCGACCAGGAAGGCATGATCGCCGCCTACGAGTTCATGTACGTCACGCCCGGCATCCAGAACCTCATCCGCGAGAACAAGGTCTTCCGCATCGACTCGGAAATCCAGACGGGCAAGCGCTACGGCATGCAGCTGCTCGACGACACGCTCTGGCAGCTCTTCCAGGCCGGCAAAATCAGCGCCGAAGAGTGCGTGGACAAGAGCCGCAACCCCGGCGGCATGGTCGACCGGTTCAAGCGCGCGGGCATCAAGCCCCCGGAAGACAACGAACTGCTCGAGGCCGAGGCCGAGGAACAGGCGGCCAAGCCCCAGACCGCGGCGTCCGACAAGGCCGCCGCCCAGTCCGACGCCGAACGCCGCGCCCAGATCGAAGCCAACCGCGCCCGCATGCTCGCCGCCACCGGCAAACGGCCCACCTGACGCCGCCCGCCCGACGTCACGCCTGCGGCCTGCCGGCCCCGGGCACGCCCGAGTGAAGTGAGTCTTTCAACCGGAGCACGAACGCCGATGTCTCAAGTCACCAGCAACCCGCCGTCGTCCAACCCCGACCCGCGCAAGCCGGGCCAGTCCGGGGGGCCGACCACGCCCGCGGCCGGCCGGGCCGAGACGCCCGTCGTGCCCAACCCCAAACCCGCCATCGGCGCCCCCGCAGCGCCGTCGGCCGCGCCCCCGGGTCAGTCCGGCGGCGCCGGCATCCGCAACGTCGCCTCGGCCGTCGCCGGCATGCCCCCCATCGACCAGCTCCAGGGCCGCCCCATCGGCCGCGTGCTCACCAAGATGGGCAAGGTCACCCGTGAGCAGGTCGTCGAGGCCCTGAGCTTCCAGAAGGCCAAAGGCGGGGCGCTGGGCCGCATCCTCGTGGACCTCGGCTACATCAAGGAAGCCGACCTCAACGTCGCCCTCGCCGCCCAGCGCGGCTACGAGTACATCGACCTCAGCACCGCCACCGTCCAGCCCGAGGCCATCACCGCCGTCCCCCCGCAGATCGCCACCACCAACAAGGTCCTGCCGCTGAGCTTCGACGCCAAGAGCAAGAAGCTCACCGTCGCCCTGGCCAGCCCGGAAAACTTCCGCGCCCTGGACGACCTGCGCAGCCTCATGGGCTACACGGTCACCGCCAAAATCGGCGACGCCGAGCTGATCGACAAGCTCATCGCCAAGCACTACAACACCGCCGCCGACTCCATCGGCGAGATCCTCGGCGAGCTGCAGACCGACGACACCCTGAAAGGGCTGGCCAACCGCGGCGAGTCCATCGACCTCGAAGACCTCTCCAAAGCCGCCGACTCCAACCCCGTCCGCAAGCTCATCAACCTCGTGCTGCTGCAGGCGATCAAGGACAAAGCCTCGGACATCCACTTCGAGCCGTTCGAGGACGAGTTCAAGATGCGCTACCGCATCGACGGCGTGCTCTACGAGATGATGCCGCCCCCGCCGCACATCGCCCCGGCCATCTCCTCGCGTATCAAGGTCATGGCCAACCTCGACATCGCCGAACGACGGCTTCCGCAGGACGGCCGCATCGAACTCAACGTCAACAACCAGCCCATCGACCTCCGCGTCTCCGTGCTGCCCACGATGTTCGGCGAGTCGGTCGTGATGCGTGTGCTCGACCGCAGCAACGTCCAGCTCGACCTCGACAAGATCGGCCTCCGCGAGGACGACCTCAAGGCCGTCCGACAGCTCATCCGCAAGCCCAACGGCGTGATCATCGTCACCGGCCCCACCGGCTCGGGCAAAACCACCACGCTCTACTCCTGCCTCCGCGAGCTCAACGACATCTCCTCCAAGCTCATCACCGCCGAAGACCCCGTCGAATACGACATCGACGGCATCATCCAGTGCCAGATCAAGCCGGACATCGGGCTCACCTTCGCCCGCATCCTCCGCTCGATGCTGCGTCAGGACCCCGACATCGTCATGGTCGGTGAGATCCGCGACCAGGAGACCGGCAAGATCGCCATCGAGGCGTCGCTCACCGGCCACCTCGTCTTCTCCACGCTGCACACCAACGACGCCCCCAGCTCCATCGCCCGTCTGCTCGACCTGGGCATCGAGCCGTTCCTCGTCACCGCCGCCATCGAAGGCGTCATCGCCCAGCGGCTCGTCCGCCGAATCTGCACCCAGTGCAAGACCGAGTACACCCCCACCGAAGAGCAGCTCATGGAGCTGGAGCTGCGCCCGGAAGACGTCGTCGGCAAGAAGTTCTACTACGGCCGCGGATGCGACAACTGCAACAACACCGGCTACCGCGGCCGCATGGGCATCTACGAGATCATGCTCCTCGACGACGACCTCCGCGACGCCATCATGAAGCACGCCAGCACCCAGCTGCTCCGCCAGATGGCCAAGGCCCGCGGCATGCGGACGCTCCGCCAGTCGGGCCTGCTGGCGATCTACGACGGCATCACCACCATCGAAGAGGTCGTCCGCGAGACCATCATGGAAGAGGAGTGATCCGCCCCCGGGCGGACTCGCCCCATCGCCGGCCCACACCCTCGGCCCCGCCCGCACACGGCTGCCCCCCTTTTCCGCATCGCCCCGTCTTCGCCGGCATGCCGTCGCCGCGCGCTCGCCACCGCAGTCAACGCCCCGCGGCCCGCCCGGGCATCGGGGCTAAGCTGGCGGCATGACGGCCGTGCTGAAAATCGTCCGGCGGTGGTTCCTCACCGGGCTCATCGTCTGGGTCCCCTTCGTCGGCTCCATCTACCTGTTCTACTTCGTCTTCACCCTGCTGGACGGTTGGGCACAGCCCTACGCGCAGCAGTGGCTCGGCCGGCGCGTCCCCGGGCTGGGGCTGGCGCTGCTGGTGCTGTCCACGCTGCTGGCCGGCGCGCTGGTGAGCAACTTCATCGGCAAGACGCTGGTGTCGCTGCTCGAGGGACTCGTCGCCCGCATCCCCGGCTTCAACGTCGTCTACCGCTTCTTCAAGGACTTCGCCAACACGCTGCTCAACCGCGAACGCGGGGCCTTCCGCGAGGTGGTGGCCCTGCGGTATCCCAGCGAAAACACGTGGTCCGTCGGGTTCGTCACCGGCCCGGTCCCGCCACGTCTGAGGGTCGGCGGCAACGAAGGCGACGACGACGAGCGGCTGCTCGTGTTCGTCATGATGGCCTTCTCCCCGGCCACGGGCTTTCTGGTCGCCGTACGGCGGAGAGACGTCATCCCGCTGACCATCCCGGTGGATGAAGCGTTCAAGCTCATCCTCACCGGCGGCGTGGTCAAGACGCTCGACGAGCTTCCGCCCCCCCCTGCCGCTCCGGCCGTGCCCGGCGCCATCCCTGCTGCCATCCCTGCTGCCGGCCCTGGTGCCGGCCCGGCCGCGCCCGCCGCCGCCCCGCCCGCCGCCCCGGCGGACCGCTGAACACCCCTTACCGCATCCCGCCGAAGGTCGCCGAGAGGTCCACCGGGCCCGACGATTTGACCACGGTCTTCTTGAACGTCGAGCTGCGGATGCGCTTCTGCAGCTCCTCGTAGTACAGGTCGTCGTCGAAGGGGATCTTCACGGTCTGGTCGAGCCACGTGCTCAGGAGCATGGCGTTGCACAGCGTCAAGCCGTGGATGCCGTCTTCCCCCGGCGCCACCAGCGGCTTGCCGTCGAGGATCGCGTTCACGAACGACTCGGTCACCCGACGGTGCTGCTCCACCAGCCCACCCCCCGGCACCGCGCAGTCCCACACCTCCATGTTCGGGAACTGCTGCGGCGTCGAATCGATGAACGCCTGCACCGGCTCGCGTGTCCGCCGGAAGAGGATCTGGTCGTTCTCCAGCACCAGCAGCCCGCGGTCGCCCGCCAGCTCGAACCGGCACACCCCCGGCGCCTCGCCCGTCGTGGTGACGAACACCCCCGTCGCCCCGTTGGCGAACTTCATGTACGCCGTCACGTCGTCTTCGACTTCGATCCTGTGGTACTGCCCGAACCGGCAAAACGCCCGCACTTCCGTCGGCACACCCACCCACCACGTGAAGAGGTCCAGGTTGTGCGGGCACTGGTTCATCAGCACTCCGCCCCCTTCGCCCGCCCACGTGCCCCGCCAGCCGCCCGAGTCGTAGTACGCCTGCGACCGCAGCCAGTTGGTGATCGTGTAGTTCACCCGCCGCACCTCGCCCAGCTCGCCCGAGGCGATCAGGTCCTTCACCCGCTGGTGCGCGGGCACCGTCCGCTGGTTGAACATCACCGCAAAGACGCGGTTGGCCGTCGCCGCCACCGCATTGAGCTGCTTGACCTGTTTCGTGTACACCCCCGCCGGCTTCTCCGACAGCACGTGAAGCCCCGCCTTGAGCGCCGCGATCGCGATGGGCGGGTGGTCGTAGTGCGGCGTGGCGATCAGCACGGCGTCGGCTTTGCCCGAGGCGATCAGCGCGTCGGCCGAATCGAAATACGCGAACTTCTCGCCATACCGCTGCCGGACATACTCCAGTCGCGCCGGGTCCACGTCGGCCACCGCCGTCACCGTCACCCGCGGCACCTGCCCCACCATGATGTAACTCAGGTGGTTCACCCCCATGTTGCCCACCCCGATGATGCCCAGCCGAACCTGCTTCGCTGCCGATCCGCTCACGTGCGTGTCCTCCGGAAGTCTCACGTTGTAGTCACGCGGGCGCAAAAAATCCCGCGCCCGCACCCCACCGGCCCCCACGACCGGTCAACCGCCCGGCCCCCTTGACCCCTGCGGAATCGTTTCCCGCCGCAACGTCGGGTCTTCCCGCACCGCCAGTTCCCGCTGATGCGCCTCCGCGGCCGTCTCCCCCAGCCGCCCCAGCACCCCCGCCAGCTCCAGCCGCAGCCTCGCCCGCTGAGGGCTGGCCGGAAGCTGCGAGATGGCCGTCAGGAAGTGCCCGGCCGCGTGCCGCAGCCGCTGCGGGTCGCCGCCCGACAGGGCCGAGTCGCGCAGCGCCCGCGCCAGCTGCACCCGCCACATCGCTTCCCCCGGCTGCAGGTTGACCGCCGCCGCAAGATGCCGCACCGAGGTCTCGACGTCGCCGAGCCGGTACGCCGTCTCCCCCAGGTTGAACTGCGCCAGCGGAAACGCGGGCTGCAGCCGCACGGCCGTCTCAAACCCCAAGCGAGCCTTCTCCAACTCGCCGGCCGCGAGGTCGAGCTGGGCCAGCGAGTTGTGCGCGCGGGCAAACGTCGGGTCCGCCGCGATGGCCGCCTCGAACGCCGCCCGCGCCTCCTCCAGCCGGCCCCGCCGCTCCAGTGCCAGTCCCGCGTTCCAGTGCGTCTCCGGCAGGAGCGGGGCCAGCTCGCGCGCCGAGAGCATGAACTCGAAACGCTTCTGCTCATGAAACGCCCGTTCCGTCGGCGTCCGGGCCTGCTGCATGAGCTCGTGGTGCGTCAGCCCCAGGTTGATGTGCACCATCCAGCTTCGCGGGTTCTTCTGCAGCGTGTCGGTCCACAGCGTCAGCGGGTCGCGGTAAATCCGCGTCTGCAGCAGCGTGAGCACCCCGAGCACGGCCAGCAGCGTCCCCGACGCCGCCGTCGGCCATCGCGCCAGCAGCAGCCCGGCCAGCCCCAGCGGGGCCAGCGAAGCCAGGTGCTGGAAGTGGTCGGCCACGAAGGAATACCGGTGCGGGTACACGTTCAGAAAACCCAGTGCCGGCAGCAGCGTCCCCACATAAAACGCCGCGGCAGCGAAAGGCCCCCGCCCCAGCCGCCGGCGACCCAGCCACAGCCCCACCAGCCCGGCCAGCACCACCGCCGGAAACACCCACTGCCACCACACCCCCGCGTCGATCTCCCACCTCGGGTAGATGAACGCGAGGTTCACCGGCCACACCAGCGTCCAGAGGTAAAACACCACCGCCCGCCCGGCGATCAGACACCGCTCATACCACGTGAAGTCCCACTCCGGCCCCTCGGCCACGACGTGCGTCCGCTCGAGGTGGGCGGTGAACAGCCCCGACACGAGCCCGACGACGAACAGCGGCAGCATCGCGACGGCCGCCCGCCCCGTCACCTTCCCGTGCTTCCAGTACACGTACAGCAGCACCGCCGCCGGCAGCGATGCCGTCACCGTCTTGGACAGCAGCGCCAGCAGAAACGCACCGAGCCCCAACGCCCACCACCCCAGCTCACGCCCTGTCCATGCTGCCCAAGGCCGCCCCCAGTCCACGCGCAGCAGCGCCAGCCACGCCAGCAGGTAAAACACCAGCGACAGCGTGTTCTTGCGTTCGGTGATCCACGCCACCGACTCCACCTGCACCGGGTGCAGCGACCACAGCAGTGCCCCCAGCACCGCCGCCCGACCGGGCAGCCCCAGCCGCAACAGCACCCGCCACAGCAGCACCGCCCCCAGCGCGTGCAGCAGCACGTTGGTCAGGTGATACCCCGACGCCCACAGCCCCCAAAGCTGGTACTCCAGCCAGAACGTGGTGAACACCAGCGGGTACCACTGCGGCACCGAGGTCGGGGCGGTCCACGTCCGGACCAGCCCGGCCCCGTCTCTCAGGTTGGGGTTGTTGACGACGTAATCCGGGTCGTCCCAGATGAAGCCGGCCGACAACGCCGGCAGGTAGGCCGCCACCGACGCCGCCACGATGAGCAGCCCCGCCGCCCACGCCCGGCCCGGCGTCACGACATCGGCCGAGCCCCCGGACGGACGCGGCATGTCCACCTGCGCCGGCACGCTCACGACGTTCTCCCCGCCGCCGGGCACGCCGGTCTGACCATCGCCAGCGCCTTCATGACGGCTTCCCCGGTCACCACCGCAACTGGGCCGCCATGCCGCCCATCTCGTTCATCAGCCGTCGCTCGGCCGCGCCGCGGACGAACTCCAGGTCCGCCCCGTACTGCCCGGCCAGCTCCAGCACGTGCTCGCGCAGCGCCACCTCCACCGGCTCGTCGCACAGCCGCCGGGCCGACTCCGCCGTCGCGGCGAACGTGTCGTCCGCCGGACAGCGGTACACCTTCAGCTCGGGCGACCACGGCAGCACCCACGTCCGCACCCGCCCGAGCTGCACAGCGTCCAGCACCGCCTCCGCCCCCCACAGCCCGCCCTGCTCCTTCACACGCTCGAGCAGCTGCATCTCCTCGCGTCGCTCCAGCTCGATGACCACCGGCTCGACGTGCCGCCAGATGGCCGCGGGCGTGTCGGGGCCGTTGGGCGGCAGCGGCGGCATCCGGGCGATCAGCCGCTGCTGCACCCGCCGGCTCAGAAACGCCTCGAAATGACTCACCTGCCACGGGTCGCCCAGCAGCACCAGCCGTTCGATCGCCAGGCGGTCCATCGCCCGCTCCACCAGCCGGGCGAGATGCACGTAAAGCTTCTGCGTCCACGTGGCCAGCCGCGCCGCCAGCCGCTCCGACGGCGCTAGCTTGTCGTACCGCCCGCCGGGCTTGCCCGCCCGCTCGCGGAACTGGCTTGCGATGCGCCTGCCCGCCTCCTCGAGCGTCTGCCACGCGTCGGGCGCGATCTCCGCCAGCACGTCGTCGTCCCGCCGCGCCTCGCCCAGAAACACCTCCAGGAACTCCCAGCTCCCGGCGTGCTTAAGCAGCAGCACCCCCGTACGGGCGTACTCGTCGCACGCCAGCGCCAGCGGCGTGAGGTAGGGCTTGCCGTACCGCACGTCCACCCGCCCGCCCGCGACGTCCACCACGGGCAGCTCCACCTGCAGGTCCAGCCGCTCGGCGTGCAGCCCGTCGCGGTCGTCCCGGCAGGCGAACAGCGCCATCGTCCGGGCCGACGGTCGCTCGGCCTCCAGCAGCGACATCACCCGTGCGAACATCGGCTGGTCGTGCTTGCCGTGCACGTCCCGCAGCCCGGGCAGCCCGGACAACGCGTTCTTCACCCGCGTCACCCACGCCCGCCCGGCGTTCTCCGTCTTGGCCGGGTCCACGTCCACGTAAACCGACAGCACGGGCTGCTGCGTGTGCTGGCTCCAGCTCTTCACCGCCTCCAACTGACGTTCGATCGCAAGCATGGCCGTCTCCAGTTGCATTCGAAGACCGTGTCCTTCGTGGCCGGGCCGCGACGACTTCCCCCCGCGTCTAGCCGCTCGGGGTCACCGCCGCCACGTCGCGGAAGTAGCTTTCCCGGAGCGTGGTCAAAAGCCCGCACAGCCCCGACCGCAGCGACGCCGGCAGGGCCGCGTCTCCGGCGGCCGCCTCCGCTTGCGACAGCAACTGCCCCACCACCACCGCCGACATCGCGGCCGCCCCCCCGCTCAGCAGCTCCTGCCGCAGCCGCTCCGCCTCGGCCACGCCCGCCTCGTCTCCCCGCATCGCCCTCGCCAGCCGCTCTTCCAGCGCACGTCGCTGCTCCGGCGACATCGCCGCCCGCGCCCGCATCAGCGTTACCGTCCGCTTGCCCTGCACGAGGTCGCACCCCGCGTGCGCCGGCACCGACAGGTCCAGCAGGTCGTTCTGAAGCTGATACGCCTGCCCCAGCGCCAGCGCGAACCGCGAAATCGCCGCCCGGCACGCCGCGTCCGCCCCGGCCGCGATCGCCCCCGACAACATCGGCCCCTCGAACGTGTACACCGCCGTCTTCCAGCCGTACTCCCGCAGCAGCGCCTCCTCCCGCACCTCGTCCAGCGGCACGTGCCCCTGCACAAGGTCGATCGCCTGCCCCAACCCCGTCTGCGCCGCCACACGCGAAAACAGCTTCAGCACCGCACGATAACGCTCCGGCGGAAGCTCCAGCTCGTGCAACAGCGACATCGCCGCCGCGAACAGCAGGTCCCCCCCGATGATCGCCAGATTCACCCCGAACATCCGGCAACCCGAATCCAGCTCGGCCAGCCGCCGGTGCAGCGACGGCTGATCCCGCCGGACGTCCCCGTTGTCGATGATGTCGTCGTGGGCCAGCAAGAACGCGTGAAACAGCTCCCACGCGCACGCCAGGTCCAGCACGCCCCCCTGCGGCCGATGCCGCCAGGCCCCGTCCACGTCGAACTGCCCGCACGTCCACAGGCACAACTGCGGCCGGATGCGCTTGCCCCCGCCCAGCACGTACGACTTGAGGCACGCCACCACGTCGTCCAGCCCGTCGCCCGCCGAAGGCGACAGCGTGCGGTCCACCACCGCCGCGAGGTGACGCTCGAGCTGGTCGAGTTCCTCTCTCCGAACCAACCTCACCGAGACGCCCCTTTCCACTACGCCCGCCGGGATTGTTCGACCCGGCTGCTCCGACATCAAGGCACCCGCCCCGAGCCGCCAGCGGCGGGGGTCTTCCGCGAGGGGGAATGTGCGGGAGTTCTTCCGGGGGGTCTTCCGGGGGGGGCCGTCGCCGGCCCGCCCCCGCGGGCCGCACGTCGTGACGCACCGCGCGGCACGGCTCATACCGCCGACCCGCGGAGCAGCGCTCGCCACAGCCGCACGGGCCACAGCCCCACCGCCATCGCCCGATGCCCGCGTCGGTCGGTCAGCGAGAGCGTCCGCACGTGCCGCAGCTCCGGCTCGTAATGCCAGATGTCGCGCTGCTCCTGCAACATCCCGTCCAGCGACAGAAGCACGTGCGGCAGCTCATCGGCGTCGCTCAGGAAAGCCACCGCCAGCACCGCCGCGTGGTGCACGTGCGGGTCGGAGGCCATCCGGCGGAACCGCTTCAGCTCCGCCGGCAGCGGCGTCTGCACCACCCCCGGCGGCGGCCACCGCCACGACACCCGCATCATCAGCCACAGCGCCTCCTCCGGCGGCACCGCCGTCGGCGCCGTGAACAGGTCCGGCCCGCCGGGCGGCCAGACATCGCGCCCCGCCGGCGACACGACCATGTCCGCCGGGCGCCCCTGTCGCGCGAACGCCGGAAGGTGCGATGACGGCAGCGGCGGCCTCACCCACACCCCGAACTTCGACGCCAGCGCTTCGGCCAGGAGCTGCCTCAGCCCCTCTTCCGGCAGCTCGTCCGGCCCCGCTTCCCCACCCCCGAGGCGCAATTCGTCCTCCCGCCGCTGCAGGGCCGCGGCCACCGTCTCCACCACCGTAAACGCATCGGGTATGTCGGCCATGGCTCGACCAATCCCCCCACCGCCGCCCCAACGCGACCGCCCGTCTCGAGCGGCCGTCGGTCCTGCCCAGTTAGAGCGTAGCCGACGCCGAACCCCACAACCAGACGCCCAGCGCTGCCCCGCCGTGCCCCACCGCATAGCCCAGCGCCACCCCTGCCAGAACGTCCGACGGGAAATGCGCATCGAGCACGTAGCGCAAACCGGCACACCCCAGCGCCAGCGCCCACAGCACCGGCGCCGCCGCCGGGTAGAACGCCACCAGCGTCACCGTCAGCGCTACCGCGCACGCGCTGTGCGAGCTGGGGAAACTCTCGCGGTAGTTCGCGTGCCGCAGGCTCAGCCCGGTAAACCGCCCCGCCCCCTCACGGCCGGGCCGGATGCGCCCCAGCGTCCGCTTGAGCAGCATGCACAGCACGCTCGCCGCCAGCACCGACCCCAGCACGATCACCCCGTTGCGCAGCCCGTTCACTCCGTCCAGCAGCCACACCAGCAGTGCCGCCACCGGCGTGCACACCGACTGCCCGTACTGCGCCACCCAGCGGGATTCCCGCTTGACGTCCCCCTTCAGACGACTCTCGAGATTCAGCGTCGTTCGCGCCCCGAGGTGCTCGGCCAGCAGCAGCAGCACGCACCCGGCCAGCAACGCCCCCAGCAGCCTCGGATCAAATGCCGTCCCCATGGGTGGACGCCGAGTGTAGCCGACCCGCACGCCGCCGCGGAGACTACCCTCTGTCCCCCACGCGCCCGGCCGGCCCGCCGCGCCGCGCTCGCCGTCCATCCACGTGCCGCCATGCCCGGACGATTCGCCCTGCTCTCGACGCTGCTGCTGCTGGCCGCGGGGCTGGCCTACCTCCTGGGCAACGGCCGCGCCCCCCTGCTCGACCGCGACGAGCCCCGCTACGCCATCACCAGCCGCAACATGCTGCACAGCGGCGACTACATCGTCCCCCGCCAGTACGACCGCCCGCGCACCGCCAAGCCGCCGATGATCTACTGGTTGCAGGCCGCGTCCATGCGGCTGCTCGGCGACACCTCCGCCGCCGCCCGCCTGCCCTCGGCCCTGGCGATGCTCACGCTGCTGGCCCTGCTGCTGGCAACGCTGCGGAAAGAGCTCGACGACGACACAGCGCTGCTGGCCGTCGCCGTCTTCGCCTTTGCCGGGCTGACCGGCTTTCTCGCCAAGCTCGCCATCACCGATGCCGTGCTCACCCTCGCCGTGGCCGTCTCCATGGCGTGCGTGTACCGCTACTGGCGGGGCGACCGGTCGTGGGCGGTGTTTCTCGTCTGGGCGGTCGCCACCGGCGTGGCCGGGCTGACCAAGGGGCCCGTCGCACTGGCCCTCCAGCTCGTCACCGCGGCGCTGCTCGGGCTGCTCACCCGGCTCGACCGCCGCTTTCCCCCCAAGGCCGCGTGGACCACCTACGACGCCCCGTACATCGCGCCGCCGCCCGCCCGACGGGCCCGCCTGCACCTGAAAAAGTACGCGGTCGCTGCGGCCGTGCTCGCGGCGGTGGTGCTGCCATGGCTCATCGCCGTGACGTGGAACGAGCCCAGCTTCCTCAGCCGCGCGATCGAGCACGACGTCGTCCGCCGCAGCACGCGCGGCGTGGACGGACAGGCCCGCCCACCCGGCTTCTATCTGCTCACGCTTTTCGGCACGTTTTTCCCGTGGTCGGTCATGATCCCGGCGGCCGTCGTGCTCGGCTGGAAACAGCGTCACCGCCCGCTGACCCGCTTCTGCTTCGCCTGGCTCGTGGGCGGCTGGGCCATGTTCGAAGCCGTCACCAGCAAAATGGTGCACTGGTTTTTGCCCATGTTCCTCCCGCTCTCGGTGCTGACCGCGCAGGCGATCGCCGACTGCACGCGCGGGCTGTTCCGCGATTTCCGCCAGTGGAGCTTCCGCGTCGGCGTGGGCGTCTGGGCGGCGGTGACCCTCGCACTGGGCCTGGCCCCGTGGTGGCTGGTGTGGAAACTTCCCCCGACGCCGGCGTGGGTGGCGGGCGTGCTGACCGTCTGGGCCGTCGTCACCGCCGCGCTCGGTGCCGTGCTGCTGTGGCGACACCAGCTCCGTGCCGCCGTCGCGGCCCTGGCCGGCTCGATGGCGCTGCTGTTCCCGCTCACGTTCGCCGTGGTGCTGCCGAACCTCTGGTTTTTGCAGCTCGGCCGGGTCGTGGGGGAGGACCTGCTGGCCCGCGGCGCAATCGGCCGTGGCGAGGTGATCATGGTGGGTTTCCGCGAGCCCTCGCTGGCGTTCTATCAGGGCGGCAGCATCCGCGAGGCCGAAAGCGGCGACCTCGACACCACCTCCGCCCGCTGGGCCACCGTCTCCTCCACCGTCTGGGACCGCCTCGGCCCCGACACCCGCGACCGCTGGGAGGTGCTGGCGAGCTACCGCGGCATGGCCTACGCCGACAGCCCCGAGGTCATCGACGTGCACGTGCTCCGCCGACGAGAGTTCCCCCCGCCCGCACCGTCGCCCTGACATCCCGCCGCCGCTTCGTATACTCCCGCTACCGTGCCCCGCAACCGACCGCACCCGCCCACACAGAAGCTGCTCATCGTCCAGCCGTCCTGGGTGGGCGATGCGGTCATGGCCACCCCGACGCTGCGCGCCCTGCGGCAGCTTTACCCCGACGCCCACATCAGCTACTTGCTGCGGCGCTACGTCAAGCCCATCTACACCGGCATGCCCTGGGCCGACCGGCTGATCAGCTACCGCACCGGCCGCAGCCGCGGACGCGCGGGCAAAGGTCTCTTCGATCTCGCCCTGCGCCTGCGACGCGCGAAGTTCGACATGGCCGTGCTGCTGCCCAACAGCTTCAAGACCGCCTTGCTCTGTGCCACCGCCGGCATCCCGCGCATCGTCGGCTACGAACGCGACGGCCGCGGCTTCCTTCTCACCGACAAGCTCGTCCCGCTCAAGGAAGACGGTCGATTCGTCCCCAACCCCATCGTCAAGTACTACCTGGGGCTGGCCAGCTACCTCGGCAGCGACAGCCGCGACCTCTCCCTCGAGCTGTTCGTCACGCCCAGCGAACGCCGCGACGCGGAAGACCTTCTGCAGCGGGCCGGACTTCCCCGAGACCTCTGCCGGCCCGGTTCCCGCGGCGACGGCCCGCTGGTCATCCTCAACCCCGGTGCGCAATACGGCGACGCCAAGTGCTGGCCGCCCCGACGCTTCGCCGCCGTCGGCGACCAGCTCGTCCGCCAGCGCCGCGCCACCGTGCTGCTCTCCGGCGCCCCACGCGAACGACGCATCCTCGATGAGGTCCTCGCCGCCGCCGAAACCCCCTTCATCGACCTCACCCGCCTCGGCCTCACCCTCGGCGCCCTCAAAGAAATCGTCCGACGGTGCGACCTCATGATCACCAACGACACCGGGCCGCGCCACATCGCAGCCGCCTTCGGCACCCCCGTCATCACCATCTTCGGCCCCACCCACCCCGAGTGGACCGAAATCTACTTCGCCCTCGAACGCAAAGTCAGCGTGCCCGTCTACTGCGGACCCTGCCAACGCAAACGCTGCCCGCTCGACCACCGCTGCATGACCGAAGTCACCCCCCACATGGTCCTCTCGCAGGCCGAGCAGCTCCTCGACGGACCTGCCGTCGTCCGGCCGGCGTAGCCCCGCCATGGTCCCCCCTCCCGACCCCCACGCCGCCCCCCCCACCCCCAGCCACCCCGTCCCCGCCACGCCCGGCTTCTGGCAACTCCCGGACCTGCCCCACACCCTTCACGGGCCCCATCGCACCGCTCTCGCCTGGGCCGCGGCCGTGCTGCTGGCCGCAGTCTTCTTCCTCACCCAGCTCCCGCAGCTCCGCTGGCTCGACTTCACCGGCGGCAGCGAAAACCTCAACATCGCCACCGTCCTCGAGCTCCGCCGCGCCGACAGCTGGTGGGTACCCACGCTCCGCGGCCAGCCACGGCTGATCAAGCCCCCGCTCACCGCGTGGGTCACCGCGTCGTTCGTCTCCGACGCCACCCTCGCCGCGCTCGACCACCCCGAACCCGCCCGCCGTCACGCCGCCTACCGCGACCTCGCTTTCGAGACGCGGCTCCCGGCGCTGCTCGCCACCACACTCACCTTGCTCGCGGTGTTCGAAGCCGGGCGGCTGCTGCTGGGCCGACGGGCCGGGCTCATCGCGCTGGCCGTCGCCGCCACCTGCCTGCTCACCCTGCGCTTCGGCCGCTTCGCCACCACCGACGTCATGCTCACGCTCTTCACGTCGTGGGGGTTCGTCGCCCTGCTGCACGGCGTGCTTCGCGGCCGCCGATGGACCGCCCTGCCCGCCGCCGGCGCGCTGCTCGGGCTGGCCATGATGAGCAAGGGTCCGGTCGCGTTCCTCTTCACGCTCCTGCCCGTCGCCGTGCTCATCCCGCTGCTTGCGCCCCGCGTGCCATGGCGTCCGCTGCTTCTGCCGACGGCGGCGGCCGCCCTGCTGTTCATCGCCTTCGGGCTGGGCTGGTACATCGACCAGTTCCGCGTTCACGGCCCCGACCTGCTCCGCCTGTGGCGTGTCGAGGTCTTCCGCGACGGCGCGACGGCGCTGCCGCCCGACCCGTGGTACACCTATCTCGCGCTTGTCCCGATGCTGCTGCCGTGGTCGGGCTTTTTCCTCGCCGCGTGCATCGCGCTGCTGCCGCCCCGCCCCGGCCACCGTACCGAAACGGGGCTGGTCCTGGGCCTGCTGGCGGCGCTGCTGGTGATGTCGCTCTTCAAGGACAAGAACGAACGCTACCTGCTGCCGGCCGTGCTGGCTTCGTCCGTGCTCACCGCCTCCGCCCTGCTCCGCCTCTACACCGCCCCGGCCCTGCACCGCCTGCACCGACCCCTTCGCGATGCCGCCATGGCGGTGCCGTGGGCGATGGGCCTCGGACTGGCGGTGGGCGGCGCCCTCGGCAGTCCCCTCGCGGCCTCCGCCGGCCTCGTCCGCGCCGACGGCAGCCCGTGGCACGGCTGGCCCGTCGCCCTTCTCGCCACCGGCGTCCTCGCGGCCCTGTTCGCCACAGGCGCCGCCCTGCAGCGACGCTACCCCCTCGCCCCCTTCATCACCGCCGCCCTCGGCATGCTCCCCACCGCAGCCCTCTTCCTCCACGGCTACGCCCACGCCCCCGGCGGCGTCTCCACCTACCGGCCCATCGCCGACCTGCTCCGCAGCAACTACGCCAACCGACCCATCGTCGAACTCCGCGACACCGACCTGCGCTTCGACCACGAGCTGAACATCTACCTCAACCGCGTGCTCCCCGGCGTGACCTCCGCCGCCGACATGTCCGCCCCCGACGCGGTGCTGCTCATGCTCCGCCGTCCCTCGTCGCCCCCGCCGACCCCGCCGGACAGCTGGACCCTCCGCCACAGGCTCCCGGCCTACAAACGCGTCGTCTTCATCCTCGAACGCACCGCCACCACCGGCCCGACTACCAGTCCAGCGTCCCCAGCCACGCCGTCGCCAGCTCTTCCACCGACACCGTAAAGCCGCCGGCCCCCGTGGCCCGCACCGTCGGCTCCGCCGTCACCTCGCCCAGCAGCACCCCGCCCGGCGGCACGTCCTCCCCCGCCCACTCCACCACGTACCCCGCCAGCAGCTCGTCGAACGCCCCGTCCAGCGTTTCCAGCGACACGCCCAGGGCCCCGCCGATGGCCATCTCCGCCACCGCCGTCAGCCAGCCTCCGTCGGAGATGTCGTGGCACGCCCGCACCCGCCCCGCCGCGATCCACGCTGCCACCTGCCGGTGCACCGCGACACGCTCCGCCAGCGCGCTCGCCGCCCCCAGCCCGCCGACGCGATACAGCCGGCTTCCGGCCCGCTTGAGGTCCATCGTCACGCACTGGCGCACGTCCGGCACGATCGCCAACGCCGACACCAGCAGCGTGTTGGGAATCTTGATGACCTGCCCCGTGGTCTTGTCCGTGAACTGATTGTGCAGCGAATCCTTGCCCGAGATGAACGGCGTGCCGTAGGCCAGCGCCGCGTCCCGGCAGGCTTCGGCGGTCCGCACGAGATCCCCCATCGCCCGCTCGTTGTCCGTCCCCGGCCAGCAGAAGTTGTCCAGCAGCGCCAGCCGCTCAAGGTCGCCCCCCACCGCCACCACGTTCCGCACCGCTTCGTCCACCGCCGCCAGCGCCATCCGGTACGGGTCGGCCTCCCACGGGCACAGCCCGCAGCCGACCGCCACCCCCCTCACCGAACCCGGCTTGGGCTGCAGCACCGCCGCGTCCGATGGGCCCCGCTGAAGCAACCCCACCAGCGGTTTGACCACCGACATGCCCTGCACTTCATGGTCGTACTGCCGGATGATGAACCGTTTCGACGCCACGTTCGGGTGCGCCAGCACCGCCAGCAGCTTCGCCCTGACCTCCCCACCCCCCAGCCCCCCCCACCACCCCTCGCCGCCCGCGGGCGACTCGACCGCAGCCACCACCGCCTTCCGCGTCGGCATCGGCAGCCCGTCGTGAAGAAACGCCATCGACAGCCGGCCCACCTCCGTCCCGTCGTAAGACAGCCGCAGCGTCCGGTCCTCCGTGCCGAAGTGGCCGATCACCGTCGCCTCCACGTCCTCCGACGACGCCAGCGTCAGCAGCTCCGCCACGCACTCCTGCGGCACCGCCAGCACCATCCGCTCCTGCGCTTCGCTGATCCAGATCTCGTCGTACCGCAGCCCCGCGTACTTCAGCGGCACCCGCTCCAGATGCACCTCCGCCCCCAGCTTCTCCCCCATCTCCCCCACCGCGCTGCTCAGCCCGCCCGCGCCGCAGTCGGTGATCGCCGTGAACAGCCCACGCTCCGCCGCCTGCAGCACCACGTCCATCATCTTCTTCTGCGTGATGGCGTTGCCGATCTGCACCGCGTGCGAAAACTCGTCCGCGTGCGTGCTGGTGAGCTCCGCCGACGAAAACGTCGCCCCGTGAATGCCGTCCCGGCCCGTCCGCCCGCCGATCACCACCACCGCATCGCCCGCCCGCGCGGCCTTGCCCACCCGACTCCGCGGGATCAGCCCCACGCACCCGCAGAACACCAGCGGATTCGCCACATACCGGTCGTCAAAGTACACCGCCCCGTTCACCGTCGGGATCCCCATCCGGTTGCCATAGTCCCGCACCCCCGCCACCACCTGCGTCAGCACCCGCTTGGGGTGCAGCACACCCGGCGGCAGCGTCCCCCCCCCTGCCCCCCCTGCCGCCCCGCCCC
>JBKBHU010000015.1:0-81639 GCA_046299715.1 Tepidisphaerales bacterium | reverse complement strand
CCCTCTTTTCTCTTTTCCCCTTTTCTCTTTTTCGTTGTTTTTGCGACGGTCGCGCGGGCCTACCATCGGGGCCCGCCGGATTGGCTGCAAAGGGGACTGGAGCGTTGGAACGTGCACGAAGGTGAAACGGGACCGTCGGGGTCGAGTTCGGGGCTGCCCGCGTCCGGCCCGGCGGCTGCCCGGGAAACGGGCCCGGCGGCTGCCCGGGAAACGGGCCCGGCGGGCGTGAACACGCCGGGCGCGGGTCAGGTGGGGGCTGAGGCGGGGGCGGATGGGGAGGCGACCGTGTCGGGCGCGGTGACGCTTTCGCCGCGTCGGCACCGGGCCCCGCGTCGGCCTGACGAAGGGCTGGACGCGTCGATCGAGACGACCGAAGCGCCCACGCGGCTGACGCGTCGCGAGCTGGCGGGCGTCCATGAGGCGGGGCTGCAGCTGCTGCGGGCGTTGGAGAGCGTGCCGGACGGCGACATCGTGTCCGAGCTGGTGGCCACGGCGATCAAGCTGCTGCGTGACGACACCAACCGCGGCGACCTGAAGCTGGTGAACGCGAGCCTGAAGGAGATGCGGTATGCGCTGAAGGTGTTCGCACCCTACCGCGAGGTGCGCAAGTGCTCGATCTTCGGGTCGGCGCGTACGCCCGAGGACCATCCGGACTACGCGGCCGCGGTGGAGCTGGGGCGGAGGCTGGCCGAGGCGGGGTGGATGGTCATCACCGGGGCGGGCGGGGGCATCATGGCGGCCGGGCACGGCGGCGCGGGCCCCGGGCCGAGCTTCGGGCTGGCCATCCGGCTGCCCTTCGAGCAGAAGACCAACCGCTTCATCGAGGGCGACAAGAAGCTGATCAATTTCAAGTACTTCTTCACGCGGAAGCTGATGTTCGTGCGGTCCAGCCACGCGGTGGCCATCTTCCCCGGCGGCTTCGGCACGATGGACGAGGCGTTCGAGGTGCTCACGCTGATCCAGACGGGCAAGTCCGTGCCGGCGCCGGTGGTGCTGGTGGACCAGCCCGGCAGCAGCTACTGGGCGGACTGGCACGGGTACGTGAAAAAACACCTGCTGGACCGCAAGCTGATCTGCGCGGACGACCTGGCGTTGTATCGGATCACCGACTCGGTGGATGTGGCGATCGACGAGATCGTGACCTTTTACCGCAACTATCACTCGGTGCGCTACACGCGCGACGAGCTGGTGATGCGGCTGCACCGGCCGCCCACGGCCGCGCAGCTCGAGCGGATCAACCGCGACTACGCGTCGCTGCTGGTCAAGGGGGAGTTCCGGGTGTCGGGGCCGCTGGCGGTGGAGCGGGACGAGCCGTCGCTGGCACATCTGCCCCGGCTGGTGTTTGCGTTCAACCGCCGGGACCACGGCCGGCTGCGGATGCTCATCGACGAGCTCAACCGTCTCCCGGAGATGTAGCGCACGCGGTCATTTCAGGGGCCAACGCGGCGGACTGTGCAGCTGGTCAGGGCTGGGCCGGCTGGGCACCGGTCGTCGGGTCGGGGGGCGGGGCGAGTCGGCTGCGGATTTCTGCGCGTAACTGGAGCAAACGCGGGTTGCCGGGGGAGAGTCGAAGTGCTTCTTCGATGTCCTGTGCGGCGCCGGCGACGTCGCCGCGGTCGAAGCGGAGCCGGGCCCGCTGCTCGTAGGCCTCGCGGTAGTCGGGGTTGAGGGCGATGGCGTGGTCGAGCTGCTCGATCGTCGCGTTGCCCCGCTCGACGGGCAGACGGGCCTTGTCGGCCTCGGGCACCATGCCGCCGGTCCAGACCAGTGCAACGGTGACAGCGCCGGTGACGAGCAGAGCTGCGATGCCGAAGAACGGCATCCACCATTTCCGGGGAAGGGGAATCCCGAAGAAGGTCATGTCGAGGTCCTCCGGGTGGCGGCGGCTTTGGAGCGCGGGCGGGCCGCCGCGGGGGGACGCTCGGCCCTGGCGATGGCTTTCTTCCGCGGTTTGGCCGGCTTTGCGGCCGCCGCCCGCTCTTTCTTCGGCGTGGCCGCGAGCAGTTTCGGTCCGCTGGGACACCACGGCAACAATTCGCACCGGTCGCAGCGGGGCTTGCGGGCGTCGCACACCGCACGGCCGTGGTGGATGAGCAGGTGCGAGAAGAGCGTCCAGTGCTCTTTCGGGACGACCTTCATCAGGTCCTGTTCGATCTTGACCGCGTCGGTGCGGTGTGAGGTGAGTCCGAGCCGGTTGCTCAGGCGGGTGACGTGCGTGTCCACGGTGATGCCTTCGTCGATGCCGAAGGCGTTGCCGAGCACGACGTTGGCGGTCTTGCGGCCCACGCCGGCAAGGGCATGGAGCTGCTCCATGCTCCGGGGCACTTCGCCGTTGTATTTCTCGACGAGCTCGCGGGCCATGGCGACGATCGCTTTGGCCTTGTTGCGATAGAAGCCGGTGGAGCGGATGTAGGGTTCAAGCTGCTCGGGGGTGAGGCGGGCGTAGTCGGCGGCGGTGCGGAAGGTCTGAAACAGCGTCCGCGTGACCTCGTTGACGCGGGCGTCGGTGCACTGGGCCGAGAGGATCGTGGCCACCAGCAGCTCCAGCGGGTTGGAGAAGTTCAGCGAGCAGCGGGCGTCGGGATAGAGCCGCTGCAGGACGGGGAGGATGGCCGCGACGCGTTGTCGGCGAGTTTCCAGCGTTTTGGAGGCGGCCGGCATGGCGGGAGAAGGGTAGGTCGGGCGGGCCGATGCCGGGGTCGTCTCCCCGGCGGCTTCAGGCCGGGCCGTCGGTGAGCACCCGCAGGGCCGATGCGGGCGTGATGGCCGAGGAGAAGAGGATGAGCCCGGCGAGCAGGGCGACCTGAACCATCAGCAGGGTGAGCGAGAGCTGCTGGTCGCGGTGGAAGGCGTCGCGGGCGGGGTTGGCGACCTCGGGCTCGTCGGCGTGGTCGATGTAGGTCTGCCGCGCGGCCTGCACGCGGGGGAAGACCAGGAGGCGGTCGTAGACGAGCACGCCGGCGGCGACGACGGCAAGGAAGATGCGGAACAGCGCCGCGGTGAAGTTGGTGCCGTTGGTGTCGGCGATGAACAGGTGCAGCAGCGTCCCGAGCACCACCGCCGCCGCCATGACCATCTGCGTGCGGCCGAGGACGCGGCAGAGCTGGGCCATCACGGTCGAGCCGAGCAGTACGGCGTGCTGGTCCTCGAGGTTCACCGCGAGCACCTGCGGCAGCACCGGCCGCTGTTCCCGCAGCACGCGGAAGATGACCCCCGCTGCCACCGCGAGGAAGACGGCCGCGCCGAACCACACGCTCAGGGCCATCCAGTACCCCGCCTGGACGAGTTGAAAGACCATGGGCGGGGATGATAGCGCGCGGTGAGGTTCGGCCCTGAAGGCGCGCCGGGCTCACGGGCTGATGGGCACGCCGCGCCAGAGGCGTCGCCGCTGCACGATCCCGCTGGCGTCGAGCTGAGCGAGGAAGGTCTCGGCCGCGTCGCGGGCCGCCTGGCCGGTCTCGGCCGAGACGGCCACCGCCGCCCACGCTTCGCCGACCGACACTTCGCCGCAGCGGAGGATGGTCGCGAGTCGGCGGAGCTTGTGACGCTGCAGGAACTCGCGGGCCGACGCCTCGAGCTGGCCGGCGGTCGCGGGCGTGTCGACGACCTCGATGGCGGCCAGATGCCGCCCGTCGCTGGTCTCCGGCTCCACCAGCGCGGTGGCCAGACGCACCGAGCGCGCCCAGCGGTCGTGGGCCAGCGACACGACCGCGGCCGGGTCGATCGGCTCGCACACCACCGCGACGTGCACCGCGGCCGGCTTCACCGGGCCCAGCGGCTTGCGGAAATGCACCAGCGGCCGCACGGGCCCGTAGCCGAGGCGCAGGTGCATCTTCTGCGAGACGTGGTTGCCCGCCAGCACGTCCGAGGCGATCTCCGCGCAGCCTTGCGCGCGGGCCCACTGCTCGGCCGCCTCCACCAGCTTGCGGGCGATGCCCTGCCGGCGTAAGTCGCGCTCGACCAGCAGCCCTTCGAGATACGCCACGCGGTCGGTCGCGCATCCTTCCGCGGCGCCACGGATGGAGACTTCCTGAAACGCGCCCAGCCGACCGTCGCCCCGGTCGTACACGAACACCGCACGTGGCAGCGCGGCCGTGCGGACGCCGGCGAGAAAGTCCCGGCACTGCTTCTCCAGCTCGGCGGGGTCGGCGTCGGGCCAGAGGGCGGCGCGCAACCGGACCCACTCGGGCAAGTCCGAGCCGCGCAGTTCACGGATGACCGGGCCGCCGACCACAATCGACCTCCACATCAGAAAATACCCTATTGCGGCCGGGGCAGGCCAGCTTATCGCTTCAGCTTCACATTTCGATGCGTGCATGCCGGGCCCGAGGCACGGGCCTTGGGAGACAGGGCGATGCGTTGCTCGACCCGGGCTTACGGCGCCCCTACATGCCCAGCACGGCGATGCCGAGCTGGTCGGCCCGCTCGAGGACACGCGGCTTTTCCAGCAGGATGGTCTGCCCGGCCTCGAGGACGAGGCACCGCCCCCCCGCCGCGTGCAAGTTTTCGATGGTCTGCACGCCCACGCTCGGCACATCGACGCGGAGGTCGCGTTTGGCGTTGGCGACCTTGATCAGCGTCCAGCTGCGGCCGCGGCAGTACTGCCCGGCCCGTTCGATCATGCGGTCGGTCCCCTCGACGGCCTCGACCGCGATGACGTCCTTGTCCACCACCGCCAGCGCTTGCCCGATGTCGGCGTCGGAAATCATCCGGCAAAGCGGGAAGCCGAACTGGGCGTCGAGGCGCTGTGCGTCGGTGGGCTGGTGGCGCGTCATCACGCCCGGCGTCGCGAGGTGGTCCTTGCTGTAGGCGGTGGAGTCGATCAACGTGATGCCCTCCGAAGCCAGCTCGTCGGCGACCGCCAGCAGGACGGCGTGGTCGCGCTTGTCGTGCCGCAGCCGGGTGAAGTAGATGCGCACGGTGCGCCAGTCGGGCAGGTAGGTGAGCCAGCGCGTGCGGGCGTGCATCTGGCTCTTGCTCACCCGGCCGACCATGATCGCCTCCCGCACGCCGTACCGGCGGAGCGTGCGGATCCACTGGCCCAGGCGAAGCGTGCCGACGGGGACGTAGACGTCCACCTCCCGGGCGAGCGAGGGGTCGGCGTGGCCGCGAAGGCCCACGCAGACGACTTCGCGTCCGGCCTGCCGGGCGCCCCGCGCCACGAGGAAGGGAAAGACGCCCTGTCCGGCGATGAGTCCCAGCGGCGGCTCGGCCATGGGCGACGTCCGTCAGGCCTGCGCGTGGGCGGGGGCTCTGGCCGAGCACGCCCGACGCACCCGCTCCTGATACGCCCGATGCAGGCGCAGCGTGATCTCCCCGGGACGGTCGTGGACCTGCACGCCGTTCCAGTGCGACACCCAACTGATTTCCCGCGTGGTGGACGTGATGAACAGCTCTTCCCCGCAGCGGCATTCGAACTCGGTCGGGTGCCGCTCGATGACCGGAATGCCCTGTTCGGCGGCGATCTCCAGCAGGACCTGCCGCACGATCCCCGGCAGCACCTTCGGGCCGACCGGGGCGGTCACCAGCACGCCGCGGCCGACGGCGAACAGGTTGCTCGCCGAGCACTCCGACACGGCGCCGTCCTCGATGAACACGGCCTCGTCGGCCCCCTGCTCGGCGGCGGCGTTCTTGGCCAGCACGTTCGGCAGCAACGCGATGCTCTTGACCCAGCAGCGTTTCCAGCGCTCGTCGTCCACCGTCACCAGCTTCGCCCCCGGGGCCTCCCCGGGAGCCGGCACCGGCGGCAGCGCCCGCGTGTAAAAGTACAGCGTCGGGCGGACGACCGGGGGGAACAGGTGGTTTCGCGGGGCCACGCCACGCGTGAGCTGCAGGTACACCATCCCCTCACGCAGCCCCGACTGCGCCACGACCGACTGCACCGCCTCCCTCAGCTCCGTCAACCCCATCGGCATCGCCAGGCGGATGCCCTCTGCCGAGCGGGCCAGACGCTCAAGGTGTTCGGTGAGCGTGAACGGCACGCCCTGGTACACCCGGATGACCTCATAGACGCCGTCGGCGAATTGATGGCCGCGGTCTTCAATGTCGGCCTTGGCCTCGGCCAGGGGCTGGACGCGTCCGTTGAACCAGATCAGTTCGGTCATGGGGCTTCCTTCAAAAATCAAGCGGGCACCACGCCCGCCATCTGCAGTTTACTACGCTTGAGCGGAGCCCGCGTATGCCGACGCCCGCGTCACCGCCTTCCACGTCCGCAGCGGCAACCCCGGTCCGGCCGCCGGGCACCGACGCGGCAGGACGGGAGACGACGGCCGTTTGGGACGGGGCATCGCTGTCGGACCCGCACGCAGACAGGCAAAAACGTGACAAAGTGCGCCGGATGTTCGCGGCCATTGCACCGGCGTACGACCTGAACAATCGCTTGCATTCGCTCGGCATCGATCTTTTCTGGCGTCGGCAGACGGTTCGGATGGCGGGCATACGGCCGGGCGAGCACGCCGTGGATGTGGCCTGCGGGACCGGCGACCTGACGCTGGCCTTGGCCAAGGCGGGCCCGGGGCGGGTGACCGGGGTGGATTTCACTTACGAGATGTTGCCGATTGCCGGGCGGAAGACACGGCGGCGGCGTGGTGCGGGGTGTCCGGTGTCCTACGTCACCGGGGACGCGCAGGCGTTGCCGCTGGCGGATGCGTGCTGCGACGTGGTGACCATCGCCTTCGGCATCCGCAATGTGCAGGACGTCTCGGCGGCGCTAAGGGAGTTTCGTCGGGTGCTCCGGCCGGGGGGGCGGCTGGTCATTCTGGAGTTTTCTCAGCCGTCGGTGCCGCTGCTGGGGGCGTTGTACCGGTGGTATTCGACCCGGCTGATGCCGTGGACGGCGACGTGGGTCGCCCGGGACCGCAGCGGAGCGTATCGGTACCTGCCCAGCTCGGTGGCGACGTTTCTCACCCCGGACGAGCTGATGCGGCGGATGGCGCTGGCCGGGTTTTCGCGTGTCGTGGCCCGTCCGCTGACGCTGGGTGTGGTGACGGTGTACCGCGGCGAGGTGCCTGCGGGGGATGGCGGACGGGGGACGGAAGGTCAGGTGTAGCGTGGTACCGAGAAACCTGGTGGTGGCGATCACGGGCGCGTCGGGGGCGATGTACGCGCAGCGGTTTATCCAGGGGTGTGTGGCCGCGGGCGTGCACGTGCATCTGGTGATTTCGCCGTACGGGCGGCGGCTGCTGCGGGACGAGCTGGGGATGGAGAAGCCGGACCTCGCGGCGCTGGGGGGGTGCGAGTCGCCGAGCATCACGCTGTACAACTACAACGACGTGGGGTGCAAGCTGGCGTCGGGGTCGTTTCTGCACGACGGGATGGTGGTGGTGCCGTGCTCGTCGAACACGCTCGGGGAAGTGGCGCACGGGCTGGGGGGCAATCTCATCGCGCGGGCGGCGGCGGTGACGCTGAAGGAGCGTCGCCGGCTGATCCTCGTGCACCGTGAGATGCCGCTGAGCCCCATCGACGTGAACAACTACAAGGTGCTGTCGGACGCCGGGGTGATTCTGTGCCCGGCCAACCCGGGCTTCTACCTCAACCCGACCGGCGTGCTGGACGTGGTGGACTTTGTGGCCGGGAAACTGCTGGACCTGTGCGGGATCGCCCACAAGCTCGACACCCGCTGGGACCCGTCGGTGACCCGGGCGCCGATGAAGGCGCCGTGACCGGGAAAGGCGCAGCAACATGGCGGTGGTCGTGGTCGGCTCGGCGGTGTCAGCGCAGGCCGTGCATCTTGCGAAGGACATCAAGCTTTCGCACACGGTCTTCGCGTTGCCGTTTGCGTTGCTGGCGACGTTTCTGGCCGCGGGCGGGTGGCCGCGAACCGGGCAGCTCGGGCTGATTGTGCTGTGCATGGTGACCGCGCGGACGGTGGCGATGGTGGCCAACCGGCTGCTGGATGCACGTCTGGACGGGCTGAACCCGCGGACGCGGGGGCGGGCGATCCCGTCGGGGCGCGTCTCCGGCGGGTTTGCGGCCGCGGCGATGGCGGCGTCGGGGGCGGCGTTCCTTGCGGCGTGCGGCGGGTTTTATCTGGCGTACGGCAATCCGTGGCCGGCGCTGCTCGGGCCGGTGGTGCTGGCGTTTCTCGTGGCCTACCCACTGATGAAGCGGGTGACGTCGCTGTGCCACTACTACCTGGGGCTGGCGCTGGCGGCGGCCCCGGTGTGCGCGTGGCTGGCGGTGAGCGGGGAGGTGGGGGCGGGGGCGTGGGTGTTGGCGGGGGCGGTGCTGATGTGGACGGCCGGCTTCGACATCCTCTACGCGTCTCAGGACTACGCATCGGACGTGCAGACGGGGGTGTTTTCGGTGCCGGCGAGGCTGGGGCTGCGGCGGGCGTTCTGGGTGTCGCGGGCGTCGCACGTGGTGGCCGGGGGATTGCTGCTGGCCCTGCCGCTGGCGGCCCCGCAGCTGGGGTGGCTGTACGTCGCGGGCGCGACGGCGGCGTGCGTGCTGCTGGTGGTGGAGCATTGCATCGTCTCGCCGGACGACCTGACGCGGCTGAACATGGCGTTTTTCACGCTCAACGGCTGCGTGTCGCTGGTGGTGGGTACGCTGGGGATTGTGGACGTGCTGGCGGGGTGAGGGCAGCGGTCCGGCGGAGGTCAGCGGGTCGGTTACACTGCCGTGACGATGCTCATCTGGGCGGGCTACGTGGGGTTGGTGTTGGCGGGACTGGTGGGCCTGGCGCTGGCGGTGGCCGGGCTGCCGGGCATCTGGCTGATCGTCGCGGGGGCGGGGGTGTATGCGTTTTTCACGGGCGGTGAGCCGCTGGGCGTGGGGGGGCTGGTGACGCTGGTGCTGCTGGGGGTGGTGGCGGAGGTGGTGGAGGCGGTGCTGGGGGGGGTGGCGGCGGCCTCGGCGGGGGGAAGCAAGCGGGGGATGGTGGGGGCGGTCGTCGGGGGCGTGGTGGGGGCGGTGGCCGGCACGCCGCTGTTCCCGGTGCTGGGGACGATCGCCGGGGCGTGCGTGGGGTCGTTCGTGGGGGCGTTCGTGGTGGAGCTGCTGTGGCTGCGGCGGTCGGCCGGGACGTCACTGCGGATCGGCGGCAGCGCGGCGGCCGGCAAACTGCTGGGGATCCTCACCAAGCTGCTGTTCGGCGGCGTGATGCTGCTGGTGACCGTGGTGTGGGCGTTTCCGCTGTGGGCGGCGGGCGGGTCGCCCGCGGGAGCGGGGCAGCCCACGGCCTTGCCCGCGCCGGCGACGCTTCAGAGCAGCGGGACGTCGGGCGGGAACGTCGAAGGCGGCAGCGGGGAGCGTTGAGAAGGACGCCGCGACGACTTTGCCGACCACCCTGCCGGCGACCCTGCACGACGGACACGACGAACTGACGGAGCGCTGTCAGTCGGAGCGTTCAGGGTGCGGGTAAGCTCTTGGCGGTATGGCCGTGCGTCTGGTGGTCGGTCGAGCGGGGTCGGGGAAGACGGCGTTGTGCCACCGCGAGATCTTTGCGCTGCTGCGGGATGAGCCGCTGGGGCGGCCGGTGTACTGGGTCGTGCCGCGGCAGATGACGTTTTCGACGGAGCGGTGGCTGGCGTGCGGCTCGGGGTTGGCGGCGTCGGCGCGGTGCCGGGTGGTCTCGTTCGAGCGGTTGGCGGAGGTGGTGCTGGCGGAGCATCCTGGGCCGGTGAGGGCGGTGATGTCGCCTTTCGCTCGCCGGGCCGTGGTGGCTCACCTGCTGCGGCGGCTGGCCCCGGAGCTGGCGTACTTCGGCCCGTCGGCGGACTGGCCCGGGCTGGCGGGCGAGCTGATCAACCTGCTGGACGAGTTCAACCGTGACGGCGTGCTGGGCGACAGCGACGAAGACCCGCTCTCCGACGCGATCAACCGATTGGACCCGGAGGAGCGGCTGTGGAAGAAACTGAGCGATGTGCGTCGGCTGCGTGACGCGTACCGCGAATTCCTCGGCTCGGGACGGATGGACGCGCACGGGCGGATGCGGCACGTGCTGAACCACGCCGGTCGGTGCAGCGCGTTTCGCGGGGCGCGGTTTTACATCGACGGCTTTCTCGAGTTCATGGACTTCGAGCGGCGGATGGTCGGTCGGTTGTGTCAGACCGCCGCGGCCACGGGTGGTGAAGTGGTGGTGACGCTGCTCGTGCCCCCCACCTCGCCGCTGGTGACGCGCCCGCACCTGCTCCCGGACGACCACAGCCTCTTCCATCGCGTGGAGCTCACCTACCGCGAGCTGCGGCTGATGCTGCACGAGCTGGGCGTGACGGCCACGGTCGAACGCCTCGACGGGTCCGTGCGTTTCTGCGACGGGACGCTGGCGTCCATGGAGCGATGGATGGCCGGGGAGGTAGCGGCGTCCGGGGCGTCGGCGGTCGAGCCGTCGGCGACCAGCCCGAGAGACGGTCCGGCGGCGGATGTGCCCGCGGGAGCGTCGGGGGGTTCGGCGGCGTCGGCCCGCGGTGCCGTGTCGGTGAACGCCGGCAGGACGCCCGGCGACGCGGGTGGGCTGGAGATGTTCACGGCGTCAACGCCGGCGTCGGAAGTGGAGCAGGTGGCCGCGCGGATCCGTCGCCTGACGTTCGCGTCGCCGGGGTGGCCGTCGCCGCGATACCGCTTTCGCGACATTGCCGTGCTGGCGCGCGACCTGAGGCCGTATGAGCGGCACATCGCCCGGCACTTCGAGACGATGGGGATTCCGTTTTTCGTGGACCAACGGGTGGTGGCGACGGCGCATCCTCTGGTTCGCGTGGTGCGGACGCTGCTTCTCGTGGCCCGCGAGGGGCTGACCACGGAAGCGGTTCTGGCGCTGGCCCGGAGTGGTCGGCTCCCCGGTGCGACGGCCGAGGCGGTCTCGGAGCTGGGGCGGTGGTGCGTCGAGCGACAGCCGGGCGACGACGCGTGGACGGCCCTGCATCGGACCTACGCCAACGCCCCGCCGCTGTTCGTCGCTCTGCGGGAGCGGGTGGCGCCTCACCTGCAGCGGTGGGCCGAGGCGTGGGCGGGGAAGCTGGAGGTCAACGCGGCCTGCCGGGAGCTCATGTCGCTGGTGCAGCAGCTGGACATTCAGATTCGCGCGGATGATGAGGAAGACCTCCGCGTGCACGATGCGGTCTTCGGCGACGGCGGGCTGCTGGAAGAGCTGGCGGACGTGCTGGCCGGCGAGTCGGTCTCGCGTGAGGCGTTTGCCGACACGCTCTCGGCCGCACTGGACGGGCTCGACCTGGGGCTGGTGCCGCCGACGGTGGATCAGGTGCTGGTGGGGTCGGCGGAACGGACGCGGGTTGGCGCTGCGCGGGTGGTGTTCGTGCTCGGGCTGGCCGACGGCATGTTCCCCGCGCGTCCGGCCGACTCCGCTTTGCTGCCGGACGCGGAACGTCGGCAGCTCGAGGCGGCGGGGATGGGGCTGCGGGCGTCGGTGAGGGCTCAGGCACGCGACGAGCGGCTGGTCGCGTACATGGCGTTGACGCGGGCGTCGGAGAAGCTGGTGGTGTCGCGGCCGCTGGCGAGCGAGGAAGGGACGCCGATCGCGGCGTCGCCCCTGTGGGAGGCGATCGCGGCGAAGTTCGGGGCGGCCGAGCGGGCGGACCGGCCGGCGGCAAACGGCGTTGCCGAGCCGCCGCGGACGGGGCACGTCCATCCGGTGCTGGCGGCGGGCTCGTGGCCGGCGATGGTGTCGGCGGTGACGGCGTGGGCCTCACAGGGCGCGCCGCCCCACGACACGCTCTCGGCCGCGGCGTACGACGCGCTGCGCGGGGCGTGCCGCGACAACCCGCACGCGCAGGCGGCGGTGCGGACGCTGTGGCCTTCACTGCAGCGAGAGAGCATCGACCTCACGCTGTCCGCGGCGGTGGTCGAGCGGTTGTACGGCGGGCGTGATGCGATCGAGCTGACCTGTGACGCGATGTCCACGTTCGCGGAGTGTCCGTTCAAGTACTTCGTGGAAGAGGTGCTGCGGCCGAGAAGCTCGCGCCGGACAACGGTCAAGCCGTGGGTCCTGGGGAGGGTCATCCGGCGGACCTACGAGGCAGCGCTTCGGGCGCTGATGAACTCCCGCGGGCCGGATCCCCGGACGGACTTCAACGCGGTGCTGGAGACGATGGAGCGGTGGTCGGCGACGACGGCCGAAGCACAGCGGCGGGAGCTGGTGCGGTGGCTGAGCGACGACGGGTCGGATTCGCTCGAGCGACTGCCGCCGGAGGGGCGATACCTCGTGCGGCAGGCGTCGGACCTGACCCGGCGGCTGCTGGCGGCGGAGGTGGCGGTGCAGCGTCGCACGCGGTTCAGGCCGAAGGACCTCTACGCACGCTTCGGACGTGGCGGCCGGCTGCCGCCGCTAGAGCTGAAGCTCGATGACGGTCGCCTTCTGCATGTCGGCGGCGTCATTCACCGGCTGGACATGGACCCGGCGTTCTCCGTGCTGCTGTGCGAGATCATGTCAGGGAGTACGTCGCGGCACCCGCTTCCGGGCATGTACCACGGGCTGCATACGCCCCTGCTGGGGGCGCTGTTGCTGGTGGACCAGCTGATCCGCTCGCAACACCCGGGCGCGGGGGCGGCTGTGGCGGGTGTGGTGTCGCTGCCGATCCTGCCGCGGTGGGAGACCGTGGAGCGCGTGTCGAAGTACGTCGAGAAGAAAAACTGCGACCTGGAGATCCAGCTCGCCGAGCGTCGCAAGGCCCGGGGCGTCGTGCTGGTGGATTCGCTCCCTTCGCTCGACGAGCGTCTGGCGCCGAACTCGACGTCGCCGATGTTTCAGGTCAGCGTCACGACCGGGGGCGCCGTGCACAGCCGGGGCGACCACCTCTCCGCCGAGGGGCTCGAGCGGCTGATTGAGCGTGGTCGCTCGGTGCTGTCCCAGCTGGCAGGACAGCTGCTGCGCGGTGACATCACGCCGCGGCCCTACCGGCTGGGCGACGCGTCGCCGTGCCCGTCGTGCCCGCACCGGGCGGTGTGCCGGTTCAATCCGCGGGGCGGCGGCAGCTATCACGAGCTGCGTCCGAGAAAAATGGCAGAAATCAAGCAGGCGTTGGAAGCAGATACGCCCGGCGGCGAGCCGTCGGCCGGGTCGGCGATGAAGGAGCTGTAGATGGCCGCGGGGCAGGTCAACAGGTTCACGGACAGCCAGACCCGGGCGATCGCCGCACGCGGGCACGGGGTGCTGGTGTCGGCGGCGGCGGGCTCGGGCAAGACGGCCACGCTGTCGGAGCGGGTCGCACGGCTCATCGCCGACGAACGCGCTGTGGTGGACCAGTTCATCGTGCTGACCTTCACGGACAACGCGGCCTCCGAGATGCGCCTGCGCATCGAAAAGCGGCTGACACGGCTCGCGCAGGACCGCCCCGCCGACACCCACCTGCTCACGCAGGTGAGCCAGATCGGCCAGCTGGCCGTCTCGACGGTCCACAGTTACTGCTCGAAGCTGATCCGACAGCACTTCAGCGAGCTGGCGATCGACCCGGCCTTTGCTGTGCTGGACGAATCGGCCGCGGCGATGCTCGAGCAGGAGACACTGGAGACGGTGCTGCGGGAGGGGTTCGCGGGCGACCGCTCGGGCGGGGTGCCCGGGTTTGAGAGGCTGCTGGCCGACTATGCGGACAACGACCTGCAACGGCTCGGGGGGCTGGTGCTGCAGTTGCACCACTTCCTTGCATCGCTGCCGGACCGCCAGGCGTGGCTGTCCGGGGCGCTTGCCCCTTTGCGTGAGGCGGTCGAGACGCCCGGGTCGTGTGCGCTGCGTGGCGAGGTGCTCGAACTCTCCCGTCAGTGGCTGGACGAGCTGGAACAGGAAGCTCAGCTGCTGTGCCGGCTGGGTGACCTGGTCGGGGTGGCGGTGCGTCGGCACGTCGAGAACGACCTTCTGCCCGTGATCCGGAGGTGGCGGACGGACCTCCAGAAGCCGGCGGCGGGCGAGCGGCTCTGGCAGTTCGACGTACCGTTGACGTTTCCCCGATCGCCGCCGATCCGCACGCCCATCGACCCCGACCTGCCGAGCCTCGGCTGGCTGGGCTTGCAGCACGAAGAGTCTCCGCTCCACAACGGGACCCGCGAGCTGCTCAAGCAGTTCAAAAACAAGCTCAAGACCGGGCCGATTCCCGACGGGCTGGCCGCACTGGGCGACCGTCCGTCCTGGTGCGCGGCGGCCGCCTCGGGACTGGAAGCGGCCACGGCCCTGCTGACGCTGGCGGGCCGGTTCGGCTTCTCGTACACGCAGGCGAAGCGGGCCCAATCGGCACTGGACTTTTCCGACCTCGAGCACCTGGCGCTGCGGCTGCTGCAGACGCCGGACGGCCAGCCGTCGGCCATCGCACACCGCATCGCCCGGGAGCACCCGTACGTGCTCATCGACGAATGCCAGGACATCAACCCTGTGCAGGACCGGCTGATCGAACTGCTCAGCGGGGAGGCGTGGCTGGGGCCGTCGGGGTCACAACTGTTCTGCGTGGGCGACCTCAAGCAGTCCATTTACCGTTTCCGGCTGGCGGCTCCGGAACTGTTCGAGGCCCGGCGCGAGCGGTACAGCTCGCCCGGCGCGACCTCCGAAATCATCACGCTGAGCGAAAGCTTCCGGACGCGGCCGGCGCTACTCGACGCCATCAACGGGCTGTTTTCGCGGCTGATGGTGGGCGGGCGTACCGAGATCGACTACGACGCGGGCCACGGGTTCAAGCCGGGGACCGACCCGCCGCCGTCGTCGTTCCCGGGGCGGCCGATCGAGATGCACATCCTGCCAACCAGGTCCAGGGTCAGGACCGGCGGCGTGAACGCTGAAGAGAACGACGACGACGCCGCCGACGACAACGGGAACGAGTGGGACGAGCTGGACGAGTTCGAGCGCGAAGCGCAGGTCATCGCGTACCGCATCCGGCAGATGGTGGCCCCGGAGGATGGTTCATCGCCGGCGGTGATCGCCGACCCGGCCGCGCCGGGCGGGCTGCGACCGGTGCGGTACGGCGACATCGCCGTGCTGCTACGCGCCGCGACGGTGAAGTCGGCACAGGCGGCGGCCATCTTCCGCGCGCACGGCATCCCGACCCGCGCCGACAACCGTGGCGGGTTGCTCGACCTGCAGGAAGTGCAGGACCTGCTGGCGGTGCTGACGTTGCTGGAAGACGGCGGCGACGAGCCTGCCCTGCTGACCTACTTACGTTCGCCGCTGGCCGGCGTGCCTGACGTGGACGACCATCTGGCGACGGCCCGGCTCGAGCACCCCGACCTCTCGCTGGCGGAGGCGATCGGACTGCACGCTTCCGTGTGCGTTCCGCTGCGGCAGGCGATGTCCCGTCTGGCGGGGTGGCGGGAGCTGGCGGCGCGGCGGCCGGTGTCGGACGTGCTGAGCAGGGTCTGCCGCGACACGCTGTACCCGGAGTACGCCGCCGGGCTGACCGACGGCGCGTTGCGTCGCGCCGGCATCCTCGAGCTGTGCCGTCTGGCCGACCAGTTCTCCGACGCACGACTCGCGCACGACGGGCCGACGGCCGCGGCATTCGTGCGTTACATGCGGACGGTGGACGAGGCGTCGGAACTGGCCCAGCCCACGCCGCCGCCGCAATCGGACGACGCGGTGGTGCTGCTGACGATCCACAAGGCCAAAGGGCTGGAGTTCCCCATCGTGTTCGTGCCGAACCTCGGGCGATCGATGCTCAAGCAGGGGCTGAAGGATGCCGTGCTCTTCGGACGCGACGAGCGACTGGCGCTGCAGGCGGTGGACCGGGAGCTGCGGATGCGCTACCCATCGCCGGCGTGGACGGTAGCGCGGTGGCGGCGGCGATGGCGTGCCGTGGCCGAGGAACTGCGCCTTCTCTACGTCGCCCTCACCCGCGCCCGCGAACACGTGGTGCTCGTGGGCAGCGCGTCCGAGAAGGCCCTCACTTGCCTGTGGTCCCGCAGCCAAGCCCTGGCCGACCAGCCTCGCCTCCCCGAAACGCTGGTCATGTCGGCCAGTCAGGCGCTCGACTGGGTGGTCACCGCGGCCGCGCATGCCGAGCAGTTCGGCGAACGGATCGTCTCGGTGAGGACGTGGTCCGAGGCGGACCTGCGTGACCTGTCCACCGGGACGGCCCAGAAGCGGGCCGGCGTGCTGCGGGCCATCCGGGCGTGGGAGCCGCTGACGGAGCGGGAGGCGGCGGTGACGGCCGAGGCGTCCGCCGCGGTGAAGGCGGTGATCGAGCAGCTCGACGCCCGCTACCCGCACCCTCAGGCCGTCGGGCGTGTCGCGGCCGTCTCGGTGACACAGGCCACCCACGCGCCGCTGGACGGCGAGGGCCAGCCCCTGGCGGCGCGGCTCGGCGGCTGGCAGGACGACGGTGCCCCCCCCCCCGGCAGCCCCATCCTCGGCAGCCCCCCCTCCGACCGCCCTGTGTCCGACAGCCCTGCGTCCGGCGCGCCTGTGTCGGGAACTTCTGCGTCGGGCGGTCCTGCGGCCGCGGCGACCGCGCCGCTGAAGTGGTCGCGCCGGCTCAGCGGACAGGCCCTCGAGCTGTCGGCCACCGACCGTGGCACGGCCACGCACATCGCCCTCGAGCATTACGACTTCCGCATCGACCCGACCGACGCGGCCGTGCAGGCCCATCTGGACGAGCTGCGGCGGCGACACATCCTCACCGACCTCGAGGTGGCGGCGATCGAGCGGCCCGCCTTCCGCTTCCTGGCCGACAGCGAGCTGGGCCCGCTGCTGCGTGGCGAGTCGGGGGCGTTGCACAAGGAGCTGCCGATCTACCTTGCCGGCGGGCCGAACGACCCGGACGCCGCGACCGCCCAAGGGCTGGACCGGCAGATGGTCCGCGGGCGCATCGACCTGCTGGTGGAGACGGCTCACGGGCCGGTGGTCATCGACTACAAGACCGACCACGTGTGGGGCGAGCGGCTGGAGCAGCGTATCCGGCTGTATCGCGGGCAGGTGGAGGTGTACCGGCGTGCCGTGGAGGCGATCACGGGGCGGGCGGCGGCGGGCGTCTATCTCGCGTTCGTCCACGCGCGTGCCCGCCGGATCGTCCGCTTCTAGGACGGGGGCCGTGGCGCCCGAGCCGGGCGCGACCGAGCCGGGCGCGGCCGAGCCCGTTTCCGACGCTCAGTAGAGCACGCCGACGCCCCACCCTTCCGCGGTCGTCCAGCGGACGGCCCGCACACCGTAAACGCGGGAGATGCGCTCCGGGGTGAGCACGTCGGCGGGCGGGCCGGCGGCGACCACGCGGCCGCGGTCGAGCAGGACGACGTCCCCGGCCACGGCCGCAGCGAGGTGCAGGTTGTGCGTGGCCATGACGATGCACCGCGCGGGGTGGCGTTCATCGCCGCGGGCGAGCTGTCGGAGGATGGCGGCGAGGTGCGTCGTGTGGTGAAGGTCGAGAAAGGTGTCGGGCTCGTCGAGGAGCAACGCCTGCGGCTCCTGGGCCAGCGCACGGGCAAGGAAAACGCGCTGCCGCTGGCCGCCGCTGAGCGTATCCACCGGGCGGTCGAGCCAGTCGCGCAGGCCGAGGGTGTCGGCTGCCGCCAGCACGACCTCGATGTCGCGGCCCGACTCCAGACCCAGCGGGCCGAGGTGGGGATAGCGGCCCAGCGCGATCGTCTGCGCGACGGTCATGCCCGGCGGGGCGACGGGCTGCTGGGGCAGGTAGGCCACGCGCCGGGCCAGATCACGCGCCCGCCAGGACCGGACCGGACGTCCCGACCAGAGCACGCTGCCGCGTTCGCGCAGCTGGCCCAGAAGAACGCGCAGGAGCGTGCTCTTGCCGCAGCCGTTGGGGCCGACCACGGCGACGATCTGACCGGGGTCGGCGTGCAGCCCGACACCGCAGAGCACCTCCTCATGCCCGTACGCGAAGTGCAGGTCGTTAGCCACCAGGAGTGCCGATGTCGGCGTGGCACGATGCGATGACACGGCCGATGTGGTCATGTCCGGCCTCCTCCGCGCGCCGGGGAGTCGGCGGCCGGGAGCGCCTCACGCGTGCGGGCGACCGACAGGCCGTCGGCGGGAAAGCCGGGGACGCCGCCCGGCCGGGCCAGGAGATAGAGGAAGAACGGGCCGCCGAGCAGTGCGGTGACCACGCCCACGGGCAGGAGCGTCCCGAGCAGGTGTGGCATGGACAGGCCGCGGCAGAGGGCGTCGGCCGCCGTGAGCAGACAGGCGCCGGCCGCCGTGGCGACCGGGAGCAGCCGTCGCGGGTCGGCGCCCACGAGCAGTCGGCCGATGTGCGGACAGATCAGCCCGACAAAGCCGATCGGCCCCGAGACGGCCACCGCGGCGGCCACCACGACCGCCGCCAGCGCCAGCGCGAGGTAGCGCAGTCGCGTGAGGTGCAGGCCCAGCGACAGGGCTTCGCTGTCGCCGAGCATCGACACCGCCATCGCCGGGGTCAGCAGCACCAGACCCGCCCATCCGGCAACGACGATCGCCGCGGAGACGACCGCCTGTCCTGGCGTGAGGTTGGTCTGGAGCGCCCCGACCAGCACGCCCGCCAGCCCGCCCCCGCCGGCGAGCAGCTCGGGCCTGAGCGACAGCAGCAGCAGGACGACCGCCGAGCACAGTGACGACACGACCACGCCCACGAGCACCACCGTGACCGGGTCGAGCCGCCCGCCGCGTGTACGCGACGACACCGCCAGCACCAGCGCCGACATCAGCAGCGCGCCGGCCAGGGCCATCGCGGGCTGGCCCGCCAGCAGCACCACGCCCTCATCGGCCAGCCCCGGCCAACGCCACAGCAGCGTCCCGAGTGTGGCCCCCGACGCCACCCCGAGCAGGTACGGGTCGGCCAGCGGGTTGCGCAGCACGCACTGGTACGTCACGCCCGCCGCCGCCAGCGCGGCCCCCACCAGCGAACCCAGCAGCACCACCTCCAGCCGCGGACCCAGCTGCACCGCGGTCGGCCAGCCCACACCGGTCGAGCCGATGAGCAGGCAGGCCCCCGCCACCGCCGCCCACGCCAGGGCCGACAGCGTGGCCAGCTTGAGCCATCGCCCGGCCGTCCATGCTTTCATCGCCCGTCTCCCCCCCCCGCTGCCGGCTGTCCGCCGCCTTGGGCCGCTGCCCCGCCGCCGTGGGCGCCGTCCCCGGCACCATCGCCGCGGCCGGGACTGTGGATGTGGGCCGCCGCGTGGTCGCCGTGCAGCGCGTCGGCGAAGTGCTCGGCGATGTCGGCGAGGTGCCCGCCGGGCTGCAGCAGATACCACTGGGTCAGCAGCGTGACCCGGACGGCGGAGCCGGGGCGAAGCTCGGGCTGCGTCGCCCAGAACTGCTCTGCCGCACGGACCTGCGCGGGGGACGCGGCCGGCAGAAGGTGCAGGATGTGCGCCGGGGCGAGGCTGACGCGCTGCTCACGGTCAAGCTGTGGATACGGCGTGCCGAGGTGGGCCGCGACGTTGCGCCCGCCGGCCAGCGTCAGCAGCTCGTCGAGGAAGCCGCCTTGGCCGACGCCGCCGCGGGCCTGGTCGCCGATGAGGATGAGCGTGGGCACCGCCGGCCGGCCCGCGACGCGTCGCTGCACCGCCGCCAGTCGCTCGTCCAGCCGTCCGACGGCCAGCTCGGCCAGGTCGGGCCGTCCGGCCAGCTCGCCGAGGCGACGCATCGCCGCTCGAACATCGTCGATGTGGTCCGTACGGAGCGGCTCAAGGCGGATGCCGAGCTGGCGGGCGCGGGACACCATGCCCGCGGGCAGACGGTCCGGGGTCGAAAACACCACCAGCACGTCCGGTCGGAGCGTCGAGAGCCGTTCCCAGTCGGTCGTCTGGTAGTCACCGACGGCCGGAAGTCCTGCGGCGGCCGGGTTGGCGTAGCAGTAGTTCGACACCGCGACCAGATGGTCGCCGAGGCCCATGGCCAGAAGCAGGTCGGTGACCGACGGGACGAGCGAAGCAAACGTAGGGGAAACGCGGGCTGTGCCCTGCGGCGGGGACGCCGCCGCGCCGGCGAGGTTATCGGGCGAAGCCGCCTCACGCGGCTTGTCGCAAGCCACGAGAGCAACAAGGGTTACACACGCCAGCAGGACCGACGCAACGGCGTCACGGCGAACCCATCGGCGTTGAATCATCCTCAGCGGATGCTAGAGTTCCGCGGAAGTCCAATCAACGCGGGGGGACGTCGCCCCAGTATCAGGAGGGGGTAGATGGAACCGGCCCGGCCGGGGTGAGGCGGGCGAGAAGACTGGGGTTGCAAGGAGAGGCCGTCGAAAGGGCGTTCATCGAGGCACGTTGGCTTATGGCGTCTTTGCTGTCGAGTGTGCGTGCGTGGTTCGGGCGGTCGGGCGACGACCCCGAGTTGCTCCGCGGCCCGGAAACGCCCCGTGCGCGGCACGGCTGGTGGCCACTGTCCCGTTCGGGGGCCGATGAGACGCAGACCTCGCTGACGGACCTGCTCGTGTCGCTGCGGGAGTCGATGGACCGGCAGAGCCAGCGCCATGAGGAGTTGATGACGTACCTCACCCACCTGCCGCGGGCGCTGGAACTGATTCCGGAGAACGCGAAACAACAGGCCGAGGCGCTGGCCGCGGTCCGGCAATATCTCGAGAACCAGCGCACGCAGGCGAGCCAGCTCAGCGCTATTCTGGACAAGGTGGGGCAGGCGACGATCGACCAGCGGCGCATCCTTGAGGCGGTGCGTCAGCGGCTGGACGTGCTGGCGGAGAACGACCAGAAGGTGGCCGAGCACTTCAACTCGATCGCCACCGCAATGTCCACCAGCAACGAGACCACCCGTCTTGCGGGCGATGTGCTCAAGTCTCTGGAAGGGACGCTCCGGCAGCGGGACGAGTCGATCGAGCGGCTGCTGCGGAGCCATCAGAGCCGGCACACGTGGATGGTCGCGGCCGCCCTTGGGGCTTCGGCGGCGGCCCTGCTGGTCGCCGTGGCGGTCGGCGTGGTTGTTCTGCTGCGGGGCTGAGCCGGCGGACGCCGCGGTGGCGTTCAGGGGCTGTACACCGCGCAGCGACGACGGGGAGCGGGAACCGGGCAGCGGCACAACCTTCGCCCGGGTCAGCTGCGCGACGGGTCGGAACCTTCCAGTCGGCGCAGGGCGTGCGGGATGGCGGCGATGAGGTCGCGCGCGAGCGGTGAACGCTCACCGAACCGGTCGCGGGCGATGGCGCCGGCGAGGGCGTGCACGTGGACCCCGAGGACGGCCGCGTCGAACGCCGTCATGCCCTGCGCCAGCAGAGACCCGATGATGCCCGAGAGGACGTCGCCTGTGCCCGCCTTGGACAGGGCCGTATTGGCCGACGGCTCGACGTAGAAGCGTGGCGTCGGCGGCGGGGCGGCCACGACCGTGAAGGCGCCTTTGAGCACCACAACCCGGCCGAGCCTCTCGGCCGCCCGCAGGGCCAGTCGCCGGCGTGCGGGGGGGGTCGCGGCGTCGCCTTCGGGCAGCTGCATCCACCGCGCCAGTCGGGCCATTTCGCCGGGGTGTGGCGTGAGGACGGCGGTCGTCGGCAGCGGCACGTCGCGCGGTCCGGCGGCGAGGAGGTTGAGCGCGTCGGCGTCCAGCACGGCGGGCCGGTCGAGGCGAAGGAGCCGGCGCAGCCGCCGGCGTGACGCGGGGAGCGTGCCCATGCCGGGGCCGACGACCAGCGCGTCGGCCAGGCCGGCGGCATCGACCAGCGACCCATCGCGGGCGGGGTCGAGCGAGAGACCGACCAGTTCGGGCGTGACGGACAGCGCGGCGGGGAGCAGACGGCGGTCCGTCGCCACCTGCACGTAACCACAGCCGCTGCGGTAGGCGGCGGTGCCCGCGAGCACGGGCGCGCCGAGCATGTCGGGGTGACCGGAGACGACCAGCACACGGCCGAACGTGCCTTTGTGCCCGTCGCGAGGTCGCGGGGGCAGCGGCGGAACGGCGTAGACCCGCATCAAGCGCTCGGCCGGCTCCATCACGGGGTCCATCCTACCGACCGGGAGCGTGCCCGGCAGTGGAGGTGGCTGACGCGGCGCCGGGCGTTTCCATCGACACGGGGTCGGCCATGCCCTGCGGGACGGCGTCGATGTCGAGCGGAGCGATAGCGCCGCGGCGCAGCAGCACGTCACCAAGGCCGGCGATCATGGCGGCGTTGTCCGTGCAGTAGGCGGGGTGGGGCAGGTGAAGGTCGGCGGGCAGTCGGGCCAGACGCTCCCGCAGCGCGCGGTTGGAGACGACGCCGCCGCCCAGCAGCAGCGTCCGGCTGCCCAGCCGGCGGAGCAACCGGCGCAGCTTTTCTTCGACGACGTCGAGACAGGCGGCCTGGAAACTGGCAGCGATGTCGGCCTTCTCCTGCCGAGGGATGTCGGCGGGCGCGCGGGCGGTGCCCTTGGGGCCCAGGGCACGGTACAGCACCGCCGTCTTGAGCCCGGCGAACGACAGGTCCAGCGAGTCGCGGTCGAACAGGGAGCGGGGGAACCGCACCGCGTTCGGGTCGCCCTCGTCGGCTAGCCGGGCGACCTCCGGGCCGCCGGGAAACCCCAGCCCCAGCGTGGCGGCCACCTTGTCGTACGCCTCGCCCAGGGCGTCGTCGATCGTCCCGCCCACCCGCGTCACCCGAACCCAGTCCTCCAGCGCGTAGAGCGCGGTGTGGCCGCCGGAAAGCACGGCCCCCGCGGCGGGAAACGACACCGGCCGCGACGCGCGCTCGCCCGGCGGGTCGAGCCGGCACGCGTAGAGGTGGGCCTGGATGTGGTCCACCGCGACCAGCGGCCTCTCCCACGCCCACGCCAGGGCCTTGGCCGCGGTCAGGCCGATCAGCAGCGAGCCGATCAGGCCCGGCCGCTGCGCGACGGCCACGGCGGCGAGGTCGCCGGGCCTGACGCCCGCCTGCGCCATCGCCTCCCGGACCACCGGCACGACCGCCTGCAGGTGAGCGCGGCTGGCGACCTCCGGGACGACGCCACGGAACTTCGCGTGCAGGGCGTACTGCGTGGCCACCACCGACGACCGCACCCGAACGCCGTCTTCGACCACCGCCGCGGCCGTCTCGTCACAGGTCGATTCGATGCCGAGGATCAGCCCCACACGCGTCTCCCGCTGCTGCGCCGGTCAGGTTTCGATGTCCAGGGAGATGTCCAGCGCGGGCGCGGAGTGGGTGATGGCCCCCACGGCGATGCGCTCCACGCCGGTCTGAGCGATCGTCCGCACCGTGTCCAGGGTCACGCCGCCCGACGCTTCCAGCTCGACCTCGCCTTTGCGACCGGCGCTGTTGCGCATGCGCACGGCCTGCTCCATCCGCGGGCAGTCCATGTTGTCCAGCAGCACCACGTTGACGCCCTCCACCTTGAGCACCTCGGCGAGCTGCTCGAGCGTGTCCACCTCCACCTCGACCAGACCGGTGGGGAGCTGCGACCGGGCCTGACGTACCAGCGGAGCGAGCGTCGCGGCCAACTCCCGCGTCGGCACGGCGGCAAGGTGGTTGTCCTTGATCAGCACGCCGTCGTGAAGGCCCATGCGGTGGTTGTGTCCCCCGCCGGCGCGTACGGCGTATTTGGCCAGCGCCCGGTAGCCCGGGAGCGTCTTTCGGGTGTCGAAGATGCGAGCCCCTGTGCCTTCGACACGCTTGACGAAGCGGTGCGTGAGCGTCGCGATGCCCGAGAGATGCTGGAGGAAGTTGAGCACGACCCGCTCGGCCGCCAGCAGGGAACGCAGCGGCCCGCGGACGCGAAGCAGCGGGGTCAGCTTCTGGTCCGAGTAGCGCCCCTCGATGATTTCCAGATGAAAACCGGGGATCTGTTCGACCCGCAGCCGCTCGTCGTACACCCGGCAGACCGTCTCGACGATGGGCAGCCCGCACGCCACGCCCACCTCTTTCTGCAGCAGCGTGCCGACGGCCACGCGGTCATCGGGGACGACGAGGCGACTGGTCACGTCGCCGGCCAGCCCCAGTCCGCCGAGGTCTTCACGCAGGGCCATCTCGACCAGCGGACGCACCTCGGCTACCGGCGGGAAGCTCGCAAGCAGTTGTGACATCGACGGAGGGTATGCCGCCGGGGGTCTCCGCGACAGACAGCCCGAGGCGGAGCACGCTGCGGTACGGCGCGGCCCCTTCTTCTCTGGACGGTGTGCGAACGCTCCGGCTCAGCCCCGGGGCAGACCGCGCCGTCCGCGGCCTTTGCCTTTGGGTTGCCAGATCTTCTGCCGCGTCTCGTCGGCCGTGCCCGCGGCGAAGCCGTTGGTCGAGCGGACCTGGGGCGCTCCCTTGAGCTCGGCGATCTTGTCGCGGAGCTGCGCGGCCCGCTCGAACTCCAGGGCCGCCGCCGCCTGCAGCATCTCTTCCTCCAGCAGCCGCAGCAGCTCGGTGTTGTCGAGCGTGGCTTCGTCCGCGCGGATGGCCCGCTCCACGGTGCGGCGGGCCTTGATCTCCGATTCGATGCCGGTGCGGATCGACTTGCGCACCGTCTCGGGGGTGATGCCGTGCTCGCGGTTGTACTGCTCCTGAAGCTGCCGGCGGCGGCGGGTCTCGTCGATGGCCGCCTGCATGGCCGGCGTGACCGTGTCGGCGTAAAGGATGACCTTGGAGTTCACGTTGCGGGCGGCGCGGCCGATGGTCTGGATGAGCGACGTGACCGACCGCAGGAAGCCGGTCTTGTCGGCGTCGAGGATCGCCACCAGCGAGACCTCGGGCAGGTCGAGCCCTTCGCGCAGCAGGTTGATGCCCACGAGCACGTCGAACTCGCCGCGGCGCAGGTCGGCCAGGATTTCCGTCCGCTCGAGCGTGTGGACGTCGGCGTGCATGTACCGCCCGCGGAAGCCCGCCTCCTGGATGTACGCCGCGAGGTCCTCGGCCAGTCGCTTGGTCAGCGTGGTGACCAGCACGCGTTCGCCCATCTCCACGCGTTCCTTGATCGCCGCCAGCAGGTGCGGAACCTGCCCCTGAGCGGGGTGCACTTCGATCAGCGGGTCCATCAGTCCCGTCGGGCGGATGACCTGCTCGACCACCTCGCCGCCGCATTTCTCCAGTTCGATCCGCCCCGGCGTGGCCGAGACGAAAATCGCCTGCGAGTACATCTGCTCGAACTCCTCCCATTTCAGCGGGCGGTTGTCCAGCGCCGAGGGCAGACGGAACCCGTGCTCCACCAGCACCTCTTTCCGCTGGCGGTCGCCGTTGTACATCGCCTTGATCTGCGAGAGCGTCACGTGCGACTCGTCCACCATCAGGACGTAGTCCTTCGGGAAGAAGTCCAGCAGCGTGTACGGCCGCTGCCCGGGGGCCCGGCCGTCGAGATGACGCGAGTAGTTCTCGATGCCCGAGCAGTAGCCGACCTCCTGAATCATCTCCAGGTCGTACTTCGTGCGCGCCAGCAGCCGCTGCGCTTCCAGCAGCTTCCCCTGCCCACGGAGCTGCATCACGCGCAGGTCCAGCTCCTCGCGGATCGACTGAATGGCCGCGGCGACACGGTCCTGCGGCAGGACGTAGTGCACGGCCGGGTAGATGAAAATCGACGTTTCCTCCCGCAGCAGCTCGCCGGTGAGCGGATTGATCGCCTCAATCGCGGACACGTCTTCGCCGAAGAGCTCGACGCGGTAGGCGAACTCCTCGTAGCTGGGGAAGATCTCCACCACGTCGCCCCGCACGCGGAACGTGCCGCGTTTGAAGTCGATGTCGCTTCGCGTGTACTGCAGCTCCACCAGCCGCGCGAGCAGGTCGTCGCGGTCCCACACCCCCCCTACCGCGACGGGGATCACCGACTTCTTGTATTCCATCGGGCTGGCCAGCCCGAAGATGCACGAGACCGACGCGACGATCACCACATCGCGCCGCGAGACGAGCTGGCTGGTGGCCGCGAGACGCAGACGGTCGAGGTCGTCGTTCCGCGAGGCGTCCTTCTCGATGTAGATGTCCCGCTGCGGGATGTAGGCCTCGGGCTGGTAGTAGTCGTAGTACGAGACGAAGTAGCCCACCGCGTTGTGGGGAAAAAGCTCCTTGAACTCCTCATAAAGCTGGGCCGCCAGCGTCTTGTTGTGCGAGAGGACGAGGGTGGGCCGGTTCACGCGGGCGATGACGTGCGCCATCGTGAAGGTCTTGCCCGACCCGGTCACCCCCATCAGCGTCTGGTACTTCTTCCCCTCCATCAGCCCGCGGGCGAGCGCGTCGATCGCCTTGGGCTGGTCTCCGGCCGGCTGAAACGGCGAAACCACCTGAAAATCCGGCATGCCCGATGATACGCCCCCCCCGCCGCCCCCCCCCTGCTTCCGCGCGGACCGTGGAGCCGCCTCGGCGGCCCTTCGGGTCTCAGCGGATCATGCCCGTCTGGCGGGCGTACTCGAAGATGCCGCCGGCTTCGATGATCGGCAGCACATCGCCCAGCGGCTTGAGCGGGTGCGTGCTCCCGCGGGTGCGGTTGGCGAGCACGCCCGCGGAGAGGTCGATGCTCAGCTCATCGCCAGTGTGCACGAGCTCGCAAAGCCGCTCGGAGGTCTCCAGCGGCAGGAGGTACGCCCCGTTGACGCAGTTGCGGAAGAAGATCCTCGCGTAGAACTCGGCCACGACCGCCGCGATGCCGGCCTCGGCCAGCGCCAGCGGCGCGTGCTCGCGCGACGACCCGCAGCCGAAGTTCTTCCCCGCCACGATGATGGTGAACTCCGAGCGGAACTTCCCCGGCTCGACGAACCTCACGTGCCCCTGCGGCAGCCCCGCCTGCGCGTCGGGCACGCCGGAGTTGGCGTAGGCCCCGAAGTACTTTCGCTCCTCGGGGATGGCCGGGTTGTACGACAGGTACTGCGCGGGGATGATCTGGTCGGTGTCGATGTTGTCGCCGAGGACGTAGGCCTTGCCGGTGATCGTCGAGAGCATGGCGGGGGAGCATCCGCCCCCCCCGCGCCCCGGTCAACCCCCCCCTGCCCCGGTCCCCCCCTTCCCCCATCAACTCCCCTGCGCCCTGGCCCCCCCCTTCAATGCCCCTCGCCACGGCGCCCCCCCCCCGTTGACCCGACCCCCGCGCATCGGCCGCGCACGGGCAGGTTCCTTCCGACGCCCTTATCCGCGCGGCCGCCGCTGGGATGACGCCGCCCCAGCGGGCTATCGTTGCAACAACCTTCTCCACGAGGTCTTCACATGCGAGGGTTCACCATGGCCAAGATCGGACTCACCGGCATCCTCGGCATGGCCGCCGCCGCCAGCCTCAGTCAGGGCACCGGCAAAGAACTGCCCTCGCCGAAGACCGATCTGCCGGCCCCTGTTGCGGAGGAGCATCGGCGTTTTGCCGTCTTCGCCGGAGGATGCTTCTGGTGCGTCGAGGCCGTTTTCGAGCAGCTCGACGGCGTCATCGACGTCGTCTCCGGCTACGCCGGCGATTCGGCCGAGAAGGCCCGCTACGACCTCGTGAGCACCGGCACGACCCGTCACGCCGAGGCGGTACGCATCGAGTACGACCCGCACAAGATCAGCTACGGCCAGCTGCTGCGGGTCTTCTTCGCGACGCACGACCCCACCACGAAAGACCGCCAGGGCCCCGACTTCGGCCCGCAGTACCGCTCCGCCATCTTCTACAGCGACGACGCGGAAAAGGCGGTCGCCGAGGCGTACATCGCCGAGCTCAACGCGGCCAAGGTCTTCCCACGGCCCATCGTGACCACGCTCGAGCCGCTGGGCGCTGGCTTCTTCCCCGCCGAGAACTACCACCAGGATTTCGCCCGGCTCAACCCGCTGCACCCGTACATCCGCCAGTGGTCGCAGCCGAAGGTGAAGAAGGTGCGCGAGGCGTTCCCCGACCGGGTGCGAGGGGACGCCGCCCCTGATGCGCCCGCCACGCGGCAGGCTGACGACGCTTCGCCGCGCTGACCTCTCCTTTGTCACCCGTCACCCCCGACGCCCTGGACGACGGCTCCGAGACAGGCCGCAAGGACGCAGCCTGCCTGTATCTGCGTACGACCTTTATTTGCATCTGACTTGCATTTACATCCTGACGGCACTATCGTCTGCACCGGACAGAGAGGGGCCTCCGGGCTTTCGGCCGAGGTGGTCGTGGCCGGCGGTGGCCCGTGACGTCGGAGGGCCTCGAGTGAGGCCGGGAGTGAGACCAGATGAAAACGCGTGTGTTTGCTATGGCGGCCCTGACCGCGGCCGTCTCGGGCGTGTCGGTGGGGTTTGCGTACGACCCGCAGTTCGCGGAGTACTACATCGGGCGCGACCTGCGGACGACGATCCCCACGGGCACGTACGCCGGGCTGCCGAACCCGAACTTCAACCGCATCACGTTCCTCTACGCGCACACCTACGTCGATACGCCGTCGAACAACCACTACCACGGCAAGAGCAACTTCACGTACGTCGGGCCGAATCTCGGGGCGGCCACGGCCGTGCAGCCGTTCAACGGCAGCGCGGCGGGCGTGCCGGCCAACTTCCTGCCGGAGGGCGTCTTCGGAAACTCACCGCGTCTGCAGCTGCTGCCGGGTAGCGGCGTCTTCGCCGGCAAGTGGGTCAGCGGGCTGGACCCGGATGAGAACTTCGGCCGGCTGACGATCCGCTCTGTGGATGCGCTGGTGGCCCCCGCGTCGGTGCCGAACTCACCCGCGGCGATCCTCTTCAACTCGTCGCAGGGCCGGTGGAACGGCCTCATCGGCGGCAGCAACCTCACGCTGCACCTGGTGGACATCTCCCCCGGGCTGGGCGTGGCCGACCCCAGCGGCAACGTCCTGATGACCACGCCGGGCGACAGCGTGGTGCTCGGTAACCCCGATGCCGACTTCAGCTTCACGCCGGTGTTCTTCACCACGTCGGGGCTGCAGGCTAATCACTTCGCCGTCTTCCGCATCACGGACAACGGCACGGCCAACGGCGGGCTGCCGTTCCCGGAGTCGGGGCAGTTCCAGTTCAACCTGGTCGTGCCCGAGCCGGCCGCGTTGGGGTTGCTCGCCCCGCTGGGCGTGCTGCTGACACGCCGCCGCACCGCCTGATGGCCCGCGAGAAGACAAGGCGCCGGCCGGAGTGATGCCGGCCCTTGACGGTGCGAGGAGACCGGAGGGCACCTCGCCCATCACCACCGCCGGGGACGTGGCCTGTGCCTCAAGGCCCGTCCCCGGTTGGTTTTTCACCCGCGCTGTCCGTTCCGGGCGCTGCGTCCGACGGCGGTTCATCCGACGACGGTTGGTCCGACGGCGGTTCGACCGACGAGCCGGGCCGCGCCGGTCCCTGCTGTCCCGGGAGCCGACCGGCACGCCGGCACGCCTCACGCAGCAGAAATTCGATCTGCCCGTTGAGCGAGCGGAGCTCGTCCTCGGCCCACCGCTGCAGCGCGCGGTGCACCACCGGGTCCAGACGAAGCAGAATGGCCTTTCGCTCCGGCATTCGGCAAGTTCGACTTGAGCGGCTATCGGGAGAACCGAAACGTGCCCACAGCGCGGCCGGCTAGCCGTAGAGGGTGCCGGCGTTCACCACCGGCTGCGTGTCGTGCTCGGAGCACAGCACCACCAGCAGGTTGGACACCATCTGGGCTTTGCGTTCCGCGTCGAGCTCGACGACCTGCTTGGCCTGCAGCTCGCTCAGCGCCATCTCGACCATGGACACGGCGCCCTGAACGATCTGCGTACGGGCCGCGATCACCGCCGCGGCCTGCTGACGCCGCAGCATGGCCCCGGCGATCTCCGGGGCATAGGCGAGGTGCGAAATCCGCGCCTCCAGCACCTCCACGCCCGCCTTGGCCAGGCGGTCCTGCACCTCCACCTTGAGCGTCTCGGCGATCTCCTGCGTCGCCCCGCGCAGCGAGAGCTGGCCGTCCTCGTGAGCGTCATACGGGTACTGCGTCGCGAGGTTGCGGAGTGCGGCCTCCGACTGCACCTTCACGTAGTTCTCGTAGTCGTCCACCTCGAACACCGCCTCGGCCGTGTCGATCACGCGCCACACCACCACGGCGGCGATTTCGATCGGCGAGCCGTCACGGTCGTTGACCTTGAGCTTGGACGACTCGAAGTTCCGCACCCGCAGCGAAATCCCCCGTTTTGTGAAAAACGGGTTGGCATAACGCAGCCCCGGCGTACGCGCCGTCCCCACGTACCGGCCGAAGAGCTGCAGCACCTTCCCCTCGTTGGGCGCGACGGTGAACAGGCCCATCCACGCGATCAGCAGCAGCGTCGCCAGCACGATCGCGGCCCCGACCCCCGGGCCGACCTTCAACGCCACCGCCCAGACGAACAGCGCCACGTTCGCCAGGGACAGCAGCACGAGCAGCATCAGGGCGGGAATGCCCGACTTCGCCTCGAACGGGATCTCTCGATGCATGGGGCCTCCTTGGACCTTTGACATCGATATGATATCACTCTGATAAACAAAAGCAAGCGACCCACGCACCGCCAGGGACGATGCGGCCACTCAAGGCACCATCTTCAGCTGCTCCGGATTCGACAGGATGATTTGCGGAGCACCCCGGTATTCTTCGATCACGCCCGTCAGTTCGACGGTTTTGCCCGACAGCGCCGCGTTGAGGTCGTCACCGAACCGGCTGCGGAAGCGTTGAAAGTTGCGCTCGAAGATCACCGCGTTGAACCCCGACTGACGCGTGTCGTCGAAGAGCACCCTCAGCACGCGGCCCGTGGACGACACGTTCGCGCTGGTCACGCGGCCGGTGACGATCGCGGGCTTGCCGAGGTGGGCGCGCAGGGACGCGCCGTCGGAGGCGGCGATGCGCGGGACTTCGACGGACGGACGGGTGGCCGGCGGTTCGGTCGGCGTCGCGGCCGGCGGTTCGGTCGGCGTCGCGGCCGGCGGCTCGGCGGGGGTCGGGGCGGGCGGCTCCGCGAACGCCAACGGCGCGGGCGGCTGGAGCACGATGGAGGCGGCAAGTACGCCGCCCAGCAGCGCGGTCAGGGCATGAGCCATCGGCAAGCTCCTGTTGGGTTGCTGCCGGGCATCGTAACCGATGGACGACAAGGTCGGGGAGCTTGACGGGGTGCCGTCCGCCGCCGGAGAGGACCTTCGGGCGGGCCGGCGGCTACCGGCTCGCCCGCCCGAGCTTGGGGGGGGAAGGGCAAGGGGAAGGGGCAGGGGGGGGTGCCGGTTTCGGGCGCCGGCCGCGGCGTTACAGCACGCCGGCCATACCCGTTTCGATGCGTGAGGTGATGAACTCGCGCGGGTCGGTGACGTAGCCGGTGAGGGCGGAGGCAGCGACCGTCAGGGGTGAGGCGAGGTACACGCCCGCCCGCTTGTCGCCCATGCGGCCGGGGAAGTTGCGGTTGGTGGTGGAGATGCAGGTGAGGGGCTCGTTGAGCCGGCCGAAGGTGTCGGGGGGCCCGCCGAGGCAGGCGCCGCAGCCGGAGGGGCCGATGAGGCAGCCGGCGTCGAGCAGCACGTCTTCGATGGACTTTTCGTTGCCTTCGCGCGGGGCGCCGCGGAGGTTGAGGGTCTTCATGTCGCGATGGACCTCGGTGGACCCCGGGACGACATAGGTCGGGATTTTCACCGTGTGACCCTTGAGGATGTTGGCGGCGAAGATCATGTCGGTGATCTTGCCGCCCGTGCAGGAACCGATGTACGCGCGGTCGAGCTTCACGTGCCGGCAGTTGAAGGCGGTGTCGCGGTTGTCGGGAGAGTGCGGCTTGGCGACCAGCGGCTCGAGCGTGGCCAGGTCCCACCGGTAGCTGGAGTGGTAGCGTGCGTTCTTCGGCTCGGTGAAGACCTCCCAGTCGGGGCGGTTCGAGCGTTTGCGGACGTAGGCGAGCGTTTTTTCGTCCACGTCGCAGATGCCGTTCTTACCGCCGGCCTCGATGGCCATGTTGGTGAGGGTCATGCGGTCTTCGAGCGTGAGCGAGGCGATGCCCGGGCCGGTGAAGTACATGGCGCGGTAGGTCGCGCCGTCCACGCCGATCTCGCCGATCACCGCGAGGATGAGGTCCTTGGCGGTGAGGTACGGCGGGATTTCCCCGTCGAAGTGGAAACGCATCGTCTCCGGGACTTTGAGCCAGGTTTTGCCCGTACCCAGGGTGAAGGCGGCGTCGGTGTTGCCCACGCCGGTGGCGAACTGGCCGAAGGCCCCGGCCGTGCAGGTGTGCGAGTCGGTGCCGAGGAGGATTTCGCCCGGCCGGACGTGACCCTCTTCGGGAAGGGCCTTGTGGCACACGCCCTTGTAGCTGGTCTTGGTCGGGTCCTTGTAGGGGCTGGGCATGCCCGGATTGCCGGTGATGAAGTCGGGGTCGTAGTAGTAGCGCAGGCCCTGTTCCTTCACGAAGTCGCGGAGGATCTGAACGTTGCGATGGCACTTGCCGTCGGCCGTGAAGATGTAGTGGTCGGGGATGATGACCACGCGGTCGGGGTCCCAGACTTTGGCATGCCGGCCGAACTTCTCGTGGAAGATGCCGATGGTGCCCGGGCCGCACACGTCGTGGGTCATCAGAATATCGACGGACACCCATATGTTGTCGCCCGGGGACACATGGGCTTTCCCGGCGTGTTTGGCGAGGATCTGTTCGGTCAGGGTCATCGGGGGCATGCCCGAAATATACACACCGGCCGGCGGCCGGGTTGATGTGGCGGCAACGGGGCGGTGGGAACGGGGCAGCGGCAACGGAGCGGCGGGAACGGGGCGGCGGCAACAGAGCGGCGGCGAGGGGGCGGCGGGCAGCTTATCCGGCGCGGGCCGCGCAAAGGGGGCCGTGGCGGGTCGGGGGTTAGACGTTGTGCGTGGCCTGCGTGCGGGCGCGGGTCTTTTCGAGTTCGGCCAGCACCTTGAGGCGTTTGTGTTCCTGACGCTGGCGCTCGAGCTCGTCGAAGATCCACGGGAAGCGGCCCTCGTTGCGGCGGTAGAGCAGCCCCAGCGTCCACGCCGCCAGGTGCCCCAGGTACACGCTGAGCAGCGTGCCGGTGGCGGCGATCGCCATCGAAGTCTGCAGCGACAGAACCTTGGAAAGCGGGCCGGGGAAATCGACGAGCCGGGCCAAGCTGTCGGCGGTGGCGACGAGCGTGACGGCGTGGGCGGCGGCTGCGGCGGTCGCCACGACGACGGCCAGCAGGTACGCCGGGCCGAGCGTGGCGATGGTGCCCAGCAGACGCACGGGGCCGAGATTGCCCGGATGCTGCGAGACGCAGGTGACCAGCACCATGGCGGGGTAGAGCAGCAGGCCGGCCGCGAGCAGCACCCCGGTGGCGATGAAGCGCGCCGGCCCGTCGAGGTAGCTCAGTGCCGCGGCGGCGGGGCCGAAGGCCAGAGCAGTGGCGGCGGCGATGCGGAAGAACGGACGCACGATGTCGGGCCCCAGCTCGGCCGAGCGGAGCAGCCGGGGCAGCTCGTCCTGATGGCCGGGGCCGAGGTCGTCCACGCAGTTGGCGTAGTGGGCGAGCAGAAGCACCGCCGCCACCGTCGGCAAGGGGGCGATGAACCACAGGCCCAGCAGCACCGGGCCCAGCAGAAGCTGCAGGAGCAGCAGGATGAACACGGCGAACAGCATCACCGCGAGATTGACCGGCTCGAGCAGTCGCAGGGGCAACGACGGCAGCGACGGCGGCGGAAACATCGCTTCGGCCAGCGCCTCGTAACTCGGCACCTCCACGCCGGCCGCGCCGCCTGCAGGAGCCGCAGGGCCGTCACCCGTGACCGGGCGTTGGCCCGGCCCAGCGGCGAAGCGGTCGGAGCCGCTGCGGCGCGAAGGCGACCGCTCCGGTCCGTCGGCCGGCGCCAGCTCCAGCGGGCGGATGAGTTCGCCGGTGAGCGGGTCGTAGCGAGGACGGGCCGGAACGGGACGTGTGCCCGGAGAGCCCGCGCCCGCCTGCTGTTCGTACTCCGGCGGCGCACCGGCGTCGCGCAGGTCGTCCACCGTGGGACGCAGGTCGATGGCCTGTCCTTCGTTGTCGCGACGGGACCTGCCGAAGGCTCTGCCGGCTTCATCGAGGGTGAGGCGCGGGTTGGGTGGAGGCGGCGGGGCGAGCTTGAGCGTGCCGTCGTCGTCGAGGGCGGCGAGTTCATCGAGCGTCGGGACATCGTTCAGCCGCCCGCACACGGGACACTGCACAAGCCCGCCGGCCTGAGTTTCCGGAAGGCGGAAGACGTGTCGTCGGCATGGACAGGGGAAGCGGAGCATGCGGGTCTGCTGGACGTCGTCCCGTAGGTTCGGCCGCTGTAAGGAGTATACAGACGCCCGGGCACTATCCTGTGGCGATGCGACAGACAGACAGCGGCGAAGCGGGCCAGCGGTCGGCGCGACCGCGACGGGGACGGGTTGCCGGCGGCGTCGCGATCGTGCTGGTGGCGGTGGCGACGGCGTGGGGGCAGGACCTTGGCGTGGCCGAGCTGCGGCGGATGTACGACGACGTGGTCGCACAGCTCAAACTCGCGCAGGAGCGCAAGCTGGAGCTGGCCGCGGAGAACGAGCGTCTGCTGGCCGAGCGGGAGAAGCTGCAGGCCGAGCTCCACGCCGCGGAAGCGGGGCGGCAGCGGCTGCTGGAGGAGGGCCGTCTGCTCCGGCAGCGGCTGGAGCTGGCCGAGGCGACGGCCGCGGCGGCCGAGTCGGAAGCGGCGGCCATGGCGCAGCGGACGTGGCAGGCCCGGTCGATGTGGGCGGCGTGGGAAGGCTTTCTCGCAGCGCATCCGGACGTGCGTCGCGAGTGGCATCGTTTTGTACAATGGTCGTCCGAAGACGGGGACGCCCTGATGTGGTGGTATGACCGGGGCTGGCCCCTCGAGGGCACAGGACGGCGTAGCGACGCCCGGGAGGATGCGGATGCAGAGCAGTCGAACGCGGACGCAGGTTCGGACGTGGAATCAGCGGCTGGGCCGGGTCTGGGTGACCGCGACGGCGTGGCTGGTGCTGATGGTGGTGACGTTGACGACGGCGGGCGGCTGTGCGGTGACGACGGCCGATGAGCTGGCATTGGGCGAGAGGTATCACCAGGAGTTCGAGAAGGAGTCGGGCGGACGGCTCAACGACCCGGTCGTGCAGAGCTACGTGAGCGAGGTGGGGATGTCGATGGTGCCGCTGGCGGGGCGCCCGGAGATGCAGTGGCAGTTTCATGTGCTGCGGTCGAATGACGTCAACGCGTTTGCCGTGCCCGGGGGGTACATCTACATCACGGCGGGGCTGCTGTTTCGGATGCAGAACGAGGCGCAGCTCGCCGGCGTGCTGGGTCACGAGATCGGTCACATCGCCGCGAGGCACAGCGCGCAGCGGATCGAACGCTCGCAGACCGTGGGGCTGCTGACGGCGGGCGTGTCCATCCTTGCGGAGCAGGCGGGCATGGCGGCCGCGGGCGAGCTGGGCAGCGCCGTCGGTCAGCTCTATCTGCTGCGGTACTCGCGGGAGCACGAGCGCGAGGCCGACATGCTGGGGCTGAAATACATGACGCGCGCCGGTTACAACCCGCGCGGCATCGTGCAGCTGATGGAAATCCTGCAGGCCGCTTCCGGCAGCGAGCGGGCCGGCCCGCTGGGCGAATGGACGATGACTCACCCCGACCCGGGCAACCGCATCGATTACCTGAACGCGGCGATCGCCGAGAAGTACCGCGAGGCGGAGAACACCGGGCGGTGGGGCGTGCCCGAGTTCCGCAACAACGTGCTGGACCGCCGCCGCGTCGAGCTGCCGCCGCTGGACCTGAGCAACCCCGTCCTGTGGTGCGGGCATTGCCGGGAAGCGGCGCGTGGAGAGCAGGCCCGCGGGCAGGCGGCGGGCGAAAGGCCGACCGAGCTGCTGAGGGAGGTCGCCGGGACGCTGGGGGGCTGAGCATGGGCTGCTGCGACGGCAGGCTGGACGATGTCGCCGCGATGGAGCTGGCCCTGCTGCTGGCCAAGCGTGGCCGGGGCAGCGTCGAGCCGAACCCGATGGTGGGTTGCGTGGTGGTCCGCGACGGGCGGCTCATCGGCTGGGGGTATCACGCGCGGGTGGGGGAGGCCCACGCCGAGCCGGCCGCCCTGGCGGACGTGCGGGCGCGGGGCTTCGACCCGGCGGGCGCGACGGTGTACGTCACGCTCGAGCCGTGCTGTCACACCAACAAACGCACCCCGCCGTGCGTGCCGGCGTTGCTCGATGCGGAGGTGGGCCGCGTGGTCGTGGGCACGCTCGACCCGAACCCCGCGGTCAACGGCGAAGGGGTTCGGCAGCTGAGGGAGGCGGGGGTGACGGTGGACCTCGGGCCGACGCCGCAGCTTCAAGCCGCATGCCGGCAGCTCATCGCGCCGTTCGTGGCCAACACGGTGCTGGGCCGGCCGTTCGTCACCGTCAAGTGGGCGCAGGACCGCGAAGGACGCATCGCCCGCAGCGACGGGACGCCGATGCAGATCACGGGGCCGGCGGCCACCGAGGCCATGCACCGCTATCGCGCGCTCATCGGCCGCTTCGGCGGCATCGCCATCGGCGGCGAGACGCTCCGCCGCGACGACCCGCTGCTCACGGCACGGCCGCGCGGGACATCGCCCGCGACCGCCGTCCAGCCCAGACGCATCGTCTTCACACGCAAGGCGCTGCTTCCGGCCGCCGCAAGGCTCTTTCACTCTCCCGGCGGGGAGGTGTTGACGTACCGGGTCGGGACGGATGTGGCAACGCTGGCCGAGGCGCTGCAGGACCTGCTCCAGCGCGGGGTGCACGAGCTTCTCGTGGAGTCCGGCGGCGGTCTGGCGGTGGCCCTGTCGGAGGCGAGGCTGGTGGACCGGTACTGGCTGCTGCGCCCGCACGACGGCCAGCTCATGCCGAGCCAAGGGGTGGAGAAGGCGGCGAGCCTCGTGTGGTGCGACGACGTGATGGCCGAGAGCGCGACGGTGCTGTTCGACGAGGACGTGCTGCTGGAGGCGTGGGACCGCCGCTCGGGGACGTTCGCCGCGGCCGAGCCGTCGGCCGACATCCGCTGGCTCTCCCAGCTCCCCCGCGAGGCGGCCGCTTCACGGCTCATCCATCCGGCTATGACTTGAGTCCCGACGCGGCGGACGATTCCACGAAGTAGCGCTGCGCGGCGAAGAAGAGCAGGATGCACGGCAGCATGCACACGACCGACGCGGCCATGAGCAGGTGCGCGTCGGAGAGACCGTACTGTCCGCGGAAGGCGTTGAGCGCCAGCGCCAGCGTGCGGTTCTCGGGCGAGTTGAGGTAGATCAGCGGGCCCATGAAGTCGTTCCACGCGCCCAGAAACGTGTAGATCGCGACGATGGCGATCACCGGCCCCGACAGCGGCAGCATGATCTGCCAGTAGATCCGCAGCGACGAGCAGCCGTCGATGCGGGCGGCCTCGAGCAGCTCCTCGGGGATGGCGGCGAAGAACTGGCGGAACATGAAGACGAAAAACGGGGAGGCGAACCACGCCGGCAGGATCAGCGGCCAGAACGTGTCGATCATCCCCAGCGAGCGGAAGAGCAGGAACACCGGAATCATCGTGACCTGCGCCGGCAGCATCATCGTGCTGAGCATGACCATGAACAGGATGGCCCGGCCGCGGAAGCGAAAGCGGGCGAAGCCGAAGCCCACCAGCGAACAGCTCAGCACCTGCCCGATGACGCACAGCACCGTGACGACGACGGTATTCGCCAGCGCGGGGAAGAAGTTCATCTTCTCCGGCCCCAGCGCCTGGACGTAGTTGCTCCAGCGGATCTCGGCCCACGAGGCGGGAGGCGCGATCACGTCGCCCGCGTTGACCCTCGCCTCGGTGGACAGACTGCCGTTGAGCACGAAATAGAACGGCACGAGAAACGCGACGGAGCCGAGGGCGAGGGTGAGGTAAGCCAGGACCCTGGGCAGGAGCCTGCCCGCGGGAACGCGCGGGGCGGCGGGACGTGCCGGGCGGCGCGATGCGGCCGACGACTCGAGCGGCGTGGCCGGGGCGACTTGGTCAACGGTGGTCATCGCTTGAGCCCTTCGTAGAAGACGAGGTTGCGCGAGCCGCGGAAGATCAGCAGCGTCAGCAGCAGGCAGATGACAAACAGGATCCACGCCATCGCCGACGCGTAGCCCATGTTGTGGAACTCGAAGGCCTGGCGGTAGAGCGAGAGGACGTAGAACAGCGTGGCGTTGTCGGGGCCGCCGCCGGTCATGACGTAGGCCTGCGTGAACACCTGAAACGAGCCGATCACGCCCATGACCACGTTGTAGAAGATCAGCGGCGAGAGCATGGGCAGCGTGACGTGCCACAGCCGCCGCACGGGCCCGGCCCCGTCGATGGTGGCGGCCTCATACAGCGACCTGGGGATGCCCTTGAGCCCGGCAAGGTAGATCAGCATCCCGCCGCCCACGCCCCACAGCCCCATGATGACGAACGCGGGGATCGCCCACCGCGGAGCGTCCACGCCGAACCAGTCGGGCGGGGTCGTGCCCAGCCATGCGGCCAGCGGACGCAGCAGCGTGTTCAGCAGCCCGTAGTCGTTGTGGAAAATCTGCAGCCACAGCACCGCCAGCGCCACGCCCGAGATCACCGACGGCAGGAAGTAGATCGTCCGGAAGACCGCGATGCCCCGCAGCGGCAGGTTCATCAGCAGCGCCACGGCCAAAGCCGCCACCTGCGTCACCGGCACCGAGAGCACCACGAAGTACAGCGTGACCTGCAAACTCTTGTAGAACGTCGGGTCGGTGGTGAAGAGCTGGCGGTAGTTGGCGGTGCCCACCCACTTGGCGTCGGCCACGGGCGTCATCGCCGTCCACTGCGAGAACGCCAGCAGCAGCGAGAGCACCATCGGGCCGGCGGTGAGCAGCAGGAAGCCGACCAGCCACGGCAGGATGAACGCGAAGCCCGCCCGCTCCTGGGCGCGGTCCAGCGGGCCGAGCCGCTCGGACCGGGCCTTGAGCACCAGCAGCAACACCGCTGTGGCGATGCCCGCGGCGGTCAGGCCGATCACCACGGGCCAGCGGACGGGCCCCCACTCCTTCTGTCGCAGCGGCGAGTCCAGCTCGGTGAGCCACGCCCGCTCGATGGTGCGCGCGTTGTCGAGGGGGGTTTGCGTGCCCAGCTGGATGGATGCGGAGATGCGGTCGCCGACGATGCGGTTCCACTCGGGCTGCCGCGGGTTCTGCGGGATGCGCAGCAGCGGCAGCGCGTCGAGGAACACGCGGGCGTTGTGCGGCGGGATGCCCGGCGGGGCCAGGAAGTCGTCGGACTCGGCCACCGACCGCAGCGGCGGGATCGCCAGCCCCAGCCGCGACTGCATCACCGCCCCCTCCTGCCCGCACAGGAACAGCATCATCTTGAACGCCTCGTCGGGGTGTTTCGTGGCGGCGGACATCGTCCAGCCCGTGAAGAACATCTGCGACGCGGCGAACTCGGGCTTGAGGTACGGCACGGGCACCACGTCCCATCGGAACGGCACGCCCTCGCGCAACCTCGGCACCTGCCAGCGGCCGATGGGCCCGTGGAAGCCGACGTTGCCGGTGAAGAACTCCTGCCCGCCGTCCTTGGCGATGCCGGTGGCGTTGAAGACGATGCGCTCGTCCAGCCGCACCCGTCGGATGAACTCCAGCGCGGCCTGGGCCGGCGGCTCGTCCAGCGCGACGTCGCGGAATCCGCCGGGGCCGAAGAACTCGCCGCCGAACGTCCAGATGATGTTGCGGAGCGTGTCGGGCCAGATGGCGAAGTTGCCGCCATAGATCTGCCGTCGCTCGAACCCGCTCTGCCCGTTGAGTGCGGTGATCTGCCGGCACGCCTGCTCGAACTCCGCCCACGTCCAGCCCTGCCCCGGTTGGGGCAGCTTCACGCCCGCCCGCTCGGCCAGGTCGAGGTTGACGTAGAACACCGTGCTGGTGAAGTCCTTGGGCAGTGCGAAGAGCTTGCCCTCGCCGGTGCGCCCCGAACCTACGTCGTACCGGAAGCCGTCGAGCAGGATGGGGTACACGTCGTCGAAGTAGGCCTTGCCCTCGGGGGTGCGGCGGAAGAGCTCCACGTAGTCGTCCAGCGGCCGGAGCAGCCCCAGCGACGCCAGCTCGGGCAGCATCGGCGGCGGCAGGTAAAACAGGTCGGGCGGCGTGCCCGCGGCCATCATCGTCTTGAGCTTCGATTCGAACTGGCTGGTGTTGATCCGCTCGACGCGCACATGCGGGTTGGCCGCGGTGTAGGCGTCCACCAGACGCTGCACGATGCGGTCTTCGGCCGGGTCGCCCCAGTGCAGCAGCGTCAGCGTCACCGGCTTGGCCGTGTCTTCCCGCCAACGCAGGACGGCCCGGCGGGTCACATCGAAGAACGACCAGACCACCACGAGCACGGTCAGCCCGACCAGCCCCCAGCGAATCCACCGGCCCACCTGTCGCAACATGTCGTCACTCTCCCGCCGGCACGAGCACGCGTGTCTGCCATGGCCCCAGCGTCAGCCGCAGCGTCCCGGCGTCGTCCGCCCGCCATCGCGGCGCGTCGCCCCGACGCGCGAGCACGGCCCGGCCCGCCGGGTCGCCCGCCGGCACCAGGTCGCTGGAGTCCGCCGAGAGCAGGTCCACCCAGGCCGTCCCCGGCGACAGCGCCAGCGGCAGCGTGGCGGGCCTTTCCTGGCCGCTGCGGTGCACGACCACGTAGGCCACGTCCGGACCGGAACGGCGTTCGACGACGAGCAGCCCCGCGGCGTCGTCGGTGTGCACGACGCGGAAATCGCCCGTCCGGAGCACCGGCAGCGTGTGCCGCAGAGCGATCGCTCTCTGCACCGCCGCGAAGATGGCGTCGTTGAAATGCACCTCGGGGTTGTCGAACGGCTCAAGGTCCTTCCAGACGAACGGCTGGCGGTTGCTCGGGTCGTCCGGCGACCACATCCCCGCCTCGGTGCCGTAGTAGAGCATCGGAGCGCCCAGCGACGTCATCTGGAACTGAATCGCCTGGATCATCCGCTGATACTGCTGCGAGTCGGGCTTGGCGATGGAGTAGTCGGGCCCGTTGTCCTGCAGGCGGTTGGCCCCGTCATACGGCCGGTCCGGGTTGACGAACATGCTCGCCAGCCGGTCGGTGTCGTGCGAGTCATGCAGGTTCATCAGCACCAGCGTCGCCTGCCGCGGGTACAGGTCGGCCAGCCGGTGCAGTTCCTGCGCGAACTGGCTCGGGGTGGTGGCCAGACGCTGGTTGACGAAAAACCGCTGTGCGGCCATCGCGTACTGGTAGTTCATCACGCCGTCGAACTGGTCGCCCTGCAGCCATGGGGTGGCGGGCGTCCAGATCTCGCCGATGATCAGCGCATCGGGGTTGATCCGTTTGACCTCCTGTCGCCAGCGTCGCCAGAACGCGCTGGGCACTTCATTGGCGACGTCCAGCCGCCAGCCGTCGATGCCGCGGGAGGCGTCGCCGTCGGGCGCCATCCAACGCCGCGTGATGGCCATCATGTGCTCGAACGGCCCCGGGGCCAGTCCCAGCTCGGGGTCGTGCCGGAACACCGGCAGCAGGCCGTTGGGGCCGTCCCACGCGCGGAAATGCATGCCGCCGGGCTTGCCGAACATCGCCTCCGTGGTCGGGTGCACGTCGGCGAAGCGTTCGATCTCGAACCACGACGCGTACGGGCTCTCGGGGCCGCGTTCCATCACGTCGCGGAAGTAGGGGTGGTCGCGGCCGACGTGGTTGCACACCAGGTCGAGCACCACCCGAAAGCCCATCCGCCGCGCCTCGGCCACGAAGTCAAGGAACAGCCTGTCGCCCTCGGTCCACTCCCAGGTCGCCGGGTCAGGGCTTTTTTCGCCCGCCGCCGGCACGCCGCCCGGCCGCCGCACGGTGAAGCCACCGTCGATGTGCCGGAAGTCCCGCGCGTCGTACTTGTGCATCGACGCGGCCTCGAAGATGGGGTTGAGGTACAGCGCGGTGACGCCCAGCTCGCGGAGATAACCCAGCTTCTCGCGGATGCCCTGGATGTCGCCGCCGTAGCGGCGCTGCCAGACGTTGCCGGCCCCGCGGTAGAAGTTCTCCGCTCCGGGCACCTCTCCGGGCTGCGTCGCCCACCAGTCGGCCTGCCAGCGGATCAGCCGCTCGTAAGGCGCAGCGCCGGGGTCGTTGGTGCGGTCGCCGTTGCGGAAACGCTCGGGAAAGATCTGATACCACACGACGTGCCGCGCCCACGCCGGCGTGGCGAAACGCACGCGGCCCGGGGCCGTATAGCCGCTTTCCAGCCGACGCGACGGCTGCAGTCCCACCGGCGCCGGGTGCAGGAACAGTGTCGTCGCGCCGTCGGTGAGCTCGAAGCACCAGTGGAGCGTCCCGTCGCGGGTGAGCCCGGGAATCTCCACCACCGCGGCGTAGCGGTCGAAGCCCATCCGCGTCTCGCGGCGGGAGAGCTCCGCGACCACCACGTCGCCCGACTCATCGCCGCCGGCGTCGAACGCCTGGGCATGGACGCGGATCACCGGCACGTCGCCCGCCAGCACGCGCAGCGACACCTGCACCACGCCCGGCTCGACGACGTTGAAGTCGCTCTGGACCGCCGGGTCGAAGCGGATGGCCGCTTCATTGATGTGGTCGGGCCGGGCCGGGCCGAGCCGCCGGGCGTCCGGGCCGACGAGCACGGCCGAGTTCACCCCGCCGTGGCCGTCGGGTTCCTCCAGTTCGCGGTCCGACGCGGGGTCGTTGACCCACCGCGTGCCGTCGAGCACGAACTTGTAAAAGTGGACGCCCTCCGGGAGGGTCCGCGTGAGTTCAAACACGCCGGGCGAGACCTCGCGCATGGCCTCGCCGCGGGGGTTCCAGCCGTTGAAACTGCCGGCGAGGAACACCTGCGTCGGCCGGGGCTGAACGTCGCGGGCGTCGAAGCGGAAGGTGTGCGGCTGCGCCGCCACCCCCGCCGACCATTCGCCCGGCGCCCACGCCGCCGCCCGAGCTGGCCCGAGAACGAGCACGGCGACGACGAGGACCCACGCCAGCATCAGGCCGGCGACGCCACGGTTCGTTGACACGCGATACATCGTTTGCTCTTTCTCCTGCGGTTGCAGCTGCCCTGCGCTGAAGCGGCGGGCCTCTCGAAGCGTTGCCGACGTCTCAGCGCCGGCCAGGGCATGAGCAGCTCACGCCGACGACGCGGGCGAAGCCAGTCGCGATTTGGCGATGGCCGTCGAGTCGCGCACGACCAGATGCGTCGGCAGCACGTCGGCGATCCGTTCGCCCCGGCCACGGATGCGTTCGATCAGCCGCTCGCACGACTGCGCGCCCACCTCATACAGCGGTACGTGCACCGTGGTCAGCGCCGGGTTGACGTAGGCGGTGTGCTGGATGTCATCGAACCCGGTCACCGAGATGTCCTCGGGCACGCGATATCCCCGGCGGGTGAGGTAATAGATGGCGCCCACGGCCATCTTGTCGTTGCCGCCGAAGAGCGCGGTGAGGTCGGGGTGCCGGGCCAGCAGCGTCTCGGCCGCCGCCGCCCCGCCGGCCTCGGTGAACCGGCCGTCACAGATCAGACTGTCGTCGGGCGTGATGCCGTGGGCAGCGAGCTTGGCGCGGAACACATCGATGATGTCGCGCTGCGTGGCGGTTTCGGGGGCGCCACAGATCAGCCCGATGCGGCGGTGGCCCAGCTGCAGCAGGTAGTTCATGATCTGCTCGGCCCCGCCGCGGTAGTCGCAGGTCACGTGCCCCAGGGCTTCGCCGACGTCGGGCAGGTAGTTGTTCGCGGACACGACGGGGTAACCCCGATCCACCAGCTCGCTGACCCATCCGTGGCGGTCGTTGAAGCCCAGCAGGAGCACGCCGTCCACATACCGCCGCTCGAACAGCTCGATGTGCCGCTTTTCTTTAAGGAAGTCGGGCTTGGCCGACTCGAGCATCACCTTGTGCCCCAGCTTGCCGGCCCGGTCGCACACGCCCGAGATCAGCTCGCCGAAGTACGCATCCGCGAAGGCGTGCCGCAGTGCCGGCAGCATCACCGCGATCACGCGGGTGTATTTCGACGAGAGTGACTGGGCGATGCGGTTAGGCCGGTAGCCCGTGCGTTCGATCAGCCGTTGGATCTTCAGTTGCGTGGCCCGGGAAATCCGCGGGTTCTCGTTGAGGACCATCGAGACGGTGGCCACCGAGACGTTCGCCATGCGTGCAAGATCACGCAAGGACACCGGCTTTCCGGGTGGCAGCGACATGCCGTTCTCGACCGCCCCGGCCGGTTCCGTCTCGGTCACGCCGGGCGATTCGGTGCTTGTGGAGCCTCGTCGTTTCACCGCAGCCTTCCTTCGTGCCGCCCTTGCCAGCACCCTCGCCCCCCCTTCTAAGGCGTCTTCAGCAGCCCCACGCCCCCTTTTGGCTTTTTCGCACGGGACCCCTCCGTGGGTATCGTGAGCCACCCGCCCGGGCGTTGCTAAACCAGTTTACCATGATGTTGAACGCCGTCCAGCCCTTTTTGAAAGCGCGCGGTCGGCTCGACCGGGCAGGCGGTGGCAGCCGCCGCACGGAAGCGTCTAAGCGGCAGGTCCGCGGCGACCACCGGGGCGTTGCGGGCGACCGGGAGCGCGTTCGATTCGGTGAATGTTCTGCTTGACAGAAACCGATTGCGAAGTATGCTTCGTTCAACACGTCGGGCGTGGAGCGGCTGAGCCCGCGCGACAGCAGCGTCACATCACTTCACGCGGCGCGGCGAGGATGACCCGACGGCGCGGCCCGTAAGGCAGGGTGCCATGACAACGCCATCTCCGAGCTTCGCAGACTGCCGGACATGGCGTAACGTGTTTAACCGGTTCAATATGTTCGCCGGATGTCGGCCGTCCGCGCGGCGGCCGGATGAACGTCGAGCGGCATCGCCCCGCGGCGGCTGCTTCGGGGCGAACAACCAACGGAAGGCCTTTGCGGCGTCGTGTGACGTCGCGGCGTGCGCGGCCACCGCCGATGAGCGCGGTCGGCGGCCCGCACGCGTTTCCGACCGACACGCCGACACGATCGATCGGCGGCCCGGTCCGGCCCGCCGGGGCCGCAGCCCGGCACTCACCGCGCTCGGAGGACAGAAGAAGATGCGAAACGTGTTCAAGCTCGCCGCCCTTGCGGCGGCCGTCGGCGTGGCCACCCCGGCCATGGCGAGCATTGTGGTCGACGGCACGGCGGAGGCCGCGTATGGCCCGGCGCTGGCCGTCCAGGGGATCGGCACGGCCTTCGGGAACAGCAACCTCGGCCAGACGATGTTCGCCAACGGCTCGGAGCTCGACGCGGCCTATGGCGTGGTCGTGGGCTCGAGCCTGTACCTCGTGCTGGCGGGCAACCTCGAGAGCAACTTCAACAAGCTGGAGATCTTCATCGACTCCGGCAGCGGCGGGCAGAACAAGCTCCGCGGCGACAACCCCGACGTGGACTTCAACGGCCTCAACCGCATGGGCGATGACGGCTCGGGCAACGGGCTGACGTTCGACTCCGACTTCACCGCCAACCACTTCATCATGGTGACCCTCGGCGGCGCCGGGCCGGAGATGTTCGCCAACTACGCGCCGATCCTCACCGGCGGCGGCGGCTCGGGCACCTTCCTGGGCGGCTCGGGCTCCGGCAACCCGACCATCACCGGCGCGCTGGGCATCAACATCGCCATCAACAACTCCAACACCGCCGGCGTCGGTCCGGGCACCGGGGCCGACTCGGGCGCGGGCGTGGTCACCGGCATCGAGCTGGAGATCCCGCTGTCGCTGCTCGCCCCGGACACGCTGACCCTCAAGATCAGCGCCTTCATCAACGGCTCCGGCCACGACTTCCTCTCCAACCAGGTCCTCGGCTCGCTGCCGGTGGGCACGGGCAACCTCGGCGAGCCGCGCAGCGTCAACTTCGCGAACATCGACGGCAACCAGTACTTCACCATCGTCATCCCTGAGCCGGCCGCCCTCGGCCTGCTCGCCCCGATGGCGCTGCTGGCCACCCGTCGGGTGCGTCGCGCGTAAGTCCGTCCCGAAACCCTCAACCTTCACGTCGCACCGTGGGACACCGCGGTGCGACGTTTACCGCAAACCGCACATCCCGCTGTGAAACTCCGTCCCGCCGCTCCCGCCCTTCTCGCCGCCTGCACCGGTCTCTTCGGTCCGGTGGCCCTCTCGTTCGCGCAGCCGTCCGCCCCGGCCATCCTGCAGTGGTTCGACGGGTCGTGGCGGACCATGGAGCGGCGCAGCGCCGACAGCTTCCGGGCCGGCTACGGGGCACTGTGGATCCCGCCCCCCAGCCGGGCCGACTCCGGCAACTTCTCCGTCGGCTACGACGTCTACGACCGCTTCGACCTCGGCCGGCCCAACAGCCCCACCCTCTACGGTACCGAGAGCGGGCTGAAGGCGATGATCGGCACGATGCGACGCGCCGGCGGCACGGCCGTCTATGCCGACCTCGTCTGGAATCACAACGGCTTCCGCGACGCTTCAACGCCCGGGTTCGTCGCGGAAGGCGGTTACCCCGGGTTCGTCCTGCAGTGGCCGGGCACCACCGACGGCGACTTCCACTCGGCCTTCGTCCCGCCGGGGGCGAATGCCGACTACGTGGGCCGGCTCGCCGGGCTCATCGACATCAATCAGGCCACCAACATCCAGCTCATCCGGCACCCCACCACCGCGGGCAACCCGCAGAACATCCCCGCCGGCACGTGGGCGAACCGCCCCGACCCCCGCAACGCCCGCTTCTACCCCGACCGCTCGGGGTCGCCCGCCCGGATGCTGTTCGACCCGACCACCGGCGAGAGCAACATCGCGGTATATGACTTCAACCTCGCCAACCCGATGGCCGGCACCCCCGTCGCGGAGAACGCGCTGGGCCTGCTGATGCGGCACGCGCAGTGGATGGTGCAGGTCATCGGCGTTGACGGCTTCCGCCTCGACGCCACCAAGCACATGCCGCCGTGGGTGCTCAACTACCTCGACCGCGCGGTGTACCGGGCCAACCCGCGCCCGCTGCTCAACGGTGGCGTCAACCACGTCTTCAGCTTCGGCGAGTTCTTCGACGGCAACCCGGTCAACATCCAGCCGACCATCCGCAAGGACATCAACCCCGCCGACCCGGGCCGCATCGGCGGCAACCGCGACGCACTGGACTTCCCGCTGTACTTCGCGCTGCGCGACAACCTCACGTCCAACGGCATCCAGAACGACTGGCGCAACGTCATCAACAACACGCTCGACCGCAACGACGACGGCCTGGCCAACAACGGCTCACAGGGCGTGGGCTTCGCCATGTCGCACGACAAGGGCGCCCCGCACCTCAACAACGTCGCCCACGCCTACGTGCTGCTGCGGCCCGGCAACGCCGTGGTGTATTACAACGCCAAGGAGTTCGGCGCCGGACGCGACTTCCCCGGCGACGGCCGCGGCGACGCACTCGGGGGCCAGTTCGGCAACACCATCACCACGCTGGTGGACATCCGCGCCCGCTACCCGCAGGGCAACTTCAACCCGCGTCTGGTGCAGAAGGAGACGATCGTCATCGAGCGGGAGAACTCGCTCGTGGCCGGGCTGTCCAACCGGCTCGACGCCGGCTACGACGCGCGCACGGTGATGACGGCGTTCGCGCCCGGCACGCCGCTGCTCGAGCTGACCGGCAACGCCGCCGACCCCGCGGTGGACCCGTTCAATGACATCCCCGAGCTGCTGATCGTCAACGGCGACCGCACCGTCAACCTCCGCGTGCCCCGCAACCGCGCCCCCGGCCCGAACAACACGCAGGGCAACTTCCACGGCAAGGGCTACGTCATCTACGGTCCCGCGGGCCCGCAGGGCACGCTCAGCCTCACCAACGTCGCCTTCACCTTCGCCCCGGACCCCGCCACCCCCGCCACCAACGGCACCGCCCGCGTCAGCCCCGTGAGCGTGATCCGCAGCGACAGCTTCCAGATCCGCCTGCAGACCGTCCCGGTCAACCTCCTGGGCTTCTACCGCGACGTGGACGCCGACGGCGACAACGCCGTCTACCGCATCAACGGCGGGATGGACTTCAACGGCAACGGCGTGGTGGACTTCACCACCCCCGGCTCCGTCGTCTACGGCTTCGAGCAGTTCACCACCAAGCGCAGCCCGCTGATCGGCGGCGGCGACGGCGAGTTCGTCCAGACCATCGACGCCACCCGCCTGCCCGAGGGCCTCAATTTCATCGAGGTGCGGGCGTTCCGCCGTCGCAACCCCACCGAGCCGGTGGTCTTCTCGGCATGGCGCGAAACCGTCTACATCGACCGGCTCCCGCCGCAATCGGAAGTCGTGAGCTTCGACCCGGTGGTCCCGGGCGTCACGCAGAACCGCCGGCTGGAGGTCCGCTCGATCGACCTGACCGCCAACAACGTCCACGTGTTCCTGAACCTGCCGGCCGCCCGCACGGAGTCGCAGATCCTCGCCCTGCTGGGCGCGGGCAACCAGGCGAACCGGGTCGACCGCGAGCTGTGGTGGCGCGACTACGCAAGCGTCGTCTCGGGCAACCACGTCGCCACGGTCGTCACCTTTGAAGAGACCGGCAACTATTCGATCCTGCGGGTGCCGGGGCTCTTCGCCGCCACGTCGCTCGGGGGCGGGCTGGGCGACCTGAACTACAACGGGCTGTACGAGCCCGCCGACATCGACGAGTTCGGCCGGGTGCTGCTGTCGTTCAACACGCTTTTCAACCCCGCCGCCGACCTCAACGGCGACGGGCTGGTGGACTTCACGGACCTTCACCTGCTCGGCGACCGGCTGGTGGCCGTCAACGCCCCGCCGCAGACGCTCGCGTCGTACAACATCCTGCTGCGGGGTGTGGTCCCCGAGCCGGCCGCCGGGCTGACCGTCCTGCTGGCGGCTTTCCTGCCGCTGCGCCGGCACCGCCGCAGGCCGGGGGACTGCAACGAGGTGTAGACCTTTTCTCTCTTCTCTCAATCGAGGTGTCCCATGCTTTACGGTTCCCACACGCCCGCACGGACGATCCGGGCCTTCACGCTGGTCGAGCTGCTGGTGGTGATCGGCATCATCGCCCTGCTGATCTCCATCCTGCTCCCGACGCTGGGCAAGGCCCGGCAGGCGGCACAGACCGCCGCGTGCCTCTCCAACCTGCGCCAGCTCGGCCAGGCCGCACTGCTCTTCGCCAACGAACGCAAGGGGTACATCCCCACGGCCACCGACCACTGGACGGCCATCACCCAGGACGTCAGCCGCACGAAGTACAGCTACCGTGAGAACGGCTTCGTGCGCGACTGGGCGTCGTCGCTGGTCCCGTTCCTCGGCGGTGACGACCGCCGCGACTTCGAGACCGCCCCCGGCGACATGCCCCGCGTCTTCGTCTGCCCGTCGGACCGCATCAACTTCGACTGGGTGAACATCAACTCGCCCGGTTACACCGTCTTCAACAACACCACCGTCAACGACGGCAACACCACCCAGCGCATCAGCTACGCCATCAACGCCGACATCGCGGCGAACACCAACGCCGCCACCGGCATCGGCGTGTTCAACCCCGGCTCGACCATGCTGGTGTACCGCCAGAACGCCGACGGCACCGACATCCGTCAGGAGCGCAACGCGCCGCCGCTCAACGGGTTGATCTACCGCGTCCGCAACCCCAGCACCGTGCTGCTCTTCGCCGACGGCGGCACCGCCCCCCGCACCAACGGCTCGGGCGGCACCAGCGGCTTCCCGCTCGACTTCTCCGACGTGCTGGCGTACACGACCAACTACATCACCTACAACCCCGGGCTCGATTCGCGGCCCGAGCTGAAATACACCCTCGCGGGCATCGCCCAGACCTCCTGGCTCCGCACCCGCATCCCGCTGGACCGTCACGGCCGCCGCGACTCGTCCATCCGCGGCAGCGACCCCTCCAAGTGGCGGGGCGGCCGCATCAACGTCGTGTTCGTGGACGGCCACGCCGAGTCGATCGGCTTCGACGAGTTCAACCGCGTGAACGTCTCGCCCTACGCCCCGCGGTAACTTCGGTTCACCCCGTCGCCATGCGGCCGCCGCGACGGCCGCCGCCACGGGCAGGCAGCTTCATCCGCCGTGCCACGTGAGCCGCGACGGACGACGACAAGGGAGAAGAGAGCGCCCGCCCCGCGATGCCCAACGGTGTCGCGGGGCGGTGCCGTCCTGGCATGTCGTTGGGCGCGTGTTTGCCCGAGCCGCCCAAACCTTTACACTGGGCCGACGCGTCCGAACAGAGCGTCCATGAACGACAGCACCTCAACCGCCCTTCGTTTGCCGTGCATCTACAGCTCCGGGATGGTCGTGCAGCGGGGCCGCCCGCTGCGGCTTAGCGGGTCGGCGTCGCCCGGCCAGACCGTCACCGCCCGCTTCGACGACCAACCGGAGGTCGCCGCCCGCGTCGCCGGCGACGGCCGTTTCCAGCTCACCTTGCCGCCGCAGCACACCCCCGGCGGTCCGCACCGCATCACCCTCCGATGCCGCAACGAAGCGGTGGTGCTCGAGGACGTGCTCGTCGGCGAGGTCTGGCTGTGCAGCGGGCAGTCCAACATGGAGTGGCCCGTGGAGGCGGCGCGCTCGCCCGACGCCGAACTCGCCGACGCCAGCTACCCGGGCATCCGTCTGTTTCTCGTGCCGCAGCAGCAGGCCGACCAGCCGCAGGATGACCTGCGGGTGCCGGCGGGTTGGGTTGCAGCGCACCCCGACACCGTTCGGCGCTTCTCCGCGGTCGCCTTCTTCTTCGGCCGCCGGCTGCACCGCGAGCTGGGCGTGCCCGTGGGGCTGGTGCTCAGCAGTTGGGGCGGCACGACGGCCGAGGCATGGACGCCGCTGGACACGCTCGACGCCCACCCCGAACTCCGTCCGCTGGCCGACCGCGCCCGCCTGCCCGCGGAAGCCCCGCCCACGCCCCACCCCGAGCCGCCGAACACGGGCGTTTCCGCCGGCTGGGCGGAAAGCGAGCTGCGGGGCGACGCCGCCGAGGGCTGGCGGCCTCTGCCCGTCCCCGGCACGTGGCAATCCGCAGGCCTGCTGCACAACGGCAGCGTGTGGTTCCGCCGCACGGTCGAGCTCACCGCCGACGACCTCGCCCGCCTCGACCGCCCGGCCACGCTCACGCTCGGCATCATCGACGATATGGACACCACCTACGTCAACGGCGTCGAGGTGGGGCGGACGGGCAGCGACACGCCCGGCTTCTGGATGGTCCGCCGCCGCTACGCCGTCCCGCCGGAACGGCTCCGCGTCGGGAGCAACGTCATCGCCGTCCGCGTCTTCGACCAGTGGGGCGAAGGCGGGCTGCTGGGGCCCGCCGACGACATGGTCCTCGACCTGCCCGGCCGCCGCATCGGCCTCTCCGGCACGTGGCAGACCCGCGTGGAGACCGCCCTGCCCTACCGCACGCCCGCCGGCGGCGTCTCCGTCCCGCCGTCTGCGTTGTACAACGCGATGATCCACCCGCTCACGCCGATCGCCGTCGCCGGCGCGCTGTGGTATCAGGGCGAGTCGAACGCCGACCGCGGCCACCAGTACCGCACGCTCCTGCGGGAGATGATCCACGCCTGGCGACGCGCGTTTCAGGACGACTTCCCGTTTTTCATCGTGCAACTGGCCGCGTTCCATCCGCCGCCGACACATCCCGGCGAGTCGTCGTGGGCCGAGCTGCGCGACGCGCAGGACCACGTCGCCACGACCACGCCCAACACGGCGATCGTCTCCGCCATCGACGTGGGCGAAGCCGACGACATCCATCCCCGCGACAAACAGACGGTCGCGGCCCGACTCGCCGACGCCGCCCTCGCCACCGTCTACGGCAGGCCGGTCCGCTGGCAGCACCCCCGGTTCGTCAGGGCGACGTTCCATCCCGACGGGCAGGTCGGGCTGTTCTTCGAACATGCTCAGGGCCTGCACACGCGGTGCGACCCGATCAGCGGTTTCCAGATCGCCGGCGACGACCGCCGCTGGGTGTGGGCTCAGGCCCGGCTCGGCGGACCGGGCGGCGCCCACGTCGTCGTGTCCTCGCCCGAGGTGCCCGCGCCGCGGGCCGTCCGTTACGGCTGGCACGACAACCCCCCGCTGTCGCTGTTCAACGACCGCAACCTCCCGCTGCTGCCGTTCCGCACCGACGACTGGCCGTACCAGTCGGCCGGCCGGCTCTGAGACAGACTTTTCGTGTGACTTCCTGAACGCTCAAAGCACAAAAAACACGCTTCGGCCGTCTTTCCGTGCGCGGTGGCACAGCCCCCACATGCGGTCGAGCATGTCCTCCAGCTCGCGGTCCTCCCGGCACGGATAGGTCCGCAGGGTGCGGATGAGGCGGTCCAGGCGGTCCACCTCGACTTCCTCGACCGTGTGGTCATCCCCGCCGACGCCGCACGTGCGTTCGAGGTCGTTGAAGAGCGCGAAGTGACGCTCGTACATGCCGTCGGGGATGCGGTAGACCTCCACGGCGTGCGGCTCCGGCAGGTCGCCGTCGCGGAGCACGTCTTCCGTCAGCTCGTCGAGCGGGCGGATCAGCGCCCGGCGGTAGATCTGCAGGCTCATGGGGACGGCCCTGCATGGCTGGCGGGCACGCCGTCAGCGGCGGCCCTTCTTCTTGTTGCGGTCTTTCTTTTCCATGAAGCCCGACTTCTTGGTCTTGAGCATCGGCACGCCCCCTCCGCCCATCGCCGCCCGCCCGCCCAGACCCATCATCCCGCGGAGCAGGCCCATGCCGGGGCCGCGGCCGCCAGTCCCGTAGGCGCGCATCATGTCGCGCGCGGTCTCGAACTGCTTGACGAACTGCCCGACCTCCTGCGGCTGTACCCCCGCGCCCGCGGCGATGCGCCGGCGACGCGAGTGTTCGATCATCTCCGGGTTCTCCCGCTCGGCCCGAGTCATCGAGTCGTAGATCGCCCGCATCCGCTTCATCTGTCCCTCGAGCAGCCCGTCGTTGAGCTGGAGCTGCCGGGTCAGCTGGCCCATGCCCGGGACCATCCCCAGAATCTTGGTCATCGGCCCGAGCTTCTTCACCTGCTCCATCTGCTGCATGAAGTCGTCGAGCGTCAGCACCCCCTGCTGCATCTTCTTCGTCAGCGCTTCGACCTTTTCCTGGTCGAACTTCTCCATCGCCTCGTTGACCAGCCCGACGATGTCGCCCATCCCGAGGATGCGCTGGGCCATTCCTTCGGGGCGGAACTCGTCCAGCCGCTCGAGCTTCTCCCCCATGCCGATGAACTTCACCGGCTTGCCCGTGACCATCTTGGCCGACAGCAGCGCCCCGCCCCGCGTGTCGCTGTCCATCTTGGTGAGGATCAGCCCGTCCAGCTCCAGCTGCTCGTTGAACGCCTTGGCGCTGTTGACGGCGTCCTGGCCGGTCATCGCGTCCAGCACGAGGTAGATCTGATGCGGACGGACCTGCGCGTTGATCTCCTTGAGCTCGGCCATCAGGGGCTGGTCGATGGCCAGTCGCCCGGCGGTGTCGAGGATGACGATGTCACGGCCCTGCTCCTTCGCCGCCGCCACCGCCGCCTTGCACACGGCCACGGCCGCCCCGCGGGCCACCTCGCCGTGCGGCGCGATCTTGCTCTCGTCCGCGTAAACCGGCACGCCGATCTGCCCGCCCAGCACCTTGAGCTGCTCCACCGCCGCCGGCCGCTGAAGGTCGGCCGCCGCCAGCAGCGGGCGGTGCCCCTTCTTGATCAGCATCATCGCCATCTTGCCGGCCGTGGTCGTCTTCCCGCTCCCCTGCAGACCGCAAAGCATGATCACCGTCGGCCCCGGCGAGACCGTCATGATCGCCGTGTCCACCGGGCCCATCAGCCGCACCAGCTCGTCGTAGACGATCTTCACCATCAGCTGGCCGGGCTGCAGCGAGTGGATCACCTCCGTGCCCAACGCCTTCTTCAGGACGTCCTGCGTGAACTGGTTGACCACCTCCAGGTGAACGTCCGCCTCCAGCAGCGCCGTCCGCACCTCGCGCATCGCCTCGCGGACGTTCTCCTCCGAGATCTTCCCCCGGCCCGAGAGCGACCGGAAAACCGACTGAAACCGTTCCGAAAGCGACTCGAACATGGCGTTCCCGAGAGGGGCTGAGGCCTCGGCACCGCGCGGCCGACCGCGCCGCCGTCCGGGCCGTCTTCCAGTGTAGGACCGGGCCTCCCCCACACCAATCCGCCCGCCGGCCCCCCTCTTCGCCCCCGCACCGGCCCCCTTGCCCACCGCCGGCCACGGGGCTTCCGCCCGGTATAACAGCTGGACCGATGCGGTTCGACTGTCCCCACTGCCGCACGTTGCTCTCGGCCTCCCCGGAGCAGGCCGGACACGCCGTGCGCTGCCCGGCCTGCAACCGCACGCTCACCGTCCCGTCCGCCTCGCTTCCCTCACCTGTCCCGCCGGCCACGGCCCCGCCGCGCATCCCGGCATCCGTCCCCACGCCCCCCTTCGGCACGCCGCCGCGCCGATTCGGGTTTCCCTGCCCCTACTGCGCGTCGCGCCTCGACGCCAACGAAACCCTCAGCGGGACCGTCGGCCGTTGCCCGACCTGCGATTCCAGCATCACCATCCCCCACCTCGACCGCTTCGGCCGGGCCATCGACCCCGCGACGCAGAAGGTCATCAAACCCGACCCCCACCCCGTCCACGCCTACGCCGCGGCCGGCGCCGCCGCCCCCCGATTGAAACGGCTCCGCACCGGGCAGCAGGTCATCGTCTGTGCCCGCTGCGCGGCGGAGTGCCCCGTGACGGCCGACGCGTGCCGCGTCTGCGGCGTCCCGTTCACCCTCGAAGGCACCCGAAGCCCGGAAGGCAGCGAGAGCTACAGCCTCACCACGGCCTCGCTCGTCCTGGGCATCGTGTCCATCCCCGCGTTCTGCCTGGTGATCCCCGGCCCGCTCGCGGTGCTCTTCGGCGGCATCGCCCTCTTCAAGATGCAGGGCCTCGACAACGCCCCCCGGGGCACGGCCATCACGGGGCTCATCTGCGGCCTCATCGGCTCGCTGCTGAGCCTCTTCTTCCTGGTCGGATGACCCGCGCCCGCCGTCGGGTGACGCCCCGCCCGCCCGCGAGCGCAGCACTCAGTTTCCGCCGTCCTGCTGCCGCGCCCACTTCTCCTCCGCCTCCGGCAGCCGCACGTACAACGGCTCCAGTCGCTCGGCCTCCGCCCACTGACACCTCCCCGCCATCGCATACCCCAGACGCCCCACCGACACCGCTCGCGGCCACCACAGCGCCTCGTCCAGCAGGTCGGCCTCCCCCGGCTCCGGCGGCGTGTGGTACCTCAGCCCCTCGCCCAGCAGCTTCAGCCGCACGCCCCGCGACCTCGCCTCGGCCACCACGTCGGCCAGTGTGTCCAGTCTCGCCGGACGAACCTGCCGCCAGCCGCCGTGCTCGGGCGACCTCTCCCCGTTCATCCCGCCAGCGCTCGCCCCCTCCCACCGGTACGACGCCGTGAAAACCTGTCCGCGTTTGGCGTCCAGCACCACGGCCGCCTCGACGCCCGCCTCGCCCGGGACGTTCTCCACGATCGCACGCAACGTCGGCACCGCCACCACACCCAGCGGTGGCCCACCCGCAAGCTGCCGCGCCAGCCACAGCCCCTTGGCCAGCGTCACGGCCACCCGAAGGCCCGTGAAGCTCCCGGGGCCTACCGAGACGTACACCGCCTCAACGCCCGCGGTGCTCAGCTCGCCCCACCCGGCCTCACGCATCACCCTCTGCAGCATCGGGACCAGTTGAGACGCGTGCTGCAAACCCGATGCAAACGACGCGGCGGCCACCGCCGCCGACCCCTCCATCGCCGCCACCTCGCCCCGCCGCGACGACGTCTCGATCGCCAAACCTCGTGCGGGCATCGCCCTAGCCTAGCCGCCCACCTGCTCCGACCAGCCCCCGCCATCCCGACGCCCGCGTTCCCCCGCCCAAGGCAGCACCCACCCGCGACGGGGCGCATCGCAAATCAGACCCGTACCCAGGAGCATCAGCCCCGCGGCAAGCAGGTACAAACGCGTCCGCTCGTTCCCGAACAACCCGGCCAACGGACCGCCCCGCGCGCCAAAGTGTTCTTCGGGAACGACTCCGGCCATCTCCGGGTTCAACGCCGATGCCGCGCCGGGAACCGCCGTCGGCCGCTCGGCCGCCGCCAGCGCGGCGAGAATCAGGTGAAACGGCGAGCGTGGATCCTCAGGCAGCCCGGGCAGAGCAATCGGCTCCGCCCCCGCCGGCAGCACCCTGAGCTGCCGCTCGGCCAGACGCTGCCGCAGGGCCTGCCCTGCCGGCCCGGGGTCCCGGGCTTGCCGCAGAAATGCCGCGTTCGCTTCGATTTGCGACTGGACCCGCGCCAGCTCCGCCTCCAGCCGCTGCCGCTCCCGAAGCAGCTCGCGGTTCTCCTCGACCTGCGGGTAGATCAGGCACGCCGCCGTCACCAGCAACCCGGCCGCCACGGCCAGCACCGGCCAACCCCTCCATGCCCATCGCAGCAGCCGCATCACCCCCTGTCTATCGGACGTGACGGCAGCTTTCCTCAAACCCCCGCTCCGCCGCAGCCCCGGTCACGGGCCCGCCGCCAGGTTGTCCGGGCCGTGGTCATCCGGGTCGCGGTCGTCCGCGACGCGCTCCAGGTTCTTCCAGACCGCCGACCCATCGGAAAGCGGCGTGAAATCGGGCTCGGGCAACGGCTCGGCCGGCCTCTGTCGCAGGGCTTGGGTGAGCTCGCGTTGCCGCCGCCACAACCGCACGACCGCCCACGAGCCGGCCACCGCAAACAACAAGAAAAGATAAAGCCGCAGGTCCGCCCAGCGCCCGGCCGCCACAGCGTCCCACGCACGCGCCGCCGACAGCATCACCACCGCCGCCGCCCCGCCCAGTCCGACCCAGACGTAGGTCCGGGTGCGCATCGTCGCCAGACGTCGGGCGGCCAGCAGCCGAACCCGTTGCGCCGTCAGCGGCTGTTCCGACATGTCCGCCAGCTTACCGGTCCGATGACGCTGCCGGGGTCACGGGCCGGACGGGAATCTGCACTTCCGTGTAGGAGAGTCGGTCCGGGACCGACGGCGAGTTCCACCCCATGACCCGGGGGCTGCCCGCACGCTCCCACTCGCCGGCGTGGGCGTCCAGCCACGCCGTCAGCCGGTCGTATGCGGCCTTCACCCGGGCGTCGGTGCTCTTGCCGCGAATCCCGATGCTCACCACGGTGGCCGGCGGAACGTCCACCACCTGCACCGCCCCGTTATCCGTCTCCCCGACCGTTCCCGTCTGCATGTCCGGATAGAGGAACGCCATCCCGGCCTCACGAAGCCCACGAGCCCCTTCGCTCATCGGCATCTCCACGGGCGCCGTCATCGGGATGTTGCGGGACGAGATGTGCTGAAAGAGCGTCCAGAAATTGCGGCTCTCGCGGAACAGCGCCGGGTTGCGCGTCGTAAACGCTGCACGATACGCGGGATACGTCTTTACCCGCACTTCATTGATCGGCGTGAAGGCCGGCCACCCCGGCGGCACCGGCGCTTCCACCCGCGGGCGGAAGCTCACGTCCGCCGCCACCGCGGTCAGCGCCCGACGCAAGGCGCCGGCATCCGTCAGCGTCATGGCCTCCCGCAGCCGCTGTGTCGCCGACCAGCCTTCGCCGAGCTGCCCTGCGGCTTCACCGGCCGCCGCCGACAGCCGCACGACCTCATCGGCGTCGCTGCCACCCTGCTGCCGCAGCGCCGCGGTGAGCGTGCGTGCGGCGGCATCGAGCCGGGCCAGCATCTCGCGCTCCGCCGCGTCGGCCGCGACGGCCGGCTCCCCGGACGCGGCGTCACCGCTCCCGGCAGGTCCGCCGGCGGCGTTGGACGCCGCCGACACTGTGCCCCACAGCGCCAGTGCCGCCAAAATCACCAGCCCGACCAGCCCCGGCCACGCACACATACGAGCCTCCTCCCGTCATTAGTTGGTGAAACAAGTCTAGCCATGCTTCTGCTACGCCGCAGGGCACCGCCGGTTCGCCAGTTGGTCGCCATCGGCCCGTCGCCCTACAACAACCCGCAATGACCACGTTTTCTTCCGGTTCCCCGGCCGACCCCTCTCCCCCCTCTACGCCGGACCCCGCTCAGCCGGGCCCAGCGCCCGTCGGGGCGACCGCCAACACGGCACCGGGGGCGGCCGCGACGACGCCCGGCAGCGAACCGATGCGGGTCACGCTCCCCTCGCAGGCCACGCCTCAGGAGCGCTGGCTTTGGCGGGGGCTGCTGGCGGTGCTGGTGCTGCTGGCCTACGTGCCCAGTTTCTCCACCGAGTTCATCTGGGACGACAACCGCCATGCGGGGATGACGTCGCTGCGCGACTTCGACGGTCTTCTCGCCATCTGGACCAGGCTGGGGCTCGAGGCCGGCGGCACACCGCAGTATTACCCGCTCACCCACACCACCTTCTGGCTGGAGTATCAGCTGTTCGGGCGGTCACCGCTGGCGTACCGGATCGTCAACTGCCTGATTCATGCCGGGGCGGCGGTGATGCTCTGGGAATTGCTGCGGCGGCTGCGCGTGCCGGGGGCGTACCTGGCGGCGGCGATCTTCGCGTTGCATCCCCTGATGGTCGAATCGGTGGCGTGGACGAGTGAGCGGAAGAACACGCTGTCGCTGCTGCTGGCGTTGACGTCGCTGTGGTTTTTCGCCAGGTACGCCGGGCTGAGGGCCGCGGATGAGGTGGACGGCGGGTCGGCCCGGGAACAGGGGGGGGAGTCCGGCGACGGGCAGGCGCTGGCGTGGGCGTACGTCGCCTTTGTCGGCGCGATGCTCGCCAAGACGATGGCCGTGTTCGTCCCGGTGGCGATGCTTCTGATGCTGTGGTGGCAGCGTCGGCTGACAGCGCGGCGGGTGCTGCCCGTGGTGCCCATGTTCGCCGTCGCGCTGGGACTGGGACTGCTCACCGCGTACACCGAGCACCGCTACGTGATCCGCCCCGGAGAGGAGAACACGGCCCGGTCGTTTACGCACTGGCTGGAACAGAAGGTCACCGGCCGGCTGGACTCGGGCGACGAGTTCGACGTGCCCATGGTCAAACGGCTGCAACTCGCCGGGGTGGTGCCGTGGTTTTATCTGTCGAAGCTGGTGTTCCCGAAGGACCTGATGTTCTTCTACCCGCGCTGGGAGGTGACCGCGTGGGGGGCGTTTCCATGGCTTGGGCTGGCGGGGGTGCTGGCGGTGACGGCCGTGGGCGTCTATCTGGCGTGGGGGGGAGGGGCTTCGGGAGGACGGGGGGTGCGGTGGCCGCTGGCGGTGTGGCTCGGATACCTCGCGGCGTTGTTCCCGGCCATGGGTTTCTTCGACGTCTACCCGTTCCGCTATTCGTACGTGGCCGACCACTTTTCCTATCACGCGGCGTGGATGCTCATCGCCGCGGCCGCCGCCGGGCTGACGTGGGCGTGGCAGCGGCTTGCCGGCCCGACGCAAAGTCCGCAGTTGACGCTGGCGGCGTCGGCTGTGCTGTGCGTCGCGGTGGGGGCGCGCACCTACGTCCACGCGGGCCACTTCATCGACAACTACGCCCTGTTCAGCCACACGCTGGCGAAGAACCCGACAAGCTGGGCGGCCGCGCACAACCTTGCCCTGGAGTACGTGAAGATGACGGAAAAGGCGCGGCAGGTGGAGCGGCAACTCGCCGCGCGTCTGCAGCAGGCCCGAAGGGATAACGCTGCGGGGCTCGTCGCCGAACTCGAGCGCGAACTTGCCGCTGCCAACGAGGAAGCGGCAGGCTTCCTCCGCGAGGCCCGTCGGCTGCTGCTGCGGACGCTCGAGCTGCGTCCGCAGCATGAGTGGGCATACCACTCGCTGGGGACCGTGGCGTTCCTCGAGGGCAAAAACGATGAGGCTCTCGAGTTCTTCCGGGAATCGGTGCGGCGCCGTCAGGACCCGTCCATCGCCCGCGACGGCGGCTTCCCCGGTACGCACATGCTCATCGGCGACCTCCTCGTGAGCAAGGGCGACTTCGCGGGGGCGCTGGCCGAGTACCGGGCGGCCATCGACCTCGAAAACCCGCCGCTGAAACCGCGTCACACCGGCGTTCGGATCTCGCTGCTCCGCACCGCCATCCGCCTGCTCAACCAGGAGCAGCGCCGCCCCACCGAAGCCGAGGCGGAGGAGTTCCAGCTTCGCGTGCGTGAGCTCTCCGAACTCGCCCCGCGCAACGAGACGGCGTGGCTGGTCATCGGGGACATGATGCAGAAGCTGGGCAAGCCGCTGGACGCGGTGGCCGCTTACCGCAACGCGATTTCCATCAACCCCGGCTCGGTCGCGGGCTACCTCGGCATGGGCTACATGCTGGGGCTGCTGGGCGACCTGGAAGGCTCCCGCGTGGCGCTGGAAGAGGTCCTGCGGCTCGACCCGAACAACGCCACCGCCCGCACCTTCCTCGCCCAGCTCGCCGAAGCCGCCACCCGCCCGGCCACCACGCCCTCCGACCGGCCCGCGCCCGCGACACAGCCGGCGGGCGGGCCCGGAGCACCGCCCGCCCCGTGACCTCGCTCGGCCGCAGGGTTGTTCGGGCTGCCTCAAATCCGCGGAGTTTCGCCCCCCATGACCAGCTACCGCCAGCTCGCCGCGTGTGCCCTCCCGCCCGTGCTGCTGACGGTCGCGGTGCTGCTCACGCACGCCCCGCTGCTCTCTCCGCCGGGGGAGTTCACCCCATGGGACGACCTTGACACGGTCGCGGAGAACCCCCACGTCGGCGTCGCGGGACGGCCGGCCACGCCGGGCGGGCTGCTGGCGCTCTGGGCCGAACCCCGCGGACACCTGTACATCCCGGTCACCTACACCGCGTGGTGGGTCGTCGGTGCGGTGGCAGACTCGCCCGCGGCGTTCAAATGGGCGTCGGTGCTGGTCCATCTGGCGGTGTGCCTGCTGCTTCTCCGGGTGGTCCACGCGTGCACCGGCTCGCGTAGCGCGGCGTTCGCCGCGGCCCTGCTGTTTTCGGTGCACCCGCTGACGGTCGGGACCGTCGCGTGGGTGTCTGGACTGAAGGACCTGCTGGCGGCTGGGCTGGGGCTGGCGGCGGTGGCGGTTCTGGTGCGGGGCCGCGGCGAGGGGAGGGCGGCGCTGGGCGCTACGGCCCTGCTGGCGCTGGCGCTGCTGGCCAAGCCGTCGGCCGTCGCGGCCGTCCCCGTCGCCGCGTTGTGGCTGCTGCTGGGCCGCTACGAACGGCCGGTGGCGTGGCTGAACGCCGGGCCGGTGCTGGCGACGTGGGCGGCGATGGCGCTGTCGGTGGCGCTGTACACGCGGCAGGTCCAGCCGCCGCAGCCGACGCCGACCGTCTCCCGAGTGCTGGTGGCCAGCGACGCGCTCGCGTGGTACGCCACAAAAACCGTCTGGCCGGGGCCGTCGTCGGGCGAGGGCGGGCCCGCGGTCGATCACGGCCGCCACCCTCTGTTCGTCGCCCAGCCCGGCCGCGTGACCGTCTGGACGCATCTGCTCAGTGGCGGGCTGCTGGCGGTGTCGGTGGGCGGGCTGCTGTGGCGGCCGTCGCGGCCGGTGGCCCTGCCGCTGGCCAGCGGGGTGCTGGCGGTCTCGCCCTATTCAGGGCTGGTGGGCTTCGACTTTCAGGCGTACTCGACCGTGGCCGAGCACTACGCGTACCCGTTTCTGCTGGGTGTGGCCGTGGCGGCCGGGTCGGCGGCGGCCATGCTGACCTGCCGGCTTCCAGGGACACGTCTGCTGCTCACGCCGGTCGCCGCCCTGCTGGCCGTGCCGCTGGCGCTCAACAGCCACGCCCGCTACGTGCACTGGCGCGACGGCGAGTCGCTGTTCCGCCAAACCCTTCTCGCCACGCCTCACTCGGTCGCCGCACTGAACAACCTCGCCTCGCTCATGCTGGACCGCATTGAAACAGCGCCATCCGGCCGGCCGTCGGAGCTGGCGACCGCCCGGTCGCTGCTTGAGCATCTTGATGCCGAGAGGCCCCGTCTGCCGGGGCCGCTGCGGGCGGTGCTGCTGCTCAACCAGGGCCGGCTCGCCGAGGCCGAGGGCGATGCGGCCGAAGCGGCCCGGCACTACGCCGCTGCGGTCGCCGAGGACGACACCTTCGCCGAGCCCTACTTCCGCCTCGGACGGCTGCTGGCCCGGCAAGGTCAAGGGGAGCCGGCCGAGCGGGCCTACTCGCGGGCGCTTGAGCTGGGCCACCCTCGTGCCGGGGCGAACCTCGCCGGCGTGCTGCTGGCCGCGGGGCGTCCGGCGGAAGCGGAGGCGGCCGCGCGGGCGGAGCTGGCCATCGACCCTGCTTCGGTCGCGGCGGCCGGCAACCTGTCGGCCGCGCTGCTCCAGCTCGGCCGGGTCTCCGAGGCGGAGCGCATGGCCCGCAACGTCGCCGACCGCTCGGCCGCCGCCGCCAACGTCCTGGGCATCCTCGCGGCACAATCCGGCGACCTTTCCGCCGCCCGCGGGCACTTCGAGACCGCCGTCCGGCTCGACCCCGAACAGCCGGCCTACCGCGCGAACCTCGAAAAGGTCGAACGGGCGACTCCCTAGCCTGGCGGGTCAGCGGTAGCGTGCGGCCGCGGCGGGGGCCAGCAGCTCCAGCAGGATGGCCTTCTGGGCGTGCAGGCGGTTGTGCGCCTGCGGGAACACCCGCGATCGCGGGCCTTCCAGCACGGCGTCCGAAATCTCATAGCCCCGGTACGCGGGCAGGCAGTGCAGCACCACCGCGTGGTCGGGCGCGCGGGCGAGCAGGGCCTCGTCCACGCGAAAGCCCTGAAAGTCGCGGACGCGCTGCGCCTTCTCCGATTCCTGCCCCATCGACACCCAGGTATCGGTGTAGATGCAGTCGGCATGCCGGACCGCATCGGCCGGGTCGTGCGTGATCACGAAATCCAGCTCGGGCACCTGGGACATGATGCGGTCCACGTCGGCCTCGGGCAGCGCGTAGGCCGGCGGCGTCGCCAGCACGAAGCGCAGCCCGAACTTCCCGCACGCCACCGCCAGCGACCGCGCCACGTTGTTCCCGTCGCCCACGAACGCCAGCGTCCGCCCGCGCAGGTCGCCGAAGTGCTCCCGCAACGTCAGCAGGTCGGCCATCGCCTGGCAGGGGTGGCACAGGTCGGTCAGGCCGTTGATCACCGGCACACCGGCATGGTGCGCAAGCTTCTCCACACGGGTTTGCTCGAACGTGCGGATCATGATCGCATCGACCATCCCCGAGAGCACCCTTGCCACGTCGGCCGTGGGCTCACGCGTGTCCAGCCCGACCTCTTCCTGCCTCAGCAACAGACCGCTGCCGCCGAGCTGGGTCATCGCCACCGCGAACGACACGCGCGTACGGAGCGACGGCTTCTCGAAAATCATCGCCAGCGTACGGCCATGGAGCAGCGGCTCGTGCCCGCCGCGATCGGCCAGCTCCTGCTTGAGGCGTAAAGCGAGGTTCAACGTGGCGGCGAGTCGCTCGGCCGACCAGTCCGAAAGCTGCAGGAAGTGGGCCTGGGGGTCGTAATGCATCGGCTGAAACTCCGGTCCCGCGTCGCGCGGGCGTGCAGTGTAGGGGACGACCGGAAGACTGAACACCTGCGTCCATCGCGTGCCCGGACTCCGCCCGCAGACCACGAGCTAACATCCGCGGATGGATTGCGACACGCGACCGGAGCACGCGTCCTCCCCCGGCACTCGCCAGGTCGATTCCCCCACGGACATTACCGTCGTCATCACGACCAAAAACCGCATCGACTGCCTGCCGCGGGCCGTCGAATCGGCCCTTGCCCAGCATGGCAACGTCGAAGTACTGGTGATCGACGACGGCTCCACCGACGGCACGGCCGAGGTCATCCGACAGCGTTTTCCCGCAGCGCGTGTCGTGCGCGATGAGGCGTCGCGGGGATACATCGTCCAGCGCAACCGCGCGGCACAACTGGCCCGCGGACGCATCCTGCTCTCCATCGACGACGACGCCGTCCTCACCACTCCCGACCTCGCCGGCCAGGTGCTCGCCCATTTCGACCACCCCCGCGTCGGCGTTGTCGCAATCCCGGTGCTGCACGTCAACTCGCGAACCGAGGTGGAACAGCTCGCGCCGTCCGGCGACGGCATCTGGGCGTACGGCCTGTTCATCGGGACCGCCTATGCCGTCCGGCGGGACGTCTTCCTCGCCCTCGGCGGGTTTCGCGAGCTGTTCTTCCACCAGGGCGAAGAGCGCGATTTCGCCCTGCGTCTGCTGGCCGCCGGCTACATCGTTCGGCTCGCCCAGACCGACCGCATCGACCACTTCGAGTCGCCCCGACGCAGCTTCACCCGCATGGACCGCTACGGCCGACGCAACGACATCCTCTTCACTTACTTCAACGCGCCACTAGCGTCGCTGCCGGGCATGCTGCTGCGACTCACCGCGGCCGGGCTGCTGCACGGCTTCAAGGTCCGCCGGCCGCTCAACATGCTCATCGGCCTGCTCATGGGCTATCGCGACGTCATCCGATATGCCGGCGCGCGCCGCCCCGTCCCTTCGTCCGTCTGGTCGCTGTTCCGACGCCTCCGCCAGCCCACACAACTCGAAGAGATCGAGCCACTGCTCCCCGCACCCGCTGCGGTGACCGTCCCGTCCTGAGCTCATGACCCTACCCCGTCGGCCCCGACCCGTCCGGATACCGCCGCTGGCCCCAACCGACAGACCGTCTCCCTTCGACTGAAAGGCCCCCTCCCGTGGACGTCACGGTCGTCATCACGACCAAAAACCGCATCGACTGCCTGCCGCGGGCCGTGGAGTCGGCCCTTGCCCAGCATGGCAACGTCGAGGTGCTGGTCATCGACGACGGCTCCACCGACGGCACGGCCGAGGTCATCCGCCAGCGTTTTCCCGCAGCGCGTGTCGTGCGCGACGACGTCTCCCGCGGGCTCATCGTCCAGCGCAACCGCGCGGCACGTCTGGCCCGCGGACGCATCCTGCTCTCCATCGACGACGACGCCGTCCTCACCACCCCCGACCTCGCCGGCCAGGTCGTCGCCTGCTTCGACCACCCCCGCATCGGCCTGCTGGCGATTCCTGTCTGGCATGTCCATTCCTTCCCTGACGTGCATCACCGTCCACCATCACCCGACGGCCGGTGGATCACTGACAACTTCGTCGGCACCGCCTACGCCGTCCGGCGCGATGTTTTTCTTTCGCTCGGCGGGTTTCGCGAGCTGTTCTTCCACCAGGGCGAAGAGCGCGATTTCGCCCTGCGTCTGCTGGCCGCCGGCTACGTCATCCGACTCGCCCCGACCGACCGCATCGACCACTTCGAGTCGCCCCGACGCAGCTTCACCCGCATGGACCGCTACGGCCGACGCAACGAAGTGCTGTACGCGGCGTTCAATCTGCCCCTGAGCACCCTGCCTGCCGCGCTGGCCCGCTTCACGCTGGCGGGGCTTCGCCGGGGCGTGCGGGTGGGTCGGCCATGGAACATGGTGGTCGGGCTGGCATGGGGCTACGTCGATGCGGTGCGTTATCGGCGACAACGGCGGCCCGTTTCGAAGGACGTCTGGCGCCTCTTCCGCGAGCTGGCTACACCGCGTGAGCTGGCCGCGATTGAAGCGCGACTGCCGCCGATGCGGCCCGTGGAAGCCGGCACGGACGCGGTCCCCTGACCGCCACCCGACCCTGACGGCCGCCCAACCCGACCGCCGCCCGGTCTGAACGGTCGCCCGGTCCCAACGACGGGTTGTCGGACGGGCCTAGCGGGTGATCTCCGTGCCGATGCCGGCTTCGGTGTAGATCTCCAGCAGCAGCGCGTGCGGGATGCGGCCGTCCACGATGTGCGCCTTGGGCACGCCCGCTTCCAGCGCCTGCTGGCATGCTTCCACCTTCGGCAGCATGCCGCTGGTGATCACCCCCGATTTCACCAGCTCGCCGATTTCAGAGATGGTGATCGACGAGATGCGGCTTTCGGGGTCGTTGATGTCACGGCGGATCCCATGCGTGTCACTGACGACGACGAGCTTTTCCGCCTTGACGGCCGCCGCCACCGCGCCCGCCGCGGTGTCGGCGTTGACGTTGAGCTTGCCGCCGGCGGGGTCGCGCGCGATGGTCGCGATGCACGGGATCGCATCCGCCTGCAGCAGCAGCTGCAGCAGCCGCGCGTTGACCGACTTGACCTCGCCGACGAAGCCCAGGTCGATCCGCCGCCCGTCCTCGGCCTGGAAGAACGTCTTCTCCGCGAACAGCACCGTGCTGCTGAGCGAGTGCAGCCCCATGGCCTCGCAACCCTGCGCCTGGATGAAGCTCACGATGAAGCGGTTGATCTGGTTGCACAGCACATGCTCGGCGATCGCCAGCGTCCGCTCATCGGTGTAGCGGCGCCCCATGACCATCTGCGGCGTCAGCCCCGCTTTCGACATCGCCTCGTTGATCGCCTTGCCCCCGCCGTGCACGAGAATCGGCTGGATGCCGACGTAGTTCATGAACACGATGTCGGTGAGGATGTTCGAGAGCGTCTCCTCGTCGTCCATGATCGACCCGCCGATCTTCACGACCACGGTCTTGTCATGGAACCGCTGGATGTACGACAGCGCTTCGATCAGCGCGCCGGCCTTGGTGATCGCTTCCTGAATCATGCCGCTTCCCGAATGATGCCCGCGTCCCGTCGCCCACGGCCCCGCGTCCCTCACCGCCTCCGCCCCCACGCCACCCCCAGCCTTGTGATCCATGGCGTCAGCAGCGACATCACCAGCAGCGCCACCAGCGCTCCGGTCGCGACCGACAGGTACAGCTGCCCCGCCGCGGCCAGCACCCCCAGGCCAAGGGCGTAAAGGATACGTCCCCCGCGGGTGGCCGGCGCGGAGGCCGAGTCGGTGGCGAGAAAGAATGCCACGAAGACCATCGGCCCGGCCGCGAGCTGATAAAACCCGAACGTCAGCATCGTCTCCCACGTCATCCCGTGCTCACGAAACGCCAGCCACCGCCATTCGGGCCCGTCGGCCGTCACCACCACCGGCAACCGCAGGCACAACAGCGCCACCAGCCCGCTCAGCAGCATCACCAGCGGAATCCGCCAGTCCGCCAGCCCGCGGTAGAGCAGGAACAGCCCCCCCAGAAGCACCGCGCACATCGACGCCAGCCCCACCGGCATCGGGTGGCCGCCGATGATCAGGTCTTCCAGCGGCGGCAGCAGCTCGCGGATGAGCCCGTCCAGCGACAGCCAGATGCCGTCCGTCGGGGTGCTCCGCATGAACGCCGTGAGCGTCTCCGACGCCGGCTCCATCCGCAGGGCCTGCGGGCCGTCCGCCGGGAGCAGCCGTCGCAGGTGCATCTCGTCCGAAGCCGTGGTCGGCGCCGGCATCTGCGACAGCACGTCGCCCCGCCACAGATGCGGCCGTCCCAGCACCGCCGTCGCCGTCATCTGCCCGGGAAAGACGATCAGCAGCACCAGGGCCGTCGCCGCCACCGGGTGCAGTCGCGTGCCCACCCCGCCGAACAGCCAGTACAGCAGCGACAGCAGCAGTCCGGCGCCCACCAGCATCGGCCACGTCGCCCCCGCCCCCAGGCTCCACCACGGCAGCCCGGTCCGAAACGCTTCCGCCGGCATCAGCATCGCCAGCAGCAGCCCCAGCACCAGCGCATGCCGCATCCGCATCGACCGCCCGCGCTGCCCGACACGCTTCCATCCCGCCGCCCCCGCCAGCGTGGACAGCACCACCACCAGCACCATCGCCGCCGCACGCCACCCGAACAGCATCACCCCCGCCAGCAGCGGCGGCAGCAGGGCCGGGAGCATCCAGCCGTACAGCGAGCCGATCCGCACGCCGCAGTGCGTCGGCGACGGGTGCCGGTCCTGCAGCACCGCCGGGGGCACCGCCGGCGTCGGCACGGCTTCCGGCACGGCACACGCGGCGTCCGCCTGCGTCACGACGACACCCGCACTTCCATAAGCCCCGCGCGCATCGCCGACAGCAGCGGCAGCCGCGACGGACAGACGTACTGGCACAACCCGCACTCCACGCACCGCCCCACCCCCGCCGCACTCACCTCCCGCGCAAAACCCACCCCCATCGAACGTCCTACCTGCACACCCTCGAGCACCGCCGCCGGGTTCACCCCCGTCGGACACGCCTCGATGCACCAGCCGCACCGCACGCACGCGTCCGCCGGCCGGGCCGGCGCCTCCGCCAGCGCGTGCAGGTACAGGTCCGACCCGGTCACCACCGCCTCCGGCGGCACCTTCAGCTCCTGAAGCACATCGCCCCGCCGCAGCTCCACCCCCGACAATGGGTGCACCTCATGGGCCGTCGCCCCCGCCGCCCCCAGCCCCGCCAGCACCTCGCGCACCGACATGCCCACCGGCACCCGCACGCACACCCCGCCATCCACGCGATGGTCGTATACGCCCAGAGGCACCTGCAACACCGGCTGGTCCGACCTCACCACCCGCCCCACCGCGATCGCCGCCGCCGCATCCAGCAGCAGCACGCCCGCTGCCGACAGGTCCTCGGCCGTCCCCCGCCCCGGCACACGCCGCCCCAGCACCCGTCGCACCACCAGCGGCGGAAACGCGTCCGGGTACGTGTTGGACATCGTGACCACCCGCGACGCCACCCGCAGGCCTACCGCCACCCCCAACCGCGAACCCTCCGCCGCCAGTCGCGACACCTCCCGCCGCACACGCTCCGGCACACACGGCTCGACCACAAACACCAGCCGACCCGCCGCGCTCAGCCGCACGAGCACAAACGCCCCGGCCACCAGGTCCGGCGTCGCCGCGTCCAGAAGGTTCCCCAGCACCGACAACCTTGGGTCCGGGTCCATCGCCGTCACCAGCACATGGTCCACCGGTGACGGCCGCCGCAACGCCAGCTCCAACTGCCGCGCCAGCGACGGCGTGGACGGACGGTCCACCGCCGCCCCGCTCTGCCACAGGCCCTCCGCCCACGCCTCCCGCTTGTCCTCGGGGTGGCCGAGAATCTCCAGAAGCTGCTCCGAAAACGGCCGCGGGCTCAGCCGTGGCGCCAGGTCGTGCTGGAACGGCCCCGGCTGCACCACCACCGCCCACGTCCTTCGCCCGTCCGTCCGCGGCACCTCCCGAAGCCCCACCACCGTCCCCGATACCGGCGTCCGCGGCCAAGGCTCCCCCGCCGCACCGTCGGCCGCGCCCGGGGCGCCCCCCTCCAGAAGGACGTCACCGCTCCGGACCGGCGTCCCCGCGCGCGGCGCCGACCCCGGCCACGCGGTCGGTATCGCCAGCTCGGTCGTCGGGGCCAGCACCCGGAACTCGCCCGTCGGCCACATCGCGTCCCTTCGCGTCACGCTGCACGAACTTCCCCCCTCCACCACCCGCCGTCCTGGCGAGTACGCCCACGTCACGACGCCGGCGTCGCGACCTTCAGCCCGTGCCTGGCCAGCAGACTCCTGAGCGCTTCGGCCGCCCGGGTGAACAGCTCCGGCCCCGAGAACCCCGAAAACTGCCCGTGTGCGGCAAGGTGCGGCTCCAGCGACAGGAAGCCGTTGTAGCCCGACCGTGCCAGGTCCAGAAGGATCGGCTCAAGCTGCCCGTCACCCTCGCCCGCGGGCACCACCTTCCCCGAGCCCATGATCGCGTCCTTGACGTGCACGTGCACCGTGTACGGCTTGAGCATCGGCCAGTTGTCCAGCGGCCGCTCCCCGCACTGCACGAAGTTCGCGAAGTCGAAGGCCATCCGCAGCCGCGGCGACTCGATCGACGACATCAGGTCAAGACACTGCCGGCCCTTCTCTCCGTAAATGGCGTGCTCGTTCTCGTGAACCATCGTCACGCCCGGGGCTTCGGCCTCGAGCATCGCCACCTTGTCGCGGAACCGCCACAACACCTCGTCGCGGTGCTCCAGCACGCTGCCGCCCTTCGACGGGTTGTAGTACGAGAACAAGCGGATGAACGGCGCGTCGAAAAACCGGGCCAGTTGCACCGCCTTCCGGAACCGCTCGCGGTGCCCGCCCGGGCCTTCCCACGGCGCGTCCACCGGCACCTTCCCCACCGGCGAACCGATCGACGCCACGCCCAGACCGGCCTCCTTCAGCCGCGATTTCACCTCCGACGCCAGCGCGTCGTCGAAGTCGAGCACGTTCTTCCCGTACACCCCCCGCAGCTCGATGTGCGTCAGACCGAGCGCTTTGCACACCCGAATCTGCTCGCCCAGATCAGGCGAAATCTCGTCCGCGAAACCGCAAAGTTTGAACACGCCGTAGTTGGACATGCCGGAAGTTTACCGGCCGCCATGTCCCTGCCAACCCTCCGCCCCACACACGCGCGCCAGGTGTCGCTGAACACCGCTGCCGGCCCGGCCCAACCCCGCGCCGTCAGCGCCGGCGTCAGTCGGCCGGTTCGATCACCGCCCGCATCGAACCGCGGCACCGGGCGACCCGGACGTCCGACCCGTAAGCGTGAATCTGATCCCGCTTGAGCTCCGCGTGTTCCTTGTGGGTGGTCAGGACGATCGCACGCCCCTGCGTATCGACTTGTCGCGCCAGCAGATAGCCCCGCGTCGGGGGGTGGGCGAACAGGTCCGCCAGCATGTCGATCACGTACTCGTAGGTGTGCTCGTCGTCGTTGAGCAGCACGACGTGATACCGCGGCAGAGCCTTGGTCTTGCCCTTGAGACGGGACTTGCGCAGCGTCCGCACCCGCCGCTTGGTCTTGCCGGCTGCCCGGCCGGCCGCCGCAGCGGCACCACCGGCTTCCCCCCCCCCCGCCGCTTCAACCCCCCCCGCCCCTTCACCACCGTTGTCGGGGGCCAGGCCGCCCATGCCGGCCCACGCGTCGATCCTCCAGACCGCCATGCACACACTCCTGCGGCGGAACCGCACTTGGCACCCGTCGGTCCCCACGGCCGTCACGGCCGCCCGAAAAACATCCCACAGAGTCGCCCCGCTTGGCAACCCCAACGGCGACCGTGCCGCCCAAAGTTGGCAGCTTTTTGCCATTTACGGCACGGCAGCCGACCATGAGTCGCAGGCGGTCAGCCCCCGCGTGGTCGGCCGCCACCTCAGCCCCCGCGGGCGAGTTTCCAGAAGGCTTCGCGGAGCCGGGTGGTGACCGGCCCGACCCGGCCGTCCCCGACCTTGCGCCGATCGATCTCCGTGATCGGCATCACTTCCGCCCCCGTCCCGGTGAGGAAGCACTCGTCGGCGACGTAGAGGTCGAATCGGGGCACCACCCGCTGCTCGGCCGGGATGCCAAGCTCCCGGGCCAGTTTCAGAATGACGTTGCGGGTCACGCCCTCGAGAATGCCGCAGGCCACCGTCGGGGTCGCCAGCACGCCCCGGCGCACGATGAACAGGTTTGCCGCCGTGGCCTCGGCGACGTGTCCATCGGCGTTGAGCATGATGGCGTCGGGTACGCCGGCGTCGATCGCCTCGAGCTTGCCGAGGATGTTATTGAGGTAGTTGAGGCTCTTGATGCGGCCGGAGAGCGCGTTGGGCACGTTGCGCGTCACCGAGCAGGTGATCACGCTCATGCCCCGCTCGTACAGCTCCCTGGGGTACAGCTCCAACGCATCACAGATCACAAAGCACACCGGCCGCCCGCACTTGACCGGCGAGATCCCCAGCGGCCCGCTGCCGCGGGTGACCACCACCCGGACGTAACAGTCCTTGAAACCGTTGGCCCGGGCCGTCTGCGTGATGGCATCGCCCCACACCGACGGCGGCACGGGAATCTCCAGGCGGATCGCCTTGGCCGACTCGTAGAGGCGGTCGATGTGCGACTGGAGCTCGAAAATCCGCCCGTCGTAGATACGGATGCCCTCGAAGATGCCGTCGCCGTAGAGCAGTCCGTGGTCGAAGACGCTGACCACCGCCTGCGACTTCGGCACCAGTCGCCCGTCCATCCACACCAGCAGTTCCTGCGGGCGGGACGTCGCCGCCTGTGCCGCCGATTCCGGTTGCGTCATCACAGGGCTCGCCATGCCCTTAGGCTAGCCTGCCGGGCGGGTCGTCCGCCAACCCGTACTCGCGCCACCGCCGGTCGAGCAATCCGCGGACCGCGGGGGGATACCCCAGCGGCGTGGGATACCGCCGAACCCCCCGCCCGCGGCCTTCCGCCGGCCACTTCCGCGTCGCATCAAAGCCGACCTTGCTCCCCACCCCCAGCTCCGGCGCCGCGTGGTCGAGGATGTCCACCGGGCCGTGCACCACTTCCATGTCGCGCTCCGGGTCGCAGTGCGCGTACAGGTGAAACAGCACCTGCTGCTCATCCTGCACGTCCACGTCCTCGTCCACCACGATGATGAACTTGGTGAACGCCATCTGCCCCGCGCCCCAGATGGCGTGCATGACCCGGCGGGCCTGAAAGGCGTACTCCTTGCGGATTTTGACGTACGCCGCGTTGTGAAACACGCCCGCCATCGGCAGGCAGTAGTCCACGATGTCGGGCACGATCGTCCTCAGCAGCGGAAGAAAAATCCGTTCGGTCGCCTTCCCGAGGTAGTAGTCCTCCATCGGCGGCTTGCCCACCACCGTCGCCGGATACATCGCGTTCTTTCGGTGAGTGATGCAACTCACATGCAGCGCCGGGTATCGGTCGGCCAGCGAGTAGAAACCGGTGTGGTCACCGAACGGGCCTTCCAGGAGCGTCTGCTCCGGGTCCACCCAGCCTTCGATGACGATTTCGCTCTCCGCCGGCACCTCCAGTGGCACCGTCCTGCACGGCACCAGCTCGATGCCACGCCCGTTGAGGAACCCGGCGAAGAGGTGTTCTTCGATGCCGGGCGGCAGCGGAGCGGTGGCGGCGTAGGGCATGACGCTGCCGCCGCCGAGCGCGATGGCCACCGGCATGCGTTCTCCGCGGCGCTGGTACGCGCGGAAGTGCCGCGCCCCGTCGTGGTGCAGGTGCCAGTGCATGGCGGCCAGCCGCGGCCCGAACACCTGCACCCGGTACATGCCGATGTTGCGCGCCCCGGTCTCGGGGTGGCGGGTGTGGATGCCGCCAAGCGTGATGTACCGCCCCGTGCCCCGCGGCCCGCTGGTGCCGTCGCGGACGCTGGCTTGGTGCCGCTCTTCGACCTCCCCACTGGTCACGTCGCCGTCGAGCGGCCAGCACTGGAGAATGGGCAGCCGCGTCAGGTCGGCGCGGTCGCCCTCCAGCACCACCTCCTGGCACGGCCCGGACCGCACGGTCTTCGGCGGGTAACTGGCCAGCTTCAGCAAGTCCGGAAGCTTCTTCATCTTCTCCAGGAGCGTGGTGGGCATCTCCGGTTTGACCAGCTGCTGGACGCGTTCGGCGAGGGCGGCCAGCGAAGGCGTGCCCAGCGCGAGGTTGACCCGCGCGTAGCTGCCGAAGAGGTTGATCGCCACCGGAAACGCCGAGCCTTTCACGTTCTCGAAGAGCAGCGCCACGCCGCCGAGATGGGCCGCGGGCGACTTGTCCACCTCCCCCGGCGGTGCGCCCCCGGGGGTCGGCATCTTGCTCACGCGGTCGGCAATGGCGGCGATCTCCAGGACCGGGTCCACGGCGGCGGTGACCCGCCGCAGCAGCCTGCGGTCGGCCAGACGGTCCAGAAACGCCGTGAGGTTCTCCGAGGGGGCGACCGGCGTCGTGACGGCGGCGTGCGGGGGGGCGTGCGGGGGGGCGTGCGGCGGGGCGTGCGGGGGCAGGTGGGGGTCGGTCATGTCCAACCTTGCGTGTGTCGGCGGGTCTTTCACGAGGGTAGGCGACGGCTACACTGCCCCGTGGCGGCAGGACGCCGCAGAGACAAGGCTTTCTGCAGAGCGACGGGCCACAGGGGCGTTGAGAGGGGCGTTTACGGGCGATGCGGGAACCCCGGGTCCCCGGCCGGCGTCCAAACGGGAGACGGTTGCATGGAGGGCGGCGGCCGAGTGCAGACGGAGTCGGCAAAGACGGCCGAGCCGGCGAGGCAGGCGGCAGTGCGTCCGTCCGGCGGCGACGGCCTCACGTCGGCGTTCGAGCGGGCGCTTACGGGCGACCGCGCGGCCTTCGGGCAGGTCGTGCTCCTCACGCAGGACCGCTTGTACACGGTCCTGCTGCGGATCCTCGGCGACCGCGACGACGCCCGGGAAGTCGCGCAGGACACCTACCTCAAGGCCATGACGTCTCTGCACACCTTCCGCGGGCATGCCAGCCCCTACACGTGGCTGTACCGCATCGCGGTCAATCTCGCGGTGTCGCGGCTGCGGAAGCTACGGCGGCAGCGCGCGTGGGCCGCGTCGCTCCCGGCGTCGCTCCCATGGGGCTCACGGCCGGCGACGGAAACCCCGCCGGAGGCCGCGCTGCGGGCCGAGCGGTCGCGCCAGGTGCTTGTCGCCCTGGGCCGGCTTGACAGCGAATACCGGGCGGTGCTGGTCCTGCGCGACGTGGATGGGCTGGACTACCCCGAGATCGCCGAGGTCCTGCAGGTGCCACTGGGCACGGTCAAGTCGCGGCTGTTCCGGGCGAGGCTGGCGCTGCGGCATGAGCTCCAGCGGTACGCCCACCCCGCAGGGCCCACGGCCCCCCCCGCCGGGCCCCGGGCCCCCATAGAGCCGCCAACGCGGCCCGCCGCCGTGCCGCCGTCCACGCTGAAAGGGGGCCCGCGATGAACCGGCTCACCGGCCTCCGCGCCGCCGACGAATCCACCGAAATCCTGTTGACCGACTACCTCGACGGGCGGCTCGACCCGCGCCGGCAGGCCGAACTCGACGCGTACCTGGCGCAGCACCCTGACCAGCGCGCGGTGCTGGCGGACCTGATGGAGCACCGCAGCCGGCTGCAGGCCCTGCCCGCGGAGACCGCACCGCGGGAGCTGCTGCTGGACGTCAACGCGCGGCTCGAACGCTCGGCCCTGCTCGACGGGGCGGACACGCTGGAGACGCCACGTCGCAGCCGGCGCCTCCCGCAACTCGCCGCGATGGCAGCGGTGCTGACCCTCACGGCCGGCCTTGCCGTGACCACGTGGTGGGTGCTCGCCCCCCGGCCGCACGCCACTCCCCCGCTTGCCACGTCGTCGCAGGCCGGGCCCGCGGCCATGGCGGCCCGTGACGACGTCGCCGCCGGGCGCGCAGCCGCCCTGCCGAGGTCAAGCGAGGGCACGCTCGCGGCCGCCGGACCGCGCTGGTCTGCGGAACCGTCCACGGCACTGCCGGAGCGGTCGGCCCCGTTGCCGGCCGGCGAAGACGTCGCGGCGGTTCCGCCGGCAGCCGCGTTGGCCGCGCCGGCGGAGACGGCAGGCAGCGCTGCGGCACCTGGGTCGCCCGGCGCGACCGCGGCACGGGCGAGCGCCGAAGGCCCCGCCGACCTGCCCGCGGGGATGGGCGGGCCGTTCGCACGGATGGACCTCGCCGACGAGCTGGCCGGATACATCGGCCCGGTGGACCGGACGGTCGTGCTGTCGTCGCCGGACCCGGTAGCCACAAGGGCACGGGTCGAGACGTTCCTGCGCGAAGGCGGGTGGGCGTGCTCGCCCGCCCCGTCCGACCTTGTACCCGGCGTGCCGCTGTGGGCGGTGCCGTGGGCGGGTCCGGCGGCGGCGGTGCCGGGCGTGGACGCCGCCATGCTCGTGCGTGGGGCGCTGCTGGTGCGCGTCGAGGCCGAACTGCTCGATACGGTGGTGTCGGCGCTGCGCAGCAAGGCGGACGCGGAGGCACTCCGGTCGGCGGCGGCGACGCCGCTGAGCCCCACCCACAACCCCGGGCGCCCCGATGCGGGCATCGACACGCCGGCCCCGACCCCACACGCCCGCCCGAACGCCGCCACCGTGCAGGACGACGGCCAGCGCGCCGACCGGCCCGTCCCCGAAGCCCGCACGGCAAACCCACTGCCCTCCACACGGCCGACGCGAGCACGCTACGTCCTCGTGCTGTTCCGATAAGCACGTTCGCGTCCGCTGGCCCACATCGCGGCCACGGTTCCTAACGCGATTCGAATTTTTGAAGCGTTTTTCACCTGACAGAACACCGCGGCGATCTACCCTTTTCGCGACGTTCGGCCGTGCGACACGCGTGAGCGAAACCGCCCGGCCGGCACAAAACAGTCTTCGGCCTACCCTCCCCCTGAGCCCCGGGCGCACTCCCCCGCGTCCGGGGCACCTTTTTTGTTGTCGGCCACGTCAACCTCCAGCGGGGCGGGGACCATGACGGTCACCCGCCCCGGGGGAAGGTTGGCCTGTGGGGTCGTTGCCGCGGCATGGTGGCGACGTCGCAAAGACACGGCGCCGCACCGCCGATGTCGGCGAACGCGGGACGCGTTCTCAAACGGCGTAGCGCGTTCTCATGCGGCGCTACGGCGGCGTCCCAGCAGCGACGCGGCCCCGGCGAGCACCGGGGCGACGGCCGCCGGCTCCGGCACGGCCTGCGACATCACCGTGAAGACGTCGGTGTTGTCGATGTACTGCCCGCGGCGGGGGTCGATGCCGTCGAAGAGCTGGCCGAACAGCTCGCTGCCCGGCCCGCGCGTCCACAGCGGCACCAGCTCGTTGGTGTGGTTGGTCGTCCACCAGATGCCCTGCGGGAGCTGACCGGCGGCCGTGGGGATGGGGTCCTGGAAAGCGATGGTGGCGGAGTCGGGGCCGAGGAACAGCCCGTTGCCGTGGTCGCTGGTGATGATCAGCAGCGTCTCGTCCCAGCTGCTGTGCGTCTCGACCCAGTCGATGACGCGGTCCACCGCGCGGTTGAAGGCGAGATGCTCCTCGATGAGCTGCGGCAGGTTGTTGGCATGGGCGGCGGAGTCCACCGAGGCGCCTTCGATCATCACGAAGAAGCCGTTGTCCGACCGCGAGAGCACGTTGAGCGCGGCCGACGCCAGCTCCGGCAGGTCGGGCATGACGAACGGCACCACGCCCGCGGGGACGTTGCCCGGCGTGTGGACGCGCGGGTCGTAGGCGTTGGTCTGCCCGGCGGTGTTGCGGGAGTTGAGGGCGGAGGAGACGGGCACAAGGCCGAAGAGCCGGTCGGGGGCCGGGACCGTGCCTTGCGCGATGCCCCGCAGCACCGTGTTGTCATCGACGAACGTCCAGCCGCCCACCCCCGCCCGCAGCGCCTGCAGGTTGGCTTCGGAGACGGTGGTGTAGCTGGGCGTGCGGGGCACGCCCCCCGAACCGAACTCGGGGTGCCCCGGCGAGATGATCACGTCCAGCAGCCCGTTGTGGATCATGTCGTGGCTGATGGCCAGCTCGTTGTCGCGGTAGAGGTTCTGCGTGCCGAAGACGGCCGGGGTGGCGTCGGTGAACGGCTTGGTCGTAACGACCCCCGCCTTCTTGCCCATCTGCCGCATCTGCTGGGTGATGAACGGCACCGGCTCCAGCGATGTGCCCGTGTCCACGTAGTTGATGGCCGAGCTGTACGTCTTTCGGCCGCTGGCCAGCGCGGTGCCGGCGGAAGCCGAGTCGGTCACCGAATCCCAGATGAGGTAGTCGTACGCCAGCGGCGCGGTCTGCCGGTTGACGGTGATCTGCCCGCCGGCCTGAAGCTGGTTCGCCAGCAGCCGCACGGTGGACGGATTGGTGGGCACCGGGGTGAGCGTGTAGGGCGTGCCGCGGCCGGGGTAGAGCGACCGCGTGCGGTCGGTGAAGATGTGCACGTTGCCGAGGGCGGCATCGTTGGCGCGGACCGGGTCGTAGCTGCCGGCATTCGGGAAAGGAATCTCGTTATAGAGACGGGGCAGGTAGCGCGGCAGCGACCCCGCCGGCAGCCCCAGCCGCACGTCCACCTCGCCCGGCGGCAGCGGCTGGCTGTGGGCGGGGAAGGTGGTCATCCAGTGCTGCGTGAAGCCGGGGCCTTCATAGCGCTGCTTGAACTGTGGCGCGGTGCCGGCGTCGGGGCCGAACTGCCACTGGTTGGCCGCGAGCCAGGTCGTGGGCCCGGCGCCGTCCGAGATCATCAAAATGACGTTCTTCGCCCGCTGAGCGTGCGCGTCCGACGCCCAGCCCGCGACCGCCGTCGCCGCCGCCAACACCACCGCCCACGTCCCCGTCCGTCGCATCGTGTGTTCTCCTGTCCGTGTCCTGTTGCTCGGTCCTGCCGCCCGCCCGCGGCAGACCGCCCGTCGGACCGTTCCGTCGGGTCGCCTGACCGCGTCCTGCCGTCTGGCGGACGTGGGGAGCCTGCCGGGACGCTGCTTGCCTTGAATGAGCAACCGACACAGGCGGCGTTTGGCTTGGGTTGCGTTTTGGTAAAGCACGAGTGCCCGCGGCCCGACCGCATCGGCGACCACGCCGTACACTCGGCCATGTTTTCCTGCCGGGCACCTGCCACCGCTTGCACGTTCCTGCTCGCCTGCTGCCTGTCCCTGACCGGTTGCACCGTCGGCCCCGACTACGAGCCGCCGCGCGTGGCGATGCCCGAGCGGTTCCATTCGGTGCCGGGCGAGGCGGGCAGCCGGCTGCGACCCGTAGCGCAGAGCGCGACGACGCGGCCGGCGGGCGAAGCGGAGGTCGCCGAGCTGGCGACATGGTGGAGGGCGTTCAAAGACCCGACGCTGGACGGGCTGATCGACCGCGCCGTCGCGGGGAATCTGGACTTGCGTCGGGCGGAGGCCCGTCTGCGCGAGGCGCGGGCGTTGCTGGCGGCCGAGCGGTCCGGCTTTTTTCCGGAGTTGGACGCCCGGGGCAGCGTGACGCGAAGCCGGCAGAGCCAGTCGGGGCCGCTTCCGCCGGGACAGTCGAGCGAAAGCACGCTCTGGCGGGCGGGTTTTGACGCGCGGTGGGAGCTGGACGTCTTCGGCGGCACGCGTCGGGCCATGGAGGCCGCGCGGGCCGAGCTGGGGGCGGCGGAGGAGGACCGCAGCGCTGTGCTGACGTCGCTGCTGGCGGAGGTCGCCAGCAACTACATCGCGCTCCGGGGGACGCAGCAGCAGCTCCGCATCGCTTTCGACAACATCGAGAGCCAGCGCCAGACGCTGGCGTTCAACCGGGCGAGGTTCGAAGCCGGGCTGGTGTCCGAACTGGACGTGAGCCGCTCGGCGGCGCAGCTGGCCAGCTTTGAGGCGACGGTGCCGACGCTGCGGGTGGCCGAGGCCAGCGCGATCCACCGGCTTGCGGTGCTGCTGGGCGTGGCCCCGGGCACGCTGCGGGAAGAACTCGGCGAGGTGCCCGACGGGCAGCCACGGACGGCCGGCTCGGTGCCGATGGCGCTGCCCGAGGTGCCGGTAGGGCTGCCCAGCGACCTGTTGCGTCGCCGGCCGGACGTCCGTCGGGCCGAGCGTCGTCTGGCGGCCGCCACGGCGCGCATCGGCGTGGCGACGGCCGACCTCTTCCCCCGCTTCTCGCTGACCGGGTCGCTGGGCACGCAGGGCAACGAGGCCCCGCGGCTGGTGCAGGCCCGGTCGATCTTCTGGAGCGTCGGACCGGCGGTGTCGTGGAACCTTTTTGACGGCGGACGCGTCCGCGCGAACATCGAAGCGCAAAACGCCCGGCAGGCCCAGGCGCTTGCGGACTACGAACGCACCGTGCTGTTGAGCCTTGAAGAGGTCGAAAACGCCGTGACCAGCTACGCGCGCAACGTCGAGCGCCGGGCGGCTCTGGCGCGGGCGGTGGAGGCCAGCCGCCGCAGCGTGGAACTCGCGGCGGGCCGCTTCGCCGGGGGTGAAGGGCTGGGCGACCTGCTCGACGTGTTGCTGGCCCAGCGCGACCTCTTCCAGGCGGAGGAAGCGCTCGTCCGCGTGGACACGCAGTTGTCGGCGGACCTCGTCGCCCTCTACAAAGCACTGGGCGGGGGCTGGTCGATGCCGGCCGAGCCGTCGGCGGCCCCGCGTCCGGCCGACCCCCAAGCTCCAGCAACCTCCGCCGGCGAACGTACCGCCGCGCCTTAGCGAGCGGTTGGCCCGACGTTAAGACTTGGCAAATCTACGCAAACCTAACGCAACGCGAACGCCACGGTCACGCGGCGGACGTACAGCGTGAAGGATGAGTTTCCTTCAGCGCAGCTCGTCCCACGCAGGCGGTCCGGAGACGGTCGGCAAGGTGTCGTCAGAAGCGCCGTCGCCGGCCGGTCACACCGCGGCGGACACGCCGGAACGTCGGCAGGTGGAGCCGACGCATGCTGACCAGACGGCCGGCTGGCGCGGGGGCGAGCTCACCTGTCGCGAACTGATGCGGCAGTGCGTCCCGGTTTGGGTGCCCGGCCGCGACCGTGTCGTCCGCAGCCTGACGCGGTGGGTGGACGGGCTCAGCGGTCTGCGCGACGCCGATGCGCTCCACGCGCAGGTCCGCCGACTGATGGCCGAGCGCGGGCTGAACTTCGTCGATGCGTCGCTGGAGGTGCTGTCGCTGTCCGTGCAGGTCGCGTCGGACGACCTGCAGCGCATCCCCCGCACGGGAGGTCTGATCGTCGTGGCCAACCACCCGTACGGCGGGCTGGAAGGGCTGGTGCTGGCGTCGTTGCTGATGCGCGTCCGTGAAGGCGGCGTGGGCGACGTCAAAGTGATGGGCAACTACCTGCTGGGGGTGTTCGAAGGGCTGCGACATCAGCTCATCGCGGTGGACCCGTTTTCCGCGGCGTCACCGCGGAGCACGGGCGGTTTGCGTGAGGCCGTCCGGCACGTCGAGTCGGGCGGGTCGCTGGTGGTGTTCCCCGCCGGGGAGGTTTCGTCGCTGCGGCTGAAGGAGCTGCGTGTGGTGGACCCGCCGTGGCAGCGTGGCGTCGGGCTGCTCATCCGCAAGACGCAGGCGAGCGTGCTGCCGGTGTACATCCCCGGGGGCAACGGCCACCTGTTCCAGCTCGCGGGGCTGCTGCATCCCCGCCTGCGGACCGCCCTGCTGCCCCGGGCCACCGTCGCCCGCCGCGGAGGCACGATGGAGGTGCGGGTGGGCCGGCCGCTGCCTCCGAAGAAGCTCCGTGAGCTGGCCGGCGACGGCGGCGATGAAGTGCTCGTGGAGCAGCTCCGCGCGCGTACCTACCTGCTGCGCCACCGCCGCAGCGACGACGATGCCGCCGTCGCCGCGGGCCCCACGCTGCACGTCACGGCCGGCGACGTGATCATCCCCGAGACGCCCGCCGACGCCATCGACCGCGAAATCGCCGCGCTGCCCGAAGAAGCCGTCCTGCTCCGGGGCGAGGAGTACGAGGCCTACGTCGCCCGACCCCGGCAGATCCCCCACGTGCTGCGGGAAATCGGCCGACTTCGAGAAATCACCTTCCGGGCGGTCGGGGAGGGCACGGGCAGATCTCTGGACCTCGATGAGTTCGACCAGCACTACCTTCACCTGTTCGTCTACCACCGCCCCCAGCGACAGCTCGTCGGGGCGTACCGCCTGGGCCGGGCCGACCTCATCCTCCGCGCCAAAGGCAAACGTGGGCTGTACACCTCCACACTCTTCGACTACCCCGAAAGCCTGCTGAGCCGACTGGCCGGGGGCGACGGCTCGGCCCTGGAGATGGGCCGCAGCTTCGTCCGGCAGGAATACCAGAGGTCGCACCAGCCGCTGATGATGCTCTGGCGGGGCATCGCGGTGTTCTGCTGCCGCAACCCGCGCTACCACACGCTCTTCGGGCCGGTGTCGATCTCGTCGGCCTACGCGACCGTGTCCCGCACGCTTATGGTCGAGTTCCTCTCGGCCTCCGGGCTGCGGGGCGAGTGGGCGAACCTCGTCAAGCCCCGCACGCCGTTCAAGGTCAAGCGGCACGGGCCGGGCGGGCTGGGCCGGCGGGGCGAGTGGCTCGACGCCGCCTACCTCGCTTCGCTCGTCCGCGGCATCGACGAGCTCAGCGAGGTGGTCCGGGAGGTGGAGCCGGATGCCAAGGGCGTCCCCGTGCTGCTGGGGCAGTACCTCAAGCTGGGCGCCCGCGTGCTGGCGTTCAACGTGGACCGCGACTTCGGCGGTTGCGTTGACGCCCTCGTCACCGTGGACCTGCGCCGCACCGACGACCGCCTGCTCCGCTGGTACATGAAGGCCGACTACCCCAGCTTCGCCCGCCGCTGGGGCCTCGGGGACTTCGCACCGCGCCCCACCGCCGAACCGGCCAGCGAGGCGTCGGCCGTTGACCCGTCGGCCAAGACCGCCCGCAGCGGCGTCCAGACCGCCCGCGACACCGTCCAGACCGGCCGCGGCAGCGTCCACGCGGGCCGTGGCGGCGTCACTGGCCCCCTACGCCGGTTCCTCGCTCCCGGCCGGACGCGCGGCTGACCGCGGCAGCCGCGGGCGTGCGGCATTCGGTGGCGGACCGCGGGGGAAGAGAGAGAGGGGGGGGGGGGGGGGGGGGGGGGGGGGGGGGGGGGGGGGGGGGGGGGGGGGGGG
>JBKBHU010000014.1:0-83566 GCA_046299715.1 Tepidisphaerales bacterium | reverse complement strand
CCCACGGTGGGGTCGGCCGCCTGGATTCAGAGAAGCTTGCGGGCGCTGATTACTTGCGGCGGCGGGCGATGAGCAGGGCCGCCGGGGCGAGCAGGCCGAGGGCGGCCGGCTCGGGGATGACGCCCTGGAACTGCCCGTTCACCGACGCGGAGAACGCGTCGATGTTGCCGCCGGAAACCGTGACGCTCGGCGTGATGTTCAGCAGGCTGAAGGACATCTCGCCGCTGAAGGGGATGCCGCCCAGGGCGAGGAAGGCCGTGTAGATCGACCCGCCGGTGTAGGTGATGCTGGCGGAGGTCACCGAGCCGGTCTGGCTCGAGCCGACGAGGATCGCGTCGGACATCACGCCCTGAAGCAGGATGGTGGTGTTGGACAGGTCAAGCAGGGCGAACGACCCCGCGCCCAGCGGCTGAGCGGCGGTGCCGAAGAAGCTGACGGCCGGAGCCGCCGCCTGCAGGCCGCCGAGGCTGATGGCGACGTTGGGGTACACGTTGCCAAGGAAGTCGGTCACCCGCACGCCGACAGGGGCGAGGAAGCCCGTGGCGGAGTTGAGCGAGGGGACGGTCGCCGGGGCGACGACGTTGTAGGTGACTTCCTCGGTCTGCAGGGCGTTCTGCTCGAACGAGACAATCAGGAACGCGGACGACACCGAGGCGGACGACACGACCGCCGCCGCAGCGGCAAGGGCCAACAGCGAACGCTTCATGACACTCTTCTCCTCTTCCGGACCACTCCCAACCGGAGCTGGTTCAGGTTTGCTCTCCACTCCACACGCGGCCCCGGGGAAACACCGAGGCCGGTCGCAACCACGGAGACGGCACGTCGGCCGCGACGCTTGCACTATACCCCATGCCCAGTGAAGAGGGGTCCGAAAATCGGCAAAGAATGCATGAAGATGTGGATAGCCCACGATGTCGTACGGGGAACATTCGAAGGGGCACCCCGTTTAAATCACATCCCTCTATCTGACAACAAGTAATGACCATTTCCGTCCCAAGCGTCGGACGGCCGGCGTTCAGGCGGCTGGCAAGCCGGGAAGTCTGGGGTAGTCGGGCACCGGCGCAGCCGGTCGCTTTGGTCCGTCCCCGGTGCAAACAGGCGATGAACGGACGACCCGCCTGAATTGCCCAAGTTATCAGCCGGCCGCATGCAAGTTCGGCTCGCCGGCATCCCGGGCCGCCGGGGGGCAAGGCGGGGCAGCGACCGGTGGCCGGGGTCATACCTTAAGTTGCACGGCCAGTCGGTCGGCGTCGGGGTAGCGGCTTCGGACGGGGGCGACGACTTCCGCGAGAAAGCGATCGACCTGTTGCGGGGCGCGGCCGACAAAGCGTGCCGGGTCGAGCAGCGCGTCCAGGTCGAGGTCGGCGAAGGCGGGGTCGTTGCGCAGGCGGTCGAGCAGGTCGTTGGGGCGGCCGTGGAGCTTGACCTGCTCGGCGGCGGCGAGGCTGTGTTGGCGCAGGCGTTCGTGGAGGAGCTGGCGGTCGCCGCCGCGCTGGACGGCGGCCATGAGGATCTCCTCGGTGGCCATGAAGGGGAGTTCCGCGGCGACGGCGGCGGCGATGGTGTGCGGGTAGACGACCAGCCCGCGGGCGACGTCGAGCACGATGTCGAGGCAGCCGTCGAGGGCGAGGAAGGCCTCCGGGATGGCCAGGCGCTTGTTGGACGAGTCGTCGAGCGTGCGTTCGAACCACTGTTCGGCCGCGGTCATCAGCGGCGACGAGGCCAGCGAGATGACGAAGCGGGCCAGGCCCGTTGCCCGCTCGGACCGCATGGGGTTGCGCTTGTAAGCCATGGCCGATGAGCCGACCTGGCCCGGTTCGAAGGGCTCTTCGAGCTGTTTGAGCCCGGCCAGGAGCCGGACGTCGTTGGCGAAGCGGTGGACGGACGCGGCGGTCTGGGCGAGGGAGTTGACGACGGCGGCATCCACCTTGCGGGGGTAGGTCTGCCCGGTGACGGTGTAGCTGGCGGGGAAGCCGAAGGCGGCGGTGACGCGTCGGTCGAGCTCGTCACACCTGCTGTGGTCGCCGTGGAAGAGTGCGAGGAACGACGCCTGCGTGCCGGTGGTGCCCTTGACGCCGCGGAAGCGCAGCGTGGCGGCGCGGTGTTCGAGTTCGTCGAGGTCGAGGGCGAAGTCCTGAGCCCACAGCGTGGCGCGTTTGCCGACGGTGGTGAGCTGGGCGGGCTGGAAGTGGGTGTAGCCGAGGGTGGGCAGGTGTTTCCAGCGGTCGGCGAAGTCGGCCAGCGCCAGCACGATGGCGGCGAGCTTGCGCTGCAGCAGGCGCAGGGCGTCGCGCATGACGATGAGGTCGGCGTTGTCCACGACGTACTGGCTGGTGGCGCCGAGATGGATGATCCCCCTGGCGGCGGGCGCGACGGCCTCGAACGCGTGGATGTGGGCCATGACGTCGTGCCGGAGGCGTCGTTCCCACTCGGCGGCGAGGTCGAAGTCGATGTCGTCGAGGTGGGCGGCCATGTCGTCCAGCGCCTGCTGGGAGATGCGGTCGATGCCGAGGTCGCGCTGGTGTCGGGCCAGCTCGAGCCACAGCCGCCGCCACAGGCCGATGCGGCGGCGCGGGGAGAACAGCTCGAGCATCTCACGCGAGGCGTTTCGGGAGACCAGCGGTGAGCTGTAGAGGTCGTGGGCGGAGGGGTTCTCGGGCATGGCTGCGGAGGTGAGGATAAAGCAAGGCGGCCTTCCGGGGGTAAGGCCGGAAGGCCGCGGCGAGCCGTCGGTTGCGTTCGGGGGTCAACGGACGCGTCCCCGGAGGTGCGCCCCGGGCGGGCGAAGCTCTACGGCAGGATGTACTGGTTGGCCCCGACGAAGGTCTGGCCGTTGAAGTACTGCTGGATGACGCGGGGGTAGACCTGCGCCGGTGAGATTTCCAGCGACGTGCCGCGTGGCGAGTGGAACTCGGGGTTCATCAGCTCCATGACCGAGAGCGTTTCGACGTGTCCGTCGAAGAAGGCGATGTTGGCGCGGTAGCTGTTGATGTTCTGGTTGGCAGCGGTGGCGCCGTGCCGGAAGGCGGTGAGGATCACCGAGCGGTTCACGCCGACGTCGGAGGCGGCGGGGTCGCCGTAGCTGCCCGGGAGGAGCTTGGAGCGGTTGAAGGCGAAGGCGACATAGGGCCGCTGGTCAGAGAAGGCGCCGCCGTTCTGTTGCTGCTCGGCCGAGCGCCAGTTGTAGGTGATCACGCCGGCGGCGGTGACGAAGCGGGAGCCTTCGGTGAGGTAGGCCTTGCGGGCGGCGTTGCCGACGCGGTTGAGGCGGGGGAAGTAGCCCGCGGGGACGTTCCACTGCGGGCGGGAGACGAACGTGCCCAGGTCCGCGCCCGAGGGGGTCTGCCCGTTGTAGGTGGTGAAGGGGAGGATGAGGAAGTCCAGGTTGGTGGCGTAGGAGATGGCGCGGATGTTGGGCCAGTCGGCCGACGCCGGGAAGGGGCCGGCGATGAGCTGGTTTTCCGGGCAGACGAAGATGCCGAACTCCGTGAGTTGCAGCAGCCGCTGCTGACGGGAAGCGCCGTCGGTGCCTTCGGGGAAGTTGGCTCCGATGAGCTTGGCGATGGGAGTCTTCCAGTCGAACATGGAGATGACCCCGTCGGTGTTGTCGTCGGTGGACGGGGTGGTCACGCCGGTGGGGATGAACGGGCGGCCGGCGCGGGTGAACTCAGAGGGGGCACGGACGTGGGCGCCCGACGTCCACGGGGAGCCGGGGATCGCGCCGTTGTACTGCTGGGCGTAGAGGAGGACGCCCTGCATGATCGACCGCATGTTGGACGCGCACTGCACGGCGCGGGCGGCCCGCTGCGCCTTGGACAGCGAGGGCAGCAGGATCGAAATCAGCAGTGCGATGATCCCGATGACGACGAGCAGTTCGACGAGCGTGAAGCCGTGGTGGCGGCGTGACGACATGGTCTCTCTCCTGAGGTTGGAGGTGTGCCCCGACGCCATGGCCGACGCGGCGGTTCGGTCGGTCGCGGCGGGCGTCGAAGCGGGACGGGTCCGGTCGGGGTTCATGAGCATCTCGGTGGTTCGGGGCGGCCGGTCGCGAACGTCAGCGGCGCTGGGCCTCGTATTCCGCCCGCGTCGGGGGCGGGGTCGGGTCTGAGGTGCCGAAGGGGGCAGGGTTTTGCCCGATGACCAGCCGGTCGCAGTCGGGGCAGAAGGTCGGCTCCGGCTTGCCGATGTAGCTGTTGAGCAGGACCGGCGTGGGGCGTTCTTTGGGCTTGCCGTCGCGGGTCCAGTAGCACAGCTCGGCGGGGAACGCCCGCTTGCCGCTGGGCGACGTCACGACCGACGGGGCGCCGATGCGCAGTTCCTGCGTGAAGGCCCTGCCGTCCTCGTCGATGTACCACCGGAAACGGTTGAGGTCCACGAGCTGCTGCTGGGCGTCGCCGCGGAAGGCCGTGAAGTAAAGGGCGACGGCGGCGGCCGCCAGGACGACGACCGCGATGACGACGCCGAAGTTGCCGCGGAGGGGGTTGGCCATACGTGGGAAAAGGGACCTGAAGACGACGGCACACCGGTTTCCGACGTCCGGCCCGCGGACAAGGCCCACGGTCTCCGGCCGGGCGCGACGGCGGTGCTGGACAAGCGGCGTCCGCCGGGCGTGCCGGGCCCGGCAAGCCGCCGGTTTTGGCGGCTGAGAATAGCCCCGCCGTGCGGATTCGTCGGCAACGAAAATGCTAAGAGATTGTTAACGTGCGCAAAAGTCGATTCTTCAAAAAGTTAGCCATCGGGGCTCGGGCGAAGCGACGCGGTTACCCTTCGCCGGCATGGCGCGTGGCAAGCGGGTGGTGGTGGTCGGCGGGGGCGTGGGCGGGCTGTCGGCGGCGGTACGCCTGGCGCATGGCGGGGCCGCCGTGACGCTGGTGGAAAAGAACCCACAGGTCGGGGGCAAGCTCAACCTCTGGGACGTCGAGCACCCCCACCGGCCCGGGGAGCGATTCAAGTTCGACACCGGGCCGAGCCTGATCACGCTGCCGCAGGTGTTCGAGCAGCTTTTTACATCGGTGGGCGAGCGGATGAGCGACCACCTGAAGCTGCTGCGGCTGGACCCGATCCAGAAGTACGTCTGGGCGGACGGGACGGTGCTGGAGGCGTGGGCCGACCAGGAGGCGATGGAGCGGGAGGTGGCGCGGATTTCGCCGGGGGACGTGGCGGGGTGGAGAGCGTTCTTCGAGCGGGGGCGGCGGATCTGGGAGCTGTCGGCGGAGATGTTCCTCTGGCACGCCCCGGAGCAGCTGCTAAGGAAGAAGGACGAGCCGTTCGACCCGCGCAAGGCCCTCTCGATGCTGACGATCCCCCTGCGGATCGGCATGTTCCAGCGGTTTTCCGCCGTGGTGGACAAGCACGTGAAGCACCCGAAGCTGCGGGAGGTGCTGTACCAGTACGCCACCTATTCCGGGGCAAGCCCGTTCCTGGCCCCGGCGACGCTGGCGGTGATCCCGTATGCCGAGTTCGGATTTGGGGGTTGGTACATCGACGGGGGGCTGTATCGGCTGGCGGAGGTGCTGGAAAGGCTGACCGTAGCGCGGGGGGGCGTGGTGCGGAAGGGGGAGGCGGTCGGCGAGGTGCTGGTCGAACCGGACGGGAAGGGCCGTGGGCGCGTCCGGGGCGTCCGGCTGGCCGGCGGGGAGGAACTGGCGGCGGACGCGGTGGTGGTGAACGCGGATGTGGTGTACGCGTACGAGCGGCTGATCCCGTCGCGGTGGCGGCGGCGCTACTCCGACCGCGTGCTGCGCAAGCTCGAGCCGGGGGGGAGCGGGATGGTGCTGCTGCTGGGGGTGGAGGGGCGGTACGAGCAGCTCGCGCACCACACCAAGTTCATGCCCGCCGACTACGCGTCGGACCTGCGGGCGATGTTCGAGACGAAAACCGTCCCCGATGACCCGTGCATCTACGTCTGCTGCAGCACCAAGACGGACGCGAGCCAGGCCCCGGCGGGGTGCGAGAACCTGTTCGTGCTGTGCTCGGCGCCCGCGCTGGAGGGCCACGGCCCGGACTGGACGACCGAGGGGCCGCGCTATCGGGATCAGGTCGTGCGGACGCTGGAGCATCGCTTCGGGCTGACGGACCTCAGCCGCCGGATCGTGGTGGAGAAGCGGTACACGCCGGCGGACCTCAAACGCGACTACAACGCCAACGCGGGGGCGATTTACGGGATCGGAAGCAACTCGCGTCGGACGGCGTTTTTGCGCCCACCCAACCGCGACCGGGACGTCCGCGGCCTGTACTTCGCCGGCGGCGCCACCCACCCCGGCGGCGGGCTGCCGCTGGTGACGCTCAGCGGCAAGATCGCGGCGGAGATGGTGGGGGAGGATTTGCACAAGGCAGGGTAAGTCGAGTTACGTCGAGCGGGTCGTGCGCCGATACCTGCTTCGGGGGAGCCGGAGCTGGCCCGGAGATGTTGCGGTTGGGCGAGGTCTTTGGCGCGGTGGCACGCGTGGGCGTGCACCGCGGTGCGTTTTTATCGGACGCCATCGAGCGGGCGGGGCTGGAAGGGATTGCGTGCATGCCGCGTGATCTGCCGGTAGGCAACGGGCGGATGCTGGTGACCTTCGACCAGCACTACCAGATCCGGGACTTGTACTTCCCGCACGTGGGGCAGGAGAACCACGCCGGCCACGGGCCGTGCCGGTTCGGCGTGTGGGCCGAGACGGTGCGCGCGGATGGCACGCTGGGCTCGGCGAAACTGGCATGGAGCAGCGACAGCGGGTGGGAGCTCCGCAAGCGGTACCTGCGCGACTCGCTGACGACGTCGGTGTCGATGGAGCACGGGGGGCTGGGCGTGCGGCTGTACTGCAACGACGCGGTGGATTTTCACCGGCGGGTGTACGTGCGGCGGATCAAGCTCCGCAACCTGTCGGGCGCCCCCCGCGAGCTGCGGCTGCTGCACCATCAGGCGTGGCACATGCTGGGGACCAACGTGGGCAACACGGCGTACTTCGACCCGGCGACGGGCACCGTGGTGCACTACCGGGGGCCGCGGTACGTCTCGACGGGTTTCTTTGACGCGTCGGGCCAGCCGACGCTCGACGGGTTCGCCACGGGCACGAGCGGCTTCGGCGGGGCCGAAGGCACATGGCGTGACGCGGAGGACGGCCACCTGCAGGGCAACCCCATCGCGCAGGGCGCGGTGGACTCGTGCATCGCACGGCACGTCTGGCTCGAGCCCGGTGGCGAGGCGACGACGTATCTGGTGATGATCTGCGGGGAGGACCGGGAGGAGCTGCTGTCGCTGCACGAGTGGCTGCGGCGGCAGACCCCTGAGGGCGTGTTGAACCGCACCACGGCGTACTGGCGGCTGTGGGTGAGCGGGACGTCCGTCCGCTTCGGCAACCTGCCGCCGAAGTTCGTCGAGCTGTTCAAACGCAGCCTGCTGCTGGTGCGGACGCAGGTGGACGACTCGGGGGCCATCCTCGCGGCCAACGACAGCGACATCCTGCAGTTCTCGCGGGACACCTACAGCTACGTCTGGCCGAGGGACGGCGCGCTGGTCGCCGACGCCCTCGACGCGGCGGGGTTCCCGATGCTCAGCCGCAAGTTCTTCGAGTTCTGCCAGCGGGTCATCACGCCCGAGGGGTTCCTGCACCACAAGTACAATCCCGACGGGAGCGTGGCCAGCAGCTGGCACCCGTGGCGCACGGCCGGGGGCGAGCACCGGTTGCCGATCCAGGAGGACGAGACGGCGCTGGTGGTGTGGGCGCTGTGGCGTCACTTCCGGCGACAGCGGGACACGGAGTTCATCCGCCCGATGTGGGTAGACGTCGTGCAGCCGGCGGCGGAGTTCATGCTGGCGTACCGACACCCCGAGACCGGTCTGCCGCGGCCGAGCTACGACCTGTGGGAAGAGCGATGGGGGGTGCACGCGTTCACCGTGGCGGCGGTGTGGGCCGGGCTCCAGGCGGCGGAGCACTTCGCCGTCGCCTTCGGCGACACCGAGCGGGCCCGGCGGTACGGCCAGGCGTGCGACGAGATCCGACGCGCAGCCGAGCGGCACCTCTACGACGCGCGGCTCGGGCGGTTCGTCCGGCGGCTGGTCGAGCTCCCCGACGCGGCCGGGTCGGGCAGCGCTTCCGGGGGTGGAAGCGTGCAGGTGGTCAGCGACATCGAGGGGGCGGTGCGCGTGGACGGCGGCGGCGTCTACGGCGTGGACGAAGTGGTGGACGCGAGCCTCTGGGCGCTGGGGCACTTCGGGATGTTCGACGCCGGCGACCCGCGCATGCGTGCGACGATGGATGCGGTGCGGAGCCGGCTGTGGGTCAAGACCGACGTCGGCGGCGTGGCACGGTACGAGAACGACTACTACCACCGCGTCTGCGGCGACCCGTCCGTCGCGCCGGGCAACCCGTGGTTCATCTGCACGCTCTGGCTCGCCGACGACCTGATCGCCCGGGCGACGACGCCACAGGGTCTGAAAGAGGCGTTGCCGCTGATGTCATGGGCGGCGGAGCACGCGCTGGAGAGCGGCGTGCTGGCCGAGCAGGTGCATCCGCTCACCGGCGCCCCGCTGAGCGTCTCCCCGCTGACGTGGAGCCACGCGCAGGTGGTGAGCACGGCCGTGGCGTACCTCGAGAAGCTCGAGCGGCTGAGCACCTGCGGGGCGTGTCACCAGCCGCTGTTCCGCGTCCGCGAGCCTTCGGCGGCGGCGTCCGACGCCGAGCCCCACGCGGTCGGGACGGGTGCGTCGCTTTCGCCCGGGACGGCGGGCATCACGGCGGTCGGAGGGGCCGGACGCACCGAACCGCTGCGCAGCGCACGTGCCAGTGGCGTGCCGCTGGAGGTGCTGGCGACGGTCGCCCGGCTGCCGGCGCACCGCCGCACGCTCTCGATCGACGTGCGCGACTGCATCGGCTGCGGCGTGTGCGTTGCCACGTGCGCGGGAACGTCGGCGGGCGGGGACGTGACGGGGGGCGTGCTGGTGAGCCACCGCGGCAAGGCGATGATCGACCTGCGGCAGCTGACGCGGTGCGATGCCGACGGCGCGTGCGTGGCGGCTTGCCCGACGGGGGTGATCCGTCTGGTGGAGACGCCCGCGCGGGCGGCATGACGCGGGCGCGACGACGGGTCGGCGGCGAAAGCCGCGGTCCGCGACACGCCACGTCAATGCAGTACATCGTGCGGCGTGTGGTCGGGCGAGTGGTGGCCCGGCCACGAGACCGCCCGCACGCCGCGGCGGTCGGGGACGGGGATGCACCCGGCGGGGCGTCCGTCCTTGACGGCGCGGGCGTAGTTCGTCCGCAGCATCAGCTCGGCGAGGCTGCGGCGGAGCGTCTCCAGCACGCCGCCGTGGTCGGGCGAGTCGGTGAGGTTGCGCCGTTCCAGGGGGTCGGCTTCCAGGTCGAACAGCAGCTCGGCCCCGGTGTCGTGGAAGATGTACTTGTGCCGGGGCGTGAGCGCCATGTGGAAGTTGCTGCAGCGGCCGAAGAGCAGGTCGCGGCGGGCCACGCCCGCGGCGACGGCGGCAAGGTCGAGGGAGTCGGGGGCGGCTTCGGCGGGCGGCGCGACGCCCGCGGCCGACGTGAACGTGCGGTAGACGTCCGCCAGGCACACCAGCGCGTCGCAGCGTGAGCCGGGTCGCAGGGCGTCGCCGCCGTAGCCGCGGGCCGGGCGGTAGATCATCGGCACATGGGCCGACGGCTCGAGGAAGGTGGTCTTGGCGCCCATGTGGTGGTCGCCGAGCATCTCGCCGTGGTCGGAGGTGAAGAGGATGTGCGTGGTGTCGAGCAGTTCGAGTTCGCGCAGGCGCGCCAGCAGCGCGCCGAGCGTGTAGTCGATGTGGGTGATGAGTGCGAAATACGCCTGGCGGGCAAGGCGAATCAGCTCGGGGGTGAACGCGTCCACGCCGCTGAGGAACCACGTCGGGCCGAGAAGGCCCGGATGAATGCGCTCGACGTCGGCCGACCAGTCGCCGTAGATGGGTTCGGGCAAGGGGCGGTTCTGGTAGAGCAGCAGGTAACTCAGGGGCGGGTCGAACGGGGGGTGCGGCTTGGAGAAGCCGACGTGGAGAAAGAAGGGGCGGGTGGGGTCGCGGGTCTCGAGGAAGTCGATCGCGCGGTCCACGGTCCAGCGGGTGAGGCTGTGGGCTTCGTCCACGGTGGCGAGCGCAGGCTGCATCTGGTTCTGGCCCAGCCCGTGAGCCATCGGCCGGCCGAGATGGGGGTGGCGGGCCATGTACCGGTAGTAGTCCTCGAGGATTTCGGTGAACTCGTAGCCGTAGGTGGCACGCGGGGGATGGGCGTGGAGCTTGCCGACGCTGGCGGTCTGGTAGCCGGCGCGGGTGAGCACGGCGGGGAGCGTGAGGTCGGGGCGTTCGGTCGAGGGCTGGTTGAAGTGGCCGATGCCGGGGGGGTTGTTGTGGTGGTGTCGGCCGGTGAGCAGCGTCGAGCGGGCGGGGGCACACACCGGCGAGTCGGTGTAGCAGCGGGAGAAGTGCACGCCCGACTCGAGCAGGTAGTCGAGGTTGGGCGTGAGCATGTGCCGGGCACCCGCGGCGGCGATGGTGTCGAAACGCTGCTGGTCGGTGGTGATGAGCAGGAGGTTGGGTCGGCGGTCGGCGGGAGCGGTCATCTGTGTCAACATACCGGCGTCGGGGCGGTGCGTGTAGACTCCTGCCGGCATGGCGGGCGCAGCGCTGGCACTGGACCTCCGGCACGTCGAGAAGCGCTACGGCCGGTCGGTGCACGCGCTCAAGGGGATTGCGTTGCAGGTGGCCCGGGGCGAGGTGTTCGGGCTGCTGGGGCCGAACGGCGCGGGCAAGAGCACGCTGGTGAAGATCCTCATGACCGTCATCCGGCCCACGCGGGCCGAGGGATGGGTGCTGGGCGAGGCGGTGGGGACGAAGGCGTCGCTGCGTCGGGTGGGGTACCTGCCGGAGAACCACCGGTTTCCCCGGTACCTGACCGGCCGGCAGACGCTGGACTTCTTCGCCGCGCTCTCGGGGGCGCCCCGAGCGATCCGTCGGCGACGCGTGGCCGAACTGCTCGAGCTGGTGGGCATGACCGAATGGGCGGACCAGCCGGTCGCGCGGTACAGCAAGGGGATGATGCAGCGGGTGGGCGTAGCGCAGGCGCTCACGGCCGACCCGGAGCTGATCGTGCTGGATGAGCCGACCGACGGCGTGGACCCGATCGGCCGCCGCGACATCCGCGACGTGCTGCTGCGCCTGCGCGAGCAGGGGAAGACCGTGTTCATCAACAGCCACCTGCTCAGCGAGCTGGAGATGGTGTGCGACCGGGTGGCGATCCTCGTGTCGGGGCAGGTGGCCCGACAGGGGACGATGTCGGAGCTGGTGGGGCTGCGCGGGCACTACGAGCTGGAGGTGACGGGGGGCGTGGCGCCGCAGCGGCTCGGCGGCGTGGTGCGCTGGACGACGCCCGCCGACGGGCTCGCCGCTGCAGGGGGCGGGGCCGTGCTCACCGGGACGACCGCCGACGGCACGGCTGTGCAGTGGAAGACGACCACCGCGGACGGTTCGGGAACGTCGGCGGTGCTGCTGACGGTGGGCACGACGGACGTGATGCGGCTGCAGCCGCTGCTGGATGCGGTGCGGGCGGCCGGCGGGTGCGTGGTGCGGCTGGAGCCGGTGCAGCCGACGCTGGAGGAGCTGTTCATGGAGGCGGTGGGCGCGGTGGAGGGGGGCAGGCGGCCGGGGGCGAGGCTGCGGGCGACGTGAGCGAGGCGGCGGGCGGGGCGGGCATTCGGGCAGGGGAGACGGCGACCATGACGCAGCAGGCAGGCAGCGCGGAGGTGGGCTCGATGGAGCAGACGTCGGCGCGCGGCGCAGACGTGGCGTCGCTGGTGGCGTCGCGCCCGGCGTCGGCGCGCGTGGCGACCCAGACGTGGGCGATGCTCGTGGACGCCTACCGCGAGCTGCGGGCCCGGCGGCTGTTCTGGATCGTGCTGGTGCTCTCGGGCGTGGTCGTGGCCGTGCTGGGGATGCTGGGCATCAACGAAGAGGGGATCACGTTCCTGCACTGGACGTTCGGCGGGACGGGGTTCTGGAACAGCAGCCTCGTCCAACCGGCGACGTTCTACAAGTTCCTCTTTTCGGCGTTCGCCATCCCGCTGTGGCTGGGGTTCGTCGGGATGATTCTGGCGGTGATCTCCACCGCGTCGATTTTCCCCGACTTCCTCTCCAGCGGGTCGATCGACCTGTACCTCAGCAAGCCGATGAGCCGGCTGCGTCTGTTCCTCACGAAATACCTGACCGGGCTGCTGTTCGTGACCTTGCAGGTGAGCGTGTTCACCGGGCTTGCGTTCGTGGTGATCGGCGTGCGGGGCGGGGCGTGGGAGCCGGCGTTGTTCCTGGCCGTGCCGGTGGTGGTGCTGATGTTCAGCTACCTGTTTTCGGTGTGCACGCTGTTCGGGGTGGTGACGCGGAGCACCATCGCGGCGGTCCTGCTGACGATGGTCGTGTGGGTGGCCATCGCGGGCATCAACAACGCCGAAAGCGGACTGGCCCCGTGGCGGCAGCTTTCGCTCAACCGCATCGACCGCGACCGCAACACCCTCGCCCGGCTCGAACGCGTCGCCGCCCGCGCCGAAAACCCCGGGCTGACGTTCCAGATCAACGTCGTCCGCGAGCGGATCGAACAGGAGCAGCAGACCCTCCGCACGCTCGACCGCATCTACACCCTCCTGTGGTGGGCCAAGCTGCCTTTGCCCAAAAACGCCGAAACGCTCGACCTGCTCCGGCGGGCGCTGGTGGCCTACGCCGACCTGCCGGGCGAGACGTTCACGCCCGCCGACGAGGTGGACCTCGACGCCCTGCCGACCACCGCCCCTGCCACCCAGCCGGGCCGGGGCCGGGAGCGACGTGCCCGGGCGCTGGAAGCCGAAGCGCTGGCCAAACAGCTCGCCGACAGCCGCAACCTCGGCTGGGTGCTGGGAACGAGCATGGCCTTCGAAGCGGTCATGCTCTCGCTGGCGGCGTGGGTGTTCATCCGCCGGGACTATTGACCCCCCCAGCGTCCGCCTGTGACCTGGGGCCGTCACCCGCGCCCGGGTCACCTCTGACAAGGCCGTGCCGACTCCGCGCGGACGGCTGGCCGGGCAGGCTTCTCCCTACCGGGCCGGACCGGCTTGACTTTGAAAAATCAGGCTTAGACTATCCGCCTGCAGGCAGCTCTAGCTCAATTGGATAGAGCATCGGTCTACGGAACCGAAGGTTTCAGGTTCGAGCCCTGAGAGCTGCGTCGCTAGCCCCCGCCCGGAGCGGGGGTTGCGTTTTTTTGTCCCCACCCGCCATCCCCCCCCTTCACCGCGCTGGCGAACGGCCGCGTCGGGTCAGCTCCGCCCCGGGGCGGACGTGGTGCAGGAGCCGAAACGGGCCAGCCGGGCGGTCGGCGACGGGCAGGACGCTGCCGCGGTCGGGATGCGGTGAGCGGGGCGGGGCGTGCGACATCGGTCGGGTCGCCGTCGGTGGCTGGCGGGGCGGCCGGAGCGGCCGACCTACTTCAGCATCTCCTGCAGTTCGGAGGGCGTGGGGATGCGACCGCTCACCTTGACCTTTCCGTCCACGACCAGCGCCGGCGTCATCATCACGCCGTATTTCACGATGTCGCCGGGCGAGGTGACCTTTTCCAGCGTGTACGTGCAGCCGACGGCCTGTGCGGCGGCCTCGGCCGCCGCGGCAAGCTGCTGACATTTGGGGCAACCGGTCCCGAGCACCTGGATCTTTTTCATGGTGATTCCTTGGTGAACACGCCGTGGCTGAAGCGGGCGTCTTCACGCCCATCGGCCGGCCACCAGGCCGAACCCGTAGCCGACCAGTGTGGAGAGCACAACGACCAGTGCAAGGTAAGCGAGGGTCTTTTTCGTGCCCAGCAGCGGGCGCAGCGCCAGCAGGCTCGGCAGGCTCAGCGCCGGCCCGGCAAGCAGCAGTGCCAGCGCCGGCCCCTGGCCCATGCCGCTGCCCAGAAGCCCTTGCAGGATCGGCACTTCGGTAAGCGTGGCGAAATACATCAGTGCCCCGGCCAGCGACGCCGCCAGCGTGGCCAGAAGCGACGACCCGCCGACGCTGCCCGCCACCCAGCTCGAGGGGATCAGCCCTTCGTGGCCCGGCCGGCCGAGGAGGAAGCCGGCCACGACGACGCCGACCAGCAGCAGCGGCACGATCTGCCGTGCCAGCTCCCAGGTGGCGTCGAGCCACGCCAACGCCCGCTCGCCGCCGGCCAGCAGGCCCAGCGTCAGCCCCGCGGTCGCCACCAACATCGCCAGTTCGGGGTGCGACGGCACGGCCAACGCGGCCGCCAGCGTCGCCACGGCCGTGGCCACCGCCGCCGCCCACGGCACGGCAAAATGCCTCACCACCACCCAACCCGCCGCCAAGGCGAACGCCCCGGTCAGGTACCACTTGACCGACGCGACCGCCCCGAAAAGCCCGGAAGGCTCGGCGACGGACCAGTTAGCAAAGACCAGCACGCCGGCCAGCGCGCCCACCAGCGTCGCGGCCGCACGGGTCGCCGCCGGGTCGTGGGCTTCGCCGCTGTCCACGGCGGCGGCCTCTCCGGCAGGCGAGGCCTCCGACCGGAACAGCCACGACATGGCCAGGCCGATCAACACGCTCAGCACCACCGCCGAGACCGCCCGGGCGATGCCCAGCTCCAGACCCAGCACGCGGGCGGTGAGCACGATCGCCAGCAGATTGATGGCCGGCCCGGAAAAGAGAAACGTGGTGGCCGGGCCGAGGCCCGCGCCCAGCTGCCAGATGCCCGCGAACAGCGGCAGGATGGTGCACGAGCACACCGAGAGGATGGCCCCCGACACCGCTGCGGTCGCGTAGGCCAGTGGACGGGACGCACGTGGCCCGAGAAACCGGAGCACCGCCGACGGGCTCAGCAAAACCCGGATGGCCCCTGCGATCAGCAGCGCAGGAATGAGGCACAGCACGATGTGCTCACGCGCGTAGTCGTGACCCATCGCCAGCGCTTCGGCGGCCGCCCCCCGCACCCGCACGCTGTCCGCGGGCAGGAACCACAGCACGGCCACCGCCAGCGCGAGCCAGCCCAACGCCGCCACCGACCCCCGCCGCTCGGCGAACCGCTGCCATGCCAGGACCCGGCGGGACGGCGTCCCCCGGGCGTCGGTGACATCGGAAGGCGGACACGCTCGGTTCATCGGTTCGGGTCAGGCGTGGGACGGACAAGCGATCACCAACGGGCGGTCGGGATTCCGCAAAAGTGTATCGATACTTGCCACGCCGCGAGACGCGACAGATTGTCACGTTGACAGACGACGACGGGGCCGGCCTGGCCGGCTTCGCCACGGTGCAACCGGGGAGCCGCCCATGGGTGTGGTCGAGGTGGTGCAGCGACGCGGCGAGGGGTTGTCGGAGTGTGAGGTCCACGGGCCTGGTGGCGGGCGGCTGAGCTACCGATGTTCGCCGCCGCCCGTGCTGCCGAAACCCGGGTTTCATCCGATCGTGACGCCGGCGGGGTCCGTGGTGACCGGTTGGGAGCCGTCCGACCACGTGTGGCACCGCGGACTGTGGTTCACGTTCAAGTACGTCAACGGGGAGAACTTCTGGGAGGAGCACCCCCCGTTCGGCGTGCAGCGCCCGTCGCCCGGGAGCCCGGGCCTGAGGGTGCGGTGGGAGGCCGGCGGGGGCGTACGTCTCGAGCACGAGCTGTCGTGGTGCGCCGACACCGCGGGCGAGCTGCTGCGGGAGACGCGCGCGTGGGTGTACCGGCCGGTGGAGGGCGGGCTGAGCATCGACCTGCTGACGCGGCTCACGGCGGTGCGCGACGTCACGCTGGACCGCACACCGTACACGACCTGGGGCGGCTACGGCGGTTTGAGCCTGCGGGCGTCGCGGGAGATGCACGAGGTGGACTTCGTCACCCCGGCCGGCCCGGTGGACGCGTCGCCCGGCCTCACCGGGCAGCCTCACCGCTGGCTGGCGCTGCGCGGGAGGATGGACGGCGGGCGCGACCGCCGGGTCACGATGCTGATGGCCGACCACCCGTCGAACCTGCGTCATCCGTCCCCGTGGTACGCCAAAAGCCGCGACGGCTTTACGTTCTGGAACGCGGCACTGCTGTTCCACGAGCCGCTGTCGCTGCGGGAGGGCGCAACGCTCGCGTTGAAATACCGGGTGTGGATCGTGGACGGCCGGCAGGACGACCCGGCGCGGTGGTCGGCGCTGGCCGACGGCTTCTTCGCGGAGGCGTGAACGGGCATGAAGCTGCTGCGTGTGCTGCACGTCGGGGTCGCCAATCGCGGCACGTGGCCGCTGAAGCGGTGCAACGCGTCCACCGGGTTCATCCCCGCGGCGCTGGTGGATGTGAACGACGCCGCCCTCGAGGCGGCGAGGCAGATCACCGGGCTGCCGGCCAGCGTGTGTTTCCGGTCGATGGACGAAGCGCTGCGGGCGGTGGCGGTGGACTGCGTGATCGTCTGCACGCCCACGCGCTTTCACGTGCCGCTGGCCAAACAGGCCATCGCCGCGGGCAAGCCCGTGCTGGTGGAAAAGGGGATGGCGCCCGACTGGGCCGCGGCGCGCGAGCTGGCCGAAGCGGTCGCCCGCACGCCGGGGGCGGTGGCGGCGGTGGCCCAGAACTATCGCTACAACGGCATGGAGCGCACCTTCGCGCGGGCCGTGCGCGATGCGAACTTCCCGGCGTACCTCGGCCGGGTGGACCTCGTCGAGTACACACAGTACCGCGTTCGGCCCCACGTCGGCACGCTGAGCTACCCCTTCGCCAGCGTGTGGGACATGTCCTGCCATCACTTCGACACACTGCTGAGCTGGTTCGGGCCGATGGCGCGGATGACGGCGTTCGGCTGGCGGGCGGCGTGGTCGCCGTACGAGGGCGTGTGCAACACCACCGCCATGATCGAGTTCGCCGGCGGCGTCCGGGCGCACTACGCGCACACGCACGATGCGGCTCGCAACGTGCTGGACATCCAGATGCACGCCGAGCGGGGCTGCCTGAGTGCGACCGGGACAACGTACGTGGACGCGGGCGGGCTGGTGTTCAGCGCCCGGCCGACCGAACAGTTCGGCACACGGCCGGCGGTCCCGGTGCCGCTGGAGGCGGCCGACGGCGAGTCGGACCTGCTGCGCGATTTCTACCGCTACATCGTCGAAGGGGTCGAGCCGGGCATCAGCGTGCGGAACAACCTTGAGACGATGGCCGCGTGCGAAATGATGGTGCGTTCGATCCGTCTGGGCCGTCCGGTCGAGCGGAGCGAACTGGAGGCGTCATGACCGACGGACATGGCCAGCCCATCGGCCCGACGGACGCGCTCGGGCGGCTGGGGCTCATCGGGGGCATCGGGCTCACCGAGGTCAGCGTGTACACGCAGCGGCCGGCCGGCGACGGCATGTACAGCGGCTGCCCGCACGTCCACGCGGTCACCGACGAAGCGTACTACGTGCTGCGCGGCTCGGGCTGGGCGGAGTTCCACGACGTACGGCACGGCTACCGACGCGTTGACCTGCGCGTCGGCGATTACGTCCACTTTCCGCCCGGCGTGGTGCACCGACTGGTCAGCGCGCCACCGACGGACGGCCCCGCCGGCGAAGGGCTGGTCGTGCTGGGGATCATGGGCAACGCCGGCATGGCGGAACAGGGCGAGGCCCGCGTGTACTTCGGGCCCGACGTGGACGCCGACCCGGCCGAGTACGCCCGGCGGATGGACCTGCCGCGTCGGCGCGGGCTCGACGGCGCCCTCGAGCGGAGGGACCTCGCGGTCGAGGCCTACCGGCGGCTGCTGGCCCTGCGCGAACAGGACGAACGGGCGTACCGCGCGGAGCTCGACCGCTTCTGCCGCGTGCACCGCTCCGCCATGGCCGCGCGGGCAGACGTGCTGCGTGCGCAGGTGCTGCATGGCCCGATGGCGTGGGCCCACGCCACGCTGCAGCGCATCGCCGGGCTTCTGGACCGCCCGAGCGGCGACATCGCCGACCGCGACCCGGGGGCGGTGGCGGCCAACCGCGCCGGCTCCGAGGCCGCGCTCGGCATGTGCGGAACCCTGCGCACGATGCTGCGGCTCGAACGACTGCAATGACCCGGCGCGCCGCCGGGGGCATCGCGGGAGGGGCATGGCGGGGGGTAGGCCGGCGGGCTGACTTGTCGGTCGATGGTCCTTTCCACTAGTTTGCTGGGGCTTGCTCTGGGCACTGCTTGCGTTTGTCGGGTTTAGTGTTGGCACGCTGGGCACGCTGGTCGGCGTCGGCGGCGGCTTCCTGCTCGTGCCGGTGCTGGTCATGCTCGACCCGCTCGCCTCGGGCAAGGCCATCACGTCCCTGTCGCTGACCGTGGTCTTCTTCAACGCCGTCTCGGGGACGGCCGGCTATCTCCGCCAGCGGCGGGTGGACCTCAAGTCCGGGGTCATGTTCGCCGCGGCGACCGTGCCCGGGGCACTGCTGGGCGTGCTGCTCAACAGCGTGCTTCCGAGGGAAACGTTTCAGACGCTTCTGGGGGTTCTGCTGGTCGGTCTGGGGGCGCTGCTGCTGCGGGTTCCGCCCCGGCGGGCCGACGACAACGGCGACGACGAAGTGGACCCGGAGCTGCCGCGGTTCGAGTTCCTGTGCTGGCGACGGCTGCCGCACGTGCGACACCCCTACCCGGTGGGCGTGGCGATCGCCTTCGGCGTCGGCATGTTTTCCAGCGTGGTGGGCATCGGCGGTGGCATCGTGCACGTCCCCGCACTGACGTACCTGCTGAACTTCCCGGTGCACATCGCCACCGCCACCTCAACGTTCGTGCTGATGGTGTCGTCGGGCGCGGGGATGACCACCCACCTGCTCACCGGGGGCCTGGGGGCGGGGGGCACGGCGGGGCTGGCCAAGGCGGCGGCCTTGTCGGCCGGCGTGGTGGTCGGGGCGCAGGTGGGGGCGAGGCTGGCGCCGAGGCTGTCGGGCCGCACCCTGCTACGCGTGCTGGCGGTGCTGATGCTGGCGGCGGGGGCTCGCGTGCTGTGGGTGGTGCTGGCGTGAACCGGCTTCAGCCGCTCGCCCGCGCGACGTTCTCCGCTCCCCCCCGCTCTGCCGCCTGCCGTCCTGCCACCGGCCCCGACGTCGGACGGCGGAAGCGGCCGCGGCGCGGCCGCGTGCGGGCGTCTGCCGAAGCGCCTGCACAGGGGCGGCACCGGCCCCGGCGGCTCAACCGCCCAGCGACTTGAGCTTCTCTTCGTAGGCCTTGTTGTAGCTCATGAGCGTGGGGACGATCATGGGCGTCGGCTCGGGCGCGTCGGGCTTCATCAGCGGCAGCAGTTCCTTGACCACCGCTTCCGCCAGCGCCGGGATGTCCTGAATCGCGCACGCCACCGGCATCGGCAGCAGGTCGTGGAAGGGCAGCTGGTCGAAGCACCCGAAGGCCGGCAGTTCGACCTGCGCGGCGTGCGGGTGGTCGAGCTCATCGAGCATGCCGATGGTGAGGAAGAGGTTGGTCCCGACGAAGGCGTCGGGCTTGATGCCCTTGGCGAGGAAGTCCTTCATCGCCGCCTGACCGGTCTCGCGCTTGGACGGCCCTTCGTAGGCGCCGAGCACTTTGAACCTCTGGGAGAGGATCTCGGCGCGGCAGCGGTGCGACGACACGTGGCCGGGCCCGTGCGCCATCGCGATGGTCTTGACGCCGATGCGGCTGAGGGCGTCGGCGAGCTGATTGGCCAGCATGTCCTGGTCGGAGGCGACCATCGCGTCCACACCCTGCACGGGCCGGTCCACCACGACGACGGGCAGATTGGCCGGCAGATACTGCTGCAAGGCCTTGCGGGTTTTCAGCAGCGGCACCAGCACCAGCCCGTCGATGCCCTTCTGCGGCAGCAGCTGGAGGTATTCGGCCTCGCGCTGCGGGTCTTCGGCGCTGTTGCATAGGAACAGCGAGTAACCCTGGTCGTGCAGGTTCTTTTCGATCGTCGACGCGAGCTGCCCGAACCACGGGTTGGCGATGTCCGAGACGAGCAGCGCGACCGTGTTGGTCTTGCGTGTGCGGAGCGAGCGGGCCAGCAGGTTGGGGCGATACCCCAGCCGTCGGGCGGCCTCGTGCACTTTGTCGCGGGTCTCCTTGGAGATGCGTTTGGAAACGGCACCTCCGGCAAGAACACGCGAGACGGTGGAGACCGACGTATTCGTCTCACGGGCGATGTCTGAGAGTGTGGCTGCCATGGCTTTTGTGTGCAAAATGGTATCCCTGCAACCCCTCGAATCCTAGCAGAATCTCGGGGTTTTCGGGCAAAAACTGAGGGATTCACAAGGGGTCATCCGAACGGCCTCATCCGGCGTCGCGACGACCTCTCATGGGTTCCGCAAGGTCCCTCACACGGCCGGGACGTGTTGAGCGCGGTGGTGATGCGACACTACGTCGCAGCTCGGCACCGGGGTATGTCGAAATGCGCAGAGATGTTGCTTGCTCGCGCACCGCGGGACGTGGTGAATCTTCCTGCGGGGCGTGCCGGTCAGGGCGTCTGCGGTGTGAGCGCATCTTCTCGCGCGCTCGACCCCGCGCCGCGGCTTCGCAGCGCCTCGAGCAGCGCCAGGCGCATCCGGTGCGGGTCGAACCAGCGCTGCACGTACATCACAGTGCCGTCACGCGTGAGCAGGACCGCCCCATTCGGCATGAGTCCGTAGGCGGCGGCCGTGGCGTCGGAGATGTCGTCCACCCACACGGTCGCCTCGAGCCCGAGCACGTCGCGGGCCTCGCGGGCGACCGCCAGACGGTCGGCGAGCGAGCTGTGCGCCTCGACGCGGACGCGGTCCTGTCGGTTGCGGTCGATGTCCCACACGCCGGCGGGATAGGCCTCGGCGGTGTACACCACCACGACCTCGACGCGGTTGCGAAACTCGCGGTGGAGCTGGTTGATCGCCGGCACGTTGTCGCGGAAGGTCGGGGCGGAGCGGCTGCCGAAAATCAGTAGCCGCGGGCGGTTGGGCAGGGTGTCGGGGTTGACCGGGCGGCCGGTGTCCAGCCGAAGGACCGCCGGCGGCGGGGCCGGCTGGCCGGGGGCAAGGGCCGGGGGCAGCTCGGGCGCGTACTCCGCGGGGGCCGTACCGGCGGCGGGGGCGGTGGTGGGCGACGCGGGGGCTGCGGTGCGGGCCGCGGGGGGGGTCGGCCGGGCGGGCGTGGAGGGCCGGGAGGCGGGTGCGGGCCGGGTGGCAGGTGCGGGCCGGGTGGCGGGTGCGGGCCGGGTCGTTGGAGGGGCGGCGGACATCCCCGGTTCGCCCGCCGGCGCCCCGGACATCGGCGGCTGGGACGCGGGCGGGTGGGAGGCGGCCGGGTCGGGCGACATCGGTTGGGCGGCCAGCGGAAGACCGCAGGTGAGCAGGAGCGTGAGCAGCCCGGCCGACGGCGTCCGCCAGCGTGCCTTCGTGGTGTGGCGTGTCGTGGTCGGGGGCAGATTCATGTGGTGCCTTCCACCGCGGTGAGCGGAAAGAGCAGGCGAAGGACGGGCGGCGGCCCGCCTGCGGGGTGGCCCCCTCTGATATAACGCGGCAGGGGCGGGGGGTGTTGCGGTGTCGGGGGTCGCCGGCCGGGCGGCAGGCCTGCGGCCGGGCGGCGGGCCTACGGCCGGGCGGCGGGCCTGTTTGACGCGTTTTGACTGGGGCTTTAGTCTGCCCCGGCCGGCCTGATCATGCGGCTTGATGACGGCCGGGCGGGAGCGGTCTGTGCAGGTGGTGTGCAACAACGTGACATCGCAAAAGGAGCATCCCTTGAGAGCGACGGGCGTGGTGAGCTGGGTGTCGGCGGTGCTGGCGATGGTGTGCGTGGGGGCGTGGACGGGATGTGCCAAGGCGCCGCCGGAGCCGACGTCGGCGGTGTCGGTGGTGCCGGAGCGGTCGTTCGTGCGCGAGTGGGAGCTGGACCTGCGGCTTCCGAAGGGGGCGGAGGTCAAGGCGTTGCACACGGTGGGGGATTTCCTGTTCGCGTACACGACGGACCGGACGAGCTATGTGGTGGACAAGAAGACGGGCCGGCTGGTGACGATCCACGTGTTGCAGGGTTTGGGGGACATCCTGCCGCCGATGGTTGACGGCAAGCGGTTTGCGTACCCGATTTCGACGACGGTGCAGGTGTTCGGGCTCGACGGCAAGCTGGAGCGGACGGTGCAGCTCGGCTCGCCGGTGCGTTCGACGGGCGTGGCGCTGGGGGAGACGCTGCTGATCGGCGTGGTGGGGCTGAACGGCGGGCGGATCCGCGCGATCGACCCCAACCGGCAGTTCGATACCGCGCCGTGGGAGGTGCTGACGTTCGGGGCGATTCTCGCGGCGCCGAAGGCGTTTGACGGGGTGGCGTTTTTCGCGACCGAGTCGGGGCGGGTGTACGCGGTGAACGAGAACGGGGCTCCGGTGTGGCCGCTGGAGACGGGGTATTTCCAGGGCGGCGGGGTGCTGGCGGACCTGGCGGTGGACGAGCAGGGGCTGTACGTCGCCTCGACGGACACGCGGCTGTACGTGCTGGACCGCAACCGCGGGCGGGTGCTGTGGCAGTACTTTTCAGGCCAGCCGCTCTACGACGCGGCGATCCCGGTGGATGAGGTGGTGTTCCTGCCGGTGCGTGGGCAGGGGCTGGTGGCGCTGGCGAACGGGACGGACGGGGCGTTCAACCGCAAGCCGCTGTGGGTGTCGCGCGACGCGGTGAAGCTGCTCGCGACCGACAACGACTTCGCGTTCGTGCTGCTGCGGGGCAACAGCCTCGGCGCGCTGAGCAAGAAGACCGGCGCGGTGGTGTTCCGCTCGGCCCCGACCGACCTCGACCTGTTCGTGACCAACCCGGTGGAGGGCGGGCTGCTGTACGGGGCGTCGAAGTCCGGGCGGGTGCTGGCGGTGCGGCCGGTGACGCGGCCGGGGGTGGTCGGCGAGCCGCTGTTCGTGACGGTGCGGCGCTAGACCCCACGTCGGGGCGTGCGTGCGACGGGAGCTGGCCCCGCGCGGGGTGCTGACGCACCCGAGCCGGGCGGCAGAGGTGGGCGGACCGCGCTTGAAGGAGTGACAGACATGCGGGCACTGGTCTCGGTGTCGGACAAGACGGGCGTGGCGGAGCTGGCCCGGCGGCTCGCGACGCTGGGGTATGAGCTGGTGTCGACGGGGGGGACGGCCAGGGTGCTGCGGGAGGCGGGGCTCGCGGTGACGGACGTGAGCGCGGTCACCGGCTTTCCCGAGATGATGGACGGGCGCGTCAAGACGCTGCACCCGAAGGTGCACGGGGGTCTGCTGGCGCTGCGGGACGACCCGACGCACGCGGCCGCCCTTCGAGAGCACGGCATCGTGCCGATTGACGTGGTCGTGGTGAACCTCTACCCGTTCGCGGCGACCGTGGAGCGTGCGGGGGTGACCTGGGCCGAGGCGGTGGAGAACATCGACATCGGCGGGCCGTCGATGGTCCGGTCGGCCGCGAAGAACCACGCGTGGGTGATGGTGCTGACGTCGCCGGAGCAGTACGACGAGGCGGCGTCGGCGCTGGAGGCGGCCGGCGGCGACGTGAGCCGGGTGGAGCTGACGCTCAAGCGTCGGCTGGCGATGGCGGCGTTCGCGCACACCGCGGCGTACGACGCCCGGATCGCCGATTTCTTTGCACGCGAGCTGGGGGAGACGTCGGTACGGGTGAGAGGGGCGGTGGCGCCGCTGACGTTTCGGCAAACGCTGCGGTACGGGGAGAACCCGCACCAGCCGGCCGCGCTGTTCGTCGGCCCCAGGCCGTCGGAGGCGTCGGTGGCGTTCGCGCGTCAGCTGCACGGCAAGGAGCTGAGCTACATCAACCTGCTGGACGCGGACGCGGCGTTGTCGGCGGTGAAGGAGTTCGGGGGTCGGCCGGCGGCGTGCATCGTCAAGCACGCCACGCCGTGCGGGCTGGCGGTGGGGACGACCACGGCCGAGGCGTTCCGCAAGGCGTACGCGGGCGACCCGCTGGCGGCGTTCGGGGGGATCGTCGCGGTGTCCACGGCGGTGGACAAGGCGGCGGCGGAGGAGATCACATCGATCGACAAGCTCCTTGAGGTGATCGTCGCGCCGTCGTTCTCCGACGACGCCCTGGAGCTGCTGCGGCAGCGCTGGAAGAACTGCCGGCTGCTGGAGGTAGGGCCGCTGGGCACGGCGGACCCGAACGAGCTGACCGGCCACCGGATCGTCGGCGGATGGCTCGTTCAGGCGAGGGACATCGCCCCGGAAGACGAGTCGGCGTGGACGGTGCCGACGGTGCGTAAGCCGACGGAGGCCGAGCTGGCGGATTTGCGCTTCGCGATGGCGGCGTGCAAGCACGTCAAGAGCAACGCCGTGGTGATCGCGCGCGACGGGATGCTGCTGGGCGTGGGCGCGGGCCAGATGGACCGGATGACCGCCAGCCGGCTGGCGGCGGAGAAGGCCGGGGGGCGTGCCCGCGGCGCGGTGGCGGCGAGCGACGCGTTTTTCCCGTTCCCGGACGGGCCCAGGCTGCTGCTGGACGCGGGGGTGACGGCCATCATCCACCCCGGCGGGTCCGTGCGGGACAGCGAGACCGTCGCACTGGCCGACCACCACCGGGCGGCGATCGTGCTCACCGGGCGGCGGCATTTCCGGCACTAGGCCGCGGCGGTTGCGTCGACGGAGTGCCGAGCCCGCCGACGGACGGCGCGTTCAGTAGCCCGGAGCGGTCGCGACGGCCGTGGCGGCGGCCTTGCCTGCCAGCGGACGCAGGTGCTCGGGCACGCCGGCGATGCCGCGGCGGATGGCCTCGGTGAGCATCGCTTCGGTGGCGGTGGCGCCGACGCGTGTGACGCCCAGCGAGCGGACCTTGAGCAGGTCGTCGAGCGTGCGCACGCCGCCGGCGGCTTTGATCTGCACGGACGGCGGGCAGCACTGGCGCATCAGGCGCAGGTGCGGCTCGGTGGCGCCGGCGTAGTTGTAGTCGCCGTTGGGCTTTTTCACGAAGCCGTAGCCGGTGGACGTCTTGACGAAGGCCACGCCGACCTCCGAGCACAGCTCGCACAGCCGGCGGATGTGGGTTTCGGTGAGGTAGTCGTTCTCGAAGATGACCTTGAGGATCGCCCCGCGGCTGATGCAGGCGGCGTTGATCTCGGCGACTTCGGACTTGACGTAGGCGTAGTCGTCGCCGAGCACCTTGCCGACGTTGACGACGATGTCGATTTCCTTCGCGCCTTCGTCGATCGCGCGGACGGCTTCGGCGACCTTGATCGCCGGGTGGCTGTTGCCGTGGGGGAAGCCGGCGACCGCGCACACGAGCACGTCGGTGCCGGCGAAGATGTCCGCGGCCATCGGCACGCTGTACGGCTTCACGCACGCGGTGGCGACGCCGAACTTCACGCTCAGCTCGCAGCCGGCGCGCACCTGTGCGTCGGTCATCGTCGGGTGCAGCAGCGAGTGGTCGATCATTTTTGCGAGGTCGCGGTACGTCAGGTCGTTCATGGCACACACTCCGGTGAGCGAAAGTCGGGTTCAGGGCGGACAGGTCACGTCGGGTTCACGGTCGGCTCGGCGGGTCGCGTGGCGGGTCGCGTGGTGGGTCAGGCGGGGCGGGTCAGGCGGGGCAGACGTTGCGCAGGTAGCGAAGCGACTGGGCGATGGCGGCCTTGCGGTCGTCGAGGCTGCCCTCGTAGGCGCGGTCTTCCACCTCCACGCACACCGCCCCGGCGTAGCCCACGTCGGTGAGTACGGAGAAGAAGCGGCCCCAGTGGATGTCGCCCAGGCCGGGCAGCTTGGGGCGGTGGTAGGTGAGAGGGTGCGCCATCGGCCCGTGTTCGTCGAAGAGGTCGAGGTCCACCCGGACGTCCTTGGCGTGGATGTGGAAGAGGCGGTCGGTGAAATGGCGCAGGGGCTTGAGGTAGTCCATGCGCATCCACGCGAAGTGGCTGGGGTCGTAGTTGAGGCCGAGGTGGGGCGCGTTGAGTTGGGTGAAGACCGTGCGCCACAGGGCGGGGGTGGTCATGAGGTTCTTGCCGCCGGGCCACTCGTCGGCGGTGAACCACATCGGGCAGTTTTCGATGCCGATGCGGACGCGGAGCTTGCCGGCCAGCTCGAGCAGGGGCGGCCAGACGTCCCCGACGAGCTTGAGGTTGTCCTCCACGCTGCGGCGGGGGTCGCGGCCGAGGAAGGTGTTGACCAGGTCGATGCCCAGCTCGGCGGCGGCGTGAAGGACACGCGGCAGGTGCTCGCGGGCCAGCGTGGCCTCGGCCGGGTCGGGCGAGAGGAGGTTGGGGTAGTAGCCCAGGGCGGAGCACCGCACGCCACTGCCCGAGAGCGCCTTGCGCGCGTCGGCGAGCTTGTCCACGTCCACGTGGGTGACGCCGGCGTAGCGACGCTCGGCCTTCTGGTGGGGCCAGGCCGCGAGTTCCACGACGGCGACGCGCTGCTCGGCGGCGAACGCCAGGACCTGCTCGAGCGACAGGTCCGGAAGGATGGCCGAGAAGAAACCCAGTTTGAGCATGCCTCAGTCCTCCAGTTGTCCCCCCCCGCCCCTCCGTCGCTTCGCCCCTCCGTCGCTTCGTCCCTTCGTCGCTTCGCCCCTTCCCCCCCCGCCGCCCCTCCGTCGCTTCGTCCCTTCGTCGCTGCCCCCCCTTCTCACCTCCCCACCTCCACCCAACCGCCGCGGCGGCGGCTTTCCACGAAGGCGTCAACCATCACGACGTCGCGGTGGCCGTCGTCGAAGGTGGCGAAGTCGGGGGCAGTGGAGAAGTCGCCGGTGCGGATGTAGCGGTAGAAGCTGCGGAAGCACTGTTTGAACGAGTCGGGGTAGCCTTCGGCGTGGCCGCCGGGGTAGTCGGAGACGCGTGCGGCGGCGGGGTAGAGCTGGCCGGGGTCGCGTCGGAGCAGCCCGCTGGTGGCGGTGGGCGGGTCGTCGGGGGTGGGGCGCCGGCCGACCCACATGCGTTCGGGGTCTTCGCTGTCCCACGCGAGGGTTTCGCGTTCGCCGGCGAGTTCGAACCGTACGGAGTACTTGCGTCCCGGCGACACCTGGCTGACCCAGAAGCTGCCGACCAGCCCGCCGTCGAACTTCAGCAGCACGGCGCCGTAGTCGTCGGTGGTGATGGGTACCGGTGTGCCGGCGGCGGCGCGGTTGGAGAAGGTCTCCACTTCGCCTTCGGGACGGATGCGCTGCGGGTGGACCGTGACGTAGTGGGCGCAGACGGCGGTGACGTGCCGGCCGGTGATGAACTGCACGAGGTCGAGCCAGTGCGAGCCGATGTCGGACAGCGCCCGCAACGTGCCCCCCTGCTCGGCGAGAACGCGCCAGTTGTAGTCGGTCGGGCGGGAGAGCCACTCCTGCGCGACCGACCCGTTGATGTGGTACAGCCGCCCCACCGCCCCGCTGCGGACCCGCTCGCGGGCCTCGTGCACCAGCGGGTAGAAGCGGTTGTTGTAATTGACCCCGCAGACGAGCCGGCCGCGGTGGGCGTGGGCCAGCGACACCAGCTCGCGGGTCTCCGCCGCGGTCATCGCCAGCGGCTTTTCGCACAGCACGTGCTTGCCCGCACGGATGGCCGCCGACGCCTGCTGGAGATGAAAAACGTTGGGCGAGTTGACGTGGACGGCGGCGACGTCGCGGTCGGCCAGCAGCTCGTCGAGCGAGCGGTAAGCCCGGGCCAGCCCCAGCCGTCGGGCCGCCGCGGCCGACTTCTCCGGGGTTGAGCCGAGGATGCCGCGGACGGTCACGCCCAGCCCGACCCGCCGCAGCGCCTCCACATGGACGGCGGCCATGAAGCCGGTGCCGATGATCGCTACGGCGAGTTCGGGTTGGGTGTCGTTGCTGGCCATGGCTGTGCTCTGTCAACCCGCAGCGGGCCGACGCGTGGCGGTGTGCTCGAGCACCACGCCCCTCCCGCCCAGCCCCGAGAGCGTGGCTTCGAAGACGTACAGGTCGGCCCGGTAGAGCGTGCGTTCCCACCACAGGGGCCGCCGACGCCCACCGGCGTCCACGTTGCCCACGGCCGTCACGCACAGCACCGGCTCGCCCGGCTCGAGGCCGAGCTGCGCCGCCTCGGCACTGCTGGCGGCGGCGGCCGTCACCGTCTGCACGGCATCGGTCATCCGAAGGCCGACGTGGTCGCTCCAGTAGGCATAGAGCGACCCTTCGGCGTCGCTGCGGGTCATAGCCGGGCACAGCTCGCGGACGACGTAGCGGTCCTCGAGGATCAGCGGCACGCCATCGGCAAGACGCAGACGCAAAAGGTGCAGCAGCGGCGATGGGCCGAGCTGGGCGGCCACAGCCGGCGGCGGCGGCTCGGTCTCAAAATGCAGAACGCGGGTCAGCGGCGTCTTTCCGGCCGCCTTCGCCCGCTCGGTAAAGCTCACCAGCTCCCGCAGGTCGTAGCGCATGACATCGGCCCCGGCGGGGCCAGCGGCCACGAACGTCCCCAGCCCCTTGCGGTGCACCAGCACCCCCTCGCCGACGAGGGCGGCTACGGCTTTGTTGGCCGTGGCACGCGAAACGCCGTAACGCTCGGCCAGTGCACGCTCGGCCGGGAAACGCGCCGCCGGGCCCAGCTGGGCGGCCAGCACGCGCAAGGCGGCGGCAAGCTGCTGATAAATGGGGTCGCGGACGAGCTGCATGGGCGGTTCCCGACACGGGGTTCGCTCCCGTCGCGGGGCGAGGCCGTGTGTGGTGGGCGTGGGTGGCTTAGCCACGCTACCACCGCAACGCCGGGCCTGCAAGACCTACGCTCCCGTCCATGACGACTTCGCCGGCGGACGACCTCGACTACGCCACCGAACTGGCCCGCTCGGCCGCGGCCGTGGCCCTGCGGCACTACGGGCACGTCGAGCGGCTGACCAAGACGCACGCCGCGGCCCAGCACGAGGCGGTGACTCAGGCCGACCGCGATGTGCAAGCCCATGTCGTGGCTGCACTTCGGTCGCGCTATCCGTCCGACGGCGTGGTCGGCGAGGAGGACGACGCCGGGCGGGGCATCACCGCCGACATCCCGGACCCGGCCGGGCGGGTGTGGGTGATCGACCCCATCGACGGGACCAACAATTTCATCGCAGGCTTCGGGCATTTTGCGGTGTGCATCGGGCTGCTGGAGCGGGGGATGCCCGTGCTGGGCGTGGTGCACGATGTCGTGGCCGGCGTGACCTACCGGGCGGCGAGGGGATGCGGCATGTGGGTCAACGGCACGCGGACGCGGTGCCTGACGACGCCGATGGGGGACTCGTCCGTGCTGATGCTGACCAGCAACCTGCTGCTCCCGGACGGGCGGCTGCCGGGCTTTGTATCGCGTTGGCTGAGCCAGACGAACTGGAAGGTGCGTGTCATCGGCTCGGCGGCGTTGGAGGCGGCGCTGGTGGCCGCAGGCGTGGCGCACGGCGCGGTGACGATCAACGGCAAGCTGTGGGACGTGGCGGCGGCGGCGGCACTGGTGCTGGAAGCCGGCGGGTGTGTGGTGGGGCTGGACGGGCGGGATGTGTTCCCGTTCGAGCTTCGGAACTACGGCGGGGCGAAGGTGCCGTTTCTGGCGTGCGGGCCGGCGGCGCGGGAGACGCTGGTGGCGGAAGTCACCCGGGCGTGAGCCCGCGGTGAGAACGTTTGTCGGCGCGGGCGCGCGTGAAGGACCGTGGTGCCCCTGCGGTCGGCGGGCGTGTTTCCGGGTTTTCAGGACCTGTGGCGGGGTTTGGGCGGGTCGCGCGGGGGTCGCTACCATCGCCCGCGTATGCCCAAGATCACCGTTGACGGACGGGTCATCGACGCCAAGGACCGCCAGATGATCCTGCAGGCGTGCCTCGATGCCGGCCTCGAGCTGCCGCACTACTGCTACCACCCGGGGCTGTCGATTCCGGCGTCGTGCCGGATTTGCCTGGTGGAGGTGGAGGGGGTGCCCAAGCTCGTGCCATCGTGCCAGACGCCGGTCCGCGACGGCATGGTGGTGCACACGCGGAGCACCAAGGCTGTGGCCAACCAGAAGCAGGTGATGGAGTACCTGCTGGTGAACCACCCGCTGGACTGCCCCGTGTGCGACCAGGCGGGGGAGTGTTACCTGCAGGACTATTCGTACCAGTACGGCCGGGCCGAGTCGCGGTTCGAGGAGGACAAGGCCAAGAAGCCCAAGAAGGACGTGGGCGAGCACGTGCTGCTGTACAACGACCGGTGCATCATGTGCACGCGGTGCGTGCGGTTCACCCGGGAGATCAGCGGGACGTGCGAGCTGTACGTGGACGGCCGGGGCCACAAGGAGGAGATCGACATCTTCCCGGGGCGGCCGCTGAACAACAAACTTTCCGGCAACGTGGTGGACATCTGCCCGGTGGGGGCGCTGCTGGACAAGGAGTTTCTGTTCAAGCAGCGGGTGTGGCTGCTGAAGAACACGCCGAGCATTTCGCCGGCCGACAGCGGCGGGGAGAACATCTTCCTCTGTCACAACGAGGGCGTGGTGTGGCGGATCAAGCCGCGTTACAACGCCGAGGTCAACCAGTGGTGGATCAGCGACGACACGCGGTACACCTACAAGGCGCTGACCGACGAGCGGCGGCTGACGCTGGCGATGAAGAAGCATCTCGGCGAGCTGGTGCCCTCGGCGTTTGCCGACGCGGTGGAGACGGCCGTGGCGGGGCTCAAGGGGGTGGTTCGCGAGCGGGGTGAGGGGTCGGTGTATCTGGTGCTCTCGCCGATGCTCGGCTGCGAGGAGGCGTATCTGGCCGGGCAGTGGGTGCGGACGATCGACCCGAAGGCGGTGCTGGTGCTCGGGCCGGTGCCGATGGGCGAGCGCGAGGTGTTCCGCAACAGCCTGACGGGCAAGCCGACGTTCGAAATCCAGCCCGAAAAGGTGCCCAACCGGCGGGGCGTGGAGCGGGTGATGGGGCTGCTGGGCGGGCCGACCGCGACCTGGGCGGACCTGATCGGCGGGCGACTGAACGTCGGCGGCGGCTGGGTGACGGGGGGTTACCTGAGCCGCTGGGTCTCGCCGGAGGTGCGGCTGCCGGGCGGGTTCACTGTGGTGCAGGACGCGCTGGCGTCGCGGCTGAGCGAGACGGCGGACGTGGTGCTGCCGTCGGCGATGTGGGCGGAAAAAGACGGGTGCTGGGAGAACCACGCCGGACGCGTGCAAGCTTTTGCCAAGGCGATCAACGCCCCGGGCGACGCGGTGGCGGAAGGGAAGGTGTTCTGGCGTCTGCTCGGCGAAAGCGGGGACTACTCGGCGGCCGCGGTGCGGGCGAAGATGCCCGAGCCGTTCCCGGCGGTGCGTCTGGCGGAGGACGAGGCCCGCAAGCCGGCGCCCGCGTTCGAGTTCGCGGAGCTGTAGGCGACGCGGTTCGGATGTCGCACGGGCCGGTGAAGAGGCCGCCGGGGCGGTGGAGACGCGCGGCCGCGGTGCCGGGGGGTGCGGGCGGGGGGGCAGTGCCGCTATGCTCGGTGCTCACTCATGATCGAACGACTGCTGGACGTGCTGACGTGGATCCCGCCGTGGGCGTACATCGCGGTGTTCATGCCGTTTTTTGTGATCTTGCCCACGGTGGGTTTGCTGACGCTGCTGGAGCGGAAGGTGGCGTCGTGGGTGCAGGACCGGGTGGGCCCGAACCGGGCGGGGATGAAGCTCCCGTTCGAGTGGATGGACCGCGTGGTGCCGAGGTTTCTGCGTAAGCCTCTGGCGATTCTGCAGGTGGCGGCGGACGGGCTGAAGTTCTTCACCAAGGAGGACTACCGCGCCCGCAATGTGGACAAGGTGCTGTTTTCACTCGGCCCGGCCATGATGGTGGTGGTCGTGATGGTGGCCATCGCGATCGTGCCGTGGGCGGGGACCAAGGGCACGCGGTCGTCCATCGAAGTCCCGGCGGGGCAGGTGCCGCTGACGGCGATCGCTCAGGCCCTGCCGCGGCATCATCAACTCATCGGCAAGCCGAGCATCCAACTGCTGGAGCCGCTGCCGCGGACCGAGAACGAAGGGATGATCCCCGCGGAGCTTCGGCGGGAGTTCGTGCCGCAGCCGGGCGACCCGCTGCCCGTTCGGGCCATGGTGACGTACACGCACGGCTGGCGATTCCAGGTGGCGTCGCTGGACATCGGCGTGCTGTTTGCCGTGTCGATCCTGTCGCTGGCGGTGTACGGCGTGGTGATCGGCGGCTGGGCGAGCAACAACAAGTACTCGTTCCTCGGCGGGCTGCGGGCGACGGCGAACATGATCTCGTACGAGATCCCGCTGGGGCTGTCGATCCTTGCGGTGGTGGTGCTGTTCGGCACGCTGGACCTGGGCGTGATCGTCGAGAAGCAGACGCACTACTGGGGCGGCGTGCTGCCGGCGTGGAACGTGTTCGTGATGCCGGCGGTGGCGGTGCTGTTCCTGGTGTGCCTGCACGCCGAGAGCAACCGCGCCCCGTTCGACATCGCCGAAGCCGAGCAGGAGCTGGTGGGCGGGTACCACACCGAGTACTCGTCGATGCGGTTTGCGCTGTTCTTTCTGGCCGAGTACTTCGAGATGGTGGTGACCAGCGCCATCCTCGTGGCGCTGTTCCTCGGCGGCTGGCACCTGCCCTACCTCGACCGGCTGTTCCCGGCACTGGCCGGCGGGGTGGACCCGGCCAACCCGTCGGTGACCGACTCGTACGTGGCGCTGGCGGTGCAGTGGGCGGTCTTCTACGGCAAGACGCTGCTGGTGGTGTTCATCTTCATGTGGACGCGGTGGTCGCTGCCGCGGTTCCGCTTCGACCAGATCCTCGGCATCGCCTGGCGGGGGCTCATCCCGGTGTCGCTGGCGCTGCTGGCGGTGTCCACGCTGGCGGTGTGGTGGTTCGGCACGGGCGACCGCACGACGGCGGCGGGCCTGGAGCGCATCGTGCCCGGTCCGATGGGGCTGGCCCTGCTGGCGGGCAACGTCGCGGTGCTCGTGGGGGCGGTGCTGCTGGGCAAGGCCCTCTCCGGCGACCCCACCGCCCCGCCCAACAAACGCGTGCCCATCCCCGGCTCACGCTTCGCCCGCACGCCCCTGCCGGCGGGCGTGGTGCCGACGAATAAGCTGTAGGGGGAGCGACGGAGCGGCGAAGGGACGGAGCGGCGAAGCGACGGAGCGACGAAGGGGCGAAGCGACGAAGGGGCGGAGCGACGACGGGGCGAAGCGACGGAGCGGCGAAGCGACGGAGCGACGAAGGGGCGAAGGGGCGAAGCGACGGAGCGGCGGAGCGACGGAGCGGCGAAGCGACGGAGCGGCGAAGCGACGGAGCGGCGAAGCGACGGAGGGGGGGGCGGGCGAGGGCGGGAGGAGAAGGAGCAGCGGGCGATGGTGAAGGAATCGGATGTGATCGTTCTGGAGGTGCCCAAGCTCTCGGCGGCCGACCAGTTCTACGTGCCGCAGGTGCTCAAGGGGCTGGGCACCACCTTCCGTCACATGTTCAACGTCGTCGTGCGCGGCAAGGACCGCGTCATCCAGTACCCCGAAGAACGCCGGGAAGACCTGCCCGTGGCCGACGGCGGCATCGCCCGGCGGACCTACCGCGGCGTGCACCGGCTCAACAAGGACGAAGAAGGTCGCGTCAAGTGCGTCGCCTGCTTCATGTGCTCGACCGCCTGCCCGGCACGCTGCATCCACATCGAAGCTGGCGAGAGCCCCTGGCCGGACCGCGAGAAGTACCCGGTCAAGTTCGACATCGACGAGCTGCGCTGCATCTACTGCGGGATGTGCGAGGAGGCCTGCCCGGTGGATGCCATCGAACTCACCAGCACTTACGACATCGTGGGGCTCACCCGCCAGGAGATGATCTTCGACAAGGCCAAGCTGCTGCGGGTGTACGACGAGACCGTGAAGAAGGAACCCATGTGACGCGAAGGGGCCGGCCATGCGTCGTCGTGCGGGCATCGCGGCAACGGTCGTGGCCTTCGCCATCGTCGGCGTCACCGTCGCGCACGCGGCGGAGGGCGTGATTCCGCTGGCCGGCGGCAAACTCGAGCTGCCCGAGCCGGGCGGTTTCGAGCTGCTCTCGCGCGACCGCGAATCGGCCACGCTGACGTTCCGCGCGCGGACGGCGCAGACCGCAGACAGCGCCCCGGGGCGTGACGACGGCGAGCTGCTGGCGGTGCTGACGGTCGAGCCGTCCCGGGGTCGGCCGACCGTTCCGGCGGTGCGGGCGCGGGTGGTGGAGCAGCTCAAAGCCGCCATGGCCGAGGAGGCACGGGCGGCGGGCATGACCGTGGTCGAGCCGCCGGCAGAGGTGGCGGACGAAACGGTGTACGTCAAGGTGGTGGACCGCGTCCGCGTGCGGGGTCGGGAGCGGTCGCGGCTGCGGGCCGTGCGGCTGGTGGGCAACTGGGCGGTGACGCTGCACGCGGCGGCCGACCACCCCGACGCGGACACCCGGCGGGCGCTGCTGGAGCGGGCGAAGGGGGCGTTGCTGGGGGCCGTGCGGCTGCCGGGCCCGCGCGGGGGTGAAGCGCGTCCGGGGAGCCGGGCCGGAGAGTCGGCGGCCGAGCGCGTGGTGGTGGTGCGGGAGGCGGGGCTGAGGCTGATGGTGCCGCCGGGCTACCGGGCGGAGCTGACCGGGGCGGCGGAGGGGGTCGTGGCGGTGTTCACGCACGCCGAGGACGCCCGCCGGCGGCTGGTGGTGACCGTGGTGCCGCTGACGTCGCTGCCGGGAGATGGGGCGGGGGGCGGGCGGGGTGGCGAGCTGTCGCGGGAGGTGCTGCTGACGGCGGCGGACCGCGCGGTGGAGCTGGAGACGCCGCGGCTGGGGCTGCCGACGCCCGTGGGCGAGTGGGAGGTCGCGCTGGACTCGCGCTTTCTGCGACGGATGCGTCGCGAGGCGGGGGATGAGCTGGCGAAGGTCGTCTCGGACACGCGGCAGCTCCGGCTGGACCGGGCGGTGGTGTCCGTGGCGATGTCGTGCTTCGAGGAAGACGAGGACGAGGTGGCCGGGCTGGCGGACCAGCTGGCCGAGACGCTGCGGCCGGCGCGAGGCCGCTAGTCGGGCCGGGCGGGCGGTCCTTGAGGGGGGGTTGGTGTCCAGGTGAAACGGAAGAGCTCGGCGGGGTTGGCGTCGGCGCGGTCGGCCTTCATGCCGGCGAAGACGACCTGCACGTCCCGGCCGTCGTCGAGGACGGTCACCAGCCCGAACTGGTGGGGGCCGGGGTGCGGGCCGTAGGTGTACGGGCCGCCTTTGACGGACTCGCGCTGGTCGAGGGCGCCGGCGTGGAAGACGACCGGCCCCGGCGGCGACGGTGGGAGGGTGAAGGAGGAGTGGGTGCCGTCGTCGAGGGCGAGCATGTGGGCGTCGCCGGAGAGGATGGCGAGGTTGGTGATGCCGTGGTCGCGGAAGAACTCGGCGAGATGTCGGCGCTGGGTGCGGTAGCCGTTCCACGAGTCGCGCGAGCTGCCGGAGTCGATCCACGGGACGGTGGAGACGAAGAACACCACCGCGTGGCTGCGCGAGGCGGCGAGCAGTTCGGACTTGAGCCACTCGAGCTGCCGCTCGGAGAGCATGGTGCCGACGGCGGTGGGGGTCTCGTCGCTGCCGGGCGAAGGTCGCTGGGCGGGGCGGAGGCGCTGCGAGCGGAGGTCGGCCAGCACGAAGCGGACGCGGCCGACGGTGAAGGCCTGGTAGACGGCCGTGTCGTCGTGCAGGTCGTAGTGCGGGACGAGCGTGCGGTACGCGGCGGCGGAGGCGGCCTTGGAGGGGGAGGTCGAGTCGCTGTCGTTGGGGCCGAAGTCGTGGTCGTCCCACACGTAGGCGATGGGGGTCGTTTCGAGCAGCGGTCGAAGGGCCGGGCCGGAGAGCTGCGTGGCGACGGCGGCTTCGAAGCGGGCGGGGTCGTTGTCGGCGATGTCTTCGTAGTGCAGGTCGCCCATGTGCAGGAAAAACGCCGGGCGGTAGCGGGCGATGTGGGCGAAGACGGGCGACTCGGTGCCTGTGCGCATGCACGCCCCGAGGGCGAAGGTGAAGGCGGTGGGCGTGCCCGGGGCGGGGAAGGTGTGGAAGCGGCCGGCGCGGGGGGCGGGGTTGGGCGTGGTGGCCGGCGGAGGGGCCACGAAGCCCAGCCGCCACTGGTACAGCGTGGCGGGGGTGAGGTCGGTGAGCTGAAAACGGGCGATCTGGCCGCGGGTGCCGGCGGGCGGGTCGGGGCGGAGGTTGCGGGTGGTGCCGTCCGGGGTGGTGAGGGTAAGGCGGAGGTGGCGGTACTGGTCGGGGTCGTGCAGCTCGGCGACCAGCACGGCCGACGTGTCGGTCACGCCGCCCACCCACGCCCACCGAAGCCCCGGCGGCGGCGACACCTGACAGCCATGGACGGCGGTGGCGGCCAGCGCCAGGAGCAGCAAGGCCACCGCGGCGGCGAGTTTGCCTGCGGAAAACATTGAAAGGAGCGTAGGGACCCCGACGCCGGAATAGCCCACTATGCTCGGCCTGCGGGTGAAGTCGGCGGGGCACGCCGACGCCCGCGACGGCGGGAGTGGTGCATGGTCGAGCCGGGTCCGGTGAAGGCGATTCGCATCCGCGGGGCGAGGGAGCACAACCTCAAGAACCTGTCCGTGGACATCCCGCGGGACCAGCTGGTGGTGATCACCGGGCTGTCGGGGTCGGGCAAGAGCACGCTGGCGTTCGACACGGTCTTCGCCGAGGGGCAGCGGAAGTACATGGAGAGCCTCTCGACGTACGCGAGGCAGTTCCTGGACCAGCTTCAGAAGCCCGAGGTGGACGAGATCGAAGGCCTGCCGCCGACGATCGCCATCGAGCAGCGCAGCGCCAGCCACAACCCGCGGAGTACGGTGGCGACCACCACTGAGATTTACGACTACCTGCGGGTGCTGTTCGCACGGGCGGGCCGGCCGCACTGTCACCGCTGTGGCAAGCCGATCACCGGGCAGTCGCCCAGCCAGATCGTCGATGACGTGATGCGGCAGCCGCCGGGCACGAAGCTGATGGTGATCGCGCCGCTGGTGCGCCAGCAGAAGGGGGAGCACCGCGAGCTGTTCGCCGCGCTGGACCGGCAGGGGTTCGTGCGGGCGAGGGTGGACGGGCAGGTGCTGGAGCTGGTGCCCGGCAAGCCGCCGGAGCTGAAGAAGACCTTCGCGCACACCATCGAGGCGGTGGTGGACCGCATCGTGCTCAAGCCCGAGGTCCGCAGCCGACTGGCCGACTCGGTGGAGACCGCGCTCAAGCTCTCGCAGGGGCTGGTGGTCATCTCCGTGGCCGATGCGTCCGTGGAGGGCGGCTGGCGCGACACGCTCTACAGCGAAAAGTTCGCCTGCCCTGACCACCCGGACGTGTCGCTGACCGAACTGGAACCGCGGCTGTTCTCCTTCAACTCGCCCAACGGGGCGTGTCCGGTGTGCCACGGGCTGGGGACCAAGGCCGAGTTCGACCTGGACCTGATCGTACCCGACGACACGGTGAGCCTGCAGAACGGGGCGATCGAGCCGTGGCGCAAGAACGGCCCGCGGATGAACATCTACTACAGCCGCGTGCTGCGGACGTTCTGCCGAGACTTCGGCGTGGACTACACCCAGCCGTTCCGCGACATCCCCAGGAAGGTCCGCGACGTGCTGCTCTACGGCACCGACGCCAAGGGCGACCTCGGCACGGGCTGCTGGTTCGAGGGGGTCATCCCCCACCTGCACCGGCGGTTCGAGAACACCGAGAGCGAGTACATCCGCCAGCGGCTGCACGCGTACATGTCCGAGCAGCCGTGCGACGCCTGCCGGGGCACGCGGCTGCGTCCGGAGACGCTGGCGGTGCGGCTGGAGTCGGCCGACGGCGGGCGGCTGCCGCTGTACCCCGCGGCCCCCACCCTCCCTGCCGAGAAGCCTTCGGACAAAACCGGCCGACGCGGCAAGGCCGACGCCGTGCCTCTGCTCCCCGGGCGGTCGATCCACGACGTGACGCGGATGACCGTGCTCGAGGCCCGCGCGTTTTTCGAGAACCTCAAGCTCACTTCGGAAGGGGCGGCGATCGCCGAGCCGGTGGTCCGCGAGATCAACGCACGTCTGGGCTTCATGATCGACGTCGGGCTGGGCTACCTCTCGCTCGACCGGCGCACGGGCACGCTCTCCGGCGGCGAAGCCCAGCGCATCCGGCTGGCCACGCAGGTCGGCAGCGGGCTGGTGGGCGTGTGCTACGTGCTGGACGAGCCGACCATCGGGCTGCACCAGCGCGACAACACGCGGCTGATCCGCACGCTGCGGCGGCTGCAGTCCATCGGCAACACGGTGATCATCGTCGAGCACGATGAGGAGTGCATCCGCGAGGCCGACCATCTCATCGACATCGGCCCCGGGGCGGGGGTGCACGGCGGTTCGGTCGTGGCGCAGGGCCCGGTGGCGGCGCTGCTGGCCCCCGAGGCCGCCGCCGAGGACTCGCCGCTGCGGTTCGGAAAGAGCGTGACGCTGAGGTTCCTGCGGGGCGAGACCGCCATTGCCGTCCCCGACACCCGCCGCACGCTGGATTTCAAAAACGCCATCCGCATCACCGGCTGCAGCGAGAACAACCTCAAGCAGGTGGACCTCACTGTGCCGCTGGGCGGGCTGGTGTGCGTGACCGGCGTCTCGGGCAGCGGCAAGAGCACGCTGATCAACCAGACCCTGCTGCCGGCGCTCAAGCGCCGCCTCTACGGCAGCAAGACCCGCCCCGGTGCCTACGCGGCGCTGCCGTCGATCGGCAAGATCGACAAGGTCATCGAAATCGACCAGAGCCCGATCGGCCGCACGCCCCGGAGCAACCCGGCCACGTACACGGGCGTTTTCGACGAGATCCGTCAGGTCTTCGCGCGCACAAAGGACGCCAAGATCCGCGGCTACGAGGCCGGGCGGTTCAGCTTCAACGTCAAGGGCGGGCGGTGCGAGGCCTGTCAGGGTCAAGGCATCAAGACCATCGAGATGCACTTCCTGCCGGACGTGAACGTGCCCTGCGAGGTGTGCAAGGGCAGGCGGTACAACGCCGAGACGCTGGAGATCCACTACCGCGGCAGGAACATCGCCGACGTCCTGGACATGACCGTCGAAGCGGGGCTGGCGTTTTTCGAGAACTTCCCCCGCATCCAGCAACTGCTCAAGGCGCTGAGCGACGTGGGGCTGGGGTACATCCGCATCGGCCAGCCGAGCACCCAGCTCTCCGGCGGCGAAGCCCAGCGCGTCAAGCTCGCCACCGAGCTGGGCAAGACGCCCACCGGCCACACGCTCTACGTGCTCGACGAGCCGACCACCGGACTGCACTTCGCCGACATCCGCAACCTGCTGGGCGTGCTGGGGCGTCTTGCCGACATGGGCAACACGGTGCTGGTGATCGAACACAACCTCGACGTGATCAAGTGCGCCGACTGGGTCATCGACCTCGGCCCCGAGGGGGGCGAGGGCGGCGGGCGCATCATCGCCGCGGGCACGCCCGAAGAGGTGGCCGCCGTGGACGGCAGCTACACCGGCCAATACCTGCGCAAGTACGTCACGCCCGCCCCCCGCCCGGCCCAACCCGCCGACGCCTCAGCCGCGCCGCCGTCGGCCGCGGATGACGAGGCAGCCTCTCCGCCCACCGGACGCAGAAGCGCCCGACGGCGTGTCGGCGTGTGACCGGCCTGCGGAGCATCCACGACCGGGCAACTCACGGCTCGACCTGCACCGCCACCCCGCGGGCCAGCCTGCCGGCATTGCTCACCACGACCTGCCGCACACTTCCGGGCAGCCCGCTGACCACCAGCCGGTCGCCCCGGCGGTCCACCACCTCGACGACGTGCTCGGCCGCCCGGCCGTCGGCCACCGAGAACACCCGGTCGATGCCCGCGAAGCTGACCAGCGACGCCGCGGGCACCTCGCGGACGTCGTCGCGGCGACCGACGACGACCTGACCGCGGGCGAAGCCCCCCGGCTTGAGCCGCAGCGACGCGTTGGGCACCTCGGCCTCGAGCTGGAACGTCCGTGTGGCCGGGTCGATGGCCGGCGCGACCCGCCGCACCGTGCACTGCACCGCCCCGCTCACGCCGTCGGCCCGCAGGTGCACGACCTGCCCCGCCTCGACCTGCCCGACGAAGCGCTCCGGCACGGCGGCCCGGAACCGCAGCGTGGTGTCCCAGACCAGCCGGACGAGCCGGTCGCCCTCGCGAACGTACTCGCCGGCCGAGACGAAGCGCTCGGCCACCGCCCACGTGGGCGGGCCGTCGGCCGACCCCGTTGCGCCCGCGGGAAGGGCGGAGAGGGGGGCGCCGGGAAGAGCGCTGGGAGGGGCGTCCACGGGCACAGGCGCGCCAATCGTGCAGTCGGCCAGCCGCTGGGCGGCCGCGTCGCGCTCGGCCGCGCGGGCCCGGGCGGTGGCCACCAGCGCGCGTGCGGCGTGCTCGGCGGACGCCACGTTGCGCTGCGCCACCTCCAGCTCGGTGAGCCGGTCGCGGTACTCCTGCTCGGCCACGAGGGGTGACGGCCGCTCGAACAGCGCCCGCACCCGCTCCAGCCGCCGCTGGGCGTTCTCGGCCTCGGCCCTCGCCCGCGCCACCGACGGCACGGTGCCGAGGTCGAAATCCTCGCCGGGGACACGGTCCGTCCCCAGCTCCGCCAGCACCTGCTGCAGGGCGAACTCGCGTTGCATCAGCGCCAGGCGGAAGTCGGTCTCGTCCACCACCGCCAGCACGGCGCCAGGCGCCACCCGGTCGCCGACGTCCACCGCCACGCGGCTCAGTCGGCCCGGCACCTTGGCGGACACCGTCACATCGTGCTCGGCCACGAGGCTGCCGACGGCCTCGACCACCACCTCCGCGACCGCGGGCTTGACGTCGCCCAGCCGCACGGTCACGGCCGCCGTCGCTCCCGCCGTCGCGGGCGCCCCGGGCGGCGTCGGCGGTTGCGTCGCGGGCTGCGTCGCAGGGGAAACGCTCGCGGCCGAGCGGTCGCACCCCGGCGCCGCTGCCGACAAAACCATCGCCAGCCCCAGGCCCGTCCACCACGCCCAACGCGCCGCCGCGCTCCGCCTGCGACACGCCGGCCCAGCTCCGGCGGACGAAGGTCGGCGGGCAGGGTGCGGAGGGGTCATCGCAACGAGGCTGAGGCCTGCAGGAAGGACGGCGGCGGGCGACGACACCGCCCGCACGAATCTGTCACAAAAACGACTGGGTCACAGGGACGAAAACCCGGCGGCCGACGCACAGTAGGTCCGGCGGGCCGATGCGGACAACGCAGAGGTTTGCGGCGGCCGCACGCTCCTAGGGTTGGCAACCGACATGAACCGCTTCATCGACACCTTCATCCGACGCCCGGTGTTCGCGTCGATGCTCGTGCTGGCGATGGTGGTGGTCGGTCTGGCGGCGTACAGCGGGCTGGGGGTGGACCGGTTGCCGGCGGTCGAGCTGCCGACGGTGACGGTGCGGACGACGCTGCCGGGGGCCTCGCCGGAAGAGGTGGAGCGGGAGATCAGCCAGCGGATCGAAGAGGCGGTCAACACGGTCGCGGGCATCGAAGAGCTGCGATCGGTGTCGGCGTCGGGGCTGAGTTTCGTCATCGTCACGTTCCGGCTGGACGTGGACCTCGACGCCGCGGCGCAGGACGTCCGCGACCGCGTGCAGGCGGCGCAACGCAACCTGCCCCGCGAGGCCGACCCGCCGGTGGTCAGCAAGTTCGACAACGACGCGTTTCCGATCATGACCATCGCGCTTTCGGGCGAGCGGTCGATCCGGGAGCTGACCGAAATCGCCGACAAGCTGGTCAAGCCGCAGCTCGAGCGGGCCAAGGGCGTGGGCGGCGTGTCGATCGTCGGCGGGGCCGAGCGGACGATCAACATCGACCTCGACGCCGACCGGCTGGCGGCCGTGCGTCTGCCGGTGTCGGCGGTGGCCGAAGCCGTAGCGCGGGAGAACAGCGAGGTGCCGGGGGGCAACCTGACTTCGCCGGGGCGGGAGCGTTCGGTGCGGACGGCGGGGCGGCTAACGTCGGCCGACGCGTTTGGCGAGATCGTGCTCACCAGAATCGACGGCCGGCCGGTGCGGCTGCGGGACGTCGCCCGCGTGGAGGACGGCCAGGCCGAGCAGCGCACGGCCGCCCGGCTCAACGGCAAGCCCGCGGTGGTGCTGGAGATCCGTCGGCAGACCGGCGCCAACACCATCGAGACCATCGAGGCGGTCAAGGAAAACCTCGCACGGGCGCAGGCGCTGCTGCCGCCGGGGGTGACCACCGCCGTCCTGCGCGACCAGTCGCGTTACATCTACGCGGCCTTGCGGGAGATCGACGTGCACCTGATCGCCGGGTCGATCCTCGCGTGCCTCGTGGTGCTGGCGTTCACCCGGTCGTGGCGGAGCACGCTCATCGCCGGCATCGCCATCCCCACGTCGGTCATCACCACGTTCGCGATGATGTGGGTGCTGGGGTTCACGCTCAACAGCGTGACGATGCTGGCGCTGGTGCTGATGGTGGGCATCGTCATCGACGACGCCATCGTCGTGCTGGAGAACATCTACCGCTTCGTCGAGGAGAAGGGGCTGCCGCCGATGGAGGCGGCGCGGCAGGGCACTGCCGAGATCGCGCTGGCCGTCACCGCCACGACGCTCTCGCTGGCCATCATCTTCGTGCCCGTCTCGTTCATGAGCTCCATCAGCGGGCGGTTCCTGTTCCAGTTCGGCATCACGGCGGCGGTGGCGGCCGACACGCCCGCGAGCCGGGGCGGCTTTTACCGGCCGTTGGAAGTCGGCTACCTGTGGCTCCTGGGGCTGTTCCTGCGCTTCCGGGCGGCGGCGGTGGTGCTGGCGGTGCTCGTGATGGCCTCGGCCGTGCCGCTGTTCTACGCCGTGCCGCAGGGGTTCCTGCCGCAGGGGGCGGACGAGTCCGAGTTCGACGTGCAGATCTCCGCGCCCGAGGGCACCAGCTTCGCCGCGATGGATGACGTCGTCCGCCGCATCGAAGCCGACGTGCTCAGGATGCCCGAGGTCCGCACGGTGCTGGCCACCGCCGGGGCCGGGTTCATCGGCGGCGTCAACTCCGGCAACCTGTACGTGGCCATCGCCCCCCACGAGCAGCGCTACCCCAGTGTCGGACGCTTCGTCCGGGACCTGCTGCGGGGCGACCCGATGGCCACCTTCCGCGGCAACTACACCCAGACCGACGTGATGCAGAAGCTGCGGGCGGAGATGCGCAAGTACCTCGCGCAGGGCGTCCGGGTCTCGGTACGCAACTTCCCCGGGTTCAACATCGGCGGCGGCAACTTCGACATCGACTTCTCCCTCTCCGGACCCGACCTCGAGCAGCTCGCCGCGTACAGCCGGGAGCTGGTCCGACGCGGGGAGGCCATCGGCGGCATCGTCGGGCTGGACACGACGCTCAAGCTCGACCGCCCCGAGCTGCTGGTCCGCATCGACCGCGAGCGCGCCGCCGACCTCGGGCTGACCTCGCGCGACATCGGCACGGCCGTGCGGCTGCTCATCGGCGGCGACCAGGAGGTCTCGCGGTTCCGCGACCCGGCTACCAACGAGAACTACGACGTGCGCCTGCGCCTCGCCCCCGAGTTCCGCACAACGCCGCAGCAGGTCCCGACGCTGCTGCTGGGCACGCCCGACGGCCGGCTCGTGGAGCTGCAGAACATCGCCGAAGTGGTGCCCGCCACCGCCCCGGCGCGTGTGGACCGGCTCGACCGCGCCCGCGACTCGCGCGTCCGCGGTACGGTCGCCCCGGGCTTCGCCCTGGCGGAGCGGACACAGGCCCTGCTCCGCGAGGCCGAGGCGATGAACATGGCCCCGGGTTACACCGTGTCCGTCCGCGGGGCCGGCCGGGAGTTCGAACGCACCTACCGCGAGTTCGTCATCGCCCTGCTGCTGTCGGTGGTGCTGATGTACATGATCCTGGCCAGCCAGTACGAGCACCTCGTCCACCCGGTCACGATTCTGCTGAGCCTGCCGCTGTCGGTGCCGTTCGCCCTGCTCTCGCTTGTGCTGGCCGGCGAGCAGCTGAACCTGTACTCGGCGCTGGGGATGCTGGTGCTCTTCGGCGTGGTGAAGAAGAACGCGATCCTGCAGATCGATCACATCAATCAGCTCCGCGCCGCGGGGCTGGAACGCCACGCCGCGGTCATGCAGGGCTGCCGTGACCGCCTGCGGCCGATCCTCATGACCACGCTCTCGCTGGTGGCGGGCATGCTGCCGCTGTGGCTGGGCACGGGCCCCGGTGCCGAGGAACGCCGGGCCGTCGCGGTGGTGGTCATCGGCGGGCAGTCGATGGCGCTGCTGCTGACGCTGCTGATCACGCCGGTGGCCTACACGCTGCTGGACGACGCCGCGGTCCTGCGGCGCCGGCTCCGCCGCGTCCCGGCCGAGGCGCTGCCGCCGGGCAGCCCTCTCGCCCCCGGCGGCACACGGCCCGAACCCGACGTCGCCCTCACCCGAACGGCGCCTTCCGGCGACGCCATCACCGCAAAGTGACGTCAGGTCCGGTGGACACCCCGGTGACGTGCCTGCAGCGCAGCGGCGGGGAGCGGGAAGGCAAGATGGGGCAACGGGGGTCAGGGGGGCGGGGGGGTCAGGGGGGGGCGGGAGTCGGGGCGGTCAGGAGGGGGTAGCAAGAGGGGGGGACGCCTACTCCCACTCGATGGTCGCCGGCGGCTTGCTGGAAATGTCGTACACCACACGGCTGACGCCGCGGACTTCGTTGACGATGCGGCGGGACATCGTGGCCAGCAGGTCGTAGGGCAGGCGGCACCAGTCGGCGGTCATGAAGTCTTTGCTTTCCACCGCGCGGACGGCCACCACGCTGTCGTAGGTCCGGGCGTCACCCATCACCCCCACCGTGCCGACCGGCAGCAGCACGGCGAACACCTGGCTGGTGGCGCGGTAGAGGTTGGCGGCGATCAGCTCTTCCAGAACGATCTCGTCGGCGTCGCGCAGCACGCGCAGCCGTTCGGGCGTCACCGCCCCGATGATCCGCACCGCCAGCCCCGGCCCCGGGAAGGGGTGACGCCAGACGATGTGTTCCGGCAGCCCGAGCACCTCGCCCAGCGCCCGCACCTCGTCCTTGAACAGCTCACGCAGCGGCTCGACCAGCTCGAAACCCAGCTGCTCGGGGAGCCCGCCGACGTTGTGGTGCAGTTTGATGTTGGCGGCCGTCCCCGCATGTCCGTGGCCGGATTCGATCACGTCGGGGTAGAGCGTGCCCTGCGCCAGAAAGTGAGCGTTGGGGATGGCCCTGGCCTCTCGCTTGAACGCCTCGATGAACTCCCGGCCGATGATCTTGCGTTTCTGCTGAGGGTCGGTCACGCCGTCGAGCGCTTTGAGAAACTGCTCCGACGCGTCCGACACCACGAGGTTGATCTTGAACACGTCGCGGAACGTCTGCTCGACCAGCGTCCGCTCGCCCTTGCGCAGCAGACCGTTGTCCACAAAGATGCACACGAGCTGGTCGCCGACGGCGCGGTGCAGCAGCGCGGCGGTCACCGACGAGTCCACGCCGCCGGAGAGCCCGCAGATCACCTTCGCGTCCGGGCCGTACCGCGACACCTGCTGTCGCAGCTTCGCCACCGCCTGCTCGACGAAGTTGCCCATGTTCCACGACTTGCTGCACTTGCAGATGTCGTAGAGGAAGTTCTGGAAGAGGATCTCGCCGCGGGGCGTGTGCGTGACCTCGGGGTGAAACTGCACCCCGTAAAACGGATAGCGGTTGTGCCTGGCCGCCGCGAACGGGCACGTCGGGGTGGTCGCCAGCGGCGTCCAGTCGGACGGGAGCTGCGACACCTGATCGCCGTGGCTCATCCACACGGTGGTCTCGGCCGGCAACCCCTTGGTCAGTGCGTCGCTGCCCAGCAGCGTCAGCCGTGCCGAGCCGAACTCGCGGGCGCGGCCGGGGGTCACCTTCCCGCCCAGCAGCTCCGCGCCCAACTGCATGCCGTAGCAGATCCCCAGCACGGGGACCCCCGCCGCGAACAGCCGCGTGAACAGCTCGGGGTGCGGCCGGGGGGCGCCGCTCTCGTACACCGAACTGGGCCCCCCCGAGAGGATGACCCCCTTCGGCCGCATCTTCAGCAGCTCGTCCGGGGCGATGTCCGGCCGCACCAGCTCGGAATACACCCCCAGTTCCCGCACGCGCCGGGCGATGAGCTGCGCGTACTGAGAGCCGAAATCGAGGATGGGGATGATCTCGCGGGGCGTGGCCGCGTCGGATGCCGCTTCGTTCATCGCCTACTGATAAGCGCCCTCGCCCCCCCCGGCAAACCTGTCCGCCGGCCCGCCCCGCGCCGCCGCGTCTCAGGCCCACCCGCCCCCCCCGTTCGGCCCGCCCACCTACACCGGAATCGGAACGCCTTCGCTGCGGCTGTGCGGGTACTTGCGTTCCACGCGCTCCGTGTCGCGGGCGAGGTAGCGCGCTCCCAGCAGCCACAGCACGCCGCCCACCAGGAACATCACCCCCACCACGCCGATGGCCAGACCCAGCCCGACGCGGTCGGCCATGTAGCCGATCAGCGGCGGCGAGATCGCATCGCCCAGGGCATGGATGATGAAAATGTTGAGCGCGAACGCGGTGGACCGCACCGGCGGCTCGGTGACGTTGGCGATGATCGTGTTCGACGGCCCGGTGTTGAAAAACAGGCAGAACACCGCCCCGGCCAGCGGGACCCACGCCCACGGGAACGGCAGCAGCAGCACCAGCAGAAACAGCGGGAAGCCCGCCAGCAGCCCCCCGCCGGAGACGAGAAAATACGACCCGCCGTAGCGGTCGCGCAGCTTGTCGCCCAGCCAGCCGCCCCCCAGCGTCGCCGCCAGCCCCGTGACCACGACGATCACGCCCAGCGTCAGCGTCACCCCCCCCAGCGTGCCGTGCTCCCGCGTGACATGGATGTACCGCGGCATCCAGAACGAAATGCCGCCCATGGCAAACGTCATCGCCGTCATCCCGCCGCAGCACAGCGCATACGACGGGATGCGGAACAGCCGCCCGTAGGTCCGCAGGCGTTCGGCCAGCGGCGCCGGCGGCCCCCCGGCGGCTCCCGGCTGTCCCCCCGCCGCCGTCCGCGTCGCCACCGGTCGCGGGTCCTTGAACCACAGCGGCACCAGCCCCAGCACGATCCCCGGGATCACCAGCCCCAGAAACGCCCACCGCCAGTGAAAAAAGTCGGCCACCAGCCCCCCGTAGGCGTAGCCCACCGCCGAACCCACTGGAATCGCCGCGTAAAACCACGCGAGGATCTTGCCGCGGTCCTTCACCGGGTACAGGTCCGACAGCAGCGTCGGCGCCACGGGCGCGTACGCGGCCTCGGCCACCCCCACCATGCACCGCGCCAGAAACAGCCCCGCGAACGACGCCGCCACCCCCGTCCATCCCGTCGCCAGTGCCCCCAGCACCGTCCCGATGGACACCAGCACCCACCGGCTCATCCGGTCGCCCAGCACCCCGAACGCCGGCGAAAACACCATGTAGCTGACGAGGAACATCGTCGCCAGCAGCCCCATTTTCGCCTGCGCGTTGGGGTCGTCGGGCAGGATGTCCAGCTGGATGCGCGACTCCACCGCCGCCAGCACCTGACGGTCAAGGTACGTCAGCAGATTCAGCCCCAGCAGCAGCACCAGCGAACCGCGGGCACTGTCGATCGACCCGAATGCCAGCACCCCCGGACGCGACGACGCCGGCCGCGCCGCACCCGCGTTTCCTCCGTCCGGTCCCGACACGCCCGACGGCCCCGACCTGCCCGACCCTTGCGTCACAGCGGCACCCTAACGCAAAGGCCGTTGCATCACCATCCTCTTCACACACGCTTCACCCGCCCTCACGCGTGCGTCCGGCGGGTGAACACCAGCCACTCCAGCAGCAGCACCGGCACGGCGACCGCCGCCACCAGCCACCACCATACCTCCGTGCGCACCCCGGCCAGCGTCCCGCCGGCCCGCTGCACCACCGTCTCCCCGATGCCCCCCGGGGCAGCCTCGGCCGGCAGCACGTCCGACTCGTTCGCATCCAGCAGGTTCACCGCCAGCCGTTCGAACCCCGCCACCGGCGGCTCCGTCCGGTACACCCCGACGTGCTCAAGCGTCGGCAGCGTCAGCTCTGAGCCGCCGCCGCCGTCGGCCCCGGGCCCGGCCCCGTCCGCCACCTCCACCTCCAGCACCGGCCCACCGACCCGCCCGGCCACCCCGCCCGTCCGCCCGTCGGCACCCGGCTCCGGCACCAGACGCAGCCGCGTCCCGCCCCCCAGCGCCGCCGACACCGCCGCACGCGGCAGCACCGGGGCGTCCCCCGGGCGGTACGTCGGCCGCACGCTCAGGTCCGACGCCGTCGCCATGAACTGCAACGCGTTGAGCACGAAAACGGGGTAGCTCACCCGCAGCGGCCAGTTGCTCTGCATCGGGTTGATCGCCACCGCCAGGTGGATGCTGCGCCCCTCGCGGTGCAGCACCACCAGCGGCCCCCGGGTGCCCTCCGCCAGCACCTCGCTCTCCGCTGCGGGGATCAGCCGGATCGCCTCCTGCCCCACCACCGCCCCCAACGACAAACCCCGAAACACCGGGTGGTCGCGCTTCCAGTCCAGCACGGTGAACACCGACGGATCGACCACCAGCGCGCCTTCCCGTGTCTCGGCCGTCAGCCTCAGCCCCGCGGGCAACGTCCCGAAATAGATGAAGTGCCCCGCGGCCGGCAGGCGCCGGGGGCGGTGCCCGTCGAAGACGAACACGTCCACCGCGTCGCCGCTCCCGCCGCCCGTCTCCGCCAGACGCTCGTACTCCGCCGGCGTGAGCACCCGTGGCGACCGCAGGGGCAGGGCTTCCACCAGTCGCAACAGGTACGGGTTGTTGCCGTCCGTGACAAACGCCACCGAAAGTTGCCGGGGCGGCGGGACCACCACACTCGCGGCGTCGTCGGCCGCCAGCACGTCTCCCTGGCGGTTCATCTGTTCGACCGTCAGCACGGCCGCGTCCGGCAGGTCCACCACGAACTCCAGCGCATCGCGGAACGCCGTGCCCGCCGCCTCCGCCGCCCGGCGCTGCTCCGGCGACCACCGCTGCGGCGGCAGCGTCACCCGGCCCACCCGGGTGAGCCGACCGTTCACCGTCAACTGCACGTCCGCCCCGACCGGCTCGGGCCCGAAGTTCGCCAGCCGCGTGAACACCTGCACCTCGCTCGGCCGCTCGAAATTGCGACGCGCCGACAGCGCCACCACCGCGATGTTGCCCGACGTGTCTTCGCCCAGCCGCACGAACCGCACCCTCCCGCGCAGCGACAGCTCCGCGGTGTCCGCCGCCCGACCGTCGGAGAACACGTACACCTCCGGCGGCTCGATCGTCTCGGCGTCCTGCACCACCCCCGCCCGCATGGCGCCCTGCGCGTCGGCGAGCTGGTACGCCAGCCTCAGCCGCGTGAGACGGTCCCCGGGCGCGATGCCGTCCACCGCCCGCTTGAGCGCGGCGGTGTCGCCGCTGAACGGGTGGACGATCTCCGCCCGGTCATCGAACGCGATGACCATCGCCCGCGACGCCCGCGGCAGACCGTCGATCAACGCCTTCGCCCGCGACTTCGCCTCGTCGAGCCGGCTCCGCCCCCCCGCCCCGTCCGTCGCCGACATCGACGCCGAGCGGTCGATCAGCACCACCACGCGCTCGCCGGACGCCACGACGCCGGACACCGTCGGCCGGCTCAGCGCTACCGCCAGCGCCAGCACCGCCAGCAGCTGCAACAGCAGCAACAGGTTGCGACGCAGCCGCTGGAACGGCGCGTTGACCTGCAGGTCCTGCACCGCTCGCCGCCACAGCAGCGTGCTGGGCACCACCATCTCGCGCCGACGCAGCTTCAGAAAGTACAACAGCAGCAGCGGCGGCACGGTCAGCAGCACCGCCAGCACGCCCGCCATCGGCGTCAAAAAGCCCATCGCCACCTCGCCCCCACCCCCGCCAGCTTCCCTCGCCCGTGCTGCCGTTGTGCCTCCGCGGCCTCCCTCACGCCAGCAGTCCCCGCTGCCGAAGATACGCCAGCACCAGCGTATCGAACGGTACGGCGGTGGACGAGAACAGGTACTGCCCGCCGCGCCGGACGACGTGCTGCTTGAGGCCAAGGCAATACGCGTTGACCGTCGCGCGGTACTGCTTGAGCAGCGCCGCGTTCACCGACACCTCCGCCTCCGCGCCGTCCTCCACATCCTTCAGCCGCAGGTCGCCCGCCAGCGTCGGGTCGATCTCTTCGGGAGAAAGGATCTGCACCGCATACACGTCGTACCGTCCGCCCAGCAGTGGGCGCAGCGACCGCTCGTAACCGGCCGGGTCAAGGAAGTCGGAAATCAGCACCACGACGCCGCGCACGCGGGCCGAGAGCGTCACCCGACGCAGCGCCGCCTCCAGCGACACCGCCTCGCCCGGCGGAGACGGTGTCAGCCGCGACAGGAAGTCCAGCATCTTCGGCACGCGCACCCGCCCCCGCATCGCCCCGCTCTCCACCACGCCGCCCGAGCTCCCCTCCCCCGCACCCCCGCCCGACCTGCCCGCCCAAGGCCCCGTCGGCTTCACCCGCGCCCCCAGCCCGTACACCACCACCCGGTTGTGGTGCACCAGCCCGACGTACGCCAGCGCGGCCGCCACGCGGCGGGCGTACAGCGCCTTGTTCGGCGTGCCGAAGTTCATCGACGCCGAGAGGTCCGCCACGACGTACAGCGACAAGTCCTCCTCTTCGAGAAACATCTTCAGGAACAGCCGGTCGAGCCGCCCGTAGATGTTCCAGTCGATGTGCCGCAGGTCGTCGCCGACGACGTAGTTGCGATAGTCGGCGAACTCGACCGACTGGCCGCGTCGCTTGCTGCGACGCTCGCCCCGCAGCTTCCCCGCCAGCACCTTGCGCGACAGCACGTCCAGCCGGTCCAGCCGGGGCAGCAGTTCGGGCGGCAGCAGCACGTCATCGCGCATCGCGTCACCGCGGGACCGGGTCCCCCGACACGTCACGTGCGGGGCGACCCCACCATACCCGCAACGCCGCCCTCACGGCCATGCGCGGGGCAAACCTCAGTCGTCTGCCTCGAACGTGCTCTTGGAAATGACGATGGGCCGGCGGCTGGCGATGTTCATCAGCAGCCCCACGAGAATGAAGTTGGCCAGCAGCGAACTACCCCCGTAGCTGATGAACGGCAGCGTCACCCCCGTCACCGGCATGAGCTTGAGCACGACCATGATGTTGAGGAACGCCCCCGCCGCCAGCATGGCCGTCAGCCCGATGGCCACCATCTGGCCGAAGGGGTCGCGCGTGCTGCCGGCGGTTTCGATCCCCGCGACGAACAGCAGCCCGTACGCCGCCAGCACCAGCAGCACCGCAAGGTAGCCCCCCTGCTCGCCGACGAGCGCGAAGATCATGTCATTGTGGCTCTCGGGCACCCGGTGACCCACTTCGATCGTCCCCCATCCCTTGCCCGACACCCCGCCCGAGCCGAAGGCGATCAGCGCGTTGTGCTGCTGAAACCCCGCCCGCTGCAGCGTGCTGGGGTCGTTGGAAAACATCGCGTACACCCGCTGCCGCTGGTACTCCTTCACCACCGACGGCAGATGCTCGAACACCGGCGTCCCCTTCTGCCCCGACAGCCACACCAGCGGCACGCACACCAGCCCCGCCGCCGCCACCGTCAGCAGATGGCTCACCCGCGCCCCCGCCGCGAACAGCATCACGAACAGCGTCGGGATGAACACCAGGCTCGTGCCGAGGTCCGGCTGCTTGAGGATCATCACCATCGGCACCAGCGTCATCACGAACGGCGGCACCAGCCCAAGGTAGCTGCGCTGGCTCTGCCGGAACCGCAGGTACCACGCCAGCGTCAGCACGTACGTGATCTTCACCATCTCGGTGGGCTGAAACCGCACGATCTTGAAGTCGATCCAGTTCCGCGCCCCGTTGACGATCGGCACCCCGCCGAACCCGCTCTGCGGCACGAACGGCAGCAGCGTGTACAGCACCGCCATCAGCGCAAGGATGTGCAGCAGCCACGCCACCCGCCCGACCGACTGGTAGTTCACCACCTGCAGCAGCAGCAGCACGCCCACCGACAGCAGCGCAAACAGCAGCTGCTTCTGGCCGTGGTCCTCCGACTGCGCCCAGATCGTCGTCACCCCGATCGTCACCAGCACGCCCACCGCCAGCACGATGAGCCAGTTGGTCCACGCGGTGAAGTTGCGCAGCACGCTGTACATGCCTGTCGCCCCGCCCGCACCCTACGCCCCGCTAGCCGCCCGCGGACACTCCACTGCCGGCCGCTGTGCCCCCGACCTCTGGCGGCAACGCCGACACCGCCACCGCCAGCCCCCCTCGCGGCGACGACGACAGCACCCACACCACGTCCCCGCGATGGAGCTGCCGAGGCCGCCCGTCCGGAAGCCGCCGGGGCACGTACACCTTCAGCGGCGACCCTTCCCGCCCGGCCGTCGCCGCCGTCACCGCGAAGCTCCCCGGCGCCAGCGGACTCGACGACACGCTCAGCACCGCCGCCGGCACCACCTCTCCCCGACGCCACAGCCCCCTCAATCGCCTCGACGTCCACGCCCCCCAGAGCAGCATCGCCAGCGACACCGGCATCAACAGATACACCGACACCAGCGACGGCCACACGCTCGGCGGCTCCTTGCGGTCCGTCCAACGCGTCGGCCGCTGCGGGTCCACCTTCACCGCGACCGTCTGCCCCACGACCACCATGTTCTGCCCCCCCGGCATCTCCCGGAACCGACCCGTCACCGTGTGCTCCGTCCCGTCCGGCAGCGTGAACCGCAGCTTCATCAGCTCACTCCACGGCTGCCGACGCCCCTCCTGCGGCACCCCCGCCGCCTCCACGATCTTCGCCTCCACCACCGTCCCGCTGGTCACGAGCCAGCGGTCCGCCATCCATTCCCGGACCTTCTGAACGCCCAGATACACCGCCACCCCGAACGCCAGCCCCGCCAGCACCACCCACGTCCGCACCCGCGGGTCACGGTCCAGCGCCTTCTTCACCGCCGGGGTCATCTCCCGCGGCGGCGGCGGCAACGACAACCCCTCCGCACCGCCAGCCCCACCCTCCGCACCGCCACCTGCGCCGCCGGAGCCCGTCCCCCCGTCCGCACCCGCGGCCCCCGCCATCGACCTGTCGTCCGACACGCTCATCCCGTCCACACTCCCGGCACCTTGCCGCTTCCGGCATCGGACAACCCCACACCGCCCCGACACGGGCCCGACACGCTCGCAAGGTTACCGGCCCTCGTCGCTTCACGCCCGCCGCCCGGCCGCCCCTCACCCGCCCGCCGACACCCCACGCGCGTCCACATCGGGGACGCCAACAAGATCATGCAACAGTTCGCCGGTCTCGTCGCGGCGGCCGCCCGACCCCGGCCACCCTGTCCCGACGGCCGGGCCGGCGGCCAGGTCATCCCACCCCGCCCCGCCCAGATAGCCGACCGCCGTCTCGCCCCGGCCCCGCCCGCCGGGCAGGTAGCCGTGGTCCACGCACGCCTGCACGATGTCGCGGGCGATCGGCGCCGCCGCCGACCCGCCGCCCCCGCCGTACTCCACGAGCACCGCAAACGCCACCCGCGGGTTCTCGGCCGGCGCGTAGCCCACGAACCACGCATGCGCCCGGTCCGTCCCCGACGCTCCCGTCCCGCGGTACCACGGGGCCAGCGGGTTCGGGTTCGTCCGCGTGGAGAGCCGCAACTCGTCGCGGATCACCCGCCCACGCTCGTCCCGCACGAGGTTGCCGTCGGCGTCGCGCCGGGGATACGTGAACGGGGCCGCCTGCGCGGTGCCGGTCTTGCCGGCCACCGACAGGTCGCTGCGACGCAGCACGTTCCCGCTGCCCGCCCGCGTGTTCACCACCTTCACCATCCCCTCTTTCGCCAGCCGGATGGCCTCCTCCGGCAAGCCCAGGTCCAGCGCGTCGGCCGTCAGGTCGAGCTGACCCGGCGACGCCCGTACCGGCTCCGGCAGCCCGTCCCGCGGCAGCAGCGTCGGCCGAACCCACACGCCCCCCCGCGCGATCGTCGCCGTCATGTTGGCCATCTGCAGCGGCGTCGCCAGCACTTTCCCCTGCCCGATGCCCGCGAACCAGCTCGTGGACCGCTGCAGGTACGACGGGATCGGCACCTGGCTGGGCACGCGGCCGCGGTTTTCCGGGATGCCGATGCCCGTCGGCCGGCCCAGCCCGAACAGCAGCATCCAGTCGCTCAGCCGGGCGATGCCCAGCCGGTCGCCGCACGTTTCAAAGTAGATGTTGCACGACCGCTGCACCGCGTCCACGAAACTCAGCCGCCCCGTCTCGTGCGGGTCGTCCCAGGGGATGAAGCGGTGGTCGGTCTGATGCCGCGTCATCGTCCAGCAGCGTCCGACGCTGTACTGCCGCCCGCCGAGCACGAGGTAGCCGTTGCACATGATGGTCTCGTGCATCCCCAGCACCCCCGCCCCGATCGCCGCCAGCCCCACCATGGGCTTGACCGTGCTGCCCGGCTCCAGCGCCGACATCGTCGCGCGGTTCAGCAGCGGCAGATTGATGTCGTCCTGCAACAGCCGTGTGATGTTCTGATCCAGCGTGTTGGGGTCGAACGACGGGTACGTCGCCAGCGCCCGCACCTCGCCCGTGGGGATGTCGATGACCACCGCCGCGCCGTGCATCGGCGACACCTCGAACACCCCCTTGCTCACCTCGAACCGCGCGTTGGCAAACAGCTCCTGAATCCGCTTCTGCAGCTCGATGTCGATGGTCGTCCGCCCGTCGCCCCCCGGCTGGCTGTCCACCGTCTCGACAATCTCGCTCTGCCCCGCCAGACGCACCACCCGCCCTCGACGCCCACGCAACTGCTTCTCCAGCAGCGCCTCCAGCCCGCTGCGGCCGATCAGGTCCGAGGGCAGGTACTGCCGCAGCTCGTCGGTCTCGTCGTCGGCCCGCAGGTCCTCCCGCGTCACGGGCGCCAGGTGCCCGACGAGGTGCGCCCCCGCGTCCCCGTACGGATACGACCGCGCGATCCCCGGCCGCAGCACCAGCCCCGGCAACGCCTCCAGGTTCTTCGCCAGATAATTGTTCACCTCCGGCGCGATGTTCCGCAGAATCGGATGCGCCGACACCTGCTCCCCGACTTCGATCTCGAACTGCTCCAGCCGGGGCATGTTCACATCGTCCCCCAGCAGAAACCGCTTGATCCACGGCGGCCGCGGCGCGTTCTCAAACCGCTGCATCGCCGCGTTGTAGTTGCGGATCCACACCTGCCGACGCCGCGTCTCCACCCGCTGCACGATCGCCCGCCTCGCCTCCGCCACCATCTGCGGCGACGACCCCGGCAAACGCCCCAGCACGTCCCACATCACCTCGATGTCCCGACGCACCCGGTCCGACTCGGCGTCCAGCAACGCCACCCGCTCCGCCCGCGACTTGCCCTCGAGCTGCCCCCGCAGACGACGCCGCGCCTCCCCACGCACCCATGCCTCATCGGGCGGGTCCACGATGACCCGATAATCCACGCACGCGTCGATGCACGCGACGTCCTGCGCGATCACCCGCCCCTTCACGTCATAGATCGTCCCCCGCACCGTTTCCGTAAGCTGGTGCCGCTTCAGACTCGCCTTCGCCCGCTCGGCCCACTCCTCGTGCTGCACAATCTGAATGTGCGCGGCCCGCACCGCCAGCCCCACCAGCACCACCACCAGCCCCACCAGCAGCAGCTTCAGCCGCCTCTCGAACATCGCCCGACGCGCCTCCTGACGTCCTCTGCCATCGGCATCTTCCCGATGTTTCCGGCAGATTTTCGGATGCTACGCCGTCCCCCCCCTCTCACCCGTCCCCCAACCCCGCTTTCCTCCCCCTCGACCGCTAATCGCCGCCGCCAGACGTGTTCAGCTCAGCGTGGTTTCCAGCGTCACTGCGGGGTCTGTCCACACCGTCCACCCGCCGCCCGCCGGCGCCCCTGCCGCCGACAGGCCCACCGCCCTCACGAGCACGTTCCGCGCCGTCCCGCACGACCGCCACAGCAGCTTGGCGCCCCGGCGGACGACCTCGAATCGCGCCACCGAACCGTCCGACCCGGCAGCCGTGCACGTCGCCGTCTGCCCGTCGTCCAGCTCGTACGCGGTCAGCTCCAGCGCGTCCGCCGGCGTCCAACGCGGGCCCGAGCCGTCCCGCGACATCGGCAGCAGCGTCCCCGGCCGCACCAGCAGCGGCAGCGAAAACACGTCGTGCGTCTCACGCCGATACCCCGGCCCGGTCACCAGCTCGCCGGTGAGCAACCGGCGCCACCGACCCGCGGGCAGGTAGTACTCCACGCCCCCATCACCACGGAACACCGGCGCCACCAGCAGCGACGCCCCCAGCATGTACTGCCGGTCCAGCAGCCGACACACAGGATCGTCCGCAAACTCCAGCAACATCGCCCGCATCATCGGGTGACCGCGCTCGTGCGCGGCGTGCGCTGCGGCATACAGGTACGGGAACAGGCGGTTCTTCAGCTCCGCAAAATGCCGCATCACGTCCGACGCCTCGTCGTCGAACAGCCACGGCACGCGGTACGACTCGGACCCGTGCAGACGCGAGTGGGAACTGAGAAGCCCGAACGCCGTCCACCGCTTGTACAGCGCGGGGTCGGCGGTGCCGGCAAAGCCGCCGATGTCGTGCGACCAGTACGCCGCACCGGAGAGCGTAAACGACAGCCCGCCGCGCAGGTTCTCCGCCATCGACACGAACGTCGCCTCGCAGTCGCCGCCCCAGTGCACCGGAAACCGCTGACACCCCGCTGTCGCCGACCGCGCGAACACCACCGCCCCGCCCCGGCCATGGTGCCGCTCCAGCAGCTCAAACACCGCCCGGTTGTACAGGTACGGGTAAAAGTTGTGCATCAGCTCTGGCGATGAGCCGTCGTGCCACACCACGCCCTCGTCCGGGATGCGCTCGCCGAAATCCGTCTTGAAGCAGTCCACCCCTTGCTCCAGCAGCGCGGCCAGCTTCCCCTGATACCACCGCACCGCCGCCGGGTTCGTGAAGTCCACGATGCCCATCGACGGCTGCCACTGGTCACGCTGAAACACGCCGCCGTCCGTCCGCTTGAGCAGATAGCCCCCCGCGCACGCTTCTTCAAACAGCGGACTCAGCCCGGAGATGTACGGGTTGATCCACACGCACACCTTCAGCCCCCGCGACTTCAGCCGCCCCAACATGCCCGCAGGGTCCGGGAACTTCTCCGCGTCCCACTCAAAGTCACACCACTGCCGCTGCTTCATCCAGAAACAGTCGAAGTGGAACACCGACAGCGGGATCTGTCGCTGCCGCATCCCCTCGACAAACTCCATCACCGTGGCCTCGCGGTAGTCGGTCGTGAAGGAGGTGGACAGCCACAAGCCCAGCGACCACGGCGGCACCAGCGCCGGCCGGCCCGTCACCGCCGTCAGCTTCTCCAGCACGCCCAGCGGCGTCGGCCCGGAAAACACGAAGTAGTCCAGCACGCCCCCCTTCACGGCGAACTGCACCTGCGTCACGTGCTCCGTCCCCACCTCGAACTCCACCCGCCCCGGCGAGTTCACCAGCACCCCGTACCCCTTCGACGTCAGGTAGAACGGGACCGACTTGTACGCCCAGTCCGAGTTGGTGCCCGCATCTTCATTCCACGTCACCACCGTCTGGCCGTTCTTCACCAGCGGCCCGAACCGCTCGCCGAAGCCGTACACCAGTTCTCCGACGTCCAGCCCCAGCCGCTGGGTCATCCACACCTGGCCCCGCCCTTGCCCCCAGACCACCCGCCCCCCCCCGCCGCCCCCCGCCCCGCCCCCCCCGGCCGCGCCCCCCCTCGCCGCGCACTCGACCACTTCCACCGGGCCGAGACATTCACTCCCGCCTCCGGTCAGCACTTCACCCCCGCGCACAAACCGAAGCCCGAACCCCCGCTTAGGCACCTCCACCGCCAACCCCTCCCCCGCCTCCAGCCGATACGCCGTCTCCGTCTCCACGGCCTGTGCCGCAGGATTGCCCGGGCTCGCCTCCAGCGGAAATCCCCACCCTTCCCCCGGCCCCGGCCGATGGTGCACCGCCCGCACCCGGATCACCCCCGGCCACGGCGCAGTCAGCGTGAGCTGGGTCACGGTCCCTTCGAACGAGTCCACCCCGCTCGACCCGTGCCGGTCGACCGCATCGACCGCCCACCCCGGCCCCGCTTCACCGTCCAGCCGCCGCACCCGACACACCCGCCGGGCGAGGTACGGCGTCACCCCCGTCTCCCACAGCCACGCGCCCCGCTTGAATCGCATCGCCGACGGTCACCTCCGCAGGACATCGCCACGTCCTGCCACAGGGACAGCCTACCCGATGCACACGCCCGATGCTTATGCATTTGCGCAGAACAAAGCCGCACGAACGCCTTTAGAACATGGTCTACTTACGGGTTCACGCTCCGAAGGCCCGTTGCTGACGGGAGCCTGAAAACACAAAACCCACGGCCGCGCCGTGGGTCGTTATGCCTTGGGTCCTCAGCATGGGCGCGGCAGGATTCGAACCTGCGAAGGCAGAGCCAGCGGATTTACAGTCCGCCCCTTTTGGCCACTTAGGTACACGCCCGGTTCGGTTGTCGCCCGGCTTTCGCCGGGTCGGGAGTATTGTAGCTCAAGACGCCGCAGGCAAGCCGTCCGTCGCCTACCCCCAGGCCGAACCTCCGCTCAAGGCCAGCGGAAGCCCGCCGAGGCCGCCAGTTGGGCGACCGCACGTTCCACGGCCGCCAGTTTGTCCGGCCACGTCGCCGCCGCGGGCACGTCCAGCCGTCGGGGGTGACGCGCCCACAGCGCCGCCATCAGCCGGTCGGACGCGAGGGCCTCGTCCGCCGTCTCGAACCGCACCTCGTTGGACGCGTCGCGGTCGTAAAGCCCCAGAGCCGACGCCGTCTGGAGATGAATCACCCCATCGTAGCGGGCCAGCTCGTCGGCCTCGGTGGTGCCCATCGCGTCGAAGAAGGCCTCCACACCGTCGGGCCAGTAGCCCGCCCCGTCCAGCGTGCCCCGGTCCAGCAGCACGAGCGTGCCCGGGGTGATGCGCCCGGCCAGCTCGGCCTCCTGCGCCTTCTGGAGCTGATACATGCATCGCTGGGCCTCACGCCGCTCGTCCACCGTCAGCTGGTCCCAGCGGCGGCCGAGCTGGCGGTACACCTGCGTGGCGGCCTCGGGCAGCGTCTCGAGCCGGCCGCCGTGACGCCGCCGCAACTCACTCACGGCCCGCGTCTTGCCCGCACCCGGTCCGCCCGTCAGCACCAGCCACAGGACGTCACCTCTGACCATCGCAATCGACTTGGGCCTCCCGCCCGGCCGTCGGAAGCCTGCATGCCCCGTCGGCCGAGCGGCCTGCTGTGACTTTACGGCGTTTTGGCCGGGACGAACGTCGCCAGTTCCTCGCCGGCCCCGCCCAGCAGCCGCAGCCGGCCGTCCTTCACCTCGAACCGGCGCACCTGCCGTAGCGTCTCCAGATAGCGTCGCTCCAGGGTCATCAGGTCTTCCGGGCCGGCCATCATCGTGCTGCCGGCGTTGCCGAACTCCAGCCGGCCTGTCCCGCCCGTCGCGCCCACTACTCCGGTGGCGAGCGTCACGGGAGCAAAGAACCGGTTCACCCCGGCCCCGCCCGACACCCGCTTGCCCTCGGCGTCGAACTCGAGGCTGGGCGCGTTGCGATCGGCCCAGTCGGCCGGACGCGGCGGCAGCGGCTCTCCCCGCAGGCTGGTCAGGACCCACGCGGTTCCCTTAAGGGGGGCGGCCCCGGCCGACGCGCTGCCGTCCGGTTGCCCGCGCATCGCACACCCGCCCGTCCAGACCGCCAGCACCAACACCCACGCCGCCGTCGCCCACACGCCACGATGCATCGCACACCTCCCGCCTCGGTCCCGGCACGGACGGCCCCCACAGCAGGACGCCTGACGCCGGGGCCGCCCGCCGCCCGCGTCAGCGAGGGTACCTGAAGCGGCAAGCCGGTGCTATCCGGGCAACGGAGATGCCCCCCGATGCCCCTTTGGCCCGCGCGTCGGCGGAGCTTGGCAGGGTGTCGCCTACGCCCACGGCCGGCGAGACCGTTCGATGAACCGCGACAGCAGCTCCGAACGGGAGTGCACGCGGTAGTGGCGGTAGATGTCCTTGACGTAGCCCGAGACGGTCAGGGCCGAGATGCCCAGTTTCGCGGCGGCCTCCTTGGTGGAGCATCCGCCGAGCAGATGGTGCAGCACCTGCGTCTGCCGGACGGACAACCCCAGGGGCTGGCGCTGCTGCGGGTACAGCGGCAAACCGCACTGCGACGCGAGCCGACGCATGCGCAGAAGCACTCGCCGCACCAGCCACGCTTCATCCGGTGTGAACGCGGCGGCGCCCGCGGGACGGCCCAGTTGGAGGACGACACCGAGCACCTCAGCCCCGTCGTCCTCTCGGCGGGGCCGCAAGGGCCGCATGCCAAGGGTGCGGTCGTCTTCAACACGTCGGCTCTCGCCAAGGGGGTCGGCATGCCCTGCGGGTTGGCGCATGCGAAAGAAGCCGACCAGCACCGCCCCCGGCCCCCCCGCCGCGTACGTCCGGCTCCCGGCCGACCCCACGGGCTCGGTCCTCAGCCCGACCTGCGTGTTCGGGTCGGCGGGGGATGGCAACCGCTCCAGCGTGGCAACCGACAGTCGCCCGGCCGTTTCGGCCAGCGTGCACAGCAGCGGGTCGAGTGGCCCCCAGTGGGCTCGAACCCCCTCGGGCACCTGGGTCGGCAGCGGGATACGGCCCGGAGTTCCCGACGCCGCCGCGTACTCGGCCTGGTCCAGCACCAGCAGGCGACCGCCCGGGGCGAAACCGGAAAGACACCACGCCGTGGCGTGGGAGAGCCGAAGGCGGGTGGCCAGAAACCCCAGCATGGAGCGCTTGACGTCGGTGGACGTAGCGCCGGCGGCCAGCCACCGGGCGAAGGCCCTCTCAACGGCGAACGACTGACGAAGCGTTTTCGTCATACTCCCCTGTGACGACATCGCAGTCAGCGGAATGCGATGCTGCGCAACCCCCGGCTTCGCTTTTGTCGGCTGGCTCAACCCGCCTGCGGGGTGCCCAATCGTTTTTGCCACCGGGCGATCGCTTTTTTGAGCGGTTCGCCGCCTGCCGCGCCCGGGCTCTGGTAACGGGAGACCACCTGTCGGGCGCCGAGGCAACCGAACACCTTGTCATCGACCCGAACCGATGTGACGACGGCCAGCGTCTCGTTGAACGCCTGCAGAGGAAGCTGGGCGAGCGCGGTTTTCCCTTCTCGCTCGCACCGGGCCACCAGCGTGCCCACGACGTGGTGGGCGGTGCGGAAGGGCACGCCGAGCGTGACGAGGTATTCCGCAAGGCTGGTGGCGTCGAGGAAGCCGCGTTCGAGCGTCGGCTCGATGTTCTTCGGCAGGAACTCCGCGGACTCGATGATCGCCGCGGCCATCGTCAGGCACTCGCTGACGGTGTCGAAGGCGCGGAAGAGGATGCGCTTGTCTTCCTGCAGGTCGCGGTTGTAGCCCACCGGCAGCCCTTTGAGCAGCGTGAGCATGGCGACGTGGTCGCCGTAGACGTTGGCGCAACGTCCGCGGATGAGTTCGAGCATGTCGGGGTTCTTCTTCTGCGGCATCATCGACGAGCTGGTCGTGTAGCGGTCGGCGATGCGCAGAAAGGAAAACTCCGTGGTCATGTAGATGATCCACTGCTCGGCCCAGCGCGACAGGTGCTGGGCGACCATGGCCAGCACGTAGGTGAAGCCGCAGGCTTCGTCGCGGCAGGCGGTGTGGTCGATCGCGCTCACCGGCGGGATGTCGAAGCCGAGCATGCGGGCGGTCATCGACGGGTCGGTCGGCAGGGACGTCCCGGCGATGGCGCCCGAGCCCAGCGGACAGACGCGCGTGCAGGCGTTGGCCACCTGTCGCAGCCGCATGGCGTCGCGGTCGAGCATCGTCGCCCACGCCAACGCTTCGGCCGCCGCCGAGATCGGCTGCGCCCGCTGCAGGTGCGTGTACGACGGGAGCACGACCTCCGCCGACCGCTCCGCCAGACGCACCAGCGCCCGGCATACGTCCAGCACCTGGTCGCGGAGCACCTGCGTGGACGCGCGGATCCACAGCAGCAGGTCCAGTGCGACCTGGTCGTTGCGGCTGCGTGCGGTGTGGAGCCTCCGCCCCGGCTCGCCGACGCGCTCGATCAGCGCCGCCTCGATGCACATGTGAATGTCTTCCAGCTCCGTGCGGAAGCCGCGCCATGCCGGACCGTCGCGGTCGATCTCGGCATGGATCTGCTTCAGGCCCGAAACGATCGCGTCGCGGTCGGCCTCGCTGATCAGCCCGCACGCCGCCAGCATCGTCGCATGTGCGATGCTCCCGGCGATGTCATGCGGGTACAAACGCCAGTCGTAACTGACCGACTCAACGAAACGCTGCGCGACGGCGTCGGTGGCTTCGGCGATTCGCGCCTGCCACGACTTGGCCGCTGGCGATGAAGCGACGCCCGACACAGACGCCTCTCCGTGACCGGGGACGGGCTGAGAAGGTGGGGCCGACATGGACTCACACTCTACTCCGCCACACGCCGGCCCTGCCGGCCGCCTCTTCCGCTATACTTGCTCTCCCATGGCCGCTTTGACGTCCTCCAGCACGCCCATCGCCCCGGGTTGCCGGGTGAAGGTCATCCAGCAGATCCCCGCCCGCAACTACACGTGGGTGACGGAGACCGTCGGCACCGTGCTGGAGTACCGCCAGAAACCCACCGGCTCGTGGTACGCGCACAGCAAGGACGACAAGCTCTGGCTCGACCGGCTGGTGCTCAGGCTCGACGACGGCGAAATCACCACGCTCAACCTCGACGAATACGCCGTGGTCGAGGTGCTCTCCACGCCCTCCGCCGGTGCGGAATCCGCATCCTCGACGACGCCCAACGCGGGCAGGCCGTAGCCGACGCCGGCGTCCCCCACCCCTTACGGTCGCGGAGCTTTCCAACATGGACCTGCCCATCGGCGGCGGCTGGCGCGTGGTCGTTCACGGCGTCGAACCGTTCACCATCCACGGCGACCGCTACGTGCAGCTTCTGGTCGAGCGCACCGATGCCGGCCCCGCGACCGGCCAGACCCCTGCCGCGGGGGAGGGCCGTCCGGAGATACGGCTGCGTCTCCGTGCCCCCGCCCACGTGCTGCCCGACCCCGTCCCCGCGGCGCCATTTCCCGCCAGCATCACCTTCTTGCTCGGTCAGGTCGTGGGTTTGACCGTGCTGGAAGGGCCACGTTGAGCCGACGGGGTCGCGCCCCGAACCGGGGGGCAAAGGGTCCCCCGCCGCGACCCGCCTGTGCCGGCAGATGTCGCACCCGGGAGCAACTTCCCTACACTCCGCACCCGCATGACCGAGCGAACCTCGCACGTCCCCTGGCCGCTGGTGGTGCTGGCGGCATACCTGCTGCCCGGCGCCGGGCACGTGCTCTACGGCGAGCGACGGCGGGGCGTGGTCATCGGGCTGACGGTGCTGCTGCTGTTTGTCGCCGGCGTGTGGGTGGGTGGCGTGCGCGTGGTGGAGCTGCCGAACCTTGCCGCCGGCACGCTGCTGGGCCGCTTGCTCTCGCAGCCGGCGTTTCTGGGTCAGTTTTTTGCCGGGCCGGTGGCGCTGCTGGCCGGGTGGTGGTCGAAGTCGCTGGCGTCGGACCCGGTCACGGCGGGCATCCTCGCCCACGCGCGGCTGTTCGACATCGCGCAGTTGTACACGGCCGTGGCGGGCGCTTTGAACCTGCTGGCGATTCTCGACATCGGGGGACGCGCGTTTGACGGGGCATCGCCGCGTCCGGACCGCTTCCGCGAGCCGTCGGCGACCGGGGAGGTTCAGGCATGAGCGGGTGGATGGCGGCCATCACCTACGGCCACGGTTCCGCGTTGGCCTTCGCCGCGGCCGCCGGGGGCTACACCCGTCCGTTCGTCCAGCCGCTGCCGGTGTGGGACCACTGGTGGGCGCTGCTGCTGCCGCTGCTGGTGGCGATCTGCATCGTGTACAAGGCCTGCAAGGTGACGCGGCTCTCGGAGCTGCCCCGGGCGGCCGCGGGGATGCTCTTCTGGGTGCTCGCCGCCCTGCTGGCTATTTCCGCGGGGCTGGCGGTGTGGGTGCGGCTGATGCAGTGACCCCCCCCCGGCGGTACGCTGGCGGCCGGCTCACGGTGACGGTGCGGCGGACGTCTCGCGGGCGACGCGCTGGATGACCTGCTCGAGATAGGCGGCGTCCACGGGCTTGGTGAGGTGCTCAACAAAACCTGCGTTACGCGAGCGACGCAGGTCGTCGTCCATGCCGAAGCCGGAGAGCGCGATCGCCGGCGGACGGATGCCCGCCGACTGCTGCATGAGGTCGTAGCCGGAGCCGTCGGGCAGGCCGATGTCGGAGATCATCAGGTCGAACTTCTCCCCGGCGCGGAGGATCGACAGCGCCTGCGACACGGTGGAGGCGGTGACGGTCACGTGGCCGAAGTGCCGCAGAAGACGCTGCAGCACGCGGGCGGTGTCGGCGTGGTCCTCGACCAGCAGGATGCGCAGCCGCGGGCCGGCGGTGGTCGGCTCGGCGGGGGCGGCCGTCAGGGGGGCGTCGCGGGGGATGCCCAGCGGCAGGCGCACGTGGAAGGTGGCCCCCTGCTGCTCGCCGTCCGACGACGCCGAGAGCGTGCCGCCGTGGAGCTCGACCAGCGCGCGGGCGATGGCCAGCCCCAGCCCCAGCCCGCCGAAACGCCGGGCGTCATGCTCGCCCTGCATGAACGCGTCGAACACCCTTGGCAGCAGGCTGGCGGGGATGCCGATGCCGGTGTCACGGACGGTCACCACGGCCCACGCGGGTTCGCCGGGACGCTTGGGCGGCTCGTGGGAAAAACGCACGGTGACGCTGCCGCCCTCGGGGGTGAACTTGATGGCGTTCTTGAGCAGATTCCAGAAGACCTGGTGCAGCCGGGCGGCGTCGCCGTACACCACGTCCTCCCGCAACCGGCCGTCGGCGGCCGCCGACGCAGGGCCCTCGCCCGCGACGACCGTCGCGTCGGTCTCGAACTCCAGCCGCAGCCCCTTGGCCCGGAGGTCGGGGCGGCAGATGTCCACCACGTTCGACAGCAGCGTCGGCAGGTCCACCGGGCGGCGGTCCATCCGCAGTTTGCCCCGCGAAACCCGCGTCAGGTCCAGCAGGTCGTCGATGAGCCGCGCCTCGAGTTCGACGTTGCGGCGGATCACGCCCAGCATCTCGCGGGTCTCGGCCGTCATCGACGGGTCGTTCTGAAGGATCTGGACGCTCGTGAGCACCGGCGTCAGCGGCGTCCGCAGCTCGTGGCTCAGCACCGCAAGAAAACGGTCTTTCGCCTCGCTGGCCGACCTCAGCTCGGCTTCGATCGCCTTGAGCTGCGTGATGTCGCGGTAGCACATGAGCACCACCGGCGAACCGCCGAGCCGCTCGTCGTGAATCTGCAGCCCGTCCACCAGCGCCGTGAGCGTGCACCGCGGCGAGCGGTACGTCACTTCCATCCCCTGCACCCGCTCTCCCCGCGACGCCCGCGCCAAGGGCCACTGCTCCCGCGGCAGCCGGTTGCCCGCCGCGTCGAACAGTTCCACCGTCCGCTCGAACACCTCCGGGTCGTCCGAGCCGACCAGATCCAAAATGTGCTGCCGTGCCCGCTCCGACGCGTAGGTCATCCGCCCGGAGGTCGGGTCGGCCAGCACGACCGCCACCGGCAGCCGCTCGACGATCTGCTCGAGCCGGGCACGGTCGTCCTGGGCCTTGACCGCCACCTCGCGCAAAAGCTGCTCGGCCACCTTCTCCGCGTGGATGTCGCGGTGCGTCCCCACCCACTCGACCACGCTGCCCGACGGGTCGCGGACGGCCACCGCGCGCACCACAAACCACCGGTAGCTGCCGTCGGCCAGCCGCATCCGCTCCTGCTGCTCGTACGGCTCGCCCGTGCGGACCGACCGGAACCACGCCGCCTCCACCCGCGGCAGGTCGTCAGGATGGATATACCGCCGCCAGTCGAAGTCCGGCTTGAACACGTCCTCCCGGGCGATGCCCAGCAGCCGGCACAACGGCTCCGACGGCTCAAGAAACTCCCCGCGGCTGTCCATCCACCAGAACGTCTCGGCCGTGCTGTGGGCCACCGCGCGGTACCGCGCCTCCGACTCGGCCAGCTTCTGCAGGACCTGCCGGTGCTCGGTCACATCCCGCATCGCGCCGATCATCCACGCGTCCGCCCTGCCGCCGGGGCTGTCCGGCTCGGGGCGGCACACCATCGCGCGGTCCGAAATCCATGCCCACGTCCCGTCGGCCCGCCGGAACCGGTACTCCGCCTCCCAGAGCGTCCCGTCGGGCGAACTGGCCGTCGCCAGCAGCGACGGCTCGATGACCTTGAGGTCGTCCGGGTGCACCTGCTCACGCCAGAAGGCGTACGTCTGGTTTTCCGGAACCTTGCGGAAGCCGAAGCAGCGCCAGTAGTTGTCGCTCCAGACGATGTGCTGGGTCGTCAGGTTCCACTCGTAGATGACATCGAACAGCGGCGCCACGGCCAGCAGGCGACGGTGCAGGTCGTCGCGGTGCGGCATCTCGGTGTCGGGCACGTCACGGGCAGGCTCGGGGGCGGACACGGGTCTGAGAGGGACGGTACCGCAGCGGTCAGCGGCCCGGAAGCGCGGGGGTCACGGCGGTCGTCGCGGCCGCGGCGGCCCCGGGGCCGCCGTCCGTCCCGCCCGGAACGCCTAAACGGCGCAGGCCGCAAAGTTTGCAGCATCGATACGGTCCTATTATTTTACCCGACTTCCCCGATGTTATCGGCCCGTCGCCATGTCGGGGCGGGGGCGTAGGTCGGGGTCAAGCTCGAGCGGGGTGTGGGCCGAAAGCTCGACGGCGGAGGTCGGCTCGTCACGGGCGACGGAGCCCGGGGCCGGCGGGCCGCTTTCCCCGGGCCGCTTTCCCTCAAGGGTCGGTCGCCACGCGGAGGCCCGGCGGCCACCCACCTGGCGGTCAATCGCCGCCGCCCACCCCGCCGACGCGACGGCGACGGGCCGGACTGGAGTGTGACACGTGATCCTCGACTCGCTGCTCGGTCTGTTCTCCATCGACATGGGCATCGACCTCGGCACGTGCAACACGCTGGTGTGCGTCAAGGGCGAGGGCATCGTGCTCAACGAGCCGTCGGTCGTCGCCGTCAAGAAAGGGACCAACCGCGTCCTGCAGAACGGCAACGCCGTGGGGCTGATCGCCAAAGAGATGCTCGGCCGCACTCCGGGCACCATCTCCGCCATCCGCCCGCTCAAGGACGGCGTCATCTCCGACTTCGAAGTCACCGAGGCGATGCTGCGCTATTTCATCCGGCGCGTCCACGGCAACCGGCTGTTCATCAAGCCGCGCGTGGTCATCGCCATCCCCTCGGGCATCACCGCGGTGGAAAAGCGGGCCGTCTACGAGTCGGCCCTGCGGGCCGGGGCGCGCAAGGTCTATCTCGTCGAGGAGCCCATGGCCGCGGCCATCGGTGCGGGGCTGCCCGTCACCGAGCCGACCGCGAGCATGATCGTCGACATCGGCGGGGGCACCTCGGAGATCGCCATCATCTCGCTGGCGGACATCAGCGTCTGCGAGTCGGTCCGCACCGCCGGCGACGACTTCGATGACGCCATCGTCAACCACATGAAAAAGACGTACAACATGGCCATCGGCGAGCAGATGGCCGAGCGCATCAAGATCGAAATCGGCTCGGCCGCGCCGATGGGCGACAACGAGCCGACGATGGAGGTGCGCGGCCGAGACCTCATCTCCGGCCTGCCCCGCAAGACCACCGTCACCGCCGAGGAAATCCGCGAAGCCCTGCAGGAGCCGATCAGCAACATCGTCGAGGCCGTCACCCGCACCCTCGAGCTGGCCGAGCCCGAGCTCGCCGCCGACCTCGTGGAGAACGGCATCACGATGGCCGGCGGGTCGTCGCTGCTTCGCGGGCTGCCGCAGGTCCTCTCCAACGCCACCGGGCTGGAAGTGCGCCTGGCCGACGACCCGCTCACCTGCGTCGCCCGCGGCACCGCCGTCTACCTCGAAAACCTCGAGCTCTGGAAAGACACCATGCAGTCCGACGCGGATGAGGGATAGCCCGGCGTGCCGAGCCTGAAATTCCATCACCTTTTCATCCCCATCGTCCTGGGGTGCGCCGCCACCGCCGTGCTCCTGCCGCCGGTCGCCGCCGAGCGCGTCCGCGCCCCGTTCACCCTGCTGCTGGCCCCCGTCGCCGGCCCCGTCCACCGCGGCTCCGCGTGGCTGGGCGAACGCATCGCCCCCCAGCCGCTCACCCCGCTCGGCCCGGTCTCCGACGAGGTCGCCCAGCTCCAGGCCGAAAACGACCTGCTCCGCCGACAGCTCATCTCGCTGACCGCCCAGCTCGAAGACCTGCAGCGACTCAACGCCGACCGCGCGCAGATGGGCGACCTGCGACGCTTCTCCGTCCCCGCCCGCGTCACGGGCTACGAAAGCTCCGCCGGCCACCGCCACCACCTCACGCTCCTGGCCCCCCCGGGCGTCGAGCTGGCCGAAGGCATGCCCGTCGTCACGCCCCGCGGCGTGATCGGCAAGGTGACCGTCAGCCTCCGCGGCGGAACCCGCGTCCGCCTCACGCTGGATGAGAGCTTCCGCATCCAGGGCATGTTCGGCCGCTTCGCCCCCGACCCCGCCCGACCCGGCGGCTTCACCTTCACCCGCCTGCCCGGCCCCCCGCCGCTGGTCACCGGCACCGGCGGCAAGCTCCGCATCGCCAACCTCTCCCTCCGCGACGTCGAGGCCGCCGGCGTGCGCAGCGGCGACGTCGTGGTCCTCGCCGACGACCTCGACTGGCCGCCGCTGCTTCAGGGGATGGTCGTCGGCGAAGTGGTCTCGGTGGAGAAGTCGCGGCTCAACCCGCTCTGGGCCGACATCGAGCTGGCGCCCCCGGTGGACCCGCGCCGCCTCCGCGAAGTCATGATCGTCACCGCACGCTGACCCCTCCGTTCCGTCCCCGTTGTCCCCTTTCCGCCCCGACGACCGTCTTCGACTCCAGAGCCACCCTGCTTCCGCCCGCCCCAGACCATGAGATGGTTCGTCTTCCTCATCTTCGCGTACGTGCTGCTGGGGGCTCAGATCGGCCTCGGCGAGCACTTCCGCGTGCTGGGGGCGTCGCCGAACCTTGTGCTGCTGGGCGTGGTCTTCGTCGCCCTCAATACGCCGCGCGAAGTCGCGCTGACCGCCGCGCTGCTGCTGGGCCTGTTCCATGACCTGGCCGCCTCGGGCGGGCCCTTCGGCCTCTTTGCCGTCGCCTACAGCCTCGTCGCGCTCGCCGCCACCGCCGTCAACCGCGAGGTGTACACCGACCACCCGCTCACGCACTTTTTCTCCGCGATGCTGGGCCAGCTCATGGTGGTGCTGGTCACCGTGGTGATCGTGCTGCTCCAGCAGCAAATCCGGGGCGCTCCGTACGGCGCCGCCGACGCCCCGTCGGACGCCCCGCCGGACGCCCCGCCGCCCCTGCGCGTCGCCGGCATCGCCTACCTGCCGCTGCTGGCCTCGTGCCTGTACACCGCGCTGCTCGCCCCCCTCGTGCTGGGCGTCGTGGCGCGTGTCAAAGGCGTGTTCGGTTTTGAGCCGCTCCGAAGACGCATCCGGCCGTATTGACCGGGCCGTCCGTGGGCAACGCCCGCACGCCTCCGCGGTATCATCGCCGTGGGAGGCGCGCGGTGGGTCTGGAACCGGACGTGAGCAGGCGAAACCGGGGGGAGAGCAGAACGACGCTGCCGACGCGTGTCGCGCTCATCTGCACGCCTTTCCCGTTCCTGTACCCGCTGCTGGAAGGCGTCATCGAAGGCTCGCGCCGGTTCGGGCCGTGGTTCGTCGAGCCGATCTTCAACCGCCCCGAGGACGAGTTCGCGGACTACGTGCTGCGCCATGACTTCGCGGGATGCATCCTGACGTTCGACTCGCCGGCCAACACCCGCGCTTTGCGTGCCGGCGGGCTGCCCACGGTGCTCGCGGGGACGCCGCCGGTGGCCGAGTGCGACGCGCCGGCGGTGGTGCCGGATGATTTCGCCATCGGCGTGCTGGCGGCTCAGCACCTCTGGGAGTGCGGCTACCGCCGCTTCGCGTTTGCCGGCGTCGCGGCGGGCTGGGCCGCCGACCGGTACGCCGGCTTCGCCGACGAAGTGCACCGGCGCGACCCGCGGTATCCCGTGCAGACCAACACGCGCGGCAACGTCGGGACGGACTTCCCGCCGGCGGCCGAAGCGGGCCACCTCGACAACCTGCAGGTTTTCCTGCGCTCGCTGCCGGAGAAGACGGCCGTCTTCGCCGCGCACGACGCGCTGGCCCGGCCGCTGGCCGACGCGGCGCTCGCGCTGGGCCGCAACGTGCCCGGCGACCTCGCCGTGGTCGGGGTGGACAACGACGCCCTGTGCTGCCTGACGGGGACGATTCCGCTGTCCTCCGTGGACCCCAACCAGCGCCGCATCGGCTTTCTCGCCGCGCTCACCCTCGACGGCCTGCTCAACGGCCAGACCGACCCGCCCCGGCTGCGTCGCGTCACGCCTCTGCAGGTCGTGCGGCGGCAGTCCACCTCACTCTTCGCGCACGACGACCCGGACATCGCCGCGGCGCTGCGGTTCATCCACGACCGCGCGTGCAGCGACATCACCGTCAACGACGTCTGCCAGCATGTCGCCATGTCCCGGCGCAACTTCGAACAGCGGTTCCGGGCGGCCGTCGGCCGAAGCCCCGCTGAGGAAATCCGCCACCTGCGCATCGACCGCGCCAAGTCGCTGCTCACCGAAACCGACCTCACGCTGCAGCAGATCACCCGTCGCTGCGGCTACCGCCATCTGCCCGCGCTGGCCGCGGCGTTCCGACGACTCACCGGCACCTCGCCCGCCGCCTACCGACGCGACAACGGCGTGCGTCGCCCGCCCGCCCCCTCGTCACCCCCCGCACCGCCCCCGCCTTCCCCACCGCCGGAAGGGGGCGAATGACCTGCGCCGCGGCCCGGCAACGTCGCCTCGGGCCGGCAACGTCGCCGCCCGCGCACGCCCACCGGGAGCTTTGACGCCCGCGCCGCACCTCAACGGCACGTGGCTTCCTGCGCCGCCGCCGGGGTATCCTCCCGGCATGGCCAACCGTTTTCTGCCCTCCAGCCCCCTCGCTGTCCACATCGGCGGCGCCGCCCGTGCAGGCCGGGCGACCGGCGACCGCGGCACGCTGCGCGTCCGCTGCCCCATCGACGGCGCCGAGCTGGCGTCGATGACCGCCGCAACCCCGGCGGACGTCGCCGACGCCGTCGCCGCCGCCCACGACGCGTTCCTGAAGTGGCGCGTCGTGCCCGCCCCGGTCCGCGGCGAGCTGGTGCGGCGGGTGGGCAACGCCGTACGTGCCCACAAGGCCGCGCTGGCGGAGGTCATCACCCTGGAGGCGGGCAAGATCACGCAGGAAGCGCTGGGCGAGGTGCAGGAATGGATCGACATGTGCGACTTCGCCGTCGGGCTGTCCCGCCAGCTCCACGGGCTCACCATCGCCTCCGAGCGGCCCAGCCACCGGATGATGGAGCAGTGGCACCCGCTGGGGGCGGTCGGCGTGATCTCCGCGTTCAACTTCCCGATGGCCGTGTGGGCGTGGAACGCGATGCTGGCGCTGGTGTGCGGTGACAGCGTCGTGTGGAAGCCGTCGGAAAAGACGCCGCTTTCGGCCCTCGCCGCGCACGCCGTGCTGCAGGAGGCCGCCGACGGTTTCGAGCCCGCCCGCGGGCTGGCCCTCAGCAGCGTGGTGGTCGGGGGGGCCGACGTCGGCGAAGCCCTCGCGGCCGACCCCCGCCTGCCGCTGATCTCCGCCACCGGCTCCACCCGCATGGGCCAGCGCGTCGCCCAGGTCGTCGGCGCACGGCTCGGCCGATGCCTGCTCGAGCTGGGCGGCAACAACGCCATGATCGTCACCCCGTCGGCCGACCTCGAGCTGGCCATCCGCGCCATCGCCTTCGCCGCCGTCGGCACCGCCGGCCAGCGCTGCACCTCCCTGCGACGGCTCATCGTCCACGAGTCGATCAAGGAGGCCGTGCTGAGCCGGCTGGAGCGGGTCTACAGCACCCTGACCATCGGCGACCCCCGCGGTGAAGGGGTCCTCGTCGGGCCGCTGATCGACGAAGCCGCCGCCCGGGCTTTTGAGGACGCCATCACCGCGGCCATCGCACAGGGCGGCAAGGTGCGCTTCGGCGGCGGACGCGCCCCGGGCGTGGCCGGCGGCGTCTACGTCCGCCCCGTGGTCGTCGAAGTGCCCAACGACCCCGTGCCGCCGATCGTCCAGCACGAGACCTTCGCCCCCCTGCTGTACGTGCTCTCCTACAGCCACTTCGACCAGGCCATCGCCCTGCACAACGACGTGCCCCAAGGGCTGTCCAGTGCGATCTTCACCTCCGATTTGCTCGAAGCCGAGCGGTTCCTCTCGCCCGCCGGCTCCGACTGCGGCATCGCCAACGTGAACATCGGCACCTCCGGCGCGGAGATCGGCGGCGCTTTCGGCGGCGAGAAGGCCACCGGCGGCGGCCGCGAGTCCGGCTCCGACGCGTGGAAGAACTACATGCGGCGGGCGACCAACACGATCAACTACGGCAAGGCCCTGCCGCTGGCACAAGGCATCCGCTTCGACGTCTAAGCCCTGCCGCCACGCGTCGCCTGACCGCCCGCGCACAGGCCGCCCGGACGCCCCGTCGCGACCTGTCAGCCCCGTCGCGGCCTGGCAGCCCCGTCACGACCTGTCAGCCGGTGGCGCTGGCACACCCGGCGCGCACCGTCCCCGCGCTGGTCTTGATGCTTGCCGCCGGGTGACGCACATCACACCGCCGGCTTTGCACCGACCTCAGGGCGCAAGCTCATGTGACGGCCGCCAGCGTTCGCCAGCGGTCGGCGGCCCGGCCGCCGGGCGGCTCGAACGTTTCAAAAGCGGGCCGGTGAGCGGGTCAGTCCCGCTTGATTTCCAGCCGCACGTCGTGGGTCTTGCCGGCTTCAACCCGCACGGGGGCGAAGCCACGGCCGATCTGCCGGTTACCCGCCGCCACGCGGTAGGAACCCGGGCGGACGTTGGTGAACTCGACGCGGCCTTCGGCGTTGGTGGGCTTGGTGGCGATGAGCACGCCGGGGTTCTGGAGCGGGATGGGTTGGCCGGCCGCCGGCGCGACGCTGTTCGGGGCGACCGGGTTGTCGCCGCCGCCCGGCCCGCCGGCTGCCTCACGGGGCGACCGCCGCAGCTCGACGTTGATGCCTTCGATGGGGTTGCCCTGCCCGTCCACCACCTGCACCCGCACCACGCCGGGCGCGCCGCCGGGCTGGGCGTCCGCCTTCGGAGCCAGGGCCACGGCGAGGGCCGCCAACGCGGCCAGACGCAACATCGACCGACGCAAGTTCATGCTATCCTCCAAGCGAAAAGGGCTTTCCCAAGTGGACACAGCGAGAACCTGATGGTTAGCCCGCCCGTGGCGGACCGACCGGAGCGGCCTCCCGGTCACGGGCTCCCCGGCTCGCTGCGTGACGGAAAGACACGGCAGGTTTAGGGCCGACGGGGATTTTTGACACCATTTTCTACCGCCAGGCCTCAAAAAAGTTTGAACACCGGGCAAGTCCGGTATACGTTACTCTCAGCCGCGCTCATTGAGTGTAAACATTACGGAAGAAGTCGCAACACCGACACATCTCAACAGGCACGCTCCCCGCGACCCGGGGAGCGATCTTCCGCAGGAGGTTCATGTGAGGCGTCTAACGGAACGTGGCTTCACGTTGGTGGAGCTGCTGGTGGTGATCGGCATCATCGCCGTGCTGGTCGGCATCCTGCTGCCGGTTCTGGGGCGGGTGCGCGGCCAGGCGAACACGGTGGCGTGTGCGGCCCAGCTGCGGTCGCACATGCAGGGTCTGCTGACCTACGCCGCAGAGAACCGCGGCTCGATGCCCTTTGGGTTCATCTGGCGTCGAATGGCCATCGGTTCGAACGGCCTGCCGACGGGCGGCCCGGCGTCCGGGGAAGGCTTCTTCGGCACCGTGACGGGCAACCCGTGGGCTGAGGGCTTCAGCTGGGCCAAGATCGTCTCCGACATGGCGACGAAGAACCCGGCCGGCGGGCTCTACCCGACCACCGCGTCGACCGCCAACATCGAGCTCAGCCCGGCATTCCAGTGCCCCGAAGTCCGCACGGACCCGAGCTTCGCCGGCTCGTTCAACCACTACGGGTTCCACCAGGTGGTGCTGCCGAACGCACCGTTTGAGATCAACCCGCGGGTGCCCACCAACTACCGGCTCGGCTCGAGCTACTCGGTGCCCGCCGACGGCACGGAGACGTTCATCGCTCCGGCCAAGCTCGGCCAGCTCAACTCCGACACGGCCGTGCTCTGGGACACCTTCGTGGTGGCCAACCCCGCCACGGGTCGGTTCCTGATCAACGTCTGGGGCGGCCGCATGGTCTCCGACGTGGACTACGGCCGGCTGTGGTATCCGCAGTACGCCTACCTGCGGTACATCGGGAAGAACGACTTCCCGCTCACCAGCCCCACCGAGCGGCTCGACTTCGGCATCCAGTTCCCGCACGAGTCGCTGGACGACCAGTACGCCTTCGGGTTCAAGTGGGTGAACCGCGACAGCGCGACCGGGTCGTCCGTGGTGCCGGCCCAGTTCGGCGGCCCGCGGTTCCGCCACAACAACAACACGGTCTGCAACGTCGCCTTCGCCGACGGCTCGGTGCGCCAGTTCACCGTCAACACGAAGGCCGTCGCCTACCTCGACGACTTCGGTGATGCGGTGGCCAAGACCGACTTCCTCCGCCGCTACCTGCTGATCAAGGCGCCGGGCGGCCTCCCGCGGCCCCAGCTCCCTCAGCCTCCCTAATCGAGCGGGTCTGACCGGCAGTCCTTCAGGCAGTGAATCAAGCGTCCGTGGCCCTTCGGCCACGGACGTTTTTTTGTTCCATCTCGTCAAAACGTACCCGCACAGCGTGAGGCGACCGCACAGGCTGCTCCGGGCCAGCTCGGGACACACACAACCCGCCCTCTCGCCGAAAGCGGGCGAGTCGGGAGACTGCCCACCGGCAGAGCCGGACTGTGGACGTACCGCACCAGTCGCCCGTCAGGCGGCCGTCACCCAACCCCGGCGGACGCGGCTCGCCCCGGCTGCCGCGCATCCGGACGGACTCGACTTAGGTTTTTTCACTTCTTGCGGTAGTAGGCCGCGTTCTTTTCGATGAACGACGCCCATTCTTTGGGCAGGTCTTCCAGCGGGAAGATGGCGTTCACCGGGCACTCGTCCACGCAGAGACCGCAGTCGATGCAGGTGTCGGGGTCGATATACAGCTGTTCAACGTCGGCGTAGTTGGGTTCGCCCTTGGTGGGGTGGATGCAGTCCACGGGGCACACTTCCACGCAGGCGGTGTCTTTGGTGCCGATGCAGGGTTGGGCGATGACGTGAGCCATACGGTGCGGCAAGGATAGGAAGCGGCGGCCGCCTTGGAAAGGCATCGTGACGACCGGCCGCCGTGTTGCAGGTTGCTGCAAGCGGTCGGGCCGGCCCGGGAGCGGCGACCAGTCCGACGTCCAGCGGCGGGTAACATCCCGGCAGAGGCCGATATGTCCGTCTCCCCTTCTACGCCGCCGGGCCCCCTGCCGGGCAGCACCGCATCGTCCGCGTCGCCGAACACCGCCCCGCCAAACTCCGCGTCGGAGGCGGGCGGGGCGGCGCCGGCCATGCCGGGGGTGCTGAAGCTGCACCTCGACCGGGAGAAGCACCTCGAAGTGGCGTGGGCCGACGGGACGACGTCGGTGTTCCCCTTGGGACTTCTGCGGTCGCAGTGCCCGTGCGCGAGTTGCAAAAAGTTCCGTGAGGAGCAGGCCAGTCGCAAGACCCTGCTCACCCTTCTGCCCGGCAACTACAGCGGACCCGTGCGGGCGACGTCGGCGGCGATGGTGGGCAACTACGCCCTGAGGATCGACTGGTCGGACGGGCACGGCTCGGGCATTTACTCCTTCGACTACCTCTGGGGCATCCGCCCGCCCGCGGCGATGCCCCCCTCGCCCGAGCGGCGCTGAGCGGCCGGCCTGGGCGCCGTGCGACGCCGGCGGTACGGAGCCGACGCCCGGGGAGCGAAGGCGAGCGTGCAGGCGGTGGTGAAGTGGGGTCAGGGCCGGGCGGAGCGACGCGGTTTTCGGGGTACGCGGGGGCGGCCCAGGGCGTCGGTGGGCGTGGGGCGACGCGAGTCGCGTCGGGGGTCAAGGGCGGCGGCCGGTGCGGCGTCGCGGGCGGCCAGCACGTGCGCCAGCCGCTTGCGGGCGAACGCGACGTAGGTCGGGTCCTGTTCGATACCGACGTATCGCCGGCCGAGCAGCGCGGCGGCCACGACCGTCGTGCCCGAGCCGTTGAACGGGTCAAGCACCAGGTCGCCGGGGTGGGTGGTGGCGCGGATGATCCGCTCGAGAATCGCCAGCGGCATCTGGCAGCCGTGCCACCCCTCGCGCTCCTTGAACGTCCCGCACACCCGCGAGACGTTCCACGTGTCGCTGGACGGCTCGAAGTACCCGTGCGGGGCGGCGTCCTGCGGCCGGAGAAACCACACGTCGTCCGGCAGCTTGCCTTTGGGGTTGGCCCGTGCGTCGCTGTACACCGTCTGCCGGGCCGACGGCACCCGCACGGCGTCGGCGTTGAAGGTGAAGCCCGTGGCCGCGCGGGTGAAGTACAGGATGTGCGTGTGGCTGCGGGCGAAGCTCTGCCGGGCCTGCTGGCCGAAGGTGTAGTGCCAGACGATCCAGTTGCGCAGGTGAAAGCCCAGCTCGCGGCGGGCGATGACGGTCAGGTCGGCGGCGTATTCGTCGCCGATGGCGAGAAAGAAGCTGCCCGCGGGCTTGAGCACACGCCGTACGGCGGTCATCCATCGGCGAGCGAACGCGAGGTACTCCTCCAGCGGGCGGTCGTCGTCGTAGCTGGCGTAGTGGTAGCCGATGTTGAACGGCGGGTCGGCGAAGACCAGGTCCACGCTGGCCTCGGGCATGGCGTCCATCACCGCGATGCAGTCGCCCTCGACGACCTGATCGACCGCCACGGCCGGGCGATCCGCCGCCGCGCCGGCAGGGTCGGCGGCCTTCGGGTGGGCGGTGTCGTTCACGGTGGCAGAAGGCCGGACACGGGCCGGCGAGGCGGCGAGGACGGCGGCGCGGTAGGCCTTCTTCCGGGCGTTCATCGTCGGGGGATGATACCCGGCGAGTCCACCCGCGCAAGACGCGACGGCTCGCCACCGCCTCTCCGCCGACGGTGTTCACTCGCCCCGCGCGTCACCCGACCGGCGACGACGAACCGCGACGGCACACGACCGACGGCCGCCCCGTACCCCTGACCTTCGGCCGGCCGACGTGTCTGGAGTGTTGCCATCGCAACCCTGCCGCAACGGCGCGGCAGGCGTAAGCAACGTCCGTGGCCGCCCGTGGGATGTCACGGGCCCGACCCCGCGGCGGCCATCCGGACGGCCCGCGATGGCAGGGTCTCTTTCAGACGGAGGTTGTATGAGCAAGTCGGGTTCCGGGGGCGGCGGGGGGGGCGGCGGCAAGGGTGGCGGCGGGGGCGGCGGTGGTGGCAAGGGCGGTGGGGGCGGCGGGTCCAACCCGAACTGGCCCAGCACCACGGGCAACCCCTCGGGCGGCGGCCGGGGCAACAACCCCCCGAGCAAGTGACGCTCGCACGGACGCGTGACCTGAGCCGGGGCGAGTTTCCGCGGCCGTGAACCTTGCGGACCGCCGACAACGACTCGCCCCGAGCATCAGCGCATGGCGACCCACACGCGGGGCGGACGGCGCAGGCCGGTCCGTCCCGTTTTCGTTCCGTCCCGCCTTCGTTTCGGGGCGAAAGGTCGGGCCGGCACGACGCGGGGGAGGCCCGCGGCCCGGTATGCTTCCTGCATGGCGGACGTGCTGCGATTGATCGACGCCAACCTCAACCGCGCGCGGGAAGCCCTTCGTGTGCTTGAGGACTACGTGCGTTTCGTGCACGACGACGCGGCGGTGGCGGCCACGCTCAAGGCGCTGCGGCATGACCTGGCGAGTGCGACGGACGCCGTAGCCCGACAGGCCGTGCTGCACCGCTCGGTGGAAACGGACGTCGGCAAGGACATCGCCACGCCGCAGGAGCGGTCGCGGGAGGACGTCGCCCACGTCGTGCTGGCGGCCGGAAAGCGGCTGACCGAGGCACTGCGTTCGCTGGAGGAGTACCTGAAGGTGGACCATCCGGCCGCCGCGGCGGCGGTCGAGGCGCTGCGGTACCGCGCTTACGGGGTCGAAGCGGCCGTCGTGCGTCTGGCCCGGCCGGTGTCGCCCCGGTTGGAGGGCGCACGGCTGTATGTGCTGATCACCGAGTCGGCTTGCGGCGGGCGCGACTGGGCCGAGGTGGCCGAAGCGGCGCTGCGGGGCGGGGCGCAGGTGCTGCAGCTTCGCGAGAAGGGCCTCGAAGGCGGTGAGCTGCTGGAGAGGGCGAGGCGGCTGGTGGCGATGTGCCGGGCGGCCGGGGCGGTGGCGATCATCAACGACCGGCCGGACATCGCGGTGCTGGCCGAGGCCGACGGCGTGCACGTGGGGCAGGGCGACCTGCCCGCGCGCGAGGCCCGGCGCATCGTCGGCCCGGAGCGCATCGTGGGCGTGAGCACGCACCACCTCGCGCAGGCCCGGCAGGCTCTGGAAGACGGCGCGGACTACATCGGGGCCGGCCCCGTGTGGCGGTCGGGCACCAAGCCCAGGGACATCTCCCCCGGGCTGGACTACCTGCGACAGCTCAGGGGGTTCCCGCGGCCGGTGTTCGCCATCGCGGGCATCACGCTCGAGCGGGTGCGTGAGGTGAGGGAGGCGGGGGTGGACCGCATCGCGGTGACGGCGGCGGCGACGCAGGCCGCGGACGTCGAGGCGGCCTGCCGGGCCCTGCGCGAGGCGCTGGCGTGATGGACGGGCCACGGTGGCCGCCCACACGCGGTCACGGCCCGAGGGAAGAGCGACCCGGGGGAAGAGCGACCCGGGGGAAGAGCTAACCGGGGGAAGAGCCGGTGAAACCGACCACACGACGGCTCCGGGGTCGTCGGGTCGGACGTCAGGGTTTCGCCGGTGACAACCTACCGCAGGTCGCTGCGTGAAACGTCATTGTGACGAGTTCAGACGGGCGGTAGGCTTCGGTTGAACGTTTTCCCAGGGCAAAGCCAATCGAAAGGATGGGAGAGTCATGCGTCGCCTGCTCGCCGCCGCCGTGCTGTCGGTTGCCGTTTCTCCGGTCTCGGCCGAGGTGTGGGGGATCAAGTCCAATGCGCCGATGTCCGGGCTGCCGTCCGATGCGCCCGCGTACCTGTTCCGTTTTCTGGAGAACGGCGGTGGGCTGACCGGCGTTGGGCCCATCACGGTCAACGGAGTTGAAGTCGATGCCGACGCGCTGGCGATGGGTTCGCTCGACTCCATGTACGCCTACGTGGTGTCACCCAACGGCTCGCAGCTCGCCAAGCTCGACCCGGCGACGGCGGCCGCCACCCTGATCGGCCCCTTCCACCCGGCCCGGGACATCCGCGGCGCGACCCTGCTGGCCAACGGACAGTTGCTCGTGGTGGACAGTGCCAGCGACGAGCTGCTGATGGTGGACCCCTCCACCGGCGCGTTGGTCGGCGCGCCCGTGCCGCTCGACATCGACGTGGACAACGGTGTGGACATCGCCTGGCGTCCGGACACCGGCGTCTTCTACCTCAACCGCCACACCATCAGCAGTGCGGAGCTGTACACGGTGAACATCACGTCGGGCGTCACCAGCCTCGTGTTTGCCGACGCCGCCTTCGACCTGTGGAACCCTTCGTTCCCGGTCTTCTACCCGGGCATCGCTTTTTCGCTCGATGCGCCGTCGGCTCGGCTCTTCGCGTACGAAGCCAACGGCTCAGAGGACATCTACTACTACGACCTGCCTTCAGGCACCCGCAACCCGCTGTACCACAACTTCCTGCCGTCGTTCAATGCCGGCCGTGGCGACCTGGCCAGCCCGGTGCCCGAGCCGGCGTCGGTCGTGGGTGCCGTGCTTGGGGCGATGTGGTGGATCAGCCGGCGGAAGCGAACGTAGACAGCGGGCGCGGCCGCCCAGCCGGCCGCCTCCGCGGGGCAGTGCGGCGTCGCGTCGTTGCGACGACCGCATGCCGTCGTGTCGCGTGCCCACCTCCACGTCGTCATCAATGCAAAATCCCCGCGTCGGCCGGGGGCGACCGACGCGGGGATTGAGAGAGTGTGTGCATCAGCACACGGTGTGTGAACCGGCACGGGCGAGGCGGGTTACCGCCGGCGGGTCACGAGGCCGCCGAGCAGTGCCATGCCCATCAGCGACGCCGCGGGGAGCGGGATCTCCACGGGCGGGGGCGGCGCTTCGGTAATACGGAGGAAGTTGAAGTACGCGTCGCGCTGCGAGCCGCCCCCGGCGTTGAAGTTGAACAGCCGCAGCCGTTCGATGGACGCCGGCGTGCTGAAGGTGCCGCCGAGCGTGTACAGCGTCGTGGTCTGCAGGTCCGTGACGGTGAAGCTGAACGTGGTGGGGCTGAGGAGCTTGAAGACCACGGCCAGCCCGTCATCGGTGAACGGGATGGGCGTGGTGACCTCCGTGCCCCCGATGTTCATGATGTAGTTCGACGTGCCCCCGCGGAAGTAGAACTCGAAGACGTTGGTGCCGCCGGCGGTCTGCAGGCCAAAACCCACCACGCCGTTGTTGTCGATGAAGCCGTTGTCCATCGACATGCTGAAGATCTGCCCGATCGCCAGCGGGCCGCCGGTGAAGGGGCGCACGGCCGAGGCGGTCTGGCCGGAGTTGGCGTAAAGGCCGAAGGCGACGCCGGCCGAGTTGATGTCGCCCGACGGGGCCGACCCGTTGCCGGCCGAGTTGCCGAGGAAGAAGCCGGCGTTGCCCGTGTTGGACGACGGCGTGAGCTGCCAGGCGCCAAAGCCGAAGCCGCCGTTGCTGCCGTTGGTCCACGGCGGGTTGGGCGAGACGTAGTTGCTGGCAAAGTCGAAGGCGACCGAGGCGGCCGACGCGAGCGAGGCCGACATGAGCACGGCGGCCGACGCCAGAAGGGTTGAGGCACGACGCATAGGTCTCTCTCCTGAAAACCAAGCCCTGTGTGCGGATGAAGTGCCGGACCGCACACGGCGGCAGCCCGCACTGCTGAGCCCGACCAGGCCCCGCACACCGAGTGGCAGGCTTGCGTTGTGCAAAGTAGCTCGGGAAAGCTGCTCTGCAATGGGTTGCGGACGGCACACAAAGGTTTGCACTTATTGCGCGACGTCGAGGTGAGCGCGTTAACTTCCCGGCCGTGTCAAAATGGCGAAAATTGCGCGGATTACCGGCCCTTCACGCGCTTCGCCGATGATGAGAAGTACGGTGGCCGCGTCCCCCCCTTCGCCCCCCGACAATCATCCGGAAACCCCTGATTCGACAGGGGTTGCGGCGGCACCACGGGCGTCGCGCGATGCCCTCCAGCCCGAGCCCGAAATGGTGCCGGCGGGGAACATCACGTCCGGTGCTGCAGCGGCGGACGTGCGACCGTCCGGCACTCGTCGGACGGCGGGTTTTGCCGGCCACGCGGCGGTCATCGCGGCGATCACGCTGGTGTCGAGGGTGCTGGGGCTGCTGCGGGAGTCGGTGGCGGCGGCGGCGTACGGGGCCGGGGGGGTGTGGTCGGCGTTCACTTTTGCATTCACGATCCCCAACCTGTTCCGCAAGCTCTTCGGGGAAGGCGCCCTCTCGGCGGCGTTCATTCCGCTGTACGCGCAGGCGGTGCGCAGGCAGGGCAGCGACGGCGAGGCACGGGCGTTTGCTGCCGCGTCGGTCCGTCTGCTGATGCTGATCCTCATCGCGGTCACGTTGCTGGGTGAGGGCCTGCTGTGGGGGATGTACGGGCTGTTCGGCCGCGAGGACTACCGTCTGGCGGTGCGTCTGACGGCGATCATGCTGCCGTACGTCGTGCTGGTGTGCGGGACGGCGTTCCTCGGCGGCATCCTGCAGGTGCATGGCCGGTTCGCGGCGGTGGCGGCGACGAGCATCGTGCTCAACGCGGCGCTGATCCTCGGCATCGTGCTGGGGGCGTGGCGGTTCGACCTGACCACCGAGGCCGGACAGATGCAGGGGGCGGTGCTGCTGTCGTTGGCGGTGGTGGTGTCGGGCGTGGTGCAGGTGGGGATGCTCGTGCCGGGGCTGCGGGCGGCGGGGTTTCGCCTGCGGGACTTTGTGGGCTTCGCGGCGGCCGGGAGCCGGACGGCTGGAGGGGGCGGCGGCATGCTCACGCCGGCCGTGCGGAAGATGCTGTGGCTGTCGGTGCCGGTGGCGGTGAGCGCGGGCATCCTGCAGCTGGGGGTGCTGCTGGACAAGGGGATCGCGTTTTTCCTTGCCGCCGGCGACGGCCAGACGCACTTTCACGTGCTCGGCCACGCGGTGCCCTACCCCATGGCCGAGGGGGCGGCGGCGCGGCTGAACTGGGCGCAGTTCATGTACCAGTTCCCGCTGGGCGTGTTCGCTATCGCGCTGGCGACGGCGATTTTCCCGAAGCTGGCGGGCGACGCGATGGACGCCGACCGCACGGCCTTCCGCACGGTGCTGCGGCAGGGGCTTCTCGCCAGCGTCCTGATCGGGCTGCCGGCCAGCGTGGGGATGGTGCTGGTGGCCGAGCCGGCGGTGCAGTTTCTCTTCGAGCGCGGACGGTTCACGGCCGAGGACACGCGGTGGGTGGTGCTGTCCACGAGCATTTATTCCAGCGCGATCTGGGCGTTTTCGGTGCAGCAGATCCTTTCGCGGGCGTACTACGCGCTGCACGACATGCGCACGCCGCTGTGGTGGGCGGGGATCAACCTCGTGATCAACCTCGTGGTGGAGCTGCCACTGATCTTCACGCCCCTGGGCGAAGCGGGCATGGCGGTCGGGACGCTGGTGAGCTTTGCGGTGCAGGCGGTGGCGATGACGTGGCTGCTGTCGCGCCGCATCGGGGGCATCGGGCTGCGGGCCGAGGCGTGGAAGCTGGCGGTGATGGCCGGCGCGACGGCCGGCATGGCGGCGGCGTGCGTGGGCCTGCAGTACCTGCCCGTCTGGCCGGCCGGCACGACCAAGGCCGAGCAGGCGACCGAGCTGGTGGTGCTGATGGCGGCGGGGGCCGGCGTGTACGGGGGGCTGTGCTGGGTCGGCGGGCTCAGCCCGCTGGCGATGCTGCGTCGTCGGCGTCGGTCGGCCGCCGAGTCGCCCGCGGCCGAGACCGCAGGCTGAACGCCCGTGCGGCTAAAGTCCGAGCCGCGCTTTCCACTGCATCAGGTCGTCGTAGAGCTGCGACAGCGCCTGCGGGATGACTTTGACCTCGCCGATGACGGCCATGTAGTTGACGTCGCCGCCCCAGCGGGGCACGACGTGCTGGTGCAGGTGGCCGGGAACGCCCGCCCCGGCCACGCGGCCGAGGTTCATGCCGACGTTGAAGCCCTGTGCCGACACGGCCCGCCGCAGCAGCGTCAGCACGTGTTGCGTCTGCACGCCGATGTCGGTGACCTGCTCGGTCGAGAGCTCTTCCCACTCGGCGAGGTGGGCCCGCGGGGCAATCAGCACATGGCCGTTGGCGTAGGGGAAGCGGTTGAGCAGGACCACCGTCAGGTCCGTCGTCCAGAGGATCAGCCGCTCACGAAAGGCTTCGGGGCCGGCAGACGCCGCTTCACACAGAAAGCACCCTTCGGCCTTGCCCTGCGGGCCGAGGGAGCGGATGTAGTCCAGTCGCCAGGGGGCTTGGAGCGGCATGGGGCGTTGCGCGGGCGGCGAGACGGGCGATGAGGGGG
>JBKBHU010000013.1:0-84027 GCA_046299715.1 Tepidisphaerales bacterium | reverse complement strand
CGGCATGGACGAAGCGCCCGTCGGCGCGTGCATCCTCTACGCCACGGCGTGCGGCCTGACGGACGGCGAATTGGACAAGACCTGGGACGTGCTGATCCACGTGGGCAGCGACGCGGCCCGCGCTGCAGAGGCCGAGGAGGATGACACGGAGACGCAGGGAGAGGGAGACGCGGAGACGGAGGAGGACGACGGGGGTTCCGGGGGCGGCAGCAAGGTGAAGTTGAAGGCGTGGAACCAGCGGCGAGGCAAACGGATGGGTTACGAGGCGCCGGAGGGAAAGCCTGTGCCGTTGATCGACCGCATTCACCGCTTAATGCACCTGTGGAAAGCTGGCGACGTTCACAAGGTCGACGAGTACCTCGACCAGCACGCACTGCGCCGGAACGAACTGTTCAAACGCGTGGTGCAGTCCCTGATCGAGTTGTCCACCCACAGCGAGCGGTCGCTGCTGGAGAGCATCAGTAACCACATCGGCGCGCAGGGCGCGGTCAAGGATCGCGGACCGCTTCTGCCCTTCGGGCAAGAGTGACGCGGAGACGCGGCGACACGGAGACGCGGCGATGGCGAACATTCGATCATTCAAGGAACTGAGGGTGTGGCTGAACGCGATGGACCCGGCCATGCTTGTCTTTGAAGTGACCCAGCGATTCCCGGCCGAGGAAAGATATTCACTGACGGATCAATTTCGACGGGCCTCGCGCTCCGTAGCGGCGAACATCGCGGAGGCATGGCGGAAACGGCGATACCCCGCTGCATTTGTCAGCAAACTGAGCGATGCCGAGGGCGAGGCGTCCGAGACACAGACATGGATCGAGTTTGCGCGTCGGTGCGGATACATGAAGCAAGAGAAAGCGACCGATCTTGACCAGCGTTACGAGCAGATACTCGGACAACTGGTCACGATGATCGAGAAACCCGACGACTGGGTTGTTGGAGCACGACGGAAGAAGGACGCGGGGAACGGGAGACGCGGTGACGCGGAGATATCTGTTTCTCCGGGTCACCGGGTCTCCGTGTCAGCCGTCACCTGCTTCCACAGGTCCCCGCGTCAGCAAGGAAAATAGGTGACACAATGGCAAAGCAACCCTGGAAGACGTGGCACGAGGTCGTGAAACTGCGGGACGACCTGCGCTCGGGCGATCTGCCGCTGCACATGTTCGCGGCGGACCTCTACGAGGTCATGATGCAGAACGGCAAGCGGCCGATCTACGAGAAGCCCGAGGAGTTCTTTGCGCTGACCTTCCCCACACACAACCTGCGCGGCCTGGTGCGGGACGTGGTGCTGCGCCTGGCCGGGAAGAACGACAAGGCGGTACGGCAGCTCGAGCTGACCTACGGCGGCGGCAAGACGCACACGCTGATCACCATGCGCCACCTGGTGCATGACCCGGCGAACCTGCCGGACGTGGCTGCCGTGCGGGAGTTCACCGCAACCATCGGCCAGACGCCGCCGAAGGCCCGCGTGGCGGCGCTGTGCTTCGACAAGCTGGATGTCGAGACCGGCTGCGACGTGCGGTCGCCCGATGGCGCGGTGCGTCGGCTCAAGCAGCCGTGGAGCCTGCTGGCGTATCAGATCGCCGGGGATGAGGGGCTCAAGCTGCTGCACGCCGACGGCAAGGCCGAGGAGCGGACCACGCCGCCTGCCGAAAACACGCTTTCGCAGTTGCTGTCGCTGCCGCTGAAGCAGGGCATGGGCACGCTGATCCTGCTGGATGAGGTGTTGCTGTACGCGAAGGTGCGTTGCCACACCGAGCCGGGCTTTCTGGACGTGCTGATTGGGTTTTTCCAGTACCTGACGCAGGCGGCGGCGAAGGTGGGGAAGTGCTGTATCGTGGCGTCGCTGCTGTCGAGCGAGCCGAAGGACCAGGCGGACCCACTGGGCAGGAAGATCGTCTCGGACCTGTACGATATCTTTCAGCGTCAGCGCGAGGAAGCCGTACAGCCGGTGGAGAAGGACGACGTGGCCGAAGTGCTGCGGCGTCGGCTGTTCGATCCTCAGTCGGTGGAGCAGCGTGGGACGTGGCCGCAGCACGTGATCGCGGCGATCAAGGGCATCACCGCCCTGGACGACCAGACGGCCAAGCAGGGGGCGGCGGCCGAGGAGCGTTATCTCCAGAGCTACCCGTTCCACCCGGAACTGACGGAGGTGTTCTACACCAAGTGGTCGGCGGGCATTGAACGGTTTCAGAAGACGCGCGGCGTGCTGCGGACGTTCGCCCTGGCCCTGCGCGAGGCCGAGAAGTGGGACGAAAGCCCGCTGGTCGGACCGGCTGTGTTCCTGAATGCACCCAAGCGTGAGGGCTTGTCGGAAGCGGCTCGCGAGCTGGTGTCCATCGCCGACACCATCGTCAGCGACGGCCAGGCGACGCGGTGGACGGGCATCGTCGAGAACGAGCTCAACATCGCCCGTCAGGTGCAGTCGGAGTCGGTAGGACTGAAGCTACGCGAGATCGAGCAGGCGGTGATGGCGACCTTTCTACACTCACAGCCGACCGGCCGCAGCGCCAAGACCCGCGACCTGATGCTGCTGATCGGCCCGTGCCGACCGGACAAGATCGAGTTGGAGAAGGGACTGGCGCGGTGGGCGCGGAATAGTTACTGGCTCGACGACACCAACATGCCGCAGAAGGACGGCCAGTTGCCGACCGAGTGGCGGCTGGGCAATCGCCCGAACCTGAACCAGATGCAGTCGGCGGCTGCGGCGCAGATCTCCGATGAGTTGGTGAAGGCCCGGCTGATCGAGGAGATCGGTAAGGCCAAGACGCTGACCAGCGGCGCTTCGGCGTCGGGCGTGCGGGTCCATACGCTGCCGACCAAGCCCAGGGACATCGAGGATGACGGTCTGTTCCACTATGCCGTCCTGCCGCCCATCGCCGCGTCGGATTCCGGCAAACCCAGCCCTGAGGCGAAGAGATTCCTCGACGAGACCACCGGGCCGGAGAAGCCGCGTGTCTTCCGCAACGCGGTGCTTCTGCTGACGGCGTCGAAGGACGGCCTGAGCGCCGCCGAGGCCCGCGTGCGCGATTACCTGGCCTGGGAGCGTGTCATGGACGAACTGACGCCCAAGAACGAGGAGGAGAACAAGCAGAAGGGGTCGGTCGATGTCGCCCGGCTGCAGACGCTCAAGATCAACATCGACAAGGCCAGGGCTCGCGTGCCGGAGGCCATCCGCCAGGCATACTGCATCGTCGTGACCATCTCGGACAAGGATGAGGTGCAGGCGTTCAAGATTACGGTCAGCGACGATGCCCACTTCGAGACGATCAAGCGCGACTCACGTTCGCGTGTACAGGACACGGCGATCACGGCTGAGGCCCTGCTGCCCGACGGCCCGTACAACCTATGGAAGGGCGGCGAGACCAGCCGTCGCGTGAAGGACCTGGCCGGGGCGTTCGCGCAGCTTCCACACCTGCCGAAGATGCTCAAGTCGCAGGCCATTGTCGAGACGCTGGTCGATGGCTGCGCTCAGGGCACGTTCGTGCTCAAGCTGACCCGACCGGATCGGACGTTCCGCACTTGGTGGCGCACGCGACCGGACGATGCGGCTCTGAATGACCCGGCGATTGAACTGGTGCTGCCCGAGGCGGCGGAACTGGGCGAGATTGCGGCCGACCTGCTCGCGCCCAAGATGCTGCCGGACCTGTGGACGGGCGACGAAATCACGGCCCAGGCTGTGATGGATTATTTCAGCGGCAAGACGGTGGTCCAGGTCGACAAGGGCGGCTTCAAGGAACCCGTGCCCGTGCCCAAGGCGTCAACCGAGGTGGTCTTCAAAGCAATTGGCGAAGCGGTCGCTGCGGGAAAGGTGTGGCTGCTATCGGGGCCTGCCAGCCTTCTGGCCGAGCCGATTCCAGCGGGCGTGCTGACTCCCAGCGCGAAGCTCCGGGTGCCGCCCGCGTTGATTTCGGCGGCAGCGATCTTGCCGGAGAACCTGCCCATCGCGTGGAAGGATGGCGGCACGACGGCCCTGTCCATCGCCACGGCGCTATCCCAGCAGGCGGGCAACACACTGCCGTGGAAGACCGTGCGCGACGTGATCGGCGGAGCGCTCCAGGCGAGGTTTGTCGCCCTCGCGGACGACTCTTCGCCGTGGCCATGCGATCTGCCCGCCGCCAACACGGTCAAGATCAAGGTGGCCGCCGCCGGGACGGGCGGCGGCACCGGAGGCACGGGTGGTGGAATCGGTGGAGGCGGTGCTACGCCGCAGAACGTTCGTGTCGCGGCGGCAGACTTCGAGCCCTCGCAGATGCAGGACTTGGGCGAGCTGATCCCGGAACTGCTGAAGATCAAGGCTAAGGCGAATATCGCCATGAAGTTCCACGTCCGGCTTGAAATTGGTGACGGGACGGCCCGGCCCATCGACGACGTGATTGGCGATATCAACGACCTGCTCAAGGACTTAGGTGATGGCTTCCGTGTCAGGTAATAGAAAAATCACGGTAGGGCCTTGAGTTACTAACACCTACCTAACATCACCGCTGCGGCTTTTCCGCAGTTGGCCGAAGAATGTTTAAGCCGAACGGGTTGCAGGATCGGGCGACGCTGCGGGGGGCGATGAATGGCTTCTTGGGAAGGAGCTTCTGATGACGCGTTTGGCAACGACACCGGTGGGCGCGACCAGCCAGCCCACGATCTCCGCACCCCTCGGTACGCAGCGGCTGCGTTCGATCCGCATCACGGGCGGCTTTCTCGACGGGGCCGCGTTCGACCTGGCCGACGGCCTGAACTACCTGATCGGGGCCAGGGGCAAGGGCAAGACGACCGTGCTGGAACTGGTCCGCTACGCCCTCGACAACCTGCCTCTGGCCAACGATGCTGAGCGCCAGCGGATCGAGACACTGCTGAATTTCAACCCGGGCGATCGCAATTTCGAGTTGACCCTCGAGATCCGCGAGGGGCTGACCTACAAAGTCATCCGCTCCTGGCACGACGACCCGGTGGTGGTCACCTCCGACGGGTCGGCGACGGAGATCTTGCTGCGGGGCGGGGGCAACGGCGTGTTCCGCGCTGACATCTACAGCCAGAACGAGATCGAGCGGATCGCCGACCAGGCGTTGTCCCAGCTCTCGTTGATCGACAACTTCGAGGCCGGGCAGATCGCCCACATCACGGCGGAACTGCGGACGCTCACTTCGCGCCTGGCGACCAACGCCACGACGCTGATGCCCCTGCAGGACTAGAGCGATTCCCTCGACAGCGAGTTGGGCGGCTTTTATCCACCGCCAATAAGTTTGTTTTAATATTCACAAGGTCAACACGGGAGACTTTCTATGACCGTTCATTCTGGACATCCACTGCACGTTACTATCCGAGATATGACGCCTATTCCTATTGTGTATACGTCTTGCCAACTAGAGCAGGCGACTGGTAGTTACAATGGACAGATTCGGGATGGTTTTCAACGCATAAAAGACTGGGCTCGACAGTGCGGATATGAGCCTTCAGCCCAAAAAGTAATTGGGATCCCAAGCACCAACGGCGTCCAATTAGTCGGTTATGAGCGCGCATTAGAACGTCCTGAAGCCATTTGCTAAGGCACAGAATATATCCAAAAAACACAACTGCCACGTGGGCGTTATGCAATCCTATCACTTGAGAAGGACGCCAACACGATCGGAGAGACTATTGGACGTTTCTTTGCGGAGTATTTGCTACAACATCAACTGGTTGTAGAGCCGCAACGTCCCAGTTAATAAGTCTACTACGAACATACTATGGACTTTTGTGTTCCGATTTTGTAGGAAATGGCAGATAGGAACAGACCATGTTTAGATATGTTGCCCCCAGATTCCATTCTGCTAATGTAAAGGCTCCGCTCTAATTTCATAAGAACAGGTCTGGCTTTGTGGAGCTTTTCAAATATCGCGATTCTGTCGACGTTAAAACAACGGCGCGACCTTCGCTCAAGATCGGACGCTCGATTGTCTGATGAGTCCGTCATCTGACATGGAGGTCGATGATCACTGCCGAGCAGAGTGCGGGGTTGACCCCGGCGTCGCAAGTGCGTCCTCGCGGCCCAGCGTCCCCGCCGCATAGCGACTCACTCTCTCGGCGATCCGGACCACTTCCTCGTCCGCCAGCGGCGGGCTGCAACGCTCCTGGTCGGTCGCAAGAAGTGCCGCCTCCATAGCCGCGGCGGACAGCCCATCGCGTCGGAGTTTCCCGGCGAGGCTCGTAAGCGTCGCGTTGCGGCGGCCTTCGGGGATCAGCCCGTCCTCGCACGCCGGGTCGGCGGCGGCAGGCTGTTTCCCAATCCGCTCCAACAGCCACTCGGGGGCCACCGGGAGTTGCGATGACGACACGTCAACTTCGCGGTGCGCGATCCAGTATCGCCTAGGCCCAAGGGGCACGATGATGTAGCCACCGTCGGCGCGGATATCGACCCGCTCGGCCACACGACCCGCGGAGCAGCGCACGGCCACGCCGTCGGGTTGGCGGAAGGAGAAGTGGCGCCCGCCGCGCGGTGTCATCGCACAGGGTGCGACGCTTAGCGGCCCGTGGTTTTACCCTCCACGGTCTATACGGCGCATCGGCCTCGCGCTGAGATGGCCGGTGTCACGGAGGACACGCCCATGGCCATCGGGAAGCGCAGGCCGGTTCAGCCGCCGCTGTTCGTCTCCACCGCCAGCCTCGACCTCCAGCCGCACCCGTTCTACGCGGCGGTCAACAAGATCCTCGACGCACACCACTTCGACGCCTTCGCCGAGTGGCTCTGCTCCCGCTTCTACGACGATCCGGCCAAGGGGAGCCGGCCGGGGCTCTCCCCGGCGATCTACTTCCGCTGCCTGATGCTGGGGTACTTCGAGGGCATCGACTCCGATCGCGGCATCACTTGGCGGGGTGCCGACAGTCTCTCCATCAAAGCGCTCCTGGGTATCCCGCTGGACAAGGCCACGCCGGACCACTCGACGATCTCGCTCACCCGCCGCCTGATCGACGTCGAGACGCACGCCGGGGGCTTCCAGTTCATCCTCAAGGTGCTGGTCAACCACCGGGTCATCGACGGCAAGACGGTGGGCGTGGACTCGACGACCTTGGAAGCCAACGCGGCCATGCGGTCCATCGTCGGGCGTGACACCAGCGAGGGTTATCAGGACTTCCTCGCCCGGCTGGCCAAGGAATCGGGCATCGAGACGCCCACGCGGGACGACCTCGCGAAGTTTGACAGGAAACGCAAGAACAAGGCGAGCAACGATGACTGGGAGAACCCGAGCGACCCCGACGCCAAGATCACGAAGATGAAGGACGGGACGACGCACCTGGCGCACAAGGCCGAGCACGCGGTGGACCTCGGCGAGGACGGGCACGGGGCGGTGCTGGCGGTCAGGATCTGCGACGCGGCGGTGGGCGACACCGCCACGCTGGCCGAGACGCTGGTGGCGGCGACGGCGAACCTCGCGGCCGTGCGGGATGACACGCGGGTGGCGGACAAGCTCGGGGACGACTTCGTCAGCGAGGTGGTGGCCGGCAAGGGGTACCACAGCCGGCAGACGCTGGCGGACCTGGGCGCGATGAACCTCCGCAGCTACGCCAGCGAGCCGGGCAGGGGGGGGCGGGGGAGACAGAAGTGGAAGGGGGACGAGGAGGCACAGGCCGCGGCGTACGCCAACCGCCGGCGGATCAAGAGCGAGCGTGGCAGGCGGCTGCTGCGACGACGCGGCGAGTTCCTCGAACGCTCCTTCGCCCACTGCTACGAGACCGGGGGGATGCGCCGGCTGCACCTGAGGGGGCGTGAGAACATCGCCAAACGGGCGCTGATTCACGCCGGGGGGTTCAACCTCGGGGTGCTGATGCGGGTGTACTACAAGATGGGCAAGCCCAGAGGGGCTTGCGGGAGGGCGGTGCGGGCTTGTTGCGCGCTGGTGGCGTGGCTGTGGGGTGTCTGGGCGGTCGTCGGGACGCTCATGGCGGTACGGGACGCGATCACATCGAACTTCTCACCCGACCACCGTGCTCTCCGCCTTGCCGCGGCGTGAGGGAAAGCTGGGGGGTAGAACCACGGGCTGCTACATGCCCACGCGCGATTCGCGCTGGGTGATTTGAGTAAGTAAGAATTGAGTAAGTAAAACTGGCACCCCTGTTCTACCGGTCCCGCGGCAACGGGACCAGAAGGGATGCCAGGCACGTGAATGCGAAGAAGATCGTACTGTCGGCGGCGTCACGGCGGAAGCTTGTTTTGGAGTTGCGGCGGACCAACGACGCGAGGTATGGCGTGCGGTGTCTTGCGGTGCAGCGGGGGGCGGAGGGGAAGGGTCAGGAGGCGACCGCGAGGGAACTGGGCTGCTCGCCCTCGACGGTGGCCAAGGCCCGTCGGCGGTTCGCGGCCGAGGGGCTGGCCGGACTCGTGGACCGCCGGGAGGACAACGGGGAACTCAGAGCCGATGACGCGTACGCAGCGACGCTGATGCGGGTGCTGCGGGGCAAGCCGCGTGATTTCAGCCAGAGCCGTCCGACTTGGACCAAGCGGCTGCTGATCGGGGTGTTGAGGCGGCTGACGGGCACCACCCTCAGCCTGACGACGATGGGCCGACTGCTCAAGAAGCTGCGCGCCCGGCGGGGGCGGGCCAAACCGCTGGGGCCGTGTCCATGGCCGGAAAAACGGCGGCGAAAGCGGATGGAGCTGATCCACGGCCTGATCGCCTCGCTGCCGCCGGACGAGGTGGCCGTGTGGGAAGACGAAGCCGATATCGATCTCAACCCCAAGATCGGGGCCGATTGGACGCTGCCGGGGACGCAGCGGCTGGTGATGACGCCGGGGAAGAACGTCAAGCGGTACTTCGCCGCCGCCATGGACGTACGCACCGGGCTTGTGACGTGGGTGGGAGGAAGGAAGCGGAAGGACTCAGGGCTGTTCAATGAACTGCTGGAGAACCTCAAAGCGGTGCACGCAGGGAAGAGGGTGATCCACGTGATCCTCGACAACTTCACGATCCACAGCGGCAAGCGGACGAGGTCTTGGCTGGAGGAGCACGGGGGGCTGTTCCGGCTGCACTTCCTGCCACCGTACTCGCCGGATGACAACCGGATCGAACGCAAACTCTGGCGGGAGGTCCACGCCAACGTGACGATCAACCACGACGCCCCCGACATCGAGACCTTGTGCGCCAGAGTCAGGGGCTACATCATCAGAATGAACAACACCACCCGACGCGAATCACGGGCGGCTCTCAAGCGTGAACGACGCCGACGACGCGTTTTACAAGGAACCCTCGGAGGCCAACGCCGCGGCGCTCCTCGAGTGCCTCGGGTATGAGGGGATGGGTCGCCGCGCCGCCGAAGGGCTGCTCGAGGAGCTTCGGTCCTTGGCCGACACGCGGCGGTACATGGCACCGCGTGAGCCTACGCCGCCTGACCCGGCGCTGGTCAAAAGCTTCGAGAAGGCGAACGCGGCTTTCCTCGCCGCGAAAAGGGTCCATGATGACCTCATTCGGAAAATACATCCGCACGACCGCGCGGAGGCCGAGTCCGCGATTCGCCATGATTCTGCACGGGCCGCGCATGTCGAGGCGGCGCGCGACCTGCTCCGCAAACACTCAATCATCAAGAGTCCGGGGGAAATCAACCTCGACCCCCCGCAACCTACGCCCCCGCCCCCTCCGCGGCGTGAGGTGGTCGCGACCCTAAATGGAACCCCGCTGGTTACCATCTGACCGAAGCCCTGCACCCTCCGGTACCTAGAGTTTTCCCTAAAGGGGCTTTCTCCACAACACAATCCGGTGAGGGTGGCGAGTATTGATTGTATTTATTTCTAACCCCTTTTTAACAAAAAGTTGCGCCATCTCCGGCGGCGACTATTGCAAAGCCCGCCCGCTTGTGTGGCCAAACTCACAGAGCATACAGGATGCGTTATGAGCGACATTTCGTGGTTGGGTGTTCTTTCCAAGGTATGGGGCGGACGGGAAAACGCGCCATAAGCCCGCACAACGCAACTGGCGGGCAATCCAGCGTCCGGCGTGGCGAGCACCCCGGCCGGGTTGGGTCCCCCAAGTCGGGGGTTCCCCTAGGCTGTGCCGCGGGAACAAGCAAAAGGCCAAAGAGACTTTCTTTATCTTGCGGAGGGGCGGTATCCTCCGGACGGATTCGAAGGGATGGTGTGACGTGGCGAGTATTTCGACTGACGCAAAGGGCAACCGGCGGCTGCTTTGGGTGAACCCGGACGGCAAGCGGCAGGCTTGGCGGCTGGGCGATACCCCGCTGGCGACGGCGAAGCGGCTGGCGGCCTTGGTGGAGAGCCTGGTATCCCTCCGCCGGCTGGGTGGACGGTTGGAGGGGAAGCTGGCCGAGCAAGTGGCGGAGCTGACCCCCGAGGCCCACAACCGGCTGGCGGCGTTCGGCCTGCTGGAACCGCTGGGCGCGGCGGCGACCGTTGGGATGCTGTTGGCCGAGTATGAGCGGCAGGCGGCGGCGACCGTGAAGGCCCGCAGCGTGGTGACGCAACGGCAAACCGTCACGTCCCTGCGGAAGTATCTTGGCGAGAATACCCCCGCGGCGGCGGTGAGCGCCCTCCACGCCGACCGCTGGCGACAAGCGATGGTCGCGTCGGGGCTGTCTCCCGCGACGGTGAGCCGGCGCGTCAAGACGGCCCGGACGATCTGGCGGCGTGGCATGCGTTGGGGGATGGTGGCGTCGAACCCGTTCACGGACACGCCGGCGGGACCGCAGCACAACCCCGCACGGCAGGCGTTTGTTGAGGCCGCGACCTTCGCCAAGGTGCTGGACAAGGCACCGGATTTAGGGTGGCGGCTGCTGCTGGTATTGGCGCGGTACGGTGGGCTGCGGACGCCGAGCGAGCCTTTCGCGCTCAAGTGGGAGCACGTGCTGTGGGACCGCAACCGCATTCTGATTACGTCGAGCAAGACGGAGGGGCTGGCGGGCGGCGGGACGCGGTGGCTTCCGATCTTCCCGGAGCTGCGCGAGGTGCTCATGATGGCGTTCGAGGCGGCGGAGCCGGGGGCGGTCTACGTGATCCCCGACGAGCTGCGGCTGCGGGGGACCGGGGCCAACCTGCGGACGCGGCTGCTGAAAATCATCCGACGGGCTGGCGTGGACCCGTGGCCCCGGCTGTGGCATGCGCTCCGCGGGAGCCGGGCGACGGAACTGTGCCAGGAAGGGTGGCCCTCGCACGTTGTCGCCAGTTGGTTGGGCCACGGGGTGGCAACGGCGAACAAACACTACCTGACCACCACCGATAGTGACTTCGACCTGGCGGCCGCGGGGTGTACGCAAAAACGTACGCGCGCGACTGCGGAAACGGAGGGCATTCAGGGGAAGCTAACTGGGACCGAACCTCGAAAACCGGCTGGTTTTCCCGAAGATTCCACCTTTTTACCGGATTGTCAGAACTTTGCTATGACCCCGAGGGGATTCGAACCCCTGTATCCACCGTGAAAGGGTGGTGTCCTGGTCCACTAGACGACGGGGCCGCACGTGGGCCAACGGTAGGCCCGCCAGCCGGGGCGGGCAATCGGCACCCACCGCGTCCCCCCGTCCTCGGCCGGCGGCGCGGGCCGCCAACGCCACTGGCCCACTTTGTTCGGCCGTTTCCCGGCGGCCGGATCACTCACCTTCCGTGCCCAAGTCAGGGAGAGCGGCGTCGGTGGTCAACGCACCGCGCGGTATCCTCGCCCGCCCATGTTGCACTACTTCAAATTCCGGCAGGACCTGTTCGACCCCGCCCCTGCCAAGGAGCTGTACACCAAGCCCGGACCGGGCCGCGGCTGGCCCGAGGAGTGTCCGCCTCTGCGAGCGGCCAACGCCTTCGGCTGGGATGTGCTGGCCAACTTCGACGTGACGTTTCGCCGCAAACGCGACGGGACGTGGGTCGTCGAGCCGGATATCGTGGTCACCTCCGACTTCGACTGGGCCGCTAGCGATGACGCCCCGGGCCGGCCGCTGGTGCAGCAGTACGCGTGGTTCTGGGAAAAGGGGCAGAAGATTCCCCACGTCATCACGGACAACGTGTACCGGCACATCCGCAACCAGGTGAAGCTGAGCACGTTCCTCTACCTGCACACCGACCCCAACGAAGTGCTGCTGCTGACGGGCGTGCCGCTGGGGCCGCGTCGGCCGTGGCGGACGATGACCGCACTGATCGAAACCGACTGGTACGCCGCGAGCTACCCGTGGCACGCCGTGCTCGAGCTGGACGACCGCGAGCGGACGATCACGATCGAAAAGGGCGAACCCATCTGCCGGCTGATGCCGCTGCGACGGGACACCTACTTCGCCGCGCAGATGACCGCGGACGCCTTCGATGCCTTCTTTGAGCGCGGCCAGCGCTGGCTGGCCGTGCACGGACGGCCGGTCCCGACGGGCGAGCCGGAGACGGGCGACGGCAGACCGGCCAAGGGCGACGGAACCCTGGACATCACCCGTACTTATGTCCGGCAGCAGATGAAGTCGCGGTTCGTGGTGCTTGAGTGAGGCGCACGCGCTGCGGCCGGCCCGCGGGCGGGTAGGATGGAAGCGATGAGCAACACCTACTGGTCGGGCGGCGGGGCGGCTGGAAGCGGGGCGGGTGGAGGGAGTGCACCGCCGGAACTGCTCGGCGGCAGCGGACCCCGGCCGGTGTCGGCGCTGGCGGTGTCTTCGCTGGTGTGCTCGCTGCTGTTCTGCGTGCCTTTCATCACGTCGCTGGCCGGGGTGTTGCTCGGGGTGGTGGGGGTGGCCGTGACGGGTCCGATGGGGCGGCGTTCGGGGCGTGGCGTCGCGCTGGCGGGATTGATCCTTGGCGTGCTGGGACTGCTGGGGTGGGGCTATCTGACCGTCCAAGCCTACCGCAATTTTGTGACTCCGCTGTTGCAGGCGCAGGAGTTTGTCAGCGCGCTCAAGCAGGATGAGTTTGACCGGGCGGCGCGCTTCACGGTTCCGCCCTTCGACCCCGCGCGGCTGCCCGAGCTGGCCCGGCAGGTCCGCGAGCTGGGGGAGTTTCGGGGGCTGGATGACGGCCGGCCGACGGAGTTCAAGGAGGGGGACGTGCGGGGCTGGGCCGTGTCGGGGGTTGCGGTGTTTGAAAAGGGCCGCCGGCGGATCGCCGCGGAAGTGGTGCACACGCCAGAGGGGTGGCGGCTGCGCAAGCTGGAGCTGGAGCCGTTGCCCGCGGCCGGCGACGACGCCGGCGACCACAATGGCACCGATGACCGCGGCGGGGCCGGCGAGGGCGGTCGCGAGGGCGGCGGTCGCTGACGCCGACGCCATCAAGAGCTGGCAGGCGACGGAGGGGCCGGTGAAGTATCGGGCGGCGACGGCAGCGGACGCGGAAGCGGCAGGGCCCATGCTCATCGCGCATTACGCCCTGCACGCGCAGTTCGACGCGGCGCGGTTCACGCCGCGGCCGGGCTTCGAGGCGGGCTACGTGCGCTGGCTGGCCCAGCGGGCTGACGACCCTAGGTCGGTGTTTTTCGTGGCCGAGACGGAGACGCCGCCCGTGCGGCTTGCCGGGTTCGTCGTCGGTACGGTGGAACGCGAAATTCCTGTCTACACGCTGCGCGAGTACGGCTTCATTCACGACCTGTGGGTGGAGCCGATGTACCGCCACGAGGGGGTCGGGCGGCAACTCGTGATGCTGGCGGTCGAAGGGCTGCTGAAGCGGGGAGTGTCGCAGGTCCGCGCCGAGGCCGCGTGGGTCAACGCGGCGGCCCGGGGCCTGCTCGAGCGGGCAGGTTTCAGGCCCAGCACGGTGGTCTACCTGCTGGAGGCGGGGTCCGCGAGCGATGACGGGGCCAGGTAGGGAGCCAGCTCGGGCAAGCGGGCGGTGTCGGTGCGTCGGTTGCGGCCGCCGGGCGAGGTCGAGTACGAGAGTGTGACGTCCGGCGATTCGGCCGGCAGTTCGATGTCCAGCACCAGCACACGCTGCGGCGGCGAGACGAACCCCGCATCCTGCAGGTCGTGACGAATGACCCGGGGCATCGCAACCACGTGGACGGCGAGCAGCTCGGCGTTGCCGGCGCTGGAGACGACGTCGATGCTGCCGGCTTGCGGGTCGGCGTCCTCGTCCCAGACGACCAGCCGCACGACGCCCCGGCCGGCCGATACGGACGGGGCCGCCGAGACGACCTGAAACCAGCGCTGGGCGGAGATCACCTGCGCCTGAACCGGGCCGAGGTCGATCGGGCGGAAGGGGGCCGACGTGCCCACGCGGCCGGAACCGCCCGTAGGTTCGAGACGGCTGACGCGTGGGGTGTCGGGCGGGAGAGGCCAGGTGACGCGGACGAGCGGCCCGGCAGCGCGGGCGGGCGCGGCGGGCTCGGCGGTGGCAAGGCCGGAGACCCACTCGAGCGTGCGGAGCGGGGCGAGCCGTTCGACCGACTCGGCGGGGAAGGGATCCATGTAGGCGGTGGTCCGGCGGACGGGGTCGGGCGAGCCGATGGGGCGTTCGCCCGGCTGCGATTTCTTCTTGAACATGATCACGGCGCCCGGCGCCACCAGCAGCAGCACCACCGCCAGGACGATCAGGTTGGCCCGCGTTTCACCGGACATCGGGACCATGGTAGGGAGGGACCGGGCAGGCGCTTCAGATCCCACCTCACGCCAGCACGATGTGCTCCCGCCGGCCGGTGACGTTCCGCAATGCGTTGCGCGTGTCGATGATGAGCCGGGCGTGGTCCGCAATGAGCTGCCAGTCGTAACTGGAGTGGTTCGTGGCCACCACCACCGCGTCGTAGCCGGAGAGCGTCTGCGGCGTCAGTTCGACCGACTGCAGCCCCAGGTCGCCGTACCGCCGCATCCGGTGCGTCCGCGGCACGTGCGGGTCGTTGTAATCCACCTCCGCGCCCAGCTCCCTCAGACGCTCGATCAGCTCGAAGCTCGGCGACTCCCGCACGTCGTCGATGTCCGGCTTGTACGCCAGCCCCAGCACCAGCACCCTCGAAAACCGCACGGACCTGCCTCGTTCATTCAGCGCCAGCATCAGCCGCTCGATGACGAACCGCGGCATCGCGTGGTTGATCTCGCCCGCCAGCTCGATGAACCGCGTGGACTGCCCGTACTCGCGTGCCTTCCACGTCAGGTAGAACGGGTCGATGGGGATGCAGTGCCCGCCCAGCCCCGGACCGGGGTAAAACGCCTGAAAACCGAACGGCTTGGTGGCGGCCGCGGCGATCACCTTCCAGATGTCAATCCCCATCGCCGTGAGCACGACCTTCATCTCGTTCACCAGCGCGATGTTCACCGCCCGGTAGATGTTCTCCAGCAGCTTCGCCGCCTCGGCGATCTCGGCCGACTCCACCTCGATGACGGTCTCGATGGCCTGGCGGTACAACGCGGCGGCCATGGCCGTGCTGGCGTCGTCGATGCCGCCAACCAGCTTGGGGATCGTCCGCGTGGTGTGCTCGCGTCGTCCCGGGTCTTCCCGCTCCGGCGAATACGCCAGAAAGTAGTCTCGCCCGCAGGCCAGCCCGCGACGCTGCATCGGCGGCAGCACCACCTCACGCGTCGTGCGCGGGTACGTGGTCGATTCCAGCACCACCAGCTGCCCCGGCCGCAGCGTCTCGGCGACCTGCTCGGCCGTCTGTCGGACATACGAAAGGTCGGGCTCGAGGTGCGGCCCCAGCGGCGTGGGCACGCAGATCAGCACCGCGTCGCACTCGCCGGTCCGGCGGATGTCCGTCGTCGCGTCGAACCGCTCGGGCCCGGACGCGAGCATGTCGGCGACGAAGCGCGGGCCGAGATGACGCAGGTACGTCTCGCCCGCCTTGAGCATGGCGACCTTCTCGGGGTCGATGTCAAACCCGACGACCGGGAATCCCGCCCTGTGAAACACCGACAGCAGAGGCAGGCCGACGTACCCCAGCCCGATGATCCCCACGCGGGCGATGCGGGCGTCGATGAGCTGACGCAGGGACATGGCCGCCGAGTATGCCGCAGCCAGGCCGCGGCGGAAAGTGCGCCGGCTGCGCGGTCGGTCAGTGCCGACGCCAGCTCGGCCCCCGCGTCCGGCCGGTCATGGCGCGCGAAGCGCCCCCTGTCGAACCGCTTCGGCCAGTGCGTGCAGATGCTCGGCTTCGGTGTCGTGCGCGATCGACACCCGCAGAAACTTGCGCCCCCCGACGGACGTAACCGGCGCCTCAACGCCGAATTCGACTGCCAGACGCTCGCGGGCGCGGACGGCGTCCGTATCGGCGTGCACGTCGAACACGACCATCGGCGACCGCAGGGCGGGGTCGTGCGGCGAAGCGCACGGCAGGGGCACGATCTTCCGGGCAAGGTCGCCCAGCTGCAAAGCTCGCGTGCGAAGGGCGGCGTCGCCGCCGAGCTGCCGCCGGAACGCCAGCATCTCCGGCACGACGCACTGCGGCACACGGTCGGCCGTCCCGTGAAACTCGAGGTCCCACTGCCAGCGGCTGCCGCCGCAGCCGGTGTCTTCGTTCCATCGCGACCGTTCGTAGTCGAATCCCCAGCTCGTCACCAGCGGGCGGAGGTCCACGCGGCGGTGTGGCGAGACATAAAGGAACGCCGCCGTCGCCGGGCCCATCATCCACTTGTGGAGATTGCCGCCGTAGAAGTCCGCGCCGATGGCGTCGAGATCCAGCGGGAGGGTGCCCGGCGCGTGCGCGCCGTCCACGATCGTCAGGATGTCCCGCTCGCGGCAATACGCGCAGAGCCGCGCGATGGGCAGCGTCAACCCCGTAGGCGAGGTCACGTGGTAGAAAAATGCGATCCGCGTGGCGGAATTGAGCTGCGACACGATGGCGTCGAACAGCTCATCTTCGCTGGCGGGCGTCACGGGCATCTCCGCCACCGTGATCGTCCAGTCGCGGACCATCGCCCACCGCTGGAAGATGTAGGTCATCGCCCCGTAGCTGTGGTCGGTCAGCAGCACCTGCGTGCCCCGCGTGAGGTTCAGCGACGACACCACGAGATTCATCGCGAACGTGACGTTCGGCAGCAGCAGCAGGTAACGCGGGTCGGCGTGGAGATAGCCGGCGAGGGCTTGCCGCGACGTCTCCAGCAGCTGCGGAAGCCGCCGGATGAGAAAGTCCGTGGGGTGGTCGGCGAGCTGACGGCGAAGCCGTTCGGCCGCCTCCCGCACAGGCCCCGGAGTGGGGTACAGCGTGCCGCTGTTGAGCTGAACGCGGGGCGGGGAGACAGGCGGATGACAAGGGTTCATGTCAGGTCACCGGACGCACGACGGCAGGACGACCGCGACGGTAGCCCCGACGTGCCGCCCGCCCCGGCCCCGTCGGCGTCCCGGCATCGACCGGCCACGCGGGCGACGCCGGCGGGCAGCACAGCTTACCCGAGAGCGTACCGCGTGGGGTCGGACACGCCCGCGGCCGAAAACCCCTTCTTCCGCAGCAGACAACTGTCGCAGTGCCCGCAGGCCAAACCGTCCGGCGATGGGTCGTAGCACGAGTGCGTCAACGCATAGTCCACGCCCAGCTCCACCCCCCGTCGGATGATCTGCGCCTTGGTCAGATGCATCAGCGGGGCGTGGACCCGCAGCGGGTGGGAAGGGTCTTCCACCGTCATCTTCGTGGCCAGGTTCGCCAGGTGCTCGAACGCGGCGACGAACTGCGGCCGGCAGTCCGGGTAGCCCGAATAGTCCAGCGCGTTGACGCCGATGAACAGGTCGCGCGTCGCCGTGACTTCCGCCAGTGCCAGCGCCAGCGCAAGGAAAATCGTGTTACGCGCCGGCACGTACGTCACCGGGATGCCGCCGGCGGCCAGCTCCGTCTCGCTGCGGTCCTTGGGCACGTCGATGCGATCGGTCAGTGCCGACCCGCCGAAGGCCCGCAAATCGATCGGCATGACCCGATGCACGGCCCCGTACCGCTCCGCCAGCTTCGCCGCCGCGGCCAGTTCATGGCGGTGCCGCTGTCCGTAGTCGAACGTCAGTGTGTACAGCGGTTTGAAGCCCGCATCGCGGGCGATCGCCAGGCAGGTGGCCGAGTCGAGGCCGCCGGAGAGCAGAACGATGGCCGGGCCGGACATATTGACGGCAGTCTAGGTCCGCCGGCGCGGCGTCTGACGAAGCGGCTGGCCCGCAAGGGTGTGCCGCGCGGGAGCATCGGCCGGGGGGCGGGGGCGGGGGCGGGTTTGTCGCTGCCGTCAACGAAGGCGTACCCTTCCGCCCAAGCCATGAAGATCCACGAATACCAGGCCCGGCAGATCTGCAGTGAGTTCGGCATTCCTGTCCCCCCGGCGGAGGTGGTCAGGTCGGCGGACGAGGCGGTGGCCGCCTACCACAAGCTCGCGGAGCGGGGGTTGCTCGGCGGCGACGGCATGGTCGTGGTCAAGGCACAGGTGTACGCCGGCGGCCGCGGCAAGGCCGGCTTCGTCAGGCTCTGCCGCAGCGAGGCCGAGGTCCGCTCGGCGGCCACCTTCATGCTGGCCAACCGCATGGTCAGCTATCAGACCGGGCCCGAGGGTGTGCCGGTGAGCGTGCTGCTGTTGGCGCCGGGGGTGGACATCCAGCGCGAGTACTACGTGGGGATGACGGTGGACCGCGCCCGCAACACGGTCACGCTCATCGCCTCCAGCGAAGGCGGCGTCGAGATCGAAGAAGTCGCCCGCAAGTCGCCCGAGAAGGTGATCAAACTGCCGCTGCATCCCCTGCTGGGGCTGCAGCCGTTCCAGGCCGCCACCGTGGCCGCAAGGCTCGGCTTCACGGGGGCCCACGCCCGGGAGGTCAGCAAGTTGCTCCTGTCGCTGGCCCGCGCGTTCATGGCCACCGACGCCAGCCTCGCCGAGATCAACCCGCTCGTGCTCACCAAGGACGGCCGGGTCCTCGCGATCGACGCCAAGTTCAACTTCGACGACAACGCGCTGTTCCGCCAGAAGCGCATCGCCGAGATGGCCGATGAGACGCAGGAAAAGCCGCTGGACGTGCGGGCGGCCAAGGCCCACCTCAACTACATCGCCCTCGACGGCAACATCGCCTGTCTGGTCAACGGGGCCGGGCTGGCCATGGCCACGATGGACGTCATCAAGCTCCACGGCGGCGAGCCGGCCAACTTCCTCGACGTCGGCGGCGGGGTGACCGCCGAGGGCGCGATCGAGGCCTTCCGCATCATCCTCTCCGACCCCAAGGTCAAGGGCATCCTCGTCAACATTTTCGGCGGCATCGCCAAATGCGACCTCATCGCCGACGCGCTGATCAAGGCCGGCAACGAGGTCGGCTTCAAGGTGCCGGTGGTGGTCCGGCTCGAAGGCACCAACGTGGACCGCGCCCGCGAGATGCTCGCCGCCGCACGCGACCGCCTCCCCACCCTCACCACCGCCACCGACCTCGACGACGCCGCGAAAAAGATCGTCGCCGCCGTCAACTGACCCTCCCCCTGACCCTCCCCCGCCCGCTCACTCGACGCGGAACACCCGGGCCGCCAGCGGCGTCAGCTCGACGCTGTCGCTGAAACGCTGACCCGTCTCCAGCTCCGCCAGGACCGTCCCCGACGGCAGCCGCACCAGCTTCTGCATCGATGAAAAGTTGAGCAGGAAGACGTACCGCTCGTCCCCGGCCCCGCGGACGTGCGCCGTCACCCCCTCGGGAAGTTCGGTCTCCAGGCTCCGCTGCAGGCCCAGCCGCTCGCACAGGTGCAGGAAGAAACGCTGCGCCGTCCCCTCCGTCAGCCGGGTGGCCACATAAAACGCCTCCCCCGCCCCGAACGCGTGGCGCGTGATGGCGGGGCCGCCCGCGTAAAACTCGCCCGCGAACTCCGCCAGCACGCTCGCGCCGATGGGGTGCACCAGCGCGGCCACCTCCCGCCCGGCCGGCTGCTCGCCCAGGCTCGTCGCCGCATCCACCACCTTCAGCGGCAGCATGTGGTCTGCCGGCAGCCGGTCCGTGTCGGTCAGCCGAACGCCCAGCACGTCCGCGAGGCCGCACCCGGGGATGCCCGCGTCCGTGGGCGTCGCGATGTGCATTCGGTTGCACTCGTCCGACATCCCCGTGTCGAACGTCGCCACCAGCGTCCCGCCCGACTCCACAAACCGCCGCAGCGCCAGCGCCCGCATCGGCGTGACGATCCACATCTGCGGCACAATGACCAGCCGGTACGACGAAAGGTCGTGCTCCGGCGACACCACGTCCACCGGCACCCCGCGCTGGAAAAACGGCAGGTAGTGGTCCACCACCACGTCGTCGTACCGCCACTGCGGCACCCACGTCCCGTTCGACAGGCTCTGCGCCCACTTCGATTCCCAGTCGTAGACGATCGCGACCTCCGGCGTCACCGAGGTCCCCAGCAGCGGCGTCAGCCGCCGGTACGCTTCCGACAGCGCGCTCACCGCGCTGAAGGTGCGGGAGAAGCGCGTCGCCTCCACGTCCAGCCCCACCCCGTGCTCCACCACCGCGCCGTGCAGCTTCTCGTGTGCGCCCCGCCCGGCCCGGAACTGGAAGTAGCACGTCCCGTCGGCCCCTTCCGCCAGCGCCTGCAGCATCTCCAGCCGGTGCACCCCCGGCCGCTTGAGCCGCTGTGGCGACTTCCACTGGGGTGCCCCCGGGCAGCTCTCCATCAGGAAAAACGTCCTGCGGCCGTCGCCGCGCGTCCGGAAGTTGCGGTACAGCGCGTTTTTCATCGACACATACGCCGCGGACCGGAAGAACGTCGGCGACGCCGGGTCGTACGCGGGGTACTGGTCGTCCGCCACCACGTCCACCTCCCGCGCGATCCGCTGGTAGTCGATGGCGAACGTCGTCCCCATGAAGTTGGTCGTGATCGGCACCTCCGGCGTCACCGGCCGCAGCAACCCCGCCTCGAACCGGTACCAGTCGATGAGCTGGTCCACGTTGAACCGCATCCAGTCGAGCATCATCGCGTCCAGAACCCAGTCGGTCGGCTCGACCTGCCGGAAGTCGCTCACCTGCTTGGACCAGAAGTACGCCCAGTACTGCCGGTTGAGCTTGTCCACGCTGCCATAGCGCTGCTCTAGCCACGACGCCCACTTGTCCCGGCAGAGGTCGCAGTAGCACTCGCCGTTGAGCTCGTTGGAAATGTGCCACATCGCCAGCGCCGGGTGACCTTTGTAGCGATGGGCCATCGCCGTGATCAGCTCGGCGGCGTGCTCGCGGAACACCTTGCTCGTCCAGCAGTGGTTGTGACGTGCCCCGTACGGCTCACGCTGCCCCTGCCGGTTCACCCGCCGGCACTCGGGATACGCCTGCCCCAGCCACGGCGGCATCGCCCCCGTCGGGGTCGCGAGGATCACCCGGTTGCCCAGCTTCGCCTGCTGGTGCATCACCCGGTCCAGCCAGTCGAACGTGAACCGCCCCCGCTGCGGCTGCAGCGACGCCCACCCGAACACCGCCACCGTCGCCGAGTTCAGCCCGCTGCGACGGAACAGCTCCGCGTCCACCTCCAGGATGTCCGGATACTCCGGCAACCACTGGTCGGGGTTGTAGTCGCCCCCGTGAAGCAGTGACGTCTGCCCCGGCAGGGGGGTCTGCCAGCGGGTCGGCGGAACCAGCGAATGACGGGCCAGTGACGGGCTGTCAGGGGCGAGCGGTGGCGGCATAGCGCCCCACATCGTCTGCGCCGCGGCCGATTCGGCAACCCGCGCGCGACATCAACGCTGCCGATTTCGAGTCTGGCCCCCCAGCCGCCCGCGCCGCGTGAGGCTGACCACACGGTGACAGCACATCACCCGGCTCCTGCCGGAAGGGTCACGCCCGCGCCCCGTGTCTCAACGCGCCGACGCCGCATCGTGCAGCGCCGCCGTGGCCAGCTTGAACTCCCCCCGCAACTCAGCCATGTCATACGTCAGGACGTCGCAGCACAGGACGTAATCCCGCGCCTCCAGCGCATCGCGGAGCGTCCGCAAGTTCTCGGCAAACCGCGACATCACCGCCGCCACCGTTCGCCCGTCTTCGGTCTTGAGCTCGCCAAGGTCCACCCGCAGCAATCGTGCCACCTTCGCCAGCGAGTCCTGCGCGTTGTGCCAGGTCGCGAAGCACCCGGAGAGCTTCCCCAGCCCCCCCGGCGCGTCGCCGACGCGAAACGCCTCCGCCGCCTGCTCGCGGAGCGTCTCGGCCGTCACCATCGTCTCGTCCACCGCCACGAGCACCTCCCGGGCGATGGCCAGCGGCGGGGCGGTCTCGATGAACACCTCCCGACCGTCCAGAGGCTGCGACCGCACATCGTCCATCCGCGACAAGTCCGGCACGCTCCCGTCGATGAGCAACTGCACGACGAGCCGGTTGTTTTTCGCAACGTGAGAGAGCACCTCTCCGATAGTGGTGTACCCCATCGAAGCCGGCTCGAACCTCACATCATCCACCGTCACCGACATCTCCCACCTCGCGAAGCTCTAGAGAACAGAACGCGGCCCCCGGGTGTTATCGGAACTGCCGCGGACGACACTTGAACCCTCTGGACTTGGGGGTTCCATCCATCACGTCTGGTTCTGTGAGTTGACTCACCGCCAGAACCGGCGGATACGCGGGGCCTCACCCACGCTGAGCAACTTCGCGATGGCTTCGTCGGCGTCGGCAGCCTCGCCGACGGACGCGAACTCCACCGCCGCGAACGGGTGGTCCACCCGCAACCCCCCGATGTCGATCCGGCCCGCGTGACGCGCGCCCACGGTCGCATGCCACAGGCCCACCGACGGCCGCGCCAGCTGCCCGGCCGGGCCGTCGGCATGCACCCGGCAGAAGTGCCGAAGTTCGTGCAGCAGCGAAGTGCTCGGCGACGCCCCCACGTCGGTACACAACGCCCACGGCACCCCTGCCGCGTGCAGCGAGGCCAGGTCCATCCGCCCCGACCCGAGCCGTGTGTTCGAAACGGGGCAGTGGGCGACGCGGGCGCGCCGCTGGGCCAGCAGGTGCCACTCCCCTTCGCTGAGGTGGATGCAGTGCGCCACGATGCACCCGGCCTCCAGCAGCCCGTCCGCCTCGTAGACGTGCGTGTAGGTGGCGTGCTGCGGGTAGAGCTGACGGACGGTGTCCAGCTCGTCGGGCTGCTCGGCCAGGTGCGTCTGCGTGTCCAGCCCGTGTTCGCGGGCGAAGCGGGCGGCCATCTGCCGCAGCGACGACGTCACCGCCACCGCGAACCGGTCCGTCACCACCAGCCGCGCCCCGAAATCGCGGTAAAGCCCTTCCAGGGCGAGCCGGGCCTCGGCCGGCGTGATCGCCAGCGCGGTGGGGCAGTTCTGGTTCATCAGCACCAAGCCGACCCGCCACGTGTCCGGCAGGCGCTGCAGCGCCACGCGTGTCGCCACGGGGTGTGAGGTCATGTACGCCACGCCGCCAAGGGTGCCGTGGGCAAGGGTGTCCTGCAGGAACGCCTCGGTCACTTCCACCGCCGACTCGACGTCGCCGCAGCGTGCCTCGGCCGGGTAGACGTTGCGGTGCAGCCCTTGCAAGAGCCCCTTCCCCGGGGGCAGTCCCTCCAGACCTTCAAGAAAGCGGCCGCGGATGAAAAACTGCGGGATGTGGGTGTGGCAGTCCAGCAGAGGCGGCACCAGCAGCCCGGCCGGCTCCAGCTCACCGACCGGCACCGGGCACCCGTAGACCGGCCCGAGGTACCGCAGGATGCCGCGGGCGTCGGTCACCACCGCCGCATCGGGCAGATACAGAAACGGCTGGTCGGGGAACACCGCGTCGTCCGGGGCCAGCGGCTGCAGCACGGCCCCGCGGAGCCGCCGATCGGCGGCGGGCTGTGCGGAAGGCGATCCGGCGGGTTGGAGCGGAGCGGGGTGCGTGGGGAAAGCAGCGGTCATAAAGGGGGAATGGCGTTTCGACGGCACCTCAGGACGGCACGGCCGGTCACTCCTCGACCGCGTCCCGGGCGGGGCGGGCCGTGCCGGGCGGCGGCTGAATGCGGGTCTTGCCGGCGTGCGTGATGACCCGACCCATCACCTTGGCCGTGGCGTCGATATACAGCCGTCCGCCGTGATTGATGGCGTGCCGGCCGACGGTGCCCGAGAGGATGACCTTGGTGTCCGGGTGGACGTGGACGGAGCCGGAAACCGTGCCGAAGAGGTGGACCCTTCCGCCCGGCTCGACGATGAGGTCGCCGTGGATGAGCCCGCGGGCGTAGAGCTTGCCGCCGTCGATCACGGTGACGTTCCCCAGCGCCGTGCCCCAGAGCGTGAAGGGCTCGTAGACGACGACGTCGCCCGGGATGGTGCCGCGTTCCTCACGCATGGCTCACGCTCCTGCCGACACGTTCGGGCCGTCTCTCGGGCCGTCTCTCGCCCTTGCGGAGCTGGTCCTCCCCGCAGGCAGTGTACCGGGCGGCCGTTGCCCGGGGTAGCATGGGGCGATGTCGCAGCCTCCCCATGCCGACGCGGCCGCCCGGTCGGCCCCGCCGCCGCCGGGCGAAGCGGCGTTCTCCCGCCGGGAGTGGCTGTGGGGGGCGAGGCTGTTTCTGGCCGTCGGTCTGGTGTTCGCCGGGATGTACTTGGTCGCCCCCGAAGGACCGTGGAAGTGGCTGGCGGGCGCGGTGGCGGTGGTGTCGCTGGTGCGGAGCATGGGGTACGCCGTGCGGGCCCGCCGGGCCGCGGCGGCCCGGGCCGACGGCCAAGACCCGGGAGGGTCCCCATGAACGCACCCAACCACCCCCTCTCCGCCGGCGACGACGACCCGGGCAACGGCCGACCGACCTCCCGCCGCGGGCCGAACAAAGAGATGGTCATCGACCTCGACCGCGGCCGGAGGCTGCTGGGGTGGGCGGCGTGGCTCGCCGCGGTGCTCGTGGTGGCGGCGGTGCTCGTGGTGCTGTTCGTGCAGTTCACGGCCTCGCTGCGGATGGCCCTGGCGCTCGTCGCGTTCATGCTCGGCTACATGGCCCTGATGGCGTGGCTGACGCTGCGCCGCTCGCGGGGCGGGTAGCCCGTCGCCTGCGGGGCGGGTAGCCGGTCGCCTGCGGGGCGGGTAGCCCGCCGCTCGCGTTGCGGTTAGCCCGCCGCTCGCGGGGTGAAGCTTGGCAGTTCGCGCCCGCTTCGGGCACACTACGTTGAGCGTTCGGGGGGCGGGCTGTCGAGCGGCCGCGACGTTGGGGTTTTCGGGGGACACCCCGCGGCAACGGGGCATGTGGCGAGCCGGGGGCGTGTGGGGAGCCGGGAGGTGGGTTGTGAGCGGAGCCGGTGAGTTTCGGGTCGGCGTCGTCGGTGCGGGCTTCTGGGCGCGCTACCAGATTGCCGGCTGGCGGGAACTGCCGGGGGTCAAGGTCGTCGCGATCTTCAACCGCACCGTGGAGAAGGCGCGTCGGCTGGCCTCCGAGTTCGGCATCGAAGGCGTCTACGGCGATGTCGAGCAGATGCTGGACGACGAGAAGCTCGACGTCGTCGACGTCATCACCGACGTGGACACGCACAGCAAGTACACCAAGCTCGCTGCCGAGCGCCGCGTCCCGGTGATCTGCCAGAAGCCGCTGGGCAACTCGCTGGCCGACGCCCGCGGGATGGCCGAGTTCTGCCGCCAGCGCGGCGTGGACCTGCTGGTGCACGAGAACTGGCGCTGGCAGGCGACCATGCGGGAGGTGAAACGCGTGCTCGACGCCGGCACCATCGGCGAGGTGTTCCGTGCCCGCATGCGGATGGTCAGCGGCTTCGACGTCTTCGCCAACCAGCCTTTCCTTCGCTCGCTGCAGCAGTTCCTCCTCACCGACGTGGGGTCTCACATCCTCGACGTGGCCCGCTGGCTTTTCGGCGAGCCCGAAACGGTCTACTGCCGCACCGCCCGCGTGCACAAGGACATCCACGGCGAGGACGTGGCCAGCGTGCTGCTGGCCGGCGGGAACACGCCCCCGGCCGGAGTGCTGTGCGAGATGGGCTACGCGGGCAACCCCATCGAGCACGACAAGTTCCCCGAGACGCTGCTGTTCGTCGAAGCCGACCACGGCACCCTCGAGCTCGCCTCCGACAACTGGCTCCGCGTCACGACACGCGAAGGCACGCTCTCGCGGCGGATCGTCCCACCGCGTTACCCGTGGGCCAACCCGGCCTACGACCTGATCCACTCGGCCATCGTGCCGTGCTGCGCCGACCTGCTGGCCCACCTGCGCGGCGAGAAGACCGCCGAGACCACCGCCGACGACAACCTCAAGACCGTCGAGCTGGTCTTCGCCAGCTACGACTCGGCCGACCGCAACGACGTGGTCCATCTCGGCCGCTGGCGCGATGCCGCTGACGCCTGACCCGCCGTCCGGAGGAACCGTCCTTGACCACGCAACCGGGACGTGAATCGTTTCCGTTCGACCGTCGCACCTCCGCGCTCCCGCCGCTTGTCCGTCTGCTCACGGCGACAGCGAGCGCGTTGCTCGTCTTCGCCGCCGCGGTTTCCGCCCAGCCCGCGTCGCCAGCACGGCCGCCCGCGCCACTACCCGCGACGGTGCCGTCGTCCCCCGAGACGTCGCAGCTCTCGGCCGAAGCCCGCCTTGCGGCCGAGGTCGAGGCCCACCTGCGGCAGCAGATCCTCGCCCCCGTCTTCCCCCGCATCGTCGACCGTCGTCCGCAGGGCGGCGGCTTCTTCCAGGAGTACGACCGGCAGTGGCGCCAGCAGCCCGACCGCCAGCGCACGCTGGTGTATCAGGCCCGCATGACCTGGGCCGCCGGTCGCATCGCCGCCGACCGCCCCGACCTCCGCGATCGCTACCGCGAGTTCGCGCGCCACGGGGCACGATTCCTCACGCGCGTCCTGTGGGACCGCGAGGGCGGCGGCGGCTTCCACTGGCGCGTCGGCGCCGACTTCCGGCCCGACCTCGGTCACCCCAAACTCATGTACGGCCAGGCCTTCGGGCTCTATGCCCTCGCCGCCGCCTACGCCGGCACCGGCGACCGCGAGTGGCTCGATGCCGCCATCGACGCCTATCGCTGGATCGAACGCCACGCCCGCGACACGACGCACGGCGGCTACTTCGAAAGTCTCGACCGCGACGGCCGCCGACGCGGCACCCCCGGCATCCCCGGTCCCGGCTGGCCGGAAGGCGTCAAGACGAGCAACACCACGCTCCACGTCCTCGAAGCCTACATCGAGCTGTACGCCGTCTGGCCGGATGACCAGCTCCGCAAGGACCTGCTGGCGCTCGTCGAGCTCTTCCGCGACCGCATCATCCTCGACACCGGCCACCTCGGCGACCAGTTCCATGACGACTGGCGCGTGGTGAGCACGCAGGTGTCGTGGGGCCACGACGTCGAAGCCGCTCACCTGTTGCTGGTGGCCGCCGGACAGCTCGGCCTGCAGGACGACACGGTGCTGCTGGAGAAGTGCCGTCGGCTGGTGGACCTGTCGCTGACCAACGGCTGGGACGACCGCCTCGGCGGGCTCTACGAGAACGAGCCCAACCTCCGGAGGGGCGTCGCGCCGGGACTCAAGGTGTGGTGGCCGCAGGTGGAAATGCTGCTGGCGCTGGCGATGATGCACGAGCGCTACGGCCGCGAAACCAGCCGTTACTGGGACGCGTTGCAGCTCCAGTGGCGGTGCATCACACGCCAGTTCACCGACCCGCAGTTCCCCGGCCGCATCAACAGCATCGGCGCCGACGGCCGCGTGGACTACCGCAAGCTCCACGAGTGGAAGGCGATCTACCACGACGTCCGCGGTCTGCTCGGCACCGCGGAAGTGCTCCGACGCATGAGTGACCGCACGAGTGACCAGGCCACGCCATGAACCGACTTCGCATCTCCGCTGACGGACGACGCATCCTCCGCCCCGACGGCCGCCCGTTCTTCTACCTCGCCGACACCGCGTGGGAGCTCTTCCACCGCCTCACGCTTGACGAAGCCCGCCACTACCTGACCACGCGGGCCGGGCAGGGCTTCACGGCCGTCCTGGCCACGCTCCTGGCCGAGTTCGACGGCCTGCGGACGCCCAACCCGCAAGGCCACGTCCCGTTCCACGACCTCGACCCCTGCCGGCCCAACGAAGCCTACTTCGCCGACTGCGACCGCATCATCGAAGAAACCGCCCGGCTGGGGATGTTCGCGGCCGTCCTGCCCACCTGGGGCGACAAATGGAACAGCCTCTGGGGCGAAGGGCCGCTGGTGTTCAACCCCGAAAACGCCTTCGTCTACGGGGCGTACATCGGCCGACGCTACCGAGACCTGCCCGTCATCTGGGTGCTCGGGGGCGACCGCCCCGTCCAGACCGCCCGCCAGCTGGAGACCCTCCGCCAGATGGCCCGCGGCATCCGCTCGGCCAGCCCCGACCAGCTCACGACCTTCCACCCGGCCGGCGGGCACTCGTCGGCCGAGTACGTCCACGGCGAAGACTGGCTCGACTTCAACATGCTGCAGACGGGCCACACCGGCCGGGACAACCCCGTCGGCCGCATGATCGGCCTCGACCTCGCCCGCCTGCCCCGCAAACCCACGCTCGACGGCGAACCCAACTACGAAGACCACCCGGTCATGGCGCCCGGCTGGAAGGCCATCGACAACGAATGGTTCGACGCCTTCGACTGCCGCAAACAGGCCTGGCGGTCGGTGCTCGCCGGCGCGTGCGGCCACACCTACGGCTGCCACGACGTCTGGCAGATGTGGACGCCCGCGCACAAACCGGTCAACCACGTCCGCACGCCCTGGCCCGAAGCGATCCAGCTGCCCGGGGCTCGGCAGATGGCCCACGTCCGCAGCCTCTGCGAGCAGCTGGCGTGGGAGAGGCTGGTCGGCGACGACAGCCTCTTCGATGGCGGTCCCGGCAGCGGGGCCGAGCAGGGCGCCGCAGCACGCGCTACCGACGGCAGCTACGGCCTGCTCTACCTGCCCGTCGGCCGCCCCGTCCGCGTGGACACACGTCGTCTCCGCGAGCCGCTGCTCGCCTCGTGGTACGACCCGCGCACCGGGGCTTTGACCGCCACCTCCGCCGCCCCCGACGGCACGTACGCCCCGCCCACGCCCGAAGACTGGGTGCTCTACCTCCGCCAGGGTCCGGCATGACCGCCACGCCCCGCGACGAAGCCGTCGTCCTTCAGCGTCTCGGCGAAGACGGCCTGCGCCGGCTCGTGGCCGCCTTCTATCGGCACGTCCGCGCCGACGCCGCCGCCGGCGGGCCCGTCGGCACGCTCTACCCCCCCGACGACTGGGACGGGGCCGAGACCCGACTGGCCGACTTCCTCATCTACCGCTTCGGCGGCTCACCACGCTACATCGAGCAGCGCGGCCACCCGCGTTTGCGCCTGCGGCACCTGCCGTTCGCCATCGACGCCACCGCCCGCGACCGCTGGCTGGAGATGATGGCACAGGCGATGGACGAGACCGCCGTCCCGGCCGACGTCCAGGCCGTGCTCTGGCCGTTCTTCGTCACCGTCGCCGAGCACATGCGTAACCGCTGAGCCCGCTGCGACGGCATCGGCCCGGACCGACGGTGTGGGTCAGACGTACCCCATCTTCTTCAGGTTCTCGAAGCTGTTGCGGGCGGCGTCCAGCGGGTTCTGCCCGTAGCAGTTGTCCTGCTCGACCACGTACCAGCGCACGCCCACCTTCTGACCCGCCGCGATGATGGCCGGGAAGTCGAGGATGCCGTCGCCCACGTTGGCGAACCGACGGTCGGGACCGACTTCCATGTCCTTCAGGTGCAGAAGGATGCACCGGCTGCCCAGCTTCTCGACGTATCTGGCCGGGTTGTGACCACCGTGCTGCGTCCAGAACACGTCGATCTCCGCCTTGACGTACTCCGGGCTGGCGGTGCCGTAAATCACGTCCAGCCCGTCGATCCATTTGCCGTCGCTGCCCCGGCGCAGCGGCTTGTGCTCGAAGGAGTGGTTGTGGTAGGCGAGCACCAGCCCGTGCTCCTGCGCCGCCTTACCCGCCTGATCGAGCTTGCGGGCGAACTCGGCGTAGTCGGCCTCCGACTTGCCGTCCAGTGGGGCCCACGGGCAGATCACGTGCACGTTGCCCAGCGCGTGCTGCTCGTCGGCAAACTTGCCGGGGTCGGTGAGCAGACCGTCAATCCCGACGTGGGACCCGGAGATGACCAGCCCGGCATCCGCAACCGCCTTACGGACATCGGCGGCGGTCTTGAGGTTGCCGTATCCGGCCAGCTCGACGCCGGCGTAGCCGATCTGCTTGAGCTGCCGGAGCACGCCGGGCAGGTCGGTCGCGGTGAGGTCCCGGAGCGTGTACAGCTGAATCGAGAGGGGAATCTTGGCCATGGTCGGGAACGGTAGCGCGCTGGCGGCAACCCCGCCCAGCGGGCCGATTGTCGCACGTCCTCCGCGCGTGCTCTGCCCCCGGCCACCGGGTCACTGCGGGGCGACGCCGCTTAGTGGATCATCCGCATTTCCCCGAAGTTGGGTCGGATGCCCATGTTCAGGAATGCAGGTCGATACCCGGCGGGCCAGTACACGTAAAACGCCTTGCCCAGCAGAAACCGCTCGGGCACCCGCCCGTCCTGCACGAACAGGTCTTCCCACGGCAGGCGGATGGGGTCGTCCCAGAACCGTGCGTCCAGCGACAGCGGCGAATTGTCGCCCAGCACGAAATACTCGTTCCGACCGCCCGACCCGCGCGCCAGCACGATCGGCTGATCGGGGTGCCCCCACAGCGGGTTCTTGTGGCCGATCTGGTTCGTCCGGTTCGAGTAGTAGACGTCCCGCCACAGCGAGAGGTGGCTGAGCCGGGCGGCGTGCCCGCGGGCCTCGATGCCCACCTCGGGCAGCGGCGGCTGCCGGCGGGCGGCATCGTCGGCATAGAGCGCCACCAGATCCGGGCCATACTGCTGCGGGGTCGTGGCCAGCACCTCCCGTCCGTTCACCCGCAGTGCAACCCGGTAGTCCACGTTCTCGAAGACCAGCTCCCGTCTCGTCCCCCGCGGGATAGACGCGGTGGCCAGCGTCTCCGTCCGGCCGTCCGGCCACACGCGCAGCAGGCTGGCCGTCGTGTCCGTCAACTCCGCCACAAACCGCTGGTCACGTTTGCTCAGCATCAGCCGCAGTGGCGCGTCGCCCGGCCCCGAGAGCTTCTCCCACGTCACCCGCAATTGAAGGTCGGTCACGACGTACTCGGGGTCGCGTTCGACGAAGTTGAACTGGTCGGGGTTACGCCCACCCGCCTGCTGCTCCGCCGTCACGTTGAAGACCAGAAAATCCCGCAGTGCATGCGTTCGGCGATTGGCGTCGGGGTCGAAGCGCAACGCGGCCGACGTGCCCGGCTCCGAGATGAAGACCCGCCCGCCCGGCTCGGTGCGAAACGCCCCCGCCCCCGGCGGCGTGACCCACGGGGTCGAATAATCGGGGTCGGGGGAACGCGTAAGGCCCCTCGGCTGATGGTCATTGTCGTGCACGAGCCGCCAGAGCGCGTTCTGCACGTGCCGCGGCTTGGTCTGCACCACCCAGCCGTGGGGGGAGAATGGCTTCCCCGCCTTTTTTTTGGTGTTTGTGCCCGCGTCCTGCGCAGTCCGCACGTAGACGTCTCCGTCCAGGAGCATCAGCTCCTCACCGGGCAGCCCGACCAACCTTTTGATGTAGTTTTGCTGGAACTCGGGGGCGGTGACCGGTCGGCCCGGCGGCGGGTCGCTGTCGCGCTGGTCATAGGGACTTTTGAACACCACCACATCCCACCGCTGCGGCGGGCTGAGCAGGTAGCCGTACTTCAACACCAGAATGCGGTCGCCATAGTGGACCGGCGGGGCGGTGGCATCGTTGTCCGGGTCGTTGGGCAGATTGCGGGGGACACGATAGCCGCAGTTAGGGCAGTGGATGGCAAAAACTTGCGGGCGAAGGACATCCCGCACCGCCCCGTTCGGTCCGCGCTCCCGGACCAGCACGCTGGCGAACGGGGGGATGGCGATGTCGTCGGAGCCGGGGACTTGTGGCGTCTGGTAGTTGGTGGTGAAGGCGTGGCCGCAGTCTTCGCAGCGGAAGCGCATATGTGCCCCGTACAGCGTGGTCGCCATCGACCCGGTGGGGATGACGAACGCCTCGACGAAGAACGCGCGGAAGACGAAGGCAAGGATCAGCGCGATCAGCACCGACTCCAGCGTGTCCCGCACGCCACCGGAACGGGACGGTTCCCCGGCGGACGGTTCGGGAGAGGGTGGGGCGGTCGGCGCGGGCGCATCGCTCATGGGCGATGGGAGGGTAGCGGGATGGGGAGCTTGGGTAAATTGACGTGGGGGCTGGACAGGGGGGGGGCCTATTCGTAGCCTTCGCGCTGAGCTAACACGACCACGGCGGCGGTTTTTCCCCGCGGGGGTCGGGAGCAGGGTTGAGGGCCAACACGCAGCAACGCAGGGAGAGCGCCATGATGCCGGAGTTCGAGATGCTCAAGAAACTGGTGGCGGAGGCCGAGCCGGACGTGGACAAGGCGGTGGGCGGTAATAAGGCCGCGGGCACCCGTGTCCGCAAGAAGATGCAGGAGATCAAGGCCGTCGCACAGGAAGTGCGGAAGAAGATCCTCGAAGGCCGCGAACAGCAGGAGGGCGGTCCGGCGCAGCCCTGAGCCGTTCTTTGACCGTCGCGGGTCCACGTGGCCCGTTGAGAAGGGGGGCGGGCAGCTGCCAGAGAGGTTCGGGGCACGCAGCCGGCGGGAAACGTGTGCGACGCGGGGCACGCGCGTGACGAGGCGGGGGTAGCGACGTGGGGGTGCGGGCCGGCCGACCGCGGGGCGGACCCCGTCTTCTTTCATCTTGTTTTAGCGACGAACGGACCACTTCATGCCGCCGGCACTGCTGTTTGACCTGTCAGGGATTGATCTCAATCGCGTGTTGTACGACCGTGAGGCCATCCGGCAGGTCAACCTGCAGCGGTACGAGTTCGAGATGCTCGACGGCATCTGCTGGGTGGACGAGCCGGCCGGGCGGATCGTCGGGTTCAAGGACGTTCGGGCGGACGAGTTCTGGGTGCGGGGGCACATCCCGGGCCGACCGTTGTTCCCCGGCGCGTTGCAGATCGAAGCGGCCGCGCAGATCTCGAGCTTCTTCACCACCAAGGTCATGGGCTGGCAGGGCTTTCTCGGCTTCGGCGGGGTGGATGAGGTGCGCTTCCGGGGTCAGGTCGTTCCGGGCCAGCGGCTGTATCTGCTGGCCGAGAGGCAGTGGGCACGGCACCGCCGTGTGCAGTGCAAAACGCAGGGTCTCGTGGACGGTCAACTCGTCTTCGAGGGCCTGATCACGGGCGTTTTGCTGTAGCGGCCCCCGACGCGGGGCGATGTGCGGTGGGGTCGAGGATGGGGCACACGGTGATCGACGGCGGCGGGCGTCTGCGGCGGACGGCCCGCGTGGCGTCCCGGGCGGCATGTGCGGCGGTGGTCGTGGCGGTGGCCGCCGCGGCGTTCTCTGCGGTGTCGCCGGATGTGTCGGCGGTCCCCCGGGCCGGGTCGCCCGAGCTGCCCCGCAGCGAACTTGCCGACCTGTGGCGCGAGCGGGACGCCGTTTACCTGCGGGTGGACGGGCGGCTGTCACGAGAGCCGGGGGTCGTTCCCCGCGGGGCACGTGAGGCCGTGGTCCGTGTGGCCGCGCTGATGCGGGGGCGGGAGTGGCCGGGCAGGTGGACCTTGCTCGAGTTTGAAGTCGGTGGGGCGGCGGGCGAGCGCGTGCGGGTCGGCTGGGCAGGGACCGACCCGGCAAGCTGGACGGACGTGCTGCTGACCGGCCGACGCGCCCAGCGGGTGGGGGTGTCTGTGCTCGACGGGCCGGCTTCGCCGGCGGACCTGGTCATCCGCTCAGCGGGAAGCGGTTTGAGCGACCGCGTCGAGCTCGGCCGGGTCTGGCTGGCGGACGACCGGGTGCGTGTGTGGCCGTCGGCGGAGTCTCCCGAGACCGTCGCGGAGACGGGGCCCGCCGGGGAGCGATGGGTGGTGGAGCGGGCGGGGGGCGTCTGGCGGGCGGGCCGGGCGCGGTTCCCCGGCGACTGGAGCGTGGCGGAGGTGAGCGGGGTGCGGGTGCTGCTGTCCGGGGGCGGGGGCGAAGGGGCGGCGGTGTACGCCAGCGGCAGGGTGGTGCGGGTGTTCGGCGACGGGACGTCCGTGACCGAGCCGCCGACGCCCCGTTGGACGGTCCGGATCGACGAGGATCAGGGGCGGCTGGTCCGCGACTCGCCGGGAGATGCCGACGCCAGCGGTTTCGATGCGGCACGGGGGGCGGTGGTGGTGCAAGCGGGTTCGAGTCGGGAGGGGGGCGCTGTCCGGCGTGTGGTCTTCGACGTGGAGCCGTTGGAGGTGGACCGCGTGATGAGGCCTGCGGTGGAGGTGCGAGGCCTGGCCGACGGGGCGGTTCGGGTGCTCTGGGAAGGGACGCTCGTGCGGTCGGTGGCGCGGCTGGCCGACGGCACGGTGCTCATCGATCTGCCGGGCGAAGTGCGCCGACGGGGCGTGACTGCGTCGTCCGGGACGGGGGGGCCGTTGACCTCGCTGACCGGGCGGGTGGAGGTCGTGGTGACGGACGGTGCGCGTTGATTCGGTTGCGGTCGCGGTGTGGCACACGGGGGCCTGTCGCACGTCGCCGGGGGCGGGCGGGGAAATGTCCGGGCGGCGGCGGTGTGGGGTTGTCGGGGTTGCGGCGGCGCGGGATACTCGGGCCGTGGTCAACGCCGCCGCCGAGAGCGTCGTGACAAGAGGGAGAGAGGCGGGGATCGGCGGCGGGGATGCGAACGGGCAGGGGGGGCGCGGGTGGGAGAAAGGGGGGCGGCGGTGAGCACGTCGGAAGACGTCTCGTGGGACACGCTGCGTCGGATCATCCGGCAGTGGGCGGGCAACGGGGTGGACATCGCGGAGATCCGGCATCTGCACGGGGGGGCGGTGTCGAACACGCTGGGGCTGACGCTGGACGACGGTCGGAAGGCCGTGCTGAAGATCTCTCCGCACCGCGTGGACCGCTCGCTCGTCCGCGAAGCCCAGCAGCTCAACCATCTGCGGTTTCTGGGCGTGCCTGTGCCGACGGTGTATCAGTGGCGACTGGCCGACCTCGACGAGCCGGACAGCTACGTGCTCATGGAATTCGTGGAGGGGGTGGACCTCGCGCAGGCGAAAGAACAGCTCAGCCGGGCGGAGTTCGATGCGGTGCAGGAGGACCTGGCCCGCATCGTCGTGACCATGCACCGTCAGGTGGGCAAGGCGTACATGCGCGTGGGGGCGACGGGCACGGACGGGGCGGAGTTTTCAAGCTGGCCGGCGTTTTTCCGCGGCGTCTACGACGGGATGTGGCGCGAGCTGGAAAAGGACCCGCACACGACCGCCGCGTGCAGGAAGCATTTCAACAAGGTGCACGACCGGCTGGAGACGCTGCTGGCCCATGACGACCAGCCGCGGCTGGTCCACTGGGACCTCTGGACGGCCAACGTGCTGGTCGGGCCCAACGGCAAGGTCGGGGCGATCCTCGACCCGGTATGCAAGTACGCCCACGCCGAAGCGGAGCTGGCGTACCTCGAGCTTTTTCAGACGGTGACGCCCGCGTTCATGAAGGCGTACCGGCGGGAGCTGCCGGTGAGCCCGGACTACGAGAAGCGTCGGCGTGACGTGTATCAGCTCTATTTCCTGATGGACCACGCGGCCTTCTTCGGCGGGCCGTATCACGAGAAGCTGGCGGCGGCGGCCGCCAAGGTGGCGGCGACGTTGTGAACGGTGCGGCGACGGTCAAGGCGGACGACGATGCCCGGGGCGGTCAAGGTGGCTGCCTTGCCCGCGGGGGACGGCCACCGGTGACGGCGGCCGTGGCACTGGGCTCCAACCTTGGCGACCGGGCGGCCACGCTGGATGCGGCCGTCGCCCGTCTTAGCGAGACGGCGGGTGTGATGGACGTGCGCGTGTCCCGCTATCACGAGACCGTGGCCGAGGGCATGGCCGAGGCCGATGCGCCGCCGTTCCTCAACGCCGCGGCGGTGATGCGGTGTTCGCTCCCGCCGGAGGAGCTGCTGGCGTGCCTGCTGCGCATCGAGCGGGAGCTGGGGCGGGTGCGTCCGGCGTCTGCACAGGACCCCGCCGGTCGGCTGTCGCGAACGCTGGACCTGGACCTGGTGCTCTACGGCTCGGCGGTGCTGACCGGACCGGGGCTGGTGGTCCCCCACCCGAGGATGCACCTGCGGCGATTCGTGCTCGAGCCGCTTGCGGAGGTGGGTGGGGGGCTGGTGCACCCTATTTTCGGCGTGACGGTGTCGGAGCTGCTGCGGAAGCTTGCCGGTTGAGGGGTGAGGTGTGCGGAATGGTTTGGCCCGGCGTGGGCCCTTCGGGTAAGGTTGCCCGACCTATGGCACGCGTGGAGCTAACGCAGGTCTCGAAGATCTACCCGGGGGGCATGCGGGCGGTGGACCGGATCGATCTCGTAATCGAAGACCGTGAGTTCGTCGTGCTGGTCGGGCCGTCGGGGTGTGGCAAGAGCACGACGCTGCGGATGATCGCCGGGCTCGAGGAGATCTCCGAGGGTGAGATCCGTATCGGTGGGCGAGTGGTCAACGACGTGCCGCCGAAGGACCGGGACATCGCGATGGTGTTCCAGAACTACGCCCTCTACCCGCACATGACGGTGTACAACAACATGGCCTTCGGGCTGAAGTTGCGGGGGATGCCCAAGCCGGAGATTCAGCGGCGGGTGATGGAGGCGGCGAAGATCCTCGACATCGAACACCTGCTGGACCGCAAGCCCAAGGCGCTCTCGGGCGGGCAACGGCAACGTGTCGCGGTGGGTCGGGCGATCGTGCGCGAGCCCAAGGCGTTTCTGTTCGACGAGCCGCTGTCCAACCTCGACGCCAAGCTGCGCGTGACCACGCGGGCCGAACTCAAGCGTCTGCACCAGCGGCTGCAGACCACGACCATCTACGTCACGCACGACCAGGAAGAGGCGATGACGCTGGGCGACCGCATCGTGTGCATGCGGGACGGCAAGATTCAGCAGGCGGACACCCCGCTGGAAACCTACCACCGCCCGGCCAACCGGTTTGTGGCGGGATTCATCGGGATGCCCCCGATGAACTTCTTCGACGGGGTGCTGACGCTGAAAGACGGGGACCTGTGGTTCACCGAAGGGCGGCTGGAGGGCGGGGGAGGGGCGGAGGATTCGGCCCGGGTCGGGGTGAGCAAGGCCGGCGGCGGGGCGGGCGGGGGTGTGGGCGGACGATTGACCCTTCCCCCGGGTGGGTTTACCATTCGACTTCCGGACCGGCTCCGTGAGCTGCTCGGCGGTTCTGTGGGTCAGCACGTCGTTCTCGGCGTGCGCCCGGAGGACGTGTCGATGTCGCCACGGAGCGACGAGAGCGGGGAGATCACCGTTCAACTGCGGGTGGTGGAGACGCTCGGCCGGGAGATGGACGTGTATATGTCAACGGCGCTCAAGGACGGGGTGGTGGCGCGGATCGAAGCGCCCCCGCCCGGTGCGGACCGCCGGATGCAGATGGACGTCCAGACGAAGGTTTACCTTGATCTTCGGAAGATTCACGTGTTTGAGCCGGGACCAACAGGACGCAACATGAGCCTGGCACGCGAGAACACCCATGCCCTGGCATAACCCACGGGCACTGGGACATCGGGTTCGGCGGCGGCGCGGTGCCGCGGCCGGGCCTGCGGACGACCGGGGCCAGGCGTTGGCCCCGCGGCGTCGGCCTGTCGGGTCGACCTTCTCGTCGGTGAGACGGAGGGGGCCCATGGGCTAGGCGTCGCTGCACGCTTTGGGGGACCGTCGACGCGGGGTCGACAGGTCCCGGTGGGCAGAGGGTCGTCCGCGACGGCGGGACGGCCCTTTTCGTTTGGGGCCGGCGTGATCCCGGGCGGAGCAGGTGGAGTGAGATGGAAGCACGGGCCGTTATGGGGGCGTCGGAGGTCAACGCGGTGGTGCTGCGGCGGCCTGTGGAGCGTGAGGAGAAACTGGAGCGGGAACACCGCGGCACGGGGCCGTTGAGTGGGGCGAGCCGAGACGTTCAAGTGAATAAGCGCATTTTTCTGTAAGGATCATTACAACATGCCGAACCCGGAACTGATTCGAATCGTTGATGGCATCGCCCGCGACAAGAACATCGAGCGTGAGCAGGTCTACGTGGATGTGGAGCAGGCGATCGCGTCGGCGTTGCGGAAACAGTTCAACACGGAGGACACGTCGGAGTTCCAGGTGAGCCTGGACCGGCAGACCGGGGACATCTCGGTGACGCGGAGCGGGGAGATCGTCCCGCTGAGCAAGCTGGGGCGGATCGCCGCGCAGACGGCTAAGCAGGTGATGATCCAGCTGTTGCGGCAGGACGAGCGGGGGAGCATTTACGAGGAGTACAAGGACCGGGTCGGGCAGATCGTGACGGGGACGATCGCGCGGTTCGAGGGGTCGACGATGGTGGTGTCGCTTGCCCGGAACGTGGAGGCGATCATGCCGCGGTCGGAGCAGATCCCCGGGGAGAACCACCAGCCCAACGAGCGGATTCAGGCGCTGATTCTGGAAGTGCGGGACGCGCCCACGGCGGTCAAGATCGTGCTCTCGCGGAACCACCCCGAGCTGATCAAGCGGCTGTTCGAGCGGGAGGTGCCGGAGGTGGGGGAGCGGACGATCGAGATCAAGGCGCTGGCGCGGGAGGCCGGACACCGGACCAAGATCGCCGTGGCGTCGATCGACTCGAAGGTGGACGCGGTGGGGGCGTGCGTGGGCGTGCGGGGCAGCCGGATCAAGAACATCGTGGACGAGCTGGGCGGGGAAAAGATCGACATCGTTCGATGGAACGAGTCGTCGGCGGTGTTCATCCAGAACGCGCTCAAGCCGGCCGAAGTGACGGAGGTGTCGCTGTGCTTTGAGCTGGGGCGGGCCACGGTCGTGGTGAACGAGGATCAGCTGTCGCTGGCCATCGGCAAGCGGGGTCAGAACGTGCGGCTTGCCGCCCGGCTGACCGGGTGGGACATTGACATCCTCACTCCGCCGGAGTTCCAGGCGGGGATCAAGCGGTTGGAGGAGACGGTCAAGCGGGTGGAGGGGGTGACCGACGAGCACGTCAACAAGATGATCGTGCTGGGGCTGATCGACGTGCGGGACATCGAGGAGGTGGGGACGGGGCCGCTGGTGGAGGAGATGGGCCTGCCGGAGGAGGTGGCCGAGAAGGTCGTGGAGGTGTGCGCGTCGGAAGCGAAGGTGGTGGCGGCGGAGGCGGAGGCGAAGAAGGCGGCCGAAGCCGCGCAGCGGAGTGCGGCGGCGAAGGCGGCGGCGGGGCTGGGGCTCAAGCTCGATGCGGCGTCGCAGAGCTTCTTCGGGCTGGACCGCCCCTCGGCCTCGGACGGCGGCGCCGGGACGGAGACGGCGGCGGTTTCCGACGCACCCGTCGGCTCGGATGCCACGGCGAGTGGCGGCGTGGAGGAGAAGTCGGGAACACCGGGGTAACGGAGGATGGAAACGCCGCGTGGGCGTCGGCCTAGGGCCGGGCCGGGGGTGGTGACCACGCGGGTAGGTGGTTCGGACGCACGGGGCGTCCGGTCGAGACAGGGCTGTGAGAGGTCGGGGGTGGGGGAGAAGTCGGGTGGGAGTTCGGGTTCAACGGAGTGCACAGTTGGCGAAGCTTGTCAAAATCAGCGACCTGGCAAAGGAGCTCGGCGTGGAGAGCAAGGCGATCATCGCCAAGCTCAAGAGCGAGGAGCTGGCCCCCCCGACCCTGAGGAGTGGGATGAGCACGATCTCGGTGGGGCTCGCGGAGACCGTGCGCGAATGGGTTCGTGACGGGAAGCTCGTGGCGTCGCCGGGCGGGGTGGCTGTGCAGGACAAGCCCGCGCGGACCACGCGAAAGAAGAAGGCGGAGGCTCCCGGCGGGGCGGGGGGCGAGATGCATGCCGCGGCCACGGACGACGCCGCGGAAGCGGGGGGGCCCGAGGGCACGCAGCTCGCCGAGCCGGACGAGACGGCGGCCGCGGATATGGAGACGACGGCTCAGGGCACAGGCGCGGAGTCGTCCACGTCGGAGTCGGCCGATGCGGAACATGCGGCGGTAGCGGAGCCGGCGGCCACAGGGCCGGGCGCGTCGGGCGGCGCGGCTATGCCGGCCGAGACGGTCGCCGCCGGCGGTGAGAATCGCGCGACGGCCGTTCCCCCGGCGGCGGTGGCCAAGTCGGCGGAGCCGGGCAAGCCCGCCGTGAAGAAGGTCGTGCCCGTGCCGTTCACGCCGGAGCAGGCGAAGCTGGCCGGTCCGCGGCTGGTGAAGGACGAATCGCCGATCGTGATTGAACGTCCGCGGTTCGGTCAGAAGTTGCCGTCCAGGCCCAAGACGGGCTCGGGCACGGCGGCTGCGCCGGAGAAGCCGGGGACCGCAGCGACTCCGGCGGCGGCGGGGGTCACCGCGCCGGTGACAGGGACGGCTGCGGGCGCGGGCACGGGCGGGGCGGCTGCCGTGAAGCCCGCGGGGGGTGCTGGAGTGGCATCGCCGGCGGCCGGCACGGACAAGCCCGCGGCGCCCGGAGCGGGTGCCGGAGTGGGGTCGGGTGCGGGAGCGGCCGCGGCGGTGGCCAGGGCGGGGGCTGGAGGGGCCGGGGTGGTCGGGCAGCCGGCGGCGGGGCAGGCGGGGGTTGCGGGGGCACCGGCGGCGCCGGGGAGCGGGTCGGGGGTGGCGATTCGCCGCGACCGGCTGGCGCCGGACGGGACGGTGCTCAAGGAGCAGCAGCGGCCGACGGTGTCGCTGAACAACCCGGCGACGCTGCCGCGTGGGCCGATCGTGCGTCCGCCGCAGGTGGTGCCGGAGCCGGCGAAGGTGCAGGGGCCGCGGGTGGTGCGGATCGAAGCGCCCGAGCCGGTGCCGCCGCCGCGGCCGCCGCGGGGCCCGCGGCCGACGGACGGCCCGGCGTACCCGACCGCGCGGCCGGACGTGGGGCGTGGGGTGCGGACGACGGCGGTGGACGACGAGGAGTCGGAGTCGAAGAAGGCGGCGGCCAAGGGGCGGGGGTCGCTGTCGGCGCGTCGTCGCGGGCTGGACGGGCGTCGTGGTGAGGCCGAGGAGCGGCTGAAGGAGTTCACCGAGGCGGACCTGATCGCGCGTCAGGACATGCTCAACGCGGCCGCGGCGACGCGTGCGGGGATGGAGAGCCACCTGCGCAAGTCGGAGACGCGTGGCACGCACGTGACGGCCAAGACGGCGGTACAGCGCGGCGGGGCGGTGGAGGTGGAGGAGCCGATCACGCCCAGGTCGCTGTCGGCGGCGCTGGGGGTGAAGGTGAACGACCTGATCTTCCGGCTGATGAAGAAGCGGGTGATGGCGACGGTCAACACCACGCTGACGGTGGACCAGGCGATGGAGCTGGCGCTGGACTACGGGCTGGAGCTGAAGGTGAAGGAGCAGCCCAGCCTCGAAGAGAAGCTGCTGCGCGAGTACGAGGAGAAGCAGGCGGCGTCGAAGAACCGGGTGCCGCGGCCGCCGGTGGTGACGATCCTCGGTCACGTGGACCACGGCAAGACGAGCCTGCTGGACAAGATCCGCAATGCCAACGTGGCGGCGGGCGAGGCGGGCGGCATCACGCAGCACATCGCGGCGTGGACCGTGCGCGTGGGCGAGGGAGAGAACGCCAAGCGGGTGACGTTCATCGACACGCCGGGCCACCAGGCGTTCACGTCGATGCGGGCGCGTGGCGCCAACATGACGGACGTGGTGGTGCTGGTGGTGTCGGCGGCGGAAGGCGTGCAGCCGCAGACCATCGAGTCGATCAACCACGCGCGGGCGGCGGAGGTGCCGATCGTCGTGGCGCTGAACAAGATCGACCGGCCCGACGCCAACCCGGAGATGGTGCTCGGGCAGCTGGCCGCCAACGGGATCAACCCGGTGGAGTGGGGCGGCGACGTGGAAGTGGTGCGGTGCTCGGCGCTGACGGGTCAAGGCATCCCCGAGCTGATCGAAATCCTCGATTATCAGTCGCAGCTGCTGGAGCTGACGGCGGACCCGACGCTGCCGGCCAAGGGCACCGTGATCGAGGCGCGTCGCGACGAGGGGTTGGGCCCGGTGGCGACGGTGCTGGTGCAGGAGGGGACGCTGAAGGTCGGGGCGTACGTGCTGTGCGGGCCGGGGTACGGGCGGGTGCGTTCGCTGCTGGACGACCGGGGCGTGATGGTGCAGGAGGCGGGCCCGTCCACGCCGGTGATCGTTTCGGGCCTCTCGGACCTGCCGTCGGCGGGCGACGTGCTGATCGAGGTGTCGGACCTCGAGGAGGCCAGGGCGATCGCGGAAGAGCGGGCGACGCGTCTGCGGCAGAAGCAGCTGGCGTCCATGCAGCAGCGGACGACGATGGCCGACCTGATGCAGAGCATGCGGGCCGGCGAGGTGCAGACGATCAACCTGATCATCAAGGCCGACACGCAGGGCTCGGTCGAGACGCTGGTGAAGTCGGTGACCGAGTCGAACACGGAAGAGGTGAAGGTCCGGGTGATCCACGCGGCGGTGGGGGCGATCACGGAGTCGGACGTCGAGCTGGCGATCGCGACCAAGGCCAAGCCGACGGACAACCGCGTGGCCATCATCGGCTTCCACGTGGTGCCGGACGAGGCGGCGCGGACGCTGGCCGAGCAGCATCACATCGACGTCAAGACGTACCGGGTGATCTACGAGATCTTCGACGACCTGAAGAAGGCGCTGTCGGGGATGCTCGCGCCCGAAGAGCGGGAGAAGTACCACGGCCGGGCCGAGATCCGGCAGGTGTTCAAGGTGTCGCGCGTCGGCAACATCGCCGGGTGCATGGTCATCGACGGACATGTGCAGCGCGGCAGCAAGGTGCGGCTCATCCGCAACGGTGCGGTGGTGGTCGAGGACCTCTCGATCGAATCGCTCAAGCGGCTCAAGGACGACGTGCGCGAGGTCAAGCAGGGCTTCGAGTGCGGCATCAAGCTCGCCGGCTACGACGACATCAAGGTCGGCGACGTGCTGGAGATGTACGTCAAGGAGACGTTCGAGCGGACGCTCTAGCCGGGGCCGTATTTGCCCGGCCACGGCGGGCCGTGTTCGCCCGGCCACGGCGGGCCGGCGGAAGGGAGTGAGGGCGTCGCGATGGTCGTGGGCGTGCTTCAGGTGGAGATCGAGATCCCCGACAGCTTTTCACTCAAGGACAAGCGTCGCGTGGTGCATTCGCTCAAGGACCGCCTGAGTCACGGGCGGAACATCTCTGTCGCGGAGGTGGGCGCGCTCGACGAGCACCGCCGCGCGATCCTGGGCGTGGCGATGGTGGCCAACGACAGCCGGTATGTGGAAGGCGGGCTGAGCCGGATCGTCGATTTCGTGCGGTCGCAGCCGCACGTGAACCTGTTGGATTATCAGGTGGACCTGCTCTAAAAGCAGCGTGCGGGGAACGGGGCGGCGGGTCGGCCGGGGGGAAAGTCCGGGCGGGTGGGGCGGCGAGGTCGGGGTGGGAAGACGCACCTTGCGTGACGGGAAGGTCGGCGCTCATGTCCAGAAGAACCGAAAGGCTGGGTTCGCTGCTGCAGCAGGAGCTGTCGCTGATCATCCAGCGCGAGCTCACGGACCCGCGCATCATGGGCTTCACGTCGGTGACGCGGGTGAAGGTGGCGGAGGACCTCTCCGTGGCGGACGTGTACCTGACCATCATGGGCACGCCGGGGCAGCAGACGGCGGCACTCAATGCGATCCGCCATTCGGGCGGGCTGATGCGGACCCGATTGACGAAGGAGCTGTCGATCCGGCAGGTGCCGTACCTCAAGTTTCACATCGACGAGCAGCTGAAGAAGGAGCTGGAGGTGATGCGTCTGCTGGCGCAGGTGAAGTCGGAGGAGGCCGAGATGGCCGAGCGGGCGGCGAAGCTGGCGGCGGCTCAGGCGGCCGAGGCGGCGGCAAAGGCCGCCCGGGCGGGCGAGGCAACGCCGGCCGGCGACCCGGGCGTCAGCGGGGGCGGCGCAGCACCGTCGCAGGACGGCGGGAGACGTGTGTCCACCGACGGGCAGGGTTGAGCGGCGACACGGGCGCCGGGCCGCCAGCGTCGGGCGGGGTGGCCGGCAATGCCGGGCGGGGTTGGTGGGGGGGGCGGTGGATGGGGCTGCAGGCGACGCGGCCGGGCGGGGAGAGAAACCAAGGCAGACGGGGGGCGTAGCGGAGTGTGCATGAAAAGTGAGAAGGTGTCGGCGGGCGAGGCGGATTCGGGCGGTCGCAAGCGTCGGGTCGGTGCGGGCCGTACCGGCGGTACGGTCAAGATTTCGCCGATCAAGGCGTGGGTGAAGTCGCTGCTCGGCGAGGTGGACCCGCCGCCGCTGGAGCGGCTGGAGCCGCTGGAGGCCCTGGTTCGGGGCGTGGTCGAGGCGGACGCGAGTGCGTCGGCCGTTAAAAGGGTGGAGGACGTGGTCCGCCGGGAGTTCGTTGACCTCAACGAGCTGCGTGTGGCCACGGACCTCGAGCTCGAGGCGATGCTCAAGGGCGAGAGCCGCGAGGTCGTGCAGTCGGTGGAGCGGCTGCGGGCGGTGCTCGATGCGATTTTCGACCGAGAGGGCGCGTTGACCTTGGAGCGGCTCAAGTCGCTCCCGAGGGGGGAGGTGCGGGCGTTTTTGCGGTCGATCCCGCAGGTGTCGGCGTATGCGGCCGGGTACACGATGATGTACGGTCTGGGACACCCGGCCGTGCCGGTGAGCGACGGGCTGGTCCGCCATCTGGTGAAGGCCGGCTGGGTGCCGCAGGACAAGACCGCGTGGGACGTGCAGGACATTCTGGAGTCGCTGGTGGACGAGGCTTTACGGTATCGCTTCCACCTGGCGGTGCAGGCGACGGTCGTGTCGTCGGGCAGGCAGAAGAAGGAGTGACGGGGAGATGAACGAGAAGCTGCCGCCGCAGACGCTGCGGCTGGGGTTGCCGTCGGGTTCGCTGCAGGCTGCGACGCAGGAGCTCTTCGCCAAGGCGGGCTACAAGGTGCAGATCGATCCGCGGTCGGTCTTTCCGCGGATCGACGACCCGAAGATTTCGGCCGTGCTGTTCCGCGCGCAGGAGATCTCTCGTTACGTGGTGGACGGCATCATCGACTGCGGGCTCACCGGTTACGACTGGATCGTCGAGAACGGCAACGAGGGCGACGTGGTGGAGGTGTGCGAGCTGGAATACTCGCGGGCGAGCAGCAATCCGATCCGGTGGGTGCTGGCCGTGCCGGAGGAGTCGAGCATCCGGCGGGTGGAGGACCTCTCGGGGAAGATCGTCGCCACCGAGCTGGTGCGGACGACGCGGAAGTACTTCGCCGACCGCGGGGTGGACGTGCAGGTGGAATTTTCGTGGGGGACGACGGAGATCAAGGCGCGGCTGCTGGACGCCATCGTGGACTGCACGGAAACCGGCTCGTCGCTGCGGGCGAACAACCTGCGCGTGGTGGACACGCTGCTGACGTCCACGACGCGACTGATCGCGTCCAAGACCGCGTGGGCCGACCCGGTCAAGCGCGAGCGGATCGAAAACCTGGCCATGCTGCTCAAGGGGGCGATCGAGGCGAGGTCGAAGGTGGGGCTGAAGATGAACTGCCCCCGCGAGCGGCAGGCGGAGGTCGTGAGTTTTCTGCCGGCGGAGAAGTCGCCGACGGTCTCGCCGCTGGCGGATGGTGCGTGGGTCGCGATCGAGGTGATTCTCGAGGAGAAGCAGGAGCGGGAGCTGATCCCCCGGCTCAAGCGTGCAGGCGCCACCGGCATCATCACCTACCCGCTGAACAAGGTGATCCCCTGACGCTGCGGCCAGCCGCCCTGTCGTACGGCGGGGAGATGCCGTGTGCCGGGGAGATGCCGTGTGCCGGCGAAACGCCGCGGAGGGCGTTGCGGGGCGGGCCGCCGTACAATGGCGGCCTATCCGGTGACCGTGACGTGCCAACCGATCGGTCCGTGTGAGGGAGACGCCCCTTGGCCAACACAGCCATCCAACGCCTTCGAGACAACATCCGGCAGGTGTTCCTCGGCCACGCGCGGGCGGTGGACCTGCTGCTGGTCGGGCTGATCGCCCGGGGGCATGTGCTGATCGAAGACGTGCCGGGGGTGGGCAAGACCATCCTCGCGCGGTCGCTGGCGCGGAGCATCGACTGCAGGTTCTCCCGCATCCAGCTCACCCCGGACCTGCTCCCCAGCGACCTGCTCGGCGTGAGCGTGTACGACAGCCAGCAGCAGACGTTCGTGTTCAAGCCCGGACCGATCTTCGCCAACATCGTGCTGGCGGATGAGGTCAATCGCACGACCCCGAGGACGCAGTCGGCCCTGCTGGAAGCGATGGCGGAAGAGCAGGTGTCGGTGGAGGGGAAGACGTTCCGGCTCGAGCGGCCGTTCATGGTCGTGGCGACGCAGAACCCTTTCGAGTTCGAGGGCACGTACTACCTGCCGGAAAACCAGCTCGACCGTTTCCTGCTGAGGGTGTCGCTGGGATATCCGGAGCGGTCGGCCGAGCAGAAGATCCTGTTGACCCAGCCGGGGCGGTTCAGCCTTGAGACGCTGCAGCCGGTGCTGACGGGGGCCGACGTGGTGGCGCTGCAGGACGCGTGCCCGAAGGTGCAGATGGACGCGGCGGTGGTGGACTACATCCTCGACCTCATCGAGGCCACGCGGAACGACGAAGCCCTGCACCTGGGCGTTTCGCCGCGCGGGGCGCTGGCCCTGACCGGGGCGTGCCAGGCGTCGGCGATCGTCGCGGGACGCGACTACGTGACGCCCGACGACGTCAAGGCGATGTTCCTGCCGGTGTGCGCACACCGGGTGATCAGCAAGACCTACCTCAGCAACGGCGACGCCAACGCCACAGCGCGCATCCTGCAGGCGATCCTCGACCGCACGCCCGCCCCGCGTTGACGCCGCCCGGCGTTGGCCGGCACGGGCGATTCGACCCGCCCCGGCAAAACCTGCGCCGACCGCCGACCCCCGACAAAAGCTGTATCCCTCGTGATGTCAGTGCCTTACGGCAAGTTCACGTCGTGGCACGGCGTGTGCACTTGCCCCGCCATGGCGCACGAGCTGACGCGTTCAGGCAGGGGGCGGGGCGAGGCGGGGCCGGCGGCTGCCACGCCCACGTGGGGCGGGCGGTTGGTGGACATGGCCCGTTGGGTGGCGGCGATGCCCAGGCCAGAGCGGGGGGAGCAGCGGGTCGCGGCGGCCGGGGGCGGCGCGGCCGGGTCGAGGGGGGCTGACGGTCCGGCCGGGGCGGCGGCCGAGCTGGACGCACGTTTTCGCGGGACTCAGGCCGAGTCGCTGGCCCGGTGGGCCCGTCGCGTGCGTGAATCGGAAGGGGGGCGGGCATGATCTATGGCCTGTATCGCTCGGCGGCCGGCATGATGGCGGCGACCTACCGCCAGTCGGTCATCGCCAACAACCTGGCGAACGTGGAGACCGTCGGGTTCAAGAAGGACCTGGCGGTGGTCCAGCAGCGGCGGATGGCCGCGCAGGAATTGCCGTCGGCGGCCCGCTTCCATGACCCGTTCTTCGACCGGCTCGGCGGCGGACTGCTCGTCTCTCCGACCGTGACCGACCCGACGCAGGGCACGCTGGAGCTGACCGCGCGCCCGCTGGATGCGGCGCTGGTGGGTGAAGGCTACTTCGCGGTCGAGCGGGCGGGCGAGACGCTGCTGACCCGGCACGGCAACTTTTCGCTCGACAGCGACGGGCGGCTCGTGCTGGCGGACGACCCGGCGACGCGTGTGCTCTCGCGTGACCTGCGTCCGATCGTGCTCGACCCGCTGGCGCCGACGGAGATCAACGCGCAGGGCGAGATCGTGCAGCGCGGCGAGGTCGTGGCACGGCTGGCGATCAAGTCCGCTGCGATGCAGGCGCTCGAAAAGCGGCCGGGGCAGACCTTCGCGCTGCGGGCGGATGACGCGGCCGGACAGGCCGGGGGGGCGGGCGGCGGGGGGGTAGGCGCGCTGCCCGATGCGCCGGCGGCGACGGTACGCGGGGGGGCGCTGGAGCGGTCGAACGTGGACCCGTCCACGGAGCTGACTGCCATGATCGAAGCGCAGCGGATGATGGAGGCCAACGCCAACCTCATCCGCTTCCAGGACCAGACGCTGGGCCGGCTGGTCAACGAAGTGGGCAAGGTGTGACGAATCGCTGAGGCGACGAAGCTGAACGGGACCATCCCATGGCGATCACGGCATTGAACTCGGCGGCGACGGGTCTGCGGGCGCTTTCGACGCGCATCGACGTCATCGCGAACAACCTGGCCAACTCGGAGACGACGGCGTTCAAACGGTCGCGCGTGAACTTCGAGGACCTCTACTACGCACCCCTGCGGCAGCCGGGCATCCAGTCGGGCAACGGGGAGATGTCGCCGGCGGGCATTTTCGTCGGCTCGGGCGTGAAGGTGTCCAACACGCAGCTCGACACCCGGCAGGGGGCCATGGAGACGACCAACCGCCCGCTGGATGTGGCGATTCAGGGGCCTGGGTGGTTCCGCGTGCGCGTGCTGGACTCGATCGGCGACGGCTTCGCCTACACGCGTAACGGCAACTTTTTCATCAACGAGGCGGGCAACCTCGTGCTGGGGATGGGCGACGGCTACCTGATTCAGCCGCCGATCACGGTGCCCAGAGGCGTGACGGACAAGGACATCTCGATCTCGCAGGAGGGGCAGGTGTCGGTGCTGCTGCCGGGGGCGACGGCGCCGACGGTGATCGGCCAGATCCAGCTCGCCAACTTCATCAACCCGCAAGGTCTGCAACTGCTCGGGGGCAGCCTCTACGCGGAGACGGCGGCCTCGGGCCCACCGACCATCGGCAACCCCGGGGCCAACGGGTCCGGCGTTCTGCTGCAAGGCTTCCTTGAAGCCTCCAACGTGGACCCGGTCACGGAGCTGGTGTCGCTGATCAAGACGCAGCGGAGTTTCGAGCTCAACAGCCAGTCGATCCAGACGGCCGACCAGATGCTGCAGACGGTGACGAACCTGCGGCGGTGATGACGGTAGCGGCGCTGGCGCGGGTTTTGCTTTACCGGGTTCGGGGTGATCACGCGTAGGGGCGTGCTGCGACGGAAGGGACGGTATGGGCCCGTTGATGACGACAGGCGACGCGGCTGCTGTGCCGGGAAGCAGGGCGGTTGTCGGCCGCCTGGCCGGCGGGCTGGTCCTCATGATCGGGTTCTGGGCGGCTGCGGAGGCCGCACGGGGCCAGGGCGTCTCACGGCCGTCGGGCCCCGCGGCGGGCGTCGTGTCCCACCCGGTGGTCATTGAGCTGCGTGAAGAGGCGTCGGTGATCGGCGGCGAGGTGCGGCTGCGGCAGGTGGCCCGCTGGAACCGCGCGGACAACGCGTTCTTTGCCGCCGGGCTGGCGGACCTTGTGGTGCTGCGGCTGCAGCCGGAGGCGCGGTCGGCCACCTTGGACCTGGCGACGCTGCGAGTCCTCCTCGAGGGCGCCGGGGTGCTGCCGACGGAGGTGGTCTTCCGCGGGGCGTCGCGCGTACGCATCACCCGTCTGGACACGGACCCCACGTCGGCCGTGAGACCGCTGTCGGTGCCGCAGCTGGAGGTGACGGCGTTTCTGGACCGCCACGGCGTGCCGCCTGTGGAGGACGAGCCGGCGTCTCCGGCGGACGGGGCGGCCAGCGCCGGCGGGGTGGCTAGCGCCAGCGGGGCGGCCAGCGCCGGCGGGGCGGCCCGGGCCGACGGGGTGTCGCTCGACGGCGGGGTGTCACTTGACGATGGGGCGGAGCTCGCCTCGGCACGCCTGTCTCCTGAAGGCACGCCGGTCGCTGCCGGCCGCGGTGGCCGTGCGGGAATGCCTGCGGCGGTGGTGGCGACTGGGCGGACGCTCCGGCAGACGCTCACCCAGGACCTGGCGGACCGACTGGGCGTTCGAGTGGAAGACCTCGAGGTGACGTTCGACCCGGCGGACGAGCGGGTGCTGCGGCTGGCCGAGCCGACGTTCCGCTGGAAGGTGACGTCGGGCCGGGTGCGCAACCTCGGCGTGGTGAGCTGGACGGTGACGGTCTGGGCGTCGGCGGAGGACGACGGTGCGGCGGGGTCGCAGGTTCGCGGGTCGTCGCCGGCTATGTCAGCGCGACGGGGCGGCGTCGGGGACGGCGGGCAGCGCGTGGAGCTGACCGGTCGGGCGCGGATGTGGCAGCAGCAGGTGGTGGCCCGCCGTGCGCTTGTGCCCGGCCAGCTCGTGCGAGAGGACGACATCGAAGAGCGCCGGGTGCTCGTGGAGAGGTTGCCGGACGAGGCCGTGCTCAGCCGCGAGCAGGTGCTGATGATGCAGGCGGCGCGGGCGATTGCGCCAGGGACGGTGCTGGCGGGACGGATGCTGGACCCGGTCCTGCTGGTGCGTGCGGGGCAGCTGGTGAGCGTGTCGCTGCGGCACGGGACGGTGGAAGTGCGGGCGGTGGCGCGGGCGCTGGAGGGCGGGGCTTACGGGCAGACGATTCGGGTTCGCAACGAACAGACCAATGACGTGCTGCAGGTGACGGTGACCGGTCCGCAGGAAGCGCGGCTCGGCCCGGGCAGCGTACGGGAGTAAGCGACATGACAGCGGCGAAGGTGCATCGGCGGGCACGTCGGGATATCGGGCATGGGCGGGCCATGAGAGCCGGTTGGGGCGTGCTGGCGGCCATGTGGGTCGCCGCCGCGACCGCATGGGGGCAGACGGCGGCGGAGCGGCCGCGTGCGGCGGAGCCGCCGCCAGGGGCGCCGACGTCGCTGAATGAGGCGTTCCAGCGGTCGGGCGGGTCGCTGTTTCGTATGGACCATGCGCTGCCGCAGGGCGGGCTGGCCCCGCCGGAGAGCAGCTCGGTCTTCGCGGTGCGCCCGCCCGAGCCGAGGCGCATCCGCAAGCACGACCTGATCACGGTGATCATCCGCGAGCAGTCGGAGTCGAAGTCCGAAAGCAGCAGCGACCTCAAGAAACAGATGGCGTTCAACCTGCTTCTGGAGGCGTATCCCGAGATCGCGTGGGGGGATTTTGCGCTCAAGGGCAAGGCGCCGCCGCAGGTGCGGCCACAGCTCCGCTTCGGCGGCGACCGCAGCTTCAAGGGCGAAGGCACGGTCGAGCGCAGCGACACGGTGACCGCCCGCGTGCAGGCGCAGGTGATCGACGTGCGGCCCAACGGCGTGCTGATCATCCAGGCCACGCGGCAGATCAAGAGCGATGAGGAAGAGGTCCGCATCGTGCTCACGGGCATGGTGCGCTCGGAGGACGTCACGGCGGACAACTCGGTGCTTTCCACGCAGGTGGCGGACCTGATGCTGGAGAAGCACACCACCGGCAGCGCCCGCCGGGCCCAGCAGCGTGGTTTCATCCCGCGGCTGGTGGACCGGATCAATCCGTTCTGACGGACGCGGTCGTGTCGCGTCGATCGGGACGTGACGCGACGTTCGACGTTTCCTCGCGGCGGCCATGAACGTTGGCATGCGTCTTGCACCTCATCCGGCGACGTGCAGCTTCTGCGCCGAGGTGCCGGGTGGAAACGATGATGCGAATTCGGTGGTGGCTGACGACAGCCGTTGCGGTGTGCGTGCTGGGGCTGGCGTGCCCGGTGGCATGGGCGGTCAAGGTGGCCGACGTCACGCGGATCTACGGCCAGCAGAATAACGTGCTCACCGGAGTCGGCCTGGTGTACGGGCTGCGGGGCACGGGCGACGGCGGGGAGTACCTGCCGGCGATCCGGCCGCTGCAGGCGATGCTGGAGCGGTACAACAACCCGGCGACGCTGGCCGAGCTGTCCAAGAGCGGCAATGTGGCGCTGGTGACGGTGACGGCGACGCTGCCGAGCAACGGCGTGCGCCGCGGCGACCGGGTGGACGTGTTCGTGATGTCGATGGGTGCGGCCACGAGCCTTCGCGGCGGGCGGCTGGTGTTTACGCCGCTGACGGCCCGGCCCGGCGGGCCGGTGTTCGGCCTGGCCGAGGGTTCCGTCGTGATCGAAGACCCGGCCACTCCCACGACGGGGGTCATCAAACAGGGGTTGATCGTCGAGGAAGACCTTCAGCAGCCGTTCATTCAGGGTGGGAGGATGCTCACGCTGGTGGTGGAGGATTCGGCGGCGAGCTGGGGCCTGGCCAGTCTGATTGCCAAGCTGATCAACGACTCGGAGGACGTGATGGGCCGGCCGATCGCCCGCGCGGTGGACCCGCGGACGGTCGAGGTGGAGATCCCCGAGGCCGAGCGTGAGCGGCCCGACGCGTTCATCGCGCGGATCCAGAGGTTGCCGCTGCCGGTGATGCCGCAGGAAGCGCGGGTCATCATCAACACGCGGACCAGCACGATCATCGTGACCGGCGACGTGCAGATTTCGCCGGTGGTGGTGTCGTACCGGGGGCTGACGATCCAGACGATCACGCCGCCGCCGGTCCCGACGCCGCGGACGCCGCTGATCACGCAGCGGGGCACGGTGCCGCTGGAGACGCCCGACGCGCCGGCCGGCGGAGGCACCGCACGCCTGCAGGACCTTGTCGCCGCGCTGGAGCAGCTCAAAGTGCCCGCGGAGGACCGCATCAACATCGTCAAAGACCTGCACAAGTCGGGAAAGCTGCACGCGAAGCTGGTCATCGACGGCGTGCAGCCGTAACGGGAGCCAAGGCGATGGACGACGTGCGTTTCAGCGGGATCCTCGGGACGACGCCGGTCGTCGGCGGCGGCCGGGTGTACGTGCCGCCGCACCCGCCGACCTCTGTCGCGGGCACGCCCACGACCGAGTCGCCTCAGCAGCGGCGCATCCGCGACGCGGCGGGGAAGCTCGTCGCGCAGACCTTCTACGGCCCGATGCTGCGGATGATGCGGGAGAGCCCGTTCAAGAGCGAACTGTTTTCCGGCGGCCGCGGCGGCGAGGCGTTTTCGATGCTTCTGGACCAGCAGCTCGTCGCGCGGATGGCCCGCCGGCAAGACCCGCTGGTGGACGCGATCGTGCGACGGCTCTCGAACCCGCAGGGCTCGCCGGCGACGGCCCGGTTCGCGGCGGCGGAGGTGACGCCATGAGCATGTATCAGGCGGTGGACGAGCTGGAACGGATGCTCCAGCAGCTGGAGAGCGAGCAGGCGAAGCTGCTCGAGCTGCTTTCAAAGCAGCGGTTGGCACTGCGGGCACTGGACGTGAAATCGCTCGAATCGCTCACCGAAGAGCTTGAGCGGTCGCGTCTGCGCATCGCGGCGACGGAGCCGCGGCGGCGGATGCTGGCGCTGGCGGCAGCGCAGGCGCTGCGCCTGCCGGGCGCGGGGGAAGCCGTCGGTCTGACGCGGCTGGCGGCGGCGGTGCTCGACCAGACGCGGCGTCATCGGCTGCTGGGGCTGCGGGAGCGTCTGCGGCGGCAGGCCGAGGCGATCGAACGCGCCCGTGCGGTCAACGGGCGGCTGGTCTCGGCCTTGCTGGGGCACCTGAACACGTCGGTTCGGCTGCTGGTGTCGGCCGGCAGCGACGCCGGCACCTACACCCGCAGCGGCACGCCCCGGATGACCGGTGCCGCGCTGCACGGCGGGGCACTCGAGACGGTGGGCTGAGGGCAGCACTCACCCCCGGACCCGGGCGGTCAGCAGAGCGGCCGGTGAGGCCGCGGAAGGCGTCAAGGTCATGTCGCTCAACAGCGCGCTGAACATCGGACGCAACGCTCTGGCGGTGCACCAGGCGGCGATCCAGGTCACCACCAACAACATCGCCAACGCGGGCAATCCCGACTACACCCGGCAGACCGCGCAGACCTCGCCCAACGGCGACCAGCAACTTCGCCCGGGGATGTTCGTGGGCACTGGCGTCAACCTCACGTCGGTGCAGCGGCAGATCGACAACGCGCTTCTGGCGCGGCTGCGGGCGGCGACGTCGGACAACGCCGGCGCGCACACCGCCCAGGCGTGGCTCACCCGCGTCGAGAGCGTGTTCAACGCGCTGGGCACCAACGGGCTCTCCAGCCAGATGTCGGAGTTCTTCAACAGCTGGAGCAAGCTGGCCGGGAGCCCGCAGGATCTGGGGCTGCGGCAGATCGTCCTGACCAACGGGACCAACCTCAGCCGCTCGATCCAGGACGTGCGTCGGCAGCTCAACGGGCTGCGGACGGACCTCGACCAGCGTCTGGAAGCGCAGTCGAGCAGTGCCGACGACCTCGCCCGACGCATCGCCGACCTCAACGGGCGCATCGCCGTCGCCGAGGGCGGGTTGAGCGGGCAGGCCAACGGGCTGCGCGACCAGCGGGACGCCCTGATCCGCCAGCTGTCGGAGCTGATGGACGTCACGACGACCACCGACGGCCGCGTGGTCAACGTGTTCGTCGGGTCGCAGCCGCTGGTGCTGGGCACGCAGTCGCGCGGGGTGCAGGTGCAGCAGACCACCGGCGTCGCCGGCGTCGAGACCACGCTGGTGTTCAAGGACGACGCGTCGGTGGCGATCCCGGTCCGCGGCGGCGAGCTGGGCGGGCTGCTCTCGGCCCGGTCCACCGCGATGGAGATCACGCAGCGGCTCGATGGCATGACCCGCAGCCTGATCTTCGAGCTCAACAAGATCCACAGCGCCGGGCAGGGGCTGGTGGGGCTGTCGCGGGTGTCCGGGCAGAACCCGGTCAAGGACGCCAACGCCCGCCTGGACTCGTCGCTGGCGGGCTTGCCGTTTCCCGTCAGCAACGGCTCGTTCGTTGTGACCATCACGGACAACGCCACGGGGATGTCCACCTCGAAGCTGATCCGTGTGGAGCTGGCCCCGGGGACGCCGGTGCCCACGTCACTGAACGACCTGGCCGCGCAGATCGCCGACAGCCAGATCTCCGCGACCGTCGCCGGCGGCCAGCTCACGATCGCGGCGATTTCCCCCGGGCACACGATCAGCTTCTCGCAGGACACCTCCGGCGTGCTGGCGGCGCTGGGGATCAACACCTTCTTCAGCGGCACCGACGCCAGCAACATCACGGTCAACCCGATGCTTGCGAACAACCCGTCGCTGCTCGCGGCGGCGGCCAACGGCTCGCCGGGGGACAACCAGGCCGCCAAGGCCATCGCCCTGCTGGACACGCAGCCGCTGTCGTCCGCGGGCGGGCTCACGCTCCGGCAGGTCTACGACACGATGGTCTCCAACATCGGCGCGTCGGCGTCGGCGGCCAAGACCGTCGCCGAGGGCACCGAGCTGGTGCTCCAGACGCTGCAAGGCCAGCGGGAGGCCCTCTCGGGCGTCTCGCTGGACGAAGAGTCGATCAACCTGATCAAGCAGCAGCGCGCTTTCCAGGGGGCCGCCCGCGTCATCAGCACCGTCGATGAGCTCCTGCAGACCGTGCTCAACCTCGTGAGGTGAACCATGGCGATCCTTCCCCTCCAGACGGCCCGGGTGAGCAACTTCCTCCGCTCCACCATCTCCCTCTCGAGCATCGCCAGCACGCAGCGCCAACTGCTGGAAGTTCAGAACCAGCTCGCGACAGGCCAGCGCATCTTCGCGCCTTCCGATGACCCCGGCGGCGCGGCCGTGGCCATCCAGCTCCAGCGGACCCTCGAACGCCAGCAGGCCTACAGCGACAACCTCACGCTCGCCAAGACCCGGCTCTCCGTGGTCGATTCGGCCCTCGGCGACCTCACCGACATCCTCCGGCAGGCCGAGTCGCTGGCGTCGGCCAACGTCGGTTCCGACGTCACCGCCGAGCAGAGGCGGTCGGCCGCGGCCGTGGCCCGCTCGCTGTATGCCCAGGCCCTCTCGCTGGCCAACCGGCAGGTCAGCGGGTTCCATCTCTTCGGCGGCGACCGCGGGACCAGCGCACCGTTCGTCGAGACCGCCGGGGGCGTGCGGTTCGCCGGGTCGCCCCGGCCGCTGCTCAACACGGTCGAGGAAGGTGCCAGCGTCGAAGTGTCTGTGCCGGGCGACCGCGTCTTCGGGGGCTATTCCGAGCGGGCACTGGGCGTGGACCTCGAGCCGCACCTCACCGCCAGCACGCGGCTCTCCGACCTGCGGGGGGCGAGCAACCTCGGCGTCGCCAAGGGGTCGATCCTCATCTCCGACGGCACCGAGAGCCGACTCATCGACCTCTCCAAGGCCGACACCATCGGCGACGTGCTCAACATCATCAACGCCTCGGGGTTGGTCACTGCCAGCATCACCGGCGACGGGTTGACCCTCAGCGGCTCGCCGACGCAGAACCTCACCGTGGTCGAGGTGGGCGGCAACACCGTCGCCCGCGACCTTGGCATCCTGCGGACGGTCGGCTTGGGGCCGGGCGTGCCGGTCAACGGCGACAGCGTCTCGCCGCGGGTGACGCCTCTGACGCCGATTTCCGCGCTGCGCAACGGGCTGGGGCTGGACCTCCCCGGCGGGCTCCGGATCACCAACGGCACGGCGGTTTACAACATCGACTTCGTCAACCCGCCGGTGACGACCGTGCAGGAGCTGATCAACCGCATCAACAGCTCCGGCTCGGGGGCGCTGGCGAAAATCAACGACCAGGCCAACGGCATCGACATCGTCTCGCCGACGCAGGGCGTGCGGATCACCGTCGGCAACAACGGCGGCACACTGGCCACGGAGCTGGGCGTGCGTTCGATGTCGCCGGCGTCGCCGCTGAGTCAGCTCAACTTCGGCCGCGGCGTGCAGACCGCCAGCGGGGCCGACATCCGCATCACCGACCGCACCGGCGCCGTGTACGACATCGACCTCACCTCCGCGGTCACGGTTCAGGACGTGATGGACCTCATCAACACCGCCACGGGGGGCAATGTCGTCGCCAGCTTCTCCAGCGTCGGCAACGGCATCGTCCTCACCGACACCACCAGCGGGACGGGCAACCTGTCCGTCCAGTCGATCAACTTTTCGACGGCCGCGGCCGACCTGGGCATCGCCGGCAGTGTCGCCGGCAGCGTGCTCAGTGGCACGGACGTCAACCCCGTGCGGGCGCGCGGCGTCTTCGACCACCTGCTTCGGCTGGCTAACGCCCTCGAGCAGAACGACCAGCGGGAGATCACGCTGGCCGCCGCCGGTCTACGCGAAGACCTCGACCGCGTCGTGCGCGTCCGCGGCGAGACGGGCGCTCGCGTGCGGGAGGTCGAAGCCCGCACCGACTCGCTGGAGGTCCAGCGGCTGGCGACGCAGGCGATGCTTTCGGAGGTGAAAGACACGGACTATCCCGCCACCATCGCCCGCTTCCAGCTGCTGCAGACGACGCTGCAGGCCAACTACCAGACGACCGCACGGGTGAACCAGCTTTCGCTGCTGGATTTCCTGCGTTAGGCGTTTGGCACGGCCCTTGCTCCTTAGACGGGTGGGGCCGGAGCAACGGCGGTACGTGCGGGAGGACTCGCCGAAACCGCCGGGAGGACGGCAGAAGTTGCCGCGGCCGGAGCAGGTCGCCCCAAGGGCAGGGGCGGCCCGGCGGCGGCAGGCGGGGCGGGGGTGGTGCGGGGGCAGGGGCGAAGTGGAAGGGGTGTACGGGGGGCCTGGCCTGCGGGCGGAAGCAGGACGGTCGCCGCGGACGGATTCGCGGTGTTTGGGGCTGGTGGAGCGGGCGCGGCGGAGCGCCGGCGCCTCACCGGCCGCCGCTGATGGAGTTGGCGATGGAGATCCACACCACGCGTTTCGGTCGGCTGGAGGTGGCCGACGACCGGATCATGACCTTCCCCAAGGGCCTGCTCGGCTTCCCCGAGCGGACGCGCTTCGCACTGATTCAGACCAGCGAGGAGAACTACTTCTTCTGGCTGCAGTGCGTGGACGACCCCAACCTGGCGTTCGTCGTGACCGACCCGACGACCTTCTTCCGCGACTACGAGGTGCCCATGCGGGAGGAGCTGCAGCAGGAGCTGGCGCTGGGCAGCCCGGAGGCGGTGCAGGTGTTCGTCATCTGCAACAAGGTCGGGGAGTGGCTCACCGGCAACCTGCTGGGCCCGCTGGTGATCAACGTCGAGAACCGGATCGGGCAGCAGGTGGTGCTGACGGAGAAGAAGTGGACGACCCGGCAGCCGCTGATGAAGCTCGGCTACGCGTCGTCGTCGCAGCCGGCGCTGGCCAAGAGCGCCTGACGGCGTGCGGCGGCGGGACGACGCGGACGCCCGGCGGGGACCAGGGGCGATGCGTCGTCACGGCAGGGCGGGGAGGCTCGCCCGGCACGGGGCGGACGTCACGGATGACGGCCCGGCCCGCCGGGAGTGCCAAGGGTGAACACGGCGGCCGACCTAGACTCTTCCTCAGAGTGACCGGCCGCCCACTGGCGAAGTCGTCGGTTGGAGCGTCACGGATGATCCTGGCCGACAGCGACGCCGACCGGGGCCGAGGATGAAGCAGGCCCCGGTGGTTGCGGAGGTTGCGACGACGTCCACGACGGCGACGCGTCCTCCCATGCCCAGGAAGGAGCCGTCCGATGCTGGTGCTGTCCAGACAGAAGGACGAAACGATCATCATCGGTGACGACATCGAGGTCACCGTGGTGGACATCCGGGGAGACAAGGTGCGGCTGGGCATCAACGCCCCGAAGTCCGTGCCGGTGCACCGGAAAGAGGTGTACGAGCAGATCAAGCGGGAGAACCGCGAGGCCGCTCAGGTCAAGCCGGAAGACATCGCCGGGTTGCGGGTCCCCTCGGCCCCGCAGGCCGTCGGGCCGGCGGGCCGGCTGCCCAAGGCCCATCCCCCCCGCCCGTCCGAACCCCCCCCTGAATCCCCGCGGGGCGACGCGGGGACGACGCCGCCGGCGACCGGCGGCAACCCCTGACGCGACACCCGTTTTCGTTTCACGCGACACGTCCGGCCCGCTGAGCACCGGCGGGCCACCTCCGAACGGAATCGGAGGCGACCTCGACCCGGGCGAACGCCACAGCAGCCCAGCCCGGCTACGTCACGGAGGACACCCATGGCCCGGATCAACACCAACGTCCCGTCCCTGACCGCCCAGCGCGGGTTGACCCGGTCGCAGCGGCAGCTCAACGACACGCTGCAGCGGCTTTCGACCGGGCTGCGGATCAACCGCGGCGCCGACGACCCGGCAGGGCTCATCGCCTCGGAAGGCCTGCGGTCCGAAACCGCCGGCATCCGGCAGGGCATCGACAACTCGGCCCGTGCGTCCAACGTCATCGCCACCGCCGAGGGTGCCCTCTCCGAGGTCGCCTCGCTCCTGCTCAACATCAAAGCCCTGATCGTCCAGGCCGCCAACTCCGGCGCGTTCTCCCCCGACGAGGTCCGCGCCAATCAGCTCCAGATCGACTCCGCCGTCGATTCCATCACCCGCATCTCCAACACCACCACCTTCGCCGGCCTCAAGCTCCTCAACGGCAACCTCGACTACCTCACCTCCGGCGTCGACACCACCATCATCCGCGCCCTGGACATCTATCAGGCCAACTTCGGCACCAACACCAACATCCCCGTCCAGGTCAACGTCCTGACCTCCGCACGGCCCGCCCAGCTCAGCTTCGCCACCTCGTCGATCGGCAACTCCGTCACGCTCGAGATCACCGGCAACGACGGCGTCACCGTCCTCACCTTCGTCTCGGGCACCAACGCCTCGGCCATCGCCTACGCCGTCAACCGCGTCAGCGACTCCACCGGCGTCAAGGCCCGGCTGATCAACTCGGGCAACGCGGCCTCCGGCATCACCTTCGAGTCCGTCGGCTACGGCAGCAAGAGCTTCGTCTCGGTCAAGGCCAAGAGCGGCACGTTCCCCGTCACCAACACCAGCGGCGCCACCGTCCAGCGCGCCATCGGCGACGACGCCACCGCCACGATCAACGGCGCCCTCACCGTCGGCGACGGCCTGAGCCTCACCCTCAACACCTCCGGCCTCAACCTCCGCCTCACCCTCGACAAGGACTTCGGCATCGGGCAGACCTCGTTCGCCATCACCGGCGGCGGGGCCCTCTTCCAGCTCGGCCCGCAGGTCACCTCCAACCAGCAGGTCAACGTCGGCATCCAGTCCATCTCCGCGTCCAACCTCGGCAACTCCGACGTCGGCTTCCTCACCGACCTCGTCACCGGCGGCAACTCCTCGCTCGTCTCCGGCAACGCCCGCAAGGCCTCGGACATCATCGAAGTGGCCATCCGGCAGGTGGCCGTGCTCCGCGGCAGGCTGGGCGCCTTCGAACGCAACACGCTGCAGACCAACGTCAACTCGCTGTCCGTGGCCCTGGAGAACGTCACCGCGTCCGAAAGCCAGATCCGCGACGCCGACTTCGCCATGGAAACCAGCAACCTCACCCGCGCCCAGATCCTCACCCAGGCCGGCACGAGCGTCCTCGCCACCGCCAACTCCACGCCGCAGGCCGTGCTGCAGCTCCTGCAGCGGTAACCCCCGCCCGGGCGTCGCTGCCGGCAACCGCGTCCCGGCCGCAGCCCTCCGCTTACCCCGTCGGTCGTCACGCCCGCCCCGCGCCACGAACTGGCCGGGGCGGTTTGCTGCGCGCTTCTCCGGCGGACGCACCGCCGCCGGCCCTTACAAACGTCATACCCGCTACGCGCCACAACGTTCCCCCCGCCTGCCGCGCGACTTTTCGTCGGCGCGACGCGGGGGGCGGTGCTTTCGCGGCCTGTAAATGCAGTGCCAGAAATGGTTTAGATTCGCATGCGGGCGTCAAGTGTCGCCCCTTTGCCGTTTCGAGCCGTGCATCAAGTGCCCGCGGCTTTCCACCGATTTGCCGTGCTGTGCGGTGCCTCAGTCTCCCTCGCCGGAGGGTGGGGCACGGCCGGACAGGTACGGAAGGAGGTGTCGCGCCAGCCATCAGGCCGCCGTCGCGGGCGGGCCGCCGGGTCGAAACCCCGACGGCAGTTGTGAATGCGGGCGTCGCGGTCCCTGTGACGCCCGGCATGTCGCCAGGGGTCCGACCCGGTGTGGGGAGGACTGGCACGGAAAGGGACGATTCGGCCGGTGAAACCCCGGCGTCCGGGCGCAACCCGCCCGGTCGGGCCCGAAGGCCCCCCGAAGAGGAAGTTCCATGTCCACCATCAACACGAACATCAACTCGTTGGTTGCCCAGCGCGTGCTGCGGCAGAACAACAACAACCTCAACCTCAGTCTCGCGCGGCTCTCCACCGGTTTGCGGATCAACACCGGTAAGGACGACCCGGCCGGCCTGATCGCCGCCAAGAACCTCGAAGCCGAGCAGGCGGGCATCCAGGCGGCGTTGAGCAACGCCACCCGCGCGGGCAACATCATCGGGACCGCCGAGGGCGGTCTCAACGAAGTCTCGGCCCTGCTCACCCAGCTCCAGGGGCTGGTGACGCAGACCGCCAACACCGGCGGGCTGTCGCAGGAAGAGATCGCAGCCAACCAGCTCCAGGTGGACTCGATCCTCGCCACCATCAACCGGGTGGCCGGCTCGACCAACTTCCAGGGCATTCAGCTGCTCAACGGCAACTTCGACTACCTCACCTCCGGCGTGGTCGCCTCGCAGGTGTCGGGCGTCCGCGTCAACGCCGCGTCGATCCCCGACGGGGCGTCGGTGAACGTCGTGGTCAACGTCACGCAGTCGGCCCAGACGGGCGTGCTCGCCTACACCGGCGGTACCGTCGGTGCGGGCGGCGCGACGATCCAGGTGTCGGGGCTCAAGGGCACTCAGCAGCTCTCGTTCGCCTCGGGCACCACGGTCTCGCAGATCGCCACCGCCATCAACGCCGTCAAGGCCGCCACGGGCCTGTCGGCGCAGGTGTCCGGTACGGCCGTGCGGATCAACTCCACCGACTACGGCTCGAAGGCGTTCGTCGCCGTGACCGTCGTGTCGGGCACGTTCACCATGAGCGGCACGAAGGACTTCGGCCGTGACGCCACCGTCCAGGTCAACGGCACGGCCGCGACCGCCAACGGCAAGGAGGTCACGCTGCGTACCGCGGGGCTGGACATCGAGTTCACTCTCGGCGACGCCATCAACACCAACAGTGGCACGTCGAGCTTCCAGATCACCGGCGGCGGCGCCACCTTCAGCCTCGGCTCGAAGGTCACCGAGAACAACAAGGCCAGCATCGGCATCGGCTCGGTGACCACCGCAAGCCTCGGCAAGGCGGGCGTCGGCTTCCTCAACTCGCTGGGCTCCGGCGGCGCCAACGCGCTCAACTCCGGGTCGCTCACGGGCGCTCAGGACATCCTCAACGCCGCGATCAAGCAGGTGTCGCAGCTCCGCGGGCGTCTGGGCGCGTTCCAGAAGCTCACCGTCCAGAGCACGGTGAACAACCTCGGCGTGGCCTTCGAGAACTCGTCGGCGGCGCTGAGCGCGATCCAGGACACGGATTTCGCGCAGGAGACGTCCAACCTGACGCGCAACCAGATCCTCTCTCAGGCGGCCACCACCGTGCTGAGCCAGGCCAACGCCACGCCGCAGAGCGTGCTGGCCCTGCTGCGGTAACGCACGGGGAGGCAGCCGGCCCGGTCTGGCAAGACGCCGACGCGGCGGCAGGGTTTTGAAAACCCCCGTCCCGCCCGCGAAACGCGTCTCTCGCCGGCCGCGCCGCCGGGGCTGCCCACCCCCTGCGTCCGAGTTGGCGGGGATCGCCGCAGGCCGACGGCCCCGGCGATGTCCGACAACCACCGGTGCGGCGTCACGCTGGTGACGCATCCCGCCCCGAGAGTCTCCTTCCGATACCTGTCTGCCGCCCCCGGCCGGGAACCCCCCGGTCGGGGGCGTTGTTTTGCGCGCCGCCAGATTACCGGAAGCGGCCATGGCCACGCTGGCGGGGGCAGGCCGCACGGACCTGCGGTGGCCGCTTGGGCCAGGCCGCGAAGGCGTCCGCGGGGCCGGTTCTGATAAGTCTGCAGGTTGGGGCACCCGATTTCGCCTGCTTCAACTGCCCCGCGTCGGGCGACGATACCCCTGATGCCCATGGAACGACCGGCACAGCCGGCACAGACGACGCCGTCGCTTCGGGCGGATGAGTCGCCCACGGCGGGGCGTCGGGGTCAGCAGCTTCGGAAGGAGGCGATGTCGCGTAGAGCAGGTGGTCCGGGCGGACGCGGCCCGGTCCGATCCCCGGCGGGGTTCGCCGGAACGACGGCCTTGACGCAGGGCCGGCACGAGGCGGGTCCAGGGCCCGCGGGATCTTCCACGGCCGGGGCGGTTGCTCCCTTCGACGCCCCGGCTCGGACGGAACAAGGGAGTGTCCGAGCTTTGATGTCGTTCGCCGCCTCAGCACCCAAGGCGGAGGGACGGCACGCCCGCGGGCATGACGGCCGCCGAAGGCCATGACGCCCGCGGGGATGTCTAAGGAAAGACCCTCATGAGCAGAATCAACACCAACGTCGTGTCGCTGATCGCCCAGCGCGTGCTGGGCCGCAACCAGGCGGACCTCAACCAGTCGCTGGCGCGGCTCTCCACGGGCTTGCGCATCAACACCGGTAAAGACGACCCGGCCGGCATGATCGCCTCGGAGAACCTCCGGGCCGAGCAGTCGGGCATCCGGGCGGCCATCGAAAACGGCTCGCGCGCCAACAACATCATCGGGACCGCTGAAGGCGGCCTCAACGAAGTCTCGGCCCTGCTCACCCAGCTCCAGGGGCTGGTGACGCAGACCGCCAACACCGGCGGGTTGTCGCAGGAAGAGATCGCCGCCAACCAGCTCCAGGTGGACTCGATCCTCGCCACCATCAACCGGGTGGCCGGCTCGACCAACTTCCAGGGCATTCAGCTGCTCAACGGCAACTACGACTACCTGACCTCCGGCGTGGTGACCTCGCAGATCGCCGCGCTGCGCGTCAACCAGGCGTCGATCCCCGACGGGGCTTCGGTGAACGTCGTGGTCAACGTGCTGCAGTCCGCCCAGACGGGCGTGCTCGCCTACACCGGCGGCACCCTCGGCACCGGCGGTGCCACCATCCTGATCTCCGGCACCAAGGGCGCCCAGCAGCTCTCGTTCGCCTCGGGCACGACCATCTCGCAGATCACCGCGGCCATCAACGCCGTCAAGGCCGCCACGGGCCTGTCGGCGCAGGTGTCCGGTACGGCCGTGCGGATCAACTCCACCGACTACGGCTCGAAGGCCTTCGTGTCGGTGACGGTGGTGTCGGGCACGTTCACGATGAGCGGGAACAAGGACTTCGGCCGCGACGCGATCGTGCAGGTCAACGGCGCTGAGGCCACCGCCAACGGCAAGGACGTCTCGTTCCGCTCGTCGCTGCTGGACCTCGAGTTCACCATCGGCAACTCGATCAACATCACCAACGGGACGTCGAACTTCCTGATCACCGGCGGCGGCGCGACGTTCAACCTCGGCTCGAAAGTCACCGAGAACAACAAGGTGAGCATCGGCATCGGTTCGATGACCACCGCCAACCTCGGCAACGCCAACGTCGGCTTCCTCAACTCGCTGGGCTCGGGCGGTGAGAACGCGATGAACTCCGGCTCGCTCGTGGCGGCGCAGGACATCCTCAACGCCGCGATCAAGCAGGTGTCGCAGCTCCGCGGGCGTCTGGGGGCGTTCCAGAAGTTCATCGTCGGCTCGACGGTGAACAACCTCGGCGTGGCCCTCGAGAACGCCTCGGCGGCGGAAAGCGCCATCCGCGACACGGACTTCGCGGCCGAGACCAGCGCGCTCACCCGCAGCCAGATCCTCACCCAGGCCGCCACCACCGTGCTCTCGCAGGCGAACTCGTCGCCGCAGAACGTGCTGGCCCTGCTGCGGGGCTAGACCGCGACGACCAGTCCGACGTTTCGGAGGCTCCGGACGCCCGTCCGGGGCCTCTTTTTTCATGCCGATGCGGTGAATTATCGGTCCCGACAACGCCGCCGAGGACAGAGCCCCCGTACCGCCGGCGGGCGGAAGCGCAGAATCTGCCGCGCAGGCTTGGGCGTCTGATAACGCTTTCCCGTTGCCCGGGATTGCTGGCGCGGACGTCGCTTCGCCGATTCCAGCCGCGTCGTCGGACACCCTGTCGCACGCGACCGCCTCGATGCGGCCGTTTTTGCGCCAGGCGTGAGCGACGGTGGTGAACGTCGGGAACGGCTTCCCGGCAAGTGGCCCGTGTCGGCGGTCGTCCGAACGGGTGCGGCCCGCCAGAGACGCGTGCACCCCGAGTCGGACGGGCCCGAGCGTCTACGGAGAGACGTATGAGCAGAATCAACACCAACGTGGTGTCGCTGATCGGTCAGCGCGTGCTGACCCGGAACCAGACGGAACTCAACCGCAGCCTCGAGCGGCTCTCCACCGGGTTGCGGATCAACACCGGCAAGGACGACCCGGCAGGGCTCATCGCCTCGGAGAACCTGCGGGCCGAAAAGACGGGCATCCAGGCGGCCATCGACAACGCGTCGCGGGCCAGCAACGTGATCGGCACCGCCGAGGGCGGTCTCAACGAAGTCTCGGCCCTGCTCACCCAGCTCCAGGGGCTGGTGACGCAGACCGCCAACACCGGCGGACTGTCGCAGGAAGAGATCGCCGCCAACCAGCTCCAGGTGGACTCGATCCTCGCCACCATCAACCGCATCGCCGGGTCCACCAGTTTCCAGGGCATTCAACTGCTCAACGGCAACTACGACTACCTGACCTCCGGCGTGGTGACCTCACAGATCGCGGCCCTGCGCGTCAACGCCGCCGCCGTCCCCGACAACGCTTCGGTGAACGTGGTGGTCAACGTGCTGCAGTCCGCCCAGACGGGCGTGCTCGCCTACACCGGCGGCACCCTCGGTACGGGCGGTGCCACCATCCTGATCTCCGGCACCAAGGGCGCCCAGCAGCTCTCGTTCGCCTCGGGCACGACCATCTCGCAGATCGCCGCGGCCATCAACGCCGTCAAGGCCGCGACGGGCCTCTCCGCCCAGATCTCGGGCACCAACATCCGCATCAACTCCACCGACTACGGCTCGAAGGCGTTCGTGTCGGTGACGGTGGTGTCGGGCACGTTCACGATGAGCGGGAACAAGGACTTCGGCCGCGACGCCATCGTGCAGGTCAACGGCGCTGAGGCCACCGCCAACGGCAAGGACGTCTCGTTCCGCTCGTCGCTGCTGGACCTCGAGTTCACCATCGGCGACTCGATCAACATCAACAACGGCACGTCGAACTTCCTGATCACCGGCGGCGGCGCGACGTTCAACCTCGGCTCGAAGGTGACGGAGAACGCCAAGGCCAGCATCGGCATCGGCTCGATGACCACCGCCAGCCTCGGCAACGCCAACGTCGGCTTCCTCAACTCGCTGGGCTCGGGCGGTGAGAACGCGATGAACTCCGGCTCGCTGGTGGCGGCGCAGGACATCCTCAGCGCCGCGATCAAGCAGGTGTCGCAGCTCCGCGGGCGTCTGGGCGCGTTCCAGAAGTTCATCATCGCCTCGACCGTGAACAACCTCGGCATCGCGCTGGAGAACGCCTCGGCGGCCGAGAGCGCGATCCGCGACACGGACTTCGCGGCCGAGACCAGCGCGCTCACCCGCAGCCAGATCCTCACCCAGGCCGCCACCACCGTGCTCTCGCAGGCCAACACCAGCCCGCAGTCCGTGCTGGCCCTGCTGGGCCGGTAGACGTTTGCACAGCCAGTCCCCCCTCCGGGCCGCCCGGGAGACGCATCACGTGTCGTCCCGGGCGGCTTTCTCTTCGGCCGTCTTCCGCGACCGCGTATCATCCTCACGCGCATGAAGTGGGTGGTCCTGCTGCTTGCCGCGATCGTGCTGGTGGTCGCCGCCGCGGTGCTTTTCGGCGGCTGCGACCGCGACGACGACGGCCGGACGACCCCCGCCGAGGTGGGCGAGGCGGTTCGCGGCGCGGCGACCCGCACCGGCGAAGCGCTCGAGCGGGGGGCACGCAAGACCGGTGAAGCGCTCCGCACCGCCTCCGAACGCACCGGCGAGCTGCTCAGCGACGCCACCACCCGCGTGGCGCCGCTGGTGGAAGAAGCCCGCGAGCGGACGGTCGCCGCGCTCGAAGCCACCACCCGCGCGGTGGACCCGGCCGTGAAAAAAGCCGGCGAAGTGGCCGGCCGCGTCGCCGATGCTGCTCGCGCGGCGGCCGATGCCGCACGTCAGGCGCTTGCTCCAACGACGCAGCCCGCCACGCAGCCGGCAACCCAGCCCGCCGACCCGAAGTAGGCTTCTGCCCGGCCGTCGCGACCCTCAGCCGAGCCAGCGGGGCCGCAAGCGGGCGATGTCGGCGCAGCTCTCCAGCAGCGGGCGCATGGACGTGAGCGGGATCACCGTGGCCGCATCCGATTTCGCCCTCGGCGGGTCGGGGTGGCACTCCACGAACAGCCCCTGCACGCCGGCGGCGACGGCCGCCCGCGCCAGAAGGGGGGTGAACTGCGGGTTGCCGCCAGACTGGTTGCCCTGGCCGGCCGGCTGCTGCGTCGAGTGCGTCGCGTCGAACACGACCGGATGTCCGAGCTGCCGCATCACGGCCAGACCTGTGAAATCGTTCACCAGCCGGTTGTAGCCGAAGAACGTGCCGCGTTCGGTCAGCAGCACCCGCGCCCGGCCGTCGTCTCCGCCGCCACAGGCCATCCGTCCGGCCCGCACCTTCTCCGCCGCCAGCGACATCTCCTGCGGCGACATGAACTGACCCTTCTTGATGTTGACCAGCCGACCCGTGCGGCCTGCGGCCACGAGGAGGTCGGTCTGCCGCGCCAGAAACGCCGGGATTTGCAGCACGTCCACCGCCTCGGCCGCCAGTCGGGCCTGCTCGGCCTCGTGAATGTCGGTCAGTACAGGCACGCCCACCTCTGCCCGCACACGCTTGAGCACGGCCAGCCCGTCCACGATGCCCGGACCGCGAAAACTCGATGCCGAAGAACGATTGGCCTTGTCGAAGCTGGCCTTGAACACGTAGGGCAAGCCCAACTCGTCACACACCGCTTTGACCGCGCGGGCGATCTCCAGACACTGCTCGGCGGATTCGATGACGCACGGCCCGGCGATCACGAACAACCGGTCGGCCGGGAGGGCATCCGGATCAAACGGTCTTGGCAGCGGCGGCAGGTCTGGCGCGGTGAATGGGCCCATGGCAGAGGCCGAGCGTACCCCGCAAGCTGCCGCACGTCACGCGGGCCGCCGCCGGCGGACACGACCGCGTCAACGCCCGGGAGAGACGAGCTGACGCCGCTTCGTCGGCGCGGCCCGGTGCGTTACCATCGGCGCCCACATGGAACCCACGGCAAGCGGGCGGCCCGGCGGGCTGTTCATCGTGCTCGACGGCGGCGAAGGGTGCGGCAAATCCACCCAGGCCCGTCACCTCTCGGCAGCGCTCATGCAGCGCGGCCACAGTGTGCACGTGTTCCGCGACCCCGGCACGACCCGCATCGGCGAGCTCATCCGGGCGATCCTGCTCAACCCCGACCACGACGAGATGGCCATGCGATGCGAGATGTTGCTATACATGGCCGCCCGCGCCCAGATGATGTCGGAGACCATCCTTCCGCTGCTGTCGAAGGGTCACACGGTGATCTGCGACCGTTTCATTTCCTCGACGTTGGCGTATCAGCTCGGCGGCGAAGGCCTGACCGAGGCCGACATCCGCACCGTCGGCGACATCGCCATCCAGAGCCGCTGGCCCGACCGGGTGATTGTGCTCGACATGCCGGTGGAAAGGTCGATCGCCCGTGTTCAGCGAGCCAAGGACCGCATCGAACAGCGGCCGTTGTCGTACCACGAGCAGGTTCGGCAGCGGTTCCTCGCGCAGGCCCGTATGGACCCGGGGCGTTACCGGGTCATCGACGCCGACCGCCCCGAATCGGCCGTGGCCGCCGATGTCCTCGGGGCGGTGCTGGGAGAGCGGGTAGTGCGGAGCTGAGGGCCGCCGGGGAGTGGCCGATGTCGGTGCCTGCTGAGCTGGCCCCGGTCTTGATCGACGTGCCGCCGGGCCGGTATCTGGCGGCGGTCTCCGGCGGCTGCGACTCCGTGAGCCTGCTGTACCTCTGTTTCGGGGTGGTCGGCCACGTGGTGCACGTGCACCATGAGCTGCGCGGCAGCGAAGCCGACGCCGACGCCGGGTTCGTTGTTGACCTCTCCCGCCGGCTTGGCGTGGGGTGCACGGTCGTCCGCCGCAGCGACATGGTCGCATTCGCCGCCGCGCAGACGCCTGCGGAGCTTCGACGGCTGCGTTTGCACGTGTATCGACAGCTTGTGACCGACCACGGGCTGGACGGCGTGCTGCTGGGCCACCACGCCGACGACCAGGCCGAGACAACGCTGCTGCGACTGCTCCGGACGCGCGGGCAGAGCGTCTACGGATTGAGCGGCATGCGGCCGCAGGCGATGGTGGCCGGCGTACGGCTGCTTCGGCCGCTTCTGCACCTGCGCCGGGCGACGCTCGAAGCGTACCTTCACGCGGCCGGCCAGCCATGGCGAGACGACACGTCCAACCGGTCCATGCACACGCTGCGCAACCGCATCCGCACGCTGCTCCGCGCCACACCCGGTCTCGCCGAAGCCGCACTCGAGCTCGCCGCCGCGGCCCGAACCTATCGCGACGCGCTGGACGCGTATGCCGAGCGGACGGAGGCCGGGAGGCGATGGCGCGTGGGCGACCTCGCCGACCTGCCCGTGCCGCTGACCGAGGCCGTGCTGCGTCGACGGCTCCGCGGTCGATTGCCGCCCGACGCCCTCGGCCGGACCATGCTCCGCCGGTTGCTCGCGTGGTGTGCCGACGCGGCGTCGCCGCGGATGCTGCCGCTCCCCGGCGGCTGGGCGGCCGTCCGCGTGCGGGGCGAGGTGCGGCTGCTCCGGCCGGGCGAAGAGAAAGGGGACGATGCCGGACCCTCTCCGCCCGGTTGAAGACCCTCTCGAACGTCACCACGGTTGGACGTCACCGCGGTTGGACGTCACCCCGGTTGGTTGTCATCCCGGTTGAACGTCACCGCGGGCGACGGCCAGAGCCTGGGAGAGGTCCACCCGGCCCTCGTAAAGAGCGCGCCCCACAATCACCCCCCGCACCGGCGTGCCCACCAGGGCGCGGATGTGGTCCAGATGCCCCACCCCGCCCGAGGCGATCACGGGGACGTCGGTGACGCTCGCCAGGGCAACCGTCCGCTCGATGTTCGGGCCGGCGAGCGTGCCGTCCACCGCCACGTCGGTGTAGAGGATGCCCGCCAGCGGCCAGCCTCGGACGGCGCGGGCCACGTCCACCGCCAGCCGCTGCGATGACGCCGTCCATCCCCGCGTGGCGACGACCCCGTCGCGGGCGTCCAGCGCCAGCACCAGCACGCCCCGGAAGGCGGGGTCGTGGGCGGTGGCTTCGAACCAGGCCCAGTTTTCCAGTGCGGCGGTGCCCACGACGACCCGGTCGGCCCCGGCCTCCCGCAGACGGCGGATGTCCTCGGTCGACCGCACGCCGCCGCCCACCTGCAGCGGCACGGCCGCCGCCCGGGCGAGTCGGCCGATGAGCTCGACCTGCACCAGTCGGCCGGCCTTGGCCCCGTCGAGGTCCACGACGTGCACGAGCCTCGCCCCCGCGTCGGCGAACGCGCGCACCTGCTGCTCCGGCGAGCGGTCGTAGTCGGTCTCCCGGTCGAAGTCGCCCTGGTACAGCCGTACGACCCGGCCGCCGCGCAGGTCCACCGACGGGATCACTTCGAGCGTCATGGCGGCAGGGAGGGTAGGCGTCCACGTCGTCCGGTCCCCTACGCTTAGCTCGAAGCCCCCAACCGGTGTGCGGCATGGACGACCGCCTGCAACGATTGCGAGAGAAGGCCCGACAGCTCCCGGAAGCGCCCGGCGTCTACCTGATGAAGGACGAGAAGGGCCGGGTGATCTACATCGGCAAGTCGGCGTGCCTGCGCGACCGCGTCTCCAGCTACTTCGTGCCGTCGGTCAAGCTGGAGCACAAGAAGGCGGGTCTTCTCGACCACGTGCATGACTTTGAAATCCTGCAGACCGATTCGGAGGTCGAGGCGCTTCTGGCGGAGAACCGGCTCATCAAGGACATCCAGCCGAAATACAACGCGAGGCTCCTTGACGACAAGACCTTCCCCTACCTCATGGTGACGGTGGATGAGGATTTCCCGGGCGTGTACGTCACGCGCGTTCCGAAATCGGAGGGGGTGAAGCTGTACGGGCCGTTCACGTCGGTCTGGGCGCTGCGCGAGGCGGTGTCGCTGCTGCAGCGGGCGTTCAAGTTCCGCACGTGCGAGCTGGAGATCCACGACGGGGACGACCGGCGACGCTTCTTCCGTCCGTGCCTGCTGTATGCGATCAAACAGTGCAGCGCGCCGTGCGCGGCGAAGATCTCCCGCGAGGACTACCGCTCCGATGTGCAGAAGCTGCTGCGCTTTCTCGAGGGGGGCAAGAAGACGCTCATGGCCCAGCTCGAGCGGGAGATGCTGGAGGCGTCGCGGAATCAGGACTTCGAAACCGCCGCCCGCCGCCGCGATGAGCTGCGCGCGCTCAACGCCCTGGCCAGCCGGGCCGAACGCGGCAGCGAGCACTACTGGCAGCCCGAGGCGTTCGTCTCCAACCCCCAGCAGGGGATGACCGCCCTGCAGGAGGTGCTCGGGCTGCCCGCCCCGCCCCGCGTCGTCGAGGCCATCGACATCGCCCACCTGCACGGCGGCGAAATGGTCGGCTCCAAGGTCACCTTCATCGACGGCGTGCCGTTCAAGGACGCATATCGCCGCTACCGGATTTCACACGGACAGGGCAACAACGACTTCCTGTCGATTCAGGAGGTCGTGCATCGGCGGTACCGCGACGCCGGCAGTCATCAGGAGCTGTTCCCCGATGTCATCCTCATCGACGGCGGGCTCGGGCAGCTCAACGCCGCTCTGGACGTCTTCCGGGGCATGGACGTCAAGCCGCCGATGGTGGTCTCGCTGGCAAAAAAGGAGGAGCTGGTCTACGTGCAGGACCGGGCCGAACCCCTGCGTCTGCCACGGCATCACCCCGCCCTCAAGCTTCTGCAATACGCCCGCGACGAGGCGCACCGCTTCGCGCAGCATTACCACCACATCCTGCGTCGCAAGGCGCAGCTCGAGCAGGACGTGAAGGCCGGCCGCCGACCGCCGGTGGCGCGAAAACTCAAAGGGCGTGTGACGCTCACCCAGCTCGCGGCCGAGGAGGCCATCCCCGAACCGGACGTCTCCCAGCTCCCGCCCGGCGGGGGCGACCCCGACGCGTCACCCTCAGACGCCTCTGACACCAGGGGCCCCACGCCCGACAACCCGCCGACCGACACCCCCGGCGGCATGAGCTACGACTGATGCCGCAGGCCTGCAAAAACGCATTTCCTTCCCCCAGGCACGGGTGTATAAGGGGCGGCATGGTGGATGTCAGGCTGGCGAATCGGCTGGCTCGGACGGCCTGTGCCGTGGTGGCGTCGCTGGCGCTGGCATCCTCCACGGCCGAGTCGCCGGCCACCGACGAAGCCGAGGCTCAGCCGCCGCTCACACGGCGCTTACCGCTTCCGCCCCCGCCGCCACAGGCCACGTGGGCGGCGGTGGAAGGGCGGGCGGAGCTGGTCCCGCACGTCGAGTTCGCGATCCAGAACGCCGTGCGGTTCCTGTACTCGCTGCAGCGTCCCGACGGTTCGTTCTCGGCGGGACGCTACTCGGACCAGCCCGGCGCCACCGCGCTGGTCGTGCTCGCCCTCATCAGCAGCGGGGAAGCCCGCACGCGTCCGGAGATCCGCGAGGCCGTGGAGTGGCTGCGGACCCGCGAAATCACCTCGACCTACTCGCTGTCGCTGCGGGCGGCCGTGCTCTCGCAGTTCGGTGGCGCCAGCCAGGACCCGCTCCTGCAGCGGGACACCCAGCGGCTCATTGCCATGATGATCGACGAGGGGCCGTTCCGCGGGCTCTACACCTACGGTCCTGGCCGCTCGGAAGCTCGGCCCGACCTGTCCAACTCCCAGTACGGCGTGCTCGGCGTGTGGTATGCCGCGGAGGCCGGCATTGAGGTGCCTCGCGGCTACTGGCAGCGGGTCGAGGAAGGCTGGACCCGCGCCCAAGGGGCCGACGGCGGATTTCCCTACCTCCCCTCCGACCCGCGAAGTTACGGATCGATGACCGCCGCCGGCATCGCCTCGCTCGTGATCACACACGACTTCCTGCACGCGGCTACGGCTGGAGGCCCGCAAGGCCGCGCTCAGGCCCGGCAGTCACGGTCAGCGGCGGCAGCGGAACGGGCGGTGGCGTGGCTGGACACGCACTTCCGGGCGGACGGCAACCCGGGTCTCGACCCGCCCGGCCCGGCGCAGGGACGGGAGGACGGCTCGCCGCTGGACCTGACTCGCCTGCGGCCCGGATACCACTTGCATTACCTGTTCTTCGGCTACGAGCGCGTGGGGGAAGCGACCGGCCTGACGCGGTTCGCCGGCCGACGCTGGTACGACGACGCCGCACGTTACCTGCTGGCCACGCAGGCCCCGGACGGCTCGTGGCCCCGCGGCTCGGCCGACCCCGCCATCGATACCGCGTTCGCCGTGCTGTTCCTCTCCCGCGGACGCGCCCCCGTCGTTTTGCAGAAGCTCCGCTTCGACGGCAACTGGAACAACCGCACACGCGACGCCGCTTCCATCGTCCGCTGGCTCCGCCGCGAGACCGAACGCCACGTCAACTGGCAGCTTGCCAGCCTCGACCAGCCCTTCGACGACCTCCGTGAATCGCCCATCCTGTACATCGCCTCCGACAGCAGGCTGACGCTCCCCGAGTCCCAGTGGCACCTGCTCAAACGCTACATCGACGAAGGCGGCATTCTGCTCATCGCGGACGAGAGCGGCCGTCCCGGCGGCGGCCCCCTCACCCGCTCCGTGGTCAACCTGCTGCACCGTTTCTACCCCAACTATTCGTTCGAGGACGTGCCGGAGGGGCACCCGCTGCGTGCGGGCAACTTCCGCACCGACGGCCTTGATGTCCCCGTCAAGGTTCTCAGCAACGGCATCCGCGAGTTGGCCGTGCTCCTTCCGGAGGGCGACTTCCCCTGGCGGTGGCAACGCACCCTCGGCAGCGCGACCGGCAACTCGCCCGACTTCTCGCTCGTGGGAAACCTTCTCGTCCGCGTCACCGGCCGGGCCAACCTCCGCGACCGCGGCGTGTACCACTTCCTCCCGCCCCCCCCCTCGCCCCCGACTCCCGGCGGCGGCCCCGGGCTTCGACTGCCCCCGCAACGACCGCCGCACCCGAGGTCCGCGTGGGCCGTTCAGCGGGTGATGTACCGCGGCGACTGGTGCCCCGAGCCGCTGGCGTGGGAACACCTGGCCAACCGCCTGCGCGCTCAGCGCACCGCCGAGCTCACCGTTCACACGGTCTCCGCCGCCGAAGGGTCCTTCTCGGTCGAACGCTCGCCCATCGCCCATCTCACGGCGGCCCGCGTCCCCGAACTGACGCCCGCCGAGCGGGAAGGCCTCGCCCGCTACCTCCGCGAGGGCGGGCGACTGCTCATCGACGCCGCCGGGGGCAACCTGGACGTCGCGCTCTGGGCCGAGCAGCTCGCCACTTCTCTGCTCCCCGGGGGCATGTGGAGGCCGCTGCCGCCGGACCACCCCGCGTATGCCGACCTGAACGCTGCCGGCGGCCGGGCGGTGTTCCGTCCGGCGGCGGCCGAACGTGTCGGTGGGCGGCAGGGGCCGCCCCGGCTCACCGGCTACAGCCTCGCGGGCGAGGTCCGCGTGGTGCTCTCCAGCGAAGACCTCACCGCCGGCCTGGTGGGCTACCCGCACGACGGTGTGATCGGCTACAGCCCCGAGACGGCCCGCCAGCTCGTCACCGGCCTGCTCCGCTGGGCCCACACGACCCCGCCGTCAAGGTGGACCACCGCCCCCTGAGCCGCCACCGCCAGACACCGTCCCATCGCACGGGCCGTTGCGCGGTGGATCGCCATCCGCCGCTCACACTGGCAACCCGGCCGCCGCCCAGTAGCCGCCCCGCAGGTTGGCCACGTCCTTGAAGCCCATCTGCCGCAGCAGCCGCTCGGCCACGTAGCCGCGCTGGCCGACCTTGCAGTAGGTCACCAGCGGGCGGTCCTTCGGCAGCGAGCCGGCCGTCTGACGCAGCGTCTCCAGCGGGTGGTTGACCGCCCCGGGCAGGTGGCCTTCAGCGAACTCCTCCGGCGTCCGCACGTCCACCACGACCGCACCGGCCGGCACCGTCGTCACGGTCCGGGTCACGCCGCTGAGCTGGTTCTCGGCGACGAACGCCGCCATGTGAAGCGGGTCCTTGGCGCTGCCGAACTGCGGGGCATACGCCAGGTCCAGACGCGCGAGGTCGGCCACCTTGCCGCCGAAGTACAGCAGCGTGGCCACGACGTCCAGCCGCTTGTCCACGCCGTCGCGGCCCACCGCCTGCAGCCCCAGCACCCGTGTGGTTTTGCGGTCGTAGACGAGCTTGAGCCGCAGCGGCTCGGCGCCCGGGTAGTAGCTGGCGTGGTGAGACGCGGTGACCACCGCGACGTCGTAATCGAGCCCTGCCGCCTTCGCCGCCTTCTCGCTCATGCCGGTCAGGCCCGCGGCGACCGAGAACACCTTCACGATGGCCGTGCCCATCACCGAGCCGGCCGCCGGCGACTCACACGTCGTCCCCGGGCAATGCCCCAGCGCCGCCACCGTCCCCGCCACGCGGCCCTGTCGGTTCGCCGGCCCGCCCAGCGGCACCCGGCCGCTGCTGCCGGTCACCCCCAGCCGCACCTCCGTCGCATCACCCACCGCAAGGATCGACGGGTCGCTGGTCCGCTGCCAGCCGTCCACGGCGATCCCGCCGGCCGGGCCGATGGTCAGCCCCGCCTCCTTCGCCAGTTGCACGTTGGGACGGACCCCGATGCTCAGCAGCACCACGTCCGCGTCGAAGCGTCGCCCGTCCTCGGTCTCGACGGCGGTGACCTTGTCATCATCCCCGTGCAACGCCTTGAGACCGGTCCCCACGACCACGTTCACCCCGTGCCGCTCGAGCTCCTGCTCCACCAGCATCGCGACGTCGCCGTCCAGCGGCGGCAGCACGCGGTCGTTCTTTTCGATCAGCGTCACCGTCATCCGGCAATCGACCAGCGCCTCGGCCATCTCCAGCCCGATGAACCCCGCGCCGACGATCACGGCCCGCTGCGGTTTACACGTCGTCAGCAGCGCCTTGAGCGCCTGCGTGTCCTCCATGCTCCGCAGCGTCAGCACGTTTTTCGCCCGCACATGCGGAATCGGCGGCACCACCGGCGACGCCCCCGTCGCGATCACCAGCACGTCGTAGTCGAACGTCCGAATGCCCCCCGGCCCCTCCGCCTCCACCTTCCTGTGCACCCGGTCGATCCGCGTCGCCCGCGTGTTGAGATGCACGTCGATGTTGAAGCGCGACTTCACGCGCTCGGCCGTCGTCACCAGCAGCTTCCGCTCGTCGGCGATCCGGCCGGCGATGTGGTACGGCAGCCCGCAGTTGGCGAACGACACGTAGCCGCCAGCCTCGAGCACCGTGATCGACGCCGACTCGTCCAGACGCCGCGCCCGCGCCGCGGCCGACATCCCGCCCGCCACGCCCCCGATGATCAGGATCTTCTTCGACATGTTCTGGCCTCAGTCCGTGGGTTCCTGCAGCGTGCCATACCTTTGCACGCGCCGCCGACTCCAAGTCGAGTCAGCAGGCTAGCCTTTGGAGGCTCGGCTCGCACGCAGGTTCTTTAGCTGCAGCAATTTGTCACAGCCGCCAGCAGCCGGATGGTTCGGCACACCGCCCGGCCCGGCACTGTGCAAACGGATGCCCGACGTCGCCGTAGACTTGCTCGTGCGGTTTTCCCCGACGGCCGTTGCTGTCCCTGTCGAACCGGCCGCATACTCTCTCCGCCCGCAGGCCATCCCCCTTCAAGCCGCGCTTCCCGACCGCCACCGCCCATGCAAGACCGCTCGCACCTGCTCACCGAACTGCGTAACCCCGACTCGGAGTTCCTCGACGCGCTGCCTGTGGAAGAGCAGGTCAAGCTGATGCACCGCCAGGACCTCCAGGCGGTGGAAGCGGTCGGCAAGGTCGGCGACGCGATCGCACAGGCCGTCAAGCTGGTGACCGCGCGCCTCGCCAGTGGGGGGCGGCTCATCTACGTCGGGGCGGGCACGTCGGGCCGGCTGGGCATCCTCGACGCCAGCGAAATCCCCCCCACGTTCCGGGCCGACCCGGAGCTGGTTCAGGGGGTGATCGCCGGCGGGCCGCCCGCCATCCTGCGCGCTCAGGAAGGCGCCGAGGACGACGCCGAGCAGGCCGCCCGCGACCTGCAGGCCCGCCACGTCGGCAGCAAGGACGTCGTCTTCGGCATCACCGCCGGCGGCACCACCCCGTACGTCCACGGCGCCCTCGCCTACGCCCGGTCCGTCGGGGCGGCCACCATCTTCCTGTCGTGCGTGCAGCCGATCCCCGGCGAGCCGCAAGCCGATGTCGTCATCCGCCCGCTCACCGGCCCGGAAATCGTCACCGGCTCCACCCGGCTCAAGGCCGGCACCGCCACCAAGCTCGTCCTCAACGCCGTCTCGACGCTGGCGATGGTCGGGCTGGGCAAGACCTACGGCAACTGGATGGTGGACGTGCAGGCCACCAACGCCAAGCTGCGCGACCGCGCTGCCCGCATCGTGATGGCGCTGGCCGGCGTGGACAGGTCCACCGCCGAAGACCTGCTCGCACGGGCCGGCGGACACGCCAAGGTCGCCATCGTCATGTCCAAGCTCGCCGTGGACGCCGACACCGCCCGGGCCAAGCTCGCCGAGCACGGCGGCCGGCTACGCGGTGCCCTGGGCGGCTAACCCGCCACGCTCGCCACGGCACGGAGCCCGGCCCTCAGTCGGTGCCCTGAGCCCGGCCCCTGAGACGGTGCCCGCAAGGCGATCCGCGGGAAGGGAACGCCTAGGGCACGCCTGACGGTACACCGCGCGCGTCTGGCCGTGGGGCGGCCGGTTGAGGCTACCGCTGGTCGATGGGCACCACCGTCCGCCCGAACGGCCCGACGTAGTCGTCGGTGGGGCGGATGATGCGGTTGTTGCGGTGCTGCTCCATGATGTGGGCCGTCCAGCCGGTGATGCGGGCGATGGCGAAGATGCCGGTGAACAGGTCCAGCGGGATGCCCATCACGTAGTACGCCGAGGCCGAGAAGAAATCGACGTTGGGGTCGAGGTTCTTCTGCTGCTTCATGATCGGAATCAGCGTCTCGCTCATCTCGTACCACTTGGTGTCGCCGGCGGCTTCGCCCAGCTGCCGCGACATCTTGCGAAGGAACGTCGCCCGCGGGTCGAAGGTCTTGTATACGCGGTGGCCGAACCCGGGGATTTTCTCCTTGTTGGCCAGCTTCCGCTGCACCGTCGCGACGACGTTCTCCTTCGTCCCGCACTCCAGCAGCAGCTCCATGACGTCCTGGTTGGCGCCGCCGTGCAGCGGCCCCTTGAGTGCGGCGATCGCCGCCGTCACCGCCGCGTGCATGTCCGCCAGCGTCGCGGCCGTCACCCGCGCGGCGAAGGTCGACGCGTTCATCCCGTGCTCGGCGTGCAGGATCAGTGCGGCGTCCATCACCCGCTCGAGGGTCGAGTTGGGCCGGGTGCCGTTGAGGAAGTAGAGGAAGTTCCCCGCCAGCGACAGGCCGGGGTCGGCTTCGCTCACCAGCGGCAGCTTCTTCCGCTTGCGGTGGAAGGTCGTGACGATGAGCGGCATCTGGGCCGTCAGGCGGATGGCCTTACGCAGATTGGCTTCGGGTGTGTTGCTGGTCAGGTCGGGGTCGGTGAACGCCAGCGACGACGTCACCGTGCGCAGCACATCCATCGGCACCGCGTCGGCGGGGACCGCCTCCAGCATCGCCATGGCGTGCGGGGGGAGCTTCATCTCCGCCACCAGCGAGCTCTTGAGCTGATGAAGCTCTTCGCGGTTGGGCAGACGCCCGTGCCAGAGGAGATACGCGACCTCCTCGAAGCTCGTGTGCTCCACGAGGTCGCCGATCTCGTACCCACGGAAGACGAGCCGACCCGCCGTGCCGTCGATGTAGCAGATCTCCGATGAAGCCGCGACCACGCCTTCAAGTCCGCCGGACTTCTTGTCGGTGGCCACGGGAGCGGGGGGAGGGTTGGCAGGGGTGGTGGGCGTCATGACAGGCAAAACTCGATACCAAGGGGGGCCTTCAGCTGCACTCCACACGACATCCGTCCGGACGCCTCGTCATCGGCCGTCCACGCCGCACACCACGTTGCGCCCGCGCCTCGGAGTCCGTTCCGCCGCGACCTGCGACCTTAGTGAGCGGACGGGGGAGCGTCAACGCACACCGCCCCCGGTGTGACAGGCTGTCGCAAAGCCCCGGCCGCCGCGCCCCCGAGCCGCTACGCCCTTACCCGCCACGCCCCCCGCCAGCCACCCCTCCGCCAGCCACGCCTCAGCCCGCCACGCCTCCGCCCGACGCGTCAAGCCGCAGCGCCTAGGCCTTGAAGCTGTGGAAGCCGCGGCGACGCTGATGGCTGTAGCGGGCCAGGGCGTCTTCGATGATGGGGTACGCCGCGTCGGCCGGCTGGATCTCGTCCACCTCGACGGTCTTGCCCTCGAGCTGTTTGTAATCCTGGAAGAACCGCCGCAGCATCGTCAGCCGGTGCACAGGCATCTCCGACGCCTGCCGGTAGGTGTTGAACTCGGGGTCTTCCGTGGCCACGGCGACGATCTTGTGGTCGCGCTTGCCCATGTCGATCATCGTCATCAGCCCGATCGTCCGCGCGTGCATCAGCGTCAGCGGCACGACCGTCTCCTGGCACAGCACCAGCACGTCCAGCGGGTCGTCGTCCTCGGCCAGCGTCTGGGGAATAAAGCCGTAGTTGGCCGGGTAATAGACGGCCGAATACAGCACCCGGTCGAGCTTGATCAGGCCCGACTGCTTGTCCAGCTCGTATTTCACCGACGAGCCGAACGGAATCTCCACGATCACATTGAACTCGTGGGGGAGGTCCTCACCGGGAGTGACATCGTGCCAGGGGTGGATCATGGGCGAAGAGGGTAGGCCGACGGGGAAGCCGCCCCCGCTCGGCCAGCGCCGCAGGGCGGGCGACGCCCCGAACCGGGGGGCCGCATTGTATCGGCCGCGGCTTCCGCCCGGTCAGCCGCCCGCCACACCGTCTGCCGCTGAGCCCGGGTTACCGGACCTCCCACGCCGCCGGCTCCCGTTGCGCACCGGCCTCCGCCCCGCTTCGGCCGCAGGCCGAGCACGCTACGGGAAGGTGATCTCGTAGTACGGCGTGCGGCTGCTGGCGCTGTCGAGCACGACGGTGCCGTCCCGCACGGGCAACTGCCGCCCGGTCCGCTGGCCGTCGTGGTCCAGCACGTGCACGGTGAACGGGCCCGCCCGCCTGAACTGCAGCGTCGCCCGCACCGGTTCCACCCGCATCGGCCCGGTCCCGCGGTCCAGCAGCGTCCCGGCGACCATCCGCTGGTTGGTGTTGCGGACCCTGCCCATGGTGGTCACCAGCAGACGTCGCCCCGTGGCGATCGTGTCGTCCTTCTCCACCGCCGAGACGTAGACCGCCGCAAACTCGCTCTCGGGCGTGATCACCACATCCGCCAGCTCCGCACGCACGCCTTTGGCAAAGCCCACCACCGCCTGCGTCCCGGGGCTGGAGAGCGTGAAGTGCCCGTCGCGGGGCGAGCTGCCCGGCCGCCACGCGAGCTGGCCGGTCGCGCTGCGGACCAGCTGGCCGTCGATGAACCGCCCGAGGTCCACCCGCTCGGTGGGCGTGAAGCGGTCCGTGAACGTCACGAGGCTGCGGCCGATGGCCAGCGTGGCCGCCGGCACCGCGTCCGAGCCGAACTCCTTCACGTCGTACCCCTGCTCGACCCGGTCGTCGAACCCGAGCTTGCCCTCGGCCAGCGACGGCACGTGCACGTTGCGGCTGAACACCAGCTCCGCTTCCTTCACGTCGCCGCGGTAGATCTGCCGTGCCACCGCCGGGAAGACGCCGATGATCTGCGGCGCCACCACGTCCCACTCGTCGCCGAGCTGATTGCGGAAGCCGCCGTCATCGCCGTTCTGGAACATGAACGACACGTCCCAGCCGTTGAGGCCCATGCCGTAAGCCCCGAGGATCGCCGGCCCCTCCACGCCGAACTCGTTCGGGAACGTGTGGATCCACTCCGAGAGCATGAACGGCAGCCCGGCCACCTGCTGCAGCCCGCTGGAGAGCATGCCGCTCCCGGGCGCGGACAGCATCGACCCGCCACCGCCGAAGTAGTTGTGCCGGTCGATCATGCCGACGCGGGCGTCGCTGTGCAGGTTGTAAAAGTGGCTCATCGCCCGCCCGGCCTGCCAGTTCGACGCGACGATCTCGCCCGTATACCCCGTCTCGCGGATGGCCGCCACGAACCGGTCGTAGAACCGGTTCTGCATCTCGTAGAGGAACTGCATGGTGTCCAGCAGCCGCTGCCGCCGGAACGCCTGCGAGCCGTTGAGGTTGTCGGGGTCGAAGAACCACGGGTTGCCCGCCGGCAGGATGATGCCGGACTCCCACGACTCGTCGGCGAGGTTCTCCGCCGTAAAGCTCCGCATGGCCCGCGGCCCCCACGCCTCCAGCACCCGCTGCTCCGTGCCGTACTTCGCCTTGAGCCATTCGAAGAACGCCTGCCCGGCGAGCCGGCGGACGGTCGGCCGCTGCTGCAGGGTGGCCATCGTGGTGTAGAACAGCGCGCTGTTCTCGTTCACCAGTTCCACGCACATCACCGCGGGGTCGTCGGCATAGCGCATCCCCGTGTGCGGGTTGGTGTGCCGCAGCACCTGCAGCAGCTGCTCCATCTGCAGGCGCTGCAGCTCTTCACTGAACCACAGCGCCCCCTGGTCGGCCCGCGCCCAGCCGTTGTTGCCCGGTCGGTAGTCGCGGGCGATCTCCAGCGAGGCGAAGTCCGCCGGGCCCAGCGGCAACGCGCCGAAGTTGGCCGAGAGCTTGACGAAAATGCCGCGCTGCTTCAGCTGCGCGACGTAGTAGTCCATCCGCCCCAGAGCTTCCGGGTCGAAGTCGATTGCGCCGTTGCGCAAAATCCCCGCCCAGCCGCTCCCGTCGGCGTACTTGTGCAGCCGCACCGCGTTGATTCCGTATCGCGCGTAAAACGCCGCCTGACGCTCCGCCCGATCTCGCGCCGGTGCGCACGACGAGAACGACGCGTTGACCCCCCAGAACTTGACCTCCCGGCCGCCGTACATCAGCTTGTCCCCCGACCGGGTCACGCGTCCCTGCCGCCCGGCCGGCGCGTCCAGCCAGCCCGAGAGGTCCAGGGCGTCCCGCTGCCGGGCCGCCGCCCCCTCCCGCCCGCGCCCCGTGCCTTTCCACTCGTACCACTGCGCCCAGTTGTCCGGCATCGGCGCGTCGGCCGCCGTCCGGATGAAGCTCGCGTCCTCCGGCAACGTCAGCGCAATCTCCAGCTCCCGCGCCTGCCCCCCGGCCAGCTCGCCCGCGCCCAGCACCAGCCGCAGCGCCCCCTCCTGCTGGGCGCTGGCCCGGCGGGGGAACGTCAGCGTGTACGGCCGGCCCGCCCCGTCCGTGAACGTCACCGACTCCAGCGCTTCCGACAACACCCCACGCCCCAGCGGCACGTTCAGCCGCTGCGTCTGCCCGTCCGCCACCGCCGCCGCCCGCCCGGCCCCGTGCAGCACCCGCCCCGCCTCCACCGCCAGCGTCGCCAGCGTGATCGGCACGTCCCGCTCGGCCGTCGTCACCAGCCGAACCGAATACGCCCGTGGCGACCGCTGCGACACACGCACGTCGAAGCGCACCGGCACCCGCTCCGGCCCCACCCTCGCCACCAGCGACGCCGTCGCCGAATCCCCCTCGGCCGAGAACGACCCCTCGATGCCCGTCCATCCCCAGTTGGGCCCCCAGATGATCGGCGTGAACTTGAGCAGCTCCGAACCGTCGGTCGCCTGAAGCACCAGCTCGTTCCGGCGTGTGAACAGCACCAGCTGCGGCGCCACCGCCGACGACCCGCTCTCCACCGCCACGCCCGCCTCCCGCGCCAGAGCCACGCCCGACCCGGTCACCACGCCGCCGCCCGCCAGCGTCGCCGCCGCCAGGCACACGGCCGCCCACCTTCTCACCCGATGAAACGTTTCTGCTTGAGGCATGGTGTCTCCTCGGTCGCCAGAAAGCCGTCTCGTGACCAGAGCTCCCTCCGCAGCCGCTGCACGGGTCAGGCGGTCGCCGACCTCGCCCCGACCACCTCGCTCAGCGCCACTTTCCGCCCTTCGCGTGCCGACCGCACCGCGGCCATCACCGCCCCGAACGACTGCAGGTTGTCTTCGCCCGACGTCTCGGCCGGCACGCCCGTCCGGATGGCCTGTGCGAAATCCGCCAGCAGCTTGGCCTGCCCCTGCAGCGGCACCGCCGGGATGTCCACGGTCTCCGTGCAGCGATGGTTGCCCCAGTACTCCGAGCGGTGCACCGCGAGCTTGTCGTCCTCCCACGTGAGCGTGCCCTGGTCGCACTGCAGCCGCCACGTGCCGTTCCAGCTCGTCGTTTTGCCGAAAGCCGACCAGTCGCCGCTGTAGGAAAAGGGGATGCCCGCGTCGCTGCCGTCGTCCAGCGTCATCAGCATCTTGAGCCCCGGGTCGTGCCGGTACCACGACCAGCGCGGCCGGAAACTCATCGCCGTGATGTCGCGGATGTTCAGCCCCGTCACACACCGGATGAGGTCGAAGTGGTGGATGGCCATGTCCACCAGAAGCGGAAACTCCATGGTGCCGCGGAACGTTCCGCCGAAGTCGCCGGGGATGTAGAAGTCGAGGTGACCGTGCCCGACCGCGCCCACCGGCGACGCCCGCACCAGCTCGCGGAAACGCCGGGCGCTGGGCGAAAAACGGTAGTTCTGTGCCACCACCAGCTGCCGGCCCGCCCGACGTGCCAGCTCGACCATCCGCACCGCGTTCTCCATGGTGTCGGCGATCGGCTTCTCCGTCAGCAGGTGCAGCCCGCGTGCGAAGGCCAGCTCGGCATGCTCGGCATGCACCGGCGGCGGCGTCACCGTCAGCACGGCATCCGCCTCCACGCGCTCCAGCGCATCGGCCAGTGAGGTAAACCGGCGTTCGGCGGGCACCCCCAGCGCGTCGCCCGCTTCCGCCAGCGGCGCTTCGGCGATGTCCACCAGCGCCACCACCTCGAAGTCCGGCGAGTGCTGCGTGGCGCCCTTCCACCACGTCCGCCCCATCCCGCCGACCCCTGCCTGAATCAGCCGCAGCCGCCGCCTCGTCTCCGCCATGTTCCGATTGTGGTTGACTGTTTGTCCGGCCGCAACCCCGCACCCGACGCCCCGGTCACGGGCCGGCCGGCGTCCCGCCCGCGCCTACAGCAGGTCGACCGCGCTCAGCCACGTCCGCGCGATGAGCATGTGGCCGGCAGAGGACGGGTGCACCCCGTCCGGCGCCCAGGCATAGTCCGGGCGGAGCTGCTGCGCCCGCACGAACACCGAGTGCAGCGGCACCAGCACCGCATGAAAATCATGGGCCAGCTCGGTCACCGCCTGCACGTACGGCTTGAGCCGCACGTTGCCGTCCGCCGGCGCCGGCGGGGGGATCGCCGTTGGCTGGCGCAGCACCCGCTTCCCGCGTGGCAACGCCGCCTTTGTCT
>JBKBHU010000012.1:0-95843 GCA_046299715.1 Tepidisphaerales bacterium | reverse complement strand
CATGGCCGCCGTCGAACTCCGCGAACGGATTGCCCGGCATCTGGGCGTCAGCGCCGGGGAGGTGGCGGTGGGTGCTGGTGGCCGTTGCGCAACCATCGGTGCTGATTGAGATTGCGACTTCTCCGGCAAGGGCTGGGGCGTGGGCAGCGGTGCGGGCGTCGCCGGCAGGATGCCCATAGGCGGGGTGGAAGGCGAAGCGCCGTTGGCGGGGGGGAGCACGCCGTCAAAGAGCATCGGGCCGCTCTCCACCGGCACGGGCCGGGCTCCCTTCGCCGCCGGGCCGATCACCGTCGGCTGGCACAGCACCAGCTTCACGCGTGGCAACGCCGCCTTGGTCTGACGGAGCAGGTCCGCGTACACCGTCCGAAAACGTTCGATCGGCACCGCCAGCGATGCGTCCTTGTACCCGTGCCAGACGTCATTGATGCCGATCTTCACCGACACCCAGTCCGGCTTCTCCGCCAGCACATCGCGCTCCCACCTCTCGGCCAGGTCTGTGACCTTGTTGCCGCTGATCCCCCGGTTGATGACCAGCGGCGCGTTGGCCGGGTCGCGCGCGAGCAGATAGTCCTGAATGAACCGGACGTAGCCGATCCCGATCGGATCCCTCTTCGACATCGACGGGTCGGTCCGGCCGCAGTCGGTAATGGAATCGCCAATGAACAGCAGTCGATGGTTCGCCGTGAGCATGGCCGGGCAGTGTATCCGACACTTCCCGTGCGGCCTTATTCCGCCGGCTCGGGCGGGGGGGTCCAACTGCCCAGAACCACCGCCGACCCCGCCCCGGTGGCCGACGGCACGTTGCCCGCCCGGCCCTGCAGGGTCGCCAGCCCCAGCAGCGCGAACGCGATCGCCTCTCTCGCCGCCGACGGCACCCCCAGCTCGTCCGACCTCAGCAGCACCGCCCCCGGACAGGCCTCGCCGAGCCGCCTGACGACCGCCGCGTTGTGCACGCCGCCGCCGGACAGCACAAGGTCCACCGCGCCGCCGGACGACCGGCCACTCCCCCATGTGCGGACCGCGTGGCCGACGCTGGCCCCGACGCACGCCGCCGCCGTCGCCAGCAAATCCTCGATACGCCAGCCCGCGAACCCGCCACAGGCCCTCTCAAACGCCGCCACCATGGCCGGGCCGTCTGTCGATTTCGGGGGCGGGGCGACCACGAACGGCTCGGCCAGAAACCGCGCCACGACGCCGTCATCGACCCGGCCCCGTTGCGCCCGCTCCCCGCCCACATCCACGCCACCGGTCTCGGGGGCAAGGGTTCGACAAATGTAGTCGGACAGGCAGTTGGCCGGCCCCGTGTCGAAAGCCAGCGGCGCGTCCCCCGCTCGCAGCACGGTGACGTTGGCGATGCCCCCGAGGTTGAGCAGGATGCGCGTGCGGGTCGGGTGGGCGAACAGCCGCCGGTCGGCCAGCGGTACCAGCGGTGCCCCCTGACCGCCGGCCGCAAGGTCCGCGCGGCGGAAGTCGCTGACGACCCCGACGCCGACCTCCGCCGCCAGCAGCGACGGGTCCAGCAGTTGCATGGTCGACGGCGGGGCGTGAAAGACCGTCTGCCCGTGGTCGGCCACCGCCGTGACGTCCTCGGCCGTCCGTCCCGCGTCCCGCAACGCGTCGCGCACGGCCATCGCGTGCTCAAGGGTCAGCTGCCGCGTGACGTCGGCCAGCTCCCCCAGTGCGACAACCGCCTCCATCCGCAGCCGCCAGATGCGGGCTTTGAGCGGCTCGGGGTAGGGGCGTGCACTGTGGTGAATCAGCCGTCCCCACGGCCCGGCCGGGTCGCCCCCCAATTCGCACACGGCCACGTCCACGCCGTCGGCAGACGTGCCGGACATCACCCCCGCGATGACCGGTTTGTCCGGCAGGGGAAGGGGGGTGGCCCTTCGGCCTCGAACGGGTCGGCTGGTGCTCACCTGAACCGACAGGATACCGCAACGACGGGCCGCTCAGCGGCCACAAAATCGCGCATGTCCCGGGCGTGGCGGACGGGTATACTCACGCTGCGGAGATGTCGGTTGTATCGGGGAGGCCGGTGCCATGACCAGATGTGAACAGACGCACTCGGACGACAACGGCCGGTCGGCGGAGTCGCGCGGCTCTGCGGCAGGGGGAGAAGGCGGGGGCAAGGCGGCGGTGGCCGAGCCAAAGCGGCAGAACAAACCCGCCCCGAAACCCAAACCACCGCAACACCTGCCCCTCTGGAAGGTCCTGCTGCACAACGACGACGTCAACGACATCTATTTCGTCATCCGCACCATCATGGAGCTGACCCCGTTGAACGAGCAGGCGGCGGTGCTTCGCACGGTCGAAGCTCACAAGACCGGCGTGGCGCTGCTTCTGACCACGCACAAGGAGCGGGCCGAGCTCTATCAGGAGCAGTTCACGTCCAAGGGGCTCACCGTCACCATCGAGCCGGCCGACTGATGACGCCCGCTAAAGCGGGCGGCGCGTCGTGGAATGCGTCCGGCCCGGCGGCCCCGTGAGCTTGAGGGACTGCGTCGTGAGCGGTGTGCGACTGGACCCGGTGACGTTGCTGACGGCGTATGCCCGGGGCATCTTTCCGATGGGCGACGGCGTCGGGAAGATCCGCTGGTACACCGCCGACCCCCGCGGCGTCCTCCCGCTGGACGGCTTTCACGTCCCCCGGACGCTGCGGCAGCGGGTCCGGCAAGGTCGCTTCGAGATCCGCATCAACACCGCCTTCCGGGAGACCATGGAAGGCTGTATGCGTCGCCCGCCGGAGTTCACCTGGATCACACCGGAACTGATCGACGCCTACGTCGGCCTGCACGAAGTCGGCCATGCCCACAGCGTGGAAACGTGGCGTGACGGCCGGCTCGTCGGCGGGCTCTACGGCGTCTCGCTCGGCGGGGCGTTCTTCGGCGAGAGCATGTTCCACCGCGAGACCGACGCGTCCAAGGTCGCCCTCGTGGCCCTCGTCGAGCGGCTTCGGGAACGCGGCTTCATCCTGCTGGACACGCAGCACACCACCTCGCACCTGCGCCGCTTCGGCGCGACCGAGATCCCCGCGTACGAATACCGCCGGCAGCTCCGAGAAGCCCTCACCCGCACTTGCCGGTTCGACTGATCGCTGGCCCTGGCCGCCGGGCCCAGCTGCCTTGTCGCGGGCCTCGCATATCCTCACGCCGCGTGAACCGACGACACGTCGCCGTCCTCGGCAGCACAGGCTCCATCGGGCGTTCCACGCTCGACGTGCTCGCCCATCTGCAGTCCAGCCAGCCGGATTCGGGCTGGCAGGTGACGCTGCTCTCCGGGCACAACAACCTTCCCCAGCTCCTCGAGCAGGCCAGGCGGTTTTCCCCGACGCACGTTGTCGTCACCGGGCCGCCCCCCACCGGGCCGCTCCGCGAGCAGTTCGCGGCGACCGGCGCGACCCTGCACCACGGCATGGACGCGCTGTGCCAGCTCCTCGCGGACCCCGACACCGGCGGCAGTGTCGTGGCCGCGGTGGTCGGCGCGGCCGGGCTGCCGGCGACGTTTGCGGCCGTCCGGGCCGGCAAGCGGATCTGCCTGGCCAACAAGGAAAGCCTTGTGGTGGCCGGGCACCTGCTCGTGCCTCTGGCCGGCGCGAGCGGCGCCGAGCTGCTCCCGGTCGATTCCGAGCACTCGGCGATCTTCCAGGCGATGGCCGCCGGGCGGCGCGACGAGGTGCGCCGCGTGCTGCTGACCGCCAGCGGCGGCCCGTTCCGCACCACGCCCGCCGGGCAGCTCGCCCACGTCACCCCCGAGCAGGCGCTGCGCCACCCCACGTGGAGCATGGGCGGCAAGATCACGATCGATTCGGCCACGCTGTTCAACAAGGCCCTGGAGCTGCTCGAAGCCCACTGGCTCTTCGGCCTCTCCCCCGACCAGCTGGACGTCGTCGTCCACCCGCAGAGCATCGTGCACTCGCTGGTGGAGTTCCGCGACGGCAACGTCCTCGCCCAGCTCTCCCCGCCGGACATGCGCACGCCCATCCAGTATGCCCTCACGTGGCCCGACCGGCTGGACGCCTGCTCCCGCCGGCTGGACTGGGCGACGGCCTTCGAGCTGACCTTCGAGCCGCCCGACCGGTCGCGGTTCGGCGCGATCGACCTCGCCTTCGACGTCATGCGCCGCGACGGCGCGGCCGGCGGCACCACGGCCGCCGTCTTCAACGCCGCCAACGAAGTCGCCGTGGAGGCGTTCCTCGCGCGCAGGTGCCGGTTCACCGACATCACCGAGCTCGTCCGCCACACGCTCGACGCCCACGACACCGTCCGCGGCCCCGACCTCGAGACGCTGCTCGCGGCCGACCGCTGGGCGCGCGCTCACGCTGCAAACCGTCTCGCCGAACTCGATGCCCGCGCCGGCACCTAACATCTCCCGGTTAAGCCGCGGCCCGAGACCCTGACCATGGAACTTCTCCTGCAAATCGGCTCAGTCCTGCTGCTGGTGCTCGGCTTCGGCTTTGTCATTTTCGTGCACGAGCTGGGCCACTTCCTTGCGGCCAAGGCGGTGGGCATCAAGGTCGAGCAGTTCGCCGTCGGCTTCGGCCACGCACTGCTCTGCTACCGCAAGGGCGTCGGCCTCACCATCGGCACCAGCGCCCCGGAGGCCGAGCGGCTCCGCCTCGCCGGCCGCACGGACGTCGGCGAGACCGAATACCGCCTCAACTGGATCCCCCTCGGCGGCTACGTGAAGATGCTCGGTCAGGAGGACATCGGGCCCAGCGAAAGCACGCCCGACCCGCGGGCCTACAACAACAAACCGGTCGGGGCGCGCATGCTCGTGGTGTGCGCCGGCGTGATCATGAACGTGCTGCTCGCCGCGGCGCTGTTCATGGGCCTGTTCCTCTGGGGTTACAACACCCCCAGCAACCTCGTCGGCTCGGTCGCCACGGGCTCGCCGGCGCAGCAGGCGGGCATCCACGTCGGCGACCGCATCGTCCGTATCGGCAGCCACGACATCCCCGATTTCACCAAGGTTCAGCTCAACATCGCCCTGCTCAGCCCCGGCGAGACCGTGCCGGTGGTCGTGCAGCGCGGCGACCAGTCGCTCACGCTGGACGTGCTGCCCCGCAAACCGACGGGCAACCCGCGCGAGTTCCTGGCCATCGGCGTCGGCGGCACCCCCGCCCTCCGCGGACCGCCCCCGCACGCCACCCTCCGCGTCCGCAACCCCGAACAGCTCGTCCTGCCCGACGTGCTCGCCCTGCTCCCCGGCGACGTCATCGTGGCCATCGAAGGCCGGCCGATCCCCCCCGAACTTCCCGGCCGCCCCGACATCCCCAGCCACTATCTGGACCTCTACCGCGCGTTGCAGGAGGCCGACGGACGGCCCGTCAGGCTTCGCGTCCGCTCGCTCGACGGCAACGAACGCGATGTGGACGTCCGGCCCTACCTTGCCGGCGCTTTCGGCGGCGGCGAGGTGACCGTCGCAGGGCTGGTCCCCCGGCCGATGGTGCAGTCCATCAACGAGGCGTCGTCGGCCGTCGGACGGCTCCGTCCGGGGGACGTCGTGCTGTCCGTGCAGTTCGACGACACCCGCGACGTGGTCGATGTCCATTCGATGGCCGAGCTGCGCGAGCAGCTCGCCGCCGCCGGCGCCGCGGCCCGGCCCGTCACCCTCACCGTCGAACGCCGCGACGCCGGCCGGACCGAACGCCTTCGCATCTCCGGGCTCACCCCCAACATCCCCCTCGGCGACGGCCGCCGCGGGCTGGGCATCGCCATGGGCTACGACGCCGACTCCGCCGCCTTCGGTGCCGTCGCCCCCGGCTCGGCCGCCGACCGCGCAGGCATCCGCCCCGGCGGACAGGTGCTCCGCGTCGCCGGCCGCGAGGTCGCCAACCTCTTCGAGCTCCGCCGGGCCCTGCTCGCCCAGAATCCCGCAGAGGACATTGAGCTGGTCGTCACCGACGGCGCCCGCCAGACCACCCACTCGCTGCGGCTCACCGACGACGAGCGACGTGACCTTGCCGGCCTTCAGGCCACTCACCTCCTCCAGCTCGACGAACGCATCGAGCCGCGCCGCACGTCCAACCCGCTCGTGGCCGCGGCGTGGGGGGCCAGCGAAACCCGCGACTTCATTCTCCAGGGCTATCTCACCCTCAAACGGATGATCCAGGGCTCGGTGTCGCCCGCCAATCTCACCGGCCCGGTCGGCATCTTCCATTTCGGCGGACGCATCGCCACCGAAAAATCCACGGACTGGCTCATCTGGTTCCTCGCGATGATCTCCGCCAACCTTGCCGTCGTGAACTTTCTCCCCATCCCCATCGTGGACGGCGGCCTGTTCGTGTTTCTGGTGCTCGAAAAACTCACGGGCAAGCCGCTCTCGCCGCGTGCCCAGGCCGTGGCGCAGCTCATCGGGCTGGCGATCATCCTCTCGGTGTTCGTCTTCGTGACCTACAACGACATCGCGCGCCTGCTCGGCTGAGCCCATCTCCCCCCGGGTCAATCGCATGTCCAGTACGACGGTCCAAGGGGGGGCGGCGTCGGCCGTGTGGCGATGGATACTGCTGCTCGTGGTGCTCGCCGTCGCCACGGCGGCCCGCCTGCCGCTGCTGGAGCTGGAGTTCGGCCGAAACGCCGACGGCACCGGCACGCTCTACAGCCTCGCCGCCCGCAACTACCTTCTGCGCGACAACCTGCCCACCCTCTGGATGCCCGTCATCTCCGTCGGTGACGCCGCCTCGCCGCCGACGGTCTACGCCCACCACCCCCCCGGCGTGCCGCTGCTGATGGCGCTGAGTCTCCTGCTCTTCGGGGACCACACGCCGGCCCATCGTCTCCCGGCGGCCGTGTTCACCGTGCTGACGTCGGGGGCGCTGTTTCTTCTGCTCACGCGACCGTCGCCCGACGGCTCGGCCGTGTCCCGGGCCCGTCTGCTCACCGCCTCCGCTACAGCCACGCTCCTTGCGGTCTCCCCGCTGGCCGTGCGGTTCGGGCAGATGCCCGACGTGGTGAACAGCCAGCTCGTCTTCTTCATGCTGCTGACGCTGCACCTGCACCTGCGCGTGATCGAAAGGCCGACCCCGGCGCGGGGGGCAGCGGCGGTCGCCGCGATGCTGGCCGCCGCGCTGACCGACTGGCCCGCGTTCTTCCTCTTCCTTGTGCTCTTTGCGCACGCGCTGCTACGCCGCCGCTGGGCATGGGCGGCCGTCCTCGCCGTCGTGTCCGTCCTGCTGTTCGCGTCGCTGGCCTCCTGGGCGTCGCTCGCGGCCGGCGACTGGGGACTTCTCCCCCGCCAGTTCGCCAACCGGTCCATCAAGTCGTCCACGGACGACCTCGTCCCGTTCACCTGGGCCGACTGGCTGGGCTACGCCGTGGCGGTCACCGTCCGCCAGCTCGGGCCCTTGCTGGCTTTGGCGGCGGCTATAGGGGTCGTCGCGGCGGCCCTGCAGCGCCACGCGTCCGTCCGCACTGCGGTGCTCCTTCTGGCCTGCACCGCCTTCCTGCACGCCGTCGTCGGCCGTCAAGCCGCATTCAACCACGACTGGTGGTGGTGGCCCGTGAGTGCGGCCTTGCTGCTTGCGGCCGGCGGCCTGCTGACCACACTCCGACCACCCCTTCTCGCGGCCACCGTCTCGGCGGTTCTGCTCGGCGGCACCGGCTACGCGGGCTTCCGCGAGTACCAGCGCGTGACCTCCGACGCCTTCCAGACCGGCGCCGAGACCCACTACACGTTGCCCGAGCTGGCCGACGTGGTCCGCCGACACACGCCACCTAACCGGACGGTGCTGCTCTTTCAGGACGACCTTCAGCCCTACGTGCTGTATCACCTGCGGCGGCCGGTCATCCAACGCGTGTGGGACGCCGAGAGCTTCAACGCCGCCCTGCACGCGACCACTGCCGACCTGTTCTACACGTTCCGCCAGACCCTCAACCCGGCCCAGGCCCCCGCCGTGCTGGTCATTCCGGCCGTATACGCCCCGAAAGCCGCCGGTCTGCTCGGGCACGTCCGCGGGCGATTTCCGGAAATCGCCGACGGTAAGTTTCTCGTGTTCCTGCTCGACGACCCCCCGGCCCGCCCATCGCCCGCCGCCCGAACCCCCTCCGCCCGAACCCCCGCCGCCCGGCCGCCCCCATCGTTCAGCCCCGACCCGTGAGTTCCGCCACCGCTTCAGGCCGCACGCCCCGCAGGTGATACACCCCCGCCGGCGGAAAGTTCGCCACCACCCACTCGAACCGCACCTCGCGGAACCACCTGCGGTACAGCGGCAGGTACACCAGCGGCATCACGGTGATCTGCGACACCGGCGTACGCTCGTCCGTCACCGCCGCCACCGCCGACAGCACCCGCCCGACCAGCGGCTTGGGAAGCGACGGCATCGGCAGCCCGTTGAGCACAGCATCCACCCGGGTAACCCCCATCGACGCGAGCACCCCGGCCAGCTCGGCCGCGTCCGCCTCCACCACCTCCGCACGCGGGCAGCTCTCCCGCAGCACCCGGGCAAACTCCGGGTCGATTTCCACCGCGATCAGCCGCGACTGCGGGTGCAATCGACGCAACGCCTCACGCGTGATCGCCCCCGTCCCCGCCCCCAGCTCCAGCACCGTCATCGGCCGCTGGTCCGTCAGCGGGCCGCACACCGCCCTCGCCAGCGACGCTGACGACGGCACCAGCGACGCCACCCCCTTGCCACGCTGCAAAAACCGCTTGAAAAACAGCCGCTTGTGTCCCACCACCCGCTCGGACGCGTCCGCGTTCACATCCGACCGACGCCGACGTGCTGCCACTGGAGCCATTGCGCGGCATTCTTGGACCGTTCAAGGAACGATTTCTGTTTCCTTGCGGTTTCCTCATCGAAGTTTCACGGGTTGCTCACACCGACGCGTTCGCCGTGCGCTAGCGGCGCGGGTCCAGCACCACCCGATACCGAGCCTTCCCCGCCGCAAGGTGCGCCAGCGCGTCGTTCACCTTGGACAGCCCGAACACCTCCACCTGCGGTTCGATCCGGTGCCGGGCCGCAAACCGCAGCATCTGCCGCAACGCCCACGGCGAACCCGTCGGGCTGCCCGACACCTGCCGCTCGCCGACGATCAGCCCGAACGCGCTCACCGGGATCGGCTCCAGCACCGCGCCCACCACGTGCAGCCGCCCCTGCGGCGCGAGCGCCCCCAGCAGCAGCGGCCAGTCCATCGGCACGTTCACCGTGACGATCACCAGGTCCAGCGTGCCGGCAAGCTGCCGCAGTGCCGCCGCGTCCCGGCTCGACACGACGTGCTGCGCCCCCATCCGTCGCAGGTCATCGGCCTTCTCCAGGTTCGACGTCAGCGCCGTCACCTCGCACCCCCACGCCCGCGCGAACAGCACCGCAAGGTGGCCCAGCCCGCCGATGCCCACCACCCCCACCCGGTGCACCGGCCGCGTCCCGAAGTTCAGCAGCGGCGAGAACACGGTCATCCCCCCACACATCAGCGGCCCGGCCTTCATCGGGTCCAGCCCCGGCGGCACCGGAATCGCCCACAGCCAGTGCGACCGCACGTGCGTCGCAAAGCCGCCGTGGTGGCCCACGATCGTCGCCTGCGCCCCGGCACACAAATGCCCGTTCCCCGCCACGCACACGTCGCACGCCAGGCAGCTCCCCGCGTTCCACCCCACGCCCACCCGGTCGCCGACCTTCAGCCCCCGTACGCCCCGACCCGCCGCCACCACCCGGCCGATGACCTCATGCCCCGGCACCACCGGGTATCGGGAGATCCCCCATTCGTCGTTCACCACGGACAGGTCCGAGTGACAAATCCCACACGACTCGACTTCGATCTCCACCTCCTCCTCCCCCAGCGGCCCGGGGTCGTAGCTGAACGGCTCGAGGGGAGCACCCGCCCGGTGTGCGGCGTAAGCGTGAATCGTCGGCATGTCTCACGGTAGTCGCGGCCGACACGTCTCAGTTCGCCCCGCCCCGACCTGCCCGACGTCGTTCTACGTCGGTACCATCCCCCCGCATGGCCGCACCGCTCATCGTCGTCGTCGGCTCCGTGTCGATGACGCTGGTCACGCGCATCCCAGCCCTTCCTACGCCCGGTCGCAGCGTGGTCGGCACTGACCTTCGCATGCGTCCCGGCGGCCGGGGTGCCACGCAGGCCGTGGCCGCCGCACGGCTCGGCGCCAGCGTACACCTGGTCGGCCGCGTCGGCAGCGACGACTTCGGCAGCCGACTGCTCGCCAGCCTCGACCAGTGCGGGGTCAACACCAGCTTTGTCACCATCTCCGAGAACGCGGCCACCGGCACCACGCTCGCCCTCGAAGACGAAACCATCCGCCAGGACGCCTGCGTGCACTGTCCGGGGGCCAACCAGCTCCTCACCCCTGAAGACGTTGACCGTGCCCAGCCGCTGCTCCGCACGGCCGCCGCCGTGCTCCTGCAGTTGGAAGTCCCACTGGAAACCGTCGAGCACACCCGCGCGCTGTGTCACCGCTTCCGCGTCCCGGTGCTGCTGGACCCATCGCCCTTGCCGCCCGAGCCGATTCCCAAATCCCTGCTCGATGTGACCTGCCTGACGCCCGATGAGCAGGAGGCCGGTCAATTGCTCGGCCGCCCCGGCCTTTTCGCCAGTCGCTCGGTCCACGACCCCAAGCAGGTGCTGGCGGACCTCTGCGCGTTGGGGCCCCGGTCGGTGGCCATGAAATGGGCGGAGCACGGCTCGCTGTACGCGTGTGCCGAGCGTTCGCGGGAGTGCCTTCTGCAGGTCCCCGCGTTCAAGGTGAAGGCCGCCGACCCCACCGGCGCCGGCGACGCGTTCACGGCCGCCCTGGCCGTCGCCATGGCCGAATCCCGCCCGCCCGCGGAAGCCCTGCGGTTCGCCAACGCCGCCGGCGCGCTCGCCTGCACCCACGAAGGGGCGTTCGGTGCCATGCCGCACCGCTCGGACGTGGAAGACCTGTGCAAACGCTGGAGCTGACAGGCCGCAGCTCCCCTGACCGCTGCGGACCGCTTCCCTTTCGCTAAGCCTCTCAAACCACCCAGACTAACAAAAACGTCGCACGGCAAGCGGTGTTCGGACGCGACTTCCCGTACACTCCCCCACGTCGGCCGGCGTCCTGTAACAACGGGACGCGCGACGTCGTCGTAGCTGTGGGAGAGAAGGGCCCGCCCGTGATCGCATTCTCAAAACCGCCACGCCCGCCGGCCGTCCGTCCGCTCGTGCCGCCACCGGCCTCGGCCGCGGCCCCCGCCGCCTTGCCCCGTGAACCGGCCAGCCGGTCGGCCGACGAGCTGCTGGCCGACTTCCGCGCGACCGGGTCGCAGCCCGCATTCGAGGAACTGGTGCGGCGGTATGCGGCGATGGTCTTCGCCGAGTGCTACGCGGTGACCAAGCGCCGCCACGACGCCGAGGACGCCGCCCAGGCCACGTTCCTGACGCTGGCGGTTCAGGCCCGCACCGGCGACGAGATCCGCCATCTCGGGGCGTGGCTGCAACGTGTGGCCCGCCGCGTCGCGCTCGACCAGGAGAAGGCACGCCGCCGACGCAACCGCCGCGAGGAAAACCACCACCGCGTCAACGGGTCCACCGGGCTGGCCACCCCGCACCGCGAGTCGCTCGACCAGCTTGAGCTTCGCCACCAGATCCACGAAGAACTCAACCGCCTGCCCGCCAAGTACCGCCTGCCACTGGTTCTGCATTACTACGGCGGCCTCACCCGCGAGCAGATGGCGGCCGAACTCAAGTGCAAGCCCGCCACGCTCGGCGTACGGCTCTACCGCGCCCGGGAGATGCTGGGCAAGCGGCTAGCCCGTCGCGGCATCACGCTCTCCGCCGCCGCCATCCCCGTCGCACTGGCCTCGGTGATCCGTGAGAGCGTCGAGCAGCACGGCGTGCTGGCCATGGCGGCCTCGGCCTCGCAGATCGCAGACGCGGCCGCCCGGGTCGCCGCCGGCCTTCCTGTCAGCGGGTACGGCGTTTCCACGTCCGTACTCGCGATGGCCGAGGCGGCCGTGCACGAACTGGTGTTGCGGAAAGTTCGCGCGGTCATCGCCGCGGCCGCCATCGGTGCGTCGGCCATCGCCGCCGGCGGCGCGACGGTCGTCCATAAGCTCGCCGACGCCCATCTGCCCCAGCTGCTGGACTTCTCCCAGCTCCTCCGAACGTTCACGGCCCCGGTGGTGGACCTCCGCGTCGAAGCCGTGCGGCAGCACGATGCGGCCACGCCGCCCCCGCCCGACTGGCCCACCGCCCTCACGCTCCTTCGTGACGAAGGCATGCTCCAACTGCTGCGCGTGCGGGCGGGTGGTTCCGAGCCGATGCCCGCGGGCCTGACGCCCCTTGCCGTCGTGTCGGGCGGGCCGTCGGGACTGGACCCGGTGACGCTGCGTCTCTCGGCCACAGCAGGCGGCTCGCGCGCGGCGGGCACGCCCGGTGCTGTAGCGACCCGACAGGCGGCATCCACCCCGCAGCCGGCCGCCACGCCCCAGACGCCCGAGCCGCCGCCCGCTGCAGCGGCGCCGGTGGCTTCCGCTGCCGCTGGCGCTGCCAGCCGCGAAGGGGATTTCACCACCATGCCCCCCTCGGCCGTGCTCCCGCTGGAAGACCTTCCCACCCCGCTGTCGGCGGTGCTGTACGCTGGCGCGGGCGGCGGCGGAGGCGGGGTCGGCGGCTACACCGGCACCGTCTCGCTGGCCCCGGTCCCGCCGGTGCACAGCACCCGCGGGCAGGCGTGGCGGCCTGCGCAGGGCGGACTGCCGCTTTTTGCGACCGGCGCTGCCGAAGCCGTCTCCGCCGGCCAAACCGCCGACGCTCAGCTCTCGACCACGGGCGATGTACTCCGCGGATGGGGACAGCCCAACCTGCTGGGCCATCTCGACAACTCCGGCGTGGTGATCGCCGACGGCTACGGCCGACCCCGCACGCTGGACCTCAGTCGGGTGGCCTCGGCTTACAACTCCGTTCCCAACCCGCCCGCCGGCATCAACGGCTGGTACGCCCGCGACGGCGGAGCCCTCGTGCTGCCACCGCTGCGTGTCGCCCAGGGCACCTCGCAGGTCACGTGGGGTGACGACCCCGCCGCCGACACGCTCGACCTGGTCAACAGCCTGCGTCTGACGGTGCACGACGCCCAGCGGGCCGGCTGGGTCACCATCTCCCTGCTCGCCGCCGACCGACCCGAAGTGCCCACGGCGCCGGCCGGCTACAGCCCGCTGACGGTCTGGTCGCTCGCCGGCCTGCAGACGCTTCAGCTCGGCGGCCTTGATATCACCGCCCGCTACGGGCTGCCCGGCGGCGACCTCACCGCTTCGCTGGCCGGCCTTTCCCTCTTCTTCTTCGACGGCCGCGACTGGCAAGTCGCCGACGCCGCGATCGACCCCTCACGCCGTCTCGTCCACGCCGCAGGGCTTCCGCCGACGCCGCTGCTGGGCCTGTTCACCGTGGCCGACCGCCTCGCCGCCCTCAGCGGGTCGGTCCGCCCGCTGGCCGGCGACCCCTTGCTCGACCAACTTATCAACCCGCTCGCGGCACTTTCCCTGTCGAGTCTGTCCATGGCCGGCGACGTGCAGGAGGTCGTCGGCTGGGTCTCGGCCGAGACGTTCATGGCCCCCGCTCAGACAGGGGCCGCCCCGTCAGCTCGCCTGCCCTCTGCCGTCCTCACCAACACCCCGCTACCGGGGGTGGGGGCAGTGGGGGGTGTCGGCGGCTGGTTGCCCGGCGTCATTCCGGAGCCCGCCGCCCTTGCCCCGCTGACGCTGGCCGCCTGCCTGCTCGGCCGACGCCGCCGATGACGAGCGCGGGTGCGTCCCAAAGCGACGCCAACTCACGCGTACGCCGCTGACTGCCCGATAACGGAGACGCCGGGCGTTGAACATCGCCCGGTTTCCCGATGGGCAGCAAGACCGCGACAAGCGAAACGACGGCGACATGGTTGCAGCGGCTTCAGCCGTATTGCCGCCGGGCGGCCCTCTGGGGCGTTGTGGCCGCGCTGGGCGTGACTGCGGTCGGGTTGGGGGTGCTGCGGCTGCAGCGGCAGGTCGAGCAGCGCTACGCCCACACCGGCCTGCCGCCGCGGGTCGTCTTCCGCGAACAGCCGGCATGGATGAACGAGGCGCTGGCCACGCGTCTGCTGTCCATCGCCCAGCCCGTGGCGGCGTCGTCGGTGTTCGACCCCGCGGTGTTGCGCGACATCCATACGCGACTTCTCAGCGACCCGTTCTCCCGCCGGTGGGTGCGGGAGGTCCGGGCGGTGCGTCGGGTGTACGGGTTTCAGCCGGGCGACACCATCGAAATCGACGCCGCGTTCCGCACACCCGCGGCGGTGGTGCGTCGGGCAGGGGCGTTCTATCTCGTGGACGGCGAGGGCGTGCTTCTGGAAGACATTGCGCCGGAGCAGGTGACGCGGGTTCTCCTTGCCCCCGACGGCCGGCTGGTGCTGCGGGTGATCGACGGCGTGACCCGGCCCCCGCCCGAACCGGGGCAGTCCGTCCCGGCCGACCTCTCCGCAGGTTTGGCGCTGGCCAAGCTGCTGCACGACCGCACCTTCGCCCGCGACATCGTGAAGGTGGACGTGAGCAACTTCAACGGCCGACAGGACCCGACCGCCGCCCACCTCCGTCTGGTCACCCGGCACGGCACGGAAATCCGCTGGGGACGGCCGTTGGGAACGCCACACAACTTCGGCGAGGTGGACGACGCCCGCAAACTGCTGTACCTCGACCGCATCCACGCCGAGTTCGGCCGCCCCGACGCACGCCGACCCTGGGTGGACCTGCGGTTCGACCGTCCGTTGTGGCCACGGCTCGATGACACCCCCGCCGACGCCACCCCGCCCAACACTGCAGCGACCGGTGCGGCCGGAACGGCAGGTCAACCGCCGCTCGAGCTGACGGCCGTCTCGGCCGCCCGCTGACCGACTCCAACCTCTCCATCCTGCCGCCGCAGCCGCTCCCCCAGCCGTTGCGGGTCGGCATGTCAGGCCGGGGAATCCCCGGCGACCGGACTGAGCAGTGCTTTCAAGGTGGGTGGCAGTGGAGACACGGGCGTGGACCGGGGAACAGGCGGTGGGAGACAGGGCCACGCGAGGCGGGGCCGGGCCATGGTGACGGATTGCGTTCACGCACACAGGGCCTGCGAGGGGTCGGGCGGCAGGGTGTGAACGGGGTCTCCGGTGGGGCGAAGTGGGAGACCGGAGGGGCCGCGAGTTATCGGACAATCTTGTATGGCGCGCGGCCGATATGTGAAAAAAGTCACACAAAGTGGCTTTTTCTCATCGTTTGATGACATTTTATCCACAATTTTTCCCCAACTTGGGCCATCAGGTGGATGGAGCACCATATAAAAACGCGAGAATCTTTTAGCTGAACCCAAGCTTTCTTGAATCGTAGTGGGAGATAGTGGTATGGTTGCCCATGTTGTGGGACGTGGTGGTAGGGTAGTGGGGTAACGGGCAAGGCTCGGACGCCGATGCGGAGGATGATGGATCGGTGGAACCCCTGCACCTGGGTGGCGAACACGAACTGACCTTCGACAACAAGTCGAGGCTCATGATTCCGGCGCCGCTCCGGAAGCGGATCAACCCGACCGTGCACGGGACTTCCTTCCAACTGGGGATTCCCCGCGAGGGGACCCTCAGCCTCTACCCGGTGCTCTACTTCCAGTGGCTTCGAGAGCAACGTCCGATCGACGGTCTGGCAGATGACGATGTCCGCGATTACGACCGGTTGGCCTACGGGGCAGGCGGCGGGGTCGTGGAGATGGACACTGCCGGGCGGGTGCTCATTCCGGAGAAGACCCGGAGTCGTGTCGGGCTGGGCCGAGAGGTCACCGTCGTCGGTGTAAGAGATCACATCGAAATTTGGAACCGCTCCGACTGGGAGGCGTACGTTCGGGAACTGCTGGCGCGTCGCGCGTCGATCGAGGAGGCCATTCGCCAGAAACGCGCTTAGTTCATGGAGGACTTCGCCAGCGACCGCAACCCATGAGTTCACAGCTCGCACACACCCCGCCACGGATGGTGGGAACGTTCCGGGGTGCACGTCCGCCGTGTTTTTTGCTCGCGGGGACGTCGGCCCGGGCCCAAAAGCGAACCACCGCGTCGGAGACGCGGTGGCGGACCAAGGCGATGTGCCCGTGTCGGGTCTCCACAACCCGCGCGGGACGACGGTAGAGTCGCCCCAGGGACGGGGCCGGAGGCGGCAACCTCCGAGGCATGGAGGCCTGGCTCTACTGTATCGCCTTTTTTCACTCGTTTCGAGAAGATTTTTCACGCACCCCGCTCGGTGTCACATTTTTGCACATGCCGCAGACGCCCGACGCCGGCCATGACCCGGTCCTTGTGGCTGAAGTCCTTGCCGCCTTGCGCCCGGCGTTGACGCCGGCGGGCCACCCGGCGGCGTCGCGGCGTCACGTGGTGGTGGACTGCACGCTCGGCCGGGCCGGCCACGCGCGGGCTTTGCTCTCCGAACTTTCCGGGGCGGACCTTTTCATCGGGCTCGACATCGACCCGGCGAACCTCGCGTTCGCCGAATCGCGCTTGCGCGGTGAAGCGCGGTGCGAAGTGCGACTGTTTCACGCCAACTTTGCACAGATTGCCGAGGTGCTGGCTGAGGTGGGCGTGGGTCCGGATGCGGGCGGGGGGCAGGGTGGCGTTTCGGCCGTGCTGGCGGACCTCGGGGTGTCGACGAATCAACTGCTGGACGTCCGTTATGGACTGACGTTTGCCGAAGACGCCCCGCTGGACATGCGTCTGGACCCGTCGCAGGGGGTGTCGGCGTGGGAGATCGTCAACCGCTGGAGCGAGCGGGAGCTGGCCGACGTGCTGTATCGCAACGCGGACGAGCGGCTGAGCCGACGAATCGCGCGTCGCATTGCAGAGGAACGGCGGCACGGTCCGATTAACAGCACGCGAAGACTGGCCGAGCTGGTGCGGTCGGTGGCAGGTCGGGGCGCTCATCCGGGCGGCATCGACCCGGCCACGCGCACGTTTCAAGCGCTTCGGATGGAAGCCAACCGTGAGGTAGACAACCTCCGGAAGCTGCTGGAGACGGCACCGGACGTGCTCGCGGTGGGCGGACGGCTGGCGGTCATCAGCTTTCACAGCGGTGAAGACCGTCAGGTGAAACGCGTTTTTCGCGAACGCGAATCCGCGGCGGGGGCGGCGGCGGGCGGGAGCGGTGCTGTCGGCACGGCGGCGCGTTCGTTCAGCGTCGTGACCCGCAAGCCGATAACGCCGTCAGACGCCGAGCTGTCGGTCAATCCCCGTGCCCGTTCGGCCAAGCTTCGCGTGTTGCAACGGACCGCCTGAGCGACGCGGGAGCAAGGTCCCGATGTGTCGCGAAGGCCGCAGGACGGCCGTCGCCGTCCGTTACGCCAGCCGGAGCGTCCTGTTCAACCGACCGAAGAGGTCGGGTCGGCAGGTCGAAGCCCATGAACCGTGAAACCAAGATCGGCCTGCTGGTCGGTCTCGCGTTCATCATCGTGATCGGCGTCCTGATTTCGGACTACATCCAGAGTGCGACGCAGCCGCAGCCGGCGAACTTCGTTGCGACGACGCAGACGTTGCGGCAGGGGATCGAAGTGCCCGGCGCGATCGCGCCGCGTCCGGGCGGCGTGCCGACGCCGGGGCAGATCGACCCCGGCACGGTGATCGCCACCGGCGACCTGCTTCGCACGGCGCCGGCGCCCGAGGCGACCATTCGCATCGGCCCGGGTCAGCCGGCCGGCGCCGCGTCCGAGCCGGGCGGGCTGGTGTCGATCGGGCCGCCGGCGGGCGCGGGGACGCCGTCGGGACATCCGGGCGCCTTGCCCCTGATTCCGCTGCAGGCGGAAGCGCCGTCTACCCAGACGGCGGTGGTCACGCCGACGGACCGCACCCCGGAAGCGGAGCTGGCCCGGCTGCTGGTGACCCCCAGCGTGTCATCGCCGGCGGCCGGCGCGACGGCGCGGGAGTCGGCCGGCGGCGGGGCGGGCGTGCGGACGCACGTCGCCGTCGCGGGCGACACGGTGTACCGGCTGACGCAGCGTTACTACGGCGGGTACACCCCGGCGAGGGCGGAGCTGATCGTCAAGGCCAACCCGTCCATGGGAGGGCGGGCGGACCGGATCGTCGTCGGGCAGACCTACATCATTCCGCCGCTGCCTGGTGAGGCGGCAGGCGCTGCGGCTGTGGCGGAGAACGCTCCGCCGCCGGTTACGCGGAACACGCCGGCATCGGACGGTGCTTCGGCCACGGCGGCCCCGGGGCCGGCCGGGGCGAACCGGCCTGCCGCCCGGCCGGCGCAGCCTGCGACGACGACCTACACCGTGAAAGCGGGCGATTCGCTCTGGCGGATCGCCGACCGCGCCGGGGTGTCGGTGAACGAACTCAGGCAGGCCAACCGCGACGTGCTCCGTGGGTCGGACGTCGTCCGCCCGGGGATGGTGCTGCGGTTGCCGACGGCCCACCCGACGGCGGCAGCGGACTAGCGGTGACGGCTTTCCGGCCGTCGTCGTCGCGACCGCCGGCATCGACCCGCGAACGGACCACTCGCCCCGACCCACGCGAAGGGTCGGGGCGACGTTCTTTGAAGCGGGGGTTGGCGGGGAGCGTGGAAGTCAAACTGCGGTGAAGGGTCGGTTCGGGCCGATAAACCGTCCGGCGGCAGCCTGTATCGCGTGAGTGGGGCGTCGCCGGTTTCGGTCATGGCCAAGCTGCTCCTGTGCATCCTCGGGATGTTTCTGACCTGCTCGGCGATGTTGCAGTTGCGGCAGACGCGACTGGCCCATCGCCACGCGATTCATCAGATCAACGTGCGTCTGCACCAGAGCCAGGCGACGCTGTGGAACCAGCAGCTGGACATCGCGGCGTTGACCACGCCTCAGACGCTTGTGCGGCAGGTGCGGGCGTCGTCCGCAGCGCCTGCGGCAGAGCCCGTCCGCGAGGCGTCGGGGCGGTAGACACGGCGGGTGAGTGCGGGGCGGCGCATTGAACGGACACGGAGGCGGCGGGCATGACGGGCAGCGGGACCACGACGGCAGGCGTGTCGCGGCTGCGGGCGAGCGTGATGCTGGGGGGGCTCGTGGCGGCGTTCGTGCTGATGGCCGGACGCGTGGCGTACCTGCAGACGTACGGTCGAGAGGACACGGTCCGGCAGGCCGACCGTCAGCAGCACCGCCAGCAGACTCTGGCGGCGCGTCGGGGGAGCGTGTTCGATCGCAACGGACTGCTGATGGCGGCGACGGCGCACCGGCGTGCGTTGTTTGCCGACCCGCAGTTCATGGCCGAGCAGTTCGCCGCGAGGGCGGAGCGGGAGCGTCAACGGCTGGCCCAGCGGGAGGAGCAGCTTCGGCGGGGCAAGGCGGTGCCGCAGCCGACGGATGCGGAGCTGGCGCGGACGCTGGAGACCTTCCCGGGGCGGTATCGGCCGTGGGAGGTGGGGGTGGAGGCGGCGATCGATGCGGCACTGACGGAGGTGGCGCAGATCGTCGGGGTGGAGCCGCAGGAGCTGATCCGCCCGGTGCGGCTCAAGCCGGACGCGCGGTTCGTGCGGCTGGTGGAGCGGGTGGACGAGGCGACGGCGCAGCGGATCGCGGCCTTGCGGATCCCGGGGCTGGGGTTTCAGCCGATGCCGGTGCGGACGTACCCGATGGGCGACTTTGCCGCGCACGTGCTGGGCGGGGTGAGCGCGGACGGGCGCGGGATTGACGGGCTCGAGCAGCGGTACGACCGGGTGCTGGCGGGGCGTGACGGATTCCTGCGGCAGCTGTCGGATTCGCGCGGCAGGCCGATCGGCACGACGGCGGACGACTTCGTCGCGCCGGTGCACGGGCGGCATCTCGTGCTGACGATCGACATGAACATCCAGATGATCGCCGAGCAGGAGCTGCGGGCGTCGATCGCGGAGTTCAACGCGCGTAGCGGCGAGGTGGTCGTGCTGGACCCATGGACCGGCGAGGTGCTGGCGCTGGCGAACTGGCCGACCTACGACCCGTCGGCGTACCTGCAGGCGCCGCCCGAGGCGAGGATGAACCGGGCACTGGTGGCGCCGTACGAGCCGGGTTCGACGATCAAGCCGTTCATTGTGGGGCCGGCCATGCAGCAGGGGCTGGTGCGTCTGCAGGACCAGTTCAACCTGCACGGGGGGCGGTACCGCACGCCGTACGGCCGGCTGATCACGGACGTGCACCCGTACGACCGGCTGAACGTGTGGGACATTCTGGTGAAGTCGAGCAACATCGGCATGTCGCTGATCGTGCAGCGGATGACGGCGTCGCAGTTGCACGAGGCGTTGTCGTCGATGGGGTTCGGCCGTCCGACGGGGATCGAGCTGCCGGGGGAGGCGGGAGGGCGGCTGAGCCCGCCGAACCGCTGGTCGCGGCTGACGCCCGACTCGCTGGCGATGGGTTACGAAGTGATGGTGACGCCGCTGCAGCTGGCGGTGGCGACGGCGTCGCTGGCCAACGGCGGGTTGCTGGTGCGGCCGACGGTGGTCAAGGGCGTGGTGGACGATGACGGGAAGGTGGAGCCGATGTCCACCGCACGCGGGGCGACCCGGCGTGTGCTCGAGCCGGAGACGGCCGCGGAGATGCGGCAGGCGCTGGCGGACGTCATGGCGCGCGGGACGGGGACGCGGGCGCGTTCCGACACGTACAACATCTTCGGCAAGACGGGGACGGCGCACCTGGTGGACCGGGAGACGCGGCGGTACAGCAACGAGCGGTACACGTCGAGCTTCGTGGCGGCGGCACCGCTGGAGCATCCGCGGCTGGTGGTGGCGTTCGTCATTCACGAAGCGGAGAAGAAAGGGCGGAACTACTTCGGTGGCACGACGGCCGCGCCGGGGGCGGCGCTGGTGCTGGAGCGGTCGCTGCGGTATCTGGGCGTGGAGGCGTCGCCACCGCTGCAGCCGCCGCCGGCGAACCTGATCGCCGGGCTGCACCAGTTCCGGCCCGAGCCGTACGTGAACTGGCCGGTGAACGTGCGTCGTCAGCGGGCGGCGGCGGGGCGGCCGGTGGGGGTAGGGGTGCTCGATGCGCGTTCGGCGTGGGACGTGATGCTGTCACCGGCGACGCGACCGTCGGGGTACTGGTCCGACTTGCCGGAGCTTGAGGACTGGGTCCCGCTGCCCGAGGACGAGGTGCCGGCGCGGCCTGCATCGGGGGAGTAGCCGGGGCGGTGCTCCAGACGGGCCAGCGTCCACGCGGAGATGGTGGCCAGCAGAGTCGTCGCGGCCAGCGCGGCGTAGAGCGGGACGTAGGCGGCCGAGCGGCTGGCGTGTTCGCCGAGCAGGTCCACGCCGAAGCCGACGACGAAGGGGCTGGTGGCGGCGGTGCCGCCGACGATCGTGAGGAACAGGCCGTTGACCCGTCCGCGGAAGTTCGGGGCGACGCGTTCGGTCAACGCGGCGTCGCCGACGGCCGACGACGCCAGCAGCAGCGTCATCAGCGCCATGAGGGCCGGGAGCACCCACACGCCCGGAAACCACGGCAAGGCGGCGGTGAGCAGCGCGGAGAGCACCAGGATGGTCACGTGAGCCGGGATGCGGCGCGTGCCAGCGGTGAAGTAGACCACCAGCGGGTTGACCACGGCCGCCGAGAGCATGGCCAGCCCCAGCATGCCGCCGGTGCGCTGGGTGTCGTAGCCGTAGGCCTTGAGCAGCAGCAGCGCGGTGAGGACGGGGACGCCGACGGAGGCGTATTCGCGCAGGCTGACGGCCAGCGCGTGGGCGAGGGTTCGCCAGCGGAGCCATGCGGGCATGGGCGGGCCGCGGCCGGGGTCGTCGGCGGGGCGCGGGGCTTCGCGGGCCAGAAGCAGGAACGCCGCCCCGCACGCCAGCCCGAGCAGCCCCAACTCCACGAAGGGCCGTTGCCAGTCGCTGAGCCACTCGCCGCCGAAGGTGGAGTGGCGGGCCGACCAGCCGGCGTAGAACGGCCCGGCGAAGAAGCCCAGCCCCGAGCCGATGCCGAGCAGCCCGATGGCCATGCCGGGGGCCTTGGGATAGTGGGCGGGGACGAGTGCGTTGGCGGCGGGGTGGAAGACGCAGCCGCAGAGTCCAGCGAGGACGGACAGCAGCACGAGCAGCTCGTAGCGGCGGGTCAGGCCCATGGCGAGGATGCACGCCGCATTGCCGATGAGCCCCCAGCCCAGCAGCCGCTGGCGGTTGACGTGGTCGGCGAGGTAGCCCGCGGGGAAGGCCATCAGCCAGTAGACCAGCCCGTAGAGCGTCACCAGCAGCGTGACGCGGCTGACCTGCGTGAGGCCGAGGTCGTCACGCATCAGCAGGTACAGCGGGCCGAACATCGTCGCGTACGCGTGCGTGAAAGCGTGCAGGACGGTCGTGCCGGCGAGCGTGACGTGGGCGGCGAGCGGTGCGGAGCGGATGCCCATGCGTAAGCGGCAAGCATAGACGGTCTGCCCGACGGGTCACACCGGGTGGGCAGGGCGTGGGCAGGCGCGGGGTGGGGGGGCGAGGTCATGGGATGGGGCGGGGTCGTCCGATAAGGGGTGCGATGGACGTGTCGATCTATCGGCTTCGGCTTCAGGACCTGCTGGGGCTGTGCGTGCTGTCGCTGCTGCTGCTGGGCGTGCTGATGGTGGAGTCGGCATCGACCGCGGTGGCCGGCGAAGGCGGCATGTGGGGGTTCACCACGCGGGGGTGGAAGCACCTGATCACGGCCGTGCTGGGGGCGTGCGTGTTTTTATTGCTGGCCCACGTGGACTACCGCAGGCTGTTCCGGTCGGGGACCCGGTGGTGGACGTCGCCGCTGCTGTGGCTGTACGCCCTGGCGGTGACGCTGTGCGCTGCGACGCTGATCCCCGGCGTGGGGACGGCCGTGAAGGGGGCGCGGCGCTGGCTGGATGTGGGGCCGTTTCAGCTTCAGCCCAGCGAAGTGGCCAAGTGGACCGTCGTGCTGCTGACGGTGTACCTGGTGACGCGGGTGCCTGCCGTGCGGGAGCGGTTTGCCGGGTTCTTGCTGGCGTGTGCGCTGATCGCGGTGCCGTGCGTGCTGGTGGTTCTGCAGGACTTCGGGACGGCGGCGCTGATCGGCGCTGTGGCCATGCTGATTCTTGTGGCCGGCGGGGTGAAGTGGTGGTACCCGCTGGTGCTACTCCCGCCGATGGTGCTGGCGGCGGTGGTGGCGGTGGCGGCCAAACCGTACCGGTTGCGGCGGGTGACCAGCTTCCTCAGCCCGATGGACGACCCGCAGGGCGAGGGGTACCACATGGTGCAGTCGCTGCTGAGCTTCAGCTCTGGCGGCGTGTTCGGCAAAGGGCTGGGCAACGGCGTGCAGAAGCTGGGCTACCTGCCCGAGGTGGAGAACGACTTCATCTTTGCGTTGATCTGTGAGGAGCTGGGGCTGTTCGGGGCGCTGCTGGTGATGGTGCTGTTTCTCGGCATCGCGTGGGTCGGCTGGCAGCTGATCCGCGACGCCGGGACGGGCCGGGGCGACGACGTGGCCGAGCTGAGCCGGGACGACGCGGCGTCGGTGGCGGGGGTGCTGGCGTTCGGCGTGGTGATGATGGTGTGCGCGCAGGCGTGGATCAACATGGCGGTGGCGACGGTGTCGGTGCCGACCAAGGGGTTGCCGCTGCCGCTGGTGTCGGCGGGGGGCACGGGGCTGGTGATGACGGCGGCGGCGCTGGGGGTGCTGGCGTCGGCGGTGCGTCAGCGGGAGCGGGCGACGGCGGCGCGGTCGGACGCGGTGGAGGCGGCGGGGGGCAGCGAGGCAGTAGGCGGTGCGGCGGAGGCGGCCCGGCAGGTGTAGGTGGCCCGGCAGGTGCAGGCGGCCTGGCCGCGGTGATGGAGCGGCGCGAGCGTTGCCCGCGTGCGGGCGGGGGGCGAAACGGTTAGCTTGAACGCCACGATGGCTCAGACGCCCGTCATCCTGTTCGCCGGCGGCGGCACCGGCGGTCATCTGTATCCGGGCATCTCGGTAGCGCAGGAGCTGCCGGAGGTGCTCCCGGGGGTGGAGCCGCTGTTCCTGTGCACGCAGCGGCCGATCGATGCGACCATCCTCGGTCCGACGGGGTACCGGTACATCGCGCAGCCGATCGTGCCGCCGCACCGGTCGATCGGCGGGCTGCTGCAGTTCTGGCGAAGCTGGCGGGAGACGCGGGAGCTGCTGCGGAAGGTGCTGCGGGAGCATGACGTGGTGGCGGTGCTGGGGTTGGGCGGATATGCGGCGGGGGTGGCGGTCAAGGACGCGGCCAAGCGGAAGATTCCCGCGGCGGTGGTCAACCCTGACGTGATCCCGGGGCGCGCGAACCAGTACCTGTTGTCGTACGTGCAGAAGGTGTGCTGCCAGTTCGAGGCGACGGCCGAGCACGTGTCGGCGTCGGCGCGGCACAAGCTGGTGGTGACGGGGTGTCCGATCCGGCGCGAACTGTCGGCGCTGCCCCCAAGGTCGGAGGCGGCGGCGACGTTCGGGCTGGACGCGCAGCGGCCGACGCTCGTGATTACCGGGGCGAGCCAGGGGTCGCTGACGGTCAACGAGGGGACGGTCGAGGCGCTGGGCCGCATCAAACTGCAAGGCTGGCAGGTCTTGCACCTGGCCGGGAAAGACCATGTGCTGGCCGTGCGGGAGGCGTACCGGCAGGCGAAGCTGGACGCGACGGTGCTCGATTTCACGTCCGAGATGCACAAGGTGTGGGCGGTGGCGGACCTGGCGGTGTCGCGAGCGGGGGCGAGCAGTTGTGCGGAGCTGACGGCGTGCGGGGTGCCGTCGATCCTGATGCCCTACCCGTATCACAAGGACATGCACCAGCGGTACAACGCGGAGGTGCTGGTGAAGGCGGGGGCGGCGATGCTGTGCGATGACGCGATGGACCGGAAGAAAAACGCCGAGCGGCTGGTGCCGATGCTCGAGTCGCTGCTGTACGACACGAGCCGCCGGCTGGCGATGGCTCAGGCGGCCCGGCGTCTGGGAAAACCGGACGCGGCGAGAAAGGTGGCCGAGGTGTTACGGGAGTTGACCCGCGCTGGCCGATGAAGATGGGGCGCGGCGTGGCCGGTGGAGCGGTGATGTGGGGGGGTTCGGGCGGGGCGGGTTGGTCGCGGGGCAGCGGGGCGGGCCGGCCGGCGCTGGCGTGGCACAACGGGTCTGTCGGCACGGGGCGGCCGTGCCGTCCCGGCCCGGTTCGGTCTGGGCTTCAAGCGAGTCGCACGCCCCCATGTCCACTCTTCCCTCGACCCTACCGTTCGGCATCGTGGCTTCCGCGTTTGCCGGTCAACGTGTGCATTTCATCGGGATCGGCGGTTCAGGGATGTCGGGGCTGGCACGGATCCTGCTGGACGCCGGGGCGATCGTCTCGGGCTCGGAGCCGAAGCCGACGCACGTGACGTTTCAGCTCATGCAGCGCGGCGCACGGGTGGTGCACGTGCAGGACGGCTCATCGCTGACGCCGGAGATCAATCTGGTGGTGCGGACGGCGGCGGTGCGGGAGGGGAACCCGGAGCTGGAGGCGGCGCGGCGGCTGGGGCTGCCGGTGGTGAAGTATGCCGAGCTGCTGGGGCGGGTGATGGCCGAGCGCGTGGGCATCGCGGTGGCGGGCACGCACGGCAAGAGCACGACGACCGCCATGACCGCGCTGATCCTGACGCGGTTGGGGCATGACCCGTCGTGGGTGGTCGGTGGGACGGTGCCGCAGCTCGGGGGAGGCAGCGCCAGCGGCGGCGGGGACGTGTTCGTGGCCGAGGCGTGCGAGTACGACCGCTCGTTTCATCACCTGCGGCCGACGGTCGCGGTCATCACCAACATCGACGCCGACCATCTGGACGTCTACGGCGGCCTGGACGACATCATCGAGAGTTTTCGGACGTTTGCCGGGCTGGTGCCCGTCGGCGGCCGCATCGTCACGCTGGGGGGCGACGCGGCCGTGAACCGGGCGATCGGGGCGCTGGACGTGCCGATGGACGTGGTTCAGGTGGTGGCGGGGGAGGAGCCGTCGGGCGGGCTGGCGGACGGCGACCGTCGGCGGCGCTGGCGTATCCGCCCGCTGGCGGACGACCCGGCCAGCGGCTGCCCGAGGGCGTGGGTGGAGGTGGAAGGCGCAGGAGGGCATCCGCTGGCGCTGGCGGTGCCGGGGCGGCACAACCTGCTCAACGCGACGATGGCGGTGGCGGCGGCGCATGCGGCCGGCGCTGACCTCTCGCGGGCGTTCGCCGCGGTGGCGGAGTTCACCGGGGTGGACCGGCGGATGCAGGTGCTGGGGCGTGTGAACGGCGCGCTGGTGGTGGACGACTACGGGCACCACCCGACGGAGATCCGTGCGACGCTGGAGGCCCTGCGGCAGCGCTACCGCCCGCAGCGGTTGATCTGTGTGTTCCAGCCGCATCAGGCGTCGCGGACGAGGCTGCTGTTCGAGGAGTTCGCGGCGGCGTTCACCGACGCCGACCTCGTGCTGATGCCGGAGATCTACTACGTCCGCGACAGCGAGGAGGACCGGCAGGCGGTGAGCTCGGCGAAGCTGGCCGCGGCCATCTGCCGCAACGGCGTGACGGCGCGGTTCGTCCCGACGTACGAGCAGTGTGTCGAGAGCGTGCGTCGGGAAGCGCGGGCGGACGACCTGGTGGTGACCATGGGGGCGGGCCCGGTGTGCGAGGTGGCCCGGATGCTCACCGCGGCGGCCCCGGACGCCCCGGGCTGACGGGCGCGGCGGCGTCGCGGCGGCGGGCGACCTGACGGGCGTGCGGAGGTATCGCCGCTGCCGGGCGGGCGAAGGCGGTTGTCAAAACGTGCGGGGAGGTCAACCTAGGCGGCGGGACGGACGATAACCAGCGGGCGGGCGTGGTTGCCCGCTGACAACGTACGGGCGGGTGGTGCATGATGAGGATGCGGTTGGCAGGTGAGCGCGTGTTTGAAGGGCTGGAAGACATCGTCACGGAGAACCACCCGCTGGCGCGGCACACGTGGTACCGCATCGGCGGGCCGGCGCGGTATTTCGTGACGCCGCGGGACGAAGCCGAGCTGTCGCTGGTCGTTCGCCGGGCCAACGACAGCGGGTTGCCGGTCTACCTGCTCGGGCTGGGCGCCAACGTGCTGGTGAGCGACAGCGGGGTGGATGGCGTGGTCATCCGTCTGAGCCAGCCGCGGTGGCTCGAGGGGGCGGTGTACGGCAACCGGCTGATCTGCGGGGCCGGGGCGGACGTGCAGAAGCTGGTGCTCAAGACCGCGCGGGCCGGGCTGAGCGGGCTGGAGTGCATGGCGGGCATCCCGGGAACGATCGGCGGCGCGGTGCGGATGAACGCCGGCGGCAAGTTCGGCGACATCGGGGCGGTCGTGCGTTCGGTACGGCTGATGGACAGCCACGGCCACGTGAGCGAGTACGGCCGCGAACAGGTTCACTTCGCCTACCGGCACACCGAGCTGCCCGCGCCGTACATCCTCGGCGCGACGCTCGAGCTGGAGGAGGCCGACCCCGAAGAGGTCTCCCGGCGGACCAAGGACATCTGGATGTACAAGCGCAACAGCCAGCCGCTCAACGCCAAGAGCGCCGGTTGCGTGTTCAAGAACCCGCCGCCGGAACGCTCCGGCGGGCTCAGCGCCGGGGCCTTGATCGATCAGGCCGGTCTCAAGGGGCTTCGCATCGGCGGGGCGGAGGTGTCCACCGTGCACGCCAACTTCTTCGTCGCCTCCCCGGGCACCCGCGCCGACGACGTGCTGGCACTGATCGATACCGTGCGGGAGAAGGTGCTGGCTCGGTTCGGGGTCGAGCTCGAGCACGAAGTGCGCATCTGGAAGTGAGCCGGCGGCGCCGCGGCACGGCGGGCAGCGCCGCGGCAGCTCCGGCGGGGGCATGGCCCTGCTCTCTGCGGTCGCGGTAGGGGCACGTGCGTGGGGCGGGTGTCGCGTTGCCCTGCGCGCGGGTGCCCGCTAACCTCCTCGCTCCCATGAACGTGACCGTGCTGCGGGGCGGGCCATCCGCCGAACGTGAGGTGTCGCTGGTGTCCGGTGCCGCCGTCGCCCAGGGGCTGCGGGAGGCCGGACACACGGTGTTCGAGTCGGACGTGGGCCCGGACAACCTCAGCGGGCTGGACCACCCGGCAGACGTGATTTTTCCGGTGCTGCACGGGGCCTTCGGCGAGTCGGGCGAGCTGCAGGAGATCCTCGAAGACCGGGGGCTGCCGTTCGTGGGCAGCGGGTCGAAGGCGTCGCGTCTGGGGATGGACAAGGCGGCCACCAAGCGGGTGTGGGAAGCCGCCGGGCTGCCGACGCCGCCCTACGTCGTCGCCACTTCCGCCGGCGAACTTCCGGCGTGGATCGACGGCCCGTGCGTGGTCAAGGTGCTGGACTCGGGCTCGAGCATCGGCGTGCACGTCTTCCGTACGGCCAGCCCCGACGCACGGGTGCGGGCGACGGAGATCCTGCGCGACCACGGCCGCGTTCTGGTGGAGAAGTTCATCTCCGGCCCCGAGCTGACGGTCGGGCTGCTGGAGGAGAAGGCGCTGGCGCCCATCCGCATCGTGCCCAAGGTCGAGTTTTTCGACTTCGAAGCCAAGTACAAGCGCAGCGACACCGAACACCGCTTCGACACCGGCCTGCCCGAGACGCTCATCCGGGACGTTCAGGCGCTGGCCGAGCGGGCGAATGCGGCCGTGGGCGCTATCGATCTGGCCCGCATCGACGTCATGATCGACGCCGCGACGCACACGCCGTACCTCATCGAGATCAACACGCTCCCCGGGTTCACGCCCAAGAGCCTCCTGCCGGAAGCGGCGGCCCACGCGGGCATTCCGTTCGTCGCGCTGGTGGACCGGCTGGTCCGGCGGGCCCACGCGCGCGGACCCCGTCGGCGGTGACGCACCCGGGGCGGCGCGGTCCTGAGCCACCACGCGGTTCACCGTCTGCAAAACGATGTGCGCTGCGGCGGCCGCGAGGCGTGTCCGAATACCGAACATCGTGCTAACATCGGGGCGTGCTGGAGGTGCGGATCACGCCGGATTTTGAGAGCTTCCGGGACGCCGCGCGGCATCTGCTTTTGCACCAGCGGCCCCCCGGGCGGGTGCTGTGGGTGGAGATGGCGGTGCCCGCGGGTGCGCGGGGCCGGGCGGGCGGGGGGAACGGCTTGCCCGGAGCGGGCGAGGGGGCTGGGGGAGCGGGGGGGGCCGTGTTGCCGGGGCTGGCGGAGATGCTGGACGTGGCCGGCGGGGCGACGCTGAGGGTGGCGCGTCGCGGGGAGGTGCGGGTGCCGCGGGCGTTCGTCGAAACGGCCCGGCGCGTCGCCTGCCACCGCGACCCGCAGCGGTGGGCGCTGCTGTATCGCGTGCTCTGGAGGCTGGTCACCACCGAACCTCAGCTTCTGGCCGACGCGGCCGACCCGGACGTCCGGCGGCTGGCCCTGCTGGACGGGCAGGTGAGGCGCGACGTGCACAAGATGCACGCGTTCGTGCGGTTCAGGAAGGTGGCGTGGCCGGACGCGGGGGCGGGGTGGTCGGCGGCGACGCCGGCTCCGGATGACGGGGGAGTGGAGGGGGGGGAGCGGGGGGGAGAGCAGGGGGGGGAGCGGGGGGCGAAGCGGCCGAGCGGGGGTGTCGCCGCGGGCGGCATGAGCCGGCAGCCTCTCAGGGAGCGGTTCGTGGCGTGGTACGAGCCGGACCACCGCATCCTCAAGCTGGCCGCCCCGTTCTTTGCAGAGCGCTTCGCCTCGCTGGACTGGGCGATCCTCACGCCGGACGGTTCGGCCGTGTTCGACGGCGGCGAAGTGCGGTTCGGCCCGCCGCCGCAGCGGCCTCCGCGCGACCTCACCGACGACCTCGAGCAGCTCTGGTGCGGCTATTACGCCGCCGTGTTCAACCCCAACCGCGTCAAGGTGGCGGCGATGACGCGGGAGATGCCACGGCGGTTCTGGAAGAACCTGCCCGAGACGCACCAGATCGACGACCTGCTGGCCGCGGCGCCCGGGCGTGCGGCCGGGATGACCGCGGCGGGCGCGGGGAGTGCGGGGGGCGACGGACGGCGGGCGGCGGGGGCCGTGGCGGGCGACGCGAGGCCGTTCGTGCCGGGGGCGACGCCGGGCGGGCGGGTGTCGCTGCCGCAGCTCTACGAAGCGTTGCCTCAGTGCCGGGGTTGCGGGCTGTGCGAGAACGGCACGCGTCCGGTACCGGGTGAAGGGCCGGGGATCTCGGGGCAAGAGCCGGGGGTGGCGGGCGTGGGTCGGCGGGTGCTGCTGGTGGGCGAGCAGCCGGGGGACACGGAGGCTCAGACGGGTCGCCCGTTCGTGGGCCCGGCCGGGGCCGTGCTGGACCGTGCGCTGGCTGCGGCCGGTCTGGACCGGCGGCGGCTGTACATCACCAACGCGGTCAAGCACTTCCGGCATGAGCTTCGGGGCAAGCGGCGCATCCACCTGCGGCCGACGCCGGCAGACGTGCGGGCGTGTAGGCCGTGGCTGGAGGCGGAGTGCCGGGCGATCGAGCCGGACGTGGTGGTGGCGTTGGGCACGACGGCAGCGCGGTCCATGCTCGGGCCGGTCGTCCCGCTGCAGGAGCTGCGCGGGCGGGTGCTCACGGACACGGAGTGGGCCCCGCACTTCATCGTGACGCATCATCCGAGCGCGGTGCTGCGGGCGGCGGACGAGCGGCGCGGCCGACAACTCTTCGATGAGCTGGTTGCGCACCTGACGCAGGTGGCGGCGGTCATCGCGGACGTCTCGACGAAGGCCCCGCCTCCTGATGAGCCGCCGGCGACGGGAGAGGACCCGGCGACGGGAGAGGACCCGGCGACGGGCCGGCCGTCTCCGGAGCGGCCGTAGTGACACCGAGCCATTCGGCCAGCCCCTGCCGGAGCCGGTCGCGCCGCCGTCCCTCACGCACCTCGACCTGCACCCAGCGGCCGAGGTCGTCCTCGCGCACGCGGAGCTGCGCCCCATCGTCGCGGAGGAAGACGGCGGTCCAGCCGTCCCGGAGGTCGCCGGCGGCGGGCGGGGCGGGCGACAGGTCACGCGCGGCGGCGAACGCGGCCACCGCCTCCCGCACCGCCAGCACCTCCCGGAAGTCGAGCCGGGTCATCGGCGAGACGGTGGACTGGCCGACCACCTCCGCTCCGGTGGGCGTGGGGCGGTAGCGGGTCTCGAAACGCTGGCCCATGGTCTGCGTGGACCACCCCGGGGCGGTGCGGACCGTCAGGACGGACGGCATCGGGCCCGCAGGGACGTGCGCACAGCCGGCGCTGCCTGCGAGAAGCCCGCACAACGCGACGCCGACGTGGGCAGCAACGCCGACACGCGCAGTAACGCCGACACGCACCGCGATGCGAACCCGCGCCAAGGGCGCCAAGCCGAGCAGACGTTCAAGGGCGGTGGAGATGACTGGGACCACGGGCTAACATAGGGGTGAGCTCGGCCCACGAGGCGTGTGCTCGTTCTTTGACAGCTCGGGTGCTGGACCTGCCGGGGGCGACCGGTTTCGACCGGATGGCCATGGTGAGGGTGGCATGCCCAGGACGCCTTCTTGGCCTGGTTAATCACGAAGGCAAACAACAACTGCTGCCAACGATGGCATCGCAGGCCGGCTCGGCTTCGCCGCGCCGGTTCGTCTGGCCGCCTAAGTCGCGTCAACGCACGCTGACTTCGGCTGTCACGGTGCGGGTGGACCGCTCTTGTCACCCGCTTCGTTAAACCTCAAGGAGCTGGACGTGCCGCTCGGGCGTCGGCGGCACGTCGAGACCTCAGACGTCTGGCCGTCGGGTGAGGGTGCCCGTGCCCGCACGCGACGGCGAGATTCAATCACGCGGCTAAGCATGTAGAGGCCTTCATGCTGGACATCTTGGGACGGGGGTTCGATTCCCCCCGCCTCCATGGGCCCGTCATGGCCCTTCCAGACCCGAATCAAGTCTCCCCGTGGCGGACACGCCCGGCACGGGGTTCTTGTTTTGCCTTCGCCTGACGGGCGCGGGTGCTTGCGGTGACCGCTGCCGCCGAACGGCGTAGGGAAGCGTCGCCGCGTCTCCCGATGCGGAGTCACGGCCTGGCCGCCCCCGTGAGCCGTACGTCGATCGGCAGCGGGGTGTCCGCCTGCGTGAGATGGACCGTCACGGTGTGGGCCGGCCCGCCGGCTCGCACCTCCACGGCCAGCTCGCCGAGAAAAGCGCGGACGGATGCCATGCCGTCGGTGCCGGTGGTCAAACGCGCGTCGGTGGACCACGCCGCCAGCAGCTGCTCGAAGGTGAGGGCGGCGGGCTTGGGCGAGAAGTCGGTGCGGAACAGCGCGGCCTTGGGCAGCCAGTGGTCGCCTTCCCAGAAGCCCCACATCGTGAAGGCAGTCACCCGTGGGTGAGCGAAGCACGCGGTGAGAAAATCGCGAAGGTACGCCGCCTGGGCGTCCTCGTTGAGCGTGTGGACGTCGAACTCGGTGATCTGCAGCTCGGCATCCGTCTCGCGTGCGAAGCGGTCGAGAATCTCCCAGACCCGCTCCGGCGCCGTGAGGGCCTCCCCGAAGTGGCCCTGGAAGCCCAGCACGTCCGGAGCCACGCCGCGGTCTTTGAGGAAGCGGTACCAGTGAAGGTACAGGTCCTGGTTGGCTTCGGTCGCCCCGCCGTCGGTGAGGATGGTGTTCTCGTTGAGTGCGAGCTTGCTGCCGGGCACGACCCGGCGGGCTTCAGCGAACCACTCGGCCACCACCTCCGGGCCGAGCAGCGTGTGCAGGTCGGTGCAGTCGCGGAGCTCGTTGGTGACGTCGTACTCGATGAAGCCGAACTCGCGCGTGGCCTGACCGATCTCGCGGATCTGCTCCAGCAGGCGTTGCCGAAGCCTTGGCGGGTCGTCCCGCAGCGCTACGGCTTCGGCGGGCATGAAGCGAAACGCGGGGTAGATCATCACGTGCCCGCGGGTGGGGATCCCCCGCGCGTGCAGCCAACGCGCCGCGGCAAGGTAGGCTTCACGCTGGCTCGGCCAGCCCCAGTCGGCCCAGTAGATGGGCGTGGTCGCCCGGTTGAAAAGGCGCAGGAAAATCTCCCTCGCGCGGACGGAGTCGGGCGACGACGCCTGCGGCTCGTGGAAATACGCGGTCGAGATGAACGAGCCGATCTGGAAGGCCCGCGACATCTGCCGCACGTGAACCGTCGCACCCTCGACCGGCCGCCCCTCTCCGTCGATGACCCGCACGGTCAGCGGGGCCATGCGGTAGCGCTCGATGCGACGCCGGGCCTCCGCACGCCACGGGGCGTCCGCCTCCATGCCCGGCCAGCTGAGCCGGTTGGCCGGCAGGTCGGCCACGTCCACGCCGGGGCCGAAGTTCAGCACCGTGATGTCGGCCAGTTCGATCGATTGCCGCTGCTGGCCGAGATGAAACGCCACCGACAGCGTGCCGGCGGGGTGGTCTTGCCGGGCGGTTCCGGCGGCGAAGACGCGCTGCCATGACGTGGACAGCGTGATGGCGCCCGACGCGGGGGCGTCCCACGGCGGAGCCGTCTGCTGAAGCCGGTACGCGGCCACGGCCGAGGCGCCCGCGACGGCGGTCGGCGCGCGGGCCAGAAACGACACCAGCACCACGTCGCCCGACCGGACGGCCGCCGACGTGGCCGGCGAGAACACCTGCACGGCGTAGACCGGTTGATAGGGCCGGTCGACGTCGATCCGCAGGGCCGTCCCGCCACCGTCGCGCGCGACGACCGACGTCGTGACACCCTCTGGCCGCTGCACGCCCCACGCGGCCGGGTCGTCGCCGCTCACGACCGTCACCGGACGGCCCGGCAGGCTACGGGCCCACTCCGGCAAGGCCGCTTCCGCCGCAGCCGCAGACTCGCCATGACCGTGCAACACCCCGGCCACGGACAGGAGCAGGCAGATTGCCGCCAGCAAGTTCATGGGGACATCTTCCCGTGAGCGGTGTCAGAGGACCAGCTGCCGCTGGCGGCGTCGGGGGTGGGCGCCACGTCGAAGAGCGTGAGCTGGGTGCCGGCGGTGACAAGCAGGTCGGACGGCGGCCTGCGAAGGTCCAGTCTGGGGCGGTGGTCGGCCGTCACAACGAACCCGCGGGCCTTGGCCAGGGGCACCCGCAGACGCTGCAGGTCGGCCAGCGTCACCTGGCGGAGGCGACGGATCTGCAGCAGCCGCTGGACCGTCCGCACGCCCAGCCCCGGCACCCGCAGCAGCAGCTCGCGCGGCGCCCGGTTGACGTCCACCGGAAACCGCTCGGGGTGCCGCAGGGCCCACGCGAGTTTGGGGTCTACGTGCAGTGGCAGATTGGGCCGGGTCGGCGTCGTCAGCTCATCGAGGTCGAAGCCGTAGAACCGCATCAGCCAGTCGGCCTGATAGAGCCGGTGCTCGCGGAGCAGCGGCGGAGGGGCGGCGGGCAGCCGGCTGTCGCCGAACGGGATGGGTGAAAACGCGGAGTAGTACACGCGACGCAGCCGGTAGCGGTCGTAGAGCCGGCGGGCGGTGGCCAGCAGCGTCGCATCGGGCGTGGCCGTCGCGCCGACGATGAGCTGCGTGCTCTGGCCGGCCGGCGCGAAGCGGGCGGGCGCGGCGGTCGGGGCCGGCGTGGGGTGTGGCAGCGGCGCGTTCGTCGGGCCGGACGCCGCGCTGGCCGCACTGGGGTCGGACACTGCGGGGGGCGCTTCCATCTGGCGGGCCGCCTGCCACTGCCGGCGGATCTCGGCCATGGTGGCCTCGACATCCACGGTCCGCTTCTCCGGGGCGAGCCGGCGCAGGTCCTCCTCGGTGGCCAGCTCGATGTTGGCCGAGAGCCGGTCGGCATACCGCCCGGCCAGCGCGATCGCCTCGGCCGACGCCTTCGGCACCGCCTTGAGATGGATGTACCCGTTGAAGCCGTGCTCGAGCCGCAGCTTCATCGCCACCCGCCCGAGCTCCTCCATCGTTTTGTCGGGCGAGCCGATGACCCCCGACGACAGGAACAGCCCCTCGATGTAGTTCCGCTTGTAGAACTCCATCGTAAGAAACACGACCTCGTCCACCGTGAACCGTGCACGCGGCGTGTCGCTGCTGATGCGGTTGACGCAGTACTGGCAGTCGTAAATGCAGTGGTTGGTGAGCAGGATCTTCAGGAGCGACACGCAGCGCCCGTCGGGCGTGTAGCTGTGACAGATCCCCGCGCCGGTGGTGTGGCCCAGCGCCCCGGCACGCCCGGACCGCCTCGCCCCCGACGACGCGCACGACGCATCGTACTTGGCGGCATCGGCGAGGATGGTGAGCTTGCGTCGCAGGTCCATCGGGCCGCCCGAGCGGCTTTCCGCTCCGGGCACCCTATCCTAACATCCTGCGAACGTCAGGGAAGGTCGGCCAAGTCGATGCCGCGCGATGGGCGGGGACATCGCAAGGCGATGGACTGCTCCGGGCCGGGACCGGCGGGCTAGGCGTCTCGCCGCGGGAGCTCGACCCGGCCCCGGAACGTGTACGGCGGCCGGGGCACCTGCTCGGCCATGCCCAGCTCGCCGCTCTCGGCATAGGCCCGGATGCCGGCGGTGAGGTCGAAGTGGGGCGTATAGCCCAGCTCAACGCGGGCGCGGGTGAGGTCGGCCTCGGTGTGGTCCTGGGTGAAGCCGTAGGGGTTGTCGAAGTACTGCGGCGGCAGGTCGGTGCCGAGTGCGGCGTTGAGCTGGCGCACCAGTTCGTTGAAGGACCAGCTCGCCCCGGCCCCGACGTTGAACACGTGGGCCTTGCGGTCACTGTGCCGGGCCAGCTCGATGGCCTTGACGTTGGCCTGCACGACGTCGTCGATGTAGACGAAGTCGCGTCGCTGGCTGCCGTCGGTGAAGATGCGCGGCCGCTGGCCCTGACGCATCTGCAGGGCCAGCTGCTGCACCATCGACGCCAGCTTCCCCTTGTGCGCTTCGCCGGGGCCGTAGACGTTGGTGTAGCGGAGGCCGACGATGCCGGGAAGGGACGGGGCGAACCGTGTGGCCAGCCGTTCCTTGAGCAGCTTGGAGTAGGCGTAGGCGTTGAGGGGGTCGGGCGGCTGGTCTTCCCGCATGGGAACCGGCCCGCGCCCGTAGATGGAGCACGATGACGCCCACACGACGCTCGCCTTCCACGGGACCGCCCGCTGGAGCAGGGCGCGGAACAGCTCCACGTTCGAGCGCAGCACCAGCTGCGTATCGCGGACGGGCGAGCCGTCGGCGTGGAGCATCCCGGTGATGGCCGACTGGTGGACGACCACGTCGAACGGACCGGCCGCGTCGATGCTTCTGAGGTCGTCGTAGTCGCGCAGGGTCAGCACGTCGCCAGTGAAGCCGAGCAGGTTGATGTAGCTGGCGTGCAGGAACGCGTCGGCGGCGACGACGTCGTGCCCCAGACGCGCCAGCGCGGTGGCCACGTGCGAGCCGATGAAACCTGCCGCGCCGGTGACGAGGATCCTCATGACAGGCAGAAGTTTAGCCGCGGGCGGTCGGCGGCTGCGACGAGCCCGCGGTCACCCGGGCCGGCTCGGGCGATGCGTTGACCAGCTGCTTCGCCGTCGCCAGCGCGTCGTCGAGGTTGTCGAAGATGTTGTCCTGTCCGATGCGGTCGATCAGGCCGGTGCGCGTCATGTCGAACAGCGGCTGCGCGTGCACCCCGCCCAGCAGCAGCCGGATGCCCTGCCGGCGGCACTTGAGGTGGAACTCCTCCAGCGCGTGCATGCCGGTGGCGTCGATGTGCGGCACGTACCGCATACGCAGGATGAACACCTTCGGGGGCGACTCGAGCTGGTTGAGCGTGTCCTTGAGCTTGTCGGCCACGCCGAAGAAGAACGGCCCGTTGACCTCGAACACCTCGACGCCCGGCGGAACGACCCGCTCCTGCACGCGGGCGGGGTCTTTCGGGTCGGGGGTCTCCGGCTCCATGCCCTCCTCCAGCTCCTCCCGGATGCCCGCCAGCCGGGTGGTCTCGGCCATGCGTTTCATGAACAGCAGCGACGCCAGCACCATGCCCACGCCCACGCCGATGGTCAGGTCGGTGAACACGGTGAGCCCGAAGGTGGTCAGCAGCACGAGGACGTCGGGCCGGGGGGCGCGCAGCAGCGTGCGGAAGTGGTCGATCTCGCAGATGTTCCACGCCACCACCACCAACACGGCCGCCAGCGCCGGAAGGGGCACCTTGGCCGCCAGCGGGGCCAGCAGCAACATGAACCCCAGCAGCGCCAGCGCGTGCACCACGCCCGCCACGGGCGACGTCGCCCCGTTCTTGATGTTCGCGGCCGTCCGCGCGATCGCACCGGTCACCGGCAGACCGAAGAACATCGCGCTGGCGATGTTGGCCGTGCCCTGGGCCACCAGCTCCTGGTCCGAGCGGTGGCGGTAGCCGGTCATGCCGTCGGCGACCACCGCGCTGAGCAAACTTTCGATGGCGCACAGCAGCGCCACCGTCGTCGCCGGAAACACCAGCTCCCGCAGCATCTCAAGCTTGATGTCGGGGAAGGTCGGCGCCGGCAGGCTCGAGGGGATGCCGCCGAAGCGCGTCTCGATGGTCTGCACCAGCGGCCGGTCCAGCCCGTCGGCCAGCGGCTCCCGCATCCGGCTCCACCCGGCCGTCTGCACGACCAGCGTCGCCAGCGTGACCGCGACGATCGCCCCGGGCACGCGCGGCGCCAGCCGGCGCAGCCCGACCAGCACCCCCAGCGTCCCCAGCCCCACCCCCGCGGCGTACACGCTGGCCGTGCCGATGTGCTCGGCCAGGGTCTGCACCATCGGAACAAAATGCGCCGGCATCGACGCCAGCTTGCCGTCCACCACAATGCTCAGCCCCAGCAGGTCTTTGATCTGACCGGTGAAGATGGTCACGGCGATGCCTGCGGTGAACCCTGTGGTCACCGGATAGGGGATGAACTTGATCAGCGCCCCCATCCGGAACAGTCCCATCAGGATCACGATCACCCCGGCCATCACCATGGTCGCCGCCAGCCCGCCGTAGCCGTGCTGGGAGGCGACCGCGAACACGATGGGCACGAACGCCGCGGTCGGCCCGGCGATCTGCACCCGGCTTCCACCCAGCAGCGACACCACCAGACCGCCCACCACGGCCGTGAACAGGCCCATCGCCGGCGGCGTGAGCCACGGGTGCACCGATCGCAACTGCTCGGCCACCTCCAGCGGCAACGAGGCGATCCCCAGCGCCATGGCCAGCGGCAAGGCGATGACCGCCACCGTCAGCCCGGCGAGCAGGTCACCAGCAAACCGCCGGGCGTCGTAGCGCTCCTGCAAGAGGCAGGTGAGCAGCTTGGGCTGGTGCCGTGCCCACAGCCCGGTTCCCCACGCGCGCCACGCCGAGCCGACCCCCGACGCCTTGTCCAACACCGACCGCCGCGCCTCCATGGCCGTCACGTCCTTTCCATTCGCCCGAAAGACACCAGCGTGACGCCGACGCTGCCGGAGAGCAACTTCGAGCGGGAGCCACGTCCGGGCGTGCAAACTTTTCACTGGCACGCGGTGACCCGCTCCTGCGACGGCTTGCCGCACCTCCTGCGGCACCTCCGCTCACCAGCTCACCACCCCGCGCGGTCGGCGTTTCCCCTGCGGCGCGGGCTTCGCGGCAGGCCCGGCGGGCGGTAAGGTGCTGGACCATGCTCCTGCTCTGGAAACTGCTCTTCGGCGGCGCCACGTCCACGTCCCTCGCCCTCGACCTCGGGCTGCTGGCCGCCCGGCTGTGGGTGGGCATCCCGATGGCGTTCATCTGGGGTGCGGCCAAGATCCCGCCCGCACCGGGTTTCATCACCAACGTGGGCAATCTGGGTTTTCCGATGCCCACGTTCTTCGCCTGGTGCGCGGCGCTGTCCGAGGTGGTGGGCGGGGCGCTGATCGCCCTGGGCGTGATGACCCGGCCGGCGACCTTGTTGCTCGGCTTCACCATGTTCGTGGCCGCGTTCATGCAGAAGGCCGACGAAAACTTCTTCGACCCTTCCCGGCTGAACCCGACGCACTACCTGGTCTTCTGCGTCGTGCTGCTGCTCACGGGGGCGGGGCGGCTGAGCGTGGACCAGGTGCTGCGGCCCAAGCCCGACGGCCGGGGCCTTCGATGAGGCACCGCGGCCGTCGCAGTGCGACTCGCCGTCGCGGAGCGCGCGGACCTGCGCCCATCCGCCGCATCTGATTCCTCTGGCACCTCTGCCACCGGGCCGTAAGTTAGCACGCGTGGCCCACCTGACCGTCCTGCACACGGTTCACGAACGGACGTGGGAGCACCACCGCTACGGGTACCCCGTCCTCTCCCGGCGGTCGCGCGGGTTGAGCATCGGGGTCAATCTCAACCCCGACAAGCTGTGCAACTTCGACTGCGTGTACTGCTGCGTAGACCGCACCCCCGGGGAACGCTCCCCCGACCCGACCGACCGCCGCATCGATCTCGACGTCCTGCGCGTTGAGCTGGAGAGCCTGCTGCGAGAGGCCGCAGGTGGGCAAATCTTCGACAAGCCGCCGTTCGACCAGACGCCGCCCGAGCTGCGTCGGCTCAGTGACGTCGCGTTTTCCGGAGACGGCGAGCCGACGGCGTGTCTGCAGTTTCCGCAGGCCGCCCGGGTGGTGGTGGACGCGCTGCGCGCGGTGGGGGCATCGCACACGCCGGTGGTGTTGATCACCAACGCCACGCTGCTGACGCGTCCGGCCGTGGTGGACACGCTGGCTTACCTTGACCGGCATCACCTGCGCGTGTGGGCCAAGCTCGACGCCGGTACGGACGCCTACTACCGCACCGTGGACCGCTCGAGCGTGCCGTTCGAGCGGGTCCTTGAGAACCTGAGACTGACCGGGCGGATCCGACCGATCTGGATCCAGTCGCTGTTCGTGCGGCTGCACGGCCGGCCGCCGCCGCCGGCCGAAATCGACGCCTACGTGGCCCGGCTGATCGAACTGCGAGCGGGGGGGTGTCAGATCGCGTCGGTGCAGGTGTGTACGGTGGCCCGGCGGCCGGCGGAACCTTTTGTGACTCCGCTCACGGACGCCGAGCTGGACCGGATCACGCAGCGGATCCGTTTAGCGGGCATCGCGGCCGAGCCGTTCTACGGGCCGGATTGACGCGAGACCGGACGTCGCTTCGCCCGACGCCGCGGCATGGGGTGCGACGGCAGTGGCAGGCCCGAGGTGCGCCTTAGCCGATGCGTTCTGCGCCCCCGACGTACGGTCTCAGGGCGGGCGGGATGGTCACGCTGCCGTCCGCGTTCTGGTAGTTCTCGAGGATGGGGATGAGGATGCGCGGGCTGGCCACGACGGTGTTGTTGAGCGTGTGGCAGAAGCGGATTTTCCCGTCCTTGTCGCGGTAGCGCAGGTTGAGCCGACGGGCCTGAAACTCGTAGAGGCGGCTGGCGGAGTGGGTTTCCCCGTAGCCGGTCGACTCGTTTTTGCCGTCGAAGCGGCTGGGCATCCACGTTTCGATGTCGTACATCGCCGCGTTCTTGACGCCGATGTCGCCGGTGCAGCAGTGGATGACCCGGTACGGCAGACCCAGCCGCTGCAGCAGCTGTTCGGAAAAGCCCAGCATCGCTTCGTGCCAGCGTCGGCTCTCGGCTTCGTCGTTGCGGCAGATGACCACCTGCTCGCACTTGTCGAACTGGTGCACGCGGTAGAGGCCGGCCGTGTCCTTGCCGTAGGTGCCGGCCTCGCGCCGGAAGCAGGTGCTCACCGCGGTGTACTTCAGCGGCAAAACCGACTCCTCAAGCACCTCGTCGGCGTGGTAGGCGGTGAGCCCGACCTCGGCGGTGCCGGTGAGGTACATGTCGTCGGCCGGGATGGCATAGGTCTGCTCGCGGCCGGCGGGGAAGAACCCGGTGCCCAGCATGGCCGGCTCGCGGACGAGCACGGGCACGACCATCGCGGTGAATCCGTGCTCGCGGGTCATCATCTCCAGGGCCATCCGCAGCACGCCGTTGTGCAGCTCGGCCCCCATGCCTTTGAGCAGGTAGCTGCGGGAGCCGGCCAGCTTGACCCCGGCGGCGAAGTCGATGATGCCGAGCTTCTCGCCCAGCTCGATGTGTGACCTGGGCTTGAAGTCGAACGTCCGCGGCTGGCCGACTTTGCGGAGGACGACGTTGTCGGAGGCGTCCTTGCCGCGGGGCACGTCGGGGTCGGGCGGCTGAGGCACGCTCAGCAGCAGCGGGCGGAGGGCGTCCTCCGCGGCGCGGAGCCGGTCTTCCAGCTCCTTGACCTCGGCCTTGAGCGCGGTCATCCGGGCGATGGCCGCCTGTTTCTCGGCGGGGTCTTTCAGCTTGCCGATGTCCTTCGACGCTTCGTTCTGACGGGCCCGCAGGCTGTCGAAAGCCTGCTGGAGGCGCACACGCTCCGCGTCGGCCTTGAGCAGGGCGTCGATGTCCACGGCGATGCCCTTGAGCACAGCGCCTTGGCGGTACTTCTCCGGGTTTTCGCGGAGGTCTTTCAGGTCAACCATGGGAGGAGGGTTGTATCCCCGCGGGGGGCCGCGTCCAAGCGTCAGCCGGGCCTGGCTTCGATGAACAGGTCGGCCTTGTGGTTGGTCATGCGGACGGCGAAACCCCGATACAGCAGGGCTTTGAAGACGTCTTCCCACGGAAACGCGCGGGAATGAAAGATTTTGACCTTGTAGCCGCCGTCGGCCTCCTCGACCGTGCCCGTCTCGCCAACGAGATAGGTGAGGTGACCCAGCAGGTCGGCGTCAGGATTGATCACCGCGGGGGGTTTCGCGTCGGCCATGGTTCGGCTCCGGTTGTAAGAGGGGGTCGCGTGGCCGTCGGAAGGGGCCGTGGTGGCGGCGTTCACCCGAGGGGACGGACGCCGGCTACCGCGGCGATGCGGCGACGGCGCCGTGCGGGGCCGGCGAGCGCACCTCGTTGATCGTGCGGTCGCAGCCCACGCCTGCGCCCAGCAGCCCCAGCAGGACCAGCCATGCGGTTCGGCGCGGGAGGTTCCTCATGTCGGCATCTTGGCGTGGCGGGACGGCCAGTTCAACCGTCGCGCCGGACCTGCAGCGTCAGCCCCTGGCGGGCAATCGTTGCCGGGTACACCACGCCCAGCTCGCCCGGGCGGCCGCCGCGGTCGGCCAGCCACAGACGCAGCCGCTCAGCCACCTCGCGGGACGGGCAGACGAAGTAAGCGAAGCCGCCCCCGCCGGCCCCGGCCAGTCCGCCGGCGACGTCGGGAAAGGCCGCCGTCGCGTCCGCCAGCAGGGCGTCGATGGCCGCCGTCGAGCTGCCGGGGAACAGCCGCGTCTTGCAGCGCCAGTACCGCGTGACCACGTCGGGCAGCGTCTTGGAGAGGTCGCCGGCGGCCAGCGCCTCGGCCAGACGCCCCGCGTCGGCGCGAAGCTGTCTGAGCGTCGCCATCGCTTCCGGCTCGCGCGCCAGGTAGCGGCCCACCACCCGGCGGAGGATGTCCCGCGCCAGCCGCTGCCGGCCGGTGAAGTACACCACCAGCCGGGCTTGCAGTTCGTCGAGCAGGTCGGCCGGCAGGTCCAGCCGTCGGACGCGCAGGCGTTGGGGGATGCCGGGACGGGTGACGATGGACTTGATGCCGCCGACGATCCCGCCGACCTGGTCCTGCCAGCCGCCGCCCGTGGAGAGGCGCTGCTCCAGACGCAAGGTCCACTCGAAGAGCCGGGCGGGGGCGGGCCGCCGGCCGAGCATTCGCGCCAGAGCGGCCAGCAACGTGGCGGCGAGGATCGACGACGTCCCCAACCCCGAGCCCTTGGGCACGCGGCAGGCGGTCCGGACGGTCAGACCGAGGCGGCCGTCGGCCAGGCCGAGCATCTGCAGGGCGGTGATGTGCAGGGCAAACGGGTCGTCCAGAGCGACGCGACGGAGGCAGTCGCGCAGACGTCGGCTCTTGCCGAGGTCGTCGGAAATCAGTTCCAGCCCGCGGTCGGCACGTCGGATGACTTCGACCTCCACGGGCGGCGTGCCGTCGAGCAGCAGCGCGAGGTTGACCACGTGCCCGCCGTACTCGAAGCAGCAGGGGGGCGTGTCGGTCCAGCCGCCGGCGAGGTCGATGCGGACGGGAGCGGTCGCCACGACGCGGTGGTCGACGGGGAAAGGGTTGACCGCGGCGCCGTGCCCGACGGGCGGTCGGGGTCGTTTACGGTGCGGCGACTGGCAGGCCGTGTCGTCGGCGACACCACCGGTGGCGGCACGCTCCGTGGCGGCGGCGATGGCCGAGAAGGCCAGCGACTCGCGGCGACGGGCGTCGAGCCGTCGCGCCACAGGCCGAGCGGCGAGCTGGGCGAGCAGGTAGTGACCGCGGGCCAGATGCAGCGGCGACGTGAGCTGAGCTTCGAGCACGGCGGCGAGCTGCAGATAGGCCTGCTCCGAGCGGAACGCGGGGACGGCCGCCTCGAGGGGCTGTTCGTCGCCGTCGCGAATCCGTCCGGCGAGGTCGAGCGCGAGTCGGTGGGCGGCGAGCACTTCCCGGTGTGCCAGCAGACCGGCGGGGTCCACGCGGGCGAGAATGTCCGCCATGGATACACGCGGCAGCCGTCGCCATGCGGCGCGGTCGAACCGGCCGGCCAGCGACAGCGCCGCGCGGCAGGTGGTGCGGTCGGGGGTGACGGGGAAGAGCCGGGCGGTCCAGAGGGTGGCCGCGGGGGTGCCGGCGACTCCGGCCGGCCAGACGTCGCGCGGTCGCAGCTTCCAGCGGCGAAGGTGCCGCTCCAGCGGGCGTCCGAAGAAGGTGGGGGACTTGAAGTCATCGTGCACGCCGCAGACGACATGGGCGAACCCCGCCGGCGTGGCGGGCGCACCCCCGGCGCGCAGCGGGCACTGGAAGTAGAGCGTCTGGTCGGGAAGGACCAGGGGCAGCGGCCCGGTGCGGACCTGCGAGACGACGCTGCCGCGGCCGATGCGGTGGTGGCCGGCGGCGGGTGGCTCGAGCAGGCTGTGTTCCACGACCGAGCCGCGGCCGAGGCGCGTGTGCGGGGCGAGGGCGGCGGCGAAAACGCGGCGGTCAGACCGGGTCGGCCCGGCGTGGCTGGCGTGGACGTCCGTGCGCAGCAGGGCGGCCGCGGGCGACGGGTGCGGCCCGACCAGCGCGTCGCGGAACTGCGCCGTGGTGCCGAGGTGGAGAAACTCGCCCCGGGCGGCACAGGCGGTGAGCCGGTGGCGGGCGAGGGGGGCCAGTGGCGTGCCGGCGGAGACGCCCGCGGGCGTGAGGGCGCCGACGACGGTTTCATAGAGGTCGAGCGGGACCCACGGCGGTCGCAGCGGCCGTCGGGCGAGGTCCAGCAGTGTCTCCAGTGCCGCGGGTGGGAAGTGCAGCAGGCCGGTGTCCACCAGCACCTTGCCGTGGCGTACGGCCCCGGCGTCGCGCATCTGCTGGACGGACGCCTTCTGCAGGGTCCGCAGGACACGGCCGTCGGCGTCGGTGATGAACACGCCGTGCTGCGTGCCGACGGACGGATCGACCCACAGCCCGACGGCCAGCGGTGACGGCTCGGGTGGGGGCGTCTCCGGTTGGTGAGACCGCATGGCGTCGGGGATGCTGTCGGGATCGAGCACGAGAAACACGTCGCCGGCCATGACGGTCAGCCCCGGCCCGAGACGAGGCGCGATCGCGGCGGCGGTGAGGAAGAGGTGGTCGAAGAGGGTGGCGGGCTGGCCGTCGGGCCGCAGCAGCGGCAGCGGCGAGAAGACCTTGCCGACGGGCGAGTAGGCCGGGAGCCGCTGCGACAGCCCGCCGGAGTGCATGAGCAGGGTGTGGCGCTGGAGCAGTTCGCGCCGGCCGTGGCGGCGTTCGAGGTGCCGCAGGACGGCGAGCGTCGCGCCGCCGGAGCCGACCCGGACGCGTCCGCCGGCAACGACGGGGTCGGCCCGTACGTCCACGTCGAGCGACTCGGGCAGGAAGGCGGCGGTGCCGCCGTCGGGTGTGCGCCGGGCGTCGAGTTCGGCGCGATAGCCCTCGGCCTGTTTGGCGTGGGTGGCGGTGAGCACGAGCGTGTCGGGGCCGTTGGAACCGGCGACGAGCCAGCGTCGGTAGGCCTCTCCGCAGCGGGCCAGCGCCGTCCGCAGGGCGGCGACCGTGGTGGAGGGCGGGCGTCGGGTGCGCGTCGTGGACATGGGCGTCAGCTCCGCGGACCGGCCGCCGCGGCCAGAAGCGCGGCGATGTGTCGGCAGCCGACGGGCCGGTCGTCCTCGGCCTCGAACGCCGCCCGCGCCCGCCGGCCCATCGCGTCGGCCACGCCGGGCACGCGCAGCGCGTTCACCGCCGCCAGCAAGCCGTCCACGTCGCCGACCGGCACGACGCGGCCGATGTCATGTCGGCGGATGACGCGGGCGCACTCGCAGTCGTCCGGGCCGACCATCAGCGCCGGCCGCCCGGCGGCCATGATGCCGAAGAGTTTGCTTGGCACGACCACGCCGGTGAAGGCCGGGAGCTGCGAGAGCAGGTGCACGTCCGCCAGCCCCAGCGAGAGCGGGAGTTTCTCCCGCGGCATGAACGGCAGCAGCCGCACGTGGGGGAGGCGCCGCTGGCTCTGCCAGGTGGACAGCTGCTCGTAACGCTTGCCCGAACCGATGAACACCCAGCGGACGCCGGTGGGGTCGTCGTTGGCGGTGCGTTCGATGGCCCCGAGGAACGTCTCGAGGTCGTGCGCGAGGCCGAGGTTGCCCGAGTACACGAGATTGAACGTGCGGGAGAGGCCCAGCTCGGCCGCCAGCGGGTTGGACGCGCGGTCCACCGGGCGCAGGGCATTTCCGTCGGCCCACGGGTGCACGACGATGACCTTGGCGGCGTCGAGCCGGGGGTGGCTGCGGCCGATCAGGTCGCGCATGTCGTCGCCGAGGGCCACGAGGCCCGCGGACCGCGCAAAGGCCTTGCCCATCGCCCAGCGGCAGACGCGGTAGAGCGGGTGCGTCGGGCGGAGCATCCCGTGCGCGTGCGTCGCCTCGGGGTAGAGGTCCATGACCCAGTGCACGATGCGGCCGGTGAGCTGTCGGCGGCCGGGCAAGCTGGCGGCCAGCTCGGCGACCACGCCGATCATGGGGGGCGACGTCAGCACCAGCCATGCGTCGGCGTCGCGGTGGCGGAGCAGCTCGCGGAAGGCCACGGCGTAGAAGGAGACGAAGTCGGCGACGCGGCCCGGGAGCGTTTTCTTGCCGAAACGGGTGCCGCGGAGCCGGCGGATGACCATCTGACCATGGCCGGGCGCGGTCGGCGGCAGGGTTTCGTCGCTGACGTCGAGCAGCTGGTCGGTGCCGTAGCGCTGGCGTGACGTGACGACGGTGACGCGGTGGCCGCCGCCTTCGGGCGAAGTGAGGTAGCTGGCGAAGTCGTGGAGGATCTGCCCGGTGGAGGCGGTGTCGGGGTGGAAGCACTGGTTGACGAGCACGAAGTGCATGTCGGCCGTGGGCGCTAGGGCCGCTGAAGGTCGTGACGGTGGGCTTCGTACCAGCGGATGGTTTCGGTCAGGCCGTCTTCGAGGCTGGTGGCGGCGGTCCAGCCGAGGGCGGAGCGGGCACGCGAGACGTCGAGGCATCGCCGGGGCTGGCCGTCGGGCTTGCTGGGGTCCCACGCGATGCGGCCGGTGAAGCCTACGAGGCGGGCGACCAGCTCGGTCAGCGCTTTGATGGTGATCTCCCGGCCCGAGCCAAGGTTCATCGGCTCCGGCGAGTCGTAGCTCTCGGTCGCGCGGACGATGGCTTCGGCGCAGTCGGGGGCGTAGAGGAACTCGCGTGAGGCCGACCCGGTGCCCCATGCTTCGACGGCGTCGCGGCCGGCGTCGCGGGCTTCCACCATCTTGCGGATCAGTGCGGGGATGACGTGGCTGGTCCGCAGGTCGAAGTTGTCACGCGGGCCGTACAGGTTCACCGGCAGGAGGTAGATGCCCGGGAACCCGTACTGCTGTCGGTAGCCTTGCAGCATGACCAGCAGTGCCTTCTTGGCGATGCCGTAGGGTGCGTTGGTCTCTTCCGGGTAGCCGTTCCAGAGGTCCTCTTCCTTGAACGGGACGGGGGTGAACTTGGGGTAGGCACAGATCGTGCCGACCTGGACGAACTTCTTGAGGCCGTGGCGGCGGCCGTGTTCGATCAGATGCAGGCCCATCGCCATGTTGGCGAAAAAGTAGCGGCCCGGATTTTCACGGTTGGCGCCGATGCCGCCGACCTCGGCCGCGAGGTGGATGACCACGTCGGGCCTGTGGGTTTCGTACAGCCGGGCGGCCGCCGCTTCGGTGGTGAGGTCGTACTCCCGCCGCCTGGGGATGATGATGTCGTGGTAGCCGCGCTCGCGCAGCTTCTCGACGACGAACGAACCGAGGAAGCCGGCACCGCCCGTGACGACGATCCGGTCGCTTGTGCTGAGCGTCATGGGTGTCCCCAGGGGATGGATGGATGCGTCGGCCGGGAGTCGGCGGCCCCTCGGCCGCGGCTTCGGCCGGCCGCGGCTACTTCGCCGCCTCGCGGGCGTCGTGCTCCCTGACGGCCCGCTCGCGCTTGGCGAGTTTCCAGTCGGCGTCGGTCATCATGCGGGCGAGCTGCTTCATGTTGACCTTGGGCGCCCAGCCGAGCTTCCGGCGGGCCTTGGTGGCGTCGCCGAGCAGGAAATCGACCTCGGCCGGGCGGAAGTACCGTGGGTCCACAACCACGTACTGCTTCCAGTCGAGGTCGAGGTAGCCGAACACCTCGTCGAGGAACTGCCGCACGGTGTAGGTTTCGCCCGTGGCGATCACGTAGTCGTCCGGCTCGTCCTGCTGGAGCATGAGCCACATCGCCTCGACGTAGTCGCCGGCGTAGCCCCAGTCGCGCGAGGCGTCGAGGTTGCCGAGGTAGAGCTTGTCCTGCAGGCCTTCCTTGATCCGCGTGGCGGCGCGGGTGATCTTGCGGGTGACGAACGTCTCGCCCCGGCGGGGCGATTCATGGTTGAACAGGATCCCGTTGCAGGCGAACATCCCGTAGCTCTCGCGGTAGTTCACCGTCTGCCAGTAGCTGTACACCTTGGCGCACGCGTACGGCGAACGCGGGTAGAACGGCGTCTTTTCGGTCTGCGGCTTCTCGACCACCTTGCCGTACATCTCCGAGCTGCTGGCCTGATAGAAGCGGATCTTCGGGTCGGTGTCGCGGATGGCCTCCAGCAGGTGGATGGTGCCCAGCGCGTCGGCGGCCACCGTGTAGACCGGCTGGTCGAACGACACCTTCACGTGCGACTGGGCGCCGAGGTTGTACACCTCGTGCGGGCGGACCTTCTGGAGCACTTCACGCAGGCCCGTGCCGTCCACGAGGTCGCCGTAGTGCAGGAACAGCCGCGCGTTCTTGTCGTGCGGGTCGCGGTAGAGGTGGTCGATGCGACCGGTGTTGAACGACGAGGACCGGCGGATGATGCCGTGTACCTCGTACCCCTTGGCCAGCAGCAGCTCGGCCAGGTAGGAGCCGTCCTGCCCGGTGATGCCGGTGATCAGCGCCTTGCGGGCAGGAGGGGTCGGCGAGGTGTGGGGGGGGGCGGAAGCGCTGGAGGAAGCCGAAGTGCTCATGGTGCTGTGCTTGGGGGGTCAAGGAAGCGGCAGGCCGTGCCGCGTGGATGCCGGGCGGTGGTTGCGGCGCCGGGCCACGTTACGCCCGGAGAACGTCCTCTTGCCCGGCCGTCGCGTCAAGGTTGTGCAAAGCGGACGCGACGAAACGGATGAATCCGACGGCATCGCCCGATATCATCGGCCAGATGCGCCGGGTCCTCCGTCCAGTTTGCGTTGCTTTGTTCGGGTTGCTCGTGGTGGGGTGGGCTGCCGGGGGAGGGTCGCCGGCGCACGGCCAGGACGTGACGCGGCCGGGCGGCGGGGGCGGCACCGCAGGCGGAGCGGGTGGGTCGGGCGGGGCGTTTTTCGGACCTCCGCCCGGCGGGGCCTATAACCCCGAGCCGGCGGCGGTGTTCTCCGGACACAACCTGCACGTGGGCGCGGTGGTCTCGGCAGACCGCAAATATGTCCATCTGAACATGGCCCCGCAGCAGACGGTGGTGACGGGGGTGACCAACTTCGTCTTTCTCTCGCAAGGCGGCTTCGTGGGTTCGCCCGGCGCGGGCGGCTCGGCGACCAACCGTCCGCCCCCGGACCCGGCCGGCCTGCGGGGCAGCTCGTCCAGCCCGCCGCCCGCGGCCGCCACCTCCGCCCCGCTCACAGGGGTGCTCGCGCAGCCGGGCATGACGCGTCTGGCCGGCCCCTAGCTTGTCTCGGCGCTGGATTGCCTCCGGGCGGCAGGCCCTGTGCGTGCATGAGTGCGCCAAGGGCCGGGCGCGTCGATCGCAAGGGGACGAAACCGGGCCGCCGTAACCGGGCCGCCTCAACCGGGTTGCCTCAACCGGGGCCGACGGTCGTACGACGTGGGCGACCGCGATGGCGGGCCTTGCGGTGCGGACTGACCGGGCGTGACAATCGGCAGTCGCGGGAGCGTGTCGCGAGCCGGACGTGGGAGCGCATCCCGCCGTGTGCCGTTCCATCTGCCTGCCGGCCGGGGAGTGACCGCTATGTCGTCTGGGAAGGATGCCGCCACGGAAGGGTCTGGAGCATCGTTGCCGCCGGGACGCCGTCGGTGGCGGCTGGTGGCGGGCGTCCTCGGGGTGGCCGTCTTGCTGCTCGGGCTGCTGGTGGCGCTGCTGCCGACGCTGTTGTCGACCGGGCCGGGCCGCAACCTCGTCCTGTCGCAGGTGAACAAGCTCCTGCTGGGGCGGGTGCAGGTGGAGCGGCTGTCGCTGGGGTGGTTCTCCGGGGCGGAGATCGACGGCATTCAGGTCTTTGATGCGGACAACCGCCTTGCGGTGACGGCGGCGCGCCTTCAGACGCAGCTCACGGTCTGGAACCTGCTGCGCGGGCGGTTGGACCTTGGCGAGGTGGTGCTGGAAAAGCCCAACCTTGTGTTGCTGGAGTTCGACGCCGACGGCCGGACGAACCTTGAGAAGATGGCGGTGTCCACCTCGGACGCCCCGCTGGTGCTGCCGGCGGTGTCGGCGAAGGTGCGGATCACCGATTTCACCGCGACCCTTCAGGGGCCGCCGATCGGGCCGCCGATCCGGGTCGAGCCGTCGCAGATCACGGCCGAGCTGCCGAACCTGGCCGACGCGCCGGTGAAACTGGCCGTCGAGCTGTCGATTCGCCGGGACGGGGTGCCGACCGTGGGTCGGCTGGAGCTCAGCGGGGAGGTGAAGGCGGTTTCCGGCGGGCAGATCGACCTGGCCGGGCTGCGTGCGACACTGAAAGTGACGGGGGACCGGCTCGCGCTGGCCTTGGCCGAGCCGCTGCTCAGGGGCAGCGGCTTGACCGCCGCGGGTCTGCTGGACGTGCGACTTGACGTCACCGCCGCCGGCCTGGAGACGGCCGGGGCGAGCGGGCAGCTCACGGTGATGGATCTGGATGTCGGCGGGGAGCTGCTCAAGGGCGACCGCGTGAGGACGCCGCGGGTGAACGTGCCGCTGTCGGTGAAACTCACGCCGGCGGGTGCGGGGGATCGAAGGCTGAGCATCGAGCGGCTGGCGGTGGAGAGCGAACTGCTGCAGGCGGCCGTGTCGGGCGAGCTGACGGACGCATCGCTAGGCCGGCTGGCGTCGCTTGCCGCGCCGGAGGTGCCGGGCCGGGTCATGCTGGAGGTGCGTGTGCCGTCGGTGGCGGCCGTCGCCGCGGCGATGCCGAACCTGCTGGGGCTGCAGCAGGGGGTGACGCTGAGCGGCGGGTCGGCGGGGCTGCAGGTGGAAACGAGCTGGAGCGGCGGAGAGGTGTCGGTGAAGGCCGACGCGTCGCTGTCCGACGTGGCGGGGACGCGGGCGGGTCGGGCGGTCCGTCTGGAGCCGCTGCGGCTGACGGCCGACGCGACGGCAAAGCTGCGGCCGGCAGGCGTGGCGGCGGGAGGGGCAGCGGGCGTGGCGGCGGGGGGAATGACGGGGGGGGTGGCGGACGTGAACGTCCGGGGGTTGGAGTTCGTGTCGGGATTCGGCAGTGGGCAGGCCCGCGGCACGCTCTCCGACCTCACCTACCGGCTGGAACTCGACCTTGACCGGCTGCGGCAGCAGGCCGAGCAGTTCGTGGCGCTGCCGGTGGCCGAGCTGGCCGGGCGTTTGGCGGCGACGGGGTCGCTGCAGGGTGAGGTGGCCGACGACCGTGCGCCGGTGCTGGCGCGGTTGCGGTCGGAGGGGACGGGTGTGCGGTTGGCGACCAGAGCGGCCGACGGTTCGGCGGGGCAGGTCATCGATATCGACCGTCTTGTGGTGGAGACCGAGACGGCACTGTTGCCGCAGGGGGAAAGCCGCTTCGCGGTGGCGGACGTGCGCGGGCTGAAGGTGACGGCCGGGCCGGAGGGCCAGCCGCTGGCACAAGTCGAGGCCACGGCGCGGGCCGAGCTGGCCGGCGGCGACGTTGCGGCGTTCGACCTGCGGCGGCTGGACCTCCATTCGCTGCCGGACCTGCAGCGACGCTACGGGGCGCTGGTCCCGGCACTGCAGGAGCTGGCCCTCACGTTCCCCACCGGCGTCGTTCGGGCGTCGGTGGCGGGCCGGTACGTGGGCGGCACGCTGGAGACGTCCCGGCCGCTGGACCTGCAGCTGGTGGACCTCTCGGTCCTGCGTGAAGGGCGGCGGGTGCTGTGGAGGGACACGTTGCGCCTGCGGACGGGGCTCACGCTGACGACCGCCGGCCCGATGGACGCGAAGCTCAGCGGGCTGTCGCTGACCACGCAGTCGGGGCTGCTCGCGGTCGAGCAGGTGGGTGAGCTGCTGCAGGTGACGATGGCCTCCGCCGGGACGGGCGGGCGGGTGACCGGGCAGGGGCGCGTGCGGGTGGCGGCGAACCTCGCGGCCGTCGCGGAGGCAGTCGCGGCCTACACCGGTCAGCCGCAGGACCCCGCGCAGGCCGTGCGGTCGGGCCGGCTGGACGCCGACGTCGCGCTCAGTTCGCCGGCGGACGGGCCGTCTCAGGTGCGTCTGGCGGCGGACCTGTCGCAGCTCACCGTCGGCGACCGCGTTCGCGACCAGCAGGTGCGTCTCGTGCTCGACGCCCGCTCGGCCGACGGCTTCTCCTCTGCCGACGTGACGGCGGACGTGAGCTCGCCGGTGGTGAATGTGACCCTGCGGGAGGCGAAGGTGAACACGGCCGCGGCGACGGTGTTCGACACGGTGCCCTCGGCGCGGCTGTCGGTCCGCAGCGACGACCTTGCCCAGCTCGACGCGCTACTGGCGCCCCTGCTCGGACAAGGCGGCGGCGACGCCCTGCGGGTGGTCTCCGGCACGCTGGACCTGCAACTTCGCATCAGCCGCGCAGGCAACACGCTGCAGGCCGAGCTGACACGGCTGGCCTCGGAGAACCTGCAGCTCCAGAAGGCGGCGGCCGTGTACCGCGTTCCCGAGCCGGTGAGCCTCACCGGGCAACTGGCGGCGGCGACCACGGAGGACGGGCGGCTCGACCAGCTCACGGTCGCAGCGCTGGACGGGTCGCTGGGTGTGGCGAGGATGACCGTCCGACAGCCGGTGCGACTGACCGGCCTGACCACCGACCGGCCCGACTTCGCGGGCGCTGTGGACGTTTCCGGCCGTCTGCAGACGGTGCTGGGACTGGTGGAAACGCTGCAGGGCCAGCCGCCGGGGAGCACGTACCCCTACGTCGGCGAGTTTGTGCTCTCGCAGCAGGTGGCGACGCAGGGCCCGACGTCCACGGCGGTGGGTTCGGTCCGGGTGACCGGCCTTCAACTGCTGGACCGCAACGGGCGAACGCTGTTCACCGAAGACCGGCTGGAGCTGACCAACGACCTGACCTATGTGGCGTCGGGACGCGATGGCGGCGGGGGCGGCGGTGGGGGGGGCGGGGGGAGTGGGGGGGGAAGCGGGGGGGGCGTGGACGAGCTGCGTCTGCGCGAGCTGTCCGTGCGGTTCGTCTCCAGCGAGGCCCTTTCCGTGACGGCGTCGGGGACCCTCCGCGACCTCTCGGCGACGCGCACGCTGGTCGAGCCGCTGCGGGTCACGGTCGGGTATGACCTGGCGCGGCTCATTCCGCTGGTTCTTCCGCTGCTGGATGAGTCGACGCGTCGGCAGCTCGAGGGCGTCGAGATCGCGGGGCGTCACGAGTCGCGGTTCGAGGTGCTGGGCAGCTACCCGGCCGAGACGGTCGCCGACGTGCCCGTGCGGTCGCTGGGAGTGACCGGCGGCGTCCGGCTGGACCGGGTCTTTGTCCCGAGCTACGGCGTGGACCTGCGTCAGGTGGACGCGCGATTCGCCATGCGGGAAGGGCTGGTCGTGCTCACCCTGCCCGCCCCGGCCAGCCTCAACGACGGCCGGCTCAACCTCACGGGCGTCACGCTGGACCTCAACCCGACCACGCCGCGGCTGAACGTGCCCAAGGGGCAGGTGCTCGTGGAGGATGTCGCCCTCAACCGGGTCATTGCGGACCGGCTCGGCCGCTTCCTCGGCCCGCTGTTCGTCAACACCGACCGGGCGTCGGGGAAGCTGCGCATCCGCTCGGAGGGCGTGGACAAGCTGCCTCTGGGCGATTTGCTCACCGCCACCACGCCGGAGAACGACGGCCGGGCCGAGTTCGTCGTGAACATCGACAACCTCGAGCTGGTGGGGGGCTTCGCGGGCGACTTCGTCCGTGCCATCCCCATCATCGGAAACTTCTTCATCGGCAACGTCCCCGAGGCACGGTTTGTCATCCAGCGGGGCGTGGTCTCGCAGGACCTGCCCATCATCGTCGGCTCGCAGGTCACCGGCGAACTGAGGTTCACCGGCAACATCGAGCTGGCCGAGCCGCAGCGGCTCAATCCGCTGCAGGTGCGGGTCGGCTCCAACCTGCTGCGCGACCGCATCCCGCTGGTCCGCGACATCGCCCGCGTGGCCGACCCGGTGTTCGTCATCCGCGGGACCGTCCGCCAGCCCCGGCTGGACCTTGTGGGGGGCATCCAGCAGTGGATCCGCGACCAGGCCGGCGGCATCCTCCCCGGCCTGCTCGGCAGGTAAACCTTTGCATGAGCGGGCCGCCGCCCCGCGCGGCGACCGGCACGTCCCGTTTGCCCGGCTGTTGACCGCTGGCCTAGCTTTCCGTCCTGATACGTCCCCGGCCGGGTGGTCCGGGGCGAGCTGAGCCCCTCCGGAGACTTCCCATCGTGTCGCACCCGCACAAAGCCCGCAATTACCTCTTCACTTCCGAGTCCGTGTCGATGGGTCACCCCGACAAGGTGGCCGATCAGATTTCCGACGCCGTGCTCGATGCCATCTTTACGGAAGAGCTCAAGGCGGGGAACTCGCTGTGGAACACGCGTGTGGCGTGCGAAACGCTGGTGACGACCGGGCAGGTCATCATCGCCGGCGAGCTGCGGACGCAGGTGTACGTTGAGGCGGCCGACATCGCCCGGCAGACCATCCGCGACATCGGCTATGTGCACCCGGACATCGGCTTCGACGGCGATTCCTGCGGCGTGCTCGTGGCGCTGCACTCGCAGTCGCCGGACATCGCCCGGGGGGTGGACCACGCCGCCGACAACGCCGAAGAGCTGGGCGCCGGCGACCAGGGCATGATGTTCGGCTTCGCCTGCAACGAAACCGAAGACCTCATGCCGCTGCCGATCCACCTCGCCCATCGCATCGTCGAGCGTCTGGCCGAGCTGCGGCAGTCGGGCACGCTCCCGTGGCTTCGGCCTGACGCCAAGAGCCAGGTGACCGTGGAATACGAGAACGACCGGCCCGTGCGTGTCACGACGGTCGTGGTGTCTACCCAGCACGACAAGACCGTCCTCAACAGCAAGGGCGAATTCTCGGAGGACGCCAAGCGGCAGGTGATCGATCTGGTCGTCAAGCCGGTGATCCCCGAGGCGTTCTGGAACGACCGCATCGTCTTCCACATCAACCCCACGGGCAGCTTCATCGTCGGCGGGCCCAACGGCGACACCGGGCTCACCGGCCGCAAGATCATCGTGGACACCTACGGCGGCCGCGGGCGGCACGGCGGCGGCGCGTTTTCCGGCAAGGACCCGTCCAAGGTGGACCGCTCCGCCTGCTACATGTGCCGCTACATCGCCAAAAACATCGTCGCGGCGGGTCTGGCCGAACGGGCCGAAGTGCAGCTGGCCTACGCCATCGGCGTCGCCCAGCCGGTGTCGGTGTCGGTCTTCACCGAGGGCACCAGCAAGATCCCCGAGGACAAGCTCGCCCAGCTCGTGCGGGAGTTCTTCCCGCTCACCCCGCGGGGCATCATCCGTCACCTCGACCTGCTCAAGCCGATCTACCGCGCCACCGCCCGTCATGGGCACTTCGGCCGTAAACCCGGCCCGGACGGCTCGTTCTCGTGGGAGAAGACCGACAAGGCGGCGCAGCTCGCCAAGGCGGCCGGGCTGTAAACGCGTGATGCCCGTCGGCGGACGCGGCGGGTGCCTCGTAGCAGGCCGGTTGGCGTAGGCCGCCGACGTGCGTCACGCGGACGGCGTGCGTCACGTGAATGGCGTGCGTCACGTGGACGGCGGTTCAGGCGGGGCGCCCAGCATTTCGACGAGGATGACGGTGAGGTCGTCCGCGGGCGAGAGGCTGCCGGCCTGCCGGTCCATGGCCTCCGACAACCCCAGCAGCATCGCCTCCGCCGACTCGGAGCGACGCGTCAGCAGCTCGTCCAGCCACCGCGTGGCGTCGTAGCTCAGCTCGCCCTCGTCGCGGCCGGCGTCGGAACGCGGGAACGCCACCTCCACGCCGTCACTGAACACGACCAGCCGGTCGCCCGGCTGCAGTGTCAGCGACACGTCGGTGTACTTTTCGTCCTGAAACACGCCCAGCAGCGAGCCGTCGGTCTCCAGCTCGGTGGGCGGCCCGGCGGCCGGGATGAGGACGGGGCGCGGGTGCCCGGCCGACGACACCAGCAGCGAGCCGGTCTCCGCGTTGATCAGCCCGCACACCGCCGTCGCGAAGGTCGTGTCGCTGAGCTCCTGCTCGACCATCACCGCGTTGAGCCGCTCGAGCGACTCGCTCGGCCGCAGCAGGCGGTACCAGTTGCGGCTGACCTCGCGCGTCTGCAGGGCCTGCCGCATGAACATCGTCAGCAGTGCGGCGGGCATGCCATGCCCGACCGCGTCGGCCATGTAGAAGCCGACGTGATGCTCGTCCAGCCGGGTCACGTCGTACAGGTCGCCGGAGACGTAGCCCGCCGGCCTGAACAGCGCGTGAAACCGCACCCGGCCCAGCACCGGCAACGAACGGGGCATGAAGTCGCGCTGCAGCTTGGCCGCCAGACGCAGCTCCTCGTCGATCCGGTTCATCGTGTAGTTGACCGTCTCGTCCCGCCGCCGGAGATGGTGCACTTCCGCTCGCAGGGCTTCGTTCTCCGCCGCCAGACGCGACAGCTCGGCCCGCAGCGCATCCACCGACATTCCCGCCCCGTGCAGCACCTTCGCCGGCATGGGATCGGCGGCGTGACGAGCGCCCAGCCGCTCGATGCCGATCGTCCAGCTCCGCGACGCGGTGAAGCCGGGTTCGGGCAGGACCTGCTCCCCCGGCGGGTGCGGCGGGGCCGCGTCGTCGTCAACGTCCGTGTCGTCGGCAGGCGCCTGCGGCGACGCCGGCCACGGCTCGTCGCGGACGAGTTTCATGTACGGGTGCTCGCCCGCCCCGTCCGTGCCCGGCCCATTGGTCGGCGGTCGTGACGACTGCGGGTTCGATGCCAGTGGTTCGGCCATGTTCGCGGTCGCCGCCGCACCCGGACGGCAAACTCCCACAGCGGACTTCGACTCGCCGACCGCCCGACTTCAACGCCGCAGCCCGCCGACGACGCCCTCAACGGCTTCGAACCGACTCATTCGACCGCTTCGCCCACTTCAGGCGGAATAACCAGCACATCCCCCCGCTTCACCCCGGCCGACTCGGCCTCGCCGGCGTTGAGCTCGATGGCGTACATCGCCGGACCTTCGCTCCACGTCCCGGTCTCCACGTGCGGCAACATCCGGTGAATCGACACCACCCGGCCCCTCGCGTCCAGGTAGAGGATGTCGAGCGGGATGCGTGTGTTTTTCATCCAGAAGCTGCGGTAATCCTCGTCGGGAAAGACGAAGATCATCCCCCAACGCTGCGGAATCGAATCCCGCATCATCAGCCCCCGGCGACGGTGAGCTTCCGTTTTCGCCACCTCCAGCGTGTAGGAGTGCCGGCCGATCTGCATCTGCACCGTCGGCAGGCCCATCGGCGAGGCGTACGGCCGCTCGCAGCCGCACAGCCCCCACGCCAGCACCATCGTCGCCGCCGCCAGCGTGAGCCGGCAGGCGTCACCCCGCCGGCCGGGAACCAAGGGACGTTGTCGTTGCCCGAAGCAGCTCATGCGCCGCATGGTATCCGGGGCGCGTCCGGCTGCCGCCAACGCGGCCCGTGGTCACGCACCGCGCCCGAGAGAGATTGCTCACGTCACGGACGGTCCGCGGGCGACGCCTCCGGCTCGAGCGAGGGGTGCGGCGGCGGAATGCCGGCCTCCGTCAGCAACGTCTTGGTCACCCCCATCGGCAACCCCACGATGTTCGTGTGGCTGCCCGTGAGCCGCACCACGAACGGGTCCGAATCCTGGATGCCGTACGCCCCGGCTTTGCCGATCCAGTCCCCCGTCGCCAGATACCGGTTGATCGCCTCGGCCGACATCTGCCGCATCCTCACGGCGGACATCGACCGCGTCTTGCGGTCGAAACCGGTAGCGCGGCAGATCACGGCCACGCCCGTGATGACCAGGTGCGTCGTGCCCGAGAGCAGCTCGAGGATCCGCCGGGCCTCGTCCACATCTCGCGCCTTGCCCAGCAACTGGTCGCCGAACGCCACCACCGTGTCCGCCCCGAGTACCACCGCATCCGGAAACCGGTCGGCCACGACCGACGCCTTCTTGTGCGCGAGAAACTCCGCCACTGCCGACGGCAAAAGCCCCGACGGATACGCCTCCTCGTCAATTTCCGCAGGCACCACGTCAAACCGGTAGCCGGCCTCCTTGAGCAGGCTTTGCCGCCGCGGCGAGCTGCTGGCGAGGATCAGCCGCCGCGTGGACGAACCTGACGGGGCCTGCTCGACGCTGGCGTCCACCATGGCCAACCCTCCACGCCTCCTCTCGGCCCGGCCGGCCCCTTCCGCAGGCCATGCGGCAGCGGCCGCCCACTTCACCTGCACCCCCCCCCTTGCCTCACGCCCGCCCCTTCGACCCCTTGACGCCCCACTTTATCGCATCGACCGGCGGGCCAAAAACGCAACCGACTTGCATAAGCATCATGTTGTCGTAAACTTCAGGCGGTCAACGTTCCCCTCGTCCCCGGCGTGCCCGATGCCTTCGGCCGTGCCGCCGATGTGCGTTTCCGCCCTCCAAACGATGTCCCCGCTCGCGGCTACTTCGACCGCACGTCCTGACGACGGCCTCGCCCACACCGTGGACCGGTCTCTCCGTGCGGGCAAAGCCCGGTGGGCAACGCTGCTGGCGGCGGCGGCCGTCGTGCTGCCGGCGTCCGTGGGCACATCGCTGGCCGTAGCGGACGGCCGGTGGGGAGCGTCCGCGGTCATGTCGCTCGTCCACCTTTCGGCCGCGCTGTTCGCGTGGGCGGTGGTCCGGCGTCTGCCGGCGACGCGGGCGGGGTGCTCGGCACGGGGCGTGGTGGCCGTGGCGGTGCTGCTGGCGGCCGACGCGTTCGTGCTGAGGGCGACGGCGACGGGGGTGTCCCCCGAGGTGCTGCTGCTTCTGCTGGTGCGGGCGGTGATGCTGGCGCTGATGCTCAGTGCCGCGGCGGGCGAGCGGGCGGCCGATGGCTTGGCCGACCGTTTTCGGTCGGGGTGGCTGGCCTGCGTGCTCGCGCCGTTTCTCTTGCTGGCGGCGGCGAGTCTGTGCGACGGGGCCGCCCGGGTCGCGGTCGTGTTCGCGGGGGTCGCCGGCGGGAGTCTGTGCCTGCTGTGCAGGTATCGGGCACGGCGGGCGGACGTCGCCGCATCGCCCGGCCGGGCAAGACATCAGCCGGCATCCCTTGCGGCGGTGTTCGGGCTCGTGCTGGTCGCCGCGGCCGCGCTGTCCGTGGCCGTCGGCAGCGAAGACGACGCCCGCTGGCTGGACGGCGGCCTTCTGCCGACGTCCGGTGGCACGGGACGGGGGGCCGACCACGCCCGTTCGGGGCTCGGCGACGGCCCCGACATGGCCCTCGGCTCGGACGACCCGCAGTCCACCGGCTTCGACCTCGGGGACATCTTCGTGACCTCCGAAGACCCGACGCTCTACGACGCCTTTGCCGAAACCTTCGGCGAGCCGCGTCCGCCCCGCGACGGCCACAAACTGCTGGGGCTCGATTCGTCCCGACTCAAGACGTCGGCCGAGCGCCTGCAGCAGGACCTCCGCAACGGCCGGACGCTGCATCTCCGCCGGCAGAAGCCCGGCCAGCCCAAGGCGGAGTCGCCCCGACCGGCCGACGCACTGATGCTCGTGCGGTCACCGCACCATGTTCACCTGAGGCTGGCCGTCTACGACGACTACCTCGACGGCCACTGGTTTCCGGGGCTGGTGCCGCCGGGCGTGGCGCCGCTGCGCGTGCGGGTGGGCGAGGGGACGGAAAGCGACGCTCCGGCAGGGGACGGGGCACGCGACGGGGCGGCAGAGGCGGACTCGACCCGCGGCCCATCTCGTGCGCTTCTCGTGAAGCGTTGGCTCGACTGCCTCGACGCGCCCGTCTCGCCGGCGCTGGGGGGCGTGGTCGAGGCGCAGGTGCGGATCGGCCGACTGGGCGGCTACACCCTGCCGCTGGGGCCGAACACGGTGGCGCTGCGGCTGGGGCTTGTGGACGATGTGACGTGGTTCCGCGGCTCGGCCAAGTGGCTGATCCGCCTCGTGCACCGGCCGCTGCCCGCGGGCGCTGTGCTCGACCTGCACGCCCGGCCGCTCGACCCGCGATTGCGTCACCGCGACCCGCCGATGCAGTTCGAGTATCGCCCGGAAGACGAGCTGGACAGGGCCGTCGCCGATTGGGCACAGCGCGTGGCCGCGCCGCACGCCGACCCGTGGGCCCGCGTGGACGCCGTCGTGCGTGCGGTCCGGGAGATGGCGGCCGCGTCCCTGCCGTGGCGTTCGCTGCCTGCCGCCGCGTCGGCCGGTCCCCCGGGCCTCCACCCGAACGAGCTGCCGACGACGCTGCCGGCGCGGTTGCCGTCGTCGGAGGCCAGCACAATCGTGATGCAGGCGGCTGCGGATGCCGGGGGAGCGGCGGGGGACCCGGTGCTGGCGATGCTGGCGGGGCGACCGCCGGAGCACGCTCTGGACTGCGCGACGCTCGCGGCGGTGGCGCTGCGGTCGCTGGGGTACCGCGTGCGCCTGGCGGCGGGGGTGTACGCCGACGACGCCCTGCGCGACGACGAGTCCGGCCTGATCCCAGTCCACGCAGGCGATGTGCACGTCTGGGTCGAGCTGGCGACGGTGCACGGCGCCTGGGCGGTACTGGAGGCGACGCCGGGCTATCACCCGCCCGTGCCCGGGTTCTCTCTGGAGGGGTGGCTAATCTCGGCGGGTGAGCTGCTCAGGGCGGTCGGGCCGACCCTTCTGCTGGGCGCCCTGATGCTTGTGCCGGCGGTGCTGGCCCGGCGGCGTATCGCCGCGGCGGTGATCTATCTCGTCGCCTGCGGCCTGCTTCGCTGTGAGGTGCTGCTGCGCAACCGTCCCCGACACCGTGTCACGTGGACCGTCCGGCTGCTCGAGCTGGCCTACCGGGCCGCCGGCCGTCCCCGCCCGCCGCAGCTCACGCCCTCGCGGTTCCTCGCGTCGCTCGGCTTCCGGGAGTTCGGGCCCGTCGCGGACTGGGCCTTGTACGCGCCGGCCGATGTCCGCGTGCCCTGCCCGGATGCCGAGCTGCGCCGCCGCTGCCTCGACGCGCTGCGGGCGTTTCCAGCCCCGGTCCGTGCGGGTCGGAAGGGGTGAGCTGGTCCTGGCGGAGCTGGTCATGCTCGAGCTGACTCTTTTTTTCGAACGCGCGCTCCAGACGTTTCTGGCCGTCGGGCCGTTCCTGCTGGTGGGGCTGCTCGCCGCCGCCGCTCTGGACGTGCTGGTCGGGCCGCGCCTGCTCTCAGGTTTTCTCTCGCCCGCCGCGCCCTCTTCCCGATGGACGGCGGCCCTGCGCGGCATGCTCGTGGGCTTTCTGCTGCCGACCTGCGCGGTCGGAGCGGTGCCGCTGGCGGTGATGCTCCGCCGCAGCGGCGTGACCGGTCCCGGTGCGGTAGCGCTTGTGCTCACGGCGGCCGTCTCGAACCCGCTGGCGGCCTTGACGCTGCTGGGGCTGATCGAACCACTCCGGGCACTGCTTCTGCTGGGCGGAGCGATGGCGGCGGCCTACGTCGCGTCGGTCGTGTTTTCTCCCGTTTCCATCAGTGAACCCTGCCGCTCATCCGCACCGGCGACGCCGGGGGGCTCGCTGCTCGTTCGGCTGCTGGCGGTTGCCGGGGCGCTGGCACGCGGCCCGACGCTGTGGGCCTTGGGGTTGACCGTCCTCTCCGCGGCCACGCTGGCGATGCTGCTGCCCAGCGACCACATCGCCCACCTCGTGAGCATGGACGAAGGCGGCGACCCGGCGGCCTTCGCCGCGGAGGGGGTGCCGTGGATGCGGCTTCTCGCCCTTGTTCCCATCGCGTTCTTCGCCTACGTCCCCCCCGACCTCGCCGCCACGCAGGCCGCTTCGGCCGCCCACCTGCGGGCCGTCCCCAGCGCCGGCACGGAGTGGCTGATGCTGGGGGCCGGTGTGGGCCCGTCCACGCTCCTGGCGCTGGGGGTGCTGATGCCGCCGAAACGCGTTGCGGCAACCTTGACCGTGCTGGCCGTCACCGCCTTCACGCTGGCGGCGGCTGGACATCCGCTGCTGCAGGACCGCCCGCCAGTCCCGGAAGACACCCACGCCTTCGACCGGCACGCCCGCCCCTACCGCGTCGGCCTGCCCGGACGCAACCCGCTGGACGACCTTCCTGCGATGGTTTGGGGCAGTGTGTCGTTGCCGTCGCTGGCCGCCTGTCTGGGCCTTGGGGGGCTGCTTCTGCTCGACCAGCGCCGCCGCCGTTCGGCCTCCGCCGCGGACCCACCGCCCGGCGACGCCGTGGCCGCACGGGCGGTTCACGCCCAGGTCCGGCCGCCGACCCCGCTCGAGCGCGCGACGCCGGCCCGGCGGCGGCTTCTGGGCGGCGTGCTGGCCGCCGTTCTCGTGCTCACCGGCGTCTATGTCGTGTTTCCTCACCCGGGCCTCACCATCGAGCAGATGCGCGACCCCGACGCACTGCTCGCGATTGCCATCCGGCAAGACCGGCCGCGCGATGCCGTCCCGCAGCTTCTCCAGCTTCAGCGGCTGTCCGGGCGGCTCGGCCCCGGCGGGGCGATTCGGCCGTGGGCACGCCCGGCCGGTCATGCCGAGCTGTGCCGCCGCGTGGGTGAGGCGCAGCAGCGGCTGGCCGAGGCCCTTGGCCAAGCCGAGCCGCCGCCGCGCGAGCATCTCGAGGGGCTGGCCATCGCCCACAGTTTCGCCCTGCGCGACCTCTACGCCGCGTGGTCGCGCTGAATCGGCCGGCTCTCCCGCTACAATCGGCCGCCGCGGGGCAGGAGTGGCGGAACTGGCAGACGCGCGGGTCTTAGGAGCCCGTGCCGAAAGGCGTAGGGGTTCGAGCCCCCTCTCCTGCACTTGGTGCCCGCCGACGACGGCCGGCCCCGCTGCCGCCCGGGACACCCATGGCCAGCCATTCCACCAGACTCGACACCCGAACCCTCGGTTGGCTCAGCGGCGTGCTGGCGGTGTGCGGCTGGCTATCGCTGGCGTGGGCCGACTCGGTCTTTGTGCGGTCGGCGGGGGGCGGCCCGCCGCTGGAGCTGTCTAACGTCCGGATCCTGCGCATCGAAGGCGGCCGACTCTTCTTCCGCACGACCGCGGGCGAAACCAGCCGGGAGGTGGGGCAGATTCACCGCATCGCGCTGGATGACGAACCTGCCCTCACCCGTGCCGAAGCCGCCTTCGTCGGAGGTCAGTTCGACGCCGCCACCGACGACTACCTGCGGGTGGCCCGGAGTTCGGCCCGGCCGTGGGTCCGGCAATGGGCGTCGTTGCGACTGCTGACCGCCGCCGAGCGGGCCGGCCGCTTCGACGCTGCCGTCGCCGCCTACGTGCAACTCGTTCAGACGGACCCCGCGCTGGCGCAGGCCAACCGCCCGGTCGTGGACCCGGCTTCGCCGCCCCGGGCCGGGCTGCTCGACGCCGCCGTCGCCGAACTGGACCGGGCGCTCGGCCCTGGCCGCACGCTCACCGCCGATCAGCGTCGAGCGCTGCTGCAGCTGAAGCTGGAGCTGCACCGCGCCCGCGGCGACACCGCCCGCACCGCCCGCACGCTCGAGGAACTCCTGCCACTGGGCGGCGTGCCGCCCGGGGGAGCGGCGACCGGCGGTGCCGGTGCGGGAACGGAGACGCCCGCCGAGGCCCTGGCCGACCTGCGGCTCGCCGCCGCCGCCGTCGCCCTCGACGCCGGTGACCACCGCAAGGCCCTCGAGACGTTACAGCAGTCGCGAGCCCTGTTCACGGTGCCTCGGCAGCAGTCGCAGGCGCTGTTCCTGATCGCGCGGGCCGCCGACCTTGCCTCTGCCGGGGGTGACCGCCCCGCCCGACAGGACGCGGCGCTGGCTTACCTGCGCGTGGTGGCCCACTTCCGGGGCGTGCCCGGTGCGGACCGACAGGTTCCGGCTGCGGCCCTGCGTGCCGCCGAGATTCTCGAAGAACTGGGGCAAACGGATGAGGCCCGCGGCCTTTACCGCGACGTGGCCGACGGACGTTTGAACCCGGTGGACGCCCCGGCCGATGCCGCCGCCGTGGACGCCGCCCGCAAGGCCATCGAAAGATTGCGATAGCCGCCGCGATGGCTCCCGGGGCGGGCTACATTTACCGCTCACCACGATGCCGCGGTCGGGCGCTCTGGCCCGTCCGGCACCGCCGTCCTTTGCCTGCGGGAGCTGCTCATGGCCATGGTTTCCGACCGGTTCCGGAAGTGGTTCCTGGTGGTCGTCATGTCGATGCTGATGATCGCCTTCACGCTCCCGGCGTGGTTCGGGCGGGGCATGGGCGGCGGCGGCGACTTTCCGGTCGGGACGCTGGCCAACAACCAGAAGCTCATGGCCAGCGAGGTCCAGCTCGCCCGCTACGAATGGCAGGAGCTCTCGGGGATTTCCATCCCGCTGATGGTGGACAGCGGTTTCGGGCAGCCGCAGATGGTGCGGGCGCCGCTGCCGGCGCTGCTGTTCGTCGGCGACCTCGGCCGCCCCCTCACCCCGGAGAACCAGCAGATCGTCGAAGGCCTGCTCGCCCTCTATAACCGCTCGCCCGAGCTGTACGCCCTGCTCAAGCGCGAGGCCCGTGACCACGGCATCCGTCCCAGCCGCGACCGCATCGAATCGGTCATGACCAACCTGGTCCCCCCCGCTCTGCTCAGCGACACCCGGCGGATGTCGAGCCTGCGGCAGGCGGTGGCCGGGCTGCTGGCGGTGGAGGCCCTGCGCGACCAGTCCCTCTCGGCCATCAAGGTCACCCGGCCCGAGGTGGCGTCTCTGGTCGCCCGCAACCTGCAAACGCTCAACGTGGTCGCCGTCCCCATCACCACGGACCCCTACACCCAGCCTACGCCGGAGCCGGATGAGGCCAGCCTGCGCGAACTGTTCAACCGGTACGCGGATAAGCTCCCCGGCAGTTTCGACCGCAACACCAACCCCTTCGGCTTCGGCTACCGCCAGGGCGACCGGCTGCGTCTGGAATACATCTACGTGCCCCGCGCCGAGTTGCGACGCGCCGCCCGCAGCACGCGGGACGACTACGACTGGGAAGTCGAAGCGCAGAAGTTCTATCTGGCCAACCGCAGCCGCTTTGAAGTGCCAGCCCCGCAGCCCACCGGCAGCGCAAGCGACCTCTCGCTCGCACCGACCACGTCGCCCGCTACGGTCCTGCGGCCCTTCGCCGAGGTCCGCGAGCAGATCGAAAACCAGCTCGTGGACGCCAAGGCCGACGACATCCGCCGCACGGTCGAGCGTCGTCTGACCGCCGCCCTCACCGGCGATTACCGCGCTTATGCCGACGCGCTGGCCCGCAACCGCCCGCCCCCCGTCACCTCGCTGGGCCACCCCTACAACAGCTTCGAGTACCTCACCGCGCTGGCCGACCGCATCCAGCGGGACACGGGCGTGCGGCCGACGGTCGTCACCCACGGCGAGCAGTTCCTCGACCAGGCGGCCCTGTCCCGCCTCGAAGGCGTGCGTGATGCGGTCGTGGAGGTCGGCGGCGGCCGCGAGCTGCCGCTGGTCGGCTACCTGCTGGCCCGGGCCAAGCCGATCTTCGATGCCGGCAACCTCTCGCGTGAGCAGGGCGTCGCCGCCCTCGAGCCGCTCGAACCGGCACCCACCGCCACCACACCCGACGGCGGACTGGTCCTCACCCGCTTCCTCGACGCGCGCCCGAACCGAGTTCCCGAGTTTTCCGAGGTCGTGGACGCCGTCCGCGCAGACGCCGTGCGAGCGGCCATCTTCCAGCGCGCGGTGGATGCGGCCACGAAGCTCGCCGACACCGACCCAACCCAGCCGCTCTCGGACGTGGCCACCCGCGCCAACCTCACCGCACTCCCGCTCAACAACTTCACGGACGGGGCCTTCCTGCCCCCACCACTGAGCACGCTGAGCCTTCCGTCGAGGGCGGTCTTCACCGAAGAGACGTTCAACCTGCTCCGCAAACCCGAAGCGTTCACCGGCGGGCGGCCCAGGACGGTCATCCCGCTGCAGCGCGACGCCATGGTCGTCGTCGTCGAGCTGCAGTCGGTCAACCCCATCCCCCGGTTCGTCGAACCCGCCCGACTCGAGCTGCAGGTGTTTCAGCAGGTGCTCCGGCAGGCCACCGACCAGTACCGCTTCAGCTTCTTCATTCCCGACACCGTCCAGCAGCGCAACGGCTTCAAGTCGCTGCGGCCGGGGGAAGCCACCGCCGACGCGTTCTAACGGCCGTGGGCGGCGGACGCGCCCCGCATCGGCCGACCATCCGGGACGGCGACGCGGGTCGGGCCGTCCCACCTCATCGCTCTTGACCGATTCCGAGGGTCGTCTACCATGACTTTCGCTCAACGCGTCATTAGCTCAATTGGCAGAGCAGCTGACTCTTAATCAGCGGGTTGTAGGTTCAAGTCCTACATGACGCATCGAGACCACCGCACAGGTGCCGGCCCTTGGAGGCCGGCTTTTTTGTGCCCTCACCCCGCGTGGTACGGACCGCCCGCCCGGAAGGCAGTACATGAAAGGTGAACGTTTGTTTTGCGTTAAATCTGCAACGGACGGCGTTGACCCCCGCTGCAGCGGTGTCACATTCGAGGCACGAGTCGTACGCGCTTGAGGCGTCGGCGGAGCGACGGTCGCTTTTCAGGTGGTCTTCGGGGTCGGCCGGAGCCACCGGCCGCAGTCTCGAACCCTTGATGTGGAGGGAAGACAGCATGAACTTGAAAATGGGTGTTGTTGGCATGGTGACGTCGGCGCTGCTGGTCGGCTCGGCGCAGGCGACCATCCTGACGTTTGATGACCCGCAGGCGCGGTCGAATGCGGTCCAGCCGGGCTACGGGAGCCGGGTGGCCACGGCGACGGACAATGGGTACCTGTACGACCTCACCTTCGGCCCCACGCCGAACATCGAAACCGTGTTCAACCTGCCGGCGTTCCTCTGGCCGAGCGCTTACGGCGACCTGTCGATCGTCGCCTATGGCGGCAACGGGTCGATCACCATCACGTTCACGGCCGACCCGGGCTGGCTTGTGGCGTTGCATTATTTTGACATGGCCGGCTGGCCGCGGGTGGACTACACCATCCCGCGTGTGGCGGTGGAAGACGCCACGACCAACACCGTGCTGTTCGAGGCCCTCAACCCCCTGATCCGGGGTGCCACCGTGGACCCCATCACCGGGCTTCAGCGAACGCGGTTCAACTTCCCCACGCCGCTGACCGCGACGTCGATGCGGGTTCTGTTCGTTGGCGGCACCCAGAACGTGGCGATCGACAACATCGCCTTCAGTCAGGTTCCGGAGCCGGCGGCGGTCGGCCTGCTGGCACCGGCGGGGGCCTTGCTGCTGCGGCGTCGCAAGTAAACGACACGCGTCAACGTTCATTCGCGCGGCGGCCCGGTCGAGCAGACCGGGCCGCTTGCTTTCGCCGGGCTGCCCGCCTACACCTTCCCTCCCCGAGCGGCGGGGGACGTGGCCGCCATCGGGCCAACGTTCAAGGCCGGACCACGGGCCGACACAGTGGGAGAGCTTTGGGGCGCTCTGTCAGCCCCTGAGGTTCGTGTTATGCCGACGACCGTCAAGCGGTCCAGGCGGTACCGCGAGGCCGCCCAGAACGCGACCGTAGAGAAACTGCCCGTCGAGGCAGCCGTCGAGAAACTCAAGACCTTCAAGCCCACCAAGTTCGACCAGACGGTCGAAGTCATCTTCAACCTCGGCATCGACGCCAAGCAGGCGGACCAGTCGATCCGTGGTTCGTTGTCGCTGCCACATGGTGTGGGCAAGACCAAGCGTGTGGTGGCGTTCTGCCCGGACCACCTCGTGCAGGCGGCCAAGGACGCCGGGGCGATCGAAGCCGGCGGTCAGGACCTGGTCGCCCGCATCGAAAAGGACAACTTCACCGACTTCGACGTGGCCATCGCCACGCCGGACATGATGCGGTTCGTCGGGCGGCTGGGGAAAATCCTCGGGCCCAAGGGATTGATGCCCGCGCCCAAGGCCGGCACCGTCACGCCGGACATCGTCAACGCCGTGCGGGAGTATGCCGCAGGGAAGGTGGAGTTCCGCAACGATGCCGGCGGCAACCTGCACTGCGTGGTCGGCAAGCTGTCGTTCCCGAACAACAAGCTTGCCGAGAACGTGCACGCGATGATCAACCACGTCCGCAAGCTCAAGCCGCAGACGAGCAAAGGGGCGTTCTTCAAGAAGGTGGTGCTCAAGGCCACCATGTCGCCGGCCGTCCAGCTCGACGTGCATTGAGCGGCCGACCGAGCGACCGCGCCGCGGGTGTTGGTACGTCTGAACTCCTGACTGAGCAAACCGGTGTCCCATGAGCAAGAAAGTCAAAGCCCTTGTCGAGCGTGACATCCGCAGCCGCCTGGCGAACGTGGACGGCGTGGCCGTCGTGTCGCCGGTGGGGCTCGACGGGATCAAGAACAACAAGCTCCGCGGCAAGTTGCGGGCCAAGGGCCTGCGGATGACCGTGGTGAAGAACACACTGGCCCGCCGCGCGGTGGCGGGGACCAAGCTGGCCGGGTTCGAGAAGCTTCTCGACGGCCCGTCGGCGGTCATCTACGGGCAGGGGGTGTCGATCCCCAACATCGCCCGGCTGCTGCTGGACGAGAAGAAGGACAACGAGGCGCTGCAACTGCGCGGGGTGTTCTTCGAGGGCGAGGCGTTCGTCGGCGAGAAGGGCGTGGAGACGGCCAGCAAGCTGCCCACGCGTGAAGAGGCCATCGGCAACGTGGTGGCGGCGATCCTCTCGCCGGGCCGCAAGCTCGGCGGCATCTTCAAGGGTCAGGCCGGCCGGGTGGCGGCGCTGATCAAGGCGGTGGAAGAGAAGGCCAAGGAGAAGGAAGGGGCGGCGCCTGCCACCGCGTGAGCGATCTAACAGACAACACAAGCCTCGGACCGACAGCCGGTTAGTCCCTGTTTCGGGGGTCAAACCTCCCCGCCGTGGGGAGGGCTATCGCGGCGGGACGAGCGTTCGACACGGCGTGGGCCCCCGACAGCGGCCCGGAGAGTGACCCATGAGCGAAGTGGCTACGGAAATCCAGGAGCTGGGCGACAAGATCGTCGGCCTGACCCTCAAGCAGGCGGTCGAGCTGGCCAACTACCTGAAGGAGAAGTACGGCATCGAGCCGGCGGCGGGCGGCGCGGTGGTGATGGCCGGCGGCCCGGCCGGCGCGGCCGGCGGCGCGGCGGCGGCGGCCCCGGCGGAGGAGGCCAAGTCCACCTTCGACGTCATCCTCAAGTCCGGCGGGGACAAGAAGATCCAGGTCATCAAGGTGGTGCGTGCCGCCACCGGCCTGGGCCTCAAAGAGGCGAAGGACCTCGTCGAAGGCGCTCCCAAGACCGTCAAGGAAGGCCTCTCCAAGGAAGAGGCCGAGAAGCTCAAGAAGGAGCTGGAAGAGCAGGGCGCGACCGTCGAGCTCAAGTAAGTCGAGAGCCGCTACACCGCTCCGTCCCGCCCGCGGTCTCCCGACGGCTGGACAGGTCTGCCCGACGGGTAGACAGGTCCGTTCTCGGCCTGGCAGACGGTTGGGCTCGGCACCGGTCTTGTTCGTGCCTAGGCCGGGCCATGGTGCGCGGTCGGCAGGTCCGATGACCGCCGCCGTCGGACGTCCGGGTTGCGGCGAAGACGGGCGGAGCCACATGATGTGCAGCGGGGGCCTCCGAACAGGGGGCCCCCTTTTTCGTTGCCGTGGTGTGCGGTTTTTTCCCGGACATCGTGGTTTGACTGGTCGGCGCGCTGGAACTACCCTTGCCGGAGCGTTGAGCACCCCGACCACCTAATCGACAGCGATGGTTGAGCCGATGGCCGCCCTTTCCCTTTACGGGAAGGGGGACGGTATCGGCATCGTCTTATGCGCCCGACCGGGGGGGTTGCCGCCTCGGGGGATGCGTAACGGCGGCGGTATCGGGTGTTCAGCCCGCAGTGACAACGACCCGGGTGTGCAGCAGCGAGGGGCACCCGGGTGAGGCAAGCCACCTGAACGGCGCGTTTAGGTGGCTGGTGTTGTTGGTGGGCGGGTCGTCATGACGGGGTTGCTCCGTCGGGCCCGGACCACCGAGGCGGTGGGCCGATGCGAAGGTCGTCGCCGGCGCGGGCCGGGGGCGACGTCGAGTCGGGCCGCCGGACGACACCGACGACCGCGAAGACCCCGACCCAGAGGCAGAGACGATGAAGGTCACCGAAGTCCGCGACTTCTCCAAGCGTGGCGATGCGATGCAGGTTCCCAACCTCATCCAGATCCAGCAGGAGTCCTACAGGCGGTTTCTCCAGCACGGCCCGGGTGTCGACCCGATGAACCGCAAGCCCGAGGGCCTCGAGGGGCTGCTCCGGGAGGTGTTCCCGATTGAGAGTTTCGACGGCGCGCTGCGGCTGGACTACATCTGCTACGAGCTGCAGGAGCCGCGGTACACGCCCGACGAGTGCCGGGCGCTGCGTCTGACCTATGGCATGCCGTTCCGGGTGAAGGTGCGGCTGACCGGCAAGGAGCTGCCCGAGGCGATCGAGGAGAGCATCTATCTCGGCGACATCCCGGTCATGATCGGGGGTGGCGAGTTCATCATCAACGGCGCCGAGCGCGTGATCGTCAGCCAGCTGCACCGCTCGCCGGGCATCGACTTTCTCGTGGAGCAGCGTGAGGGCGACCGTCCGCTGCACGGCTGCCGGGTCATCCCCGAGCGGGGCAGCTGGATCGAGTGCACGGTCACGAAGAAGGACTCGCTGGTCGTGAAGATCGACCAGACGGGCAAGATCCCCGGGACGATGTTCCTGCGGGCGCTGGACGAGAAGTATTCGACGAGCGAGTCGATCATCCGCGAGTTCTACACCGTCGAGACGGTGAAGGTGAAGGACCTGCAGCCGGAGTACTACGCCGTCGCGAGCATCATCGACAGCGAGACGGGCGAGGAGATCGTCCGCGCGGGCGCGCAGATCGGCGAGGCGCTGGAGAAGATCCAGGCGTCGACGCTCAAGACGGTGGACGTGGTGACGAAGGTGTCGGACCCGCTGATCCTCAACACGCTCGCGGAAGACACCTCCGACAGCCACGAGACGGCGCTGGTGAAGATCTACTCCAAGCTGCGGCCGGGCAACCCGCCGCAGCTGGAGAAGGCCCGGACGCTGTTCTACGAGAAGTTCCTCGACGAGAACCGCTACCGGCTGGGCCGCGTCGGCCGCTTCCGCATCAACCGCAAGTTCGACCAGAAGGTCCCTGAGACGGTGATGACCCTCCGCAGCGAGGACCTGGTCAACTCGATGAAGTACATGTTCAAGCTGCGGGTGAACGAGGGGTACACCGACGACATCGACCACCTCGGCAACCGTCGCCTGCGGACGATCGACGAGCTGGCCTGCGAAGAGCTCCGCAAGGGTTTCCTCAAGCTCAAGCGGACCGTGCAGGAGCGGATGAGCCTCAAGACGGCCGAGGACCTCAAGAAGAGCAAGGTGTCGGAGATCGTCAACTCCAAGAGCATCTCCAGCTCGATCGACTTCTTCTTCGGCCGCGGCGAGCTGTCGCAGGTGGTGGACCAGACCAACCCGCTCTCGCAGCTGACCAACGAGCGTCGTCTATCGGCGCTGGGCCCGGGCGGGCTCAACCGCAAGCGAGCGGGCTTCGAGGTGCGGGACGTGCACATCTCGCACTACGGGCGGATCTGCCCGATCGAGACGCCGGAAGGCACCAACATCGGCCTGATCGCCTCGCTGGCGATCTACGCCAACATCGATGACTACGGCTTCCTCATCACCCCGTACCGCGTGGTGAAGGACGGCAAGGTCAACGGAGAGGTCAAGAGCCTGCGGGCCGACGAGGAGATGCGGTCCATCCTCGCCCCGCCGGACGTCGTCGAGCCGGACGGGACGCTCCGCAAGGGGATGGTGCTGGCCCGGGTCGAGGGCGACCTGGCGACCGTCCCCAGCCGTGACGTGCAGTACGTGGACATCTCGCCGCGGCAGACGGTGTCAGTGTCGGCGGCGCTGATCCCGTTCCTCGAGCACGACGACGCCAACCGCGCGCTGATGGGCTCGAACATGCAGCGTCAGGCGGTGCCGCTGCTGCGGACCGACCCGCCGATCGTCGCCACCGGGATGGAGAAGCACGTGGCCGCCTACTCCGGGATGGTCGTGCGGGCCGAGCGCGACGGGACCGTGACCTACGTGGACGCCAACCGCATCCTCATCGACAACGCCGACGAGTACGTGCTCCGGAAGTTCGTCGGCCTCAACGAGCGGACCTGCCAGAACCAGAAGCCCATCGTCAAGAAGGGCCAGCGGGTGAAGAAGGGGCAGATCATCGCCGACGGGGCGGCGGTGCATCAGGGCGAGCTGGCGCTGGGGCGCAACGTCCTGGTCGCGTTCATGACCTTCGACGGCTACAACTTCGAAGACGCGATCGTCATCAGCCAGCGGCTGGTGAAGGACGACGTGTTCACGTCGATCCACATCGAGGAGTACGACGTCGAGATCCGCGAGACCAAGCTGGGGCGGGAAGAGTTCACCCGCGACATCCCCAACGTCTCCGAGCGGGCGCTGGCCAACCTGGACGAGTCGGGCGTGGTGCGCGTGGGCACGCGGGTGGGCCCGGGCGACATCCTGGTGGGCAAGATCGCCCCCAAGAGCAAGAGCGAGCTGACGCCGGAAGAGAAGCTGCTGCACGCGATCTTCGGGCGGGCCGGCGAGGACGTGAAGAACGACTCGCTGGAGATGCCCGCGGGCGAGGAAGGCGTGGTGATCGCCACGCAGCGGTTCTCGCGGCGGATGCACCTCAACGAGGAGCAGAAGAAGCAGTTCAAGAAGGAGATCGAAGCTTACGAGCAGCAGATGAACCTCAAGGCCATCGCGATCTTCAAGCAGATGGTCGAGGAGATCAACCGGCTGACCGGTGACAAGATGACCGACCCGAACACGCGTCAGAAGGTCGGTCAGAGCGAGAACGTGGACGTCATCCTCGAGCAGATCGAGGGGTTCAAGACGGACTGGATCAAGGCGTCGTCCAAGGAAGCGCTCAAGCAGGCGCACAACGTCTACGAGCGGTTCTGGCCGCGGGTGCAGGCCGTGCTGAAGGAGAAGGGCCGCCGGGTCGAGCTGATGAAGCGCGGCGACGAGCTGCCCTCGGGCGTGCTGGAGATGGTGAAGGTGTACGTCGCGACCAAGCGGCAGCTCTCGGTGGGCGACAAGATGGCCGGCCGGCACGGCAACAAGGGCGTCATCGCCCGCATCGTGCCCGAGGAGGACATGCCGTTCCTGGCCGACGGCACCCCGGTGGACATCCTGCTCAACCCGCTGGGCGTGCCCAGCCGCATGAACGTGGGCCAGATCCTCGAGACGCACCTGGGCTGGGCGGCGGCGGTGCTGGGGTTCCAGGCGATCACGCCGGTGTTCGATGGCGCGACCGAGGACGAGATCCACAAGGCCATCGACGAGGCGAACCGCGCGGTGCGCAACCGCCGGAAGGAGCGACGCGACAAACGCGTCCCGCTGGGGCCGCGCGAGCTGGACGTCGAGATGGGCTACGGCGGGAAGGTGCAGCTCTACGACGGCCGCACCGGCGAGCCGTTCGAACAGAAGACCACCGTCGGCTACATCTACATGATGAAGCTGCACCACCTCGTGGACGACAAGATCCACGCCCGCTCGACCGGCCCGTACAGCCTGATCACGCAGCAGCCGCTGGGCGGCAAGGCCCGCACGGGCGGCCAGCGGTTCGGCGAGATGGAGGTCTGGGGCCTCGAGGCGTACGGCGCGGCGTACGTGCTGCAGGAGCTGCTGACGGTCAAGTCCGACGACGTCGAGGGCCGCACGAAGATCTACGAGAGCATGGTCAAGGGCACGAACACGCTCGAGGCCGGCACGCCGGTGAGCTTCGACGTGCTGTGCAACGAGATCCGCGGGCTGGGGCTGAACATCCAGCTCGAGAAGAAAAAAGGCCTGCAGCGTGAAGGCGAGGAACAGGAAGTGATGTGAGCCGCAGGACGTGCGACGCGGCCGGGGAAGCACATCCCCTCCGGCCCGGCGCACGGCGGCGGCAAGGCCGAAGCTGAGCGACCATGACCCTGGTGTTGACCGTTGTCGTCCTCACGGTGCTGATCACCGTGCTGATGCGTCCCGAGATCTTCCTGAAGATGCTGCGGGGCGGCGGCGAGAAGACCGAGCGGCGGCGGTTCAAACCCAAGTCCGAAGCGGAGTTCCAGGCGGGCCTGAGTGCACCGCCGAGTGAGAAGAAAGAGCACGATCATGGCTGAAACCGTCTACGACCGCGTGAACGACTACGGCTCGGTGCGCATCCAGCTCGCCAGCCCCAACGACATCCGCTCCTGGTCGTTCGGCGAGGTGAAGAAGCCGGAGACGATCAACTACCGCACGTACCGCGCGGAGAAGGACGGGCTGTTCTGCGAGCGGATCTTCGGCCCGGAGAAGGACTGGGAGTGCTCGTGCGGCAAGTACAAGGGCACGAAGCACAAGGGGATCGTCTGCGACCGCTGCGGCGTGAAGGTGACCCACAGCCGGGTGCGTCGCAAGCGCATGGGGCACATCAACCTCGCCGCCCCCATCGTGCACATCTGGTTCTTCAAGGCGCTGCCGAGCCGGCTGGGCGCCTTGCTGGACATGAAGACCACGGACATCGAGAAGATCGTCTACTTCCAGGACTTCGTGGTCACCGACCCGGGCAAGACGCCGCTGAAGCGGAAACAGCTGCTCACCGAGGACGAGTACCGGCAGGCGTACGAGCGCTACGGGACGGATTTCGAGGCGGAGATGGGCGCCGAGGCCATCAAGAAGCTGCTGATGCAGCTGGACCTCAAGTCCGAGGCCGAGAAGATCCGCGCCGAGATCGAAAAGACCAACAGCAAGCAGAAGATCAAGGACCTGACCAAGCGGCTGAAGATGGTCGAGGCCATCCGCAACTCGGAGAACAAGCCCGAGTGGATGGTCATGGACGTCATCCCGGTCATCCCGCCTGACCTGCGTCCGCTGGTGCTGCTGGAGTCGGGCAACTTCGCCACCAGCGACCTCAACGACCTCTACCGGCGCATCATCAACCGCAACAACCGCCTCAAGAAGCTGGTGGACCTCAACGCGCCCGAGGTCATCATCCGCAACGAGAAGCGCATGCTGCAGCAGGCGGTGGACGCGCTGTTCGACAACGGCCGCTGCCGCCGCCCGGTGCTCGGCTCGAGCAACCGCCCGCTCAAGTCGCTCACCGACATGATCAAGGGCAAGCAGGGACGCTTCCGCGAGAACCTGCTGGGCAAGCGCGTGGACTACTCCGCGCGCTCGGTGATCGTCGTCGGGCCGGAGCTGAAGCTGCACCAGTGCGGGTTGCCGAAGAAGATCGCGCTGGAGCTGTACCAGCCGTTCATCATCCGCCGGCTCAAGGAGCACGGCTACGCCGACACCATCAAGAGCGCCAAGCGCATGCTCGAGCGGCGCGACCCCGAGGTGTGGGACATCCTCGAAGAGTGCATCTACCAGCACCCGGTGCTGCTGAACCGTGCCCCGACGCTGCACCGCATGGGCATCCAGGCGTTCGAGCCGGTGCTGGTGGAGGGCAACGCGATCAAGATCCACCCGCTGGTGTGCAAGGGCTTCAACGCCGACTTCGACGGCGACCAGATGGCCGTGCACCTGCCGCTGTCGATCGAGGCGCAGGCCGAGGCGCATCTGCTGATGCTCTCGCCGCACAACATCTTCTCGCCCGCCAACGGCTCGCCCATCATCACGCCGTCGCAGGACATCGTTCTGGGCATCTACTACATCACGGTGGACCGCGAGAACGACAAGGGCGAGTTCCGCTATTTCAACTCGCCCGCCGAGGCGTTCCTCGCGTACGACATGGGCAAGATCGCCACGCACGCGCGGATCTTCGTGCGTCTGCCCGACCGGACCCACGTCGTCCCGGACGACAAGTCGTCCCCCGTGCCGATCGAGACGGTGAGCCAGAAGCACCTCGATGAGCATTACCGCCGGCTCGGCCGGCCGGTGCCGGAATCGCGCGGGGGCAAGGGCCGCGTGATCCTGACGACGGTGGGCCGGTGCCTGTTCAACGACCTGCTGCCGCCGGGGATGCCGTTCTACAACTACGCGCTCACCAGCGGCGGCCAGAGCCGCGTCATCGCCGACTGCTACCGCCTGCTGGGCCGCCCGGCCACGATCGACCTGCTCGACCGGATGAAGGAGATCGGCTTCAAGCGGTCCACGCTGGCGGGGCTGAGCTTCGGGATCACCGACATCCGCACGCCGGAGACGAAGGCGGCCATCCTCGAGGAGGGCCAGAAGAAGGCCGACCGCATCGAGAAGAACTTCAAGGTCGGCGCCATCACCGACCAGGAGCGGCGGTCGCAGCTCCAGGACATCTGGACGCACTGCCGCAAGCTGGTGACCGACGACCTGATGAAAGGTCTGGCGGAGGACTACCGCGACGCCGAAGGCCGCCCCGTGCCGCCGCGGACGCCGGGCACGCTGCTGTACCTCAACCCGATCACGATGATGGCCACGAGCAAGGCCCGCGGCTCGGTGGACCAGATGCGGCAGCTGGGCGCGATGCGCGGGCTGATGGCCAAGCCCAGCGGCGAGATCATCGAGACGCCGATCAAATCGAACTTCCGCGAAGGCCTGTCGGTGCTGGAGTACTTCTCCTCCACGCACGGCGCGCGTAAGGGCCTGGCCGACACCGCCCTCAAGACCGCCGACGCCGGCTACCTCACCCGCAAGCTTTGCGACGTGGCGCAGAACGTCATCATCAACGAGTTCGACTGCGGCACGCTCAACGGCATCACCAAGAGCACGATCATGAAGGGCGAGAGCGTCGAGGTCGAGCTCCGCGAGCTGATCGTCGGACGCGTCGCCCGCGACACGATCCGCAACCCGATCACCGACGAGGTGATCGTCAACGAGAACCAGGTGATCACCGAGGAGATCGCCGAGAAGCTCAAGGCCCTGAACATCGATTCGATCCGCGTCCGCTCGCCGCTGACCTGCGACAGCCCGCGGGGCGTGTGCTCACGCTGCTACGGCATCGACATGAGCACCAACCAGCTGGTCGAGGAGGGCATGGCGGTGGGCATCATCGCCGCGCAGTCGATCGGCGAGCCGGGCACGCAGCTGACGATGCGGACGTTCCACACCGGCGGCGTCGCCACCGGCGCCCTGATGGACAACGACATCCGCGCCGGGGTCGCGGGCATCGTGGAGCACCGCGACATCAACGCCGTCGAAGTCCGCGACTTCGAAGGCAACAAGCGGCTGGTGGCGCTGAAGCGCAACGGCGAGATCGCGGTCGTGGACGCCAAAGGCCGCGAGCTGGAGAAGCACAAGGTGCCCTACGGGGCCACCGTGCTCGTGCCGCACGGCGCCAAGGTCAAGGCCAAGGACCAGCTGGTCACGTGGGACCCGCACGTGACGCCCATCCTCGCGGAGAAGGGCGGCATCGTCCGCTACGTGGACATCACGGTCGGCGAGACCGTCCGCAGGGAAGAGGAGCGCAAGGGCTCGGGGATCCACAAGCTCATCGTCACCGAGCACAAGGGCGACCGCAGCCCGCGCATCACCATCGAGGACGAGGACGGCAAGATCCTCGACTTCCACTACCTGCCGGCCCGCAGCCGCATCGAGGTCAGCGACGGCCAGCGGATCGACGCCGGCACGCTGCTGGCCCGCCAGCCCAAGCAGGCCAAGGGCACGCAGGACATCACCGGCGGCCTGCCGCGCGTCACCGAGATCTTCGAGGCCCGCAAGCCCAAGGAGCCGGCGGTGCTCGCAGAAATCGACGGCGTGGTGGAGCTGCGCTCCGACCGCCGCAAGAACAAGATGACCATCATCGTCCGCAATGAGCAGACCCAGCAGGAGCGCGAACACCACGTGCCGCAGGACAAGGAACTGCTCGTGCACGCCAACGACTACGTCAGCGCCGGCGACCCGCTCATCCGCGGGCCGCTGATCCCCCACGACATCCTGCGGATCAAGGGCGAAGAGGCCCTCTACCAGTACCTGCTGGCGGAGGTGCAGTCGATCTACCGCAGCCAGGGCGTGCGCATCAACGACAAGCACATCGAAATCATCTTCAACCAGATGCTCCGCAAGGTGAAGGTGGACGACCCCGGCGACAGCCGCTTCCTCCCCGGCGAGGCCGTGGACAAGCACCGCTACCGGCAGGAGATCAACCGGCTCAACTCGTCGGTCAAGATCGACGACCCGGGCGGCACCCCCTTCCGGAAGGGCGACATCGTGCCCCGCAGCGATCTCAAGACCGCCAACGAAGAGGCGGAGGCGGCCGGCAAGGAGAAGGCCACCTACCGCAAGCCCAAGGCTCCGCGTGGCAAGACCCTGCTGCTGGGCATCACCAAGGCCTCGCTCTCGAGCGAGTCGTTCATCTCGGCCGCCAGCTTCCAGGAGACCACCAAGGTCCTCACCGAAGCCGCCCTCGCCGGCGCGCAGGACTTCCTCGTGGGCCTGAAGGAGAACGTGATCCTTGGGCACCTCATCCCCGCGGGCACCGCCTTCGGGCCGCTGGCGACGCTGAAGGTGCAGAAGCTGGTCGAGCCGCCGCCGGAAACCTCCCCCGCCGAGCTGCCGCCGCGGCTCCCGACCCCGCGCGACACGACGTTGCCGGGCATGGCCTGACCCGGGGTGCATCCTCCGGCCTCGTTCTCCCCGGGACGGGTCACCCCCGCCCGGCGGAGAAAACAGCACCGGCGTTCCGCCGCCGAACCACACGCCGCCCCCGACCTGCACCGGTTCGGGGGCGGTGGCGTTGGGTCCCGCCCTTTCCCCGGACCACCTGCTTACATCTTCTCGTGAGTTCTGAAAAATTGTGCGGTTCGCTGGGTTCGTTGCGGAGTCTTGTGCATTTAACGGGGGCGTCTGTGCGGAGCAGGTGTGCCGACGGCCATTTGTCTAAGTGCTGAAACGAAAGACAGTTGAGGCTCGTCGTCTGCAGGCCGGCTGGAACCCGGGGCCGCCGTCCGTGGACGGCTTACGACGATTTTCTCTTGCTGGGCGGCGGAAGCGACGACATAGAGTACCGCCCGCCGCGGGGCCGACACCGGGCCCCGTGACGTTGCGGACATTCCTGCCCCTTCGGCCGATGCCGCTCCGCGGCCGTCGGTGAGTTGCAGGGGCCTGACAGGAAAGGTTGACGTCCCATGCCCTCCACCCGTACGCGAAAAGCCCAGTCGCCGCCGACGGTCCCCGTGTCGGATGAGTCGTCCGACACGCCTTCGTCGGGTTCGGCCGCGGGGCCGGGTCCGGCGCCGGCAGCAGACGTCGGTGAGCAATCGGTGGGTAGCGAGACGGCCAACCCGGCGGCGGGGGGCGAGACGTCCCCGGCGGGCGTCCGGGAGGCCGGCCGCGGGTCCGCGTCGCGTTCTGCCCCAAGCCGCTCGTCGAAGGGGAGCCGCTCGTCGAAGGGCGGCAGGGCGACGACGGCCCGGTCCACCAAGGCCCGCAAGGCCGCAGAGCCTACCAGCAGCCGTGGGCTCGACGGCGGGGAGCCCGACGACGAGGCTCTCGAGAAGCCCGCCGGACGGGGTGCGGTGACCCGGGCAGCCCGGCCCGCGCGGCTGGCCAACGGCACGCACAAGTCGCTGGTGATCGTCGAGTCGCCCGCCAAGGCGAAGACGATCGGAAAGTACCTCGGGCCCGACTACATCGTCGTGGCGTCCAAGGGCCACGTGCGCGACCTGCCGAGCAGCGGCATGCAGGTGGACCTTGACACCTTCCAGCCCAACTACGAGGTCCTGAAGGACAAGAAGCAGTTCATCACGGACACGCGTAAGCTGCTTCGCGAGGTGGACGACGTCTTCCTCGCGACCGACCTTGACCGCGAGGGGGAGGCGATCGCCTGGCATCTGCAGCAGGCCCTGGGGCTGCCGGATGACCGGGTCAAGCGGGTGATTTTCAACGCCATCACGCAGGCCGAGATCCAGCGGGCTTTCAGCAACCCGCACCGGATCGACCTGGCGCGGGTCAATGCGCAGCAGGCCCGGCGCGTGCTCGACCGCATCGTGGGCTATGAGGCCAGCCCGCTGCTGTGGCGGAAGGTGGCGCGCAACCTCTCGGCCGGCCGGGTGCAGAGCGTGGCGCTGCGGCTGATCGTCGAGCGTGAGCGCGAGATCGAGCGGTTCATCCCGTCGGAGTACTGGAAGGTCGAGGCCGTGCTGACCACGCGGACCGACGGGCTGGCCGCGCTGCGTAGCGCCTGGGCCGAGCTGGTCGGGGCCGACCCGCCGGTGTCCCGAGCCGAGCGGCTGGACTTCCTGCAGCGGCACGACGCGTTCGTCGCGGAACTGGTGGAGTTCGAGGGCGGGAGGTTCGAGGCCGGCGGGGTCGAGCAGGCCCGACGCGTCGCCGAAGCCCTGGGCCTGGTCGTCGAGCGGGTGGAGGTCGGTGACGACCCCGAGGCCAAGGGGCCGGCACGGCACCCTACGACCCTTCACGTGCGTCTGGGGTCGGTGCCGGCGTTCCGCGTCGAGTCGGTGGACCGCAAGCGGACCACGTCGCGGCCGGGACCGCCGCTGATCACCAGCACGCTGCAGCAGGTCGCGGCGTCGCGGCTGAGCTTCAACGCCGACCGGACGATGAAGATCGCCCAGCGGCTGTACGAAGAGGGGTACATCACGTACATGCGCACCGACTCCACCCACCTCAGCCGGGAGGCGGTGGAGATGGCGCGCCGGCACATCGCCTCCGCGTTCGGCACCGACTACCTGCCGGAGAAGCCCAACGTTTACGCCTCGAGCAACAAGGACGCGCAGGAGGCCCACGAGGCCATCCGTCCGACCGACGTCTCGCTCACGCCCGCCCGGGCCGCCGCCCGCTTCGCCCGCGACGACGCCCGGCTTTATGAGGTGATCTGGGAACGGTTCGTGGCGTGTCAGATGCGGCCGGCCGAGTTCGACCAGACCACCGTGCTGGTGCGGGCGGAGACGGCCGGGCGGGCCTTGTTCAAGGCCACCGGACGGAAGCTGGTCTTCGACGGGTTCATGCGCGTCACCGGCGTGCCGCAGGGTGAGGCGCTGCTGCCGCAGCTCGAGGCTGGCCAGCCGCTGTCGGTGCTCGACCTCGAGCCGACGCAGCACTTCACGCAGCCGCCCGCAAGGTATACCGAGGCGTCGCTGGTGAAGAAGCTGGAGGAAGAGGGCATCGGGCGGCCCAGCACGTACGCCAACATCATCCAGACGATCGTGGACCGCGAGTATGTCGCCAAGCTCGACCGCCGCTTCCATCCCACGCAGCTCGGCATCGTCGTGTGCGACCTGCTCGTTGAAGCCTTCCCGCAGGTGTTCGACGTCGGCTTCACGGCCCGGATGGAGTCCGAGCTCGATCAGGTGGAGGAGGGCCGGGTGGACTGGGTGCAGCTTCTGCGCGACTTCTACAAACCCTTCCACGAGGGCGTGGACGAGGCGCTGCGGACGATGCCGCACGCCGGCGGGCAGCCTACCGAGCACCGCTGCCCCAAGTGCGGCAAGACGCTGCTGCGCCGCATCAGCAAGACCGGGCTGTTTCTCGCGTGCGAAGACCGCGACTGCAACACGACCGTCCCGATGGATCCGGTGACCGGCAAGCCCCGGCTGAGCGAGGAATCCGCCGTCAAGTGCCCGCGGTGCGGCCGCGACATGGTCAAGCGTTCCGGCCGATTCGGCGAGTTCCTCTCGTGCACGGGCTACGGCGTCAAGGACGAGCAGGGCAACCCCAGCTGCAGCCTCATCCTCAACCTCGACAAGGAAGGCAACCCGCAACCGCCCAAGCCCAAGGTCGAAACGTCGGTGCCGTGCGAGAAGTGCGGCCGGCCGATGATCCTGCGCGACTCCAAGCGTGGGCCGTTCCTGAGCTGCTCGGGGTTCCCGAAGTGTCGTGCGACGCGGCAGGTGAGCAAGCTCGAAGGGAGCGTCCGTGAGTACGTGGAGAAGCTGTTGCCGGCGCTCAAGGGCGACCGGGCCGAGGCGGAGAAGCTCGTCCGCGAAGTCAGCGCCCAGTTCACGCCGGAGGCCGTGGCGTCCGCGCCCGACACAGGGCAGATCGCCATGGACCGGCCCACCGACATCGACTGCCCCGAATGCGGCAAGCACATGGTCATCCGCAACGGCCGCCGCGGCCCGTTCCTCGGGTGCTCGCGCTACCCCCGCTGCAAGACCACCAGCGAAGTCCCCCCCGAATTGCTGGCCGAGCTCAAGCGGGCCTCCTTGGGGGGGGCGGCGGCCCGGAACGATGTCGGGCAGGGCGGAGAACGGCCTGACGGGGAGACGGCCCCGGTCGCGGGCCGTGCCACGGCATGAAGGGTTCGTTGTCTCGAGCTTCGTCCTGTCGCCCGCGTTGAGGCCCGGAGGTGACCGCACCCGTGCCCACCCTCGAGCTCCAGTTCCTCGGCACCGGCACGTCCGCCGGCGTCCCCATGATCGCCTGCGAGTGCGATGTGTGCCGTTCCGACGACCCGAGGGATAAGCGCACACGCTGCTCGGCGGTCGTCCGCGACGGCACGACCACCGTCCTGATCGACACCACGCCCGAGCTGCGCCTGCAGGCGGTGTCGGTCGGGCTGAAACACATCGACGCCATCGTCTACACGCACGGCCACGCCGACCACATCATGGGCCTGGACGACGTCCGCCGGTTCAATGCCGTGCGCGGCGGCCCGCTGGACGTGTACGCCGACGAAGCCACCGCCCGCACGCTGCTGACCTGCTTCGGCTACGCCTTCAAGCCCCCCACCCCCGACTCCACGCTGTTCCGGCCGCACCTCGTGCACCGCACCATCCGCCCGGACACCCCGTTTGTCATCGGCGGGCAGACGTGGGTGCCGATTCCGCTCGTGCACGGCAACACCACGGTGCTGGGCTTCCGCATCGGCAACCTCGCGTACTGCACGGACGTAAACCACATCCCGCCCGCGAGCTGGGAACGTCTGGCCGGCGTCGAAGTGCTCGTGCTCGACGCCCTTCAATGGAAGAAGCACGCCACGCACTTCACCGTCGAGGAGGCTATTGACGTGGCCCGACGGCTGGGCGCCCGGGAAACCTACTTCACCCACATCGCTCACGGGCTCGGCCACGCCGAAACCAACCGCCTCCTGCCGCCGGGCATGCAGCTCGCCCACGACGGCCTGGTGATCCGCTGCGGCTGAGCTTTCCCCAGCCGGCCTCTGTTCGATGTCGGGCGTGTACTCGCGCCGGCCGCCAGTCCGCTAAGCTCGCCGCGTATGCCCCGCCGCCGACCCGCCGTGCCGGCCCACCAGCCCTATCGGGCGATTCCCGCCTACTACGACGCCGAGTACGCCCACCTCCCGTATCTGCAGACCGATGTGCCGTTCCTGCTGCGACATCTGCCAAGGCGGCCGCAACGGATCCTCGAGCTGGCCGTGGGAACGGGCCGGGCCGCTATTCCGCTGGCCGAGGCCGGTCACCGTGTCGTCGGTGTGGACAACGACCCGGCCATGCTCGAGCGGGCCGAAGCCAAGCGGCGCATCAGCGCGGTGTCCCCGCGTCGGCTCAAGCTGGTGTGTGGCGACATCCGCACGTACCGCCACCCTGGCGGGCGGCAACGCTTTGACGCCGTGCTGCTGCTGTTCAACACGCTGCTGGCCTTCCCCGACATCGATCAGCTCGATGCTGTCCTGGCTACTGCGGCGTATCACCTCCGGCCGGGCGGGCTGCTGTGGGTGGACGTGTTCAACCCCGACTTCGGCCAGCTCGCCCACGGCCCGCTGACCGGCCTCGACCCGGTCACCTTCTACGTCCCCGAGCTCGACCGCACCGTCACCCGCTGGACCGACCTGGAGGACATCAGCCCGCCGGCATTCCAGCGGCGTCGGGTGACGTTCCACTATCGCTGGTTCGACCGGGGACGCGAGCGGCATCGGGCCGTGCGGTTCGACATGACCTGGCTGCTGCCGCGGGAGCTGCAAGTGCTGCTGCAACGGCACGGGCTGGTGCTTCGACAGCTCTGGGGCGACCACGACGGCTCACCGGTTTCTCACGACTCGCCGCGGCTGATCGCCGCCGCGCGAAAGCCAGCAGGCCCACGCGCGGCTCGTGCGTTTCGGGGCGGCCCGCTCGCGCCTCACGCATAGACGCACGGCAGGCAAGTCCAACGCCGGGCGTGTCGAAAGGTTGATGAAGAGCAAAATCCGCTTGGACCTTCGGCGGCCGTTCGTTACGCTCCGCCGCACCGTGTGATTCCCGCCCGGCGTGGTGTTCAGCGTGGGCGGCTGGCGGAGACGCCGAGATCGGTCCAACGAGGTTCGCATGAGGCAGATGGCCGCGTGGTGTGCGTTCCGGCTGGTGTTCGTGCTGGTGGGGTGGGTGACGGGCGTCGCGTTGGGGGTCCTGGGCGGGGGCGGGTGGGTGTGGGCGAGCGGACCGGGGCCTGGGGTGCCCGGCACCGTGCCGCCGCCGGGCCTGCGGAGCAACACGCCGCAGACCTATGCCCTCGTCAACGCGACGGTGGTGCCCGCGGCAGGTCAGAGGATTGATCGCGGCGTGGTCGTTTTCCGCGACGGCAAGCTGGTGGCCGTGGGCGATGAGACGACGCCCGTGCCGCCGGAAGCCCGGCGGATCGATCTCTCGGGCAGGTGGGTCTACCCGGGGCTGATCGACGCCTACAGCGAGTACGCCGGCGAGCTGCCCGCGCCGACCGGGGCGCGTCACTGGAACAGCCGCGTGACGCCGGAGTTGTCCGTCGCGCGGCACTACCGCCCGGACCGCGAGCTGAACCGGCAGCTTCGGCAGCAGGGGATTGTCGCGCGGTTGGTGGCGCCGCCACGGGGCATCGTCAAGGGCACCAGCGCGCTGGTGAACACCGGCGACGAGGGGCCCGAGCACGCCATCGTGCGCGCCGAGGTCGCCCAGCACATCGCCCTCACGCCGGGAGCGAGGCCCGGCCGCACGGCCGACATCCCCGAGGCCGACCGCTACCCCACCAGCCCGATGGGGGCGATGTCCCTTGTGCGTCAGACGCTGCTGGATGCGTTGTGGTACGAGCGGGCGTGGAAGGCGGCGGCGACCAACCGGGCTTTGCCGCACCCGGAGAAGAACGACGCGCTGGCGACGCTGAGTCAGCAGCTTGTCAACCGGCTGCCCCTGATGATCGACGCGCCTGACGAGCTGTACGCGCTGCGGGCGGACGCCGTGGGGCGCGAGTTCGGCATGCCGGTGATTGTGCGCGGCAGCGGGCAGGAGTTCCGGCTGCTGACCGAGATCGCCGCGACGGGGCGGGCGGTGGTCATCCCGGTGGCGTTTCCCCGGCCGCCCAGCGTCACCACGCCCGAGCAGGCGCACGCGACCTCGCTGATGGACCTGATGGCCTGGGACCTCGCGCCGGAGAACCCGGCGCGGCTGGAGGCGGCGGGCGTTCGTTTCGCCGTCACCACGCAGGGCCTGAGCGGGGCACGGGGCGAAACGCTGCTCGGGCAGATGCGCAAGGCGGTCGCCCGCGGGCTCAGCGAGGACGCCGCTTTGCGCAGCCTCACGATGGTGCCGGCGCGGCTGTTCAAGGCCGAGACCTGCGTCGGCAGCCTCGAGCCGGGCAAGTGCGCCAGCCTGCTGGTCACCGACGGGCCGCTGTTCGCTGAACGCACGCGGCTGCTGGAAACGTGGGTGGACGGCGTCCGCTTCGAGCACGTTCCGGCCAGCCTGATCGACCCCCGCGGCACCTGGCGGCTGAGCATCGGCGACTGGAGCAGCGACGTGCTCATCGGCGGCGAGCTGCAGCGGCTCACCGGCCGGGTGGGCGGGGAGCGGGTGGGCGGGGAAACCGGCCGCGACGACGTCGAACGCGGCGGCGAGAACCGCGGAGGGGACGGCCGCGGCGGCGAGCTGTCGCGGGTGTCGATGTACGACAGCTCACTGGCGTTTTCCGTCCGGGCGGACCGGCTCGGCGGCAGCGGCAGCGGCACGGCCGTCGTCAGCGCCACGCTCATCGGCGACCAGCTCACCGGCAGCGTGCTGTACCCGGACGGCCGCCGGGCCGTCGTCACCGGACGACGTGTCGCCCCGGCTTCACGCCCCGCCGGCACGAGCACCCGACCCGCCACCGGCCCGGCCACGCGGCCCGCCATGTTCGAGCCGAGCTGGCCGCTGGGCGAGTACGGCCGCTACGGCCTTCCGGAGCAGCCCGCCAGCGTGCTGTTCACCAACGTGACGGTGTGGACGGGCGAGGCCGAGGGGGTCATCGAAAACGGGCATGTGCTGGTGCAGCAGGGCACGATCGCCGGCGTGTTCCGTTCGCTGGCAGGGGTGACGATCCCCGAAGGCACGGTCACCATCGACGGGACGGGTAAGCACCTCACGGCGGGCATCATCGACGCCCACTCGCACATGGCCACCGACGGCGGGATCAACGAGTCGGGGCAGACCATCTCTGCGGAGACCCGCATCGGCGACTACATCGACCCGACCGACATCACGATCTACCGCCAGCTCGCCGGCGGGGTGACCGCCGCCAGCATCCTGCACGGCTCGGCCAACACCATCGGCGGGCAGAACCAGGTCATCAAGCTGCGCTGGGGGGCGACCCCAGAGGGGCTGAAGATGGCCGGCGCCCCCGAGGGCATCAAGTTCGCGCTTGGCGAGAACCCCAAGCAGTCCAACTGGGGCGATACGTTCACGACGCGTTACCCGCAGAGCCGCATGGGCGTCGAGCAGCTGGTCCGCGACGCCTTCGCCGCGGCCCGGGCGTACCGGCAGGCGTGGCAGCGCTTCACGGCCGACCCGCGGTCGATGCTGCCCCCGCGGAAGGACCTCGAGCTGGAGGCCATCGCGGAGATCCTCGAAGGCACACGGTGGATCCACTGCCACGCGTACCGGCAGGACGAGATGCTGGCGCTGCTGCGGACCTGCCGCGACTGGGGCGTCACCATCGGCTCGTTCCAGCACGTGCTGGAGGGGTACAAGATCGCCGACGAGCTGGCCAGGGCGGGGGTAACCGCGTCGGGCTTCAGCGACTGGTGGGCGTTCAAGATCGAGGTGTACGACGCGATCCCCTACGCCCCGGCGCTGATGTGGCAGCAGGGCGTGGTGACCAGCCTTAACTCCGACGATGCCGAGCTGGGTCGGCGGATGAACCTCGAGGCGGCCAAGGCCGTGAAGTACGGCCGGGTGCCGCCGGAAGAGGCGTGGAAGATGGTCACGCTCAACCCGGCGAAGTCGCTGCGGATTGACGACCGCGTGGGGTCGATCAAGGCGGGCAAAGACGCGGACCTCGTGCTGTGGTCGGGCCCGCCGATGTCCACGGCCAGCCGTGTCGAACAGACGTGGATCGACGGGCGGAAGTACTGGTGCATCGAGAGCGACCGCCAGCACCGCGAGGAGAACCGCTGGCGTCATGCGGCCCTGGTGCAGAAGGTGCTCGGCAGCGGCGAGACGCCCGCCGGCCCCGGCGACCCGCCGCCCACGCCCGCCAAGCTCTGGCCCAACCACGATGAGTTCTGCTTCCACGCGGACCATGACGACCACGTCGAACACGACGAGGTCGAACACGACCAGTTCGGGCATGGCCACGGCGGGCATGCCGCCGACCGGGCGCGCGGTCGGGGCGGGCGTTAGGGGAATGTTCCACGTGGAACGGAAAGAGCCGATTGTTGCGGACCTCTGGCAACGAAAGACAAGCGATGCGACGGATGCGTTGGGCGTTGGCGGCGTGGCTGATGTGCGGCCTCGGTGTGGCGTGGGGGCATGACTCGATCCCCGGGCCGCGGCAGGTGCGGCCCGTGGCGGTGGTGGGGGGCACCGTGCACACGGTGTCCGGGCCGGTCATCGAAGGCGGCGTGGTGGTGTTCGACGCCGGGCGCATCACGGCCGTCGGACGGGCGGGGGAGGTGGCGGTGCCGGCGGGGGCAGAGGTGATCGACGCGTCCGGCAAGCACGTCTATCCCGGGTTGATCGACGCCTACACCGACCTGGGACTCACCGAGATCGAATCGATCCGGGCGACGCGCGACGCGCAGGAGACCGGCAGCGTCAACCCCAACGTGCGGGTCGAAGTGGCGGTCAATCCGGACAGCGAGCAAATTCCCGTGGCCAGGGCGAACGGGGTGCTGCTGACGATCACGTCGCCACGCGGCGGGCTGGTGTCGGGGCAGAGCGCGTGCCTTCGGATGGACGGTTGGACGTGGGAGGAGATGCTCGTGCGCGGGGGTGTGGGGATGAACATGAGCTGGCCGAGCGTGAGCCGGCCGGGCGGGCGGACGGGGGCCGCCGCCGCGGCAGCCGCGGGCGCGACCGGAAGTGGCCCTGAGACGACGGCCGACCCGCTGCGTGCGGTGCGGCAGCTCATCGCCGACGCCCGTGCGTATCTGGCCGCTCGCCAGGCCGACCCGAACTTCCCTTCGGACCTTCGTCTGGAGGCCATGCGCGGCGTGGTGGAGGGGCGCGTGCCCATGGTGGTCAGCGCGGATGGTGCGGAGACCATCGCGTCGGCCGTGGCGTTTGCCGTCAGCGAGAAGTTGCGGCTGGTCATCGTCGGCGGCTACGAAGCCGAACGCGTGGCCCCGCTGCTGCGGGAGCACGGCGTGGCGGTGGTGATCAACGGGGTGCACCGCAACCCCAACCGCCGGATCGAACCGTACGACGCGCCGTTCACGCTGGCGGCCCGCTTGCGGGATGCGGGCGTGCCGTTTGCCATCACCGGCAACCGCGCGGCGGCGTTCAGCCGCAATCTGCCGTATCACGCGGCGACGGCGGCGGCGTTCGGGCTGACGCGGGCCGAAGCCCTGCGGGCGATCACGCTGAGCCCGGCCGAGATCTTCGGCGTCGCGGACGTGGTGGGCAGCCTCGACGTCGGCAAGGAAGCGACCCTGTTCATCGCGGACGGCGACATCCTCGACACCGAATCGCTGGTCACCCACGCGTGGACCCAGGGCCGAAGCGTGGACCTGACCAGCCGCCATACGCGGCTGTGGCAGAAATATCAGGAAAAATACCGCCAGCTCGCCCGCTGACGGCCAGGTTCACCCAAGGCAGCTAGACCCGCGGGGAAGGGGGGGCGAATGGAGCCGACCAGGATCGAACTGGCAACCCCCGCGTTGCAAACGCGGTGCTCTCCCAATTGAGCTACGGCCCCGACGCGGTGGAGTATAGCCGTGGGGGGGGAAGCGAGAGCGGGGGAGCGACGGAGGGACGAAGGGGGGGGGAGCGACGGAGCGACGAAGGGGGGGGAGCGACGGAGGGACGAAGCGACGGAGCGACAGAGGGACGAAGCGACGGAGCGACGGAGGGGGGGGAGCGATGGAGGGGGGGAGTGACGGGAGGGGCGGGCGGGGGCGCGGCGCTTTCGGCACCGCGGCCGAACCGCTAACCTTGCACCCGTGGAACCGACTGGACGCAAGATTCTCGTGACGGGGGCGGCGGGGTTCGTCGGGTCGCGCCTGTGCAAGGCCCTGCTCGACCGCGGCGACACGGTGGTGGGGCTGGACAACCTCAACAGCTACTACGCGATCGAACACAAACAGCGCCATCTCCGCGACCTGCTGCCCCATCCGCGGTTTACGTTCCTGACCACCGAACTCATCGACGGCGAGCAAGTCCGCAACCTGCTGGCCGACATCCGCCCGACCCACATCGCCCACCTTGCGGCCATGGCGGCGGTGCGCTACTCCGTGCAGCACCCGCTGATCTACGGACAGGCCAACGTACAGGCCAGTTTGAACCTGCTGGACGCGGCCCGACTGTGCGGCACCAACCCGGTGTGCGTGCTCAGCAGCACGGGCAGCGTCTACGGTAGCAGCACGCCGGTGCCGTTCCGGGAGGACGCCCCGGCCGACCGCCCGCTGGCACCGTACCCGGCCAGCAAACGGGCGATGGAACTGTTCGCCCACAGCCACCACCACCTCTTCAAGCTCCGCACGACCATCGTGCGCTTCTTCAACGTCTACGGCCCCCACGGGCGCCCGGACATGATGCCCTGGCAGTGGACGCTGGCGATCAACGAGGGCCGGGCGATCACGCTGTACAACGGCGGTCGGCTCAAACGCGACTGGACCTACATCGACGACATCGTGGACGGCTTCGTTCGCGCCCTCGACGCCGGCCTCGACTTTGAAATCCTCAACCTCGGCTGCGGCAATCCGGTCGAAAACCTCGAGTTCGTGGCCGTGCTCGAGCGGCTGCTGGGCAGGAAAGCGATCGTCCAGGACGTGCCCGCCCCCATCAGCGAGCCGCTGATCACCTACGCCGACGTGAGCAAGGCCAAACGGCTCCTGGGCTACGAGCCGAAAATCCGCGTGGAGGAAGGTCTGCGACGGTTCGTCGCGTGGATGCGGGAAGAGGGGATTCTGGTTTAGGGGAAGCGACGAAGCGACGAAGGGGGGGAAGCGACGGAGGGGGAAGAAGCGACGGAGCGACGGAGGGGGGACAAGCGACGGAGCGACGAAGGGGGGGAAGCGACGGAGGGGGGGGAGGGGAGGGGGGGTTAGCCGGGGCGGTGGGCGGCGAAGGCACGGCCCGTGGCCGCATCGCGCAGCAGCACGGTCGTCGCCCGCCGCTCGGGGTCGCGTGGCGAGCGGGTCACCCAGACGAAGCCTTCGGGCCGTGAAAACGCCAGCACGGCCTCCTCGAACGGCTCGCCGGCCACGTGGGTGCGCACGAAGGTGGCCCAGTCGTCGGTGCCGGGCTGGAACTCCGTGTACTCCACGTCGGGCAGGGCGTTCATCCGCTCGAACGCGGCCTGCAGGGCGGTGCGCTCGGCGGTGAACGTGAGCCGGTGGCCGACGTTGCCGAGCCGCCTGGCGGTGTAGCTGCTGGCGGAGAGCGAGCGGATGTTGGGGTTGGGGCCGGTGCCGAAGACGGTCTGGAAGACGACCGACGCGGGTTTGAAGGTCACCAGCGTGAGGGTGACGGAGACGAACAGCAGCAGAAGCATCCGGCCGGTGCGGAGCTGGCGACCTTGCAGCGTCTGCCGGACGAGCAGGGTGTCCAGCAGGGTGACCGTGAGGGCGCCCATCACGGTGTTGCCGATGAGTTCGACGACGGTGGCGGTGGGGATGATGAGCTGCGGGGCGCCCCCGGCGACGGCCCCCATGAGGGCGAGAAACGGGGTGGAGAGCTGACGCTGGGCCGCATCGGCGGGCGTTTCCGGCGGCGGGGCGGCCGACTCGAGCGGGAGCGGGGGATCGGAGGAGGAGGGGGGCATGGGACGGGCAGAGCGTTGAGCGGGCCGGGCGAGCGGAACAGGCCAGCTAGGCCTGTGGCCGCATGAGCGGGAAGAGGATGACGTCGCGGATGGACTCGGCGCCGGTGAGCATCATGACCAGCCGGTCGATGCCCAGGCCCATGCCGCCGGCGGGGGGCATGCCGTGCTTGAGCGCATTGAGGAAGTCGTGGTCGATCTGCTGCCGTTCGGCTTCATCGCCGACCTGATGGCGGAAGTGCGCTTCCTGCACGTCCGGGTCGTTGAGCTCGGAGTAGCCGGGGGAGATTTCCACGCCGTTGACGGCCAGCTCGTACACCTCGGCGAAGCCGGTGGGCTTGCCGTCGGGGGTCCGCTCTTCGCGGGCCAACGGGATGATGACCGAGGGGACGTGCGTGACGAAGGTGGGGTTGATGAGCGTGGGTTCGATGAGTTTTTCGTAGACTTCGACGAGCTGCTCGTGGGGCGTGTGCTGCCGGATGGCATCGATGCGGGCGCCCTCGGCGCGAAGTCGGTCGAGGACTTCGGGGGCGGCGTCCTGCAGCGGCCGGCCGTCGAACGCCCAGCCGGTACGCTGGGCGACCAGTTCGGTCATACGGACTCTCGGCCAGGGCGGGGTGAGGTCGATGGTGCGGGAGACCTCTCCGCTGGCGTTGCGGTGTTCGATCCGCAGTGTGCCCAGCACGTTGCGGGCGACGGTGCAGATGAGGTCCTCGACGAGGCTGGCCATGGTCTGCCACGAGCCGTAGGCCTCGTAGGCCTCGAGCATGGTGAACTCGGGGTTGTGGCGGGGCGAGATGCCCTCGTTGCGGAAGTTGCGGTTGAGCTCGAAGACTTTGCTGAAGCCGCCGACGAGCAGCCGCTTGAGGTACAGCTCGGGCGCGATGCGCAGGTACAGCTTCATGTCCAGCGCGTTGTGGTGGGTGATGAACGGCCGGGCGGAAGCGCCCCCGTGCAGCGGCTGGAGCATCGGCGTCTCGACCTCCAGATAGCCGCGCGAGCGGAAATACGCACGGACCTCTTCGACGATGCGGATACGCGTCTGCATCGTCCGCAGCACGTCGGGGTTGGCGAAGAGGTCCACGTAGCGCTGGCGGTACCGCAGCTCCACGTCGGCCAGCCCGTGGTACTTCTCCGGCGGCGGGAGCAGGGCTTTGGCGGCGATCTCGACGGCGGGCAGGGGGGCCACGCGCGCGGAGGCGGCCCCAGCGTCGGCGTTCGAGGGGGCGTCGGGCGGCGGCGAAGCCCAGACGGTGACCTCGCCCTTGTTGGTCACGCCCAGCCGTCCGCGAACGACAATGTGGTCGGCGGTGTCGAGGAGCTTGAGCAGGCTCCACTCGCGGTCGGAGAGGACGTTTTTCTGAAAGCCGACCTGCAGGTCGCCGGTGTCGTCGCGGAGGGTGTAGAAGCTGAGCTTGCCGAGGTCGCGCTTGAGGACGATGCGGCCGGCGACCGTGAGGTAGGGGCCGCCGTCGTGGCCCATGTCGGGGGTGTAGCGGGCCTTGGCGGCGGCGAGCGGGGTGAGGCCGTCCACGGCGCGGCCGTACGGGTCGAAACCGAGGGCGGCGATCTGGTCGCGGTGGTGACGCCGGGCGAGCTCATACTCGCTGGGGCCGGAAGGTGCGGGAGACGGTGAAGCGGCCATGGGCGGGGATGGTAGGGAAGAAGCGACGGAGGGGGGGGGAGCGACGGAGCGACGAACGTGGGGGAGCGACGGAGCGACGAAGGGGGGGAGCGACGGAGCGACGAAGGGGGGGAGCGACGAAGGTGGGGAGGGACGAAGCGATGGAGGGGGGGAGGGATGGAGGGGGTCGGCCGGGCGAAGGGCGGGCGGCAGAGGCCCTCGGCCGCCTATCCTTGGCCGTTTGGTTGTGGAAACACCTACCGGTCAGCACCTTTCGGGAGCGTGGAGCGCATGCGAACGTTGGCGGCGTGGAGTCTGGCGGCGGTGGCGGGCGTGGTCATCGGGCTGGGCATCGGGACGGCTCGCCCGGCGGCGGGGCAGACGGCCCGTGAGCTGTACGCGACCCACTGTGCCAACTGCCACGGGGCGGATCTCAACGGCGGCGGGGCGGGTTCGCTGATCGACGGCAACCTGCAGTTCGGCAGCGACCGCATGCAGGTGTTCCGGCGGATCAAGTGGGGCATCGAAGAGCTGGGGATGCCGGCGTACGAGCCGCTGCTCAGCGACGAGCAGATCTGGTCGCTGGTGAGCCTGATGGAGGAGGAAGCGCAGGCCCGGCCGGAGGCACGGCGGCGCGGCGGCGACGTCGTGGAGACCGAGCACCATACGTACCGCATCGAAACGGTGGTGCCCGAGGGGCAGCTCGTGACGCCGTGGGCGATCGCGTGGACCGGGCCGAACGAGGCGCTGATCACCGAGCGGCCGGGGCGGCTGCGGGTGTGGCGCAACGGGCAGCTCCTGCCCGAGCCGGTGCGGGACATCCCCCGCGCTAACGAGCATGGACAGGGCGGGCTGATGGAAGTGGCCGTGGACCCCGATTTCGCGACCAAGGGCTGGGTGTACCTCGGGTACACGCATCAGGCTCACGGCGGCCGGCAGACGCGGATCGTCCGCGGACGGATCGTGGACAACCGCTGGACCGACGAGCAGGTGCTGTGGGAGGCGCGTCCGGAGCACTACACCAACTCCGGGCTGCACTTTGGTACGCGGATCACCTTCGACGGCCGGGGGAACCTGTTTTTCGCGATCGGCGACCGTGGCGTGCAGAATCAGGCGCAGGACCTCACCCGTCCCAACGGCAAGGTGCACCGCATCACCACCGACGGGCGCATCCCCTCGGACAACCCGTTTGTCGGGCAGGCAGGGGTGTACGAGAGCATTTACAGCTACGGCAACCGCAACCCGCAGGGGCTGGTCGTGCACCCGGAGACCGGACTGCTGTGGTCCACGGAGCACGGGCCGATGGGCGGGGACGAGCTGAACTGGATCCGCCCCGGAATGAACTACGGCTGGCCCGTGATCACCTACGGCCGCAACTACAACGGGACGATCATTTCGAATCTCACGCACAAGGAGGGGATGGAGCAGCCGGCATTCCAGTGGACGCCGAGCATCGCGGTGTGCGGGCTGGACGTGTACCGCGGGGAGAAGTTCCCGGCGTGGCGTGGGCAACTTCTGGTGGGGGCGCTGGCGTTCGAGGAGGTGCGGCGCGTGGAGGTGACGGCGGACGGCCGGGCGGGCGTGCAGGAGGTCATCTTGAAGAACCGCGGGCGGGTGCGGGACGTGCGGGTGGGGCCGGACGGGCTGGTGTACGTGGTGCTCAACCGCCCGGACATGGTGGTGCGTCTGGTACCGCAGTAGCGGCGTGGGTAGGGTCGCCGTACGACGGCCGCCACGCGGTCAGAGTGTGAACAGCAGCAGGACGATGGCCTGCGTGGAGAACACGCGCAGGAGCATGACCAGCGGGTAGACCGTGGCGTAGCTCACGGTCGGCCCGTCGGAGCCGGTGACGGACTGCGCGAAGGCGAGGGCGGGCGGGTCGGTGAGCGCGCCGGAGAGCAGGCCGCAGAGGGTGAGGTAGTTGAGCTTGAGGATGGCGCGGGCGAGGAAGCCGAAGACCAGCAGGGGGAGGAGGGTGATGGCCGCGCCGATGACCAGCCACTGGACGCCGCTGGCCTGAAGGTTGGCGACGAAGGCGCCCCCACCCTTAAGGCCCACGCAGGCCATGAACAAAACGATGCCCAGCTCGCGGAGCATGAGGTTGGCGGAGTGGGGCATGTACCAGAGGACGGGGCCGATGCGGCCGATGTGGCTGAGGACAATCGCCACGACGAGCGGGCCGGCGGCCAGCCCCAGCCGCAGCGGCGCGGGCAGCCCCGGGACGGCAATGGGAATTGAGCCGATGACGATGCCCAGGGCGACGCCGAGAAAGACGCCGACGAGGTGGGGGTGCTGGAGCTGTCTGGACGAATTGCCCAGTTCGTCGGCGACCTTGGCGATGGCGTCTTTCTCGCCGACGACGGTGACGAAGTCGCCCGCCTGGAGGCGCATGTTGTCGTTGACGGGGAGGTCGATGCCGGAGCGGGTGATGCGGGTGATGTTGACGCCGAAGCGGTTGGGGTAGGCGAGCGTGCCCAGCGGCCGGCCGACGACGGCCGACTTGGACACCAGCAGCCGCTGGGCGGTGATGGGCCCGGGGACGGCGCGGACATCGATCGGCGAGTCCTTGCCCACGAGCAGCTTGAGGTCGCGGACGGCGGACGCCACGCCGACGGCATGGATGACGTCGCCGACCTGCAGCTTGGTGTCGGGCCGGGCGAGCTCGGACTTGCCGTTGCGGTAGACGCGGGAGATGACCACCGAGGTCTTGCCGATCAGCGGCAGTTCCCGCAGGGGGATGTCGGCGAGGTTGTGGTTGTGGACTTCGATGTTGGCGTTCTCCAGCGGCGGTGCACTGGCCCGCGCGGCGGCCTCGAGGTCCTTGATTTCCCGCTGCAGGTCGATGCGGAACGCCCAGCGGATCAGCAGCATCGTCAGGATGATGCCGAGGATGCCGAAGGGGTAGGCGATGGCATAGGCCTGCCCGGGCAGGGCGAGCAGCTCGCTGGTGACGCCGGGCTGGTCGCGCAGCGCCTGCTGGGCGGAGGCGAGCGAGGGGGTGTTGGTCGTGGCGCCGGCGAGCAAACCGACGGCCGCGGCGAGCTGGTCGGGCCGCATGAACAGCTTCCACAGCACCACCGCCGTGAGCGCACCGCCGAGCACGATGCCCGCGGCCAGCAGGTTCAGCGGCAGCCCTTGACGCTTGAGGCTGTTGAAGAACCCCGGCCCGACCTGCACGCCGATCGTGTACACGAACAGGATGAGCCCGAACTCGCGGGCGAACTCCAGCGTGGACGGATTGATCTTCAGCCCGAAGTGACCGGCGGCCAGCCCGGCAAACAGCACCCCGGCGATCCCCAGGCCCAGGCCGCGAAACTTGATGGAGCCGACGGCCAGACCGACCATCGCGATCAGCGCGAGGATGACCACGCTCTGGGCGGCGGACTCGGTGTCGGTGAAGAGGTGATGTAGCCAGCTCATGATGGCGAGCACGGAAAAACGAAACGGCCGTGTGCAACTCGGCCGTCATCGAGGGTATCGGGTGCGGTGGGCGATGCCATCGACGGGGGTCAGTGCAACCGTTCCGTGCAAACCTTCCAGAGGCGCCGCGCGACGAAACGCCGCAGGGGGAGGGGGAAGGGACGTGGGGGGAAGCGACGGAGGGGGGGGAAGCGACGAAGGGGGGGAAGCGACGAAGGGACGG